>CAVSYA010000013.1:0-242658 GCA_963731985.1 uncultured Actinomycetota bacterium | reverse complement strand
GGTCGACGCGCTCGGGGTGGTGTTCGTCGAGCGGCCGGGTGGCGCGCGGGACAAGCGGCCGGTACGGGAGATCGACGGAGTTCCTGCCGACCTGTGTGAGCGGTGGTCGGAGCGGCGCAAGGCGATCACGGCACGGCAGCGGGAGCTGGCGCGGGAGTTCAAGCGGGCGCATGGTCGGCCGCCGACGCCGGTGGAGGCGGTGGCGTTGGCTCAGCAGGCGAACCTGGAGACCCGGGAAGCCAAGCACGAGCCGAGGTCGGAAGCCGAGCAGCGGGCGACGTGGCGGGCCGAGGCGGTTGAGGTGCTGGGCTCGGCGAGGTCGCTCGACGACATGGTGTCCTCGCTCCCCCGCGCCGCGGCTCAACCGTCCGTGACGGCGTCCTGGATTCGTGAGGCAGCGGAGCGGGTGATCGCGGAGGTGGAGTCGCGACGGGCGACGTGGCAGGTGTGGCACCTGCGGGCCGAGGCGCAGCGGCAGGTGCGCGAGGTCGCCGTACCGGCTGATCGGGTGGCCGAGGTCGTCGAGTGGATCGTCGACGACGCCATCGGCCGGTTGTCGGTCAACCTCACCCCCGACGTCGACCCGATCCCCGAGCCCGCCGGGCTGCGGCGTTCGGACGGCACCAGCGTCTACCGGCACACCGGCCGCGACCACTACACCAGCCGCCGCGTGCTGGAGGCCGAGCAGCGCATCGTCGCACTTGCTGGCCGGTACGACGGGTTGGCGTGGTCGCCCGATGAGGTCGAGCTGTCGGTGCTTGCCTCCGCGCTCGAGGGCGTACGGCTCAACCGTGGCCAGGAGGCGCTGGTGACCGCGATGGCCACCAGCGGAGCGCGGGTGCAGCTCGCGCTGGCTCCGGCCGGGTCGGGCAAGACCACCGCGATGCAGGTGCTGGCGAACGTGTGGACCGAGGGCGGCTGCAATGTCCTCGGGCTCGCGCCGTCTGCGGCGGCTGCTGCCGCGCTCGCCGAGGCAACCGGGATGCCGTGCGAGACGCTGGCCAAGCTCACCCACGACCTGGCCCACGTCCCCGACTCCGACCTTGTCGGCTCGATCGGGCCGGGCACGCTCGTCGTGATCGACGAGGCCGGCATGGCCGACACCCTCACCCTGGCGTCCGTCATCGAGCTCGCGGTGGCGCGGGGTGCGTCGGTGCGGCTGATCGGCGACGACCGGCAGCTCGCCGCCATCGGCGCCGGTGGACTGCTGCGCGACATCGCCGCCACCCACGGCGCGATCCGGCTCGACGAGCTGGTCCGGTTCGCCGACCCCGCCGAGGGCGAGGCGTCGCTGTCGCTTCGCGACGGCGACCGGGCCGCGCTGGGGTTCTACCTGGACAACGACCGCGTCCACGTCGGCGACGTCGCGTCGTGCCTCGACGACGTCTTCGAAGCGTGGTCACGTGAACGCGCCGGTGGGCGCGACTGCCTGATGCTCGCGCCGACCCGGGAGCTGGTGCGTGAGCTGAACCTTCGCGCGCAGGCATCGCGAGGTGTTGTGGGCGGGTCGGTCGGTCTCGCCGATGGCTGCTCGGCGCATCGGGGGTGACGTGGTGATCAGCCGCCGCAACGACCGACGGCTCGGGGTCAGCGGCACCGACTGGGTGAAGAACGGCGACCGCTGGATCGTCACCGACGTCCGGGCCGACGGCGCCCTGTCGGTGCGGCACGCGACCTCGCGGCTGCACGCGACCCTGCCCGCGGCGTACGTGGCCGAGCATGTCGAGCTCGGCTACGCCTCGACCGTCCACACCGCCCAGGGCATCACCACCGACGTCGTCCACGGGATCGTCACCGGCACCGAGGACCGCCAGATGCTCTACACGATGCTCACCCGCGGCCGGGTCGAGAACCACGCCCACATCGTGCTCACCGACGAGCCGACGCACGCGCTGCCGTCGCCGACGGTCGAGCGGGCGATGACGGCGACCGAGGTGCTCGAAGGCATCCTCGCCCGCGACGGAGCCGCCGTCTCCGCCACGTCGACGCAGGCCCGTGCCACGTCGCCCGCTGCGCAGTTGCAGGACGCCGTCGCTCGGTACGCGGACGCAGTTGCGCTCGCAACGTCCCAGATGCGAGCGAACCCCGACCTCGCCGAGCCCGGTCCGCTCCCCTGGCTCGCCGGCATCCCTTCCGAGGCGGCGTCGCACTCGGCATGGGGTCCGTACCTCGCCGCCCGGTCCCGCCGAGTCTCGTCGCTCGCCGCCGAGGTCGCCGCCGATCCCGTGCTGCCGGAGTGGACGGCGAAGTACGACGACGTCCTCACCCCGGAGCTCAGGCGCGAACTGGCCGTCTGGCGAGCAGCCACCGGCGTACCCGCCGACGAGCGAACGCTGGCCGGGCCGGTGCCGCACGACGACCGGGAGGCGGCGTACCACCGCAACCTCACCGGCCGGATCAACGCCCGCTACGGCGAGGCCGTGAAGACCTGGGCCGACCGCATCGTCGAGTACGTCGGCAGGCGCGACGAGCAGACCGGCGAGCTCGCGAAGTACCTCGACACGCTCGCCCGCAAGGGCATCGACGCCGAGCGCGTCCTCGACCTCGCCGCCGCACGGAAGCCGCTGCCCGTTGACCACCCCACCGCCGCGCTGGCCTACCGGGTCAAGGATCTCGTCACGCCGAGGAAACGCCGTCCAGCCGCGTCGATCGACCCGTTCCCGCGACCGAGCCAGCGTCAGTCCGGCCCATCGCTGGGGCTGTAGATCGGCGAAAGCCTCAGCGCGGCAGATACGATAGAGACATGTCCGAGACAGCAGCGCCTGCCCGGAAGCCGCTCAGCGGCCCCACCGGCCAACGTGTGGCCGCCCGACGTGGCGAGCTGCTCGAGGTGCTGCGCCGTCACGGCGTCACGAACCCGGAGATCTTCGGCAGC
The DNA here is from genome assembly GCA_963731985.1 of uncultured Actinomycetota bacterium. Classification (GTDB taxonomy): domain Bacteria; phylum Actinomycetota; class Actinomycetes; order Propionibacteriales; family Nocardioidaceae; genus Nocardioides. The sequence goes on along the minus strand of CAVSYA010000013.1, from coordinate 239,783 downwards.
GCCGCACGGGGCGACGATCGCGAAGACAGCGACGTCGACCTGCTTGTCGACTTCCCCGCCGGGACCGACATCATCGACATCATCGGCATCAAGCGCGAACTGGAAGACGTGCTCGGTGTGCCCGTCGACTTGGTGCCGCGCAACGGCCTCAAGGAGCGCGTGCGCTCACGCGCCGCGAAGGACTTGCTGCCACTGTGAGCCGCTCCGACGCCGACCGACTCGATGACATCGCCTCGGCCATCACGTCGATCCGCTCCCACCTCCGGCATGGCCCGATCTCTGTTGAGATCGTCATGGACGCCGTCGCCATGCGACTCCTGGAGATCGGCGAAGCGGTGAAAGGAATCAGTCCCGAGCTGACAGCGACGGAGCCCGACATCCAGTGGAGCGACATCGCGGGCATGCGCGACTTCCTCGCTCACCACTACTTCGCGACGAATCCCGAGATCATCCAGCTCACCATCGACAAGCGCCTGGCGCCTTTGGCCGACGCCGTCGAACGCATGAAGGGCCTCCTGCCGCCGGAGGGCTGACGGCTCACATCGCCAGGTGCCCGCGCTCGGCCTCCTCCCGCATCGCCTTGATAGCACCGGCTGCGTGACGACGGATCGAGCGGGAAGACATCGCGTGGGCTTCCTCCACCAGTTGCGTGACCGACGGCGTCATCAGCCCACCTCGGCCGCGACGCCCCGGAGCGTCGATCTGCTCAGCTGCGTGGGCGAGGTCGAGCAGAAGGTCACGATCGCTCTCGGCCAGCTTGCCGGACTCGATCCCGCGCTGGAGGAGATCGGCGAGGACCTCCCTGCGTGCCACCTCGTCGTCCGCAGGTCCGGCCGGGATGGACTCATCGAAGGCGTCGACGAGCACCGTCATCGCCCACGCCTCATCACGACGCTTGGCGAGATCGCCGACGCCGAGCTCGGCCATCGACTCCCGGTAGACGCGGTCGAGGATCTTCTTGGCGACGTACCTGTCGTCGTGCAGGGTCGTGCTCGCAGATCTGGACCCAGAGCTGGCCGGCGACGACCTCGTCGATCTCGTCGGCCAGGCGGCGGATGCGGCCGGCGACTCGCGCGGCACCCGGCATCAGCAGCCAAGCGAGCACGACGTACGCCCGTCGGTCACCCTCGGCGATCCTCCGGAGAGCGGTGAGCACTTCATCGCGCTGGGTCGGCTCGGCGTCCTGCATCCAGCGCGGCAGGTCCTTCAGGTCGTCGACGTCAGGCAGATCAGACGACATCTGCCTCCATTGCGGCCACTCGGCTCGCAGTTCTCGCATGTTCGGAGCGTCGAGGTCGTCGACGCCCAGGCACTTGGCAACGCTCATCACGCTGCTCCTTCCTGTCAGCCCCGGGTTGGGCGACAGGTAGGTGTGCCGAGCGTCCCCAGATCGCGGAAATTAGATCTGGTCAGATATGTACGATGCAGGTGTGACGAACTGGAGACCCCAGCCGAGGACGGTCATCGAGGAAGCGCGTCTCGCGAGCGGACTTGGCCAGGCCGAGCTCGCGGCCCTCGCTGGCACCTCGCAACCGACGCTGTCGGCCTACGAGCGGGGCAAGAAGAGCCCGGGCCTCGCCGTCGCAGAACGAATCGTGAACGCCGCCGGCTGGAACATCGCCCTCCAACCGCGGGTCAGCTTCACCGAACACCCAGCGCCGCCGGGATTCCGATTCCCGTTCACCGTCCCCGACCGGCTGTGGCGCCTCGAAGCCCCCGCATGCTTCCGCACGATCAAGTTCTTCGACCTCATCGACGACGACAACGACAAGTTCTGGTGGGACCTCTCCGATCCGCGCCGACCGAAGACTCGTCTACGAGCGGCTCCTCACCTACGGGTCCGAGGCGAGCCTGGTCCTCTACCTCGACGGCGCGCTGCTCATCGACCTGTGGAACGAGATGGACGTCCCCGAGCCGATGCGCACCCACTGGGCCGCGGTCATCGAGGCCACGCTCCACGCACCGATCGCCGCCGACTCAGAGCTGTACCGTCGCGACGAGGACACCCGGCGCACAGCGCTCGACGTCGTCAAGCACGCCGACTCGACCAGCGCAGCCAAACAACCTGTTCGTCGGCCACTACCGTTGGCCTGACCCGAGAACCCGAGGAAGTGGCGATGGACAACGAGATTCAGCTCGTCAGCGATGGCGATGGCCTTGCGGTCATCGGCGAGCCGAAGGCTGTCGAGAAGTTCTTGCGCGACGAAGGTGTCTGGGCCATGTCCCAGAGCTTCGACCTGCGGCGGGTCAAGGCTCTCCTGGGTCTCGGCGCCGATATCGCACAGGCAGCATCTGAGTTCTCCGCCATTTGCCGGGCGCTGGATCAAGCTGACGGAGGAGTCCGCCCGACTCGTCAAGGAGCACGGTCTCATGGAGACCGACACGGACGGCGTCAGTCACCTCATGATCGGGGTGCCCGGCAGAGTGAAGAGCTGGCTCCAGACTGAGCAGAACGTGGGGTCGCTGCTCACCAATCCCACGGCGCTCTCTGGCGTGGCGGGGGTCATGGCACAGGTCGCTGGCCAGCAGACGATGGCAGAGATCGTGGCCTACCTCGAAAGGATCGATACCAAGGTCGATGAGGTCCTCGGCAAGGTTGACGACACTGTCCTGAAGGACATGCGTGGCGCACGCCTTCAGATCAGGCGGGCGATGACGATGCGTGACCGGGAGGGGCGCGTCACGGCCGACGCCTGGTCAGAGGTGCAGAACGCGTCGGGGAAGCTGGCAGATGTGCAGGGCTACGCACTCCTCCAGCTTGAAGCCATCAGCACAAAGATGGAGAGCAGCAAGAACGTTCGCGGGATCGCCGCGGCCGCCGAGGACGTCAAGCCTGAGGTCCTGAAGTGGTTGGCCGTCCTGGCTGACACCTTCCAACTCCAGGAGGCTTTCGACGTGCTGGCACTCGACAAGGCGTTGGACGAGTCGTCAGAGGTGCTCAACGCGCGACGGCAGGGCCTCGAAGCCGATCGAGCCGACCGTCTCGAGTTCATCACTGGGCACACCGCCGAACTGCTGGGGCGCATGGATACAGCGGTCGGCCGTGCCAACAAGCGGCTGCCGTTGACCCGCGACAAGTCGCTGTTCATCATCAACGCCGGGAACAGCGTTGCCGGCGATGTCCACGAATTCCTCGGGCTGCTGGGGGTCGATGCGGACCGCCGAGCATGGGAGCCGCGCCCCTTGGCACCCGTCGTGGAGTTCGGGTCGAAGGCGATCCAGCAGAGTAAGGACAAGGGGCCGGCCGTCGTGGGCACAGCCGCCTTGGCAGCAACCGCACTCGGCCTGGGGAAGAAGTACGGAGGAGGCGGCAACCAGGCTTAGGCGTACTGCGTTCGTCGCGACTCCGCGAAATTCCGCAGGGATTCCGCAGGAGATCCGTTCGAGGCCGAAACCGCCCAACGTTGACCATCGCGCCGGATCAGCGTTTCCGCAGGTCAAGCGGCATTTTCGGGAGATGACCAACACCGGCCAACAGCCCCTACGGTGTTCGAGCTCTACTACGACATCTGACAGACGTCGGACCCGCGAAAGGGCCTCTGATGCGATGAAGGAGCGGGGCCTCCGCTCCTCGTGCGGCCCCGGCGGATGCTGGGGGTGTACTCACGTCAACACGACGAAGAGGAGGCCCCTGATGGAAGAGTACGCAGGGCGGCAGTTCGTCGGTATCGATCTGCACCGCCGTAGAAGTGTGGTGGTCCGGACCACGGAGTCTGGTGAGGTGCTGGAAGCGGTTCAGATCCTCAACGATGTCGACCGGCTCAATTCTGTGATGGAACGGGCTGGGGAGGCTCCGGAGGTCGTCCTCGAAGCGACCTACGGGTGGTACTGGGCCGTGGACGCATTGCAGGCGGCGGGGGCGCAGGTGCACTTGGCGCACCCGCTGGGCGTGAAGGCGTTCGAGTACCGCCGGGTCAAGAACGACCTTCGCGATGCCACGGACCTGGCCGACCTGCTCCGGATGGGCAGGCTTCCGGAGGCGTGGATCGCGCCGCCGAGGACGCGGGAGCTGCGTGAGCTGGTCAGGCACCGGGCCAAGCTGGTGGGGTTACGGTCGCACTGCAAGGTCGAGATCCACGCGGTGTTGGCCAAGTGCGGGGTCCAGGTGCTGATGAGCGACCTGTTCAGCCCGGCCGGCCAGGACCTCCTAGACCGGTGCCCGCTGCCCGGGCCGTACGCGGCACGGGTGCAGTCGCTGCGTCGTCTGATCCTCGACATCGACGCGGAGGTCGAGCAGTTCACGCGGCTGGCCCGTGGCCGGTTGGTCGCCGATCCCGGCTACGTCGCCCTGCAGCAACTCCCCGGCGTCGGACCGGTCCTGGCGGCGGTGTTCCTCGCCGAGGTCGGTGACGTGGACCGGTTCCGCAATGCCCCCCAGCTGGCCTGCTGGGCCGGGTTGACGCCCAAGCACCGCGAGTCCGACACCAAGGTGCATCGGGGTCGGATCACCAAGCAGGGCTCCCGGCTGGTCCGCTGGGCTGCGGTGGAGTCGGTGAAACGACTCGGCCCGACCAGCGTCGTGGGCGCCTACAAGCAGCAGGTCGCCGATCGGCGCGGCAAGAACATCGGCACCGTGGCAGCCGCCCGCAAGCAGACCGAGTTCGTGTTCTACGCCCTGCGTGACCACCACGTCCGGGCCCTGCACCCGCCCCGGCCGCCGAACCCAGCAGCGGCCGGGGCAGCGGCATGAGCTCCTCGATTCCGACGGTCGGCCGCGAGGCCGTGCAGGTCATGACCCCCCACCCCGTCATCGCTGGCGGGACGGCGCGGTCGCTCCTTCTGATTGACCCCGACTGACCGTCACCCCCAACGTCGGCGAACCCCATCATGCGGCCCGCGGCGTGGCCTACACGCCCCGGCGCCACGAAGGGATGACCGAGCGGCACACGCCAGCTCCCCACCCCCGGCAACGGCGATGATGCGAGACACCGTCCCCTACCCCTTCACCGAGACAAGGACAGCAGCAACCACCACCACCAGCTCTACCCCGACAGCTCCACATCGTGCGTCGAACGGAGTCGGCGTCAAGGCCCTTCGGCCGCTACGCGGTCGGCCTGCGCCCGAGTCTTGACCCCGACGCCTACTTCGGCACGCTCATCCGCTGGGTCGGGGCAAAGAACCGAGACCATTCTTCACTCTTGACCGGCCCCGCTCCTTCAGGGATGACCTGCAGCGATGCGGTGTCAGAGGCCCTTCTCATTGGCCCGAATCGGGCTAAATACGGGACTCCTCGGGTTCCTGTGGGTCATTGGAGCGGGTTTGAGGACCCGGAGCCCTGCTGCTGTGGGAGATCTGCCCGTCTGAGTGGTGACGTCAGGACGCGCACGTGCTGGCGCCTAGGTTTCGGAGCAACCACGCAACCGATTCCGAAGCGAGCCGCACGTGCGCGTCACCACTGCATTCAACAAGATGCTGTCCATCCCGTCAGCCACGGTGGCCTCGGTCGAGTTCACCCCCGAGGGCGTGATCGTGGGGCTTCGGCGCCGCCGGGGCCGCCCGGTGTGCCCGTGTGGATGGCGGGCGCCGGGCGCCTATGACTCCTCGGTGCGCCGCTGGCGGCATCTGGATCTGGGCGCCAGCAAGCTGCTTCTGCAGGCGCAGATCCGCCGGTTGCACTGCCAGCGGTGCCAGCGGGTCCGGACCGAGGCCGTGCCGTGGGCGCGGCCTCGGGCCCGGCACTCGCGCGACTTCGAGGACGTGGTCGCCTGGCTGGCCCAGCGCACCGACAAGACCACGATCACCCGGCTGCTGCGGACCTCGTGGGAGAGCGTCGCCGGCATTGTCGAACGGGTCGTGGCCGAGCAGGTCGACACCCGCCGGCTGACGGGGCTGCTGCGGATCGGGGTCGATGAGGTCTCCTATCGCAAGGGACACCGGTACTTGACCGTGGTCGCCGACCACGACCAGTCCGGCCGGGTGGTGTGGGCCGCCGAGGGCAAGAACGCGGCCACCCTGGAGGCGTTCTACGACCAGCTCGGCGAAGCCGGATCCGCTCAGCTACAGGCCGTCAGCATGGATCTGGGCGCCGCGTTCAAGAAGGCCACCGACACCAAGGCCCCACAGGCCCGGCAGTGCGTCGACCCGTTCCATCTGGTGGCGCTGGCCAACGAGGCCATCAACAAGGCCCGGCGCTGGGCCTGGAACCTCGAACGGGACAGGGCCCGCCGGGCTGCGGCGCTGGCCGGTCCGAAACGCCGCGGCCGACCCCCAGCCGGCGCCCCACCGCCGGCACGAGACCAGGCCCGCTGGGTCAAGCACTCCCGCTGGGCGCTGCTCAAGGACCCCGCCGCGCTCAAGCCCACCCAGCTCGAGGTGCTGCACGAACTGCGCCGCAGCGGCTCGGTGCTCTACCGCTGCTGGCAGCTCAAGGAAGGCCTCCGTGACCTCTACCGGCTCCCCGACCCCGCCGACGCTGAATACCACCTGGACTGGTGGCTGGCCTGGGCCTGCCGCAGCCGCATCCCTGCGTTCGTGACCCTGTCCAAGACCGTCCGCGCGAACCGCGAGCGGGTACTCGCCGCCGTCGAACTCGGGCTATCGAACTCCAAGCTCGAGGGCCTCAACTCCAAGATCCGACTGATCAACCACCGCGGCTACGGCCACCACAGCGCCGCCGCCCTCATCGCCATGATCTACCTCTGCTGCGGCGGACCCACCATCCAGCTACCCACGGAAAGGTGAGGAGAACCAGAAACGCTTCTTCACGACCGGACACCGCAGGCAGTCCTTCCACGGCGGCTTGCGCGCCCGGGCGCGTCTACCTGGACTGTGCAGAGGGTGGCGTCATGCCTGAAAGGATCGCGCCCAGAGCGGCGAGCGTTACTGCAGAGCAGCGCTCAGCCTCATCACGTTGTCCCAGTACGACGCACCGCGAGAACGTGTCAGCCAGTCCTCGAGGAGCAGCTCCTTGGAGATCGACCGGTAGTGGTCCTCGACCTTGCGCATCTCGGCGACGACCTCGGGTCCGAGGAGCATCAGCGAGACCTCGTAGTTCAGCCCGAAGGAGCGCATGTCCATGTTGCTCGATCCCAGCACCGCGACGTCGTCGTCGACGCTGAAGAACTTCGAGTGCAGGATCGCGGGTGCCGGGTACATGTAGATCCGCACGCCCGCACGCAGCAGGGCCTCATAGTAGGAGCACTGGGCGTGGTAGACCATGAACTGGTCTCCGGCCTCGCTCACGAAGAGCTCGACCTCGACGCCGCGCTGCGCTGCCGTGGTGATGGCGTACAGCAGGGACTCGTCCGGGACGAAGTAGGGACTGGTGATCGACAGCCGGTGCTGTGCCGAGTAGAGCAAAAGGGTGAACGCGCGGAGGTTGTTCTCGGTCGAGAAGCCGGGCCCGCTCGGGATCACCTGTCCCTCGATCTCGCCGGCCGGGGCCGGCACGGTGCCGAGCTCGTCGACGAGCTTGACCTCCGTCTCGCTGTACCAGTCGGTGCAGAAGAGCAGGTTCAGGGCGCTCACCGTCGGTCCCTCGACGCGGGCCACCAGATCCACCCACTCGCGGCCGAGCTTGTGGTTCGCGGGCTTGTTGTAGCCGGGCTCGATCAGGTTCTGCGAGCCGACGAACGCAACCATCCCGTCGACCACCAGGATCTTGCGGTGGTTGCGCAGGTCGGGCCGGCGCTTGAACGGCGCGATCGGCAGCATCGGTCGCCACTGGATGCCGGACGCGTCCAGCCGGGTGGTGAACTCTTTGTAGCCGGGGATGCTCTTGGACCCGAGGTGGTCGAAGAGCAGGCGGACCGTCACTCCGCGGTCGACAGCCCGCTCCAGCGCCTCGTAGAACGGGCCGGTCACGTCGTCCCACGCGGTGATGTAGAACTCGACGTGCACCCACGTGGAGGCCTTGTCGATCTCGGCGGTCATCGCCGCGATGGACTCGGCGTACACCGGGAACAGGTCGATCCGGTTGCCGGGCATCACCGGCTGCGCGCCCAAGTTGCGGTTCAGGGTTGCCACCGACCGCACGTATGCCGGTCCGGGGAAGTCGTCCTCGAGTGTGGGCACGTGCGCGGTCCGCTCCTCGACCCGCGCGTTGACCTCGGCCTGCTGGTCGTTGCGCCGGCGTCCGAGCTTGGTCCGCCCCAGGACGAGGAAGATCACCCATCCGAACCCCGGGAGCACCAGGATCAGCAACAGCCACGCCATGCCACTGGACGGCCGCCTGTTCTTGGGCACCACACCCAACGCGACGATCTTCAACGCAAGGTCAATCAGGTACACGGCGGCTGCCATCCAAGGGCCCATGCCTGGGAGTCTGCCGCCCACCCGACCGCGCGTCCTCACGCAACATGCGTGAAGACCGACGCGGTCGGCGGCCGACGCTAGCGGGACGCCCAGTCACGGAGGGGACGACCAGGGGTATCTCGCGCAACCGGGGGAACGACGACGAGGACGACGCCGACGCCAACGTGCGGCGGTTGCGGATGAGGGAGAAGCGGGACCGGTTCGCGATCGACCTCGACCCGGGGGCCGACTTGAAGGTGCAGGGCAACGTCGTCGACCACGAGTACCAGATCGAGCGTGACGGAGCTCGGGTCGCCCAGATCTCGAAGCGCTGGTTCCGGGTCCGACATACCTATGGCGTCGAGGTCGAGCAGGGCGAGGACGTCGGACTCGTGCTGGCGATCACCGCCGCCCTGGAGTCGATGACGAAGAGTAGGCAGCTCGTGGCCCGGCCTGGCAGGCCCCCCGAGAGATGCCTGCGGCTCAGGCCCGGCCAGGTGAGGCTGAGTGCAAGCGGTTGGCCCAGGTCCTGGGCGCAGTCACTTCTCGTCGTCGGGAGCATCCTTGGCGGCGGCCTTGATGTCGTCCGCGACCACGTCGTCGATTGCGCTCTGGACGATGGCGTTCGCCTCGGCGAGGGCCTCCTGGATCTCCACCGCGCCGGGATCGGAGACCAGGGCCACGATGCCCGAATGTCCGACGGCGAGGGAGTCCTCCAGTTCGGTGGCGAGCTCCTTGCGGTGGTGCCGTTCTCGCAGCTTGCCTGCGGCAGCACCTCCGGCCCCGATGGCTGCGGCACTACCCAGGATCGAAGGCGGGAAGATCACACCGAGCGCGATGCCGCCGACAACGCCCCATCGGAGCCCGGATCGCGTGCTGTGGTCGGTGGCCTTCTGTACCTCGACCTTGCCGTCTTGGCCTCTTTTCACCACCACGACACCCTCGATGTCGACGGTGCGTCCGTCCTCGACGGACTTCAGTGTCTCGTACGCCTGCCACGCCGACTCCGTGTCCGCGAAGTCAGCGACGAGGAGGGTGTACGCACCGTCCGTCACGCCTGCGACCACGTCGCCGTCCGGGGTTGTGGGGTTCTCGTTCTCCGGCATCGTCCGCTCCTTGTTTCTCCTCCGAATGGACCCGGTGGGGCCCCACCGCCGACCGTTGCAGGTGATCGGAGGCCGCGAATCACGCAGGGTGGGTGAAAGCTCCCGAGGTCGCGTTGGACGAGCGGGGCCTTGCCAGGGCCAGTGCGGGCGGCTCAGCAGGTTTCCTGGACGTCCGTGATGAGGGTCTGCACATCGGTGCCGAAGGTGGACAGCGCAGTACCGACAGCACCCAGGGTGGCGGCGGAGGCGGTCGCCTTGGCCGCGTCGACACGGGCAGTGAGCGCGTCGTAGCTGGTCTGGACGACGTCGACCTGGGTGGAGAACTCGTCCTTCGCGTCGGCCTTGACGTCGGACAGGTCCGATCCGATGGCCGTGAGCCCGCTCTCCAGGTCGCTCAACGCGGTCTCGGAGGACACGTCGATGTCCTGCACGTCGTCGACCGATGCCTGGAGGCTGTCGACGGAGCCGCACACGGCGGGTTCGTCTTCGCTGCATGCTGCCAGGGACGCGCTGAGCGCCAGGGTGGCGACGATGGTGTGGATGAGCTTCATGATGACTCCTGGTTGGGTTGCCGCCTACTGGTGGGATTCGGGCGTGTGCGTCTCGACGACCCAGGCCTGCGCGTCATGGAGGGCGGCCCAGGTGGACCCTACCGAGGGTCGGGGTGGCGTCGAAGGACTGGACGGGGGCGGTCAGGGAGACGCTCTCGGTCTGAGCCAGCAGGTCGGCCATGTCCGGGTCGAGCCCGGACACGTACACGCGGCCACCTGCGGCGCCGACCTGGCCTGCGTAACCGGCGAGAATTCGGAAGAACGTGGCCCCGAGCGCCGTCCGGCCACGCAGCCGCAGGACGACTGCCGGCGACTCGGAGTCGGACACTTTAGGTAGCCGCGCCTGCAGGGTGCCGGCCCCGGCGTTAGAACAGGCTGCCGTAGACGTCCAGGACGGTCACCTGGTGGCTGGCCAGGGTGGGCGGGGCAGGTCTTTCTCGGAAGTGGTGGTCGCCGATGGGCACCAGCTCGACGACGGTGAGGTCCATGGCCTCCTGGTTGAGCTGCAGCAGGAGGGAGAGGGCGACGCCGACACGAAAGACCAGGAAGGCGGCGAGAGTGGGCATGGCGACCTTGCCCACCACGCCGGCGAAGACGACGAGGATGACCAGCATCCAGACGCCTGACCAGACGGCACCCCAGCGTGTGCGCGCTCCCGCGGTGACGTCGAGCGCGGTCTGGCCGACCGAGCCGCCGACGGGCTGACCGCGGAACAGACCGGCCGCCAGGTTGCCTACGCCCTGCGCCAGGAAGTCCCGGTTCATGTTCGACGGTTGGCCGGCGCGGTTGGGGGCGGCCTCGCTGACACCGGCACCTTGCACCAGGACGATGACCGCCACGGCGAACGCGTTGATGACCAGGTCGACCGAGATCAGGCTCAGGTCCGGGAGGCCCGGCAGTGGCAGCGAGCGCGGGATCGCGCCCTCGTCTTCCACGCGTGCCACCTCGGAGGCACCGAGGATGACCACGGCCAGGGTCGGCACGATCAGCGCCACCAACGCGCTGACCGTGTTCATCCTGGTCCTGGCCAGCCCGAACAAGATGGCCAGCGCAGCCACGCCGCTGAGCAGGGAGGCGACGACGATGTCCTGGGGGGGTCAGAACATCGACAGCCTTGGCCAGGGAGTTCGCTCCCTCTGCGACGACACCGGTGAGTTCACCGAGCTGGCCACCGACGATGTTCACCGAGACGCCGGTGAGGAAGCCCGTCATCACCGAGTGGGAGACGAACCGGGTGTACCGGCCGAGCCGCAGCAGCCCGGCGGTGACCATGACGAGACCCGCGATCAGGGTGAGCAGGAACAGCGCTTCCGGCCGCTGCGCGGCATCGAGCCCGTCGACGGCTTGCCGAAGGACTTCCGGTCGGGTTTCACCGACGCCAGCCACGAACGCGTGGCGACGATCAGTTTCCGAACAACCTGTCCTTGCGGTGCCGGTGCGGTCATGCCTCGCGTCCCAGTCACATGCGGGTGGTGTCGGCCGCCACAGACATCCGGGCGACGGGATCCATCATTCGCAGAGGCCGGACAGGGCGCGTCATACAGAAGACGTGAACGTCCGTCGGCCGGAGGAGCACCCTCGTCGGCGAGGCCGTTTTCACCAGATCTGCATGATGCAGACCGCGCTCGTGGTGCGCGTGAATGGGGCTACACCCGCGGCACCCTTCCCGGACCCGTCAGCTCAGGCGGACGGCGACGGGGGTGATCGCGATCAGGCTCAGATCCTCCGGAAGGACGGTGCGGAGTGCACTACGTCGATCGACTCCACCGCCTGGCCATCAACCAGACGGAGTGGTCAGAGGACCCCGCCCACGCGGCCGACATCGCGTGGCTCGAACCAATGCTGGACCCCCGGACCCTGGCCCTGATTCGGCTCGCTGCGCTGGTCGCGGTCGGGGGTGAGGTCCCCTCCTACGGGGCCGCGGCGGATGCGGCCGTCGATGCCGGCGCGAGCGCTGCCGAGGTGGTCGACGTGCTGATCGGAGTCCTCCCGGTGATAGGTGCGGCGCGAGTGGTTGCAGCCGCCCCCCGGCTGGCGATGGCGCTCGGATACGACACCGATGCGCTCGAGCAGGAGTCGACTCGCTGACCGGTGCCCGCTAGCCGCCGAGGAGCCCGATCACGGTTGCCTGCTCCACTGCCTCCTTGCGTGAGGAGACTCCCAGCTTGCGGTAGATCGAGGCGACCTGCGAGCTCACCGTGTTGCGTGAGACGAACAGCCGCTCCCCGATCTCGCCGATGGTCAGGTGGGTCTGCAGGTACGGCAGGAGCCGGAGCTCGGCAGATGTCAGGGGCGATCCTCCGGTGGTCACACCCCCCGCCCTGGCTGCGACGATTTCGCGGAAGTCGTCGACCTGGTCGACCAGGACGCCGAGATCCGGGACGTGGTCGAGGATGTCGTCGATCTCACGGAGCAGGTGGCGCGCCGTCGTGTGGTTGCCCCGAGCCCAGAAGACCTTGGCCATCTGGAGCCGGCAGCGCACGGCAATGGAGGGCAGGACATATGTGCAGGACGGGCGTGCCCGCATGCCCCGCGTCAGCTGGAGGTCCACCTGCTCCAACGCGCCGTCGTGCAGGGCAAGCCGTGACGCCGCCGCGAACGCGAGCACGCTGACCGCGTAATCGTGCATCCGATACTCGTCGACGACCGCCAGGGCTCCGGCAGCGCGATCCGCGGCCTCGTCCCAGCGGCCGCGCTCCATCGCCAACAGTGCCAGAACCGCCTCCGCGTTCACGACAGTGTCGATGTTGCCGATCTCGCTCCCGACGGTGGCTGCCTCGCCGAACAGGGCAGCTGCCCGCTCGACATCTCCAGCAACGAGATGCGCCTCTGCGGCCCCCGTGAGCGCCGCGTCCCGCCACTCGCTCCACGCCGGCTCCTGAGCCATGGCCACATCGGCGTCGCGCATCATCTGTTCGGGTCCGGACGCGCACATCAGGGCGCGCAGCATGGCGCGCGAAGACTCGAATGACGCCGTGCCGTCTACCGGCACCGGGTCGTAGTCGGCTTCATCCGCCAGGGCAGCCCAGCGCTGGGCTTCCAGGGGCTCACCGCCCAGCACCCCGATCCAGGCGGCCAACACCATCAGCGGTGGATGACCTGTGACGGCGACGTCACCGAGCGCCGCCAGCCATCTCCGCACGGTCGTCATCTGCCCGGCGCTGTACGTCGGCTGCACCAACTGCGTCAGCAGCTGGACGCAGCGGTCCCGCCCGGTGGTGTTCAGCAGGTGCTCGAGAGCCATCGCCGGAGAGCCGTTGGCCTCGTACCAGTCGGCGGCGCGCAGGTGCAGCTTCGTGACTGCGTCGGGCTCCACACGCCGCAGCTCACTGACCAGGAACTCCCGGAACAGCGGGTGGTAGCGATACCACTCTCGCCGGCGGTCAAGCGGGATAAGGAACGAGTTCGACGCCTCGAGCGCCTGCAACCGGTCCTGGCTGTCCGCACCTGCGAGCAACGCGTCGCAGAGTGGGGCATGCAGCCGGTCCAGCACCGCGGTTCGGCGCAAGAAGTGCTGGGTTGTCTGGTCCTGCTGGCTCAGCGACTCACGGTAGAGGTAGTCGGCCACGTAGCGGTCGTCGCCGGAGACCGTCCAGCCGTCCTGGTGCGTGTCGCGGGCGATCATCGCGGCCAGCTGCAGGCCGGCCGGCCAGCCTTCGGTCCGGTCGACGACGAGCGCGGCCTGGTTCTCGGTCAGCGGGACCTGCGACATCGAGAAGATCTGCTCGGCGCCGCCTGGTCCGAGCGCAAGGTCTGCAGCCTGCAGCTCCAGCGCGTCGCCCGAGGCACGAAGTCGTGGCAGATGGGGTTGCTCGGCGCGGCTGGCCGTCACCAGCTGCGAGCCGGCCGGAATGCCGGAGATCACCACGCTCAGCACGTCCTGACACGCGCGGGACTGCAGCTCCTGCAAGTCATCGAGCATCAGGACAAACGGAACCGGACTCCTCCGAAACGCGGACGCGATGACCGGCGCGGCCCGGCCCAGAGCCGAGACACTCAGACCTCTGACGTCGGCGACGAGTTCGGCTCGGGTGGGGAACATCCGGACGTACGCCGAGGCCAGGAGCGCGAGCAGGATGCCGGGATCGTCGTCGACAGGGTCCAGGGAGACCCACCCGACGACCCGCTCCTCCGCTCGGGCCCATTCGTAGAGCAGGGTCGACTTGCCGTACCCGGCGGGCGCGGTGATCCCGGCCGCCCGCGCCGGACTGGTCCGGACGGCCTCGATCAGCGAGGCGCGACTGACCATCCCAGGACGTATCTGGGGTACCGACAGCTTGACGTCCAGCAACACCTCGTCGAGTCCTGCGGCCGGCCGCGCCCCGGCGGGGCGACGACTCTCGCTCACACCGGCGAGCGTTTCAATCGCCACACCCCGCTGCCTCACCCACATCGGGTGACTTGCTGGATGGCGCTTCTCTCGCCGCGGCTTCACGCGCTCTGCGTGATGCGCACCGGCCGGGCACACGATGAGATCTGAAGAGCACCATCGCCGAGCGATTGAGCCAGTGGAGGAATGGCTACTGCGGACTCCCTGACCCCTCGGCGTCGACGATGGCTTCTCGCCCGCGGGTTGCTTCGTGCGGGGGCCACGGCGGTGCTGATGGTCGTCCTGTACTACACGCTGCCGCTGGGGAGTCCCTCGGACATCTCGCTCGCTGCCGAGCTCTCGGTCGGCGTCGCCGTCCTGCTCGGCGTGGTCACCTGGCAGGTCGGGGCGATCGAGCGAGCGAAGTACCCCGCAATTCGGGCGACCCCAGGCCCTCTCGGTGACCACGCCGCTGTTCCTGCTCCTCTTCGCGGCCATCTACTACATCCTCAGCGCCCACGACACAGCGACATTCACCGAGACCCTGAGCCGTTCCGACGCGCTCTACCTGACGGTGACGATCTTCGCGACGGTGGGCTTCGGTGAGATCTCGGCACAGTCCGAGACCGCCCGCCTGTTCGTCACCGTGCAGATGCTGCTCGACCTCGTGATCCTGGGCCAGGGCCTCCAGGTGTTTCTCGGAGCAGTGAAACGGGGCAAGGCGACCCGGACGAACCGGAAGACTGAGAACGTGGTCGGCCGGTGCTTTCACACGATGAGAGTGATTCGCGGATCCCGAGCTCGGGAGTGTGATGAACCCGTTCCAGAAACCGACACATCCGATGCGGCTCAGCGCAGCCCAAGGAGACTCGACCATGTCTGATCAGCAGACGACATCGAAGCACCGGGAGGTCAGCCAGAGCCAGGAACCGCCGCCCAGCGGCTGGGCCACCGGGTTCATCATGTTCGCCGGCGTGATGATGATCGTCGCCGGCGGCTTCCAGTCCCTGGTCGGCATGGCGGCTTTGTTCAAGGACGGCTTCTACGTCGCGACTCCCAACTACCTTCTCGAGTTCGACACCACCAACTGGGGCTGGATTCACCTGCTGATGGGGTTGCTCGTGCTGTTCGCCGGGTTCGCCGTCCTGCAGGGTCAGGTGTGGGGTCGCACCATCGGCGTCATCCTGGTCGTGCTCAGCGCCCTGGTGAACTTCGCATTCATCCCGTACGACCCGTTCTGGTCCATCACCATCGTCGCGGTGGACATCTTCGTCATCTGGGCTCTGACCGCCCACGGACGCGACATCACCCGGTGACACGGAAGCCCCAGCAATTCTCGATCCCGACGGCCATCAGGAGACGCCCATGAACAACGCCGCCACCCCACCAGTAGACGGCACACGCCGGCATCGTTCGTTCGCATGGAGCCTCCTGTTCGGCGTCGCTGCCCTGTCGATCGCTCTAGCCGGGGTGAGCGCCATCTCGAACATCGTCGGCCCGGTGTTCATGGCCCTGGTCATCACCATCACCCTGCACCCGATTCGCCTGCGGCTGGAACGGGGCCGGCTTCCGGAGTGGGCGCAGTCTGTACTCATGCTCGCGTCCGCGGTCCTGCTGCTGGCCCTGTTCGCTGTGGCCCTGATGGTGTCGGTCGTCCAGCTGGCTTCGATCCTCCCTGAGTACACCGAGCAGATCGAGGACAGCGTCGCGAACGCCGGGAACACCCTGCGTGATGCAGGCGTCACGCAGCAGCAGATCGACGCCGTGATGAACGCCTTCGACCCGGGTCAGCTCATCGAGGTGACGATTTACGTGCTCTCTAGCACGCTGGGGCTGCTCACCGACCTGTTCTTCCTGATCACGGTGCTGCTGTTCATGGCCTTCGACACCGACTCCACCCGCCGCAGCCTGCATGCCCTGCGCGGCCGCTTCCCCGACCCCATCGGGGCGCTGGACAACTTCGCGCGTGGAACCCGCAGCTACATGGGTGTCTCGGCGACCTTCGGGATGATCGTCGCCATCCTCGACGGCGTCGCCCTGTACCTGCTGGACGTCCCCGGGGCATTCGTGTGGGCGGTGCTGGCCTTCGTCACCAACTTCATTCCCAACATCGGTTTCGTCATCGGGGTGGTCCCGCCGGCGCTGATCGCGTTGCTCGACAGCGGCCCTGGACTGATGGTCACGGTCATCGTCGTCTACAGCGTCCTCAACTTCGTGATCCAGTCGATCATCCAACCCCGCGTGGTGGGCGACTCGGTCGGTCTCTCGGCCACGCTGACCTTCCTTTCGCTGGTCTTCTGGACGTGGGTCGTCGGACCGGTCGGGGCGCTGCTCGCGGTCCCGTTCAGCCTGCTCGCCAAGGCCCTCCTGGTCGAGGCCGACCCAAGCGGAAGGTGGGCCCTGCCCCTGATCTCGGGGAAACCAGAACCCGAGCCGCCGGAGCCGGAACAGGAGGCCCCGGCCGCTCCTCAGCCCCAGGGAACCCCGGGATGAGACCGAGGTGGATCCGAACGACGGGGCTCCCTCCTCGGAGCACCTGACCACACCGACAGCGGGACCGACCGCCGAACCGGCCCGCGCCGACACCGCCCTGAGCCGAATGCCGCGGTGCTGCAGAACCGCGTGGGCTGGTGGCCGACCGGTGGCCCGGCCGGATCCTCCTCCAGGCGGCGGCGGGGCTCGGCAGGATCGAGGTGTTCGACCGGTCGATGACGGTCGCGGCACAATTCTTCACGTCTGTACTTCCCGTGCTCATCCTCATCGCCACGGTGGGCTCGAACAGCGACGGGTCCGCCACGCGATCGACCTGCCGGAGCAGTCCCGGGAGGTTCTCGAGGGCGCCGTCGACGGGGGCGGCGCGGCATTCGGCATCGTGGGGGCTGTGTTCGTGCTCATCTCCGCAACCAGTCTGTCGCGCGCCCTGACCCGTGCCTTCACCAGCATCTGGGGACTCCCACGGCCTGCCACCAACCTCAGCGCGGCCGGGCGCTGGCTGGCCGTCGTCCTGGTCTTCGCGCTCTCCTTGCTAGTCGTCCGCGCGGCCACTCAGCCACTCGACGCTCTGCCGTCACGGCAATTCTGGCCGTGGGTGGCCTCGCTCTGCTGGGACGTCGCAGTCGCGGCGTTCGTCCCGTGGGCGCTGCTGGCCGGTGCCGTCGCGCCCGGATGCTGGTCCCGGGTGCGCTGCTGTTTGCGCTCCTCACGATCACCGTCCGCCCCGCGATCCAGGCCTGGCTCCCAGGGGCACGTGAAACGAGTGCCGATCGGTACGGGTCCATCAGTGTCGCGTTCACCTACCTGACCTGGCTCTGCGTTGCCTCCTTCTGCTTCCTGGCCACCGCGCTCGTGGGCCAGGTGATCGCGACCGACCACGGCAACCTCGGACGTCGAATCCGAGGCCGTGTCGCTGACGCCACCCCCCGACTGGCACCCCAGGTATCCGAGCCAACAGCCGCATTCACACAGATAGAGTGATGAGACCCGACGGCAACGCTCCTACCTTCTTTGAGCACCCCGCACGACCGGAGGAGAGCCCCATGTCCACCACCGCCGAGCGCACCGCCGTCCCTCGCGCCGTCATGACCCCGTCGAGCATCGAGACCCCGATGGGGGTCCTGGAGTTCGACGACGGGTACCCGACGGCGGAGACCGCCGAGAAGGTGCGCGATCACATGGACTACCTCCACGGTGTGGAGGCGTTCATGAACTCGATCCAGGGCATCTCCACCTACGCTCTGCGGGAGGGATTCATCCAGGCCGGGGTCATGGACGGCGACGTGCTGATCTGCTCCGAGCTGATGGACTCCCGGTCGCTGTTTCTGACCGCGAACGCCGACACCGTCTACTTCTGTGCGTTCTTCGACCTCTCCCGCGGGCCACTGGTGCTGGAAACCCCCGAGGACACCCTGGGAATCGTCGACGACATGTGGTTCCGCTGGGTCACCGACTTCGGGCTGCCGGGCGCCGACCGCGGCCAGGGTGGCAGCTATCTGCTGGTCGGTCCCGGCTACGACGGGCCCTTGCCCGAAGGGGGCCACTACGTTCGACACTCGCGCACCAACTACGTGGTGATGCTGGGTCGCGCGTTCATCAACGAGAACCCCGGCAACGACCCCGCTCCGACGACGAACCGGATCAAAGACCAGCTCAAGGTCTACCCCTACACACCGGGCGGAGTCGGCTCGCGTATCGGCGCCTACATGATCGGCCGTGGACCGCTCGAGGCGCTCGGGGCACCTGCTGCGCCCCGGTTCTTCGAAGGTACCGGACTACCCACGACGACCCCGGCTACCAGGAGTGAGCGCCTGACCCGGCCGGCCCGCTCCCACACCTGATCCGCACGCTGCGTCGCCCCGGAGGTCCGTCGCATGGAACCGGCCGCCCGATGCGGGGCATGGTGGTCGTCCCTGGCGACGCGCTGCGGACCGAGCAGGCGCTCGGCGAGTGGGTCACCCTCGCGGTCGAGCACGCGCTCCGAGCCGCCGAAGCCGCCCCAGGCACGCCGGAAGTCCTGAACCCGGCCATGCTCCTTGCCGCGAACCCGGGCGCGTCGACCCGGTGCTGCCGGTGCGGGCCGCATCGGTGATGATGTCGGGCACGCGCTACCGGCCAATCCCACGGAGGACGCATGAACGACACCGCCCCCCCGGCTCCCGGCGCGAGCCGCCACCACGCACCGGAGTGGCGCGAGCTGGTGGCGGTGATCCTGCTGTCGGTGACGGCGATCCTCACTGCGTGGACGGGCTTCCAGGCAAGCAAGTGGGGCGGCGCCATGTCCATCGCCTTCTCGCAGGCCTCCAGCGCCCGCATCGAGGCGGCCCGGCTCGAGGGCGACGCCAATCGGATCGGCACCATCCAGGTGTCGCTGTTCACCCAGTGGCTGCAGGCCGACCAGGCCGACAACGAGGATCTCGCGACCGCCCTCGTGGCGCGGTTTCCCGAGCCGCTGGCCACGGCGTTCGACGCGTGGCTCGCCACGGACGCCTTGACCGACCCCTCGGCGCCCAAGACCCCGTTCGGGATGAAGGAGTACGCGATTCCCGAGCTGGCCGAGGCCGAGGCCGCCGACGAGCGCGCCGACAAGAAGTTCGACGAGGCACTGCGCGACAACCAGCGCGGGGACAACTACACCGTGCTGACGGTGGCCTTCGCCACGGTGCTGTTCTTCACCGCCCTCTCGGGCAAGATGCGCTCCCGGCGGTCGCAGTTGGCGCTGCTCGGCCTGGGCTTGCTGGGATTCGTCCTCACGTCGGCAATCCTCTTGTTCTATCCCGTCCTGGTGTGAGGCGGTCGGGTCCGGGGCGTCGGGCCCCGGGCGTCGCGGCAGCGCCGGCTGACGCGCGGTAGCCATCGCTCGTGCGTGCGTAGGATGCGCGCCATGTCGAGGTTCGACTGGCACGCCGGGCGGGCGGAGGTGCACGACCTCGCCCTGATCGACCGCGCCCCCGAGAGCGAGGGCATCCACCTCGCGGACGTTCGCCGCTACCGGCTCGGCCGGGTGCGCGAGGAGATGGCGCGGCACGACGTCGACGCCCTGGTCCTCTCCGACCCCGTCAACGGAGCTCGCTGCGCGCCACGAAGGCGGGCGTGGCCGAGCTGCGCGCGGCGCTGCGCCCCGGCATCACCGAGGCCGGGCTCTGGTCGATGCTGCACCGGGCGGTGATCGAGCGCAACGGCGACGACGGACGCGGCTGCGCAGTTCCGGCCCGCGCACCGACCCCTGGTACCAGGAGGCCGCCCCTCGCGCCATCGGCGAGGACGAGCTGGTCGCGCTTGACACCGACGTGGTGGGGTGCCACGGCTACTACTCCGACTTCTCCCGCACTTTCACTCCGGCCCCGGCCGCCCGGGCGCTGCGCAGCGCGCGCTCTACGCCGCGGCGTACGAGCAGGTGCAGCACAACCTGGCGATCCTCCGGCCGGGCCCGACCTTCCGCGAGTCCGCCTAGATGAGTAAGTCCAAGGGCTCCGGACGGCGTGGAGGCTATTTTGGCTGAGAAGGGTGTCCAGAGTCGGCGTTGCTAACCCAACGCGAACCTGGAGGCCCTCGTGGACGCCGATCTGGACACCCTTGCCACCGCACTCTATGTGACGACCGACGACTTGCTCCGTGCCTACCCGGAGCGTGTTCCGGCCCGCCCCAAGATTGGGATCACGCCCAAGACCAGCGACGCCGAGATGCTCACGTTGGCGGTCATGCAGGCCCTGCTTGGCTACACCAGCGAGACCCGGTGGCTGCGCTATGCACGCAAGAACCTGCTCTCCATGTTCCCGAACCTGCCGCTCCAGTCGGGCTACAACAAGCGGCTGCGCAAGCTCGCAGCCACGATGACCTGGCTGATCGGCGAACTCGGGCGCCAGACCAGCATCGCCAACGACGACGTGTGGGTCGTTGACTCCACCCCGGTCGAGTGCGCCAGGTCGCGCGAAACCGTGAAGCGTTCCGACCTGGCTGGCTGGGCCGAATACGGCTACTGCGCCTCCCACAGCCGCTTCTTCTGGGGTCTTCGGCTCCACCTGGTCTGCACCCTGCAGGGCCTACCCGTGGGCTGGGCCCTGACCGGTGCGAAGGCCGACGAACGCGAGGTCCTCAACGCGATCTTGGACGCCACGCCCAGCCTGGTCGGCAAGACTAGTGTCGCGTGGCGTAAATTGCTAGACGGTTTGGATCTGAAATCATGAGGTATGGCGAACCGTCCTGCTCCGGCACTTGTTCTGCGTCCTGGTGATCGCGAAGAGCTTGAACGATGGGTCCGTGCCTCGAGAGTGCCGGCGTCGGCTGCCAAGCGCGCGCGGATCGTGTTGCTGGCTGCTGAGGGGGTGGCGAACACACGGATCGCTGAGCTGGTCGGTGCGACGGTGACCACGGTGCTGGGTTGGCGGGAGCGGTACCAGGCCAAGGGGGTCGCTGGCCTTGCGGACGCTCCGCGGCCGGGTCGTCCGCGGACGCTGGACCATCGAGCGATCGTGGCCGAGACGCTGAAGCCGCCGCCGAAGAAGCTCGGGGTGACGCACTGGTCGAGCAGGTTGCTCGCCCAGCGGCTGAAGATCTCCAACACCTCGGTCGCCCGCGCGTGGCGGGCCTACGGCGTCCGGCCTTGGAAGGCGGAGTCGTTCCGGTTCTCCACCGACCCCGAGCTGGTCGGGAAGGTCACCGACATCTGCGGGCTCTATCTGGCCCCACCGGAGAACGCGATCGTGCTGTGCGTGGATGAGAAGTCCCAGATCCAGGCCCTGGACCGGACCGTGCCGATCCTGCCCATGCAGGAAGGACGGATCGAGCGCAGGTCCCACGACTACTACCGGCACGGCACCTCGACCCTGTTCGCCGCCCTCGACATCGCCACCGGCCAGGTCACCGCCGCGCTCAAGCCGCGACACCGACACCAGGAGTTCCTCGCGTTCCTCAAGCAGATCGAACGCACCTACCGCGACGTCCTCGACGACGACGGCGACCCGGTCGAGCTGCACCTGGTGATGGACAACTACGCCGCCCACAAGCACAAGAACGTCCGCGAGTGGCTCGAGAAGAACCCGCGGTTCGTCGTCCACTTCACCCCGACCCACGCATCCTGGATGAACCTGGTCGAGGTCTGGTTCGGCATCGTCGAGCGCCAAGCCATCCGCCGCGGAGTCTTCAAGTCCGTGCGTGACCTCAACACCAAGATCCGCGCCTTCATCGACGGCTGGAACGACCGCTCCCACCCCTTCGTCTGGACCAAGACCCCCGACGACATCCTCAAGAAGGCCAACCGTCCA
Source organism: uncultured Actinomycetota bacterium (assembly GCA_963731985.1). Lineage (GTDB taxonomy): Bacteria > Actinomycetota > Actinomycetes > Propionibacteriales > Nocardioidaceae > Nocardioides. The sequence continues at coordinate 217,828 of CAVSYA010000013.1, read as the reverse complement.
ACAACTTCAAATCCGCGGCACTAGGCAGGTCGTGATCGCCGACAAGGCCTACTACGGGCGGACGTTCGAGACGGGCCTGGACTCTGCGCGCATCGATCTGCTGCGGCCAGCGCGCAAGGGCGAGAAGCCACGCCCCGGGCAACGGTTCTTCAAACCACTGCGCCAGATCATCGAGTCAGTCAACGCCACGTTCAAGGGCCAACTCGACCTCGAACGCCACGGCGGCAAGACCCACGCCGGCGTCTGCGCTCGAATCGCTCAACGCGTCCTCGCCATGACCGCCGCGATCTGGCACAACGACAACCTGAACCTCAGCGTAAGACGGTCACTGACCGCCTACGACCACTGAGAGGCCTTGGAATTTGTCATCTAGCGGGGCTGGCCGACCCCGGAGCGCTACCAGGCGCACCGGTACTTCCTCTCCGCGCACGGCTGCGGCACAACGGGGGAGTACCCGCATCTCTTCCACGCCGACGACTACGACGACGCCGGCTACGACGGCGTGATCGAGCCCGGCATGGTGCTCTGCGTCGAGAGCTTCACCGGCGAGGAGGGCGGCCGCGAGAGCGTGAAGCTCGAGGAGCAGGTGCTCATCACCGAGACCGGGACGCGCCTGCTCTCCCGGTTCCCGTTCGAGGAGCTGCTCCGGTGAGCGCCGCCGGGCGACGTGGGCAAGCTACCGGTCGCGCATGGCTATCTGGCGATATTGAAGCTCAGCGTCGCGAGGTCGGCGTTGATCGTGCAACCGCACTGACAGTGCAGCGCGAGTGCCTCGGCGTTGTCCGGTTCGGTTTGCAGGGACACCCGCAGCGCACCGGCATCACTGGCGGCTTGAAGGATGGTTTTCGACCAGTCGACGGGCGATGCCCTGCCGACGCACCGCGGGGTCAGCGAACAGGTCGCGTAGCTGCCAGAACCGACCCGACCAGAGGGATGAATCGCCCCGGGTCTGATGGAGGCTCTCAATCCTGGGAAGGATGATGAGAGTCATGGCAGCACCGAGGAAGTACAGCGTTGAGCTCCAGCGGCGAGCCACGCGGATGGCGATCCCGGGTTCCGCAGTTGATGGGCACATGAGCCCCTCCTGAACGGCGTTTGCCCAGGTCAGCGCGTTGCGGGCCTCTGGGAACCCTCGAAATGCGTGGGCACACGACTTGTCGTGTCGGGCTTGATCCTGCCGCTCGGGGGCGGTCGAGTGGTGGGCATGTACCTGCGGACCACCCAACGGCGGAACAAGGACGGCAGCGTGGTCCGCTACGTCCAGCTCGCGCACAACCGTCGCGTCGACGGCGTCACGCAAGCGGAGGTGCTGCTCAACCTCGGCCGCGAGAACGGCCTGGATCGCGACGGCCTGGCGAGGCTGGTGGCCTCGATCAACCGGTACCTCGGCGAACCCGCACCCACCGCCGTGCCGGCCGACGTCGCGGTGCTGGCCGGCGACGGCCTCAGGGTGACCGAGTCCCGGCAGATGGGCACCGCCCACCTCCTCGACGCCCTCTGGCGGCAGCTCGGCGTCGACACCGCGCTGCGGAAGGTGCTGGGGCCGCGGAGGTTCAGCACCGACGTCGAACGTGTGCTGTTCGCGCTGGTCGCGAACCGGGCGATCGACCCGATCTCCAAGTTCGCTGCGGCGGAGTGGGTCACCCACGACGTCGCGATCCCCGGCCTGGAGACGATGGATGAGGACCAGGCGTACCGGGCGATGGACCTCCTCGTCGAGGCCGACGCCCAAGCCGGGGTGCAGGAGGCGGTGTTCTTCGCCGTCGCCGACCTCTTGAACCTGGAGGTCGACGTGCTGCTGTTCGACACCACCTCCACCTACTTCGAACGCGACACCGAGGAGGAAGGTGACGATGCGTTCCGCAAGTACGGCCACTCCAAGGACCACCGCACCGACCTGCCCCAGATCGTGATCGGGCTGGCCGTCACCAAGGAAGGCATCCCGGTGCGGTGCTGGTGCTGGCCCGGGAACACCAACGACCAGTCTGTGCTGCCCGAGGTCAAGGACGGCATGCGGGACTGGCGTCTGGGCCGGGTTGTCACCGTCGTGGACCGTGGCTTCTCCTCGACCTCGAACCTGGACTACCTGCGCCGGGCCGGCGGGCACTTCATCGCCGGGGAACGGATGCGGTCCGGGGCGCCCCTGGTCGAACAGGCCCTATCCAGGCAGGGCCGCTACGCCCAGGTCCGCGACAACCTCCGCGTCAAGGAGGTCCGCCTCGACGCCGCACCCGACCGCCGGTGGGTGATCTGCCACAACCCCGACGAAGCCGAGCGCCAGAGGGCACTACGCGACGCCGCCCTGGAACGCATCACCGTCGAGCTCGACCGGATCAAGACCATCCGCACCACCGCCAGCAAGACCAAGAAGACCAGCAAGGCGAGCAAGACCGGCAAGAGCACCGCGAAGACCAGCGCGGACGAAGCCGCGCACGTGAAGGCCGAGTGCGCGCTGCGCGACCACCCCGCCCTGGGCCGATGGCTACGGCAACTACCCTCGGGGCGGCTCGTGATCGACCGGGCCAAGGTCGCCGCCGAGGAACGCCTCGACGGGAAGTACCTGCTCACCACCAGCGACCCCGACCTGACGGCCGAGGACATCGCCCTGGGCTACAAGAACCTCCTCGAAGCCGAACGCGGCTTCCGCGACATGAAGTCCACCCTCGAGCTCCGGCCGGTGTTCCACCGCCTCGAGCCCCGCATCCGCGCCCACGTCCTGCTCTGCTGGCTCGCGCTGCTCCTCATCCGCGTCGCCGAACGACGCACCGGACAGACCTGGCGACGCATCGCCATCGAGCTCGGCCGCCTCCACGCGGTCACCCTCACCGGGTCCGCCGGCAGCGTCGTCCACGTCACCCCGCTCAGCACCGCCCAAGCAGGCATTCTTCGCGACTGCCAGGTCCCTGCGCCGGCCACCGTGACGGCTCTACACCCCGCCTGACCTCGGCAAACGCCCCCAGCAAGGGCCTCCGAAGGCGTGGACACACAACCCCTCACAGCCCCCGAGCGCGTTTCTGCAGGTCATCCTGCGAATTCAGGCCGTTCGCGTGCCCACCAACTGCGGAACCCGGGGCGATGGACGCCCGGAGGGATCCAGAGTCCGCTCGTGGGGCGATCAAGCGGGTCGCCGATCAGCTCGGGGTTCACCCCGAGGCCCTGCGCAATTGGGTACGTCAGGCCGAGATCGACGGCGGGGCCAGGCCCGGCACGCCGACCGATGACGTTCAGCGGCTGGCCGAGCTCGAACGTGAGATGCGCGAGCTTCGTCGGGCCAACGAGATCCTGAAGACGTCCGCGGCTTTTTTCGCGGCCGCGGAGCTCGACCGCAGAATCAAGTAGGGATGCCGACCGCGGTGCTGATCGACTTCATCGACCAGCACCGCGATCGGTTCGGGGTCGAGCCGATCTGCACAGTCCTCAAGGACGCCGGCGTGCAGATCGCCCCGAGCACCTACTACGCGGCCAAGACCAGGCCACCCTCGGCGCGAAGCGTGCGTGACGCCGCCCTGGTCAACGACATCAAGGTCGCCCACAAGGCGAACTTCGGGGTCTACGGCGCAAGAAAGATCCACGCCGAGCTCAACCGCGAAGGCATCGCGGTCGCCCGCTGCACCGTGGAGCGTCTCATGAAAGCCGAGGGGCTGCGTGGGATCCCGTGGGAGAAGACCCGCAAGACCACCATCGGCGAGGGCGCGGAGTCCGAGCGGCCCGAAGACCTGGTGGGCCGCAAGTTCGTCGCCACGGGGCCGAACCAGCTCTGGGGGGCCGATCTGACCTACGTTCGCACGCACGCCGGCTGGACCTACGTCGCGTTCGTCCTCGACGTCTTCTCCCGGATGATCGTGGGCTGGCAAGTGTCCACCTCGCTACTCACCGACCTCGCCCTGGACGCCGTCGACATGGGGCTATGGGCCCGCCAACGCGCCGGCCAGGACGTCACCGGCCTCACCCATCACAGCGACAGGGGCGTGCAATATCGAGCGATTCGCTACACCGAGCGGCTTGCCGAAGCCGAGGCCGTCGCATCAGTCGGATCGAAGGGTGACAGCTACGACTGCGAGCATCCTCGTGTCGCTGCTGCAGGGGGTCTGACCCTTGTTATGACCGGCCCTGCGGGTGCCTTGGCGTTGACGTGTCGACCGTCTGCGGCAGCGATGCTCGGACCGGCTGGCCGAGCGGGCAGTGACCTGATAGGAGCCTGACTCGACCAGGGTCTCATCGCAGTCCTGTCCGCCCGCCCGACCAGCTGGCGTTGACCATCGGATCTGTGAAGGAGACCCAAGGCCATGCCCAGCATGCAACTACGCAGCGACGATGTCATCGTCGGCGTCGACACCCACAAGGACGAGCACGTCGCTGTTCTGATCGATGGACTCGGCGGCCGACTGGCCGAGCTGTTCATCCCTGCCACCTCGGCCGGCTTCGTCGAACTCCTCGAGTTCTGTCTCGGCCACGTCGGCCCGAACGGGCGACTCCTCTCCTTCGGTGTCGAAGGCACCGGGTCCTACGGCATCGGCCTGGCCCGGTTCCTGCGTCGCCACGGGCACACCGTCCATGAAGTCCACCGCCCACCACGCAAGGGCGAGCGTCGGATGTCGGGCAAATCCGACACCATCGACGCCGAGCACGCTGCCCGTCAGGTGCTGTCGGGAGTGAAGATGGCCCAGCCCAAGACCGCCGACGGCGCAATCGAGGCCCTGCGGGTGCTCAAGATCGCACGCGACACGGCCGTGAAGGCCCGCACTACGGCCATGATCACGCTCAAGGCGACCCTGGTCACTGCCGGTGATGAGCTTCGCGCAGAGCTGGAACCACTCACTGACTTCAAGCTCATCGCCGCCTGCTCACAACTGGAGTCGGCCGGCTCCCTGGATGATCCCGACGCCGCGATGCGGCACGTGTTGGGGTCTCTGGCCCGGCGCTGGCTGGCCTTGCACGAGGAGATCAAGATCCACAGCCGACACCTGAAGTCCCAGACCAAGGCGGTTGCCCCCCGGCTCGTGGAAGCCGTCGGCGTCGGACTCGACATCGCCGCCGAGATGCTGGTGACCGCTGGGGACAACAGCGATCGGATCCGCTCGGAGGCAGCATTCGCGAAGATGTGCGGCGCCTGTCCTATCCCGGCCGGGTCAGGCAAGACAAACGGACGCCACCGACTCAACCGCGGCGGCAACAGGCAAGCCAACGCCGCCCTCTACCGCGCCGTCATCGTCCGCATGCGGTGGCACGAACCGACCATCGCCTACGTCAACCGGCGCACCGCCGAAGGCCTCTCCAAACGCGAGATCATCCGCTGCCTAAAGCGCTACCTCGCCCGCGAGATCTACCACCTACTCCCACCTCTGGCCACAACCACCAGCGGTGCGGCCCCGCCAGAGAAACTGGTCGCTTGATCGGCTTGCGATCTATAGGAGCATCAATGCGATGGCTGAGGCGCTGAACTCGCTGTTCAAGGCCGAGTGCATCCGCAACCCTGTCATGCGACCCAAGGGCGGCTGGAAGAACGTCGGTGACGTCGAGATCGCGGTCGCCGAGTACGTCGAATGGTTCAACCACAGGCGCCTGCACGGCGAGATCGGCCTGATCCCGCCGGCCGAGTTCGAGGCGAGCCACTGGGCGGCCCGAGCCACCGAGCACTACCGTGAGAACCCGGTCCTCATTGTGGTCGGATCCAACTAACCGAGCCTCCACGAAACGCGGGGCGATTCAAATTCGCCACCACACACCTCCATCATCAAGGTGTTGCGACGACCACTGGAATCCGCCTTGAGTTCCTCGGTCGGCATGAAAGACCACCGTGGACGGTCGTTCGCCGCGCAGGGCGATGGCCATCTTCAAAGCGTCTTCGACCAGATCTGTGCGCATGTGATCAGCGACCGCCCACCCGATCACCCGCCGCCGTTTCTGGTCTGATCCCGATCTCTTGCGACAAGAGCGGTGCATGGCCACCGTTCACGGTCCCGGCCGGCGGGGGCGTGCAAGCGCTGTGGCATCGTCGGCTCGAGCGACGCCATGGTTGCTAGGACCGTCACATGACTGGTGACCCAGTCCCCCACAGGACCAGCATCACTTCGCCCAGATAGTGCCACCGGAGAAGCGCCCCTCCTGATGACGTCATACGTTGCGGCCGCCAGGCCCACCAGACGGTATGACGTCTCCTGGGTGCGTCATGCGATCCGGTCTTGCCGTCGACCACCTCGGATGACGTCCGCGGTCACCAGCGGCACTCCGCCCCACGTGGACGCCGAGGTCGAGCCAGCCGGCAAGGCGGCTCGTTCGTCGGCAGCGCCGAGCTGGCGCGGGTCCCGTCGGAGCGGGTGCCTCTCCGGAATCTCAACCAGGACAATCAGCACGCCGTCCGGGTCTGCGATCCACATTTCGATAAGCCCCCACACCTCGCGCCGCGGCTCCCTCAGAACCCTCACCTCTGCGTTCACCAGGCGTCGGTGCTCGGCTCCGATGTCGCGGACCTGCAGCCACAGCGCGATCGCATCCCCTGGCGGGTCGGTCGCGCGACCGCTGACCTCGAGCAGGCCGTTACCCAAGAAGAACACGATGCCGGGCGCGTCATCGCCGCCGAACTCCCGGTAGACCGCCAGGCCCAGTGTGTCTCGATAGAACCGGTGACTCCGGTGGAGCTGTGTGGGACGCAGCAGTATACGGCTGCCGAGGATCTCCATGCCGACCATCATTCACCGCCACGGCGCGGTGAGCGCGTCGGCGCCGGCGTCGCCTCGTCGACGGTCCGGGGGCCGATCGAACTCGTGAGTCGCCCCGGACAATGTGTCGGCTGGAGTGCGCCTGCCGGCCGCGTCCTTCCGCTGCCTGACAGACACACGAGCCCTGCTCGGGGCTGCGGTCCGGTGCGGATCGCGCCGGCTGGTCAGTCGGCGATCTCGTGCGGCCAGACCACGTGGAACCGCTCGAAACACACCTCGATCTCGTCGGAGAAATCTACTCCCAGCGTTGCGCAGGCCCGGCGAAAGTAGCGGCGGTGCCCGTCGAGCCAGGTCGTCAGCGTGCGGTCGTACTCGCCCTCGTCCCAGGCGAACTGCTCGTCGACCGAGGACAGCGGCCCCAGCCGGAGCTCGACGCTGCGCAACACCACCCTGGGCACGCCCGTCCCATCGCAGGCGATCCAGTGACCACCGAGGCGGGGCAGCGGCTCGCCCTCGGCCACGTACTCGGCCACCATGGCTGCCGTCGCCCGCTTGGGGCCGTCAAGAACAAACTGGAGCAGCTCGTCAGCCAGCTCCGGCGAGTCCCCAAACGTCTCGGCGATCGGGGGCTCGTCGGACACCTCGGGGTGCGCGTCGCGGTAGGCCGCCCACATGGCGGCCGCAGCCCGACGGTCTGGCTCGACCATGAGGGCCATGCTAGGACTACCGGGGCGGGGCCCCGGACGAGCTGAGGCACCGACCCGCGGGTTCTGAAACCACCGGCTCGCCCGGCAGCCGGCAAGCGTACTTCCGCCCCGTTCCGGTCTCGTTGTCGCACCTAGACCGCCGGACCTCACGTCGTCTCGACGGTGTGAGTGAGGACCTCTACCGCTTGGAGCGTTCATCGAGGGCCAGTCGAAGGTGTCTACGCGCAGGCCTTGGACGAGTTGCACCCTGGACGCAAGGCCAGCCACTGGATGTGGTTCGTCTTCCCACATGTCGGCGGCGCTCGAAAACTGGACAGTTTCGGCGGTGAAAAGTGAGCGCTCAACGATTGGAGTGTGATCACTTTGGGGGACTGGGCGCTGATCAGGAGGTTGGCTGCGGAAGGGGTGCCGAAGGCGCGTATCGCTCAGCGGCTGGGGATCTCGAGGACCACGGTCATCAAGGCGGTGAACTCGGATGCGCCGCCGCGCTATGTGCGGTCGCTCGGGCCGACGTCGTTCACGGAGTTATCGCCCCGTTGACCCCGCGGACCGGATCACCTGGGCTGCTGGCGACGCGGCGCAGTGCGATCTGTGGTTCCCGCCGCAAGGTCACGCTCGAGGACGGCACCGCGAAGCTGTTGCCGGTCCTGGTGATCACCGCGGCGCATTCGCGGTTCGTGGCCGCCCGGATGATCCCGACGAGGAAGACCGAGGACCTGCTGCTGGGCTCGTGGGAGCTGATCCAGCAGCTCGGTCGGGTCCCGCGTCGGCTGATCTGGGACAACGAGCCCGGCATCGGTCGTGGTCCACGTCGCGCCGAGGGAGTGGCTGCGTTCATGGGCACCTTGGCGACCAAGCTGGTGCTGTTGCCACCCCGGGACCCAGAGTCCAAGGGCGTGGTGGAGCGTCGCAACGGCTGGTTCGAGACCTCCTTCATGCCCGCGGTCGGACGTTCACCTCACCGGCCGACTTCAACATCCAGTTCACCGACTGGCTGGGCCGGGCGAACGCCAGGGTGGTCCGCACGATCAAGGCCGCGCCGACCGATCTGATCGATGCCGATCGGACGGCGATGTTGCCGCTGCCACCGATCCCGCTGCACCTGGGGTGGCGCAACAAGATCCGGCTGGGCCGCGACTACTACGTCCGCCTCGACACCTGCGACTACTCCGTCGACCCACAGGTGATCGGAGGAATGGTCGACGTCGCTGCTGACCTCGAGCGTGTTCGGATCCGGCTGGAGGGTCGCCTGATCGCCGAGCACCGGCGTGTGTGGGCGCGAGGGATGACGATCACCGACCCGGCGCACGTCGAGACAGCCGCCCGGCTACGCAAGCAGTTTCAACAACCCCGCACGGGTGTCGTGGCTGGCGACGAACTGGTCCGGGACCTCTCGGACTACGACCGTGCGTTCGGCCTGGGTGAAGGGATCAGCTGATGGCCACGACACCCAGCAAGGCGAAGGCCGCGAGCACCGAGGCCGTCAAGCAGATCACCTACCTCGCCGGTGCGCTCAAAGCTCCTCGGATCACTGAGGCCGCCGCCCGGCTGGCCGACCAGGCCCGCGATGCCGGCTGGACCCACGAGGACTACCTCGCAGCGGTCCTCGAACGCGAAGTCAGCGCCCGCAACGCCTCAGGTGCACACCTACGGATCCGCGCCGCCGGGTTCGGTGGTGTGAAGACGCTGGAAGACTTCGACTTCGACGCACAGCCGGCCGTCCGGCAGCAGGTCGGCGCGCTGGCCTCGGGAGGGTTCCTGACCGAGGGCCGCAACGTCGTGCTCCTCGGGCCGCCCGGGACCGGGAAGACCCACCTGGCCACCGCCAGGTTGCCGGACTGGGCTCCTCACCCATCGCGGTCTTCGGGGAGCGCGCCCAGATCCTCCCGGAATCCCTCTAGCGTCGCGGCGCCGACCGTGCGCCGCACGGCCGATCGGCACTGAGACCTGCGTGACTGCGGCCGCCCCCGCCGGGGGTGCAAGATGGAGAGGTCGAGATGGAACCGACCTAGGAGAGATGGTCTCGATGGCGCTCCTGCACCGCACACCTGTCCCCAGCAACGCCCGCCGTCCCGGGTCGGCACGACCCCGCTGGATCGGTGCCTGGCTCGGACTGTCTGCCCTGGCGATCGCCAACGGCGTCGCGCGCGAGGGCCTCTACGGCGAGGCCGTGGGCGATCACGCGGCCCACCAGATCTCCACGGTGACGCTGATCATGCTGATCGCCGGCTATTCGTGGCTGTTGCAGCGGTGGTGGCCGCTGAGCAGCAGCCGGACGGCCTGGCAGGTCGGCGCCGGGTGGGTGGCGATGACGATCGCGTTCGAGTTCGGTTTCGGGCACTACGTCACCGGCAACTCCTGGAGCGCGCTGCTCGCGGACTACAACCTCCTCGAGGGCCGGCTGTGGCTGCTCATCCCGTTGACGATCCTGCTGGCACCCGAGCTCGCGCGGCGCGCGAGGGGGCGCTCCGATGGCTGACGGCGGCAACAACGCCGGCGCGGCTGGCAGCGGCGCCCTGTACGGACTGGGCATCTTCGGGGCCTGGGTGTTCTTCTGGCAGCAGGCCGATGGCTTCTGGGAGCACGCCTACGCGATCTTCCAGGGCATCTTCTGGCCGGCGTACATGGTGTTCGAGGCGTTCAGCGCCCTCGCCGGGTGACGCCTGATCCCCCCGCGCGGGCTCAAGATGCGCCCCGCTCAGGCTGCCGCCGCACCACGGGGAGCGGGAGCCGGGGGTGGTCTTGCTGGCGGCTATCGCCGTTGCCCCACTCGTCACCCCGCGCGGCCTGGAGCCGGTCCATGAACCCCCTCCTGCTGCCGTCGGTCACTGGAGCTCTTTGGATGCGACGCACACCGTTCGAACCCGGGGATCGTCAACCGGAATACATGCGCGTGGTGGGGCCGGCTTCACGGGGGCGTTGCGACTCCTTGCAGGCCCGCCGATGACGCGTGAGCAAGCACGGGCGATGCGGGGTGGCCGGGCGATAGCTGAAGTTCCGGGCGACGCCTCCCCGCGAGAGGTCCATCTCGCCGTCCCGTTCGATGCGCGATCCAGTGCGGGACAGACGCGGCACCTGCGGTCGCAGCGTCCGAGCTCGGGCCGCTCCGGTAGCGGTTGGTCATGCGAGATGGTTCCAGAATGGTGTTCGATGCAGGAACGCTCGACCTCGTCACGCTCGACCTCGTCACGCTCGACGTCGGCGCCCACGCCCCCGAGACCGCCGGACGGTGACCCGCCCGCTCGGCGCCGCGCATCAACGGACACCGGCTTGCAACCCAGGCTTGGCGGCCGCGAGGGTTCTCGTTCCTGAGGTGCTTTTCTGCACGTCTACGGGTTCAGTGGTGAACGGTCCTGGGCGAGGAGGCGTGTGAGGGCCTCGGTCCGTGGGGTCATTCCGAGGTCGTGAGTGGTTGGCCATTCATCGATTTCGACTCGCGCGAACTCGATCCACCGTTCGATGGTCTTGAACATGTCGACGTGGAAGGTGGCGAAGAGCACGGAGAGGTGTGTTCGCTGTGGGAACGGGTGGCCGCCGTCCAGGTAGGAGCCCATCAGATCGACCATGGCCTCGTGGTGAGCGCCGATGTCGTCCTCCAGCTCGTCAAGGGCTCTGAGCAGGTCGTCGCGCGAGCCGTGGTCGGCGAACAGGAGCCTCAACAACGCTTCTATCTCCATACGGGGCGGCTCGGTCCGGGTGCGCGTCCACTCGGTGAGGCGGAGGCGCCCCTCCTCAGTGATCGTGTACACGTTGCGGATCCGGCCGCCGCTGTTCTCTTGCCGGACCGTGGCATATCCGAGCTCGACGAGCTTCTTCGGCTCGGAGTAGAGAAGGCGCTCCGACTTGGGCCAGGCGTAGCGAAGGCTTCGTTGGGCCTGGCGAGTGAGCTCGTACCCGGTCCAGGGCTTGAGTGCGAGGAGGGCGAGGACTGCATATGAGGACGGGGTCGCTCTCGGAGGCATGCCTTGACTCTACTGCGTTCTGCAGTATATATTGCTGCACTCTGCAGTATCGATGGCCCGACGCACGGGATCCCTCGACGCCTGCGAAGCCCATGGGTATGGGAGGACATCGTGGAAATCGCCCGACACGTCACCGCCATCGAGCAGGAAGGCCGCCTGTTCGCTGACGCTGCTCGACGCATCGAGCCTGATGTGGTCCTCCCCACCTGTCCCGGGTGGAACATGCGTGACCTCGTCCGCCATCTCGCCGAAATCCACCTCTGGGCTGCGGCGCAGGTGTCCAATCGCGCCGTGAAGCTGTGGGTCGATGACCTCTCCGAGCTGTCGGCGTACTGGCCTGATCTCGCTGTCTTCTGGCCGAGTGACGACGAGTTGATCGACTGGTACCTCGAGACGAACGCCAACCTGGTTCGTGAGCTCACGTCAGCTCCAGCCGACCTCGAGTGCCGGGTCTTCCTGCCCGCACCCTCGCCGCTGGGGATGTGGGCCAGACGCCAAGCCCACGAGATCGCGGTCCACCGCTTCGACGCCGAACACGTTGGCCATACCGAGACGAGCTTCGATCCCGCGTTCGCCGCCGACGGAATCGACGAGCTGCTCGCCGCCTTCGCTCCTCGGGGTGGCGAGTTCCCGATGGACATGCCAGGAACGATGGCGGTCCACCCGAGCGATACCAACGATCGGTGGCACGTCACGATGACCCCGAACGGAATCACCACCATCCGCGGGCAGGGACCCACCGACGTGACCATCGCCGGCCCGGCGTCCGATCTGTACCTGGCCCTCTGGAACCGAGGCGACGACTCCACGATCGAGATCGCAGGCAACCGAGACCTCCTGGATACCTGGCACAGGGGCCACCGAATCCGCTGGTCCAGGTCACTCCCTCACAGGCGAGAAGGCCGATCAACAGGCTGAGTCGAACACCGAGCAGCACGCGTCGCCCCACCACGCACGGGGAGGACGGTCGATGATCACGCTGACGGGCCGGCGCGGGGCACCACACCTCGCCGCTACGCCATCTGATCCGGGGCTAATGGTCGAGGAGGGCGCCCAGCGCCTGTCTCGACCCCCCCAGGCGCCTGCAGGACCAGCAGGACCGGCCGCCCCACTGGTTCAGCACGTCGCCGGCCGGTGGATCATCCACGGAAACGGTCCAGGCCACCCTGCCCTCGCGTGCGCTCGATCGCGCGTGACGTCCGACGCGTTCGCGTGCTCCGAACGGACCTACGTCGACTATGCCCAACCGCGCGCTGGTGCACGGACGCCGCGGTTCAGCTGAACGCCGAGCTGGGCAGCTCACTCTCGTTGCCGAGGATGGCCTCCACTATCCGTTCGGCCACCGCATCCGGGTCGGCGCCGGCGCGCATCTTCGGGGCGACCCCGGCGATGGCGCGCCCGGCCAGGCCGGTCTCGGTGTGCGGGGGGCGGATGTCCAGGACCCGGATCTTGCTCCGGCGCGCCTCCTTCGCCGCCGCGAGGAAGAGGGCCGACGCGGCGGCCTTGACCGCCGAGTACGTCGCCATCCCGGCCATCGGTTGCTCGGCGAGAACGGCGCTGATCCCCGCGACGACGCCGCCAGGCTCGAGCACGGGCAGAGCCGCTCGCAGCAGGCGCAGGGGCCCGAGGAAGTCGACGAGAACCAGGTCGTCGACGGTGTCGTCGTCGATCTCGGCGAGCGGGCCGAACGCGGCGATGCCGGCCGCGATCACGACCCCGTCGATGTGGCCGTGCTGCTCCATCGCGGCGTCGATGACCCGCTGCGCGGCGTCGGGTTCGCGCAGGTCGGCGGAGACGGTGTGGGTACCGTCGATCGGTGAGTCCGCTGAGCGAACGGCGAGGGTGAGCGAAGCCCCGGCGCCGGCGAGCCGCTGGGCGATGCGGGAGCCGAGGGCGCCGGAGGCACCCACGACGACGAAGACCTTGTCGGTGAGATCAGGCATGCACACAGTGTGCCGGGTTCGACTGCATCCACCCCCTGCCGCACATCGCCCTCCCGAGCGGATGCATGGGTCCTGAAACAGACGTCCACCCGGGTCCCCTCAGCACCGGCCGTTGGTCCCTTCCGTCCGCCGCCCCTCGGTGGCACCGTGACGGCATGGGCTCGACCGACCACGCCTCTCCTGCACCGTCGATGCCGGCTCGGCTGATCGACGTCGACGGCGTACAGGCGCTCATCGACGCTCTGCTGGGCCGCGGCTTCACGGTCGTCGGTCCGACCGTGAGGTCTGGCGCGGTCGTCAACGCGCCGATCACCACCGTCCGCGAGCTGCCGGTGGGCTGGGGCGACGACCAGGAAGCGGGCCACTACCGGCTCCGGCGGCGAGACGATGAGAAGCTCTTCGGCTTTGCGAGCGGCGCGCAGTCCGCCAAGCCGGTGTTCTTCCCCACCCACGAGGTGCTCTGGCGCGGGGAGAGAACCGCGAGCGGGTTCACGGTCGAGCCGAACGAGAAGCCGGAGCAGGAGGCGCCGTACGCACTGATCGGGGTTCGCTCCTGCGACCTGAGCGCCCTCGGCATCCACGACACCGTCCTGCTTGGCCGGCTGCACGAGGACACCAGCTACGCGGCCCGACGCTCGTCCGCGTTCGTCGTCGCCATCACGTGCTCGGACCCGGGAGGGACCTGCTTCTGCGTCTCCATGGGCACGGGTCCCAAGCCCGAACCGGGCCGGGGCGCCCCCTACGACCTGGCGCTCACCGAGCTGGTGGACGGTGATAGGCACCGGTTCGTGGTCGAGGTGGCGAGCGAGCACGGCGCCGAGGTGCTCGACGAGATCGGCGCCGGTCCGGCTCCCGACGACGACCTGGAGGGCGCCGCCCACCTCGCTGAGGACGCTGCCGGCCGGATGGGCCGCTCCCTCGACACCTTCGAGCTCAAGGAGCTGCTCTACGCCAACGCCGAGAGCCCGATCTGGGATGCGGTCGCTGAGCGCTGCCTCTCCTGCTCCAACTGCACGGCCGTGTGCCCGACGTGCTTCTGCACCAGCGTGGAGGACGTGACCGACCTGACCGGTGACGTCGCCGGACGGGCCCGGGTCTGGGACTCGTGCTTCACCTCGGACTTCTCCTACATCCACGGCGGCACGGTCCGGGCCTCGGTGACCTCACGCTACCGGCAGTGGATGACCCACAAGCTCGGCTCGTGGATCGACCAGTTCGGCACCTCCGGCTGCGTGGGGTGCGGGCGCTGCATCACCTGGTGCCCCGCCGCCATCGACATCACCGAGGAAGCCGCGGCCCTCCGCTCCGCGGCGGCCGGGGCCGACGGGACACCCCGCGAGCCGGGGCAGGCGTGAGCGGCATGCAGACGATCGAGCAGTATCTCCCGAGCCACCCGTTCTTCGCCGGCCTGGACGAGCACGCGATCGCCCTGGTGACGGGTTGCGCGGTCAACGCCCACCGGCGGCCGGGTGAGTACGTGTTCCGCGAGGGCGAGCCGGCCGACACCTTCTACGTCATCCGCCGCGGCCGGGTCGCGATCCAGATGCGGCTGCCGACCGAGGGGGCCGTGCTGGACACGGCCCGCGACGGTGACGTCGTCGGCTGGTCCTGGCTGGTGGCGCCGCACCGGTGGACCTTCGACGCCGTGGCGACCGAGGAGACGAGCCTGGTCGCCATCGACGGCGCCTGTCTCCGCGGCAAGTGCGAGAGCGACTCCGCCCTCGGCTACCTGCTGCTCCAGCGCGTGGTGCAGGTGATGTCCACGCGGTTGCACTCGGCGCGCGTGCGGTTGCTCGACCTGTACGGCAACCGCTGATGTCGATGCTCCCCCGCCGGTTCGTGGTGACCCGGACCGGCCGGGAGACCCAGGACACCCACACCCTCGATCTCGAGCCTCTCGACGGAGAGCCGCTGGCGTTCGCTGCCGGGCAGTTCACGATGCTGCACGCCTTCGGCGTCGGGGAGGTGCCGATCTCGATCAGTGGCGACCCCGGGCGGCCCGCGACACTCCGGCACACCATCCGGGACGTCGGCTCGGTCTCGCGCGCCCTGGCGCTTGCCACGCCCGGCACCGTGGTGGGAGTCCGCGGCCCGTTCGGCACGGGGTGGGAGGTCAGCGCCGGCCGCGGTGGCGACGTGGTCTTCGTCGCGGGCGGCATCGGGCTGGCGCCTCTGCGCCCTGCCGTCCTGGAGGTGCGGGCCGCGCGTGAGGACTACGGGCGGGTCGTGCTGCTGTACGGCGCACGCACCCCGGAGGAGATCCTGTTCACCGAGGACCTCCGGAGCTGGGCCGGCGACCACGGCATCGACGTCGAGGTCATCGTCGACCACGGACCGCACGCGTGGCGTGGCAACGTCGGCCTGGTCACCCAGCTCATCGCCCGAGCCGAGCTCGATGCGGGGCGCGCCCTGGGTCTGATCTGCGGGCCCGAGGTGATGATGCGGCACTCCGCGACGGCCCTCGGGGACCGCGGTGTGCCGCACTCCCGCGTGCGGCTGTCCATGGAACGCAACATGAAGTGTGGGGTGGGGCTGTGCGGGCACTGCCAGCTGCGCGAGTACTTCCTGTGCGTGGACGGCCCGGTGCTGTCCTACGATCTCCTCGGACCCCTCATGGCGAGAGCGGAGCTGTAGCCGATGGCGGCGATCGAGGACCTCGGGAGCGACTCCCCCGGCGACACCGCGGGATCGGGACTCAGCCGTCCGAAGCTCGCGGTCTGGAAGTTCGCGTCGTGCGACGGCTGCCAGCTGACGCTGCTCAACTGCGAGGACGAGCTGATCCCGCTGGCGGGTGCAGTCCAGATCGCCTACTTCCCCGAGGCCACGCGAGCCGTGGTGGAGGGACCCTACGACGTCTCTCTCGTGGAAGGGTCGATCACGACGCCGGACGAGCTCGAGCGGATCCAGCAGGTCCGTGAGGTCTCGCGCCGGGTGATCACCATCGGGGCCTGCGCGACCAGCGGCGGTATCCAGGCACTCCGCAACTTCGCCGACGTCGCCGAGTTCCGTTCGATCGTCTACGCGCATCCGGAGTACATCTCGACCCTGTCCCACTCCACCCCGATCTCGGCCCACGTGAAGGTCGACTTCGAGCTGCGCGGCTGCCCGATCGACAAGGACCAGCTGCTGGAGGTGCTCGCGGCCGAGCTGCAGGGCCGGAGACCGAGGGTGCCCAGCCACAGCGTCTGCGTGGAGTGCAAGCGCCGGGGCAACGTCTGCGTCACGGTCGCGCACGGGACGCCCTGCCTCGGGCCGGTGACCCAGGCCGGGTGCGGTGCCCTCTGCCCGACCTTCGACCGTGGGTGCTACGGCTGCTTCGGCCCGCAGGACACCCCCAACACCGCCTCGATCGCGGCCCGGCTGCGGACCGACGGCATGAGCGAGCCGGAGGTGATGCGGATCTTCCGTACCTTCACCGCCGCGTCGGAGGCCTTCCTGAGGGAGAGCGAAAGACACGAACGACGGGCCGCGGACGGGGGGAAGCCGTGAACCACAAGCTCACCGACGGGGGCCATGTCCTGCACGTCGGCACCCTGGCCCGGGTCGAGGGGGAAGGGGCGATGCACATCGAGTTCCGCGACGGCCGGGTCACCGACGTCCAGCTGCGCATCTTCGAGCCCCCGCGCTTCTACGAGGCGTTCCTGCGCGGTCGGTCCTACACGGAGCCGCCCGACATCACCGCACGCATCTGCGGCATCTGCCCCGTCGCCTACCAGATGAGCGCCTGCTGGGCGATCGAGGACGCCTGCGGCGTCGTCGTCCCGGAGGAGATCCGGCTGATGCGCCGACTGCTCTACTGCGGGGAGTGGATCGAGAGCCACGCGCTTCACGTGTTCCTGCTCCACGCCCCCGACTTCCTGGGCTACGACGGCGCGATCGAGATGGCTGCCGACCACCCGGCCGTCGTCGAGCGAGGACTGCGGATGAAGCGGGCCGGCAACCAGCTCATGGAGCTGGTGGGCGGGCGGTCGATCCACCCAGTCAACGTGAAGGTGGGCGGCTTCTACCGGATGCCCGACCTCGCCGACCTCCGTGCCTTCCGACCGGTGCTCGAGCGAGCACTCGACGACGCACTGGAGACGGTCGCCCTGGTGGCCGGTTTCGACTTCCCCGAGATGGAACAGCCTCACGAGTACGTCTCGCTTCGGGCCGAGGAGGGCTACCCGATCGAGGCCGGGAGCGTGGTGACCTCCTCGGGCAGTGCGTTCGAGGTGCGGGACTTCCCGGCCCACATCGAGGAGTTCCACCTCGCGCACTCGAACGCGTTGCACGCGACGCTGGACGGGGGAGGACGCGGTGCGTACGTCGTCGGCCCGCTCGCCCGGTACACCCTCAACCACGACCGGCTCTCGCCCCTGGCCCAACGGGCCGCCGCCGAAGCCGGGTTGGGCACTACCTGCCGCAACCCGTTCCGCTCGATCATCGTGCGTGCGGTGGAGCTCGTGGAGGCCTACCACGAGGCGCTGCGGATCATCGATGGGTGGACGGGAGGCACGGCGGCCAGCGTCTCGGTTCCCGCGCGGGTGGGCGAGGGGTTCGGGGCCAGCGAGGCCCCGCGCGGGGTGCTGTTCCACCGCTACGTGCTCGACGATGCCGGGATCATCCGGGACGCGCAGATCGTGCCCCCGACGTCCCAGAACCAGCCCAGCATCGAGGCGGATCTCCGGACCCTGGTCGAAGGGTGGACCGATCTCGACGACCACGCCCTGCAGCACCGCTGCGAGCACGCGATCCGGAACTACGACCCGTGCATCTCCTGCGCCACCCACTTCCTGGACCTCACCGTGGACCGGGGGTGAGCGCCCCCCTCGTCATCGGGCTCGGCAGCGTGGACCGCGGCGACGACGCCATCGGCCCCGTGGTGGCCCGCGTCGTCGCGGCCGAGGGCCCCGCGGCGGCCCGCGTCATCGAGCACGAGGACCCCACGGCGCTGCTGGACCTCTGGGCCGGGCACGACGTCGTCGTCGTCGTGGACGCGGTGTGCTCGGGCGGACCGGCCGGATCGGTCCACGAGCTCGAGACGGGGATCGGCGCTGCCCCGATGCCGGAGCGGGCTTGGTCCGCCATCGGGCACGGCGGCACCCACGCCTTCGGCCTGGGCGCCGCGGTCGAGCTCGCCCGTGCCCTGCACCGACTCCCCGCCCGCCTGGTCGTCGTGGGCGTTGAGGCCGGCGGCTTCGAGCACGGCGCTCCGTTGACCGCACCGGTCGCCACCGCCGTACCGGTCGCGGCGGCACAGGTCATCGCCGTGCTGGGCGAGGCGAGCCCCGAGGCTGAGGAGCACCACGGTCGGCCAGCCCGCCGAGAAGCCCCCTGAGGGGTCGCGCCGGGGTCGGGAGGTCCGGGGGGTCAGAGGATCGGGGACGCGCGGCGGCCGGACTACGTGGTCAGCCCGCGGGCCCGGTCCCGGAGCTCGGTCTTGACGATCTTTCCGGTCGCGGTCTTCGGGAGCTCGCTGAAGACGAACCGCGCGGGACACTTGAAGTGCGCGAGCCGGTCGCGGCAATGCGCCCGCAGCTCGGCATCGGTGGCGGTCGCTGCCCCGCGGAGGGTCACGAAGGCCACCGGGACCTCCCCCCAACGCTCATCCGGTTGCGCGACCACCGCGCACTCGACGACGTCGCGGTGCTGGAGCACGACCTGCTCCACCTCGACGGTGCTGATGTTCTCTCCACCGGAGATGATGAGGTCCTTCTTACGGTCCCGGAGCTCGATCTGGCCATCGGGATGCATGACGGCGATATCGCCTGAGTGGAACCATCCACCCGCGAACGCCTCGCGGGTCGCCTCGGGGTCGTCGAGGTAACCCGTCATGACGGCGTTGCCCCGCATGCACACCTCGCCCAGGGTCTGACCGTCCGCGGGGACCTGACTGCCGTCGTCTGCCCGCACCTCGACGAAGCCTGCCGCCACGTTGGCGAAGCCCTGTCTCGCGCGCACGCCGTAGCGGCCGAGGTCCTCGGGGGCGTTCGCCTCCTCGTTCGTCACGTTCACGGTGAACGGCCCGTAGGTCTCGGTCAGACCGTAGACGTGGTCCACGACGAACCCGAAGTCCTCCATCCGCTGGATGATGGTCGGGGAAGGGGGAGCACCCGCGGTGACGACGCGGACGGGCTTGTCGATGGCGGTGGCGAACTCCGACTCGGCCAGCATGGTGAGCACGGTCGGCGCTGCGCAGAGGTGGGTCACCTCGCCCGATGAGCAGAGATCCCAGATCTGCTGAGGATCGATGCGCGGGACGCAGTAGTTCCGCGCACCGACGGCAACGGTGGCCCACGGATAGCACCATCCGTTGCAGTGGAACATCGGCAACGTCCAGAGGTAGGTGCTCTCGGCGCTGAGCCCATGATCGAGCGCCATCGCCAGGGCGTTGAGATAGGCGCCGCGGTGGTGGTAGATCACGCCTTTCGGCTTGCCCGTGGTCCCGGAGGTGTAGTTGATCGAGATCGAGTCACGCTCGTCCTCGACGGACCATCCCGCGTACGCCGCGGATCCGCGATCAAGGGCGCCGAGGAAGTCAGTGTCCAGGACGACGCGAATCAGGCCAGCACGGTCCACCAGGCTCTCGACGAGCTCGGGTGAGACAAACGCGACCCGTGCTCCTGAGTGCTCGAGGATGTAGTCGACCTCGCGAGGACTCAACCTGGTATTGATGGCCACGAGGTCGGCACCGGCCATCGGGACGGCGAAGTGGGCAAGCAGCATCGGCTCGCTGTTGCTTGCCATCACGGCCACTCGATCACCACGGTTGATGCCGAGGGAGACCAGGTAGCCAGCAAGACCCACGGCTCGCTGCTGCCACTGGGCATAGGTGTATTGCACGCCCTGGTCGACGACGGCGACCCGGGAAGCGTGCACGCGCGAGGACCGGTCCAGGAAGGACAGGGGCGTCAGGGCGTCGAAGCTGGCACGGGTGCCCTTCTCGGGAGCGCCGTCGCTCCGCGCGGATGTCGGGTCCATCACCGCACGCCCCCCTTCGTCATCGAGCCCAGGCGGTTCGCCGCGATGAGCAGCGGATCCCAGACCGGGGCGAACGGTGGTGCGTACCCGAGGTCGAGATCGGCGAGATCGGCCACCGTCATCCCGGCGTGGAGGGCGGTCGCCACCACATTGGTCCGACCGGGCACCCCCGACCGCCCCACGATCTGAGCGCCGAGCAGGCGATCCGTCGTCGCATCGGCGACGAGCTTGACGGTGGTCTCTCGGGACCCCGGATAGTAGTGCGCAATGTCGTCGGCGGTGATGGTCGTCGACGCGACGTCGACTCCCCACCTCCGTGCCTCGGTCTCGGTCAGACCGGTGCGTCCGACATGGAGATCGAAGACCTTCACCAGGCTCGTGCCCACGACTCCGCCGAACTGCGCGTCCCCACCGATCATCGCCGATCCCGCCACCCGACCCTGCTTGTTGGCCGCCGGGCCCAGGGGGACCCACACGGTCGCGCCCGTGACCAGGTGAGTCGTCGACACGCAGTCGCCCGCCGCCCAGACGTTCTCGACGTTCGTCAGCATGGTGGGAGTCGTCGCGATCGCGCCCGTCGCATCGACGTCGATCCCACCCTTGCGGGCCAGGTCGATGTTCGGTGCTGCCCCCAGGCTGAGGATGACCAGGTCACACTCCCAACGAGCGGTCGCCGTCCGCACGGCGCGGATGCGTCCGTCATCGCCCTGCTCGAGGTCCACGACGACCTCGCCGAGCCGGACCTCGCTCCCCTGCGTGACGAGCTCCGCGTGAATGAGCTCGGCGATGTCGGCATCCATCATGGGGAACACCTGATCGGCGCCCTCGGCGACGGTGATCTCCAGCTCTTGCGCCCGCAACGCTTCGACCATCTCCAGGCCCAGGTAACCCGACCCGATCACGGTGCAGCGCCGGGGCTGGTGCTGCTCGACGTACTGCACGAGGGCGATGGCGTCGTCGTAGTGCCGGATGCTGAACGCATTGGCCGCCCCGCCAGCCATCAGGGGCGGCACGATCGCGCTCGCACCGGTGGCGATCAGGAGCTTGTCGTAGCGATGCTCGTACGAGGTGGACGTCACCCGATCAAAGACCGTGACCGAACCGGCCGACGTGTCGAGGTCGATCGCCTCGTGGTGGAGCCGGAGGTCGATCCCCTTGCTGGTGAAGTACGAAGGATCCCGCACGAGCAACGTGGTGGGGTCGGATATGTCTCCACTCACGTGGTACGGCAGGCCACAGGCCGCGTAGGAGTTGACGCCGGTGCGCTCGAAGACCGTGACGTCGGCATCGTCGCCGGAGCGGGCGATGAGGGAGGCGGCGCTCATCCCCGCCGCATCCCCACCGACGATCGCGATGGCTTCGCTCATCGTGGGATCCCTTCCGTCGTGCGCCAGCGTGGCCGACGCGGGCCGATCATCGGCATGTGCATCCGAATCGCATCCTTCGGTCGTACGAGGTCGGCCTCGGGGTCGCGGTCGTGGATCGACCGGGTGTTGGTGGAGGCTCGACGAGGGTGAATCCGGCCCCAGCGGGCACGGGTGCCTCAGGGTAGTGCTCGGTGGCGGGGCTCGCCCAGAGGTAGCCTCGAGTTCGGCCGGGGGAGGCACCCGCGGGGCACCCGCCGGGGCGCGCCGCTCCTCGCCGCCTCCCGGACCGGTGGCATCGTGGAGGCGCAGGGCCGCGACCGCTACCCGGCCCGGGTGCGGGACGCGGCGTACGTCGCACGGGTACCACCGCCGAGCGGAGGAGACCGAGGATGGATGAGGAACTGCTGCGACTGGCGGCGTTCGCCGCCGAGAGAGGGGGTGGCAATCCGGCGGGGGTGTGGCTGGGGTCGGTGCTCCCGCCGCCCGGGCAGATGCAGCGCATCGCCGCGGACGTCGGCTACTCCGAGACGGCCTTCAACCAGCGGATCGACGACCGGCGCTGGGTGACCCGGTACTTCAGCCCCAGGGGCGAGGTGTCGTTCTGCGGGCACGCCACCATCGCCACCGGCGTCGGCCTCGCCGCGCGTCTCGGCCCGGGCTCGTTCTGCCTGGAGACCGCGGCGGGCGACGTGGTCGTCGAGGCCGGCCAGGGGCCGGACGGCGCCTGGCGGGCGATGCTCACCTCCGTGGAGCCGGAACGCCGACCGGTCGCCGGCGATGTGCTCGCCGCGGCGCTCGACGCCTTCGGCTGGGATCCCGACGTGCTAGACCCGCAGATCCCGCCCGGGCTGGCCTACGCCGGCGCGTGGCACCTGGTGCTGCCGCTCGCATCGGGCGCCGCGCTCGCCACCATGGACTACGCGTTCGACGCCCTGCGGGACCTCATGGTGGCGCACGGCCTCACGACGGCGCAGGTCGTGCACCGGACCGGCGCCGACCAGTTCCTTTCCCGGAACCCGTTCCCGGTCGGCGGGGTGGTCGAGGACCCGGCCACCGGCGCCGCGGCGGCGGCGCTCGGAGGGTATCTGCGCGGCCTCCGCCTCGTCGCCGTCCCGACGACGATCGAGATCCACCAGGGCTACGAGATGGGCCGGCCGAGCCAGCTCCTGGTCGGGATTCCCGAGCAGGGCGGAATCCGCGTGACCGGGTCGGCGGTCCCGATCGAGGGCTGACCCGCCCGGGGTGGAGGATCTCCCTCGTGGCGATGAGGGGCTCCGGAGCACGGCGCTGGGGCGTCGTGGTGCTCGGCGCCCTGGCCGTGTCCCTGCTGCTTCTCATGCTGGCGCCGCTGGCCCTGCCGCCGTCCTATTCGTGGGTCGAGCTGGGCACCAGCGAGGCAGCTGCCCAGGGCGTGGACGGCGCCTGGGTCGCCCGGGCAGGCTTCGTCCTCCCCGGACTCGCCGTGCTCGGCGTCCGCGCGCTGCGCTACCGGGAGTGGCAACCGCTTGCGACAGGACCCGGTGGAGCGCGGCCGGGGACGTCGCCGCACTCCTCGTCGCCGCTACCGTCCCGATGCTCATGGCCACTCCCGTCTGGGGCGTGCTCCAGCGGCTCCTGTTCGCGACCGCCGCCGCCTGGTACCCCCGGGAGCTGCGGAGGCAGGCCGTAGCCGGCTCGGGACGAAGCCGGGAGTCGCCACGGCGGTCCGACCCCCGCTGCCCGTGACGCGGGCGGGAACGGCCTCCACGCCGGGCAGCAGACCGCCGGACCGGGACTCCTGCACAGAACCTGCACACGTCGTGCACCGCTTCCGGCCTTCCGCGCTTCTAGCCTGCTGGCATGCCCCTCGCGCGCCGGACGATCCTCGTCGTCGAGGACGACCGCGTCATCAACCAAGCGGTCTCCGAGCGGCTCGCGGCCGAGGGGTACGACGTTGCGCGGGCCTGGGACGGTCCGGGCGCGGTGGACGCCCATGCCGCGCGGTCCCCCGACCTCGTCGTGCTCGACGTCATGCTGCCGGGATTCGACGGGCACGAGGTGTGCCGCCGGATCCAGGCCGACGCTCCCGTGGCGGTGCTGATGTTGACCGCGCGCACCGACGAGGCGGACATCCTGGTGGGCCTCGGCGTCGGCGCCGATGACTACCTCACCAAGCCGTTCCGGATGCGCGAGCTGGTCGCCCGCGTCGCCGCCCTGCTGCGCCGGGTCGAGCGGGCCGGGGAGGCCGCCGGCCGACGGGCGCTGGAGCTCGCCGACCTCCGGGTCGACCAGGCCGCCCGCCGGGTGTGGCGCGGTGGGGACGAGGTCCGGCTCACGCCGACCGAGTTCGACCTGCTGCTGTGCCTGGCGACCACCCCGGGCGCGGTCGTCTCCCGCGAGCGGCTGCTGGCCGAGGTCTGGGGGTGGGCCGAGGCGTTCGGGACCCGCACGGTCGACAGCCACGTGAAGGGGCTGCGCGCCAAGGTCGGCGCCCACCGGATCCGCACCGCGCACGGCGTGGGCTACGCCCTCGAGCCGGGGCCGGAGCCCGGGCCGGGGCCGGGGCCGGGGCCATGACGCTGCAGCAGCCGCTGGCCCGCGTCTCTTCGATCAAGGTCAAGCTCGGACTGCTCGTGGCGGCCAGCGTCACCGTCGCCGCGGTGGTCGGCAGTCTCGGCCGGGCCGGCGGGGTCCCCGCGTGGCTGAGCATCCCCGTGACGATCGCCCTCGCGCTGGCGCTCACGCAGCTGCTCGCCGTCGGGATGACGTCCCCCCTGCGCGAGATGACCGAGGCCGCGCGCCGGATGGCGACCGGCGACCACGGCGTCCGGGTCGCCGACGCATCCGGCGACGAGGTCGGCGAGCTGGCCCGGGCCTTCAACTCCATGGCGCACGACCTTGCCTCCGTCGACCGGCAGCGCCGCGAGCTGGTGACCACGGTCAGCCACGAGCTGCGCACGCCGCTGGCCGCGCTCACCGCCGTGCTGGAGAACCTCGTCGACGGCGTCGCCCCGCGGGACCCCGACTCGCTGGCGGCGGCGCTCGACCAGGCCGAGCGCCTGGGCCGCCTCGTCGAGGACCTGCTCGATCTGGCCCGCGTGGACGCCGGCCGAACGCCGCTGAGACCCGAGCCCGTGGCCGTCGAGTCGATGCTCGCGGACGCCGTCGCAGAGGCGCGCGTGCTCGGGCGCGACGTCACCTTCGAGGTCCGGGTCGACGCGGGGGTCGACACGGTCTCGGCGGACCCCGCCCGCCTCCGCCAGCTGGTGGCCAACCTGCTCGACAACGCCTCCCGCCACAGCCCGCCCGGCAGCACGGTGCGGGTGACCGCGGCCCGGCGCGGCGATCGGTTCCGCCTGGAGGTCCACGACCAGGGCCCGGGGCTCGCGCCCCCGGACCGGCAGCGGGTCTTCGAGCGATTCGGCACCCTGGCGGTCGCGGAGGGCGGTGGCGGGACCGGCCTCGGCCTCGCCATCGCCCGCTGGGTCACCGACCTGCACGGCGGCTCGATCCGCTTCCTCGACCCCGAGCCCGGGGGACCCGATCCAGCGTTTCCCGGCCCGGGCGCCCGCGTCCGGGTCGAGCTCCCCCGCACGCCGCCCCGCCGACCGCCCGAGACCGAGACCGAGACCGAGACCGAGACCCAGGAGAGGATCGTGCCCACCGCGTCACCCCCGCCGACTCCCCCGGCCACCCCACTGGACACCCCCCCGGCGGCCCCGTCGCGGTGGCCCCTGTTCGACGACCTCTTCGGCGGCTTCTGGCCAGAGCGCGGAGTCCCCGCCCGCGTGGGCGTCCTGGCCGGCGCGGTGCTGAGCGGCGCGCTGGCCGGGCTGGTCCTCGTGGACCGAAACCTGGGCCTCGGCACCTTCCTCGTGCTGCTTGCCGCGGGGGCCGTGGTGCTGGGCGCGAGCCGCCACCGGCGCGACCCGTTCACGCTGACCTGTGGCGCGCTGTGCCTGCTGCTCGCCGGCACCACGATCGTCCGCGACGCGGACTGGATCGTCGGGCTCTGCCTGCTGGCCGGCGCCGGCCTCTGCACCGTCGGCGTGACTCGCTCGCGCACGCTGCCGGGCTTCCTCCTCTCGGGTCTCGCCTGGCCGCTCGCGGGCATCCGCGGGCTGCCGTGGCTGGGACGCACCCTGGCCTCGCTCACCGGCCTGGGACGAGGAGCCGCGCTGCTGCGCACCGCGGCCTGGTCCCTCCTCGGTCTCCTCGTCTTCGGCGCCCTCTTCGCCTCCGCCGATGCGCTGCTCGCCGAGTGGGCGGGCGGCGTCCTGCCCGACCTGCGGGTGGACACCCTGGTCGCGCGGGTGTTCGTCGCGGTGGCGGTCGCCGGCACCGTGCTGGCCGCCGCCTACCTGGCCCTGAACCCGCCCCGGGTCGACCCTCGGGGCCACCCCGGGCGTCCGGTGACCCGTCGCTTCGAGTGGCTGGCCCCGGTGCTCGTGGTCAACGCCGTCTTCGCGGCGTTCCTGATCGCCCAGGGTGCCGTCATCTTCGGTGGCGACGACTACCTCGAACGCTCCACGGGACTGACGTACGCGGAGTACGCCACCCAGGGCTTCGGGCAGCTCACCGTCGCCACCTCGCTGACGCTCCTCGTCGTCTGGGCCGCGGGCCGCAAGGCCCCGTTGGAGACGCGAGCGGACCGTGGGTGGCTGCGCGCCTCGCTCGGCCTGCTCTGCGCGCAGACGCTCGTCGTCGTCGCCTCGGCGCTCTTCCGCATGGATGCCTACCAGGACGCCTACGGGTTCACGCGCCTGCGCCTGCTCGTCGACGTCTTCGAGGGCTGGCTCGGCGTGGTCCTGCTGGCGTTGCTGGCGGCCGGCATCGCGCTGCGGGCCGCGTGGCTGCCCCGCTTCGCGCTCGTCAGCGGGGTGGTGACGCTCCTCGGCCTCGCCGCCATCAATCCCGACGCCTGGATCGCCGAGCACAACCTCGCCCGGTACGCCGAGACGGGAACGGTGGACTGGGGCTACCTGCGCGGCCTCTCCGACGACGCCGTCGCCCCGCTCTCCGGCCTGCCCGACGACGAGCGGTCCTGCGCGCTCGGGGGGCGCGACGATCGGGGCGGGGACGACGACTGGCTGGAGTGGAACCTGGGTCGGGCTCGCGCCGCCGGCCTCCTCGATCGCGACGCCGGCGCGGGCCTCGAGGCGCCCGCCTGTCCCGCCGCGCGCTGAGCCCTTGGCGCGGGTCCAAAATGTCGGTACATTTGAATACCGCCCCGGGTAATTCCCGTCCGCTCGGCCCCCGGACCCGTGCGGCAACCGCGAGACGACGGCTTGTGACGCAGGTCATCCCCTCGCTACGGTGGCGCCCAAATGTCCGGTCAACAACAGGAGGCCTCCCCGATGCAGGTGGAGATCATCGAGACCAGCGACCTCGGCGACCGGAGCTACGTGGTCCACGACGGCACGACCGCCGTGGCGATCGACCCCCAACGCGACATCGACCGGGTGCTCGCGTTCCTCGACGAGCGCGCCCTCAGCCTGGCGGCCGTGGCCGAGACCCACATCCACAACGACTACGTGACCGGCGGCCTCGAGCTCGCCCGCCTCACCGGCGCCGACTACCTCGTCAGCGGCGACGACCCCGTGTCCTTCAACCGCGTGCCGATCACCGACAACGAGGAGAGGCAGTACGGCGACCTCGTCCTGCACGCCATCCACTCGCCGGGCCACACGCACACGCACCTGTCCTACGCCCTCTCCGACGGGGGCACGCCGGCCGTGTTCACGGGGGGATCGCTCCTCTTCGGCAGCGTCGGCCGCACCGACCTGCTGGGCCCCGAACACACCGACACGCTCACCCGTGCCCAGTTCCACACGGCACGCCGCCTGGTCGACACCCTCCCGGACGAGACGCCGGTGTACCCGACGCACGGCTTCGGCAGCTTCTGCTCCTCCGGCTCGGCCACCGGCGGTGACGGCTCCACGATCGGTGCCGAGAAGGAGCGCAACGACGCCCTGACCACCACCGACGAGGACGAGTTCGTCGAGCGCCTGGTCCGCAACCTCACCGCCTACCCCGCCTACTACGCCCATATGGGACCGCGCAACCTGGAGGGCCCGGGACCGGTGGACCTCAGCGCCCCGGAGCCGGTGGACCCCGACCAGCTGCGCTCGCGCATCGAGAAGGGCGAGTGGGTCGTCGACCTGCGCGACCGCACCCTCTACCCCGCGGGGCACCTCAAGGGCTCCCTCGGCATCGAGCTCGGGGGGGACTTCTCCGTCTACGTGGGGTGGCTGATCCCCTGGTCGATGCCGCTGACGCTGATCGCTGAGTCGGCCGACGACGTGGCTGCCGCCCAGCGGCAGCTGGTCCGGATCGGCATCGACCGCCCGGCCGGCGCGGCCGTCGGGAAGATCGACGAGCTGGTGCCCGACGGCGAGGAGCTCGTCTCCTACCCGCGCATCTCCTTCCTCGACCTCAAGGAGCGAAGGGACGCCGGCCTGGACGAGGCGACGGTGCTCGACGTCCGCCGCGACGACGAGCGCGCCGGCGGCGGCATCCCGGGCTCGGCCCACGTGCCGATCCACGCGCTGCTCCAGCGCATCGAGGAGGTGCCGGACGGCGACCTGCTCGTGCACTGCGCGGCCGGGGTCCGCGCCGCAATCGCCAGCAGCCTCTTGCACCGGGCGGGCAAACAGGTGACGCTCATCGACGACACCTACGAGCGCGCCACCGAGCTCGGTCTCACGTCCAGCGACGTCTGAGGCCTGGCCCGGGGACCGCCCCCGAGCCGCACGTCACCAGGGAGACGAACCATGGCCGACCACCACCGGGTCCTCATCGTCGGCGGCGGGACCGCCGGCATCAGCGTCGCCGCGCGACTGCGCAAGAAGGGCGTCACCGACATCGGGCTGATCGAGCCCTCGGAGAAGCACTACTACCAACCCCTGTGGACCCTCGTTGGCGGCGGCTGCGCCCCGGCGAAGGAGACCGTGCGGTCCGAGTCCTCGGTGATGCCCAAGGACGTGGACTGGATCCGCGGCGCCGCCGAGGCGGTCGACCCGGACGAGAAGCTCGTCACGCTCGGCGACGGCCGCCGGGTCGGCTACGACTACCTCGTCATGTGCCCGGGCATCCAGCTGGACTGGTCCGAGATCCCGGGCATGAGCGAGGCGATGGAGACACCGGCGGTCTCGAGCAACTACTCCTTCGACTCCGCCCCCAAGACCTGGGAGCTGATCAAGGGCATGCGCCAGGGCACCGCCGTCTTCACGATGCCCGCCAACCCGATCAAGTGTGCCGGCGCGCCGCAGAAGATCGCCTACCTCGCCGCCGACTACTGGCGCCAACAGGGCGTGCTCTCGAACATCCGCGTCGTGCTCTCGCTCCCGACCCCGGCCATGTTCGGCGTACCCGTCTTCGCCAAGGAGCTCGAGCGGGTCGCCCAGTCCTATGGCATCGAGGTGCACAAGAGCTCGGAGGTCGTGGAGATCGATCCCGACTCCCGCCAGGCGGTCATCGCCGAGAACGACACGAAGAACAGCATCTCCTACGACCTGTTGCACGTGGTCCCGCGCCAGTCCGCCCCCGACTGGGTCAAGGCGAGCCCGCTCGCGGACCCCGAGAATCCGCGCGGCTACGTGCAGGTCGACAAGCACACCATGCAGCACACCCGCTACCCGGAGGTGTTCGCCCTCGGTGACGCCGGCTCCACGCCGAACTCCAAGACCGGGGCGGCGATCCGCAAGCAGGCTCCCGTGCTCGTCGAGAATCTCCTGGCCGCGATGGAGTCCAAGCCCCTGCCGAAGTCCTACGACGGCTACGCCAGCTGTCCGCTGACGACGGCGCGCAACAAGATGCTCCTGGCCGAGTTCGACTACGACTTCCAGGTGACGCCGTCGTTCCCCTTCATCGACACCACGAAGGAGCGGCGCGACATGTGGTATCTGAAGCGGTACGGTCTGCCCTTCATGTACTGGAACCTGATACTCACGGGCCGCGCCTGACGCTCCCCGTGGCCGCCCTGGACCGCGCTCGTGCGGCGCGGCTGCTGCCCTTCCTGACCTGGTGGCCGCGGGTCGACCGG
The DNA here is from genome assembly GCA_963731985.1 of uncultured Actinomycetota bacterium. GTDB lineage: Bacteria > Actinomycetota > Actinomycetes > Propionibacteriales > Nocardioidaceae > Nocardioides. Next base: position 188,207 of record CAVSYA010000013.1, on the reverse strand, counting down.
AGCAGCAGTCGCGCCGACCTGCTCGCCGGACTAACCGGCGCGCTGATCGTCCTGCCCCAAGGTGTCGCCTTCGCGACCATCGCGGGGCTGCCGCCGCAGTACGGCCTGTACGCCGCGATGGTGCCGACCGTCGTCGCGGCGCTGTTCGGCTCGAGCCGGCACCTGGTCACCGGGCCGACCACGGCGATCTCCATCGCCGTCTTCGCCTCCATCGAACCCCTGGCCGAGCCGGGATCGCCGGAGTTCGTGCGGCTCGCGCTCACGCTGACGTTCCTGGCCGGCCTCTACCAGCTGGTCCTGGGGATCGCCCGCCTGGGAGTCCTGGTCAACTTCATCTCGCACACGGTGATCATCGGCTTCACCGCCGGGGCGGCCGTGCTGATCGCGGCCAGCCAGGTGAAGAACTTCTTCGGCCTCGACCTGGAGCGCGGGCTCGGGGTGCACGAGGTCCTGCTGGAGCTGGCCCGGGGGGTCGGGGAGATCAATCCCTGGGTCACCGCGGTCGCGACGATCACCGTCGTGGCGAGCATCGCCCTGCGCGCGTTGATACCCAAGCTGGCCATGATCGCGGCCCTGGTGGTCGGCAGCGTCGCCGCCGCGGTGATCAACCGCCTCGTGGGCGCCGGGGAGGCGGACATCCCGACCGTGGGCGCGCTCGACGTCGGCGTGCCGCCGCTCTCGGCACCGGACTTCTCCTTCGAGGCGCTCAACGCGCTGGCTTTCCCGGCGCTCATCGTCACGATGCTCGCGCTCACGGAGGCCGTGTCGATCGCCCGGTCCATCTCGGTGAAGTCCGAGCAGCGCATCGACGGCAACCAGGAGTTCATCGGCCAGGGGCTGGCCAATCTCGCCGGCAGCTTCTTCTCGGCCTACGCCTCCAGCGGATCCTTCAACCGCAGCGGGGTCAACTACGCCTCGGGGGCGCGCACCCCGCTGGCCGCCGTCTTCGCCTCCGGCTTCCTGCTGGTGATCCTGCTTGGCGTCTCTTCCTGGGCGGCCTACCTGCCCACCGCGGCGATGGCCGGGGTGCTCTTCGTCGTCGCGTGGGGGCTGATCGACCGGCACCACATCGCCTCGATCCTGCGCACCAGCCGCACCGAGACGGTGGTCCTCGCGGTGACGTTCATCGGGACCCTGGTCGACCTCGAGCGCGGCATCTTTCTCGGGGTGATCGCCTCGCTCATGGTCTACCTCTCCCGCACGTCCCGCCCGACGATGATCGAGATGGTCCCGGACCCGGACCCGGAGAGCTACTTCTTCGTCCCGGCCGGAGACGCTCCGCAGTGCCCGCAGGTCCCCATCATCCGCGTGCAGGGCTCGATCTTCTTCGGCGCGGTCAACCACGTCCAGACGGAGCTCCAGCGCGTCGACGAGGAGGATCCCCGGCGCAAGCACCTCCTGATCGCCGCCACCACCATGAACTTCGTCGACGTGGCCGGGGCCGAGATGCTGGCGCAGGAGGCGTCGAGACGCCGTCGGATGGGCGGTGGCCTCTCCTTCTACCGCGCCCAGGAGCCGGTGCGCGAGCTGCTCGAGCACGAGGAGTACGTCGCGGCGATCGGCCGGGAGAACCTCTTCCCGGTCAAGACCCGGCCGATCGACGCGGTGTACCCGCGGCTCGACTCCGAGATCTGCCGTCACTGCACCGCCCGGATCTTCCCGCAGTGCCACGTGGCGCTGCCGGACGGCGAGCCGCGCGCCGAGGCCGACGCCCGGCTGACGGGAGAGGACGCCGAGGGCGCCTCAGACGACGGCCAGCGGTAGCGGCCGCCCGACGAGGCTGCGCCGCACCACGGGGAGCTCGGCCGCGATCCGCGTCAGCTCGGCCACGGAGGCGGACCCCGGTGCCGCGAGCACCGCGGGGACGCCGGCGTCCCCGGCCTCGCGCAGGGAGACGTCGAGCGGCACGGCGCCCAGCAGCGGCACGGCCAGCTCTCCCGCCAGCGCGTCGCCACCGCCCGACCCGAAGAGCGGGGTGCGCGTCGCGCAGGCCGGGCAGATCAGCTCGGTCATGTTCTCCACGACGCCGGCCACCGGCATCCGCGCGTCGGCCGCCATCCGCCCGACCCGCGCCGCAACCGTGCGGGCCGCCGGCTGGGGGGTCGTCACCACGAGCAGCTGCGCGTCGGGCACCAGCTCGAGCAGTGAGAGCGTGACGTCGCCGGTGCCCGGCGGCAGGTCGACGAGGAGCACGTCGAGCCCACCCCAGTGCACGTCGGTGAGGAACTGCTCGATCGCCTTGTGCAGCATCGGCCCACGCCAGACCACCGGCTCCTGGTCGTCGACGAAGAAGCCCACCGACATGAGGGCGACTCCGTGCGCCTCCACCGGCAGCATCAGGCCCTTGAGCGCCACGGGCGCGCGACGGACGCCGTACAGGTGGGGGATCGAGTACCCCCACACATCGGCGTCCAGGATCCCGACCCGCTGGCCCTGCGCCGCGAGCGCCGCGGCCAGGTTCGCGGTGATCGTGGACTTGCCGACTCCGCCCTTCCCGCTGGCCACGGCGTACACCCTCGTCGGGGAGTCCGACCCGAAGGGGTGCGGGCCCGTCCCGGGGCGCTCGCCCCGCAGGCGCTGGGCGAGCGCCATCTTCTCGTGGTCGGCCATCGCGGACCATGCGACCTCGACGCGAGCCACGCCCGGGACGCCCTGGGCCGCCGCGGAGACCGCACGCCCGAGCGTCTCGCGCATCGGGCAGCTCGGGGTCGTCAGCCGGACGCGGACGTGGACGCGCCCGCTGCGGTCGACGGCCACGTCCTCGACCATCCCCGCCTCGGCCAGACCCAGGTGCAGCTCGGGGTCCTCGACCCGCCCGACCGCCTCGCGCACCTGCTCGGTGAGCGCGCCGGCATCGATGCCCGGCGCCCGCGACCCCGCGGGGCGCCGCAGGCTCCTCACCGCTCCCCCACCGGCACCCGGTACGCCGAGCGCTTCGGGGCGACGTGGCGCATCATGAACTCGGGCCGCCGCTGGCCGTCGGGCCCCGGGCCCGGGCGCGCCTTCGCCAGCCAGCGTCGGTAGGACGCCCGCGAGGCCTTCACATCGACGCGCACGTCGCCGTACTGATCGTCGGCGTGCGCCTTCTCGATGCGCACCTTCTGGTGCCAGCAGTGCATCCCCGAGACCGGGTCCGGCTGCACGGGGAAGGTGAGGTTCTGGTGCACGCCCGGGTCGTCCCAGAAGATCCGCTCCGAGTCGGGGTCGTCGCTGGTGAAGGGGCGGACCCCGTCGGTGTAGCGCAGCGACCAGATGTCCTCCGGCGAGCGGTCGAGCCGGACCTTGCCCATGACCCACCGGCTGCCCGGGTGTCCCTCCTGCATCCAGCGGCCGAAGTGGTGCGAGAGCCCGACGATCCCCGGCCGGATCGCCTCGGTCGCCCACACCCGGGCCACGAGGTGGCCGATCTCGGTGGTAATCCGCACCAGGTCGCCGGTCTGGACGCCGAGGGCCTCCGCGTCCGCGCCGTTGGTCCACAACGGGTGGGTGTTGGAGATCTCGTTGAGGTACTTCGCGTTGCCGGAGCGCGTGTGGATCATCGTCGGCAGCCGGAAGTTCGGCATCAGCACGAACTCGTCCGCCGCACGGTCGATCCGCGTGGCGGCGACGTGCGACTCGAGGTAGCCCGGGGCCGCCTGGTCCGCCCAGCCCCACTGGGCGAGCGTGGTCGACCACAGCTCGAGCTTGCGCGAGGGCGACATCCAGCCGGCGGTGACGGTCCCATCGTCGTGGCGCACGCCGACCGCGCCGGCCTCGCCGACCAGCGGCGGCGCCACGTCCATCGACACGTCCCTGCGCACGACGCCCGACTCGTCGACATGGGTGCCCTCCAGCTCGGCCTCGCCGAGCACCCGCTCGTTGAGCCGGTACTGGTCGCGCGCGACCTCGAAGACGCCGTAGCGTCGCATGTAGGCCAGCGGGGTGAGCCCCAGGTCTGCCGCCGCCTCCGGCAGGCCGGGCACCGCGGAGGAGAACAGCCGGTCGTAGTACTCATCCATCGTCATCTTCTGACCGGGGTGATCCACGGACTCGAAGAAGCGCCGGATACCCATCGATCCGTCGGGGTCGATCTGCCAGGACAGCTCGAACCAGAACTCGTTCTCCTCCCAGACCTCGCCCGGGTTGGTGTCGCGGCTGTCCCGGTAGGGCAGGCCGCGCTGCTCCATGGCGACGCGGGTGACAGGCTGGCGGAAGGAGAGCCACTTGCCGGTGTGTGTCTCCATCGACACGGTGTCGTGGCGCTCGCCGGCGTGCCCCATGGGGAGCACGTAGTCCGCGAAGGTCGCGGACTCGCTCCAGGTCGGGGTCAGGGCCACGTGCAGGCCCATCTTCGACTCGTCCTTGAGGACGTCGATCCAGGTGAAGCCGTCGGGGTTGGCCCACAGCGGGTTGTAGACCCGGCTGAAGTAGACCTCGAGGCGACCCCGGCCGTCCTGGAGCAGGTGCGGCAGCAGGATCGACATCTCGTTGGTCGACAGCGGGTACTCCGGGGGCCAGAGCAGCTCGCTCCAGGTGTCGTTCGGCTCCGGCATCTGCGGGAAGTGCGGGGCGATCTTGTCCCAGCCGTTCGGGTGCGTCCCGCCCTCGGTGCCGACGCTCCCCGTGAGCACGTTGAGGAAGAACAGTGCCCGGGCGATCTGCCACCCGCCCTCGTTGCCGGCCGCGGCCGAGCGCCACGTGTGCGTCGCCAGCCGGCTCCCGGCCTCGGCGACGTGCCGCGCGAGCTCCTCCACCTGCGGCACCGGCACGTCCGCGATCCCGGCCGCGCGCTCGAAGGTCCACTCCGCGTAGTCGTCGGTGAGGCGGTCGAGGAAGACGTCGAAGTCGCGGGGCGCGTCGGGGTGCCGGTGTGCCAGGTAGACGTCCCAGTTGACCCAGCGGCGCAGGAACGCCCGGTCGAGGGTGCGCGTGCGCAGCAGGTGCGACGCCACGGCCAGGAAGATCGCGCCCTCGCTGCCCGGCCAGGGGGCGATCCACAGGTCCGCGTGCGCGGCGCTGTTGGACAGCCGCAGGTCCAGCACCACCACCTTGGCGCCGTTCTGCTTGGCCTCCATGATCCGCTGCGCGTGCGGGTTGAAGTAGTGGCCGGTCTCGAGGTGCGAGGAGAGCAGCACGATCGTCTTCGCGTTCGCGTAGTCCGGCGAGGGCCGGTCGAAGCCCATCCACTGCGTGTAGCCCGCCCGGCCGCCCGAGGAGCAGACGTTGGTGTGGCTGTTGTGGCCATCGACGCCCCAGGCCGCGAGCACCCGCTCGGCGAAGCCGTCCTCCCCGGGGCGGCCCACGTGGTACATCACCTCGTCCCTGCGGTCCTCGGCGATCGCCCGGCGGATGCGTCCCGCGATGTCCGCGATCGCGTCGTCCCAGCTGACCCGCTCGAACTGGCCCGAGCCGCGCTCGCCGACCCGGCGCAGGGGGTACAGGATTCGCTCGGGGTCGTGGGTCTGGTTGATCGTCGCCGGGCCCTTGGCGCAGTTGCGGCCCCGTGAGCCCGGGTGCACGGGGTTGCCCTCGAACTTCTTGACCGAGAGATCCTCATGGTCGACGTAGGCCAGCAGGCCGCAGGAGGACTCGCAGTTGAAGCACGTCGTCGGCACCAGCGAATAGGTGTGCGGCACCTTCCGCGGGTGCGCCTTCGCGTCGTGCTCGACGTGGGCGTCCCACGTCTCGGGCGGCGGGTAGTTGCGCAGCCGCTCGTGGCTGCGGGCGCCGGGCAGCGGCGGCCCGGCCGGTCGATCGCCCTCGTGCTGCTCGGTCATCGGCGAACCCCTCAGGAAAGGGGCGGGTCCTGGCCCGCCCGGACGAACGCGGACTCGTACGCGAGCAGCGCCGGCTGCACCAGCAGCCCGGCCACGACCAGCAGGGCGATCGGTCCCCCGGCCCAGGTGAGTGCGCCGAGCCCCAGAGCCAGCACGGTCGGCGCGACGGAGCCCAGCCAGAACAGCCGGGCGTACCGGCCGTGGGTGATCAGGTGTGCCGCGACGGCCGCCTGCCGGCTCGCGTGCCGGCCGCCGTACTCGATCAGCATGACGAGCAGGTGCGCCGCCGTGCCGAGCACGAAGAAGCCGGCCACGAAGCCGAGGGCGTCGCCGTCGAGTGAGACCGCGCCGAGCACGGCCATCGCCCCGCCGCCGACCATCGCCGCCTGGGCGAGCAGGTGCCAGAACAACACCGGTGACTGCCAGAGGTCGCGCCCCTCGGCCTGCCCGAAGAGGAACGCGGTGTAGCCCGCCATCAGGGCGGCCACGGGGAGCCCGGCCCACGCCAGGGCCGTGCGGGCGCCGTCCAGCTCGGCGAGCGAGGCGAGCAGCCACAGCAGCGACCCGCCGGCGAACCCGGCCAGCACCAGGCCGCCGAGCACGAGCCACGAACCCCACTGGGGCTTGGTGAACAGGTAGTAGAAGCGGTCGGGGCGCTTGAGGTCCCAGACCAGCAGGCCGCCCGTGGTGGCGGCGCCCAGCACGCCCAGCACCGGGGCGACCACGCCGCTCAAGCCGCTGCCGAGCTCGACGTCGAGCAGCCAGGCAAGCAGCGCGAGGGCCAGGGCCCCCGCCCCGACCCCCTTGGTCCACAGGTAGGTGACGACCCGCCAGCCCCACGGCGGCGGGTGTGCCGTGTTCAGCGTGGTCCGGGCCCCCGTGGTGGGGTCCGACGGGTAGTCACCCTGCGTGCGGAGCCGCTGGGCGTCGGGGTGGGCGAAGATGTAGGTGTCGTCGACCGGGGCCCCGAGCGGGTCCAGCACGGCCCGGTCGGCGCCGAGGTAGAACACGTTGGGCCCGGTGTTCTGCTCCGGGGTGCGCACCGCGGTCTCCTCGGTCTGCACGAGCCGCGCGATTCCGGACGTCGGGTCGTCGAGGTCGCCCACCCAGATCGAGTGCGTGGGACAGACCACCACGCACGCGGGCTCGAGATCGTCGTCCACCCGGTGCGCGCACAGATTGCACTTCGCGGCGGTGTGCGAGTCCTCGTCGATGTAGATGGCGTCGTAGGGGCACGCCTGCATGCACGACTTGCAGCCGATGCAGCGCTCGGAGTCGAAGTCCACGATCCCGTCGTCGCGCTTGTAGAGCGCGGTCGTGGGGCAGATCTTGACGCAGGGCGCGTCGGTGCAGTGGTTGCACCGCATCACGCCGAAGGAGCGGGTGGTGTCCGGGAAGCTGCCGGAGTCGACGTACTTCACCCAGGTGCGGAACTGGCCGACCGGCACCTCGTGCTCGGTCTTGCACGCCACCGTGCAGGCGTGGCATCCAATGCAGGTGCGCTGGTCGATCGCAAAGCCGTACCGCATCGGACACCGGACCCTTCCGCCACGAGGTGATCGGTGACACTACATTAGGTTGGATGCATACAACAGGGTCTCCGCAGCGTGCGCCGGCCTGCGTCGCTGCGCACCCCGGCAGAGCCCGCGCGAGAGGCCCGCGCGAGAGGATGGCGCCATGAGGCGCATTGCTGCCCTGAGGGCGACCGGCGACGAGCCCGACTACCGCTTCTCCCTCGCCAACGAACGCACGTTCCTGGCCTGGGTCCGCACCGGCCTGGCCCTGATCGCGGCGGGCGTCGCCGTGATCCGCTTCGTGCCGGGGCTCGAGGTCGTCCGGCACGCGCTGGGCCTGCTCCTGATCGGGCTCGGCGGCACCGTGGCGGCGCTGTCGTGGCGCCACTGGTATGACAACGAGGTCGCCATGCGGCGCGGCGAGCCGCTCGCGCCGTCCCTGGCCCCGCGCCTGATGGCCGTGGCGCTCGCGCTCTCCGCCGTCATCGCCGCGGTGCTCGTCGTCTGGGACCAGTTCCCGTGACGCGGCGGTGGTTCCGCCGGCGGGCCCGCCGTGCCGCCGAGCCACCGGACTCGGGGCTGCAGGCGGAGCGCACGGCCATGGCGTGGCAGCGGACCGCCCTCGCGGTCGGCGGCGTCTCCGCGCTGCTGCTGCACGCGGCCACCCGTCCCGCGACGTCGCTGCCGGGCCTGGTCGGGCTGACCGCAGCGCTGCTTCTGCTGGCGCAGGCAGAGCTGCACTATGCGTGGACGATCCACCACGCCGCGGACGGGCGGGCCCCCAGCAGACCCGGCCTCCTGCGCGCAGCGGCGGTGACGACCATCGCGCTGGCGCTGGCGGCGACCGCGCTGGTCGTGCTCGGGGCCGTCCCGGGGCCCGGGCGGGCGTAGGATCAGCCCCCGAGGGGTCCGCGGGCCGCTGCAGGAGGCCACACGCATGGCGAAGGAGCCGGGGGGCACGCTCGACGAGCCGGGGCTCGCCGAGCAGCTCGACCTGCTGCACGCCTCGGTCTGCAAGGCGATCGCTGACCCCAAGCGGCTCCTGATCATCACCTGCCTGCGGCACGGCGAGCGGAGTGTCGGCGAGCTCTCCGACGTGCTCGACGTCAGCCAGTCCAACGCCTCCCAGCATCTCGCGGTGCTCCGCGAGAGGGGGATCGTGGCCGGCCGTCGCGACGGCACGACGGTCTATTACCGCCTGACCGGGGACAAGGTGCTCGCCGCCATCGACCTGCTCCGCGAGTTCATCGGGGAGCAGCAGGGCGTGCGGACGTCCCGCATCTCCAGCGTCTACCTCGAGTAGCGGCCCGGGCCGGGCGAGCCTCAGGTCGGCGGGACGTGGTCGGCGCCGAGCACCTGGTAGCCCGACCGCGCCGAGAAGTCCGCGCTGACCGCGAACCGGTCGCCCCGCACCAGGGTGTGCCGCCACTCGAACCGCTCCCGGTCGCGATGGCCCAGACGCTCGATCGCGAACGCCGCGACGCCGGGGGGCATGTCGAGGAGTTCGCGTTCCGCATCGGTGGGGACCACCGCCCGGATCCACTCCTGACCCCCGGTGAGCCGGACCCCGCAACGGCGCGCGAGCTCCGCGTAGAGCGCGGTCTTCGTGAAGTCAACCTCCAGGAGCGGCGATGTCACCTCCTCGGGGACCCACACCCGGTCGATGGCCAGGGGGCGGCCGCCGGCCAGTCGCAACCGCTCGAGGTAGACGAACGGAGTGGACTGCTCGAGACCCAGCCGCTGGGCCACCACCGGGTCGGCGCGCACCTCGAGCGCGCGCACGACGCTGCGTTGCTCCTGGCCGGTCGCCTCGACCGAGGCGAACATGCTGTAGAGCGTGCCGATCGGTATGTCGATCTCCGCCGGCCGGCTCAACCGCGAGGTCCGGCCGCGCTCGCCGCTCACGACGCCGGCGCCACGAAGGCGCCGCAGGGCCTCGCGCACGGTGTGCCGGCTCACGCCGTACTCCTCGACCAGGCGCAGCTCGCCCGGAAAGGCGTCGGTGAACTCGGCACGTTCCACTCGCCGCAGCAGGTCGTCGTGGACCTGCCGCCACAGCGGCGCCCCGGCACCCCGGTCCACGGGCGAGGGGGGCGTCCGGGTGGTCATGACGGCATCCTAGGTCGTCCCGCGGCGGTGCCGGGGCTGACGACCTTGCTGCTCATCGCGCTGGCTCCGGCCACCCGAATCATCTGCGGCGCTCCGGGCGCGGGCGGTCGCGGGCCGCCTCACCCCAGAAGACGCGGTCGACGACGCCTCGCGCTCGCCGGGTGGCCCGCATGTAGTCGTTCTCGAGGTCGCCCGCGTGCCCGGGCTCGTGCCCCAGCAGGAGCGCGACGGCCGCGAGCTCCCGCGAGTCCGAGGGCAGGGTGTCGCCCGGCTTGCCCCGCACCAGCGTCAGCGCGTTGCGCACCCGGCTGACCAGCCGCCAGGCGGCCGCGAGGTCGCGCGCATCCTGGGCGTCCAGCAGGCCGGCTCCGACCGCGCCGTCCAGCGCGGTCAGGGTCCGCGGCGTCCGGAGCGCCTCGTACTGGCCGGCGTGCTGCAACTGCAGCAGCTGCACGGTCCACTCGATGTCCGCGAGACCGCCGCGGCCGAGCTTGAGATGGGTGCGCGGGTCGGCGCCGCGAGGCAGACGCTCGGTGTCCACGCGCGCCTTGATCCGGCGGATCTCGACGGCGTCGTCCTCGGAGAGCCCGCCCTCGGGAAAGCGCAGGCCATCGATGACGGCCGTGAAGTCCGCGCGCAGCCGTGGGTCGCCCACGGCGGCGTCGGCCCTCAGCAGCGCCTGGGCCTCCCAGACCTGCGACCAGCGCGCGTAGTAGGCGCGGTAGGACTCCAGCGTGCGCACCATCGGGCCCTGCCGGCCCTCGGGCCGCAGGTCCGCGTCCACCTCCAGCGCCGGATCGCTGCCGGGCGCGGCGAGCAGGCGGCGCAGCTCGTTCACGCAGCCCTGGGCGTACGCCGTCGCCTCCTGCGGGTCCGCGTCGGGCAGCGGGTCGTGCACGAACACCACGTCGGCGTCGCTGCCGTAAGAGAGCTCGAAGCCGCCGTAGCGGCCCATCGCCACGATGGCCATGCGGGTGGGCGGCTCGTCGAGTCCGCGCTGCTCGCCGACGAAGCGGCTGACCACGTCGAGCGTCGCCTCCAGGGTGGCGTCGGTGATCCTCGAGAGCGTCGCCCCCACGGCGTCGATGTCGACCGCACCGATGATCTCCGCGGCGCTCAGCCGGAAGAGCTCGCGTCGGCGCACCGCCCGCACCGCCCGCACCGCCGCCTCCGCGGAGTCCTGCCGCCCGGCTCCGGCGAGCATCTCGGCGGTCATCGCCTCGGGGGTCATCGGCTGCAGGTCGCCGCCGAGCAGCCGCACCCCCTCGGGTTGGCGCTCCAACAGCGACGTGGCGTACCGCGAGCTCGCCAGCACGGTCGCCAGGTTCTCGGCCACCTCGCCCTCGTCACGCAGCGCGCGCAGGTACCAGGGGGAGCCACCGAGGGACTCGCTGATCCGGCGGAAGCCGAAGAGGCCGGCGTCGGGATCCGGCGCGTCGGAGAACCAGCCCAGCATCACCGGCAGGAGCGCGCGCTGGATCGCCGCCGTGCGGGAGACGCCACTGGTCATCGCCTCGAGGTGGCGCAGGGCGGCGGCCGGGTCGAGGAAGCCGAGGGCCGCGAGTCGCGTGCGCGCCGACTCGGGGCTCAGGCGCGCCTCCGTCGACGGGACCGTCGCCACGGAGGCGAGCAACGGGCGGTAGAACAGCTTCTCGTGCAGCCGCCTGGCCTCCCGCCGGTGGTGTCGCCACGCCTTCTCCAGGTCCGTGGCCGGGGCCTTGAGGAAGCCCAGCGAGCGGCCCAGCCGGCGCATCTCGTCCTCACCCTCGGGCACCACCTGGGTCCGGCGAAGCCGCGCCAGCTGGATCCGGTGCTCGAGGCGGCGCAGGAACGAGTACGCCCGGTGCAGGGCCTCGCCGTCTTCGCGGCCGACATACCCCAGGCGGGTCAACTCCGCGAGCGCGCTGAGGGTGGCCGGCTGCCGGATCTGATCGTCCCATCGGCCGTGCACCAGCTGAAGCAGCTGGACCGCGAACTCGACGTCGCGGAGCCCGCCGGACCCGAGCTTGAGCTGGCGATCGGCCTCCTTGGCCGGGATGTGGTCGAGGACCCGCCGGCGCATCGTCTGCACGTCCTCGACGAACCCGTCGTGGCCGGCGACCGCCCAGACCATCGGATAGACGAGGTCGGTGAACGCCCGCCCCAGCTCCAGGTCTCCGGCGACGGCCCGCGCCTTCAGCAGGGCCTGGAACTCCCACGTGCTCGCCCAGCGCTCGTAGTAGCCCTGGTGGCTGGCGAGGGTCCGCACCAGCGGCCCACTGCGTCCCTCGGGCCGCAGCCCCGCGTCGACCGGCCAGATGGTGCCCTCAGCGGTGTGGTCCGAACACACCCGCATCAGCTCGGCGGCCAGGCGACCGCCGACCTGTGTCGCGGTGTGGGGGTCCGCCCCCTCGGCGGGCTCGGCCACGAAGATGACGTCCACGTCGGAGGCGTAGTTGAGCTCGTGGCCGCCGCACTTGCCCATCGCGACGACGGCCAGCCGCACCTGCGTGGCCCGCTCCCCCACTCGCGCCCTCGCCACCGCGAGCGCCGCGTCCAGGGTGGCCACGGCCATCTCGGCGAGCTCGGCCGCGACGTCGTCGACGCCCACGTGGTGGGCCAGGTCGCGGGCGGCCAGGCGCAGCAGCCGGCGACGGTACTCCACGCGCAGCGCGTCGACCGCCTCGACATCCGGGAGCGTCGCGACGGGCCGCCCGGCGCGCGGGTCGGCGCCGACGGCCTCCATCAGGCAGCTCCGGGTCAGGTACGCCGGCGGTCGGGTGTCCCCCAGGTGCGGGTCGGTCAGCTCCCGCCACTGCTGCGGGTGCCGCACCAGGTGGTCGCCGAGCGCCTCGCTGCTGCCGAGCACGCTGAGCAGCCGCATGGCCGTGCCCTCGTCGCGACCGAGGACCTCGAGGAGGGCCTCGGGGTCCTCGGAGCGTTCGGCGATGCGGCCCAGCGTGGTCAGGGCGAGGTCGGGGTCGCCGACCCGGCCGAGCATCGCCACCATCGACCGGGTGGGCTCCCCCAGTGCCTCCAGCCGGGCGAGCGCGTCGCCGGGGTCCGCGAGCCCGGCCCGGACCAGCCGCGTGCGCATGCTCTCGCGGGTCTCGTTCACCGGCTGCCCCGGGCGGCTCGGGTACTGCGTGTCGCCCGGGGCGCCGGGTGCCGCAGCAGCTCCGCGAACGCGTGCCCGAGGGGCGCCCATCCTGCCTCCAGGTCGGCCTGGGCGGCGCCGATCTCGTCCAGCGCCGCCTCCGCGTCGATGCCGCGTTCGAGGTAGTCGGCTCGGGCCCCGGCCACCCAGGCGGCCACGATCGCACGGTCGGCCTCGGGGTGCAGCTGGACGCCCCAGGCACGCGGGGCGAAGCGGGCCACCTGCAGCTCGCCCCCGGCCGCGCGCGCCAGCGCCGTCGCGCCGGGCGGGAGGCCCGTCACGACGTCGCGGTTCCACTGGACGCCCCGCTCGATGGTGGCCGTCAGCGGCCCGAACAGCGGATCGTGCGCGGCCTCCGGGCACCAGCCCACGTCGAGCACGCCGACCTGCTGCCCCCGGGGGTTCACCGCCACCTCCCCGCCGAGCGCGGCCGCGAGCAGCTGGTGTCCCAGGCAGACCCCCAGCACCGGCAGGTCGGCCGCGACGGCCTCGCGGAGCAGCCCCTTGAGCGGTGCCAGCCAGGGCACCCCGACGTCGTCGTTGGCCCCCATCGACCCGCCGAGCACGACGAGGGCGTCGTAGGAACCTCCCCCGGCGCCGGGTGGGTCCGGCAGCTGGTCGCCCGCCCAGGGCCGGCAGGCTCGCACCGCCAGGCCGGCCTCGGCCAACCAGCGTCCGAGCAGGGCGGGTGGGCAGGCCTCCTCGTGCTCCACCACGAGCACCACCGGGCCATGCTCGCGGGCCTGGGGCACGGACACCTCAGATGACCGGCAGCATGGCGTCGCGCTCGAACGTGGACACCTGCGTGCGGTACTCCTCCCACTCGACGCGCTTGTTGCGCAGGAAGAAGTCGAAGACGTGCTCACCGAGGGTCTCGGCGAGCAGCTCGGAGTCCTCGGCGACGGCGATCGCCTCGTTGAGGTTGCGGGGCAGCGGCTGGATGCCCATGCTGCGCCGCTCCCGGTCGGTCAGCGACCACACGTCGTCCTCGGCCTCGCGCGGCAGCTCATAGCCCTCGTCGATGCCCTTCAGGCCGGCCGCCAGCGTCACGGCATACGCCAGGTAGGGATTGGCCGCGGCGTCGATGGTCCGCAGCTCGATGCGCGTGGAGACGCCCTTGGTGGGCTTGTACATCGGCACGCGCACCATCGCGGAGCGGTTGTTGTGGCCCCAGCAGATGTAGGACGGCGCCTCGCCGCCGCCGAGGATGCGCTTGTAGGAGTTGACCCACTGGTTCGTCACGCAGGCGATCTCGTCCGCGTGCCGCAGGATGCCCGCGATGAACTGTCGTCCCGTGGTGGAGAGCTGGTACTCCGCGCCCGCCTCGAAGAAGGCGTTCGCGTCGCCCTCGAAGAGCGAGCAGTGGGTGTGCATGCCCGAGCCCGGGTGCTCGGTGAAGGGCTTGGGCATGAAGCTGGCCCAGATCCCGGAGCTCAGCGCCACCTCGCGGATCACCGTCCGGAAGGTCATGATGTTGTCGGCCGTGCTCAGCGCGTCGGCGTAGCGCAGGTCGATCTCCTGCTGGCCGGGCCCGCCCTCGTGGTGGCTGAACTCCACCGAGATGCCCATCTGCTCGAGCATCGTGATCGCGATGCGCCGGAAGTCGGCTCCCATCGACTGGGCGGTGTGGTCGAAGTACCCGCTGCGGTCGACCGGCACCGGCATCTCACCGGGGGCCGGGACGTGCTTGAACAGGTAGAACTCGACCTCGGGGTGGGTGTAGAAGGTGAAGCCGCGCTCGGCCGCCCCGGAGAGCGTCCGCTTCAGCACGTGGCGTGGGTCGGCGTAGGACGGACTGCCGTCCGGCATCCGGATGTCGCAGAACATCCGCGCGGTCGCCGGGCCCTCGCTGCGCCAGGGAAGGATCTGGAAGGTGGACGGATCGGGAAGCGCGAGCATGTCCGCCTCGAAGACGCGCGCGAAGCCCTCGATCGCCGAACCGTCGAAGCCGATCCCCTCGTCGAAGGCGTTCTCGAGCTCGGCCGGCGCCACCGCGACGGACTTGAGATAGCCGAGCACGTCGGTGAACCACAGCCGCACGAAGCGGACGTCGCGCTCCTCGAGCGCCCGGAGCACGAAGTCTTCCTGCTTGCCCATGGCGCCACCCTAGGGGCACCCCCCGCGTCAGGCCGGGGGGACGCGCTCCAGGTCGGCCAGCCACGCGGTCGGCGACGCGTCGCTCGGCATCCGCCAGTCACCCCGCGGCGACATGCTGCCCCCCGGTGAGACCTTCGGCCCGTTCGGGAGCGCCGAGCGCTTGAACTGGCTGGCGAAGAAGCGCCGGCAGAAGACCTCCAGCCACCGGCGCACGGTCGCCAGGTCGTAGGCCGGCCGCTCGTCCTCGGGGTAGCCGACCGGCCACGCGCCCTCGGCGGCGTCGCGCCATGCGTGCCAGGCGAGGAAGGCGATCCGGCTCGGCCGCGCCCCGTAGCGGACGGTGTGGAACAGGCTCAGGTCGTGGAGCGCGTAGGGGCCGATCGCGGCCTCGGTCGACTGCGGCTCCTCGCCCTCGCCCGCGGGCACCAGCTCGGGGGTGATCTCCTGCGCGACGATCTCGCGGAGCAGGCCGTCCACCTCGCCACCCAGCTGATCGCTGTCGGCGACCCAGCGGATCAGGTGCTGGACCAGCGTCTTGGGCACGCCGGTGTTCACGGCGTAGTGCGACATCTGGTCGCCCACCCCATACGTGCACCAGCCCAGCGCCAGCTCGGAGAGGTCGCCCGTGCCGAGCACGATCCCGCCACGGTGGTTCGCGATCCGGAAGAGGTAGTCGGTGCGCAGCCCGGCCTGCACGTTCTCGAACGTCGTGTCGTAGGCGGCCTGACCTCGGGAGACCGGGTGGTCGAGGTCGGCCAGCATGCGCTCGGCGACGGGCCGGATGTCCAGCTCGTCGAAGGTGACGCCCAGCGCCTGCGCCAGGCGCGTGGCGTAGGACTTGGTCGCCTCCCCCGTCGCGAACCCGGGCAGGGTCACGGCGTGGACGTCGGTGCGCGGGCGCCCCAAGCGGTCCATCGCGCGGGCGGCCACGATCAGCGCGTGCGTGGAGTCCAGCCCGCCGGAGACGCCGACGACGACGCGCGGCTGCCCGATTGCCGTCAGCCGCTGCTCCAGGCCGGCGACCTGGATGCTGTAGGCCTCGTAGCAGTCCTGGGCGAGCCGCTCGGGATCGTCGGGCACGAAGGGGAAGCGGGCCACCCGCCGGCGCAGTCCGATGTCCCCGGGCGGCGGGTCGACGGTGAAGGAGACCGCGCGGAAGCGGCCCACGCGCTCGGCGTGGGTGCGCCGGTTGTCGTCGAAGGTCCCCTGCCGCAAGCGCTCGCCCCGGATCCGGTCGAGGTCCACGTCGGCCACCGAGCGCCGCGGCCCGGCCGGGAAGCGCTCGGTCTGGGCGAGCAGGTCGCCGCACTCGTGCACCATCGTCTGCCCGTCCCAGGACAGGTCGGTGCTCGACTCCCCCTGACCCGCGGCGGCGTAGACATGAGCCGCCAGGCATCGCGCGCTCGCCGAGCGGGCCAGGAGGTGCCGGTCCTCGGCACGGCCGATGGTGATCGGGCTGCCGGAGAGGTTGGCCAGCACCGTCGCGCCGGCCAGGGCCGCCTCGGCGCTCGGCGGCACGGGGACCCAGAGGTCCTCGCAGACCTCGATGTGCAGCACCAGGCCCCGCACGTCACGGGCGGCGAAGAGCAGGTCGGGCCCGCAGGGCACCTCCTGACCAGCGATCCTCACCGTGCCCGCCCGGTCACCGGCCCGGTCGTCGCCGGGGGCGAAGTGTCGGCGTTCATAGAACTCGCGGTGGTTCGGGAGGTAGGACTTGGGCACCACGCCGAGGACCCGGCCGCGGTGCACCGCCACGGCCGTGTTGAGCACGCGGTTGCCCTGCACCACCGGCGCGCCCACGACCAGCATGGGGCGCAGGTCGGCGCTCGCGCCGACGATCTCGGCCAGCGCATCCTCCACGCCCTCGAGCAGGGTGTCCTGGAGCAGCAGGTCGTCGATCGCGTACCCGCTCAGGCACAGCTCGTTGAACACGGCCACCGCGACCCCCTCGTCGTGGCAGGCGCGGGCCTCGGCGAGCACCGCCGCCGCGTTGGCGGCCGGGTCGGCCGCGCGCACCGGCACCGAGCAGGCGGCCACCCGGGCGAATCCGTGCGCATAGGCGGAGTAGAAGTCCACGCGGCCACTCTAGGTGGCACGCCGCCCCGGGGAGCGCCACTAGGCTCGCGGCATGACCTTCTCGATCGTGGCCCGGTCGGCCGACGGCGAGTCGTGGGGGGTGGCGGTCGCCTCGAAGTTCCTCGCGGTCGGGGGCGCCGTCCCGGCGGCGGTCGCGGGCATCGGCGCCCTCGCCACCCAGGCCGACGCGAACCTCTCCTTCAAGGGCATCGGGCTCTCCCTGCTCGACGAGGGCGCGACGGCGCCCGCGGCGCTCGACCGGCTGCTCGCCGAGGACCCCGGTCGCGACCACCGCCAGGTCGGGATCGTCGACGCCGAGGGAGCGGCGGTCACCTACACCGGCGACCGGTGCTTCAGCTGGTGCGGCGGGTGGACGGGCGAGGCCGTCGCCATCCAGGGCAACATCCTGGCCGGATCGCACGTCGTGGACGCCATGCGCGCAGCCTGGGAGGGGTCCCCGGGCGCCGACGACCTGGAGCGGCGGCTGCTGGCGGCGCTCCGGGCGGGCGACGCCGCCGGCGGGGACAGGCGCGGCAGGCAGTCCGCGGCGCTGTTCGTCGTGCGCGACGGCGCCGGGTACGGCGGCCACGACGACGTCGCCTGCGACCTGCGCGTCGACGACCACGTCGACCCGCTGACCGAGCTGGCGCGGCTGCTCGACCTGAAGGATCTCTACCTCACCGCCTCCCGGGAGGACGAGAAGCTGCCGCTGACCCCGGACCTCGACGCGGAGCTCGCCGAGCGCGTCCGAGCGCTGGGCCACCCCCATCTGCGCGCCTGGGTGGGCACCGAGAACTACGAGATGCGGGTCGCGGACGACGGGTCCTGGATCGACCGCCGGGTCCTCGCGATCCTGCGCGAGCAGTCCGGGACCCCGTAGCGCGGCACTCCGACGGCCCCGGCACCCACCCCGACATCAGTCGAGCGACGAGCGGGCTCGCTGCGCGCCGTCGCGTTCGCGGGTTGCCTCCCGCAGCGCCGCCCGCGCGCGCTCGTCCGCCTGCTCGGCTCCGGCCAGCTCCTCGTCGACCGCTTCCGCCTGTGCCTCGATCTCGTCGATGCGTCGGCGCAGCTCGTCGACCTCGGCGGCGAGCTGCATCGACCGCGCCTGCAGCTCGGCGACCGCGCCGTGCGCGCCCTCGGCCCCCGCGCGCGCCTCGCTCACCGCGGCCTGAGCCGCAGCCAGCCGCACGTCCGCCTCCGTCCGCGCCTTCGCGTCCGCGTCGGGGTCGGGCACCACGTGCAGCGTCGGCGGGCCCCGGGGGTCCGCCGCGTCCACAGCCGCGTCCATCCGCGGCGTCACGACGAAGCCGAGCGCTCCGGGCAGCGCCACCGCAGCCGCGGCGTCGACCTCCTCCATGCCCGTGGCGGCGAGGGCCGCGACCAGCAGTCCGCTACGCACAGCGGCCGCGCAACCGGCGTCCAGCATCGCGGCGGTCAGGGTGGCCTCGACCTGGTCGGCGACGGCGCGGGTGACCGACTGACCGGCCTCGCCGGCGTGTCGTCGGGCCCGGCCCGTCACGGCGGCCGTCAGCTGGCGGCGCTGCCGGGTCAGGCCCCGCAGCTCCTCGCCGGCCATCCCCTGACGGGCCTCGCGCAGCGCCCGTCCGACCGCCAGGATCTCGGCGACCTGCTCCGGCTCGCTGCGCACCAGGAGGTTGACCACCCAGGCCGCGGTGGTGGGCTTGCGCAGTCGCTTCACGGCCGCGGCGAGCGCGGCGTCCTGCGACCTCAGCTCCCTGGACCGGGCATCCCTGGTCGCCGTGAACGCGCCGGGCGTCACCGCATAGAGCGCAGCCGCCTCCGCCAGGAGGACCGCATCGTCGGGGGCGTCGGGCACGCGCGCAGCATAGGGGCCGGTGCGGGGCCGCGCCGGTCTCAGCCTCCGCGGACGTAGCGGCCGCGGCGGTGCTCCAGCGGCTCCGCGTCGCCCCCGACCACGATGTCCGCCACCGTGCCCGTGACGCGCAGGCTCCAGCCGACCTCGACGGTCTCCTCCACCTCCAGCGCCACCCAGGTGGTCGCGTCCACGAGGCGCGGTCCCCACGCGGTGTCGGTGAACGCGGCCTGCCGGAACGCCCCGCCGGGCGCGGGGGCGAGCCCGGCGAACTGCTCGGCGAGGTCGCGGTGCTCCCAGCGCAGCAGCTGCACCACGCAACGCCCGGTGCCGGCCAGGGTGTCCGCGAGATCGCTGTCGGGGTCGATCAGACCGAGCACCCGGGGCGGCTCCCCGGGCAGCACCAGCAGCGACGAGACGGTCAGGCCGGCGCGCGCCCGGCCCGTGCCGGCCGTCCACAGCGAGACCGCCCCGCCGAGCCGGCCGCGCAACAGGCGCACGGGGTCGCGGCGGCCCTGCGGCTCCGCGAACGGGTGCTCGTCGTGGATGGTCATCTCACGAGCGTACGAGGAACGACGTACGGCGCGTCAGGACGCCTTCTGGTCGGGACCGGGGGTCCGGACCAGCCCCGCGTCGGCCTCTCGCCGCTTGGCCTCCTCCTTGGCGCGTCCCGCGTACTGGTCGACGTACTCCTGACCGGAGAGCGACATGATCTCGTACATGATCTCGTCGGTGATCGAGCGCAGGATGTAGCGATCCCGCTCCATGCCCTCATAGCGCGAGAAGTCCAGCGGCGGGCCGAAGCGCACCATCGGTCGCGTGAAGCTGCCGAACTTCTTGCCCGGCGGCGCCACCACGTCGGTGCCGACCACGGCCACCGGGATCACCGGCACGGCGGTCTCCAGCGCCAGCCGCGCCACGCCCGTCTTGCCGCGGTAGAGCCGGCCGTCATGGCTGCGGGTGCCCTCGGGGTAGATGCCGAACACGCCGCCCTCACCGAGGATCTTCTTCGCCGAGATCAGCGCGCCCGATGCGGCATCGGCGCCGGCCCGGTCGATCGGCACCTGGCCCGAGCCCCGGAAGAACGTCTTCTGCATCCAGCCCCGCAACCCCGGGGCCGTGAAGTACTCCGCCTTGGCCACGAAGGTGACCCGCCGCGAGAGGGTCAGGGGCATGAACAGCCAGTCGGCGTAGGAGAGGTGGTTGCTGGCGAGGATCACCGCCCCCTCGTCGGGAACGTGCTCGGCGCCCTCCGTGCGCGGGCGGAACACCATGCGCAGCAACGGGCCGATGGCCACCCACTTGAGGAACCAGTAGAACAAGGTCTTACCTCCGCGCCCTGAGCGGTCGTCCCGCGCTCGGTGGGAACCCTAGTCCCCCGCAGCGCTCACGAGTAGACGGACGTAGGCTGGAAGCGATGACGGAGCGCGACGACGAGACGTGGCAGGCGATCGTCGACAACTACGGCGAGCGCGCGGCGCTCGACGACGCGCCCGCAGAGCCCCGGGGTGAGATCCTCGACCCGGCCGCGGATGCCGCACCGGACCGGCACCAGCCCGACCCTGCCGGCGACTCCCCCCGCGACTCCCCCGGCGAGGCCTCCGAGGGGCCGCCGGCCGAGGAACCGGACACCACCATCGCCCGGGCCCTGGCGGCGGAGGAGCGTTTCGTGCCGCCGCCCGCGCCGCCGCTGCCCTACATCGCGCCGCCGCGCCTGGCCGCCGGGATCGGCGTCTTCGGTGCACCGCTGGTGCTCGTGGTCTGCGTCATCGCCGGGATCTCCATCCCGGGCTGGCTGGGCTACCTGCTGGTCGGTTCGTTCGTCGGGGGCTTCGCCTACCTGGTGTGGCACATGAAGAAGCGCCCGGACGACCCCTGGGACGACGGCGCCCGCATCTGAGTCGTAGCCTCGGCCCCGTGAGCAGCAGCGAGGGCGTCCAGATCACCGGCCACCTGATGGACCACGGGATCCTCTCCCGGATCCTCGACGACATCCGTGAGTACGGCGGGGACTACACCATCGACCGCTTCGACGTCGGCCGCGAGACCGACGCGCCCTCGCACGCCGTGATGACGGTCCTCGCGGAGGATGACGACTCGCTGAACCGGATGTTGATGCGGCTGCAGACCCGTGGCGTCAACCTCGTCGACCCGGGCGAGGCGGAGCTGGACGAGGCGGATCAGGACGGCGTGCTGCCCGACGGCTTCTACTCCACGACCAATCTCGAGACGCGGGTGCGCGTGGACGGGCGCTGGCTCGAGGTGGATAACCCCGAGATGGACTGCGGGCTGATCCTGGAGCGCGACGCCACGGGCGCTCCGGCGCGGGTCTACACGCTGCCGATGTCCGACGTCCTTGCGGGGATGACGGTGGTGTGCGGGGCCTCCGGCATCCGGGTGACCATCCCGGGACCGACCGGCAGCGGCGAGGCCTTCGGGTTCATGGAGTCCGAGGTCTCCTCGGAGAAGCCGCAGGCGGTGATGGTGCGCCAGGTCGCCGACGGCATGCGCGAGGCCAAGGCCCTGGGCAAGAAGGTGCTCTGGGTGGGCGGCCCGGGCGTCGTGCACACCGGAGCCAGCCAGGCCATGGTCGCGCTCGTCGAGGCGGGCTACGTCGACGTGCTCTTCGCCGGCAACGCGCTGGCGACCCATGACATCGAGGCGGCGCTCTACGGCACCTCGCTCGGGGTCGACCTGGCGCAGGGCCGCGGTGTCGAGCACGGCCACGAGCACCACATCCGCGCCCTGAACACCATGCGCAAGCAGGGCTCCATCCATGCCGCCGTCGACAACGGCGTGCTCACCCACGGGATCATGCACGCGATGGTCAAGCAGGGGCGCGAGTTCGTGCTCGTCGGCTCGGTGCGCGACGACGGGCCGCTGCCCGACGTCTACACCGACATGCTCGAGGGCCAGCGGGCGATGCGCGCCAAGATCGGGGACGTCGGCTTCTGCCTGATGGTCGCGACCATGCTGCACTCGGTGGCCACCGGGAACCTGCTGCCCGCCTCGATCCCGCTCGTGTGCGTCGACATCAACCCCGCCACCGTCACCAAGCTGGCCGACCGCGGGTCCGCGCAGGCGCGCGGGATGGTCACCGACGTCGGGCTCTTCCTCGAGCATCTGGCCGGCGAGCTGGTCCCGGAGTACCGGCGCAGCAGCTAGCGCGCGCGCGCCAGCAGCGCCGCGCCCACCAGTCCCGCGTCCGCGCCCAGGGCCGTCGGGAGCACGGGCGGGACCTCGCGGTGCGCCGCCCCGACGAGCGTCCGCGCCAGCGCGGCGCGCGCCGGCTCCAGCAGCAAGTCACCGGCCCGGCTGACCCCACCGCCGATCAGGACCACAGCGGGGTCCAGTCCGCCGACGATCCCGGCGAGTCCCACGCCCAGCCATTCGCCCACCGAGGCGAACGCCCGCAGCGCGACCGGGTCCCCCTCGGCGGCCGCCGCGGCCAGCACGACGCCGGTGATCCGCTCGGGGTCCCCACCACTGCCCTCCCACAGCGGGGACCGCGTCGAGACGGCGGCCGCGCGCGCGAACCGCTCCAGCGCACGACCGCTGGCGTACTGCTCCCAGCAGCCGCGGCCGCCGCACGGGCACGCGTGCCCGTCGGGCACCACCTGCATGTGGCCGAACTCGCCCGCCATGCCGTTCCGCCCGCGGACCAGCCGGCCGTCGACGAGCAGCCCGGCGCCGATCCCGGTGCCGAGCGTGACCAGCAACGCCGGGTCCTGCCCCACGGCGGCGCCGAGCACGCTCTCGCCGTACGCCGCCGCGGTGGCGTCGTTCTCGAGCACGACCGGAACGCCCCAGCGGGCCGCCAGCCGGGCGCGCACGTCCTCGCCGCGCCAGGGCAGGTGCGGCGCGAAGACCACGCGCTCCCCCGCGGCGTCCACGAACCCCGCGGCCGCCACCCCGACCCCGGCCAGCGGGGTGTCTCCGGCGACCTCAAGCACGGCCTCGACCAGCAGGTCCTCGACCACGGCCGCCGTCACCGCCCTGGCGGGGGTCGTCCGCTCGACGCGGCGGGTCACCCCGTCGTCGGCCGCCCCGGACCCCGCCGGTCCGGGTGGGACGGCCAACACCCCGGCGAGCACCTTGCTGCCGCCGACGTCGACGCCCACCCAGCAGCCCCCGCCCGAGCCGGCCGGGGCGACCGCCGGGCTCACCGGCGCGAGAGGTCTGCGGCGCCGATCAGGCCGGCGCCGTTGCCGAGCTGGGCGGCGCGCAGCTCGATGTCGGGCCGGTGCCCCCGGCCGGTCAGCTGGGACGACACGGCCTCGCGCACGGGGTCGAGGAAGAGGTCACCCTCCTCCGAGATCCCGCCGCCGATGACGATGGCGCTGGGGTCCAGCACGGCGCACAGCGAGGCGATGCCCTCGCCCAGCCACCGGGCGACCCCACCGAGCAGCTCCAGGGCCAGGGGGTCCCCGTCGCGGGCGGCGATCGTGACCATGGTTCCGCTCACGGCGCCGGCATCACCCCCGGCGCGCTCGATCAGGGGGCCGGCGCGGTCGCCGCCGGCCGCAAGCGCCGCGCGCGCGTCGCGGACGAGCGCGTGCCCCGAGGCGTACTGCTCCCAGCAGCCCGCGTTGCCGCAGCCACACAGGCGCCCACCCGGCACGACCCGCAGGTGGCCGATCTCGGCCGCCACCCCGGCGCCTCCCCGGTAGGGCTCGCCGTCGAGCACGAGCCCCCCGCCGACGCCGGTGCCGACGGTCACCAGGAGCAGGTCGTCGACGTCGCGACCGGCACCCCAGGTGAACTCTCCCCACGCGGCGGCGGAGGCGTCGTTCTCCACCACCACGGGCAGGCCGGTGACCCGCGCGACCTCGCCGCCGAGGTCCTCGTCGCGCCACGCGATGTTGGGGGCGAAGAGGACGCGCGAGCGGTCCTTGGAGACGAAGCCCGCCGCACCCACGCCGACCGACTCCGGCGGCTGGGGGGCAGCGGCCGCCAGGCGGCGCACCAGGTCGCCGACGGCGGTGACCAGCGCGTCGCCGTCCCCCGGGGGGGTCGGGACGCGGTCTCTCACCAGGACCTGACCGTTCTCGTCGACGACGCCGGCGGCGATCTTGGTGCCCCCGATGTCCACCCCGCAGGCCGGGGCGCCGGCCGTCATGGCGTCCCGCCGGAGTTGCCCGGGCCGTCGGGGCCGACCGGTCTGTCGGGGCCGTCAGGCTCGTCCGAGGCCTCGGGGCCGTCGTCGAGATCGATGTGCTGCACCTGGTCCCCGGGCGGCCGATCCCGGCGGTCGGGCGCGGACGCGGCCACCAGCAGGCCGGCCGCTGCCTGCATCAGGTGCGCCGCCGCGACCGCGAGCTGGTCACGAACCTCGGGGGTGCACGCCCGCACTAGGTGGATGGTCCGGCAGACCGGGCACCAGCGGCACTCCGGGTCGTCGGTGGCGAGGTGGGCGTCGATGCGCCGCGCCGCGCCCGCGGCCTGCGCGGCCCCCCTCTTCCCGCTCCCCCGACCGGCGTCCTGACCGGCGTCCTGACCGGCCTCCCGACCGGCGTCCTGACCGGTCTCCTGACCCTGCTCGCGGGCCCATGCGGAGACCGCGCCGAACAGCTTGGCGGCCTCCTCCCCGAGGGAGCCGACCGGGTCGGACCCGTCCGGCCCGGCCTCGGGGCCCCCCGCCGAACCGGGGCTGCGCGCCCCTTCGTCCGTCACGATGTGACCTCCTCGAACCGCACGCGCAGCTCGCCGCACTGCACGCGTGCCCCGACCAGGGACAGCCTCGCGATGGCGGCCGGGAGCGTCAACAGCCGCCGGTGGGGAGGCACCGTCACGACCAGCTCGTCCCCGTTGCGGGCGAGGTCGACCTCCCCCCGGGTCACGTGCGGCAACGCGAGTCGCAGCACGGCACCGGCGTCCGTGCGCTCCACGTCGAACGGGCCCTGTCCGGCGGGAAGCGCCAGCGGGTCGTCCTCGCCGTACGTCTGGGCGGCGAGGTCGGCCAGCACGTCCACGCCGACCGGCTCGCCCGGACGGTACTGGACCTGCCAGAGGGGCAGGCCGGGGAAGGACTGGGCCACCTGGCCGAGGACGTCGTCCTGTGCGCGGACCCATCGGGCCCGCCAGGGGTCGGCGCCCTCGCGCGGGAAGACCCGGTTGGCCACGACGCCGTCGACGCGATAGCCGTAGAGCGACAGCGTGGTGAAGGAGCGCCGCGCCTCGGCGAGCACCACGGTCTCGGGCGTGAGCACGAGACGGACGCCCGCACGAGGACCGGTGAGCAGCTCGCGCACCTCGTCGAGCTCGCGGTGCAGACGCTCCGCGGCGTCGAAGACCGTGTCCTCCGGCATGGGCACGCCCGCCGCCCGGGAGAGCATCGGCCGGAAGGCCCTGACCACGCCGCGGCCGACGGGGAAGACCCGCCGCATGTACCACCCCAGCGCCTCGGGGAGCGCGAGCAGCCGCAGCGTCTCGGCGGTCGGCGCGCAGTCGACGACGATCACATCCCAGTGCCCCGACAGGGCGTGCACCCGCAGCTCGAGCAGCGCCAGGATCTCCTCGGCTCCCGGGATGACGGTGAGCTCCTCCGCCGCGAGCGGGTCGACTCCGGCCACGTCGAGCACGGAGAGCAGGTAGTGCTGGATGTCCTTCCACGACTGCTCGAAGCGGCGCTGCGCATCCACCTGCTGCACGAACAGCCGGTCGGCGACCTCGGTCGGCTCATCCCCGACGGGCGCGCCGTACGCGTCCGCGAGCGAGTGCGCGGCATCCGTGGAGAGCACGAGCGTGTGGCTGCCGCGCGCGGCCGCCAGCGCCGCGGTGGCCGCGGCGATCGTCGACTTGCCGACGCCGCCCTTGCCGGTGAACAGCAGGATCCGCACTCGCCGGCCGCCGCTCAGGCGTCCCGTTCGACGCGCTTCTTCAGGCCCTTGAGGGCCGCGTCGATCAGGATCTTCTCGCCCTTGCGCTTGAGCATCCCGATCAACGGCATGCTCACGTCGAGGGCGAGCCGATAGGTCACCTCGGTCGAGCCGCCCAGGTCCCGGAGCACGTAGGCGCCGTCCAGCGCGCGCAGCATCTTGCCCTCGGCCAGGGTCCAGGTGACCTCGCGGTCGCCGTTCCAGGTGTAGGCCAGCGTGTACTCGTCCTTGATCGGCGAGACGTCGAGGACGAAGAACACCTTCGCGGGCCGCTCGCCGGGCTCCTGCTCGACGACCTCGGCCGTCTTCACACCGGTCGCCCACTCGGGGTAGGCGGGGAAGTCCGCGATCACGGCCATCACCTGCGGCGCTGGCGCCTCGATGAGGATGCTGGAGCTGGTCTGGTCGGCCACTGGCCCCCCTGCTCGGCGGTGATCCGGTCGGTGGTGAGTCCGCGCTGGCCACCGCGGACGCGGCGGTGTGCGACGAGCGGCGAGCCTAGCGGACGTGGGGCCGCGGAGCCGCACCGGTAACCTGCGGAGTCGTGCGCGAGTACTCCAGTCCTCTCACCGTCGATGTGCCGGCCGAGGGCAACCTCACGGATGACGTGGTCCGCAACGCCCGCGAGCACGCCGACGACGTGGTCGTGGTACGCCGCGACGGGCCCGATGGCGCCTGGACCGAGGTCACGGCCCGTTCCTTCCACGACCAAGTGGTCGCGGTCGCGAAGGGACTCGTGGCCAGCGGGATCTCACCCGGCGACCGCGTGGCCCTGCTCTCCCGAACGCGCTGGGAGTGGACGCTGCTCGACTACGCCATCTGGTTCGCCGGCGCGGTGACGGTGCCGATCTACGACACGACGCCGGCCGCGGGCGTGCAGGCGATCCTGCGGGACTCCGCGGCCCGCGCGGTGGTCACGGAGGGCCCGTGGCTGACGGCACGCGTGGCGGACGGCCGCGCGTCGTTGCCGGAGCTGGAGCACCTGTGGTCGCTGGCCGACGACGCGGTCGGCGCGCTGACCCGAGTCGGTGCGGGTCTCGAAGACGACGCGCTGGAGCGGCGGCGCTCAGCCGCGGGGCCCGACGACCTGGCGACGATCATCTACACCTCGGGCACCACGGCGACGCCGAAAGGGTGCATGCTCACCCACGGGAACTTCGCCTTCGAGCTGACGGTGGCCACCCAGGAGCTGCGACCCCTGTTCGCCGGCGAGGACGCCACGACGCTGCTCTTCCTGCCGCTGCCCCATGTCTTCGCCCGGATCATCCAGGTGGGCGCTATCCGGGAGCGGGTACGGCTGGTCCACGGCTCGGACGCCACCACCCTGCTCGCCGACCTGCAGCAGGTGCGGCCCACCTTCGTCCTCGCGGTGCCGCGGGTCTTCGAGAAGATCTTCAACCGGGCCTCGCAGCAAGCCGCCGCCGACGGCCGCGGGAGACGGTTCAACCTGGCCGTCGAGACGGCCATCGCCTGGTCCCGCGGCACGGAGCGCGGCCGCCCGTCCCTGGCGGTGCGTGCCCGCCACGCCGCGCTCGACCGGATGGTCTACGCGGGGCTGCGCGACTCCCTCGGGGGCCGATGCCGGTACGCCGTCTCGGGCGGCGCCCCGCTCGGCGACCGGCTGGGCCACTTCTTCCGCGGCATCGGCCTGACCGTCCTGGAGGGCTACGGTCTGACCGAGACCACCGCGGCGCTGACCGTCAACACCCCGGAGGCGCACAAGGTCGGCACGGTGGGTCGCCCGCTCCCGGGCACCGCCGTGCGCGTCGCCGACGACGGCGAGCTGCTCTTCCGCGGCGGCCAGGTGTTCGCCGGCTACTGGGGGGAGGAGGGCCGCACGGCCGCCGTCCTCGAGAAGGACGGATGGCTGCACTCGGGAGACGTCGGCGAGGTCGACGACGAGGGATTCGTGCGGATCGCCGGCCGCCAGAAGGAGATCCTGGTGACCGCGGGGGGCAAGAACGTCGCGCCGGCCGCCCTCGAGGACCGGGTGCGCGCGCACCCGCTGGTCTCCCACTGTCTCGTCGTCGGCGACAGCCGCCCGTTCATCGGCGCCCTGGTCACGCTGGACCCCGAGGCGGTGGCCGCGTGGGCTCGGCAGCGGGGCAAGCGTGGCAGGGCGCAGGCGCTGTCCGAGGACGCGGACCTGCGCGCCGAGATCCAGACGGCCGTCGACGACGCCAACGCAGCCGTCTCGCACGCGGAGTCGATCCGCCGCTTCACGATTCTGCCCGAGGACTGGACCGAGGAGGCAGGGTTGCTGACCCCGAGCCTCAAGCTGCGCCGCTCCGCCGTCCTGCGCGCCTGCCACGACGAGGTCGCTGCGCTCTACCGCTGAGCCCCGTAGGAGGAGGCGGCGCCGAGCCCGGTCCCGGAGCGCGGCAACCCGGTCCAGACCACCGGCCCGGTGCGCCCGGTGACCTCGGGAAAGTGCCGCACACGCAGGCGGCTGGCAGGCACTGTGGATAGGGGACAGCCGCGGCTTCACGGGCTGTGAATACCGGGTCGACGCGGAACGCTGCGCTCGCCGGATGCGATCGGGAGGATTGTCAGGCCATGGATCGTCGCAAGGTCTTGCTCATCGTCGCGACCCTGGTGGCCGCACTGGGCACCGCGCTGGTGTTCTTGTACGTGCGCGGTGCCGACGCCCGGGCCCAGCAGCGCTTCGAGACCGTACAGGTCCTGCGAGCCGTGCAGGCCATCGAGCCCGGGGAGGCGATCGAGGCGGCGGCGCAGGCCGGCAAGCTCGAGATGGAGTCGGTCCCGCGCGACCAGCTCCTCCCGGGTCATCAGACCTCGATCGACGACCTGGCCGGCGAGGTCGCGCTCACCCAGGTCTACCCGGGGGAGCAGATCATCCAGGACCGCTTCGGCGGCGCGACCGAGATGGCCTCGAGCCAGCTGCCGATCCCGGACAAGCAGCTCGCGATCTCGGTCGAGCTCAGCGACACCGCTCGGGTGGCAGGCTTCGTGGACCCCGGCTCCCAGGTGGCCATCTTCGTCAACGGCCTGGACCCGCGCTCCCAGGCGCCCTTCACCCGCATTCTCCTCCCGCGCGCGTCCGTCGTCGGCGTCGGCGGCACCACCTCGGTGTCCACCACGACCACCACGGCCGACGGGGCACAGACCATGGAGGAGCTGCCTCGCACCCTGTTGACCCTGGCGCTGACACAGGAAGACGCCCAGAGGGTCATGTTCGCGCAGTCCGAGGGCGAGCTGAGCTTCGCTCTGCTGACCGAGGCCAGCAAGGTCTCGGCGAGCGCGGGCACCACCATCACCGCAGACACACTCTTCAACTGAACCCCACGACGCGGTCAGGAGGTCACCATGCCGGTCGCATTCGAGCCCGATACCGAGACTCTGGACAAGCTGCTCGACGCCATGCCGAGCGGCGGCCACGGCGTGCACGGGTTCGACCAGCTGCGTGGGTGGCTCGAGCACCGGCCCGATGAGTACTGCGTCGTCCTCGGGCCGTCCGTCGACCTGGACGAGGCCCTCGCGTTCTGCGACGACCTGCGCCTGTCCCAGCCGACCACCGGCACCGTGCTCGTCCGCAACGAGGTCGACACGCCCGTGCTCACCCGAGCCATCCATGCGGGCGTGCGGGACGTCGTCCCCCGCGAGGACGCGGCGGCCGTCGGTGAGGCCGTGGAGCGCGCCGAGCAGCTGTGGCGGGTCCTGCGCGGGCCGGTTCGGGGCGGGCCCAAGGTCGGACGCGTCATCACGGTGTTCTCGCCCAAGGGCGGGGTCGGCAAGACCACGATGGCCGTCAACCTGGCGCTGGCGCTGGCCGACGGGGGGGCCCGCCGTGTGTGCATCGTCGATCTGGACCTGGCCTTCGGCGACGTCGCCATCACGCTCCAGCTGTTCCCGACCCACTCCATCGAGCACGCGGTCGGCGGCGAGGACCACATGGACTTCGCGCTCGTGGAGCCCCTCCTCACCCGCCACGCGGAATCGGTGATGGTGCTCGCCGCGCCGAGCCTGCCGGACGCCCGCGACCGGATCACACCCCTGCTCATCAGCAAGCTGCTCGCCACGCTGAGGAGGCACTTCGACTACATCGTCGTGGACACCGCGCCGGCCTTCGACGAGCAGACGCTCACGGCCCTCGACGAGACGGACGAGTGCGTCGTGGTGGCCACGCTCGACGTCCCGACGTTGAAGAACGTGAAGGTCGCCCTCGAGACCATGGACATGCTGAACGTCGCCGAGGACCACCGGCACCTGCTGCTCAATCGCGCCGACGACGCGGTCGGGATCGGACCGGACAAGGTCGAGGCGATCCTGGGCATGCCGGTGGCCTCGGCGGTCGCGTCGTCGATCGACGTCGCGGCCGCCACCAACGCGGGCAGCCCGATCATGCTCTCCTCCCCGGACGCCCCGGCGAGCCGATCGATACGCGCGCTCGCGCTGACCCTGAGCGGCGATGACAGCGGCGACGCCCTCGACCCCGACGAGCACAGCGAGCGCTCGGGCCGGCGCTTCCGCCGCAAGCGGTGATCCGATGAGCAGCCTGGCCGACCGTCTCGCCGCAGCCGCCCGCGCCGCGTCCCAGGGCGCGGACTCCCCGGCCCCCGACGGGGAGGATGGTTCCCCATCCCTGGCACCGGTGCCGGCCGGCCCCGGCGGTGACGACGCCGCCCCCCCGGCGACCCGCCTGCAACGCTCCTCGCCCCCCGGCGGCGCGACGGGCGGCAAGGAGAGCGGCCATCTCTCCGCACGCCGGTCCCTCTCCGGCCAGACCGACCGGATCGAAGACCTGAAGACGAGTGTGCACGCCGAGCTGCTCCAGGAGCTCGGGCCCGAGCTGTACGACGCCCAGATGGACCACGTCGAGCTCGAGACCCGCGTGCGGCAGGTGCTCGCCACCGTCCTGTCCTCGCAGGACCGTCCGCTGAGCAGCGGGGACCGCTCCCGGGTCACGCAGGAGATCAGCGACGACATCCTCGGCTACGGGCCCATCGAGCCCTACCTGCGCGAGGAGGACGTCTCCGAGATCATGGTCAACGGACCGAACAGCATCTGGCTCGAGCGCCAGGGCCGGCTCGTGGCGGCCGATGCCGCCTTCGCCGACGAGAACCACCTGCGGCGCACCATCGACAAGATCGTCTCCCGCATCGGCCGCCGGGTCGACGAGTCCAGCCCCATGGTCGACGCCCGCCTGCCCGACGGCTCCCGCGTGAACGCCGTGATCCCGCCGCTGGCCATCGACGGATCCGCCCTGACCATCCGGAAGTTCTCCTCGGACCCGCTCACCGTCGACAACCTGATCGAGTTCGGCTCGCTCTCGCCCCGGACCGCGGACTTCCTCGACGCCTGCGTGCGCGGGCGGCTGAACATCATCGTCTCCGGCGGCACCGGCGCCGGGAAGACGACCACCCTCAACGTGCTCTCCTCCTTCATCCCGGTCGACGAGCGGATCGTGACCATCGAGGACGCCGCCGAGCTGCAGCTCAAGCAGGAGCACGTCGTCCGGCTGGAGTCCCGGCCCAGCAACATCGAGGGCAGGGGCGAGGTCTCGATCCGTGACCTCGTCAAGAACAGCCTTCGCATGCGGCCCGACCGGATCATCGTCGGGGAGGTCCGGGATGCGTCGGCGCTGGACATGCTCCAGGCCATGAACACGGGGCACGACGGGTCCATCTGCACGCTGCACTCCAACGGCCCCCGCGACACCCTCGCGCGCCTGGAGACGATGGTGCTGATGGCGGGCATGGACCTGCCGATGCGCGCCATCCGGGAGCAGGTCGCCTCCGCGGTGGACCTGATCGTCCACCAGTCGCGCCTCAAGGACGGCACCCGCCGGATCACCCACCTGACCGAGGTGGAGCGCATGGAGGGCGACGTGATCACGCTCCAGGATGTCTTCGTCTTCGACCACTCGGCCGGCTTCGACGCCGACGGGCACGCCCGCGGCTACCTCCGCTCGACGGGACTGCGACCGAAGTTCCTCGAGAAGATGACGCACGCCAACGTGAGGGTCGACCCGATGCTCTTTGCGGAGCAGCGGTGAGTCGGCAGGCCCGGGCGGCGCGGCTGCTGCTCGCGACGTCCCTCGGGGGCCTGCTGGCGGTGGGCGGGGTGGGTGCGGCCGCCGCTGCCGACGAGCAGACCGGCGACGACGAGGCCCACATCTCCTACGTGGAGCCTTCCGACGAGGGGCTCCGGGTCTTGGTCTCGGTGCCGGTCGGAGCCCGGGTCGACCTGGAGGGCGTGACCGCCACGGTCGCCGGCGACGAGACCACGGCCACGGCCGCCCCGACCGGGGAGACGACCACGGTGCGGCGGACCACGGTGCTCGCCATGGACACCAGCATGTCGATGAGCGGGCAGCGCTTTGCCGCCGCTCGGGCCGCCGCGACCACCTTCCTGGGCAGCGTTCCCGACGACGTCGAGGTGGGCATCGTGACGTTCGACGGGGACGTCGACCTGGCCCTGGCACCCAGCACGGACCGCGACGAGGCCCGGGCGGTGATCGACAGCCTCACGCTGTCGCGGAAGACGCTGCTCTATGACGGCGTGCTCGAGGCTGTGGACGCGCTCGGTGACGAGGGTCAGCGCGACATCCTGCTGCTCTCCGACGGCGCCGACACCAGCGACACGGCGCTCACCGATGCCACGCGGGCCGTCCGGGATGCCGACGTCCGGCTGGACGCCGTCGCTCTCGAGCAGGCCGCACGAGAGGTCGCCCCGCTTCGGGCGCTCGCCAGCGCCGGGTCGGGAGACGTCATCAGCGCCGACGCGAACGGCCTGCGCTCCACCTTCGCCCAGGAAGCCGAAGCCTTGGCCCGCCAGGTGCTCGTGACGATCTCCGTGCCGGACTCCGTGACGTCGAAGGAAGCCGAGGTCGAGGTGGTCCTGCCCACCGACGAGGGCATGCTCTCGGCGAGCGCCTACGTCGCCGTGGCGGAGGCCGGTGCCTCGGCACCCGATGTCGCGGTGGCCACCGAGCAGGCTGCGCGCGCGCTGCCCGGATGGGCGATGTACACCGGGATCGGCGGCCTCGGCGTGGGGATCCTGCTCGCCCTCCTGCTGCTGGCGCCTCGCCGCGTCTCTGCTCCCAGCGCCGCGGACCGGATCAACCAGTACGCCGGCTCCGCGACCGGCGGCAGCCCGGCCCGGGGCTCGGATGAGCTCAGGGTCGACGCCAACGCTGCCCTGAGCGTGGCCAAGGACGCCACCGCTTCCGTGTTGCGTCGCACCTGGAACCTGGAGCAGAAGATCCAGGGACGCCTGGAGGGGGCGGGCAGCGACTTCAAGCCGGCGGAGTGGATGCTGCTCCAGATCGGCGTCTTCCTGCTCTCCGGCTTGGTCGGGCTGCTGGTCGGCCGCGGCAGCCTCGTTCTCGGGATCGTGTTCCTCCTCGGCGGCGCGATCGCCCCCTGGATGTACCTGGGCCGGAAGCGCAGCAAGCGGTTCAAGGCGTTCGGCGCGGGCCTGCCCGACACGCTCTCCCTGCTGTCCGGCTCGCTGGCCGCCGGCCTCTCGCTGGCCCAGTCCGTCGACACGATCGTCCGGGAGGGCTCCGAGCCCATCGCCGGCGAGTTCCGACGGGTGCTCGCGGAGACCCGGCTCGGGGTTCCGCTGGAGGATGCCCTCGAGGGGGTCGCGGAGCGGTTCGCGTCCGACGACTTCGCCTGGGTGGTGATGGCCATCAAGATCCAGCGGCAGGTCGGCGGCAACCTGGCCGAGCTGCTCGACACCGTGGCGGCCACGATGCGCGAGCGGCAGTACCTGCTCCGGCAGGTGCGCAGCCTCTCGGCCGAGGGTCGGCTCTCGGCCTACATTCTCGCCGCGCTGCCTCCGCTCTTCCTGCTGTACCTGCTCCTCACCCAGCGGGACTACGTCATGCCCCTGTTCACCGAGCCCGTCGGCTGGGTGATCCTCGGGACCGCCGCGGTGCTCCTCGTCGCGGGGTCGCTGTGGATGAAGAAGGTCGTATCGGTGGAGGTGTGAGATGACCCTGCTTCTCGTCCTGGGTGCCTGCATGGTGCTCACCTCGCTGTCCCTGGTCTACGCCGCAACCCTGCCCGCCGAGCGCGCCGGCGGTGTCACCCGGTCGCTCGCCGTCCTGGAGGCGATGGGCAACGCCCCCAGCGAGCTCACCAAGGAGCTCGACCAGCCGTTCGGCGAGCGCGTGCTCGAGCCGCTGCGCAACAAGGCCCTCCAGCTCGGCCGCCGGTTCACCGGCACCGAGGGCGCGGAGCGGATCCGGCGCAAGCTCGAGCTCGCTGGGAACCCGCCGGGCTGGAGCGTGGACAAGGTCGTCTCCGGCAAGGTCCTCGGCGCCGCGGCGGGGCTGGGTGCCTCCCTGCTGCTGTTCACGGTGATGGGCACGCCGCTGACGTGGCGTCTCGTGCTCGTCGCCGCGAGCACCGCGATCGGGTTCTTCACCCCCAACCTGATGCTCCACCAGAAGGCCCAGCAGCGGGAGCACCAGCTCTCTCACGAGCTGCCCGACGCCATCGACCTGCTCACCATCTGCGTCGAGTCCGGCCTGGGGTTCGACGCCGCGCTCCAGCAGGTGGCCGGCAACACCGAGGGACCGTTGTCCGAGGAGCTCTCCCGGATGCTCCGGGAGATGCAGATCGGGTCCAGCCGGGCCGACGCCCTGCGGGCCCTCGCCGAGCGCTCCGGCCTGTCCGAGCTGCGCTCGTTCGTCTCGGCCATGGTGCAGGCGGACGCCTTCGGTATCCCGATCGGCCATGTGCTGCGTGTGCAGAGCGGCGAGATGCGCGTCAAGCGCCGGCAGCGGGCCGAGGAGATGGCTCAGAAGGTGCCCGTCAAGATCACGGTGCCGCTGGTCTTCTGCATCCTCCCCTGCCTGTTCCTCGCCGTTCTGGGGCCTGCTGCGATTACGATCATGAACGAAATGATGTAGAGACCCGCAGGGTGGCCCACCACGTCTCGGATGAAGGATCGGCTGAGGTTCCTCCCGCGCTACGTCGGCATCGCCGCCGCCGCGCGGCTGTTCGCGTTGCTCGCCATCGGTCTTCCGTCGTTGCTGAACCAGGACTGGCAGGCCACCCTCTGGAGCACCCTGCCGCTCGGCGGCGTCTGGGCCGGCGCGACCGCGGTCAGCGTGCTCGCCCCCCGGGTGCCGGCGATGCCGGCCCTGGCCGTCGAGGGGTCCCTGGTCGCGGTTGTCGTCGCGTCCAGCCTGACCCAGGGCCACGGGCTGCACCCGAGCGTGCTCGCGCTGACTCCCTTCCTCGCCGGATTGCGCCGCGGGCCCCGCGGGGTCATCGAGGTCGTCGCCGCCGAGATCATCGTGCTCACCCTCTTCGTCATCGTGCTCGGCGGCGGCGCCCCCGACGGCGACCAGGGAGCGGAGATCCTGACCTCCCTGGGGCTCGGCCTCGGGCTCGGCCTGGTCGCGAGCTTCCTGCGGTCGGTGCAGGAAGATCCCGACGACCTGCTCACGCCGTACCGCGATGCCCGTGCCCTGATCATGCGGCTCCTCGACCTCTCCGACCACCTGGGCCCGGGGCTCGACCCAGTCTCGATCGCCGACCGCATCGCGGCACGCTTCGGCGAGGGACTGCCGGCCACGGCGGTGACCGTCTACGTCGAGCGGTACGGCGAGTTCGTGCCCCTGCTGGACTCCCCGGCCGCCGGCGGTCTCGGCAGTCGGCGCGTCCTCGTCGACCGTGCCCTGAGCACCATGGTCCCGGTGTTCGCCGACGACCAGGCCGCGCTCCCGCTGGCCACCGATGCCGGGATCGCGGGCGTCGTGGTCGGCCTCCTCGAGGCGGGGCGGGACGACGATGACGTCGCCGGTGAGCTGCGTCAGCTGGAGCGTGACCTGGCCCCGGAGGCGCTCCGCCTGGACACCGCGCAGCTCTACGCGCGGGTGCGGGAGGCGGCCACCAGTGAGGAGCGCCAGCGGCTGGCGCGCGAGGTGCACGACGGTGTGGCGCAGGGCGTGGCGTCGCTGGGCTACCTCGTCGACGCGCTCGCCGCCGACGCCACCGACCCGGCGCAGCGCGACGGGCTGCGGGTGCTGCGCACCTCCATCAGCGACCTGGTCGGCGAGATCCGGCGAACCGTGTTCAGCCTGCGCAACGAGGCCACCGCCCACCAGCGACTCGGCGCTCGGATCCAGTTGGCCGCCGACAACCTCCACGCGGCCTCGGCGATGAGCATCAAGGTCCAGATCGAGGAGTCCGCGGAACGCCTGCTCCACGAGGTGGAGTCCGATCTGCTGCGCATCGCCCAGGAGGCCATGAACAACGCCGTGAAGCACAGCCGCGCTTCGGTGGTCCGCGTCGAGCTGCGGGTCGACGCGCCGCGGGCGACGCTCGCGGTCCGGGACGACGGTGTGGGACTCCAGGCGGGCAAGCCGGACTCCCAGGGACTGCGCATCATGCGGGAGCGGGCCGCGCGCATCGGCGGCACGATCGAGATCAGCAACACCGCCGACGGAGCCGCCGTTGTCGTCCGGCTGGGCGGCAGCCCGCGTAGCATCACCCCCGTGAACGGGGGGCGGTGACATGGCCGACCGCGACCAGGCGATCCGGGTGCTGCTCGTGGACGACCACGAGCTCATCCGGCACGGCCTCGCGCTCGCCTTCCACCGGGAGCCCGGGATGGAGGTCGTCGGTCAGGCGGGGAGCGTGGTCCAGGGCCTGGCCGCCTGGGACAGGCTCGCACCCGACGTGATCGTCACCGACTTGCAGCTGCCCGACGGGACCGGGCTCGACATCGTGCGCTCGGTGCGGCAGAAGAGCCCGGTGGCCGGCCTGGTCCTGCTCACCATGCACTCGGGCGACGACCAGATCTTCGCGGCGATGGAGGCCGGCGCGTCGGCGTTCGTCGGCAAGGATGCGCCCTCCGGTGAGGTCGTCCGGGCGACCCGGCACGCCACGATCTCCCCCCGCACCTTTGTGTGCGCCGGGCTGGCCCAGGCGATGGTGCGTCGCATGTCCGGGGAGTCCACGCGGCTCTCGCAGCGCGAGCACGAGGTCCTGCTGCTGCTCGCCGAGGGCGACGGCACGGGGGCGATCGCCAAGCGACTGCACATGAGCGAGTCGACGGCGAAGTCCCACATCGCGAAGATCTACCAGAAGCTCGGCGCATCCAACCGCGCCCAGGCGCTGGTCACGGCGATGCGCATCGGGCTGCTCTCCTCGGTGAGCTCACCGGAGCGCTGACCTCCGCTGGTGGGCCACCGCTCGCGCGCTGATCGGCTACCCGCGCGGGGGAGAGGCCGTCGGCCCGGCCGTTCCGCCTCGACGCATGGCCCCAACAGACCATGCCACTCCGGGCGAATGCCCGATGCTCCAGGGGGTCGGTGGAGGCCACACTGAATCAACGCGAGGGGCAGCAGCGCCCCCGCACTCTCCGCCCCGGCGGGGCATACACGGAGGAATCTTCCTATGATCGAGCTCATCCGCATCATGATCGCCGGGCAGAGGGCCAAGATCGACGAGCGCGGCGCCTCTGCCGTGGAGTACGGCCTGCTGGTCGCGGGCATCGCGGCCCTGATCGTGGCCACCGTGTTCCTGTTCGGCGGCTTCATCAAGGGCATCTTCGTCGACACCTGCTCCGCCATGGGCGGAGACTGCACCAAGTAGGCCTGATCGGCCGACTCCAGGTGGTCACGGTCCGATCCGGCCCGTGACCATCCGCCGACCATCCGCGCCATCTCGGCGACGACGTGAGGACCAGCCGTGTCCGACAGCATCCATCGCGACGAGCGCGGGGCGAGCGCGGTCGAGTACGGGCTGCTCATCTCGGGCATCGCGGCCCTGATCGTGGCCACCGTGTTCCTCTTCGGCGGGTTCGTCTCCGAGAGCTTCAGCAGCACCTGTGACACGGTGAGCGCCGTGGTCGGCGGCTCCTGCTAGCCGCCTCCCTGTCCTGCTAGCCGCCTCCCTGCGACTCGCCCGCGGCCAGCGCCAGACGCTCCAGCGAGGTGGGGTGGCTGCCGAACCAGGCCTGCGACCACGCGGGCGGCGTCGGGTCGGCGATCGAGCGTACGGCGAGCCGCACCTGCAGGTCGACGAAAGCCTGCGGGTCCCCCGTGACCGCGAGCGCGTCGACGTCCGCCCGGGTCTCGATCATCCGGCTCACGCCGTTCTCCAGCGGTGAGACGAGGACCATCCCGATCGCCACCAGGGCGAGCAGGCGCGGCACGACCTCCGGGTCGCCGACGTCGCGACGGCGCAACAGCACCGCGCCCAGGCCCGCGGCGACCAGGGCCCCCGTCGCGCCCAGCGCCGTTCCGACCACGACGTCGTGGTGGCGCGCGTGCGCCAGCTCGTGCGCCACCACGGTCAGGGCTGCACCGCGGGGGACATCGGCCACCAGCGTGTCGTAGAGGACGACGCGCCTGCTGCCGCCGAAGCCGCTGACGTAGGCGTTCAGCGTGGTGGTGCGCTGCGACGCGTCGGCGACCAGGACATCGTCGACGGCGACACCCTCCCGCTCGGCCAGGGTCAGCACCTGCCGGCGCAGCTCCCCTTGCGGCAGCGACTCGAAATCGTTGAAGAGGGGCTCGACGAGCAGCGGGTAGACGAACGAGCCGAGCACGACCAGCCCCGCCAGCGCCAGCCCCGCCGCCGCGGGCCAGGCACGCGGCAGCCGTCGCGCGAGCCCGACCACGACCAGGGCACCGATCGAGGAGGCCACCGCCACGACCAGGGTGCCGCGGCCGACATCCGCCACCCAGCCGCCCCACGTCTGGGTGGACAGGCCGTAGCGCACCAACAGCTCGTGCAGCGCGGCGTCGACCGGAAGGGTGGCCAGCCCGGAGGCGAGCAGGACGGCGACGACCGCCTGCACGACCCGCAGCGGCCAGGGACCCCGCAGTCGGCCGACCAGGCGCCCGCCGGCCTCGGTCAGGCCCAGCCAGGCGGTCACGGCGAGCGCGAGCGCGAGCGAGGACCAGCTCCAGGCTCGGGACCAGCGCGAGAACGTCTCGGCCCGCGCGACCTGCTCGTTCGTGAAGTAGGCGTCCGGGGGCGGGAGCGAGGGCCGCCCTCCCGGCACCGGGTCCCAGGGGACCAGGACGGCGGCGAGCACGGCGAGCAGCAGCGCGCCGACAACCGCCAGGATCGCGCCGACCCGGGTCGCGCTCACGCTGGGCCTCCTGCGGCGAGCCGGGCGAGGACGCCCCGCCACCGCCGGGTCAGGTCGCCGACCCCGAGTCCAGCGCGCTCGCGCAGGGCCGCGTCCAGGTCACCGCCCGAGGAGACGTCGTCGTAGAGGCCGACGAGTGCCGCCTCCCCCGCGACGTCGGCGATCAACCGGCAGGCGAGCCACGAGGCCTCGTAGGCGGCTCCGAACCGGTCCTCCGTGGCGTCGAAGTCCTGCTCGCCCGGCAGCGCGGCCGGCAGCCCCGCTTGGCGCGCCTGCCCGATCGTCTGCGCGGCGGTGCGGCGCACGGGCAGGTGGACGTCGCGCAGGGCGACGTAGTCCGCGAAGCCCTCGAGGAGCCAGGCGGGCACGACGCCCCGGGGTCCGGGGCTCGCGGCCCCGGTGGCGACGTGCACCGACTCGTGCGTCATCACGACCTGCGCCCCCCGGGCGCCGAGACCGGCGAACACGTCCGGGTTGACGACGACGTGCACCGGCGCGTCGGGGTTCTCGCCGCCGCCGGCCGTCGCCGTCACGGCGGCCACGCTCGCATATCTCGCGGCATCGGCGCCGATCGCCGCCGCCACGCCCGCCGTGTCGGCGGGCACCTCGACGACCAGCCGGCCGGACCAGTCCGGCAGCACCCGGCGCACCTCGCGCACCGCACGCCTGGCCGTGCGGCGGTAGCGCTGGACCGGGACGCCGTCGGCGGCCACGACGAGCGCCTGCGCCGACCGGTCGACCGTCACCGGGCCGGCGAGCCATACCGGAAGCCGGCCCCCCGGTGCGGGGGGCCGGAAACCCAGGATCCGGACGCCGCCCCCCGCCTCGGCTCCCTCGCTCACCAGGCGCGCCTCGACCTCCGCGCGCGCGGTCCCGGGGTCGGCACCCCCGTAGCGCCACGTGGCGTCGACCGCGGCGGTCCAGCGCCCCCGGTCGTCCACCGGCGAGACCTCGTCGACGTAGCGGAACGACAGGTCCTCGATCCGCAGCCGCCGGGCGTTGCCGGTGACGGCGCGGACCCGGTCGCTGCCGCCGGTCTCGCGGGCGGCGGACGCCGCCCGACCACCCCGATCGAGGGCGCCGGCCAGCTGGTCGAGCCTCGCCGCGGCCGCGCCCGCGGGGGGCGCGGACGCCTCGGGCGCCGCCGGCGGCGGGGCGACGGGGGTGTCGTCGCTCAGCGAGACCACCAGCGCCGCGCCGAGGCCGGCCGCGGCGATCAGACCCAGCGCGGGGACGGCCGTCCGGCGGGAGCGGGAGCGACCGACCTCGGGGCGGGGTCGCTCAGCCAGGACGCACGGCCCCGCTGAAGGGCATCGAGTCCACGGACGTGATCGACACGCCCGTGCTGGGGTTCGCCGCGTGCACGAGCTGACCGTTGCCGACGTAGATGCCGACGTGGCTGATCGGCTGGTAGTAGAAGACCAGGTCGCCGGGCTGCAGCTCGCTGCGGGAGACGCGCGTGCCCGAGTTGTACTGCACGGAGGAGGAGTGGGCCAGCCCCACCCCGGCCTGCTGCCAGGCCATCATGGTCAGCCCGGAGCAGTCGAAGGCGTCGGGGCCCGCGGCGCTCCAGACGTAGGCGTCGCCCACCTGGGCGCGCGCGTACTGGACCGCGGCGGCGGCGTTGCCGGACGCCGGGGCGGCGGGGGTGCTCGGCGCCGAGCGGGGCTGGCTGCGCGAGACATCCTGCTGCTGGCGCTGGGCCTGCTGCCGCTGGGCCTGCTGCTCACGCTGGGCCTGCTGCTCGCGCTGGGCCTGCTCGCGCTCCCGCCGGGCCGCGAGGCGGGCACGCTTCTCGGCCTCGAGCCGATCCAGCAGAGCGCTGGCCTCAGCCGCCTTCTCGTCGATCGCCGCCTTGTCGGCCGCGAGCTGACCCTCGACCTGCTCCTGCCGCTTCACCTTCGCGGCCGTCTTGCCCGTGCGGACCTGCAGCGTCTCCGCCGTGGAAGCGAAGTCGTCGAAGATCAGCTGCTGGGCGTCGCTGTAGGCGTCGATCGCGGAAAGCTGCTCGAGAAAGGCCTGCGGGTCCTCGGAGACCAGGACGCGACTGACGCTGGAGACGGCCTCGCCCTGGTACTGACGGACCACGGAGTCCTCCACGTCGCGCTGCACGATGCCGAGGACGCGCTCCTGCCGCTGCTGGCGGGCCCTGAGCCGCTTGAGGTCGCGGCGGATCGAGCGGAGCTCGATCCGGGCGTCGTTGTAGCGCTCCGAGGCGACCTCGGCCTGGCGGTACAGGGTGTCCACGCGCTGCTGGACGTCCCTGATCTCCGGCTCGGCCGCGGAGGGGCTGGCCGGGACGAGGGCGACCGCCGCGATGGCGGACAGGGAGGTCAGGGCGGTGATGAGGCTGTTGCGGCCGTGTCGCACGAGCGGACGGTCTCCTTGGCGATCGCACGCCTACCAGGTGAGCTGACGGGTTCGGACGCGACGCAGTCGCCCGCCTCCGGCTCCCCGGTGCTGTGACCCGGCTCGTCGGAGGTTCACCCCAGAGAGTGGTTCCCCGGCTCCCCGCACCGACCGGTGGCCGGCGCAGGGACTCGACGCGGCGCCCGCACGGTCCGGTTCGGACCGCTGCTACGAGCGCCTCCCCGGAGGCTAACCAGACTCCGGCCGCACGACCAAGTCGTGGTTCCCGTCGGCCGGGGCGGTGAGCGGCCCGATGTGGCGCGTCTCACGCCGACTCCACTCCGGGCCCGCGCACGGGCTCCACCATGCGCAACGGCGGCACCAGTCCGCCCGCGGCCAGCACGGCCAGGGCGTCGGTGTCCTCCTCATCCAGCTCGAGCTCCGGGGGCGGACCGAGCAGCACGGTCACGACGCAGTCGTGGCAGTGCAGGCCCCGGACCGCGCAGGAGTCGCAGTCGATCCTCGTCATGTGGTGGACGGTGCCACGGGGCACCGACAACGGCCGGGCGCGCGTGTCGCACGTACCCCCATCCGCTGTGCCCGCCGCGGAGCCCGCCGAGAATGGCGGGCATGGCCTCTCCTACGCCCGCCGCTGTCGGGGCGGCCGGGGCCGCCGGGGCGCCCGGGACCTCACCAACGACGACGCCTACGCGGCCTCGCTCCCCGGCTGGCGGATCGCGACCACGGGGGCCCGTGGATGGAGGGCCTCGACCCCTCGCGCATCGGGATCGTCCGCAGGCACGACGCCAACATCAGACGAGCCGCCAACGCGCACGAGGTCATCCACGTCTCACCCGGCGCGATGGCGGCCGCCGTTGACGGGCACGTCCTCGCGGGAGGGGGCACCGAGCCGGAGGATTTCTCGCTCACCCCCCGCGCGCTGTCCGCCTCCGTGCTGGCGACCCCGGCCATCCTGTTCTTCCTCGGCGCGGTCTCCACTCGCCCGCGCCTGGCCCATGCCGTCGCGGCTGCCTCCGCGACCCCGAGTGGTCGGTGGCGAGCAATGCGCTTTGGAGTCATGCCGTGACCGTCTTCGCGCTCGCGGGCATGGCCTGGGCCGCCTCCCGCGATCGCCGGTGGCTGGTCGCACTGCTCGGCGGCGTCGGCGTGGCGGTGGCCCGCCGCACCCCGCGCATCGCCGTGAGGGTGGCGCTCCCCTCGCTCACGATGCTGGGGCCGGCCACGGTGTGGACCCACTGGGTGTACGGCGTTTGGCGACCCACCGGCGGCTACAGCGCCGGGGAGAGGATGGAGCTCGCCACCTGGGGCATCGGGGAGGGCCTCGGGGGCCAGCTGGCGAACCATGCCGGGCTCTGGGTCTCGCGCGACCGGGGCATCCTGGTGTGGACACCCGTCCTGCTGCTGCTCGCGCCGGCAGCCGCCCGGGCGTGGCCGACCCTGCCCGACTGGAGCCGGTGGCTGGCCGTCGGCGGCCTGGCCTACACGATCGGCCAGGGGCAGATCGCGGTCTTCATGGGCGGCGACGGCTTCTACGGCTACCGGCTCGGGCTGGAGCTCCTGGTCTGCGTCGCAGCCGTCGTCGCGTTCTCGGCCCATCGCATGGGCCGGGTGGCGCCCGTCCTGCTCGGACCCTTGCTCGGCGCCCAGGTGGCCGCCATCGCGGGGGGCGCCGAGTCGGAGGGCTTCTTCGTCGAGCGCTCCGACGTGTGGAGCGACAACGCCTTCTGGCTGGCACTCCGCACGCTGCCGGGGCTGTGGGCGTGGCTGGCGTTGCTGGTGGTCCTGGGCGGGCTCGGGGCGCACGTGTGGCGGGGGCGTGGCCTGCACCGCTCGACCCCCTCCCCCGAAGACACCCCCGAAGACACCCCGGAGGCGGCCCGGACCGCGCCCCGGGCCGCGCGCCGACGATCACGGACGGAGCACTGGCGATCGCGGACCCCCCACCCGCCGCCGCCGGTTAGGTCGAGGGCTCGTCCGAGAGCGCCACGTCGGTGCGCTCGACGAGCTCCACCACGTCGTCGCGGCCGCACCAGCGGCAGGTCACCGAACCGACGCTCTCCTGCCGCACCCGGGTCTCCTCGACCACGTGCTCGCCGGCGAGGTCGAAGTGCCAGAACTCGGTGGTCTGCCGGGTCCGGGTCACGTCGAAGCGGGTCAGGTTGCCGCAGCCGCCGCAGCGCCAGCGCTGGTGCGGGGCGGGGATCGGGGCCGTCACGGGTCCTCCTCGGGCGGTGTCGGG
Organism: uncultured Actinomycetota bacterium; assembly: GCA_963731985.1. Taxonomy (GTDB): domain Bacteria; phylum Actinomycetota; class Actinomycetes; order Propionibacteriales; family Nocardioidaceae; genus Nocardioides. Next base: position 145,109 of record CAVSYA010000013.1, on the reverse strand, counting down.
GCCTGCCGGCCAGCCTAGCCGCGTCGCTGCGGCCGCCTCTGCGAGCCGTCGCACCACTGTCGGCGCCGCCGAATAGCGTCGCGACCATGACCGGCCCGCCCCGCATGCAGCAACAGCCCCGCCTGGAGCAACAGCGCAGCTTCGACGAGCTCGGACGCCCCCTGCGCGACATCACCTTCTGCGTGGTCGACCTCGAGACCACCGGCGGATCGGCCGGCGGCGGCGCGATGATCACCGAGGTCGGCGCCCTCAAGGTGCGGGGCGGCGAGGTGGTGGCCCAGTTTCAGACCCTGGTCAACCCGCACGCCGCGATCCCGCCGTTCATCGCCGTGCTGACCGGGATCACCGACTCCATGGTCGCCGACGCCCCCTCGGTGGAGGAGGTCCTGCCCGCGTTCCTCGAGTTCGCCGGGGGCACCTGCCTGGTGGCACACAACGCCCCCTTCGACATCGGCTTCCTGCGGCACTTCGCCGAGCAGCAGGGGCGCGCCTGGCCGGCCTTCGAGGTGGTCGACACGGCGCGCCTCGCGCGGCGCGTCGTCACCCGAGACGAGGTCCCGAACTGCAAGCTCAGCTCGCTCGCCCGGCTCTTCCGATCCGGCACCACGCCGAACCACCGGGCACTCGCCGACGCGCGGGCCACGGTCGACGTGCTGCACGGCCTGATGGAGCGGCTCGGCGGGCTCGGCGTGCACACGCTCGAGGAGCTGCAGACCTTCAGCGCGAGGGTCAGCACCGCCCAGCGCCGCAAGCGGCATCTCGCCGAGGGGCTCCCGCACGCCCCCGGCGTGTACCTGTTCCGCGACGACGCGGAGCGCGTGCTCTACGTCGGCACCTCCCGCGACCTGCGCACGCGGGTGCGGACCTACTTCACCGCCTCCGAGACGCGCTCCCGGATGGGCGAGATGGTCGCGATCGCGGCCTCGGTGCAGGGCATCGAGTGCGCCACCGCGCTCGAGGCGGAGGTGCGCGAGCTCCGGCTGATCGCGGAGCACAAGCCGCGCTACAACCGGCGGTCGAAGTTCCCCGAGAAGACGCACTTCCTCAAGCTGACCCGTGAGATCTGGCCCCGGCTCTCGCTGGTGCGCCGCGTGCTCGACGACGGCGCCGACTACGTGGGCCCCTTCTCCTCGCGCCGGGGCGCGGAACAGTGCCTGGCCGCGCTGCACGAGACCTTTCCGGTGCGACAGTGCAGCGACCGGCTCGGGCGCACGCCGGCCCGCTCACCCTGCGTGCTGGCCGAGATGGACCGCTGCCTGGTCCCCTGCGACGGCACCGCGGACCCGGCGGCATACGCGGCCGTCGTCGACGACGTCCGCGCCGCCCTGCTGCGAGAGCCGGACCGCGTGGTCACGGCCGTCAACGCCCGGATGGCCAGCCTGGCGGCAGCCGAGCGGTTCGAGGACGCGGGAGCGCACCGCGACCGCCTGGCGGCCTTCGTGCGGGCCGCGAGTCGCACACAGCGGCTCTCGGCGCTCACCCGCTGCCCCGAGGTGGTCGCGGCGCGCCGCGAGGACGACGGACGCTGGGCCGTCCACGCGGTCCGGCACGGCCGGCTGGCTGCCGCCGGCGTGATCCCCTCCGGCGCCGACGCGCTGGCGTGGGTGCGCTCGCTGCGGGCGACCGCCGAGACCGTGCGGGCCGCCCCGGGGCCAGTCCCGGCAGCCACGGCGGAGGAGACCGAGCGGGTGCTGCGCTGGCTCGAGTCCCCGCGCGTGCGCCTGGTGGAGGTCGACGGCGAGTGGAGCTGCCCCGTGGCCGGGGCGTCGCGCCACCTGCCGCTCTACGAAGCGGCGCAGGCCTCCCGGCGCGATCTGGTCGGGTTCGCCGACCGGAGGGAGGTGCGCCCCGAGCACCGGCCCGCCCGCTGAGCGCGCGCCGTCCGCCGGGGCCGCTACGCTCGCCGCCATGATCACCGCCATCGTCTTCGTCAACGCCGACGTGGACCGGATCCCGGAGGTTGCCGAGGCCATCGCGTCCCTGGACGGGGTCAGCGAGGTCTACTCCGTGACCGGTCAGGTCGACCTGATCGCGCTCGTGCGGGTGCGCGAGCACGACGAGATCTCCGCGGTGGTGGCGGACCGGTTGAACAAGGTGGACGGCGTGGTCTCGACCGAGACCCACATCGCCTTCCGCGCCTACTCCCGCCACGACCTGGAGTCGGCCTTCTCGCTCGGGCTGGACTAGCGCGGGGTCCCGGGCTCAGCCCGCGCTCGCGGCCACCCACCGCTCCAGGACCGCGCGGGCCCCGCCACTGTCCAGCGCCTCGCGTGCGCGGGCCATGCCCGCCGCGGTGCGCTCGTGCAGGTCGCCTCGCTCGGCCGCGTGCACGGCGAGCGCCGCACCGGCGTTGAGCACGACCGCGTCGCGGACGGCGCCGTGCTCCCCCTCCAGCAGGTGGCGGACGATCTCGGCGTTGTAGGCGGGCTCGCCACCGAGCAGCGCCTCCGGGCCGGCGGGCGGCAGGTCCAGCCGGGCGGGGTCCAGCGTCTCCTGGTGTACCTGCCCCTCGTGGACGACGAGCACGGTGGAGGTCGTCGCGGTGCTGAGCTCGTCGAGCCCGTCGTCCCCGCGGAAGACCCAGGCGTCCACGCCGCGGCGGGCGAAGACCCCCGCCATCACGGGCAGGGCCCGCTGGTCCGCACAGCCCACGGCCTGCGCGTCCGGCCGCACCGGGTTGGCCAGCGGGCCCAGCAGGTTGAAGGTGGTGGCGATTCCGAGCTCGCGTCGCGGGACCGCCGCGTGCCGCAGCGCCGGGTGGAAGGCGGCGGCGAAGCAGAAGGTGATGCCCGCCTCGCGGGCGACCCGCGCCACGTCGGCCGCGGACAGGTCCAGGCGGATGCCCAGCGCCTCGAGCACGTCGGCGCTGCCGGACCTGGAGGACGCCGACCGGTTGCCGTGCTTGACCACGGGCGCGCCGGCGCCGGCCGCGACGATCGCGGACATCGTGGAGATGTTCACCGACATCGAGCGGTCGCCGCCGGTCCCGACGATGTCGAGCAGCCGGCCCGGCACGGAGAGCGGCGTGGCGTGCTCGTACATCGCCTCGACGAGGCCGGTGACCTCCTCGACGGTCTCGCCCTTGGCCCGCAGCGCGACCGCGAAGCCCGCGATCTGCACCGGGCTGGCCGAGCCCGCCAGGATCTCCCCCATCGCCCAGGCGGTCTGCGCCGCGGCGAGGTCGCTGCCCGCCGTGAGAGCGCCCAGGACGTCGGGCCAGGTGAGCGCCATGCCGTCGCTCAGCGCGTGGCGGGCACGCGCGCCCGCAGCACCGCGACCACGGCCTCGGCGAGCTGGATCGGATCGAGGGGGTGCGGCACGGCGCCCTCGGCGCGCGACCAGGTCGCGAGCCAGGCATCCTGGGGACGCCCGGTCAGGACGACGACCGGGGGACAGCGATAGATCTCGTCCTTGAGCTGCTTGGCGATGCCCATCCCGCCGGCCGGCACCGCCTCGCCGTCGAGGATGGCCAGATCGATCCCGCCGGCGTCCATGTTCGCGAGGACCACCGGTTCGGTGGCGACCTCGAGGTAGCGCAGCTCGGGCAGGTCGGGGTGCGGCCGGCGTCCGAGCGCCAGGATGACCTGCTCGCGGGTCCTCACGTCGTCGCTGTAGACAAGGACCGTCAGCGGGGCGGGCTTCGAGGCGTGGTCGGTCACGGCGCGCATGCTACCCCCCGCGGGCCCCTCGCTCGGACCCCAGGCCGGGCGCCGACCCGAGCGCGTTCCAGCCGATCGAGACGGCGGTCCTCACGCTCGGCCTCACGCCTGGACTGGCGCACCCACTGCGCGAAGAGCACGGCGAAGAAGGACAGCCCGATCAGGTCACCGCTCCCCCAGAGGATCCCGCCGGCGAGATGCTGGTCCGCGGCCATCGACGGCAGCCAGGAGCCCATCGGACCCTCGCGCAGCGTCGCGTACCAGTCCTCGGCGATGATCTGCGACTGGTTCATGATCGTGACCCCGAGGAACGCGTGGAAGGGCAACGTCAGCACCGTCAGGCCGACCCGGAAGGGGTAGGCGACCCGCCCGGGCACAGGATCGGCCCCGACCAGGGGCCAGAAGAACAGGGCCCCCACGAGCACGAGGTGCACGTGGGTCATCTCGTGGACGAAGTCGCTGCGCAGGCTCGCTTCGTACCAACCGGTGAAGTAGAGCGCCCAGGGGGCGACGATGTAGGCGAAGAAGGCGAGCGGTGGGAAGGAGAGGACGCGCGCCACCCGGGAATGGACCACGGCGAGCAGCCAGCGGCGTCCGGCCGGCGGCAGCGTCCGCAGCGCCAGGGTCACGGGAGCCCCGAGCGCCAGGAACAGCGGCACCAGCATCGCGAGGATCATGTGCTGGACCATGTGCACGCTGAGCAGCGTGGTGTCGTACGCGCCGATCCCCGAGGAGGTGGCGAAGACGAATGAGCCCATCCCCAGGCCGACGAAGGCGGCGGTACGCCCCGGCGGCCAGTGGTCCCCCCGACGGGCGAGGGTGCGCACGCCCAGCAGGTAGAGACCCGCGGCCCAGACCGAGACGACGAAGAGGAACGGGTCCAGCACCCAGTCGGTGAGGACCCGTTCGGGGCCGAACGGCGGCAGCACCGGCTCCGCGCTCAGCGGCAGCGCCAGCGCGGCCGGGAGCACGGTCGGCAGCACACCGGAGAGGATACCGGGAAAGGATGGAAGCCGACCCGCCGCAGGGGGCCCCTCGCCCCCGCTGGCCCGAACGTCCATAATGATCGCGTGGCGACTGCAGCAGCGATCCCGGCTTCCCGGCTCCATGGGCACCACGACCGACCGAGCATGGTCAGCGTGGGGACCATCATCTGGCTCTCCAGCGAGCTGATGTTCTTCGCGGCCCTGTTCGCGAGCTACTTCACGATCCGGGCCGTGAGCCCCGAGCTGTGGGCGCAGGAGACCGAGAAGCTCAACGTTCCCTACGCCACCGTCAACACCATCATCCTGGTGCTCAGCTCGGTGACCTGCCAGCTCGGCGTCTTCGCCGCGGAGCGCGGCGAGGTGGGCCGCAGCCGCGGTGTGCTCGACTTCCGCGCCTGGGGACTGCGCGAGTGGTTCATCACGACCTACGTCATGGGTGCGGTGTTCGTCGCGGGCCAGGCGCTGGAGTACGGCGAGCTCTTCCGGGAAGGGGTGACGATCCAGGACTCGGCCTACGGGACGATGTTCTACCTGACCACCGGATTCCACGGCATCCACGTCACGGGCGGCCTGATCGCGTTCCTGCTGATCCTGGGCCGCACCTACATCGCCCGCCGCTTCACCCACGAACAGGCGGTCAGCGCCATCGTCGTGTCGTACTACTGGCACTTCGTGGACGTCGTGTGGATCGGCCTGTTCGCCACGATCTACCTGATCCAGTGAGGAGCCGCGCCGCCGCCGGACCTCGCCAGCAAGGTCTCGACCACCACGTCTCGCCTATCCTGTGGGCCACGGACAACGAGGACACATCGTGCGCATCCTGAACCGTTCCGCCGGCCGGCTCTCCCGGCACCGCCGCGGCCCCCTTGCGGGGCTTGCCGTGCTGCTGCTGGGCCTGCTCATGACGGGCGGCCTCTACGCGGCCTTCGCGCCCGCGCAGGCGACGGAGACCACCAGCGACGCCGACCAGGTCGCCGAGGGCCGTGAGCTTTTCCTCGTTGGCTGTGCCTTCTGCCATGGCAAGAACGGCCAGGGCCAGCTCACCCTGGATGGTGAGTCCCAGCTCGGCCCCTCGCTGGTCGGCGTGGGCGCCGCAGCCGTGGACTTCCAGGTCGGCACCGGCCGGATGCCGCTGGCGGCCCCCGCCGTGCAGGGCCCGCAGAAGCAGGACGCCTACACCACCGAGGAGCGCCTGGCGCTCGCGGCGTACGTCGCCTCGCTGGGCCCCGGCCCGGCGATTCCGGACGAGGAGGACTACTCCACCGATGGCCTCTCCGGGGAGGAGCTCGAGCGCTCCGTCGTCAACGGGGGCCAGATCTTCCTGACCAACTGCACGGCCTGTCACAACTTCGCCGGCGCCGGCGGCGCGATGCCGCGCGGCAAATGGGCCCCCGCGATGCTGAACAGACCTCGGAGAAGCACGTGTACGAGGCGCTGCTCACGGGGCCCTCGCAGATGCCGGTCTTCTCCAACGGCAACCTGACGCCGGAGGAGAAGCGCGACGTCATCGCCTATCTCAACTCGCTCGACGAGCAGCCCAACGTGGCCGGGTTCACCCTGGGCTCGCTGGGGCCGGTGACCGAGGGGCTCTTCGCCTGGGTCGTCGGGGTCGGCAGCCTGGTCGCGGCCGCCGTGTGGATCGCGGCCCACACCGCCCGTTCCAAGAAGACCCGGCCCGCCACGGATGGGCCCGCCACGAATGAGGTGGACGCATGACCATCGAGAAGCAGCAGGAGGGCCAGAACCTCCCGGCCGAGGAGCCGATCGAGAACCCCGGGCTGCCGCAGCACACCTGGCGGCCGACAGACGTCGACGAGCGCGCCGCGCAGCGCGCCGAGCGGCAGGTCGTCGCGCTGTTCGGCGCCTCGATGGTCCTCACCATCCTCTTCGCGGTCTCGTACTTCGCCTTCGAGGTCGGCGAGGACCCGGACACCTTCCTCGGGTTCGGTGCCTCCAACCTCGCCCTCGGCGTGACCCTGGGGCTGTCGCTGCTGCTGATCGGCATCGGGATCATCCAGTGGGCCCGCAAGCTGATGAGTGACTACGAGATGGTGGAGATGCGCCATCCCGCCGCGTCCTCCGAGGAGGACCGACAGGAGACCCTGACGGCGCTCAGCCAGGGGCTTGCCGATTCCGGGATCGGCCGTCGTCCCCTGATCCGCAACACCCTCATCGGATCGGTGGCCCTGCTCGGGATCCCCGCCGTGGTGGCGCTGCGCGACCTCGGGCCGCTGCCGGGCGACAAGCTGCTCTCGACGGTCTGGGAGCCGGGCATGCGCCTGGCCCGGGACGTGATCGGCACGCCGATCAAGCCCGCGGACATGGAGATCGGCGACCTGATCAACGGCGAGCCGATGATCCTCTTCGAGCCCGACGGCCCCCATGGCTCCGACCTGCTGGTCGCCAAGTCCAAGGCCGCCATCGTGGTCGTCAGGATGCGCCCCGACGAGATCCAGGCGGTGGAGGGTCGCGAGGACTGGACCATCGACGGCATCATCTGCTATTCCAAGATCTGCACGCACGTGGGATGCCCGATCTCCCTCTACGAGCAGCAGACCCACAACGTCCTCTGCCCCTGCCACCAGTCGACCTTCGACTTGGCGGACGGTGCCAAGGTTGTCTTCGGGCCGGCCGCCCGCCCGCTGCCGCAGCTGCCACTCGCGCTCGACGACGAGGGCTACCTGATCGCCCAAAGTGACTTCACCGAACCGGTGGGCCCGAGCTTCTGGGAGCGTGGCTGATGAGCACGAGCAGCACGGTGGCCGACACGAACGGGGACCAGGCCGCGACGGCGAAGAGCCCGAGCAAGGCCGGCGCGGCCGCGACCTGGGCCGATGACCGCCTGGGGCTCGCCGGCGCGATGAAGAAGAACATCCGCAAGGTGTTCCCCGACCACTGGTCCTTCATGCTCGGCGAGATCGCCCTGTGGAGCTTCGTCGTCATCCTGCTGACCGGGACGTTCCTGACCCTGTGGTTCCGCCCCTCGATGGCCGAGGTGGAGTATCTCGGCTCCTACGACCCGCTGCGCGGCCTGGAGATGTCGGAGTCCATGGCCTCGACCGTGGACATCTCCTTCGACGTTCGTGGCGGCCTGCTGATGCGCCAGATGCACCACTGGGCCGCGATGATCTTCATCGCAGCGATGCTGCTGCACCTGCTCCGGGTCTGGTTCACCGGCGCGTTCCGCAAGCCGCGTGAGCTGAACTGGGTGATCGGCTCGCTGCTGCTCCTCCTGGGCACCCTGGAGGGCTTCACCGGCTACTCCCTGCCCGATGACCTGCTCTCGGGCACCGGCGTCCGCGCCGCTGACGGCTTCATGAAGTCGATACCCATCGTGGGCACCTACCTCTCGTTCTTCCTCTTCGGCGGGGAGTTCCCCGGCACGTCGCTCATCCCGCGGCTCTACACCGTCCACGTGCTGCTGATCCCGGGCGTCCTGCTGGCGCTGATCGCCGCGCACATGCTGCTGCTCGTCTATCACAAGCACACCCAGTGGCCCGGACCAGGCCGCACCGAGCAGAACGTCGTGGGTTTCCCGATGCTGCCCGTCTACGCGGCCAAGGCCGGCGGGTTCTTCTTCATCGTCTTCGGCGTCACGGCGCTGATGGGCGGCCTGCTACGGATCAACCCGATCTGGGAGTACGGGCCCTACGATCCGTCCAAGGTGACGGCGGGGTCCCAGCCGGACTGGTACATGGGCTGGCCGGACGGGGCCCTGCGGATCATGCCCAACTGGGAGTCGGCAATTCTGGGGCTGACGCTGTCCTGGAACGTCTTCCTGCCGATCATCGTGCTCCCCGGCCTGATGTTCACGATCCTCCTGCTGCTGCCCTTCATGGAGGCCTGGATCACCGGCGACAAGCGCAACCATCACCTGCTGCAGCGCCCGCGCAATGCGCCGACCCGCACGGCGGTGATGGTGTCCCTGATGACCTTCTACGGCCTGATGTGGGCCGCCGGCGGCAATGACATCATCGCCATCACCTTCGGGCTGAGCATCAACCAGATCACCTACTTCATGCGCGGCGCGGTCTTCATCGGCCCGCTCATCGCATTCTGGGTGACCCGTCGCTGGTGCATCTCGTTGCAGCGCAAGGACAACGAGACGCTGCTGCACGGCTACGAGACCGGCATCATCATGCGCTCCGCCCAGGGAGGCTACGCCGAGCGGCACGCGGACCTGCCGAGAGAGAAGGCGTACACGCTCACGGCTCGTGACCGGGACGACACGTACACGCTCCAGGCCCCCGAGGACGCGAACGGGGTCTCGGCCCGCGCGGCGGCCCTGAAGCGCGTGCAGGCCACGCTGTCCCAGAAGTACCACGGCGACAGCGTGCAGAAGCCGACGCGGGAGGAGCTCGAACAAGGCCACGAGCACTCCGAGCACGAGCACGAGCTGGAGACGGGCCTCGACCACCCGGCTGACGGCCACCAGTTCGACGGCCGCAGCGGCATCGACGACGAGGGCCCCCTGCGCACGCACTGATCCGGTCCCCCACCACCCCCGAGCTGCCGGTCAGCGCCACGACGCGCCGCCATCCGCTGGGCCGCCGACGCCGGCGGGCGGGGCGAGGAACGCGGCGGACAGGACGGGGCGGGGCCCCCGCGCTCGGGCCCGGCCCCGGACGGTCGCGGCGGTCCTGGCTGGAGTTCCACCACAATGGCCGACGGCCACTGAGCTATCGGACGCCTCCCCCGACCAGCCGACTGAACGGCCACTGAGCTATCGGACGCCTCCCCCGACCAGCCGACTGACATGAACGTCCGAGCCGGTCACGTCCTACCGTCTAGCTGAGTGCGGAGCCCTGCTTGTAGCTCTTGAACGACAGGTTCCAGTCGCCGTAACCGTTTTCGAGCGTCATCTGCCGGTCGGTTCCGGTCGTCTGGACGACGTCCCCGCGGTTGGTGTGCTCATACACCCAGCCGGCGTTCTCGACGCTCATCCCGACACAACCATGACTGACATTGGCCGAGCCCTGGGAGCCGACCGACCAGGGGGCGCCGTGCAGGAACTCCCCGGAGTAGGTCACCCGCATCGCGTACGGCACGTTCTCGATGTTGTAGTACTCCGCGTCGCCCTCGGAGATGCCGGTGGTGGCAGCGTCCATGTTCTTCTCCGCGAACTTCTCGATGATCACCTTCGTGCCCGACCGCGTCTCGAACCCCGGCTTGCCGGCCGAGATCGGAATCGTGCGGGCCAACGAGCCGTTGATGAAGGACTTCATCACGTGGTTCGCGACGTCGATCTTGTGCACCACGGAGTCACCGATGGTGAAGCTCGCCTGCCGGTCCATCTGGCCGAAGACGCCGTTGCCCGCCGGCACGCTGTTCACGTCGGCCTTCACGGTCACCTCGGTGCCGGGCTTCCAGTAGTTCTTCGGGCGCCAGTGGACCTCGTTGTCGCTCAACCAGTACCAGGAACCGGCCTGCTTCGGACTCGACTGCACCTCGAGCCGCCGCTCGAAGACCTTCTTGTTGGCCACCGGGATGTCGAAGCTCACGACCACCGGCATGCCGACGCCGACCGTCTCGCCGTCCAGTGGGGCGATCGAGGGGTAGGTCTGATCGTCGAGTGACAGGTCCGCCGTGCGGAAGCGGGTGCGGAACGGCGACTTCTCGCCGGCCCGGTCGACGGTGGTCGCCTGGACGGTGTACTCCCGGCCCGGCTCGAGTCGGTTCGAGGCCTTCCAGACCTCGCCGCCCTTCGCCGTGGACCCACGCACGACCTGCTTGCCGCTGCGCATCGTGACGCCCTTGAAGGTGCCGTTCTCGGCCGTCAGCTTCACCATCTTGCTGACCGGGACCGACGGCGCGTTGCGCCGCACGTTGGTCGTCACCTGCACGGCCGGCACCTCGGCCTCCGAGGCGGACGCGCTGTCGGAGCCGTCGGAACCCTCAGGCCCAGGGGTGCTGCTCGAGCAGGCGACCAGGACGGTGGCGGCCAGCAGGCTGGCGGTGCCGGCCGCGACGCGGCGACGGCTCCGGGCGTCGCGCGGGTGCGCGAAGCGTGCGGTGGTCATGCAGAGAACTCCCCGTGACGAAGGTTGCGCAAGCACGTACCCCTGCACTGTATCGGCACCCACCCCGCCGCGTGACCCGTCGCGGGGCGTGCGACGCGTCACGCGACCGATCGACGGCCGCGAGACCACCCTCAGTGCGCGTGCACGCCCCGGTAGTACTCGAAGATCCACCCGCACAGCGTGATGGCTCCGATGCTGCCCCCGATGATGGCCAGCCACCAGGCGCCGAAGGCGAGGGCGAACACGCAGGTGCCCAGCGCCAACGCGCACCACAGCGGCCACCACGAGTACGGCGGGAAGAACCCGAGCTCACCGGCGCCGTCCGCGATCTCGCCGTCCGCCCGGTCCTCCGGCCGCGGATCCATCCGGGTAGCGTGGAAACCGAGGTAGACCGTGACCATCAGCGCCAGCAGCGCCGTCATCACGAGGGCGGACGTGCCGGTCCAGTCGCCGGTGAGCCACCAGTAGGACGGGGCGACCAGGGCGAAGAACACCGTGGTCACGCCAAAGATCTGGGTCTCTGCCTTCACCGCTCGTCCTCCCGCTTGCTGCGCAACATCTCGTCGCGACCGTCGACGTCTGGGGTTGTCGGAGGACCCGTTCCGCCGCTCACCCAGGTTCTGGTCGAGCTCGATCGCGGCCACCTCGGGGTGGTGCAGGTCGAAGGCGGGCGACTCGGAGCGGATCCGCGGGATCTCGTGGAAGTTGTGCCGCGGCGGCGGGCAGCTGGTGGCCCACTCCAGGGAGCGACCCCAGCCCCACGGGTCGTCCACCTCGACCGTCCGCGCGTTCCGGGAGATCCACACGTTCCAGAAGAACGGCAGCATCGACAGGCTGAGCAGGAAGGCGCCCACCGTGGAGATCTGGTTCAGCGTCGTGAACCCGTCCTCGGGCAGGTAGTCGGCGTACCGGCGCGGCATCCCCTCGACGCCCAACCAGTGCTGGATCAGGAAGGTGGTGTGGAAGCCCACGAAGAGCAGCCAGAAGTGCACCTTGCCCAGTCGCTCGTCGAGCATCCGCCCGGTCATCTTGGGCCACCAGAAGTAGAAGCCCGCGAACATGGCGAACACGACCGTGCCGAAGACGACGTAGTGGAAGTGCGCCACCACGAAGTAGGAGTCGGAGACCGCGAAGTCCAGGGGCGGGCTCGCCAGGATGACGCCGGTCAGCCCGCCGAACAGGAAAGTGGTCAGGAAGCCCAGCGACCACAGCATCGGGGTGTCGAAGGACAGAGATCCCCCCCACATCGTCCCGATCCAGTTGAAGAACTTCACGCCCGTGGGCACCGCGATCAGGAAGGTCATGCCGGAGAAGAAGGGCAGGTCCACCGCACCGGTGACGAACATGTGGTGCGCCCACACGGCCACCGAGAGGATCGCGATGGCCAGCGTGGCGCCGACGAGGCCGACGTAGCCGAAGATCGGCTTGCGGCTGAAGACCGGGAGGATCTCCGTCACGATGCCGAAGAAGGGCAGCGCGATGATGTAGACCTCCGGGTGCCCGAAGAACCAGAACAGGTGCTGCCAGAGGATCGGTCCGCCGTGAGCCGCGTCGAACACGTGCGCCCCGATCAGCCGGTCGGCCTCGAGCGAGAGCAGGGCCCCCGCCAGGATCGGGAAGGCGATCAGCACCAGCATGGAGGTGACCATCGTGTTCCACACGAAGATCGGCATCCGGAACATGGTCATGCCGGGCGCGCGCATGCAGATGATCGTGGTGATGAAGTTGACCGCGCCGAGGATGGTGCCGAGGCCGGCCATCCACAGGCCCATGACCCACAGGTCACCGCCCACGCCCGGAGAGCGGACGCCGTCGGAGAGCGGCGTGTAGGCGAACCAGCCGAAGCTCGCAGCACCGTCCGGGGTCAGGAAGCCCGAGGCGGCGATCAACCCGCCGAAGAGGAACAGCCAGTAGCTGAACATGTTCAGGCGAGGGAAGGCGACGTCGGGCGACCCGATCTGCAGCGGCATGATCACATTGCCGAAGCCGAAGAACAGCGGCGTCGCGAAGAGCAGCAGCATGATCGTGCCGTGCATGGTGAACAGCTGGTTGTAGCGCTCCTCGTTGACCACCTGTATGCCCGGGAACGCCAGCTCGGAGCGGATCAGCAGCGCCATGACGCCGCCGATCAGGAACCACGCGAACGAGGTCCCCAGGTAGAGCTTGCCGATGAGCTTGTGGTCGGTGGTCGTCAGGACGCGGACGACCTGCTGGCCGAGCCTCGGCCGCGGCGTGGGTGTCGCGGCGGTGTCGTGCGGGGCTGTGGCGGTCACTCGTCGCCTCCGTCGCTCTCGTCACTCTCGAGTCCCGCCGGCTCGCGGGCGTCGGCGCCGCCGAGGAGCGGCTGCTCCGCCTCGTTGCCGCCGAGGGCCAACCGACCCAGGTATTCCTCGTAGTCGGCGGTGCTGACCACCTCGACGTTGAACAGCATCCGCGAGTGGTAGGCGCCGCAGAGCTCCGCGCACTTGCCCCGGTAGCTGCCCTCGCGGTTCGGCGTGACCTGGAAGTGGTTCACGCGGCCGGGGATGACGTCCATCTTCATCAGGAAGCCGGCGACCCAGAAGTCGTGGATCACGTCGGGCGAGTGCAGGTTGAACTGCACCGTCTCTCCCACCGGAAGCCACAGCGTCGGGATCTGCGAGGCCGTGCCGGACTCGAAGACGTAGTCGGAATAGCGGTAGTCGCCCTCGGAGACGTCCGGCGTGGCCGGGCCCGTCGGCGTGCCCATCCCGTGGTTGAACGTCCACGACCACTGCTGGCCGACGACCTCGATCACGCGGTCAGGCTCGTCGGTCTCCTCGAGGACCTCGTTCTGGACCGTCACGGTCCAGTAGAAGAAGACGATCACCATCATCACGGGGGCGATCGTGTAGAAGATCTCCAGCGGGAGGTTGTACCGCGTCTGCACGGGAATCTCGTCATCGGAGCGGCGGCGGAACGCAATCACCACCCAGCCGATCAGGCCCCACACGATGACGCCCGTGATGAGCGCGGCCACCCAGGCGTAACGCCACAGGTCGTAGATCGCGGGGGCCTGGTCGGTGATGGACTCGGGCATGGCGAGGCGCCTGATCTGGTCGGTGTCCTCTGCGGAGCACGCGCCCAGCAGCAGCAGCCCGACGCCCAGGACCGTCAGCAGCGCGACCCGCCGGAGCGGGTGCCCAGCACGCTTGGGGAGTTGCAGACCCACGAACGAGCCTCTCTCTCAGGTGTGACAGACGAGGCTCAGCGTATCCGAACATCGGGCGGGTGAGCCCGCAGGGTCGCCGGTAGGTTTCGGCATGTGAGCGAGCCCGCGCGGCCCACCGGCACGACGTCCCGGCGGGTCTACCTGGACACGGCGTCCTCGGAGTCCCTGCACCCCGCGGCACGCGAGACGCTCCTGGCCGCGCTGGACGCCGGGTACGCCGACCCGCGGCGACTGCACGGGCCCGCCCGTTCTGCTCGCCTGCTGCTCGACAACGCCCGCGAGGCCACGGCGGAGGCGCTCGGCGTGCGCTCCGACGAGGTGACCTTCACCGCCTCCGGCACCGAGGCCATCCACCGGGGGTTGCTGGGGTTGCACCGGGGGCGGCGCCGCAGCGGCGGGACGCTGCTGCACGGGGCCGTCGAGCACTCCGCCGTGCTGCACGCGGTGGAGTGGTCCCGGGCGCCGGCTGCCGCCGTCCCGGTGGATCGCGCGGGTCGGGTGCACCCGGACGCCGTGCGCGACGCGCTGGCCGCCCTGGAGCTGCCCGCATCGGTGCTGGCCCTGCAGAGCGCCAACCACGAGGTCGGCACCGTGCAGCCGGTGGCCGGGGCCGCCGCAGCGGCCGGCGAGGCCGGCGTCCCGGTCTTCGTCGACGCCTGCGCCTCGACCGGGCGGCTCCCCCTGCCCGAGGGCTGGCAGGTCGCCGCAGCGTCCGCGCACAAGTGGGGCGGCCCGGCGGGGGTGGGCCTGCTCCTGGTGCGCAAGGGCGCGCGGTGGCGCAACCCCTTCCCCGGTGACGACCGGGTCGACGAGCGCGCTATCGGCTTCGAGAACGTGCCGGCCGCGCTGGCCGCTGCCGCGGCGCTCCGGGCGGCGACCGCCGAGGCGGCCGAGCGCAACGCCCGCCAGGTCGCGCTGGTCGACCGGCTGCGTGCCGGTGCCGCCCACGTGCCGGACGTCGAGGTGGTGGGCGACCCGCGCGACCGGCTCCCCCACCTGGTCACCTTCTCCTGCCTCTACGTGGACGGCGAGGCGATCGTGCACGCGCTGGACCGGCACGGCTTCGGGGTGGCCAGCGGCTCGGCGTGCGCGGCCGACTCCTTCAAGCCCAGTCACGTGCTCGAGGCGATGGGCGTGCTGACCCACGGCAATGTGCGGGTCTCGCTGGCCCGGGACGCGCTCGCCGAGGACGTCGAGGCGTTCCTGGCCGTCCTGCCCGGCGTGGTGGCCGACCTGCGCCGGGAGGTGGGCCTGTGACGGGCGGGGAGATGGCGGAAGAGCCCGCCCCCGAGCGCGAGCTCGACTGCCGGGGCATGCGCTGCCCCCGGCCGGTGATCGAGCTCGCGCGGGCCGTGCGCGACGCGCCTCCCGGCAGCGTGGTGGCCGTCGTCTCCACCGATCCCGCGTCGCGCACCGACGTCCCGGCGTGGTGCCGGATGCGGGCGCAGGAGTACCTCGGGGAGGACGCCGCCCACGACGGCGTTCCGCGCTACCGGGTGCGCCGGCGCCCCTGAGCCGAGCCGCCCTCAGGCGTCGCGCAGGTGTGGGCTCACCTCGGCGGCCGCGGTGGCGCCGTAGGAGGCCTCCATCCGCCCGAGGAACTGCTCGGGGGTGAAGGAGTACTCCTGGGTGCCGATCGTCTCCACGACGTACGCGGCGAGGACGCAGCCGACCTGGGCGGCGCGCTCGCGGTCGAGGCCCCAGGTGATCGCGCCGAGGTAGGCGGCGCGGAAGGCGTCGCCGACGCCGGTCGGCTCGGCCGCGGTCACCTCGGCCGCGGCGGACAGCTCGAGGTCCTCGGCGCCCTTCTCGCGGATCCGGACGCCATCCTTGCCCAGGGTGGTCACCTGGTAGCCCACCCGCTCGAGGACCTCGTCGGCCGACCAGCCGGTCTTCTGCCCGATCAGGTGCGCCTCGTACTCGTTGGAGAACAGGATCGCGGCGCCGTCCACGAGGTCCCGGATCAGCTCACCGTCCCCGAAGGCCAGCTGCTGGCTCGGGTCGGCGATGAAGGGGTAGCCCCGCTCGCGGCACTCGTGGGTGTGGGCGCGCATGCCGTCCGGATCGTCCGGAGCCACGAGCACGTAGGTCGGCTCGCCGACCCGGGCGACGATCGGCGCCAGCTCGATCAGGCGGGACTCGGCCATGGCGCCGGGGTAGAAGGACGCGAACTGGGCCATGTCCTGGTCCGTGGTGCACACGAAGCGGGCGGTGTGCCGCTCCTCGCTGATCCGCACGTGGTCGCAGTCGACCCCGTGACGCTCCAGCCAGGAGCGGTAGTCGTCGAAGTCGCGGCCGGCGGAGCCGACCAGCACCGGCGAGTGCCCGAGCCGGGCGAGGCCGAAGCAGACGTTGGCGGCGACGCCCCCGCGGCGGACCTCGAGGTCGTCGACCAGGAAGGAGACCGAGAGCTTCTCGAGCTGCTCGGGAACCAGGGACTCGGAGAACTTGCCCGAGAAGGTCATCAAGTGGTCGGTGGCGATGGATCCGGCGATCAGCAGCGACATGGTCCGTGAGGCTACCGAAACCCGCGCCCGGGGCCGATTCCACGACCGACCGGGCCGACCGCGAGGGCTACCGCTCGGTAGGTTCGTCGTACTGACCAGTAGGCCCTACCGTCGGGAGGCATGAGCGCTTCGCACGACCGGACGGCCCTGCCGCACGCCGACCTCGAGACCCTCGCCGCGATGCGCGCCGACTGCGCCGCCGCCAGCGAGAACCTGCCGCTGGCCCGCGCCGCCCGCCGCGCCGTCCGCCCGGCACCCAGCATCCACTACGACGACTTTCCCCGCGGGATCGCGAAACCCGAGATCCGCGTGGACGAGGCGGCCGCCCGGCTGGCCCGCGCCCTGCACCTCGGGCTGGAGTGACCCGCCGCTCAGGCGGGGGCCGCGACTCAGTGGAAGGAGTCGCCGCAGGCGCAGGAGCCGGTCGCGTTGGGGTTGTCGATCGTGAAGCCCTGCTTCTCGATCGAGTCGACGAAGTCGATCATCGCGCCGTTCAGGTACGGGACGCTCATCCGATCCACGACGACGGTCACGCCGTCGAAGTCGGTGGTGACGTCACCGTCGAGGGTGCGCTCGTCGAAGAAGAGCTGGTAGCGCAGGCCCGAGCAGCCGCCCGGCTGCACGGAGATGCGGAGCGCCAGGTCGTCACGACCCTCCTGCTCGAGGAGGCTCTTGACCTTCCCAGCGGCCACGCTGCTCAGGTTGATCGAGTCGACGCGGCGCTCTTCGGTGGTCTCGACCTGCTCGGTCATTGCGGCTCCCAGGGTTGCGTTCTCTGCCTCCCCAAGTCTCGCACACCTGCCGGTATTCCCCAGCAGTCGCCGGGCGTTCAGTCGGGCGTTCAGCCGGTCGGGCGGGACCAGGTGCGCGCCACCCGCGCCGCGAGGTCCGCCAACGCCTCGGCGGGCTCCGCGAGGGCGCGCTGCTCCCCCACCAGGTCGACCGCGGCGTACGCCGACTCCATGCCGAGCGTGCGCATCTCCCGGCTGCCGACCAGCACCCTCCCGGCGAGGGCTACGCACGGGCGCAGCGCCGCCGTGGCGACCTCCGCGACGCCGTAGGGCACCTTGCCGGACCGGCTCGAGAAGTCGAAGGCCCCCTCCCCGGTCACCACGAGGTCGGCCTCCCGCGCCCGCCGCGGTAGCTCGAGGGCCTCGGCGACCAGCTCGATCCCGGGCACCCGGTGCCCGCCGAGGAGCATCAGGGCGAAGCCCAGGCCGCCGGCGGCACCCGCCCCGGGCTCCAGCGATGCTCGCCGGCCCGTGGCCGCGGCCAGCTCCTCGAGGTAGCCGTCGACGGCCGGCAGACGCTCCTCGGCGATGCCCTTCTGCGGCCCGTAGGTCCTGGTCGCCCCGAAGAGCCCGGTCAGGGGGTTGTCCACGTCGCTCGCGGCCACGATCCGCACGCCCCGGAGGCGGTCGCGGGGCGCGTCGAGGTCGACGTGCCGCACCCCGGCCAGACCCGCCGCCCCCTCGGTGAGCGCGACGTCCGCCGTGGCCCCCAGGGCGGCCAGCAGTCCGGCTCCCCCGTCGTGGGAGCCGGACCCGCCCAGCCCGACGACGATCGTGCTCGCACCCGTGCCCACGGCGGCGAGGAGCAGGTCGCCGACCCCGGCCGAGGTGGCGGTCTCGCCACCCTCGCCGCCGGTCAGCTGCACCCCGCAGGCGTGCGCCGCCTCGACGTACGCCGCGTCGCCGGCCCGCAGCACCGTGGCCGGGACGCGCTCCCCGGTCGGTCCCCTGACGGTGACGGCGAGCAGCTCGCCGCCCAGCGACGCCGCGAGGACGTCCACGAAGCCCGGGCCCCCGTCGGCCATCGGGGCGAGGTCCAGCTCGTCGTCGGGGGCGCGGCGGCGCCAGCCGCGGGCGATGGCCTCGGCCGCCTCCACGGCGGTCAGGGTGCCCGCGAACTTGTCGGGGGCGACGAGCACGCGCATGGCCCCATCCTGCGCGGCCGCCCCCGCGCATCACCACCTCCGGTCACCTGGGCCGGGGCGGCAGGTGGCCACCGTCGCCCCCGGGCACCCCAGGGCCGTCACGGGCACCGGGCCCTGACGTGCCGCTGCGTAGCATGGGGCCATGACCACGGTAGACCTGCCGCTCTTGCCCCTCGGGCAGGGCCGCGACGCCCTCTCCGAACGCGGCGTCGAGTGCCCCGGCGACCTGCCGGCCGCGTCCGACCCGCAGCTGGTCGAGCGCGCCCGGCGCGCCAAGGACGCGCTGGGCGAGCGCCTGTTCGTGCTCGGGCACCACTACCAGCGCGACGAGGTGATCGAGTTCGCCGACGTCACCGGCGACTCGTTCAAGCTCGCGCGCGAGGCCGCGGCGAGGCCGCAGGCGGAGTACGTCGTCTTCTGCGGCGTGCACTTCATGGCGGAGTCGGCCGACATCCTCACCTCGCCCGACCAACAGGTGGTGCTGCCGGACCTGGCCGCCGGGTGCTCGATGGCCGACATGGCCCGCCTCGCGCAGGTCGAGGACGCCTGGGACGCGCTGGAGGACGCCGGGATCGCGGACCGCGTCGTGCCGGTGACCTACATGAACTCCTCCGCCGACATCAAGGCGTTCGTCGGACGGCACGGCGGCACGGTGTGCACCTCGTCGAACGCGGACGTCGCGCTGGCCTGGGCGTTCGAGCGGCACGGCCCGGACACGCAGGTGCTCTTCCTGCCCGACCAGCACCTCGGCCGGAACACCGCGGTGCTCAAGATGGGCCTGGGCCTGGAGGACTGCGTGGTCTGGAACCCGCACCGACCCGGCGGCGGGCTCTCCGACGGCCAGCTGCGCGACGCCCGGATGATCCTGTGGCGCGGCCACTGCTCGGTGCACGGCCGGTTCACCACGGACGTCGTCGACGAGCTGCGCGCCCGTGATCGGGACGTGCGGGTGCTGGTGCACCCGGAGTGCACGCACGAGGTCGTCACCCGGGCCGACCTGGTCGGCTCCACGGAGTTCATCATCCGCACCGTCGAGGCGGCGCCGCCCGGCTCCTCGTGGGCGATCGGCACCGAGCTGAACCTGGTCAAGCGCCTGGCGGACGCCCACCCGGAGCAGCGGATCCAGTTCCTGGACCGCACGGTCTGCTACTGCTCCACGATGAACCGGATCGACCTCCCGCACCTGGTCTGGGCGCTGGAGTCACTGGTCGAGGGGGCGGTGGTGAACCGGATCCGGGTCGACCCCGACACCGAGCGCTGGGCCCAGGTGGCGCTGCAGCAGATGCTGGACCTGCCCGGCGCCTGAGGCGGCGGCCGCGAGTCGGCGCGGATGCGCCGTCTCAGAGGGCGGGGGTGCCCCAGACCCCGAACCAGCGCCCCCGGTCCTGCTCGAGCGGGACGTCGCCGCCCACGGCGTCCACGACCTGCAGCTCCAGCATCTGGTCGCGCGTCTGCCCGCCGGTGGGGGCGAACGGGTAGAAGGTGCCCTGCTTGTAGAGATAGACCAGCCCCAGCGTCCCGTGCAGCTGCCCCTCGGCGTCGGCCTGAGGGGCCTCGCCCGGGCCGAAGCCGACGACGGCGCAGAGCATCCCGGAGGCATAGCCCTGCTCGGAGAGCAGCTCGTGGACGACGTGGAGCTCGGCGCAGAGCTCGCCGACGGAGGAGTCGGCTCGGTCCAGGTCGAACCAGGTGAACCCGTAGCCGTCCTCGACGATGCGGACGCCCGGCACCCGGGGGTCGGCATCGAGGAGCTGCCGGATCTCCTCGCGCGTCCGGTCGAAGGCCGGCCCGGTGGCGGCCTTGAGGCAGACCGCCGCGCTGCCGGTCGGGCGCAGGCCGAGCGTGGTCTCGAGCGTCAGCGCGGCGGTGGGCACGGCAAAGATCGCGTCGGCGCGCGGCGCCGGCTGCTTGCGCCGGCCGGAGAGCGCGTCCCAGAAGCCCATGCCTGCCCCTCCCGTGCTGTCCCGCGGCGGCCGGCTCAGCCGGCCGGGCGACCGAGCTCGGTCTGGATCCGCGCCAGCTGCTCCAGCCGCTGCTCGAGCGTCGGGTGGGTGGACGTCAGGGTGCGCAGCGAGAGCCCCCGCACGGCGGGGGCGATGAAGAACGCGTTCATCGGCTGGGCCTGGCGCAGGTCCTTCTCCGGCGTCTGGCTGATCCCCCCACTGATCTTCTGCAGCGCGGAGCCCAGGGCCGCGGGGTTCATGGTGAGGTAGGCGCCCGAGCGGTCGGCGCAGAGCTCGCGGTAGCGCGAGAGCAGCCGGGTCAGGAAGAAGCTCACGGCGTAGACCACGAGGCTGACCACCAGCGCGATGATCCAGAACGGCGGCCCGTTGTCGTTGCGACTGCGGCCCATGCCGCCGAAGAGGACCCCGTAGCGCGCCCCGGAGCTCAGCATCCCGGCGGCGATGCCGGCCGACGAGGCGACGGTCATCACGAGGACGTCGCGGTGCGCGACGTGGGAGAGCTCGTGGGCGAGCACCGCCTCGAGCTCCTCCGCGGTCAGCAGGTGCAGGATGCCCGTGGTCACCACCACCACCGAGCGATCGGGCGAGCGGCCGGTCGCGAAGGCGTTGGGGAGGCGGTTGTCGGCCACCCCGACGCGGGGCTTGGGCATGTCGGCGAGCGCGCACAGCCGGTCGACCATCGCGTGCAGCTCGGGGGCCTCCTGCTGGGAGACCTCCCGCGCCTGCATGGCGCGCATCGCGGTGGTGTCGGAGGACCACCACTGATAGATGGCGAGACCGATGCCGGCGATCCCGATGACGGGGATCAGGCCGCCGTAGCCGGAGCTGCCGGCGACGAGCATCAGGATCACCATGAACCCGACGAACAGCCCGCCGAGCAGGAACATGGTCAGCCACATCCGGCCGGTGAGACCGGCGTCGCCGATGAAACGGGATCGCGCCATGGGTCGAACCTCAGACCGGTCGAAGCGGTGCCGCGCGGCCGCGAGCGGCGCGGGTCACGACCGCTCCTCGCCCTGCGGCTTCGGCTGGGGCTGCTCGGCGGTCGGCTGGTCGGCGGCGGCGCCCGAGCCGGCGTCCAGCGCCTGTCGTCCGCCGCCCCCCTTGAGGGCGGCGAGCTCGGCCTCGACGTCGGAGGCGGAGCTGAGCCGGTCGAGCTCCCGGGAGATGTCGTCGCCGCCACCGACCTGGCTGACGTCGTCGAGGGCCCCCGAGGCGATCAGCTCGTCGATCGCGCCGGCGCGCGCCTGCATCTGCGCCGTCTTGTCCTCGGCGCGCTGGATGGCCGACCCCACGTCGCCCATCTCGTCGCCGATGCCGGAGACGGCCTCGTTGATGCGTGTCTGCGCCTCCGCGGCGGTGTAGCTCGCCTTGATCGTCTCCTTGCGGGTGCGGAACGACTCGACCTTGGCCTGCAGCCGCTGCTGCGCCTGGGTCAGCTTCTCCTCCTCCGCCTGGAGCTGCTCGTGCTGCGCCCGCAGGTCGCCGACCTGACCGGCGAGGCCGGACTTGCGGGTCAGGGCCTCGCGGGCAAGGTCCTCGCGCTCCATCTCGATCGCCTGACGCGCCTGGCCGGTGAGCTTCTCGGACTGCTTCTCCATCTGGGCCAGCTGGAGCTCCACCCGCTTGCGGCTGGTGGCGACGTCCGCGACGCCCCGCCGCACCTTGGTGAGCAGCTCGACCTGGCGCTGGTAGCTGTAGTCGAGGGTCTCGCGCGGGTCCTCCGCCCGGTCCAGGGCCTTGTTGGCCTTGGACTTGAAGACCAGGCTGATGCGCTTCATGAGACCCATGGGTGAGCCCCTCCTCGGTGCGGATCCTCGTGCGGGTGTGCTGCGGCGACGCTTCTCAGCCTATGCCCTGGGGGCAACGCCGCGGGCAGTGGTTGCGCCCCCGGCCAGGCGGAGGTCAACGGGTAGGCTAGTCGGGTCCGCCCGTCCCGTCCGCCGAAGGGGAGCAGAAGGCCGCCGTGTTCCGCCGCACCAAGTCCGAGGACTCCCCTTCCTCCCAGCCCTCCGGCCGCAGCGCACCCGCACGGTCGGGCGCGTCGTCCGCCGAGGCCACGCGGGAGGGCGGCAAGGGCCGGCCCACCCCCACCCGCCGGGAGGCCGAGGCGGCCCGCCGGGCGCGCGCCAAGAAGCCGCGCAGCCGCAAGGACCGGAGCAAGGCCCAGCGCGCCGCGCGCACGACCTCCAGCAAGGAGATCCGGGCGGGCCTGAAGGCCGGCGACGAGCGCTACCTGCCCAAGCGCGACCGCGGGCCGGTCCGCCGCTTCGTCCGCGACTACGTGGACGCCCGCTTCTCCTTCGGAGAGATCGTCATCCCGCTCATGCTCGTCACCCTGGTCCTGGGCTACTCCGGCAACCCCGACCTCGCGGCCATGGGCAACTCGATCCTGATGGGCACCCTGCTCGTCGTCGTGCTCGACATGGTGATCCTGCGCTTCCGCCTCAAGCGGGAGCTGGGCCGCCGCTTCCCGGGCGAGGCCCAGCGCGGGGCGACGTACTACGCGATGGTGCGGGTGCTCCAGATGCGCTTCATGCGGCTGCCCCGCGCGCAGGTGAAGATCAACCAGCCCCTGCCCGACACCTACCGCTGATCGCGTGCCTGCCCACGAGGACCGGCCGACCGCCGACGTCTCGGTGCGCGTCGCGTGGACGGACGACGCCGCGGCGATCGCCGCCGTGCAGGTGCGCGCGTGGGCGCGCGACCTCGCGGGGCAGGTCGACCCGGCGTCGCTGCCCCCGGCCGAGTCCGTGGCCGAGGTCTGGGCCGGCTCCCTGGCCAAGCCGGAGGACGCCCGCAACCGGGTCCTCGTCGCGCTGGAGCGCAACCGGGTCGTCGGCTTCGCGGTGACCTCGCCCGCCGCCGATCCCGACTGCGATCCCGTCGCCGACGGCGAGATCGTCGAGCTGGTGGTGCAGCCGGAGGAGACCGGCCGGGGCCACGGGTCCCGGCTCCTCCAAGCGGCCGCCGACACCCTGGTCGCCGACCAGTTCGACCGCGCCGTGCACTGGGTCGCTTCCCTGGACGACGCTCGGCGCGCCTTCCTGGAGAGCGCGGGCTGGGCCCCGGACCAGGCCCACCGCGAGCTCGCGCTGGGTGACGGGGGCGCCTCCGAGGACGGCGACGAGGCGCGACTGCGCCAGGTGCGGCTGCACACGGCCCTGCGGTGAGTGAGCGCTCCACCCGGGACGTGGCCCGATCCCCCGCGGCCCGCGCGGGCCTCGCCGTCGCGCTCGCGACGGGGCTGTACGGCATCTCCTTCGGCGCCCTCTCGGTCGGCGCCGGGTTGTCGGTGGCGCAGACCTGCGCGCTGTCGCTGCTGATGTTCACCGGGGCCAGCCAGTTCGCGCTGGTCGGCGTGCTGGCCGGCGCCGGCGCGCCGATGTCCGGGGCGGCGACGGCGATCCTGCTCGGCACGCGCAACACGCTGTACGGACTGCGCCTCGCCACGCGCCTGCGCCTCCGGGGGCCGCGGCGGCTGCTCGGCGCGCACCTGGTGATCGATGAGTCCACGGCCGTCTCGGTGGGCCAGGACGACGACGCGCAGGGCCGGATCGGCTTCTGGGTGACGGGCATCGGGGTGTTCGTGCTGTGGAACACGTTCACGCTCGTCGGCGCCGTCGCCGGGCGGGCCATCGGGGACCCCCGCACCTACGGCCTGGACGCCGCCGTCGGCGGCGCCTTCCTGGCGCTTCTCTGGCCGCGGCTCACCAGCCGGGGCCTGGTCGCCGTCGCCGTGGGCGGCGGCGCGTTGGCGCTGGTGCTCGTGCCGGTGACCCCCGCCGGTTTCCCGGTGCTCGCCGTGGGCCTCGTCGCCCTCGTGGCGGGGGCGTCGGCGCCGCCGCCCGCGAAGGACCACGCCGCGGCGCACGCAGGTGAGGCGTCGTGACCTGGGCGGCCATCCTCCTGGGATCAGCCGGCTGCTACCTGCTGAAGCTGGCCGGGCTCTCCGTGCCCACCCGCTGGCTCGAGCTCCCGCGCGTGCGCCAGGCCGCCGCTGTGGTGCCGGTGGCGCTGCTCGCGGCGCTGGTCGCCGTCCAGGTGGCCGCCGACGGCGAGCGCCTCGTGCTCGACGGACGGGCCGTGGGGCTCGCGGCCGCCACCGTCGCGCTCCTCCTACGGGCGCCCTTCCTCGTCGTCGTCGCGGTCGCCGCCGGCGCGGCCGCCCTGGTCCGCCTGGTCTGACCCGCTCCCGTCGACGGGCCCGCGCGGGCGTCGGCACCTCGAGAACGACGCCGCATGTCATCACACCTAGTCCAGCGGCAGGAAGGCCTCGAGCCCGACCGTGAGGCCGGGATGGGAGCCGATGGTGCGCACCCCCAGCAGGACGCCGGGGGTGAAGCTCGCGCGGTCCATCGAGTCGTGCCGGATGGTCAGGGTCTCGCCCACGCCCCCGAGCAGCACCTCCTGGTGAGCCAGCAGGCCGCGCAGCCGCACGGCGTGCACGGGTACGCCCTCCACGTCGGCGCCGCGCGCCCCGTCGAGGGCGCTGCTCGTGGCGTCGGGGGCGGGACCGGCACCGGCCTCCCGGCGGGCCGCCGCGACCAGCCGGGCGGTGCGGCGCGCCGTGCCCGAGGGCGCGTCGGCCTTGTCCGGATGGTGCAGCTCGACGATCTCGACGGAGTCGTAGAACGGGGCCGCCGTCGCCGCGAAGCGCATCATCAGCAGGGCTCCGATGGAGAAGTTGGGCGCCACCAGGATGCCTGTGGCGGGCGCCTCCTCCAGCCAGCCCCGCAGCGCATCCAGTCTCTCGTCATCGAAGCCGGTGGTCCCGACCACGGCGTGGATGCCGCGCTCGACGCACCAGCGAAGATGGTCCATGACGACGTCGGGGTGCGTGAAGTCGACCGCGACGCGGGCGTCGCCCTCGGCGAGGGCCGCGACGTCGTCGCCCTCGTCGACCTCCGCGACCAGCACCATGTCGGGCGCCCCGTCGACCGCCCGGCACACCTCGCGGCCGACCTTGCCCCGGGCACCCAGCACGCCAACGCGCAGCGGCTCCCCGGCCCCGGACTCGTGTGTCTGCTCGTCCACCCGGCCCAACCTAGCGGCCGCCCGCCGTGTCGCACCCCCACCGGGTCGGTCGCTGACGCCGCGGGGGCGAGGTGGCAGGGTGTCCGCATGGCGCTGCAGCGTGTCCCCGGCCGGATTCGGTGGGGCGTGGACCTCATGGACGTCGCACCCGGGGACTCCCTGTTGGAGATCGGCTGCGGCCCCGGGCACGCGGCGGGCCTGGTCTGCGCCGAGCTCGCGAAGGGCACGGGCAAGCTCTTCGCCATCGACCGCGCCGAGTCGGGGGTGGATCGCACGCGTCGGCGCAACGAGCGCCATGTCGACGAGGGCCGCCTGACCGTGCGGCAGATCGACCTGGCCACGCTCCGGGTGCCGGTCCGCCGCCTGGACAAGGCCTTCGCCTTCAACGTGAACCTCTTCTGGGTGCGCGACTGCGCCGACGAGCTGGCGCTGCTGCGCGACCGGCTCAAGCCGGGCGGGCGGCTGTTCCTCTTCTACGATGCGGCGCGCGCCGACCAGGTCTCCCGGGCGCGAGAGGGCGCCTCCCAGGCGCTCGACGGCGGCGGCTTCGACGTCGCGGTGGTCGAGAACCCGAGCCCGCCCGTGCTGGCGCTGGTGGCCACCAAGCGCTGAGCCGGCCTCGTCGGCATGCTCAGCGTCCGGGACCCACGACCGCGAGCAGCTCGCGCTGGGTGAAGAGCTGCCGCGCCAGGTGGCCCACCTCCGCGAGCGTCACGGAATCGATCCGCGCGAGCAGGTCGTCGACGCCGAGGAGCTGGTCATGGACGAGCTCTGCCTTGGCGAGCCGGGCCATCCGGGACGTCGAGTCCTCCAGTCCGAGCACCACCCCGGCACGCATCTGGCCCTGGCCCCGGGCCAGCTCGGCCTCGTCGATGCCGTCGGCCGCCACCCGGGCGAGCTCGGCGCGCACGGTGGCCAGCAGGTCGTCATAGCGCCGCGGCAGGCAGCCCGCGGCGACCCCGACGAGGCCGGCGTCCCCGTGGTGCTCCTCGAAGGAGTAGACGGAGTACGCCAGGCCGCGCCGCTCGCGCACCTCCTGGAACAGCCGCGAGGACGTCCCGTCCCCGAGGACCGTGGTGAGCACGCCGAGGGCGAAGCGACGCGGGTCGGACCGCGTCAGGCCGCGGACGCCGAGCACGACATTCATCTGCTCGAAGGGACGTCGCGAGCGCGCCTCACCGGGATGCACGCTGCGCGCCCGCGCCGCGGCGCGGGGTGGCAGGGGGTCACCGGTGTCGGCGAGGAACCCGCCCTGGTCGAAGCCCCGGAGCACGCGCGCCACGACGTCGTCGTGGTCGACGTTGCCGGCGACGGCCACGACCGTGCAGCCCGGTCGGTAGTGCCGGCGATAGAAGCGGTGCACCTGCGCGCGGGTCAGCTCGCCGATCGAGGCCGCCGTGCCGGCCACCGGGCGACCCAGGGCACTGTCACCCCAGGCCTGCGCCGCGAAGAGGTTGTGCGCGACGTCGTCAGGGTCGTCGTCGTGCATCGCGATCTCGTCGAGGATCACGTCGCGCTCGGCCTCGACGTCGGCCGGGTGGAGCCGCGACCCCGTGAGCATGTCGCCGAGCACGTCGACGGCCAGCGGCAGGTCCGCGTCGAGCACCCGCGCGTGGAAGCAGGTGTACTCCTTCGTGGTGAAGGCGTTCACCTCGCCGCCGACCTCGTCGAGCTCGACCGAGATGTCCAGCGCCGAGCGCCGCCGGGTGCCCTTGAAGAGCAGGTGCTCGAGGAAGTGCGAGGCGCCGTGCAGCCGCGGAGCCTCGTCGCGGCTGCCCACCCCGACCCAGACGCCGATGCTGGCCGAGCGGACGCCGGCCATCTGTTCGGTCACGACCCGCAGGCCCGAGGGAAGGGTGGTGCGCCGCACCCGGGAGGTCACCCGCCCGTCCGGGCCGGTGACCTCCTCCAGGGTGACGGTACGGCCGCCGGAGGCGGACCGCCTCACGCCTCGGCGGGCTCCTCGGCGGCCGCGGCGTCCTCCACGACGGGGACCAGCGACAGCTTGCCGCGGTCGTCGATCTCGCCGATCTCGACCTGCAGCTTCTGGCCGACCGAGACGACGTCCTCGACGGTCTCGACGCGCTTGCCGCCAGCCAGGCTGCGCAGCTTGCTGATGTGGAGCAGGCCGTCCTTGCCGGGCATCAGCGAGACGAAGGCGCCGAAGTTGGTCGTCTTGACCACGGTGCCTAGGTAGCGCTCGCCCACCTCGGGCATCGTCGGGTTGGCGATGCCGTTGATCGCGGCCCGGGCCGCCTCGGCGGCGTCCCCGCTGGTGGCACCGATGTAGATGGTGCCGTCGTCCTCGATCGTCAGCTGGGCGCCGGTGTCGTCCTGGATCTGGTTGATCACCTTGCCCTTGGGCCCGATGACCTCGCCGATCTTGTCCACCGGGACGCGCATCGTGATGATGCGCGGCGCGTGCACCGACATCTCCTCGGGCGCGTCGATGGCCTCGGCCATCACGTCGAGGATCGCCATGCGCGCGTCGCGGGCCTGCGTCAGAGCCGCCCCGAGCACCTCGGCGGGGATGCCGTCGAGCTTGGTGTCGAGCTGCAGCGCCGTGACGAAGTCCCGGGTGCCGGCCACCTTGAAGTCCATGTCGCCGAAGGCGTCCTCGGCGCCGAGGATGTCGGTCAGCGCGACGTACTGCTGCCGGCCGTCGACCTCGCCGGAGATCAGGCCCATCGCGATGCCGGCGACCTGGGCGCGCAGCGGCACGCCGGCCTGGAGCAGCGACATCGTGGAGGCGCAGACCGAGCCCATCGAGGTGGAGCCGTTGGAGCCCATCGCCTCGGAGAGCTGGCGGATCGCGTAGGGGAACTCCTCGCGCGTCGGGAGCACCGGCAGGATCGCCCGGCGGGCCAGCGCACCATGCCCGACCTCGCGACGCTTGGGCGAGCCGACGCGCCCGGTCTCGCCGGTCGAGAACGGCGGGAAGACGTACTTGTGCATGTAGCGACGGGTCTTCTCCGGCGACAGCGTGTCGAGCCTCTGCTCCAGCGTCAGCATGTTCAGCGTGGTGACGCCCAGGATCTGGGTCTCACCGCGCTCGAAGAGCGAGGAGCCGTGGACCCGCGGGACGACCCCCACCTCGGCGTGCAGCGGGCGGATGTCGGCCAGGCCGCGGCCGTCGATGCGGATCTGGTCGCGCAGGACGCGCTCGCGGACGAGTTCCTTGTTCAGGGAGCGGAAGGCGGCGCCGATCTCCTTCTCGCGGCCCTCGAACTGCCCGCCGAGCTTCTCCAGCAACGAGGCCTTGATCTTGTCGGTGCGGTCGTCGCGCTCCTGCTTGTCGGCGATCGTCAGCGCCTCGGCGGTCTCCTGGCGCACGGCGCCGTCCACGGCCGAGTACACGTCCTCGGAGTGGTCGAGATAGACCGGGAACTCCGAGACCGGCTTGGCCGCCTCCTTGGCGAGCTCGGCCTGGGCCTCGCAGAGCTGCTTGACGAAGGGCTTGGCCGCGTCGAGGCCCTGGGCCACGACCTCCTCGGTCGGCGCCTGCGCGCCGGACTCGACGAGGCCGAAGGTCTGCTCCGTCGCCTCGGCCTCGACCATCATGATCGCGACGTCGCCGGTCTCGGTGACCCGGCCCGCGACGACCATGTCGAAGACGGCGTTCTCGAGCTGGCTGTGCGTCGGGAACGCGACCCACTGGCCGTCGATGAGGGCGATCCGTGTGCCGCCGACCGGGCCGGAGAACGGCAGGCCGGAGAGCTGGGTGGACAGCGACGCGGCGTTGATCGCGAGGACGTCATAGGGCACGTCGGGGTCGAGCGCCATCACGGTGATGACGACCTGGACCTCGTTGCGCAGGCCCTTGGTGAAGGTCGGGCGCAGCGGGCGGTCGATGAGGCGGCAGGTGAGCACGGCGTCCTCGCCGGGCCGTCCTTCGCTGCGGAAGAAGGAGCCGGGGATCTGGCCCACGGCGTACATCCGCTCCTCGACGTCGATCGTGAGGGGGAAGAAGTCGAGGTTCTCCTTCGGCTTCTTGCCGGCGGTGGTGGCCGACAGCAGCATGGTCTCGTCATCGAGGTAGGCGGTGACGGAGCCGGCGGCCTGGCGGGCCAGGAGGCCGGTCTCGAACTTCACGGTCCGCTTGCCGAACGGACCGTTGTCGATCACGGTCTCGACGGCGGAAATGGTGGGTCCCTCGGTCAAGGGTGTCCCTTTCTGCTCGCGGAGCGATCCGCGACGCCCACCGTGCTGGCATGTCCGCCGGACGGAGGGGGCCGGTCTTCGATCGAGGCCCGCGGGAGCCGCCACCGAGAGGCGTGCGGTTCCGAAGGCCACTACCGAGGACCGGGCCGGACGCTGCAGGTCGCTCCTGGATGTGTGGTTCTTCAGTTGTGGTCATGGGCGGGGCTGCGCCCTGGCT
This sequence comes from uncultured Actinomycetota bacterium, assembly GCA_963731985.1. Classification (GTDB taxonomy): domain Bacteria; phylum Actinomycetota; class Actinomycetes; order Propionibacteriales; family Nocardioidaceae; genus Nocardioides. The sequence continues at coordinate 115,432 of CAVSYA010000013.1, read as the reverse complement.
TCGGGCCAGGGGCCACGCCCCGCACCACCGAGCGTAACGCGCTCACGCCGCGTCGGTCAGCGGCGCAGACCGAGACGCTCGACGATCGAGCGGTATCGGTTGATGTCCGACTTGCGCAGGTAGTTGAGCAGGCGACGGCGCTGGCCGACCAGCAGCAGCAGGCCGCGCCGGCTGTGGTGGTCGTGCTTGTGCTGCTTGAGGTGCTCGGTGAGGTGCGAGATCCGGTGGCTCAGCAGCGCGACCTGCACCTCGGGAGAACCGGTGTCGCCCCCGGTCGTGGCGTACTCGGCGATGATCTTCTTCTTGGTCTCCGCGTCAGTCCCGATCGACATGCGGGCTCCTTCCGGTTTCATCCGTTGCGCGGCGCCCCGGCCCTGTGCTCCGGTTGGCTCTCTGGATCCGCGGCCGTCATCACGGCAGGTGTCGCCCTCGCGGGCAACCGGTCGAGGCTACCAACGCGGACCCGCGTGCCCAAAACGGGGAGAGCAGGACGGCGGGTCGGCCCGCTGCTCGCGCTCCGTACGGGCCCCGCCATGGCCGGTCGGCTGCTACGCGGCGCGGGCGCGCCGCCGGCGCGCCGCATCCTGCGCCGCCGTCAGGAGGATCACGACGCCGCCGGCGCCGGCCAGGATCCAGCCCGTCATCACGAGGTCGATGCTCTCCATCTGGTCGCGCACCGCCAGCGCGAGGATCAGGCCCACGGCCCCCAGAAAAACTCCCAGGCCGTAGCCCATGACGCCTCCTCGGTAGGAACGGTCGATTCTGCTAGAAGGAGCGGTCGCCTCTGCGGCGTCGCGAGGCGTCCTGGGCAGCGGTGAGGATGACGATGACGAGCCCGGCCAGGGCCAGGATCCAGCCCACCATGACCAGGTCGATGCCCGCGAGCGTGACGTTCACCGCGAGCGCAAGGATCAGACCCGCCGCCCCGACCAGCACTCCCAGCCCGTAGCCCAATGTCGTGTTCCTCCCGTGTGCACCGCCATCGCTGGTGATGAGCCTACCCAGCAGGTTCGCAGGTCGGAGGCGTTTCGCCCGGGACCCGCAGGCTCAGTCCCGGCCGGGGCCAGACTCCTCTTCCGCGGGTTCGGGCCCCTGCCCCGGGTCCTGCCCCGGGTCCGGCTCGGGGTCGGGGTCGCCCTCGGGGTCGAACTCCACCAGCGTGTCGTCCCCCGGGTCGGCAGCGCGCGCCCGCTCCCGGGCCCGCAACGCGAGGTAGACCGCACGCACGCCGACGGCGCGCTCCATCTCGTCCATGACGCCGGTGAAGAACTGGCCCCGGTAGGTGTCGTCGGTGACCGCCGAGACCGTGAAGTAGAGCCCCGAGAACGCCCCGAGGAACAGCGAGACCTGGAACAGCTCCACCGAGACGTTCGACAGGTAGGGCATGTTCCTCAGGTTCTCCTTGGCGGTCCAGGAGAGCTGCACGCCCTCGCTCATGGTCAGCGAGCCGAAGAAGAGGAAGAAGACCAGGACCGAGAGGACCAGCAGGAGGACCTGCGCCAGCTGGATCACCAGCAGGACCAGGATCAGGTTCCAGCGCTCGAAACCCGCCACCCGAGCGAACGAGGCGGGCCGGACACGCGGGTCGTCCACCAGCTCGCGGGCCGTCTGCTCCAGCGGGGTGCCGTGGCACGCCGAGACCAGGAACGCCTCGTCGATCCGGTCGTCCAGCCGGCCGACCTCCTCCGGCAGCCGGACCATCAGGAAGGCCACGGCCATCGCCGCGAGCAGCAGCACCGTCAGCCACAGCACCCCCGGACCCAGTCCGCCCGCGAGCTGCCACACCTCCGCGTTGATGAACAGGAACGTGACGAAGAGCAGGAGCAGCGGCAGCGCCCGCGTGACCACCGGGAAGAGCAGGCGCAGGCTCCCCAGCGTGCGGGCGCCGGCCCAGGTGACGATGCGTCGGGCGCGCAACGCTGTCAGCGCGTACCCGGTGCCGGCCAGCACGGCCAGCGAGAACAAGGTCGCGGGCGCCGCGCTGAGCTCCTCGAAGACGAAGGCCAACCCCGCCGCCGCCGCGAAGGCGGCGAGGATCGTGGCGGCCAGCAGCGGCCAGGTGCGGCCGGGTCGCAGCGCCTGCCGCGCCCGGGCGCGCTCGGAGGGGACGAAGTAGGGCAGGCCCCGCCGCAGGAACCACGCCTCCGTCGCCGCCTCGGGCGAGGCCCGGCTCCGGTCCTGCGGGGCCCGGGGGTGCACGACGCGGCTCAATCCCGGTCCAGCGCGCGCCGCGCGTCCTCGACGTCCTCGCCCATCTGCGCCACCAGCGTCCCCACGTCCTCGAAGCGCGCCATCCCGCGCAGCCGGGCCACGAAGGAGACCTCGACCTCGGCGCCGTAGAGCGCGAGGTCGTCGCGGTCCAGCACGTAGGCCTCGACGCGGCGCTCGCGCTCGCCGGCGAACGTCGGGTTGCTGCCCACCGAGATCGCCGCCGGAAGCGGCTCGGCCGACCCGCCACCCTCGCGGGCGGCATCGTCGAGGCGGCGCAGCCACCCGGCGTAGACGCCGTCCTCGGGGACGGCGAGGCCGGCCGCCGGGGGCACGTTGGCGGTCGGATAGCCCAGCTCCCGGCCACGGCGGTCGCCGCGCCGGACCGTCCCGCGGACGGTGAACGGCCGCCCCAGGGCCTCGGCGGCCCCCTCCACGTCGCCGGCCGCCAGGCACTGGCGCACGTAGGTCGAAGACCAGACCTGGGGCCCGCCGTCCAGGGCGACCCCGTCGGTCTCGAAGTCGTGCACCGCCCCCAGCTCGCGGAGCGTGGAGATATCGCCCGCGGCCTTGTTGCCGAACCGGAAGTTCGCCCCGACCACGACCGCCTCGGCGTGCAGGGCGTCCACGACCACCCGCCGCACGAACTCCTCGGGACTCCAGTCCGCCACCTGGCGATCGAAGGGCAGCACCAGGACGGCGTCGGCCCCCGCCTCGGCGAGCAGCTCGAGGCGGGCGGGGACGGTGCTCAGGCTCGACGGCGCGTGGTCGGGCCGGAGCACGGCCATCGGGTGCGGGTCGAAGGTCACGACCGCGAGCAGGTCGGCACCCGTGCGCGACACGGCCTCGCGACCCCGGCACAGCACGTGCCGGTGTCCGAGGTGCACGCCGTCGAAGTTTCCGATCGTGACCACGGTGCGGCCGAGTTCGGGCGGCACCTCGGCGAGGGATCCCCACGTGCGCACGCCCGCACTCTCGCACACGTCCCAGCGCACTCCCCGATCAGGCGAAGACCGCCACCGCGCGCGCCAGCTCCCCCCGCTGCTCGTAGAGCGCGAGGAACCGACCCTCGGGCGCGAAGAGGGCCACCGGGCCGGCCCCGGGCAGTGTCACGGCGAGCGCCCGCCCGTAGCCCACGTCGCGAGCGCCGGTCTCGTCGAGATCGACCGCAGGGAAGGACGCCCGGGCCGCCTCGTCGATTCCGACGAGACCGAGGTCCTCCTCGAGCTGCTCCAGCGTGCGCGCCCGGTCGAGGCCGAACGCGCCGACGGCCGTGCGGCGCAGCGCCGTCAGGTGCCCGCCCACGCCGAGCGCCTCCCCGAGGTCCCGGGCGATGGCCCGCACGTAGGTCCCGGCCGAGCAGCGCAGGGAGACCTCCACGTCGACGTACGCCCCCTCGGCGCGGACTCGCGCGAGGTCGAGCGCGTGCACGCACACGCGGCGCGCGTCGAGGGTCACGTCCTCGCCGTCCCGCACGCGTTGGTAGGCCCGGCGTCCGCCGACCTTCACCGCCGACACCGCGGTGGGCACCTGGTCGATCTCGCCGGTGAAGGCCCCCAGCGCCGCGCGCACCTCATCGACGCCGAGGTGGTCGGCGGGCGCACCGCCGGTGACCTCGCCCTCGGCGTCGTCGGTGAGCGTGCGGGCGCCGAGTCGGATCGTCGCGTCGTAGGCCTTCTCGCCGGCCACCAGGTGCCCCAGCAGCCGCGTCGCGCGACCGATCCCGAGCACGAGGACCCCGGTGGCCATCGGGTCGAGCGTGCCGGCGTGCCCGACCTTGCGGGTGCGGGCCAGCCGCCGGACCCGGGAGACCACGTCGTGCGAGGTGGGCCCGCCGGGCTTGTCGACGACGACCAGCCCAGCGGCCGCCGGATCCGCGGGTCGGTTCACGCCCGGGGGTCGGGGTCGACCGACGCCGCGGGGTCGCCCTCTTCCGCAGCCCCGTCGTCCCCGTCGTCCCCGTCGTGCTCGTCGCCGCCGTGCCGGTAGGGGTCGGCGTCGCCGGCGAAGGGCTTCCCCTGCCGCCCGGCCGCCACCTCGGCGTCCGAGGCTCGCGCCTGCTCGAGGAGCTCGTCGATGACGCGCGCGTTCTCCGGCAGCGCGTCGTGCACGAAGGTCAGGGTCGGCACGTGCCGCAGGCCGAGCTGCTTGCCGACCTCGGAGCGGATCAGCCCCGTCGCCGAGACCAGCGCTGCCCCGCTCGCGGCGACCTGGTTGGGCTCGCCGAGCACCGTGTAGAACACCGTCGCCTGCTGCGTGTCACCGGTGACCCGGACGTCGGTCACGGTGACGAACCCGAGCCGCGGATCCTTGATCCGCCGCTCCAGCATCTCGGCCACGATCACCTTGATCCGGTCGGCGATCCTGCGCACCCGCGGGTTGGACATCTGCGTCCTGCCTCACTGCCTGCCGAAGGGATGCACGAGCCGCTCGCCCCGCCCGATCCGGGGTTGCCGGACGGAGGAGGAGACGGGCGGTCGTGACGGGGTCTGGCACCCGGGTGGCGAGGGCGAGCGGAACGGTCGACGGACCGCCCGCCCCCATCCGGGAGGGTCACAGCGCGTCACTCGCGCGGGATCTCGCGCATCTCGAAGAACTCCACGACATCCTCGATCCTGATGTCCTGGTAGTTCTTCAGCACGAGGCCGCACTCGAAGCCCTCGCGGACCTCGGCGACGTCGTCCCTCTCCCGGCGCAGCGACGCCAGGTCGAGGTTCTCCGCCACGACCGAGCCGTCGCGGAGCAACCGCGCCTTGGCGTTGCGCCGGATGGTGCCGTCGATGACCATGCAGCCCGCGATGTTGCCGATCTTGGACGAGCGGAAGATCTCGCGGATCTCCGCCTTGCCCAGGACGTGCTCCTCGAACTCGGGCCTGAGCATGCCCTTGAGCGCGGCCTCGATCTCATCGATCGCCTGGTAGATGACCGAGTAGTAGCGGATCTCGACGCCCTCGCGGTCGGCCAGCTCGCTGGCCTTGCCCTGCGGACGCACGTTGAACCCGATGATCACCGCGTCGGAGGCGGCCGCCAGGTCGACGTTGGTCTCGGTGATCGCGCCGACACCGCGGTCGATGACCCGGATGCCGACCTCCTCGCCGACGTCGAGCTTGGCCAACGCGTCCTCGAGCGCCTCGACCGAACCGGAGACGTCGCCCTTGAGGATGAGGTTCAGCTCCTGGCTCTCGCCCTTCTCCATGGACTCCATGAAGTCCTCGAGCGTGCGACGCACGCGGCGGCGCGCCTGCTGCGCGGCCCGCTCGCGGGCCTCGCGCTTCTCCGCGATCTGACGTGCGGTGCGATCGTCCTCGACCACGATGAAGTTCTGCCCGGCGCCGGGGACGGCGGTCAGACCGAGCACCATCGCGGGACGCGACGGATCGACCATCTCGATGCTCTGGCCGTGCTCGTCGAGCATCGCCCGGACCCGGCCGTGGGCCGGGCCCGCGACGATCGAGTCGCCGACCCGCAGCGTGCCGCGCTGGATCAGCACGGTCGCCACCGGGCCGCGGCCCTTGTCGAGGTGCGCCTCGACCACGAGGCCCTGCGCGTCCTGGGTCGGGTTGGCGCGCAGGTCGAGCTCCGCGTCGGCCGTCAGCACGACCGCCTCGAGCAGTGCGTCGAGGTTGAGCTCGGACTTGGCCGAGACCTCGACGAACATGGTCTCGCCGCCGTACTCCTCCGGGACGAGGCCGTACTCCGTGAGCTGGCCACGCACCTTCGTCGGGTCCGCCTCGGGCTTGTCGATCTTGTTGATCGCGACCACGATCGGGACCTCGGCGGCCTTGGCGTGGTTGAGCGCCTCCACCGTCTGCGGCATGACGCCGTCGTCGGCGGCCACCACCAGCACGGCGATGTCGGTCGCCTGGGCACCACGGGCACGCATGGACGTGAAGGCCTCGTGGCCCGGGGTGTCGATGAAGGTGATCCGCCGCTCGGTGTCCTCGACCTGGGTGGCCACCTGGTAGGCGCCGATGTGCTGGGTGATGCCGCCGGCCTCGCGGTCGACGACGTCCGCCTGGCGCAGGGCGTCGAGGAGCTTCGTCTTGCCGTGGTCGACGTGACCCATGACGGTGACGACCGGAGGACGCACGACGAGGTCCTCGTCGCCGCCCTCGTCGCTGCCGAACTCCAGGTCGAAGGACTCGAGCAGCTCGCGGTCCTCGTCCTCGGGCGAGACGACCTGGACGTCGTAGTTCAGCTCGTCGCCGAGCAGCTGCAGCGTCTCGTCGTTGACAGACTCGGTCGCGGTCACCATCTCTCCGAGGTGGAACAGCATCTGCACGAGCTGCGCCGCGTCGACGCCGATCTTCTCCGCGAAGTCGGTCAGCGAGGCGCCGCGAGGGAGCCGCACCGTGTCGCCGTTGCCCTTGCGGACGCGCACGCCACCGACCGTCGGGGCCTCCATGGCCTCGAACTCCTGGCGACGCGCCCGCTTGGACTTGCGTCCGCGACGGGAGGGCCCGCCCGGACGACCGAACGCCCCCTGCGTCTGCCCGCGACCACCCGGGCGGCCGCGCCGGCCAGCGGGGCCGCTGGGTCCGCTCGGGGGACCTCCGGGACCACCACCGGGTCCTCCGGGACCGCCGCGGCCACCGGGACCGCTGCGCCCTCCGCCGGGACCGCCGCGGCCACCGGGTCCACCGGGACCACCGCGACTCGGGGCCGGCTTGGAGCCGGGGCCCGAACCGAAGGCGGCCGGGTTCTTCGGCATCATCGCGGGATTCGGGCGCGGCATGCCGCCCTGGCCGCCCTCGCGGCTCGGCTGGCCGCCCTCGCGGCCGGCGGGCGGGCGCGGTGCGCGCGTCTCGTCGCCGCCGCGGTCCGGCGGGGCGGAGCGGCGGCCCATGCCCTGGCTGGATGAGAACGGGTTGTTGCCCGGACGGGGGGTGCCCGGACGACCGACGGGCTTCGGGGCAGGCTTCGGGGAGGGCTTGCCGCGCGGGGCCCCGGGCTTGGGGCCACCGTCGCGGGCGGCCGGGGCCTCGGGCGAGTCGCCGCCGGAGGCCGGGCGCTGCCGGGGACCCGGCTTGGGACCCGGCCTCGGGCCCGGCTTCGGGCCAGGGGCGGGCTCGGACGAGACCGCGGGGGCCGCCTGCGACGCCGGGGCCGCAGGCTCGGCGGCCGCCGGGGCCGCGGGCTCGGGCGCCGGGGCCGCGGGCTCGGGGGCCGCGGCGGGCGGGGAACTGGACGGGCTCGGGGGCGTCGCGGCGGAGTCGGGCGGGGTCGCGCTCCGCGTGGACCCCCTCGGCCCCGGTTTCGCACCGGCCGTCCTCGTCGGGGCCGTCTTCGTCGGGGCGGCGTCGCCGCCGGCGGCCGGGCCACCGGAGCTCAGCTGGTCGCCGTACTCCTTCTTGAACCGCATCTCGACCGGCGGTTCGACGGTGGAGGACGCCGACTTGACGAACTCCCCCATCTCCTTGAGCTTCTCGAGAACGAACTTGCTCTCGACGCCAAACTCCTTGGCGAGCTCGTGGACTCGTCTCTTAGCCACGCTTCTCCTTCTGAGCCCGAGCCCAGTTCCGGGTGCTTCCCGGCGAAGGTGGCTCGGACGCTAGTGGTCGTGTTGCATGCTCATCGCGCAGTACTCATTGAGTGCTCATGAGCTGATGCTCCAGTTCCGTCTCGGTCGGTCATGGGGTGGAGCGCGAGCCCGCGGACCCGGCGGTCACGTGCTCGATCACCGCTCCGGCGTCCAGCCCCGGGCCGGCCCGAAGGGCCCGGCCGAAGGCTCGGCGACGGACGGCGAGATCGAGGCACGCGGTCGCGGGGTGTACGTGCGCCCCGCGGCCGGCTGCCGCACCCGACGGATCCGGGACCGCGACGGGGACACCGTCGAGACCCGAGCCCACGACCACGCGCAGCAACTCGCTCCGTGCGGTCCGCTCCCGGCAACCGACGCACGTCCTGATCGGACCCGGGGAACCGGGCACACCAGAGCGACGCGAGCGAGAGCGTTCGCGGACCACTGTCCGTACTCTAGCGCGCCGAGGCGCCGGCGCACGAACCGGGCCGCACCGGAGCCGACGCGATCAAGGGCCCGGCTCTGGGTGCGGGACGGCCTGCTCCTCGGGAACCTCCGGCGCCTCGTCGGAGCGGATGTCGATCCGCCAACCCGTCAGCCGGGCGGCGAGACGGGCGTTCTGGCCCTCCTTGCCGATCGCCAGCGAGAGCTGGAAGTCGGGGACGACGACCCGGGCGGAGCGCGCGTCCATCGAGACCACCTCCACCGAGCTGGCCTGTGCCGGCGACAGGGCGTTGGCGACCATCCGGGCCGGATCGTCGGAGTGGTCGACGATGTCCATCTTCTCGCCGTTCAGCTCGGCCATCACGTTGCGCACGCGCTGGCCCATCGGTCCGATGCAGGAGCCCTTGGCGTTCACGCCCGAGACCGTGGAACGCACCGCGAGCTTGGTCCGGTGCCCGGCCTCGCGGGCGATCGCGACGATCTCGACCGTGCCGTCGGCGATCTCGGGCACCTCGAGAGCAAAGAGCTTGCGCACGAGGTTCGGGTGGGAGCGCGACAGCGTGATCTGTGGCCCGCGGGTGCCCTTGCGCACGGAGACCACGAGGCACTTGATCCGGCTGCCGTGCTCGTAGCTCTCACCCGGCACCCGCTCTCCCGTCGGCAGGAGCGCCTCCAGCTTGCCCAGGTCGACCAGCACGTCGGCGGGGTTGCGGCCCTGCTGGATCACGCCGGAGACGATGTCGCCCTCCCGGCCGGAGAACTCCCCGAAGCGGACGTCGTCCTCGGCGTCGCGCAGGCGCTGGAGCATGATCTGCTTCGCGGTCGTCGCGGCGATCCGGCCGAAGCCGGCGGGGGTGTCGTCACTCTCGCCGATCACGTTGCCCTCCGCGTCGAGCTCCGCGGCATAGACGGTCACGTGCCCGCTGGCGCGGTCGAGCTCGACGCGGGCGCGCTCGCGGGCGCCCGGCGTCCTCGCGTACGCCGTGAGCAGGGACTGCTCGATGGCGTCCACGAGCACGTCGAGAGAGATCTCCTTCTCCCGCTCGAGCATGCGCAGGATGCTCATGTCGATGTCCATCAGGTCTCCCCTTCCGCCTTCCGGTTGAACTCGACCTGCACGAGGGCCTTCTTCACCTGGGCGTAGTCCAGCCTCCGCTCGGCGCCGCCACCCTGCGGGGCGACGACGACGCCGTCGTCGTCGTTCGACCCGATCCGACCCGTCAGCGCCGTGTCGTCGGTCAGGGTCACCTTGACCAGCCGGCCCCGATTGCGGCGCCAGTGCCGCGGCAGCGTGAGCGGACGGTCGACTCCGCGCGAGGTCACCTCGAGGGTGTAGGGCTGCTCACCCATCACCTCCCCCTCGTCGAGGATGCGAGAGACCTCGCGCGTGGCGTCGGCGATGTCGTCGAGCGTGACGCCTTCGTCGGCGTCGACGGCGACGCGCAGGAGCCGACGCTGGCCCGCCGACATCACCTCGACGGCCTCGAGGTCGAGCGACAGCGCACCCAGAGGTTCGGCCAGGGCCGCTTCGACGCGGTCCCTCGTGGTGTCCCGGCTTCGGCTGCTCACGGGCGACGACCTCCCTGTGTGCTGTTGTGGTCACCCACCATAACCGCTGCCGGTGCGGCTCCCGGGCAGCCTCGCGGCGGGCGCCGACGGCCGTGAGGCGCGGGCGATTCGGCCAGCGGCACCGGCACGAGCCCGGCTAGCCTCGGCGGCGTGACCCGACCCTCCCCCGCCCCGGCGGTGCTGCTGGTCGCGGTGCTGCTCCTCGGCGCCGCCGGCTGCGTCGCGGGCACGGTCGGCTCCCCGGGGCCCGCGGACGAGCTGGATGGCGACGTCGCCCTGGTCGCCCGGGCGGTCGCCATCAGCACCGACCTGGAGCGGGCGATCGACTCCGCCAGCCGGCGATACCCGAGGCTCCGGGGGCAACTCGCCCCCCTGGCGGGACTGCACGCCACGCACCGGCGGGTCCTGGCGGGAGCGCTCCCGGACGGCGCGTCGCCGGCGCCCGGTGCGGGCCGCCCCCTGGTGCCGACGTCGGGTCCGTCGCAGGCACGGTCGCTGCTCCAGCAGCGGGAGCGTCGCGGCGCTCGCAGCCTGACGCGCCTGGTCGTGCGCGCCCAGTCGGGCCCCCTGGCGCGTCTGTTGGCCTCGATGGCGGCGTCGACGGCGCAGGTCCGGGTCGCGCTGGGCGGCCAGCCGGCGGAGGGGGTCGGCACCGCACGCGGTCCGGGGGGACCGGGCACGACCGGCGCGAGGACGGACCTCGCCGCGCGCAGCGCCGAGGGATCGGTCACGGCGCTCCAGGACGCGCTCGCCGCCGAGCACGCCGCGCTGTGGCTGGCGGGCGTGCTGGGCGCGCGGACCTCGGCCGCCGGGGCCCCCTCCACCTTCGTCGCCATCGAGGCGGCCTACGACGCCCACCGGGCCCGGCGCGACGGGCTCGAGGCGCAGCTGCGGGCCCTGGGGGCCGGGCCGGTGGCGGCCAAACCCACCTACCGGTTCCCCGCCCGGGCCAGCACGCTCTCCGCCGTGCGCGGGCTGGGCCGGCACCTCGAGCGCACGACGGCCGGCTGGTGGTCGGCGCTGGTGGCCAGCTCGGTCGGGCCGCTGCGCCGCGACGCCGCCGACGCCCTGAGGGACGCCGCCGTCCGCGAGCTCGCGTTCGGGGGGCGCCCGCAGGCCTTCCCGGGAGCCGCCGAGCTCCGGGATCGCTGAGCGACTCGACGCGTGCGCGACAGCGCCGGGCGGCGGAGACGAGGCCTGGCTCGCGGTGGCAGACCCCTGCACGGCCACCGCGAGCGCACGCGGACGCCTCGGCAAGACCTGGCGCCCGGTCCGCGGGCCCGGGAGCGCTGCCGCCCCGAGAAGCGCGGCAGCGGTCCCCGATTTCCTGGTGCGGGCCCGGCCGGCCTCGTCGCCCGAGCGGAAGGACGACCGGCCCGACTTGCACGATCATGCAGGGAACCGCTCCGGGCCGCTACCGCCCCGCCCGTGCAGGTTGTTGCATTGCACGAATCTGCAACTTTGCCGAGACCGACCGCAGCACCAGGCTCCCAGACCCGTCTCAGCCCCGGACGAGCCCGACGAGGTGGTCCACCGCCTGCTCGACGCCCACGTGCTCCCGCACTCCGCTGGCGCGGTCCTTGACCTCCACCGTGCCCTCGGCGAGGCCCTTGCCGACGACCACGATCGTGGGGACGCCGATCAGCTCGGCGTCCTTGAACTTCACGCCCGGGCTCACCTTCGGCCGGTCGTCGTAGATCACCCCGACGCCGGCGTCGGCGAGCTCCACGGAAAGCCGGTCGGCGGCGGCGAAGACGGCCCCGTCCTTGCCGGTGGCCACCAGGTGCACGTCGGCGGGGGCCACGTCGCGGGGCCAGCACAGCCCCAGCTCGTCGTGGGTGCCCTCGGCGATCGCGGCGACCGCGCGGGTCACGCCCACCCCGTAGGAGCCCATGGTCACGGTGACGAGCTTGCCGTGCTCGTCGAGCACCCGCAGGTCGAGCGCATCGGCGTACTTCGTGCCCAGCTGGAAGATATGGCCCATCTCGATGCCGCGGGCGGACTCCAGGGCGCCGTCGTCGCAGACCGGGCACGGGTCGCCGTCCCGGACGTCGGCGGCCTCGACGGTGCCGTCGGGCACGAAGTCTCGGCCGGCCACGAGGTCGAGCACGTGGCTTCCGTCCACGTTGGCGCCGGTCACCCACCGGCTTCCCGTGACGACGCGGGGGTCGACCAGGTACCGGATCCCCGACTCGGAGTCCGCACCCAGCACGCGGCGGCCGTCGTGGCCCGGTCCGATGTAGCCCTTCACGAGCGCGGTGTGCCGCTTCATCTCGGCCTCGTCCATGGCCTCGACCTCGATGGGCTCGAGCTGCCCCGCCAGGCGCTTGGCGTCGACGTCGCGGTCGCCCGGGAGGCCGATGGCGACGGGCTCCCGCCTGCCGTCGGGGTGCTTGAGCACGACCATCACGTTCTTCAGCGTGTCCCCCGCGTGCCAGGGGCGCTCGCCGCGCGGGTGCTCGGCGTTCAGGTGGTCGACCAGCGTCTCGATCGTGGGCGTGGCGGGGGTGTCCTCCGCGTGTGCTGCGGGGGTGTCGTCGTAGGGCACCGGCGCGGGCTCACGCACCTGCACGGCCTCGACGTTGGCGGCGTAGTCACAGCGGGTGCAGCGGACGTAGGTGTCCTCGCCGACCTCGGCCTGCGCCAGGAACTCCTCGGAGCCGGAGCCGCCCATCGCGCCCGAGGTCGCGCGCACCACCACGTAGGAGAAGCCGAGACGGTCGAAGATCCGGACGTAGGCCTCGCGGTGCGCCTGATAGCTCGCGTCGAGGCCGGCCTGGTCGATGTCGAAGGAGTAGGAGTCCTTCATGATGAACTCCCGCCCGCGCAGCAGTCCGGCCCGGGGGCGGGCCTCGTCGCGGTACTTCGTCTGCACCTGGTAGATCGAGAGGGGCAGGTCCTTGTAGGAGGAGTACAGGTCCTTGACCAGGAGCGTGAACATCTCCTCGTGCGTGGGTCCGAGCAGGTAGTCGGCACCCTTGCGGTCCGTGAGCCGGAAGATGCCGTCGCCGTACTCGCTCCATCGACCCGACGCCTCGTAGGGCTCCTTGGGCAGCAGCGCCGGGAAGGTCAGCTCCTGAGCGCCGATCGCGTCCATCTCCTCGCGGACGATCGCCTCGACGCGACGCAGCACGCGCAGGCCCAGCGGCAACCACGAGTAGATGCCCGGGGCCGCTCGGCGGATGTAGCCCGCGCGCACCAGCAGCCGGTGGCTCGGCACCTCCGCGTCCGCCGGGTCGTCGCGCAGGGTACGAACGAAGAGCTGCGACATGCGCAGCACCCGGCTGGAGCGTGTGGTCGCGGCAGTCATGCCCGCAGGCTAGACGGTGCGGCGCGACCGCTCGGTCGCGGCCGGCGCGGTCAGAACATGATCGTCGAGAACCGGCCGGTCTCGGCGAAGCCGACGCGCTCGTAGGCCCGCCGGGCCGGCACGTTCCACTCGTTGACGTAGAGCGACACGGTGGGCGCGATCCGCTCCCGGACGAGACGCACGACCGCAGCCATCCCCGCGACCGCGAGCCCCTGGCCCCGGAGGTCCGGCGGCACGTAGACGCCCTGCACCTGCGCCGCCTGCGACGTGGCGCAGGCGACCTCGGCCTTGAAGACCACCCGGCCGTCCTCGAAGCGGGCGAACGACCAGCCGCGCGAGACCAGCTGCTGGATCCGCGCCCGGTAGAGATCCGCGCCACCCTCCTCGGGCGAGACGCCGACCTCCTCGGCGTACATCGCGACACAGGCCGGATACAGGGCGTCCATGTCCGCGCGCTCGCTGGGTCGCACCAGCGGGTCGGGGGGCACCGCCGGCTCCCCGCGGATCTCCATGTGCGGCTGCAGCCAGCGCAGCTCGCGGGCGCCGCCCCAAGCGCCGTCGAGGGCCTCCCAGAACGACCGCACCGCCTCGTGCGGGCCCACCACGGTCGACGTCGTGCGGCGGCGCCGCACGGCGTGCCGGGCGAAGGCCGCGGCCGCCGTCGCGTCGGCCTGCACCGGTACGAGGTTGGCGCCGACGTGACACGCGGCGCACAGCCGCCCCTCGGCGAAGCGACCCCAGACCTCTCCGCCGAGCCAGCGCGGGTCGAGGTTGGTGGTGCGCGCGCGGTAGCCGACGAACACGTTCACGACGGGGTCCTGGTCCACCAGGCTCAGGAACGCGCCGAGGTCGTGGCGCGAGAGCACGTGGAGCCCGTCGCGGATGTCCAGCACACCGGTGAGACTACGGCCCGCCGGCCGATGGTCACAGACCCGGCGGCGCCGGGGCTGGTCAGCTCACGGACACCTCGGCGGCTCCGCCGTCGACCGACTCCATGCCCTCGGCGATGCGCATCGCCTCCTCGAGCAGGGTCTCCACGATCTGCGACTCGGGCACGGTCTTGATCACCTCACCCCGCACGAAGATCTGGCCCTTGCCGTTGCCGGAGGCGACCCCCAGGTCGGCCTCGCGGGCCTCGCCCGGGCCGTTGACCACGCAGCCCATCACGGCGACACGCAGCGGGACCTCGAGGCCGTCGAGGCCGGCCGTCACCTGGTCGGCCAGCTCGTAGACGTCGACCTGGGCGCGGCCGCAGGAGGGGCAGGAGACGATCTCGAGGCGGCGCGGGCGCAGGTTCAGCGACTCCAGGATCTGCAGGCCGACCTTGACCTCCTCGACCGGGGGGGCCGAGAGCGAGACGCGAATCGTGTCGCCGATGCCGTTGCCGAGCAGGTGGCCGAAGGCCACGGAGGACTTGATCGTGCCCTGGAAGGCCGGACCCGCCTCGGTGACGCCGAGGTGTAGCGGCCAGTCGCCCTCCTCGGCGAGCAGCTCGTAGGCGCGCACCATCACGACCGGGTCGTTGTGCTTGACCGAGATCTTGAAGTCGCGGAAGCCGTGCTCCTCGAAGAGGCTCGCCTCCCACTTGGCCGACTCGACCAGCGCCTCGGGGGTGGCCTTGCCGTGCTTCTCCATCAGCCGCCTGTCCAACGAGCCGGCGTTGACGCCGATCCGGATCGACGTGCCGGCGTCGCTGGCCGCCCGGGCGATCTGCTGGACCTGGTCGTCGAACTTGCGGATGTTGCCGGGGTTGACCCGGACCGCGGCGCAACCTGCGTCGATCGCCGCGTAGACGTACTTCGGTTGGAAGTGGATGTCGGCGATCACCGGGATCTGCGACTTGCGCGCGATCGCCGGCAGGGCGTCGGCGTCGTCCTGGCTGGGGCAGGCGACGCGGACGATGTCGCAGCCGGAGGCGGTCAGCTCGGCTATCTGCTGGAGGGTCGCGTCGATGTCGGAGGTGAGCGTCGTGGTCATGGACTGCACCGAGATCGGGTGGTCGCTGCCCACACCCACGGCGCCGACCTGGATCTGGCGCGTCTCGCGCCGCGGCGCGAGGACCGGGGGCGGGGCGGAGGGCATGCCGAGGCTCACGGTGGACATGCGCCGAGCCTACCGGCCGCCTCCGGCCCCAGCCCCGGCCGCTCAGCCGTAGACGCTGATCGGCACCACCAGGTCACCGACGATCAGGACGACGCCCATCACCAGCAGGCTGACGCCCACGACGTAGGCCACCGGCAGCAGCCGGGCCACGTCGACGTAGCCGGGGTCCGGCCGGCCGCGCAGCCGGGCGGCGCGGCGCCGCACAGCCTCCCAGACCGCGCCGGCGATGTGGCCGCCGTCCAGGGGCAGGAGCGGAACGAAGTTGAACAACCCGATGAAGAAGTTGAACCCGGCGATCAGCATCAGCAGGAAGATGGCCTTGTCGCCGCCCGGGATCTCCTCGTGCGCGGTCGTCTCCCCCGCGATCCGGCCGCCCCCGACGATGCTGACCGGGCTGTCCATCGCGCGCTCCTCGACGCCGACGATCGCCTGGGCGACGCCCCACACCTTCACGGGTAGGGTGCCGATCGCCTCCACGGTGGTCACGGCCATGCCACCCATCTCGCCGAGGGTGTAGAGCGGCCCGCCGGTCACCACGCGCACGGTCGGGGTCACGCCGAGGAAGCCCACCTCGCGCAGCGTGTCGTCGTCGAGGGAGAGGGGCCGGGCCTCGACCGTGGTGTTGGCCCGGCCCGAGAGGGCCACGCCGTCGCGCTCGTAGCCGATGGTCGCGTCGCCGTCGTCGTTGGCCCGGATCAGGCCGCGCAGCTGGTCCCAGTCCGTGACCGCGGTGCCGTTGAAGGTGGTGATCACGTCGCCGGGCTGCAGACCGGCCTCGGCGGCGGGGGCGGGCGGGTCGGCCGGGGTGCACTCCGTACGCCCCTCGGCGTAGGGGACGACGCACTCGGAGACCTGGGCCAGCACCGGCGGGCCCGCCTCCGGCTCCACGTCGCCCGGGTTGCCATAGGTGGCGAAGACGGCTGTGAAGATGGCGAAGGCGATCAGCAGGTTCACGCTCGGCCCGCCGGCCATCACGACGATCTTCTTCCACGGCGGCAGCCGGTAGAAGAGGCGGTCGTCGTCGTCCGGTCCGACCAGCTCGCGCTCGGCCGAGCGGGCATCGGAGACCAGCTGGGTGAAGAGCCCGGTGTTCGACTGCCGGATCCGGTGCACCTCCCGGCCCTGGGCGTCCACGCCCACGGGCTCCGCGAGGTCCTCGGCGTCGGGGGGCAGCATCCCGACGATCTTCACGTAGCCGCCGAGCGGGATGGCCTTGACGCCGTACTCCGTCTCGCCGACCTGCTTGCTCCACACCGTCGGGCCGAAGCCGATGAAGTACTGCGTGACCTTCGCGCCGAACGCCTTCGCCGGGATCATGTGGCCCAGCTCGTGCAGCCCGATCGAGGCGAGGATGGCGGCCACGAAGATCACCACGCCGAGCGTGTAGAGCAGCGCGGTCATCCGGGTCCTTCCATCGCCCGCGCGGCCTCGCCGCGCGCCCAGGTGTCCGCGCCGAGCACGTCGTCCACGGACAGGTCGTCCTCGCCCAAGGGTACGTCGTGTCGCGCGAGGACACCGGCGACCGTGGGAACGATCTCCGCGAAGGCGAGCCGCCCCTCGATGAAGGCGTCCACGCACACCTCGTTGGCCGCGTTGTAGACCGCCGGGGCGGTCCCGCCCCGAGCCCCCGCCTCGCGCGCCAGCGCGACGGCCGGGAAGGCGTCCTCGTCCAGCGGCTCGAAGTCCCAGCGCGAGGCCCGCGTCCAGTCGCAGCCAGGACCGGCGTCGGGGACCCGGTCGGGCCAGCCCAGGCCGAGGGCGATCGGGATCAGCATGGAGGGGGGCGAGGCCTGGGCCATCGTCGCGCCGTCCGCGAACTCGACCATGGAGTGCACGTACTGCTGCGGGTGCACGACCACGTCGATGGCCCCCAGCGGCAGACCGAAGAGCAGGTGCGCCTCGATCACCTCGAGACCCTTGTTGACCAGCGTGGCCGAGTTGATCGTGATCACGCGGCCCATGGCGAAGTTCGGGTGCGCCAGCGCCTGCTCGAGCGTGACGCCGGCCAGGTCGGCGCGGCTGCGGCCGCGGAAGGGGCCGCCGCTGGCCGTGAGGACGAGGCGGCGCACCTCCGCCGGCGCGCCTGCGCGCAGCGCCTGCGCGATCGCCGAGTGCTCGCTGTCGACGGGCACCACCTGCCCGGGCGCGGCACGGCGAGCCACCACGGGGCCGCCGATGATCAGCGACTCCTTGTTGGCGAGGGCGAGCGTGCTGCCCGCCTCGAGCGCCGCCAGCGTGGGCCGCAGCCCCACCGCGCCGGTGATCCCGTTCAGCACCACGTCGGCGGCCATCCCGGCCGCCTGCACGGACGCATCCTCCCCGAGCCCGGAGTACGCCGGCGCGAACTCCCGCACCTGCGCCGCGAACTCCTCCTCCTGCGAGCCGCCCGCGCTCAGTCCCACCACACGGAAGCGGTCCGGGTGGCGGCGCGCCAACTCGAGCGCCTGGGTCCCGATCGAGCCGGTCGATCCGAGCACCACCACGTCGCGGCGGCGCGGGGAGCCGGAGGCGGGCGGGACCGTGACATCAACGAGCACCCGGCCATGGTGGCACCGGGGCCCCGGTCACCTCATCCCCGCAGCGCTGAGCGGAGGGTGTCCAGCACCGCGGGGTCCTCGATGGTCGAGGGCACCATCGCGTCCTTGCCGTCGGCGATCTCGCGCATCGTCTTGCGCAGGATCTTTCCCGAGCGCGTCTTGGGCAGCGCCGAGACCACCGCGACGTTCCGGAACGCGGCGACCGCGCCGACCTGGTCGCGCACCATCGCGACGAGCTCGTCGCGCAGCTCCGCCTCGTCGACGTCCACGCCGCTCTTGAGGACCACGAAGCCGCGCGGCAGCTGGCCCTTCAGCTGGTCGGCCGCCCCGATCACCGCGGCCTCCGCCACGGCCGGGTGCTCGCCGAGCACCGCCTCGATGGAGCCGGTCGAGAGCCGGTGGCCGGCCACGTTGATGACGTCGTCGGTGCGACCCATCACGAACACGTAGCCGTCCTCGTCGAGATACCCGCCGTCACCGGAGAGGTAGTACCCGTCGAAGGCCGAGAGGTAGGAGGAGACGAAGCGCTCGTCGTCGCCCCATAGCGTGGGCAGCGTCCCGGGGGGCAGGGGGAGCTTCAGGCAGATCGCGCCCTCGGTGCCCGGCGGCACGGGCTCACCCTCCGCGTCCAGGATCCGGACGTCGTAGCCCGGCGCCGGCACCGACGGCGAGCCGGGCTTGAGCTCCATCGGCTCGAGGCCGCGCATGTTGGAGGCGATCGGCCAGCCCGTCTCGGTCTGCCACCAGTTGTCGATCACGGGGACGCCGAGCTTCTCGGAGGCCCAGTGATAGGTGTCCGGGTCCAGCCGCTCGCCGGCCAGGAACAGGGTCCGCAGCCCCGAGGTGTCGTGCTCGGCCAGTCGCGTCCCCTCCGGGTCCTCCTTCTTGATCGCGCGGATGGCGGTCGGCGCGGTGAACATCACCGAGACGCCGTGCTGCGCCACGATCCGCCAGAACGCGCCGGCGTCGGGAGTGCCTACCGGCTTTCCCTCATAGATCACGGTCGTCGCCCCGCAGATCAGCGGCGCGTAGACGATGTAGGAGTGGCCGACGACCCAGCCGACGTCCGAGGCTGTGAACATGACGTCGCCCGGCCCGACCCCGTAGATGTTCGGCAGCGACCAGGCCATCGAGACCGCGTGCCCTCCGTTGTCGCGCACGATGCCCTTGGGCTTGCCGGTGGTGCCGGAGGTGTAGAGGACGTAGAGCGGGTCGGTGGCCTCGACGACCACGCACTCGGCCGGGTCGCTGCGGCCGATCCTCATGGCGACATCCCAGTCGACGTCGCGGCCCTCCTGCAGCTCGGCGGTCGCCTGCGGCCGCTGCTTGACGACGACCGAGCCGACCTCGTGCTCGGCGAGGTCGAGCGCCCGGTCGATCAGGGGCTTGTACTCCACGACCCGGGTCGGCTCGAGGCCGCAGGACGCGGTGACCAGGGCGGTCGGCTTCGCGTCGTCGATGCGGGTCGCGAGCTCCTGGGCGGCGAAGCCGCCGAAGACCACCGAGTGCACGGCCCCGAGCCGCGCACAGGCGAGCATCGCGACGACGGCCTCGGGGATCATCGGCATGTAGACCACGACCCGGTCGCCCTTGTCCACGCCGAGCTGGCGCAGCGCCCCGGCGAGGGCGGCGACGTGCTCCAGGAGGTCGCCGTAGGTGAGCTTCGTCACGGTCCCCGTGATCCCGGAGTCGTGGATCAGTGCCGTTCGGTCGGCGTGCCCGTCGACGACGTGCCGGTCCACCGCGTTGTAGCAGGTGTTCAGCGTGGCGTCGGGGAACCAGCGGTAGAAGGGCGGGTGGGAGTCGTCGAGCACCCGCGCCGGCTTGCGCCACCAGGAGACGGCCCGGGCGGCGTCACCCCAGAAGCCCTCCGGGTCGGCGATGGATCGGTCGTACGTCGCGCGGTATCCGGTCACGCCGCCCATCGTGACGTCCGTCGCACCCGTGGTCCAGCCCCGGGGCCCGTGGCGTCGACGGTCGGGCCGCGAGCCACGACGAGCGGGCACACCCCCGGGCTCCCTGCCGCGGCCACGCACGGGTGCATGATGGCCCGATGCGTCGCGCCCTCGTCCGGCCCCCCGGCCCCAGGCTCGACGACGGGCTGCGCACGCACCGGCGCCGCGAGCCGGTGGACGTGCCCCTCGCGCACAAGCAGTGGGACGCCTACTGCGCGACGCTTGAGGAGGAGGGCTGGGAGACCGTTCGGGTGCCTCCCGCCGACGACTGCCCCGACGCCGTCTTCGTGGAGGACGCCGTGGTCATCTACGGCCGGCTCGCGGTGGTGACCCGGCCCGGGGCGCCCGAGCGCCGTGCCGAGACCGACGCCGCCGCCGAGACGCTCGGCGAGCTCGGCTACCGCATCGCCGGCGTCGATGGCTCCGAGGGTGCCACGCTGGAGGGCGGCGACGTGCTCAAGCACGACGGCAACGTGTGGGTGGGCCTGAGCGGTCGCACCAACCACGCCGGCATGCGCCAGCTGGCCCGACTGCTCGAACCGCACGGCGCGCGGGTGGACGGCGTGACCGTCACCCAGGTGCTGCACCTGAAGTCTGCGGTCACCGCGCTGCCGGACGGCACGATCCTCGGCCACCCGCCGCTGCTCGACGCGCCCGGGCGCTGGGACCCGCTGCTGCGCGTGCCCGAAGCGGAGGGCGCAGCGGTCGTCGTGCTCGACGAGCACACGGTGCTGATGTCCACCAGCGCCCCGCGCACGCGGTCGGTGCTCGAGGGGCGCGGACTGCGCGTCGTGGCGGTCGACATCTCCGAGTTCGAGAAGCTCGAGGGCTGCGTCACCTGCCTGTCGGTGCGGCTGCGCCACCTGCCCTAGGCACCCGACCGCGTCAGCCAGGCCGTTGGCGGTCGTGTGGGTCGGCGGCCGGGTGCCGCCGGGCCGCCCGGGTCGGTGCGGACAACCCGTGGCCCCGTCCCCACAGGCGGACGACGATCTCGTCATCGACCCGACCTTCGTCTTCCGGGGTTGCGACCTGCTGGCCCACGCCTTCGGAGGCGACCGCCGGGCCGGCCCGACGCGCGCGGGTCAGACGGGGGCCGCCGCGAGCTGGCCACAGGCCCCGTCGATGTCGCTCCCGCGGGTGTCCCGCACCGTGGTGGGGATGCCGTGCGCCTCGAGGCGCCGGACGAACTCGCGCTCGTCCGCCGGATCAGAGGCCGTCCACTTCGAGCCCGGCGTCGGGTTCAGCGGGATCAGGTTGACGTGCACCCAGCCACGCGGGCCGTGGTCGCGGAGGACCTCGGCGAGCCGGTCGGCGCGCCAGGCCTGGTCGTTGATGCCCCGCATCATGGCGTACTCGATGGACACGCGGCGGTGGGTCGCGGCCGCGTACGCCGCCGCCGCCCCGACCGTCTCGTCGACCGAGAAGCGCGTGTTGATCGGGACCAGCTCGTTGCGCAGCTCGTCGTCGGGGGCGTGCAGGCTGAGCGCGAGGGTGACCGGCACGCCCTCCTCGGCGAGCTGCCGGATGCGCGGCACCAGGCCGACGGTGGACACGGTGACGCCGCGGGCCGACATGCCCAGCCCGGCGGGCGCGGGCTCCGTCAGCCGGCGGACCGCGCCGATCACCGCCCGGTAGTTGGCCAGCGGCTCGCCCATGCCCATGAAGACCACGTTGCTGACCCGGCCGGGGCCACCCGGGACTTCGTTGCGGGCCAGGCTCCGGGCCCCGGCCACGACCTGCTCGACGATCTCGGCGGCCGACATGTTGCGCTGCAGCCCGCCTTGACCGGTCGCGCAGAAGGGGCAGGCCATCCCGCAGCCGGCCTGGCTGGAGACGCAGATGGTGACCCGGTCGGGGTAGCGCATCAGCACGGACTCGACCAGTGCCCCGTCGAAGAGCCGCCAGAGCGTCTTGCGGGTCGTCCCGGCGTCGGCCTGGGTGGTGCGCAGCGGCGCCATCAGCGTCGGGAGCAGGGTGCGCACCAGTTCCTCACGCTCGGCGGCCGGCAGGTCCGTCATCTGGGCGGGGTCGTCCACGAGGCGGGTGAAGTAGTGCGTCGAGAGCTGCCGCGCGCGGTAGCCCGGCAGGCCGTTGTCCACCAGGAGGTCCGTGCGCTCGGCCGCCGAGAGGTCCGCCAAGTGCCGCGGCGGCTTCCTGCGGCCGCGGGGCTCGTCGAAGACGAGCGGGAGCATCCGGCCCTCCTGCGCGGCGGCGACCGCCTCGGGACTGACGGGATCGGGAACCTCGGGGGACGGAGTCATGGCGCGCCCAGTCTCCCACCGGCTCCGTCGCTCCCCCAATCTCCGCGACGGCCCCGAGCGCCCGATCCCTGGGCTAGACCACGCGGGGGCCGTCAGCGACCGACGACGATCATCAGCCACAGCACCAGCGAGGCGACGCCCAGGACCACCACCGCGGTGATCGCCATGCCGAGGAGCATGTAGAGCCCGAAACGACGGGTGCGCGGCACGGCGACGAGGCCGACCGGCAGCAGCAGCGTGACCAGGACGAGCGGGAAGAGCTGCTCGGCCGTGTCGTAGTCGAGGAGCAGGCGCAGCATCCCGATCCACCCCCCGGGGACGACCGTGACGACGATCAGCCCCGCGAAGAAGCCGCTCAGGGGCGTGAACACCGGGTGGTCGCGGTGCCACCAGCCGACGGTCGGGGCGCTGGCGCCCGGGCCGCCAGGCACTTGCGAGGGCGACGTCCGTGTCACGGGCCCAGCATGGCACCTCGGCAGGCGCCCCCGGGAAGACGGCGCGGGAAGACGGCGCTGGAAGACGGCCCTAGAAGACGGCGTAGTGCAGCAGCAGCCACGTGGGCGCGGCGGTGGCGAGCAGCGAGTCGAGCCGGTCCATCAGGCCGCCGTGGCCCGGGATCACCTGCGACATGTCCTTGATGCCGAGATCGCGCTTCATGACGGACTCGCAGAGGTCGCCCAGCGTCGCCATCACCACGGCGATCAGACCCAGGACCGCGCCGACCCACCACGCGCCGTCGAGCAGCAGGACGACGAGCAGCACCCCGGCGACCACACACGTGACCGCGGATCCGGCGAAGCCCTCCCACGACTTCTTGGGCGAGATCACCGGAGCCATCGGGTGCTTTCCGAAGAGGACGCCGGCGACGTACCCGCCGATGTCGGAGGCGATGGTGACGACGATGAAGGTGACGATCGCCCCGACGCCCTGGTCCTCCGCGAGCAGGAGGGCGACGAACGCGCCGAGGAACGGCACGTAGACCAGCGTGAACACCGACGCGGTGGCGGTCTTGACGTAGCCGTCGACGCCGCGGCGCAGCAGCCACAGCATGGTCACCAGCGCGGCCACCGCGGTCGCGGTCACCAGCGCAGGCGAGCCCCACACGTAGGCGACGACGACCATCACGACGCCGCCGATCATCAGCGGCTGCTCGGGCAGGTCGATGTCCTGGGCCAGCATCCCCTGCCGCAGCTCCCAGACCGCGACCACCACGGCCGCCGCCACGATCAGCATGAAGGCCGGCTTCCAGAACACCAGCGACAGGATGATCGCGGCGCCCAGCACCAGGCCCGAGGTGATCGCCACGGGCAGGTCTCGGCCGGCGCGGCCGTGGTCCTTCGGCCCCGGGGAGTCGGCCGGCGACTCGGGGGGCGGGGTCTCGGTCATGTCATCGGATGGCTGCGGCCCTCAGACCTCCAGCAGCTCCGCTTCCTTGTTCTTGAGCATCTCGTCGATGGCGTCCGTGTGCTTCTTGGTCGCCCCGTCGAGCCGCTTCTCCGCCCCGGTGACGTCGTCCTCGCCGACGTCGCCATCCTTCTCGAGCTTCTCCAGCGACTGCTTGGCGGTGCGCCGGATGTTGCGCACCGAGACCCGGCCGTCCTCGGCCTTCGCCCTCGCGAGCTTGACGAACTCCTTGCGGCGCTCCTCGGTCAGCTCGGGGAAGACGCAGCGGATCACCCTGCCGTCGTTGGCCGGGTTCACACCGAGATCGGAGTCGCGGATGGCCTTCTCGATGGTGGCCGCAGCCCCCTGGTCGTACGGTGAGACGAGGACGATGCGCGGCTCCGGGGAGGTGAAGGACGCCAGCTGCTGGAGCGGCGTGGGCGCCCCGTAGTAGTCCACGGTGATCTTGTTGAACATGTTCGGGTGCGCGCGGCCGGCCCGGATGGCCGCGAACTCCTCCCGGGTCGCCGCGACGGACTTGTCCATCTTGTCGGCTGCCTCGTTGAGGACCTGCTTGATCACGGCTGCTCCTGTTCCTCGTCGTGCGACGGCGCTCACCCGGTCTCACCGGCGGGTCCACGCCCTGCGTCAGGCGCCGGCGGCCACCCGCGTACCGATCCTCTCACCCCGCACGACGCGCGGGATCGTCCCCTCGGGCTCCATGCCGAAGACGACCATCGGCATCTGGTTCTCGGCGCAGAGCGTGAAGGCCGTCTGGTCGACCACCCGGAGCCCGCGGGCGATCGCCTCGTCGTAGGTGAGGTCATCGAGCTTCTCGGCGTCCGCGTGGCGGTTCGGGTCGGCCGTGTAGACGCCGTCGACGCCCTTCTTCGCGAAGAGCACCGCGTCGCACTTGGACTCCAGTGCCCGCTGCACCGCGACCGTGTCGGTGGAGAAGAACGGCATGCCCATGCCGGCGCCGAAGATCACGACGCGGCCCTTCTCCATGTGCCGGATCGCCCGGCGCGGCACATACGGCTCGGCGACCTGGCCCATCGTGATGGCGGTCTGCACGCGGGTCTCGACCCCTGCGCGCTCGAGAAAGTCCTGGAGCGCGAGGCAGTTCATCACGATCCCGAGCATGCCCATGTAGTCGGCGCGGACGCGGTCCATGCCGCGGTGCTGCAGCTCGGCGCCCCGGAAGAAGTTGCCGCCCCCGGTGACCACCGCGATCTGGGTGCCGGCGTCGACGACCGCCTTGATGTCGCGCGCCACCGTCTGCACGACATCGGGATCGACGCCGACCTTGCCGCCGCCGAAGACCTCGCCGGAGAGCTTGAGCAGCACGCGATGGTAGGCGGTCACGGGCGGCCTCCTGGTCGAGCGGCGGGTCGGCTGGGTCGGGCGTGGGTCGCGACACAGGAAGAGGCCGGTCCGACCTGCGGGATCTGCAGCACCGGACCGGCCTCCCTGGACGACGTGGCCAGCAACCTAACCGATCAGGCGCCGACCTCGAAACGAGCGAAGCGGGTGAGCCGCACGCCGGCCTCGTCGAGCACCTTCTCCACGGTCTTCTTGTTCTCCGTGACCGACGGCTGCTCGAGCAGCACGACGTCCTTGAAGAAGCTGTTCACGCGGCCCTCGGCGATCTTCTCGACCACCTGGGCGGGCTTGCCCTCATCGCGGGCGGTCGACTCGGCGATCTCCTTCTCCTTCGCCACGACATCGGCCGGGACCTCGTCGCGCGTCAGGTACTGCGGCCGCATCGCGGCGATCTGCATCGCCGCGCCGCGGGCCGCCTCCTCGGAGTCGCCCTCGTACTGCACGAGCACGCCCACCGCGGGGGGCAGGTCCGCGGCGCGACGGTGCAGGTACGCCGTCCGTGCGCCGTCGAACCAGGCCAGCTGGCCGAGCTCGATCTTCTCGCCGATCGTGATCGCGAGGTCCTGGACCACGGCGCCCACGGTCTTGCCGTCGAGCGGCACACCCGACAGCGTGTCGGCATCCGCGGCCTGGGCCTGGTCGGCCGCCTCGGCGATCCGCTGTGCGGCCGAGACGAACTCGTCGCCCTTGGCCACGAAGTCAGTCTCGCACTTCAGCTCGACCAGCGCGCCGCCCGCGTGGGCAACCAGGCCGGCCGACGCCTCGCGCTCGGCGCCGCGCTTGGCCGCCTTGGCGGCTCCTTTCACGCGGAGCAGCTCGACGGCGGCGTCGAAGTCGCCGTCGGCCTCCTCGAGCGCCTTCTTGCAGTCCATCATGCCGGCGGCGGTGAGCTCGCGGAGCTTCTTGACGTCGGCTGCGGAGAACTGAGCCATCTGGTGTTTCCTCGCCTCTTCTCGATCAGGGGGTGAACGCTCAGGCGTCCCGGTCGGCGGACCCCGCGCCGGCCACGCCGGCCTCGGCGGGGGCCTCGGGCGCGGGCGCCTCCGACGTGGCGGCCACCGTGGACTCGGTGGCGGCGACGGGTGCGTCCTGAGCGGCCGGGATGTCCTGCGCGGCGGCCGCGGCCGGGTCGGCCTCGGTCTTCTCGCCGGAGGCGCCGGTCGCCTCGGTGGCCGGGGTGTCCTGGGTGGCGGCGTCGCCGCCGGTGGCCTCGACGCCGGCCTTCTCGGCCTCGCCGGAGAGCAGCTCGCGCTCCCACTCGGCCAGCGGCTCCTCGCTCGCATCGCCCGAGCCGCCCTCGGCGCCGTCCTGGGCGCCGGAACGCGACATCAGCCCA
The DNA here is from genome assembly GCA_963731985.1 of uncultured Actinomycetota bacterium. Lineage (GTDB taxonomy): Bacteria > Actinomycetota > Actinomycetes > Propionibacteriales > Nocardioidaceae > Nocardioides. The sequence continues at coordinate 89,422 of CAVSYA010000013.1, read as the reverse complement.
TCGGCGACGGCGTCGGCCACGACGCGCGTGAGCAGGTTCACGGCGCGGATCGCGTCGTCGTTGCCCGGGATCGGGTAGTCCACCTCGTCGGGGTCGCAGTTGGTGTCGAGGATGCCGATGATCGGGATCCGCAGCTTGCGGGCCTCCTCGACCGCCAGGTGCTCCTTCTTGGTGTCGACGACCCACACCGCGGCGGGCGTGCGGCCCATGTCGCGGATGCCGCCGAGCGTCCGCTCGAGCTTGTCGCGCTCGCGCTTGAGACCGAGCAGCTCCTTCTTCGTGCGGCCCGAGCCCGCGACATCGTCGTAGTCGATCTCGTCGAGCTCCTTGAGGCGGTTGATCCGCTGGTGCACCGTGGCGAAGTTGGTCAGCATGCCGCCCAGCCAGCGCTGGTTGACATACGGCATCCCGACGCGCAGCGCCTGCTCGGCGATCGCCTCCTGGGCCTGCTTCTTCGTGCCCACGAACATCACGCTGCCGCCCTTGGCGACGGTCTCCTTGACGAACGCGTAGCTGCGGTCGATGTAGGCCAGCGACTGCTGCAGGTCGATGATGTAGATGCCGTTGCGCTCCGTCATGATGAAGCGCTTCATCTTCGGGTTCCACCGACGCGTCTGGTGACCGAAGTGGACGCCGCTCTCGAGGAGCTGGCGCATGGTGACGACTGCCATTGGTTGTCTCCTGCGGGGCGGCCGCCGTCCGCGCGTCCTTGCGGCAGGACGTGCCGGCGGGTCACCCCATGGTTGGTGTCCAGTTGCTGCGAGCCGGCGGGTGCCGGTCGCCCTGTCGTCCACGCGCGAACCCCACCCGGCGCTGCGGCGGCCGGTCGGCCGTCGCTCCCCCGGGACCGGAGGTCGGCGCCCACGGGCGTTCGGGGCCGGAGCGACCCCGTCGCGGTCTGTGGACGAGCGAAGTCAGTCCCGTCAGGGACTGCCGGGGACCAGCGTAGTCCACGGGCGGAGGCCGGGCGAATCGGTCGAGGGAGTGCCCGGAAGCGGCCGCGTCGGCTCCGGCGCCGTCCACAGGCCGGGCCGGTGGCCGGTCGTGCACAGGCGTCCACCCGCGAGCGGCCCCGGGGCGAGCGTGGGGCGAGCGTGGGGCCATGAGACGCCGCATCGCCGCCGTGGCCGCCCTTCTCCTCGCCGGCACCGGGGGCGCCGCCGTGGGCCGACCCGCCGCGGACGCCGGGCCGTCGGCCAGCGTGCGCGCGGCCGCGGCGGGGCCGTCCGGGACGGGGGGCGTGGCGGCGGCCGAGCACCGGCCGGCCAGGGGCATCTGGCCGCTGGCGCCGGCCGGGGTGGCGCGCGGGTTCGATCCGCCGGCGAACCCCTGGGAGCCCGGCCATCGGGGCGTGGACCTCACCGGACGGATCGGCGCGCCCGTGCGCGCGGCGCTGGGCGGGGTGGTCCGGCACGCCGCGCCGATCGCTGGGCGGGGCGTCGTCGTGGTCGGGCACGGGGCGACCCGCACCACCTACGAGCCCGTGGCGGCGACGGTGGCCCGCGGCGATCGCGTGGCGGCGGGCGAGGTGCTCGGCCACCTCTCGATGGCGGGCTCGCACTGCCTCCCCGCGACCTGCCTGCACTGGGGCTGGCGGCGGGGCGAGACCTACCTCGACCCGCTGGCGCTCGTCGGTGCCACGCGCGTGCGCCTCAAGCCCGCGGATGGGCCTGCCGGTAGGCCCGCCGCAGCCGATCGGTGGTGACGTGCGTGTAGCGCTGCGTGGTGGCCAGCGAGGCGTGGCCGAGCAGCTCCTGCACCGAGCGCAGGTCGGCCCCTCCCTCCAGCAGGTGGGTGGCCGCCGTGTGCCTCAGGCCGTGTGGCCCGAGGTCGGGGGCGCCCGGAACCTCGGCCACCAGCCGGTGCACGGCGCGCCGGACGGTGCGCTGGTCGAGCCGGCCGCCGCGGACGCCGAGGAGGAGTGCCGGTCCCGACCCCTCGCGGGCCAGCTCGGCCCGCGACCCGCCCAGCCAGCGGTCCAGCGCGGCAGCCGCGGGGATGCCGAAGGGAACCATGCGCTCCGCGCGTCCCTTGCCGAGGACCCGGACGACGTTCCGGCCGCGGTCGACGTCGTCGACGTCGAGCCCGACCAGCTCGCCGACCCGGATTCCCGTGGCATAGAGCAGCTCGATCACGGCCACGTCGCGCACACCGACCGGGTCGCCGTCGTGAGCCGCCTCGGCGACCCGGTCGACCAGGGCGTCGACCTCGTCGGCCCGCAGCACCTCGGGCAGCCTGCTGCGGGCCCGGGGCGAGCCGAGCGACGAGCCGACGTCGCTCGACGCGCGGCCGGACCGATGCAGCCACGCCGTGAAGACGCGCGTCGCCGTCGCCCGGCGGGCCAGCGTCGTGCGGGACCGGCCGAGGCTCCGCTGCTGCGCCAGCCAGCTGCGCAGCACCGGCAGGTCGAGATCCGCCACGTCGGCGACGCCGTAGCGGTGCGCGTGCTCGAGCATGCCGGCGACATCCCCGGTATAGGCACGCACGGTGTGCGGCGTGAGATCGCGCTCCAGCGCCAGGTGTCGCTCCCAGGCCCCCAGCGCCTCCACCAGCCGCTCGGGAAGCGCGTCGCGCGCTGCCGAGCTGGTCTCCGCGGTGTCTTCGGCGCCCACACCGCCGAGCGTAGGCGCTCCGGGCCGTCGCCGAGGGAGCCGCGCTCGCCGCCCCTACCCGTGACCCCTACCCGTGACCCCTACCCGTGAACCCGGGCCGGCCGCGCGAGGCGCCAGCGCGGCCCGACGCGCTCGACCAGACCCGCGGCGCGCAGTCGCTCCAGCTCGCCCGCCACCTCCACCACACGGACCCCGGCCGCCCGGGCGATCGCGTCGGCGGGGGCGGGGCGCGCGACCGGTACCGCGTCGAGCACCACCTGCTGGCGCGTGCTCAGCCGGTCCCGGGGGACCTCCGGCCCGCGCGCCTCGCTGAGCAGGCCCTGCCCGGCCGGTGAGACCAGCTCGCGGACCTCCTCGCCCGAGGTGACCAGGGTGGCGGAGCCGCGCCGCACGAGCTGGTGAACGCCCTGGGAGGCGGCGCTGGTGACGGGTCCGGGCACCCCGGCGACGTGCCGGTGCAGCCGCTCGGCCCAGCCCGCCGTGTTCAGCGCCCCGCTGCGCACCGCCGCCTCCACGACAACGGTGGCCCGGGTCAGGGCGGCGATGAGCCGGTTGCGGGCGAGGAACCGCACGCGCGTCGGCGCACCACCGGGCGGGGTCTCGGAGACGACCGCCCCGTCGCCCAGGATGTGCTCCAGCAGCGACTGGTGCGCTCGCGGGTACACCCGGTCGGCCCCGCAGGCGAGCACGGCCACGGTCGGCCGCCCGGCCGCCAGCGCCCCCCGATGGGCCGACTGGTCGATCCCGAAGGCGGCCCCCGAGACCACCGGGTGTCCGTGGTGGGCGAGGTCGGCGGCGATCTGGCAGGCCACATCGGCGCCGTAGGACGTCGCCGAGCGCGACCCGACGACGGCGGCCGCACCGCACCGCCGGTCGTCGAGGCCATCGAGCGTCCACGGGCCGCGGACCCACAGCCCCACCGGCACCCCGCCACGCTGCTGGAGCGCCTCGGCGCGGGCGAGGTCCTCCAGACCCGGCGGCCACTCGGCGTCGCCGGGGACCACGAACCGCAGCCCCAGCCGCCCCGCCCGCTCCAGCTCGCCCGCCGGGTCACAACCCGCCAGCCGGACCGCCAGGTCGGCAGCGAGCCCGCCGCCCTCGCCCTCGGCATGCAGCCGCCCCAGCACCGCCGCGGCGCCGACGTCGGCCACCAGGGAGGTCATCCGGGCCTCGCCCGGCTCGGCCACCCGCGACAGCACGACCCGCGCCAGCCGCTCCGGCTCCGACGCCGCACCCGTCCCGCCGCCCGTCACCGGGCGTCCCTGGCCCCGTCGGCAAGCGGGGCCCGCTCCCCCGGCTCGCACCCGGCCACGGGCCCGGTGTCGAGGACCGCCGCCGGCACCGGGTGGCCCTGACGCAACGCGAGCGCCACGCTGACCTCGGCCACGCCGGGACGCCGGGCTCCGTGCAGGTCGGCGACCGTCCAGGCCAGCCGATGGACCCGTGCGCCACCGCGGCGCGTGAGCCGGCCCTGCACCACCTCCTCCTCCACCAGCCGGCGCGCCTCCGCCGGGAGCGGCCAGTGGGCCGCGAGCGCCGCGGCGGGCGCGTGCGCGTTGGTCCGCCACGCGCGGCCCGCGTACCGCTCGCGCTGCCGCCGCCGCGCCGTCGCGACCCGGGCCGCGACGACGGCGGACGGCTCGGGGGGTGCGAGCGGGTCGTCGTCACCGCGCCGGGGGGGCTCGACGTGGCGCACGACGTCGATCCGGTCGGTCAGCGGCGCGGAGATCTTGCGCCGGTACTCCCGGCGGGCGAGCTCGCTGCACGTGCAGTCGTTGCGGCTCCCGCGCGGGTGCCAGTCCCCGCAGGGGCACGGCTTTGCCGCGAGCACGACCATCGCACGGGCCGGGAACGTCGCGATCTCCTCGCCCCGCGCGATCGTGATCTCGCCGCTCTCCAGCGGCTCGCGGAGCGCCTCGACGACGTCGGCGCGGAAGAGGGGAAACTCATCCAGCAGCAGCACACCGCCGTGCGCCCGGCTCACCTGGCCGGGTCGGACCGCCCCGCTGCCGCCGCCGAGCACGCTCGTGCGGCTGGCGCTGTGGTGCGGCGCCGCGAACGGCGGCCGCCGCGCCAGTCCCTCGTCCGCGCGCAGGGTGCCCGCGAGCGAGTGCACGGCGGTGAGCTCGAGCGCCTCCTCGGTGCTCAGGTCCGGAAGGATTCCGGGGATCCGCTCGGCGAGGCTCGTCTTGCCCGACCCGCGCGGGCCGCTGAGCATCAGGTGGTGACCGCCGGCGGCGGCGACCTCGAGCGCGTAGCGCGCCTCCCGCACCCCGGCGAGGTCCCCGAGGTCGCCCTCGTCGACGCGCCCCTGACCCCGCCAGGCGAGCAGCGGCCGGCCCGGCTCCTCGGCCACCGCCGGTGCGTCCGGTAGCGGCTCGCCGCGCAGCTCGGCCACCACCTGGCCGAGCGAGCGAAGTCCGAGCACGTCGACGCCCGGGACCATCGCCGCCTCCGCCGCCTGCGGTTCGGGCAGCACCACCCGGCGCAGCCCGCGGTCGGCCGCGGCCATCACCATCGGCAGGACACCCCCCGCCGGGCGGAGCCCGCCGCCGAGCGTCAGCTCGCCGATGAGCACGGTCCCCTCCAGCGCCGCAACCGGCAGCGCGCGGGCCGCCGCGAGCACCGCGCACGCGATCGCCAGGTCGAAACCCGTCCCCGCCTTGGGCAGGTCGGCGGGCGATAGCAGCACCGTGACCCGGCGGGTCGCCGGCCAGTCGAGGTCCTCGGTGTTGGCGACGGCCATCCGCACGCGGTCCCGGGCCTCCTGCAGCGAGGCGTCGGCGCGCCCGATCAGCGTGGTGCCGACCACGCCCGGCGACACGTCGGCCTGCACGTCGACCAGGTGCCCCATCGACCCGCGCAGGGCGACGGCGCGCGCCGTCGCGACGGCCATCAGCCGATCCCCCGCACGTGCTCCACGGTGCTGGCGCCCCGCCGGGGGCGCAGCACGGCCACCAGATCGATCCGCACCCCGAGCGGCCGCACGTCGTGCTCGGCCAGCCACCTCGCGGCGAGGCGCCGCAGCCGCGCCAGCTTCACCGCGTCGACCGCCTCGTGCGGGGTCCCGCAGGCGTCGCTGCTGCGCGTCTTCACCTCGGCGACGACGAGGTCGTCACCGTCGCGCAGGACCAGGTCGATCTCGCCGGCGTCGCAGCGCCAGTTGCGGTCGAGGACCTGCAGGCCGCGGGCCGCGAGCAGTCGCGCCGCCAGCTCCTCGCCGTAGCGTCCCAGCGCGGCGCGGTGGGCGGTCCCGCGGCTCTCGGTTCTCTCGTTCGGCATCGGCGCTCACCTCTCAGGTGAGCCTGCGTGCCCGGCACGGGCCGACGGTGCCGGTGCCCGGTTGCTGTGGAGGGGCGCGCGGGCGACGGCGGCTGTGGACAGCGCAGGCGTCACCGGGGACGGCGTCCGGCGCCGAGGGCGGCGCCCGGTGGGCCGCTCAGTCGATGAGCCGCATGACCTTCTCGCCCGAGCCGGTGTAGGGGATGTAGGTCGCGTCCGCGTCCGGCGTCAGGCTCGGCAGCGCCTTGGCATTGAGGAACACGACGTTCACCGAGCTGAGCTGACCGTGGTCGTAGGTGATGCCGTTGCTGGTCCCGGTCGCCTGGTTGCCCGACACGGTCCCGGACGCGGTGGGCACCCCGGTCACGCGCGTCGCGTTCGGCGGCTGGTCGGTGATGAAGCCGGGCCGGAAGGTCACGATCTGGTACTTCTTCGACCCACCTTGGCCGGGCTGGCTGCCCACCACGGGCGCGAGCACGAACCGGGGGGACGCGAAGATGGCCGCGTCGATGAGCGGGTCCGCCGGCGTAGCCCTGGGAGCTCACCTGGCCGACGGTGACCGAGTCGTCGGTGAAGTAGCAGCTGAGGATGTCGTTGTTCACGGTGCGGCTCTGCACCGTCGTGGTGTGCGGGGTGCCGGTCGGGTAGTCGTTCGGGCAGTGCGTGGAGCTGTCCGCGGCCCCCTTGGCGAGCAGCCCCTCGGGATAGCTGCCGAACCCGGTGATGAACCCCTGCTCCGCGGCTTCAGCGTTCATGCCGGTCTGCGTCGAGATGCAGTTCGTGCCCGGGTCGGGCCACAGGATCGTCCCGGCCGGGCTGGACGTGCACAGGTAGTCCGGCGGCAGGAACTGCGAGGCGGGGAACGGGGCGAGCCCGGGATGGATCCCGTGGATGATGTTGTACGCGATCTCCTTCGTCGTGCCGTTCACGCCGGAGACCGAGGGTGGCAGGTCCAGGGTGCCGAAGTTGCCGGAGCTGGGACCCTGGCCGCACGTCAGGTCGGGCGCCCCCACCTTGAGCGGCAGCGCCCGCAGCACCTCGTTGCCCCCGTTGCCGGTCGTCAACGGGGACCACTGTCCCCCGATCTTCACGCGGACGTACCACAGGGCGTCGACGGAGGTGACCGACGTCGGGAGGTGCTGGACCGTGAGGCTGCCGTTGCCCGGCGCGATCGTGAACCCCGACGAGGGGACCACCTCGGGCTCGGGACCCGCGGCGACGGTGCCGGCGAGGAAGAACCCGACCTCGGTGACCCCCGCGAGCGTGCCGGAGACGGCGTTGAGGGTCAGGAAGTCGTCGGGGTCGGCGACGAGCGCGGGCACCGCCGCCGGGTCGGACCCGTCGAAGACGGTCAGGGTGGTCGGCCTGGCATCGTTGGTCTCGTCCTCGTGGGAGAGCAGGACGGTCGCAGCGACGTTGCCCGGGTTCGGCTGCGAGATGGTCTGGTTGCCGTAGTCGCAGCCGTTGAAGGCGTAGAACGGCAGTCCCGAGATCAGCGGGGTGCTGATCTCGGCCGTGGCCTGGCCGCGCACGTCGACGTCGGTGAAGCCCATGACCTGGGCCAGGCCGAAGGTGACGTTCCTCGGCTGGCTGACCACGCTCAGCCTGTTGGGGTCCGCGGTCAGGCAGGTCCCTCCGGCGCAGGCTCCGGCCGCGAACATGCCGTACCCCGCCTCGCCATCGCTGAGGTCGCAGTCGACGAGGTCGGCGGGGAGGATCTCGCCGCCGCCCGCCGTTTCGCTGAGGTAGGCCGCCACGTCGAGGATCGCCTGGTCGCTCGCCTGGGCGGCAGGACCGTAGGCGCACGAGGCCGCCGTTGCCCCGGGCAGGTTGTCGCCCGCCGCGCCGGCCAGGGCGGCGAAGTCCGCCCGCTTCTGGATCACGTTCTTCGCCACGTAGGCCTGCCCCAGGTCCACCGTCAGCGCGCCGACCATGAACAGCACCACGACCAGCCCGGCGAAGACGACCGCCACCGCCCCGCGGTCCTCGCGCCTGCGGCGCCGCAACCGGCGGATCATGCGCAGCCTCCCGCGATGGCGCTGGTGTCCTCCACCCGGCCGAACACGGTCCGCGACACGGCGGCGTCGTCCGGGAGCGGGATGAGCGGGAAGTGCATGTCGATCGCGTCGAAGGTGACGGTCAGCGTGACGGAGCCACCGACGCTGCCGCTCCCGGCCGGGGTGCCGTCGGCGTCGGCGTAGGCGACCGTGGTCCCGATCGCGTCCGTGGCGCTCGTCGTGGCCGACCCCAGCCGGGTGCCCACGAACTGCCGGAGATCCCCCGCGTCCTGGCAGTCACCCACGCTCAGGCGCCGGACGGCGTCGGCGGTCGCGGAGGTGCCCGACTGCATGCCCCAGAAGTAGAGGCCGTACTGGACGATGCCGAACATCAGGAAGAACAGCGGGAGCATGACGAGCGCGAACTCGACCGCGGCGGCACCGCGGTCGCCCCGTTCCTTGCGCGCCCACGACCGTCGCATGCAGACGACCCTCCCGTGGCAGCGCCTTGCTCCCTCGAGGAGTCTAGGTTCGGCGGCGCGGCCACGACGGTCATTCCGGCGTCGGCCCCCGGACACGCGGCTGACCTGCGGTTACTCAAGGCGGCAGGCCTAGACCGCAGCGCTTCCGCACCGGTGGCGCCACCGCCGCGCGATGCTCAGTCCTCCGGCGGGTCGATCTCCTGGGGGCTCAGCTCCTCGACGTTCACGTCCTTGAAGGTCAGAACCTTGATGTTCTTCGCGAAGCGCGCGGGGCGGTACATGTCCCAGACCCAGGCATCGCTCATGGAGACCTCGAAGAACACGTCGCCCTGCTCCGTGCGCGCCTTCACGTCGACCTGGTTGCACAGGTAGAAGCGGCGGTCGGTCTCGACGACGTACTTGAAGATGCCGACGACGTCGCGGTACTCGCGGTAGAGGGTGAGCTCCATCTCGGTCTCGTACCTCTCGAGGTCCTCGCCGCTCATCCGTCTCTCCCGTCGCTGGAGGGGCCGGCCGGCGAACGCGCCGACTCCCTCCCATTCTGCACGCCCGGAGGGGCGGGAACGGGCGGCGCGCTGTGCGGGGCCTGGCACGCTGGAGCCGTGAGTGACTCGAGCGACGTCGTGGTGGTGGGGGCCGGCCTCGCGGGTCTGGGCTGCGCCGTGGAGCTGCGCCGCCGGGGCCTGGAGGCGACGGTGCTCGAGGCCTCCGACGGGGTCGGCGGGCGGGTCCGTACCGACGTCGTGGACGGATTCCGCTGTGACCGCGGCTTCCAGCTGCTCAACCCCTCCTACCCCGCCGTGCGCGCGCTCGTGGACCTCGATGCGCTCGACCTGCGGGTCTTCGGTCGCGGCGTCGCGGTGCTGCGCCCCGACGGGTCCGTGGTCTCGCTCGTCGACCCGATCCGGCGGCCCCGCGCGCTGCGGGCGACGCTGCGCGGGGCGCGCGAGCTCGTGCGACCCGGCGAGGCCGCCCGGCTCGCCCGGTGGGCGGCCCCGGCCCTGGGGCCGGTGCCCCGGCTGCTGGCCCGCCCGGACGCCCGCCTCGGGGACGCGCTGGACGCGGCCGGGGTGACCGGCAGGCTGCGCACGGCGGTGCTCGAGCCCTTCCTCACCGGGACCCTCGCCACCGACCCCAATGACGTCTCGGAGCGCTTCGTGCGGCTCATGCTGCGCAGCTTCGCCCGGGCGACTCCGGGCGTGCCCGCCCGCGGCATGCAGGCGCTCCCCGACCAGCTGGCGGGACGCCTGGGTGGGCCGCCCCGTCTGGGCCGGGGGGTGCGCGAGGTGCGGCGCGCGGGGGCCGGCATCGTGGTGCACACCGACGACGGCCCGCTGCGCGCGGCCGCGGTCGTCGTCGCGGCCGACCCCGTGACCGCCGCGGGCCTCGTCGGCCTCCCCGAGCCCGCCACGCACGGACTGGCCACGTGGTGGCTGGACGCCCCCGGCGCTCCGGAGACCGACCTGCTGCGTATCGACGGCACCGGCGGCGGACCGGTGGTGAACACCGCGGTCGTCTCGGCGGCGGCCCCGTCGTACGCCCCGACCGGCCGCCACCTCGTGCAGGCGACGACGTTGCACCCCGGCCCGGGCCGGGAGGGCCCCGGCGAGGCCGACGTGCGCGCCCATCTGCGCAGGCTCTGGGGCGGTGTCGTCGACGACTGGCTGGTCGTGCACCGCCACGACGTCGTCCGGGCCCTGCCGGCCTCGCCGCTGCCGCTGGACCACCGCCGCCCCGTCGACCTCGGCGGCGGCCTGCTGGTCGCCGGCGACCATCGCGACACGGCCTCGATCCAGGGGGCGCTGGTCTCGGGCCGGCGCGCGGCCGCGGCGGCCGCCGCGCACCTGCGCCTCCCGGCGGTCGCGTGAGCGCCGGCCCCCGGCTCGACCCCGTCGGACCGCCCCTCGCGTCCCGGCCGCTGATGTCGCAGTGGTGGCAGGACCTCGCCTTCGTCCACTGGCGTGTCGAGCCCGCCGCGGTGGCGCGGCTGCTCCCTGCCGGCACCCGTCCCGACGTCTTCGACGGCAGCGCCTGGGTCGGGCTGATCCCCTTCCGGATGGTCGACGCCGCGGTGGGGTCCGGGCCGCCGGTGCCCTGGCTCGGCACCTTCCTGGAGACCAACGTGCGCCTCTACTCGGCCGACGACGCCGGCCGTCACGGCGTCGTCTTCCGGTCCCTGGACTGCTCGCGCCTGGCGGCCAGCGCGGCCGCCCGGGCCGTGTTCGGAACGCCCTACCACTGGGCGCGGATGCGGCTCGACCGCAGCGCCGGCTCCGGTCCCGGCGCCGTGCTGGACTACGCGACCTCCCGGCGCGGGCGTCCGCGCGGCGCCGGCGGACGGCTCCGGCTGCGGGTGGGCGAGCCGCTGGCCGAGCCGGACGACCTGGCGGTGTTCCTCACCGCGCGCTTCGGCCTGCACACGCGCGTGGCGGGACGCACCTGGTGGGTGCCCAACACGCACGGCCCGTGGCCGCTGCACGACGCCGCACCGGTGCACCTGGTCGACACGCTCGTACCGGCGGCGGGCCTGCCCGAGGGGGTCACCCGCGAGGCGCCGGACTCGGTCCTGTTCTCGCCCGGCGTACAGACCTGGTTCGGGCGCCCCCAGCGGCTGTGACCCGCCGGCCCGACCCGTCCCGAGGGCGGACCGGGGCTCAGCCGACGCGCTCGGGATGCCGGAGACCCCGAGGGTCCCGCTCCGGCCCGGCGGCGCGGCGCACGTTCACGAACCGCCTCCGGTGCACCGGCGATGGCCCGTGCTCGGCCAGCGCGGCGGCGTGGGCGTCGGTGACGTACCCCTTGTGCGTGGCGAAGTCGTAGGCCGGCCAGCGACGGCCCAGGTCGACCATCATCCGGTCGCGGGTCACCTTGGCCAGCACCGACGCGGCGCTGATGCAGGCCGCGACCCGATCACCCTTCCACATGGCCAGACCGGGGGCGCCGAGCCCGTCGACGGGGAACCCGTCGGTCAGCACGTACGACGGCCGCGCGTCGAGCAGCGCCACGGCCCGGCGCAGCGCCTCGACGTTGGCGACGTGCATCCCGAGCCGGTCGCACTCCCCGGGCTCGATCACCACCACCGACCAGGCCACGGCGCGTCGGACGACCTGGGCGTAGCAGCGCTCGCGCGCCTTCTCGCTCAGCAGCTTGGAGTCGGCCAGGCCCGGCACCCGCCCGGCCTGGCCCGGTGGCAGCACCGCGGCGGCCGCCACGAGCGGGCCCGCGCAGGCCCCGCGGCCGGCCTCGTCGACCCCGGCGATGTGCTCCGCGCCGGCCCGGCGCAGGGCGCGCTCGAAGCCGTAGAGCCCGGCGTCGCGCCGGAGAGTGGTGCCGCGCGGCAGGGTGCTCACGCCGGGGTCACCGCACCGGGGGCCCGGCTTCCGGGCCCCGACCGGACGTGCCCGAGGCGTCGGACGTCTCGGCCTCGGGCACGTCGTCGAAGATGTCGGGGTGGGCGACGAAACCGGCGTTCGAGAGCGGCCAGGCCACCAGGAAGACCTTGCCGACGACCAGATCGGTGGAGACGAACTCCCGGCCCGGCACGCACTGGGTCGCACCCTCGCGGCACATGTGCACGGTCGAGTCGGCGGAGTTGTTGCGGTTGTCGCCCATCACGAAGACGTGGCCCTCGGGCACCGGGCCGGCCGTCCAGGTGCACGCGGGCAGCATCGGCCCGTTGCACGGCGAGGCGGGGTCCTCCTTGACGTAGGCCCCCTCGTCGAGCGGCTCGCCGTTGACCGCGATCCGCCCCTGGGTGTCACAGCAGGTGATGGTGTCGCCGCCGACGCCGACGACCCGCTTCACGAGGTGGCCGCCGACCGGGTAGAGCCCGATCCTGGCCAGCACGGCGGTGACGGGGTTCGCCGGGCTGGCGTCCTGCGCGGCGCTCAGCCAGGAGCCGGGGTCCTCGAAGACGACCACGTCGCCCCGCTCGGGCCCGGCGTCACCCCAGTAGGAGACCTTCTGCACCAGGATCCGGTCGTCGCGGACCAGACCCGGCTCCATCGACTCCGAGGGGATGTAGAACGCCTGCAGGAACAGGGCCTTGATGACGATCGCGAGCACGATCGCCACGCCGAGCAGCAGGATGGTCTCCTGCCACAGCGGCAGCTGGCGACGCTTGCCCGCGCGACCGGCACGCTGCCGGGGGGAGCCCGATCCGCCCCCCGCCGCGGCCGCCACGTCGTCGACCTCCGCGTCGGTGTCGGGATCGCGGGAGGTCACACGAGGAGCCTACGCGCCGCGAGGGGCCGGCCACGCGGAACCCGCGGGCTGCCGGGGGACGCGGCGTCGGAGCCGCTCAGGACTCGCGGCGCTCCTTGATCTTGGCCGCCTTGCCGCGCAGGTTGCGCAGGTAGTAGAGCTTCGCCCGGCGCACGTCGCCGCGGGTGACGACCTCGATCGTCTCGAAGATCGGCGAGTGCAGCGGGAAGGTGCGCTCGACGCCCACGCCGAACGAGACCTTGCGGACCGTGAAGGTGCGCCCGACGCCGGAGCCGTGGATGCGGATCACGGCGCCCTGGAAGACCTGGACGCGGGACCGGGTCCCCTCGGTCACCTTGACGTGGACCTTGACCGTGTCGCCGGCGCGGAAGGCCGGGAGGTCGTCGCGCTTCGAGGCGCCCTCGATCTCGCTGATGACGTTGTTCATCGTGTCTCCTCGCGGGTGCCACAGGTCAGCCGCATTGACGGGACGGGTGCTGGGTGTTCAGGTGTGCGGCCAGTGCTGGGGGCCGGCAGCGTCCGCTTCCCCCTGTGGCAGGAGCGGGACGCAGACCCTCCTGCTGGGGCAGAGCCCTCGGAAGGATCCGGGTTTGGCCGACTGGACCGAGAGACGATTCTGCCACAACGGCGGGGGCGGCCCCGAATCGCAGCCTCGGGCGCCCGCTCAGCGGCGGCGGGGCCGGGTCAGCGGCGGCGGGGCCGGGTCAGCACGACCGGGCCGGCGGGCCCGTCGTCGAGGACTTCGCGCACCGAGAACCCCGCGCGGCGATAGCGCCGCAGGTTAGCCGCGCTGTGCCGGCCGGTGACCAGCAGGTAGGACGTCACCTCGTCGGGCGCGGCGTCCATCGCGTGCGCGAGCAGTCGCGAGCCCAGGCCCCGGCCCCGCAGGTCCGGCGCCACCATCAGGCGACCGATCTCCCAGGCGTGGCCCCGCTCCTCCCCCTGATGCTCGGCCTGTTCCTCCGCCCGTTCCTCCGCCGGGCCATCGCCGGCGCCCGGACGGGCGAGCCGGCCGCGGACCGAGCCGACGAGGCGGCCGCCCGAGCGCACGACCCAGGTCCGCCACGCGCGCAACGAGGCCGCGGTGTCGGCCCCCGTCTCGTGGAGGGGCGGGATCCCGAGGTCGTCGTTGAGCACCGCCTCCTGCACCCAGCAGGCGAGCTGCAGCACGTGCAGCTCGGCGGCGTCGCCCGCGACGGCCGGGACGATCTCCCAGACGCCCGCCGCGCTGGCGTGCAGCAGGTCGGGGCGGCGCTCGGCCGTGCGCCGACGCGCCTGCGCGGCGCGCCACCGCGCGATCTCGCCGTGGTTCCCGCCCAGCAGCACCGGCGGGACGTCGTGGCCGCGCCACGAGGCGGGCTTGGTGTAGACGGGGTACTCCAGCAGCCCGTCCGCGTGCGACTCCTGCTCCAGCGAGGCGGCGTTGCCCAGGAAGCCCGGCAGCAGGCGCACGACGGCCTCGGTGATGGCGAGCGCGGCCACCTCGCCGCCGTTGAGGACCACGTCGCCGAGCGTGACCTCCCGGACCTCGGTGCGCTCGCGCGCGTGGTCGAGCACGCGCTCGTCGATGCCCTCGTAGCGCCCGCAGGCGAAGACCAGCCGCTCCCGGGTCGCGAGGTCCGCGGCGAGGGCCTGGGTGAACGGCTCGCCCGACGGGGTCGGCACCACCACGGTGGCGTCCTCGATCCCGAGGGCGTCGAAGGCCTCGCCCCACGGCTCGGGGCGCATCACCATGCCGGCGCCGCCGCCCGCCGGGGTGTCGTCGACCGTGCGGTGCCGGTCGTGGGTCCAGGCCCGCAGGTCGTGCACGTGGGCGGAGATCAGCCCGTCCCGGGCGGCCCGCCCGGGCAGCGAGAGCGACAGCGGGGCGAAGTAGTCGGGGAAGATCGAGACATAGTCGAGGCGCACGGCTCACTCCACCCCGGGGGCGTCGTCGCCCGGGAGGGGTCGCACGAGCCCCGGTCGGTCGGCGACCACGACCCGGCCGCCGGCGAGGTCCACCTCGGGGACCAGCTCCGCCACGAACGGCACCAGCGCGTCCCGTCCCGCCGGCGTCCGGACGACGAGCAGATCCTGCGCGCCGTGCACGAGCCCGGTCACCTCGCCGAGCGGGGTGCCGTCGACGTCCTGCGCGGCCAATCCGAGGAGCTGGTGGTCATAGAACTCCTCCGGGTCGTCGGGGGTGGCCGCGGCGGGCACCTCAAGGTGCAGGACGACGTCGCGCACCGCCTCCGCGGCGTCGCGGCCGTCCAACTCGGCGAACGTGACGAGCAGGCGCCCCTGGTGCCACCGGGTGCCCCGCACCGTGAGCCACCGCTGCGCGCCCCGGGGCTCCTCGCCCCGCAGGACGCTGCCGTCGGCGAAGCGCCGGTCGGGTTCGTCGGTGCGCACCTCCACGGTCACCTCGCCGCGGACGCCGTGGGGCCGACCCACCCGACCGACGACGACGTCGACGGTCCCCGGAGTCTGTGCTCGCTCGCTCAGGGGGCCCGCTCAGGTGCGGTCGGTGTCGACGAAGTCGATGCGGGCGCCGCCGCGGCCGGCCAGCGCCGAGACCACGGTGCGGAAGGCGGTCGCCGTCCGGCCGCCGCGCCCGATCACCTTGCCGAGGTCGTCCGGGTGCACGCGCACCTCGAGCATCGGCCCCCGTCGCTGCTGCGTGTCCTGCACCGCAACGTCGTCGGGATGGTCGACGACACCGCGCACCAGGTGCTCGAGGGCATCGGCGAGCATGCTCAGGCCTCGCCGGGCTTGGCCGGGTTGTCCGCAGGCTTGTCGGCCGCCACCTCGGCGGACGCGGCGTCGGCCGGCGTGCCGCCGGCCTCGGCCGCGTCGACCGCGCCCTCGGGCTTCTCGGCCTCAGGCGTGGGCTCGGGCGACGGGGTGTCGGCCGGCTGGTCCTTCTTCGTGGACGAGGGCTTGGCGGCGTCCTTGGCGGACGCGCGCTTGCCCGTCACGGCCTCGCCGCGCGGCTCGCTCGAGGCCTCCTTGAGCGCCTCGTTGAAGATCTCGAGCTTGTCGCGGCGGGGCTGGCGGTGCTTCAGGGTGCCCTCGGCGCCGGGCGCGCCCCGGAACTTCTGCCAGTCCCCGGTGACCTTGAGGATCGCGGCGACGGCCTCGGTCGGCTGCGCACCGACGCCCAACCAGTACTGCGCGCGATCGGAGACGACGTCGATGTAGGACGGCTCCTCCTTGGGCTGGTAGGTCCCGATCTCCTCGATGACCCTGCCGTCGCGCTTCTTGCGCGAGTCGACGACGACAATGCGGTACTGCGGCACTCGGATCTTGCCGAGGCGCTTCAGGCGGATCTTGACGGACACGTGGTGGTGTCTCCTCTGGAGCTCGTGGTCTGTGGGACGGCTGCGCCGGGTGGGGTGTCTCGGGCGCCTGTTCCGGGTGGGCCTGGCGCGCACGGTGAGAGGGGCCGAGCACGCTGGACTCAGCGCGCCATTGTGCCACGCGCGACAGCGTGCTCCGAATCGCCCGGGGTTCTCGGGCGGCGCTCAGGCGACCACACGGCCCCGCAGCACCACGCGGGACGGCTCCCAGAGCACCGAGAGGTCCTCCAGGGGGTTGCGGGGGTAGACGACCAGGTCAGCGGGATCGCCCTCGCCGAGCCCGGCGTTCCAGCCCAGCCACGCGCGGGCGTCCCACGAGGCGGCTGCGAGCACGTAGTCGGCCGGCAGGCCCATCTCCGCCATGGCCAGCACCTCCGCGGCGAGGTAGCCGTGCCGCGCCGCTCCCCCGCCGTCGGTGCCGACGTAGAGCGACACGCCGGCCTCGTAGGCCGACATCAGCACCCGGCGGCGCTGCGCGTGCAGTTCCTCCATCGTGTCGGCGTACGCGGGAAACTTCTCCCGGCCGGCTGCGGCGTGCTCGACGAACCGGTCGGTCTGCATCACCGTCGGCACGAGCGCCACGCCCGCTGCCGCCATCTGCTCGACCTGGTGGACCGAGAGGCCGGTGCCGTGCTCGAGGCAGTCAATGCCGGCGTCGAGCAGGCCCTGGAGCACGTCGCGGCCGAAGCAGTGTGCGGTCACCCGCGCGCCGTGCTCGTGGGCCGCGCGGATCGCCGCGGCGAAGGCCTCGGCCGGGAAGGACGGCGTCAGGTCGCCGACGTCGCGCTCGACCCAGTCCCCGACCAGCTTCACCCAGCCGTCCGCCCCCTCGGCCTCACGGGCGGCGTACGCCGGCAGCTCGTCGGGCTCGACCTCGTGGGCGTAGGTGGGGATGTAGCGCTTCGTGCGCGCCAGGTGCCGGCCGTGCCGGATCAGCCGGGGCAGGTCCGTGCGCTCGTGCACCCACCGGGTGTCGGCCGGTGAGCCACAGTCGCGCATCAGCAGGGCGCCCGTGTCCCGGTCCGCGATCGCCTGCTCCTCGGTCTCGGCCTCGTCGAGGGCGCCCCGGTCCTCCATGCCGAGGTGGTTGTGGGCGTCCACCAGGCCGGGCACCACCCAACCCTCGGCCACCGTCTCGGCGCCGGCCACCGGCTCGAGGGTGACGTGGTCGCCGACGAGGTAGAGGTCTTGTGTCTCCCCCCCGGGAAGAACCGGTCCACGGATCCGTGCTGCACTCATGCCCGCACCGTAGACGCTCGGGTCGCGGGTGTCGCTCACTCGATCCGGTCGAGCAGCCAGCCCGGGCCGACGATCGTCGCCGAGGCCGAGGCGGTCGCGGCGAGGGCCCGATCGGCCGTCACCACGGTCACCGCGCCGCACTCCGCGGCCCGACGAGCCTCGCGCACGATGGCGCTGTCGCCGTCCTTGGCGGCGTGCACGGTGAGGACGTGCCCGTCCCGGCCCGCCGTGACCCCGGCCTTGGCCCCCCCTTCCAGGACGAGCACCACCTCGTCCTGCGGCAGGTCGGCGACCAACAGCCGCTCGTGCAGCCGCCGCGCCGCACCCGCGCGGTCCTTCCACCAGCCGTCCGGCCGGCTGCCCACCACGTTCGCCGCATCGACGACCAGCACCGTGCCCATGGCCGCAGCCTTCCAGAAGCGAGGAGTCGGGCGCACGCGGCGCGGTGGCGATGCCGCTAGCGCAGGAACCTGGAGAAGTCGTTCGGCAGGTCCAGCGCGGCGGCAGCCTCCTCGTAGTCGACGTCCTCCGTCGAGCCGCCGAACGGGTTCGCGCCGGCCTCCTTCTTGCGCTCCCCGGCGGCCTTGGCCTCCTGGGCGGCCCGGGCCGGGTTTCCGGAGACGCGCTTGCCGCCCTTGCCCTTCTTCTTCGGGGGCTGCTTGGACTTGACCCGCTTGGGGCCGCCGCCACCCGGCGCGCCGGGCATGCCGGGCATGCCGGGCATGCCACCGCCCTTGGCCATCTGCGACATCATCTTGCGGGCCTCGAAGAACCGATCGACCAGCTGGTTGACGTCGGAGACCTGGCGGCCGCTGCCCTTCGCGATCCGGGAGCGGCGCGAGCCGTCGATGAGCTTGGGGTTCGACCGCTCGGCCGGCGTCATCGACTGGATGATCGCCTCGACCCGGTCGATCTCGCGGTCGTCGAAGCTCTCTATCTGGTCGCGGAACTGGCCCATCCCGGGCAGCATCCCCATGATCTTCGAGATCGAGCCGAGCTTGCGGACCTGCTGCATCTGCTCGAGGAAGTCATCCAGCGTGAAGTCGCCGCCGCCGCCCTGTAGCTTCTGGGCCGCCTTCAGCGCCTGGTCCTGGTCGAAGGTCTTCTCGGCCTGCTCGATCAGGGTGAGCATGTCGCCCATGTCGAGGATGCGCGAGGCCATCCGGTCGGGGTGGAAGAGGTCGAAGTCGGTCAGCTTCTCGCCGTTCGAGGCGAACATCACCGGCTTGCCGGTGACCGAGGCGACCGACAGCGCGGCGCCGCCGCGGGCGTCGCCGTCCAGCTTGGTCAGGACCACGCCGTCGAAGCCGACGCCGTCGAGGAAGGCCTGGGCCGTGGTCACGGCGTCCTGACCGATCATCGCGTCCACGACGAAGAGCACCTCGTCGGGCCGGACGGCGTCGCGGATGTCCGCCGCCTGCTGCATCAGCTCCGCGTCGACGCCGAGCCGGCCCGCGGTGTCGACGATGACCACGTCGTGCAGTCGGCGCTGGGCGTCCTCGACCGCGTCCCGGGCCACCGCGACGGGGTCGCCGACGCCGTTGCCCGGCTCGGGTGCGAACACGGGGACGCCGACCCGCTCGCCGTTGACCTGCAGCTGGTTGACCGCGTTGGGCCGCTGGAGGTCGCAGGCGGCCAGCACCGGGGACTTCCCCTGGCCCTTGAGCCACCCCGCGAGCTTCGCGGCGAGCGTCGTCTTGCCCGAGCCCTGCAGGCCGGCCAGCATGATCACGGTCGGGCCGGTCTTCGCATAGCGCAGCCGCCGGGTCTCGCCGCCGAGGATCCCCACGAGCTCCTCGTTGACGATCTTCACGACCTGCTGTGCCGGGTTCAGCGCGCCACTGACCTCCTCGCCGCGCGCCCGCTCCTTGACCGACCTCACGAACTCCTTGACCACCGGCAGGGCGACGTCGGCCTCGAGCAGCGCGATTCGGATCTCGCGGGCCGTCGCGTCGATGTCGGCCTCGGAGAGCCGTCCCTTGCCGCGGAGGTTCTTGAAAGTGTCGGCGAGCCGATCGGAGAGAGTGGCGAACACGGGCTCAAGACTAGCGGCGGCTAGCCGGAGAGCACCGCCCGGACCGCGTGGGCCGCCGCGGCCGCCCGGTCGTCGGCGAGCGCCCCCGCGCCCAGCTCCTGCAGGTAGAACACGTCCACCGCCTGGGGGCCGAGCGTGTCCACGTGCGCCGAGCGCACGGTGATGCCCAGGTCGGCCAGCGCGTGGGCGACGAGGTACAGCACTCCCGGCCGGTCCGCCGCGCGCACCTCCAGCACCGTGGACTGCCGCGACGCCTCCGCGCGCACGGCCACGGACGGCGCCAGCCCCGACCCGCCCGGCGGCCGCAGCCGGGCCTCCGGATCGATCCGCTTCTCGGCGATCGCCGAGAAGCGGTCCCGCAGCAGCGCCGCGTCGACCTCCGGGTCGGCGACCTCCCACACGCTGACGGCGTACCCGTCCTGGGTCCACGCCCGGGCCGCCCGGACGGCGACGCGCAGCAGCGCCAGCATGGCCGCCGCATCGGCGAGCAGTCCGACGCGGTCACCCGACACGACCGTGACGCGGGCGCCGTCGTCCATCGGATCCACGGTGATCGAGGCCTGCTCCGGGTCGTCGCGGACCGCTGAGGGCACCGCCATCTCGGACTCCGCGACCCCGGGCGACGAGCAGCCGGCCGCGCGAGCGACCAGGGCGGCCCGCGCGCGGGCGGCGAGCTGGCGCACCAGGCCCGCCCGCCAGCTCGACCAGGCCTTCTCCGAGGCGGCGCGGGCGTCCGCCTCGGTCAGCGAGACCAGCAGCGAGAGGGCCTCGGTCGAGCCGATCCGGGAGACGACGTGCTCGATGGTGGCCGGGTCGTCAGGGTCGCGGGTCGTGGCGGTCTCGGCGAGGAGCAGGTGCCAGCGCACCAGGGTGCCCACGAGCTCCACCGCGTCGGAGTCGAAGCCCATCCGGGTGGCCACCCGGCGGGCCACGGGCTCCCCCGCGACGCTGTGGTCGCCGAGGTCGGCCTTGCCGATGTCGTGCAGCAGCGCGGCCACCATGAGGACGTCGGGCCGCGCGACGTCGCGAATCAGCGAGGACGCCTCGATGCAGGTCTCGACGACATGCCGATCGACCGTGAACCGGTGGATCACCGACGCGTGCGGAAGCAGGCGCACCGACTCCCACTCCGGCAGGAAGCGGTGGAGGGCGTCGGTCTCCTCCAGCGTCTCCCAGACGCCCAGCATCGGGCGGCCCGAGGCGAGCAGCCGCACCAGCAGCCGACGGGCCTCGGCCGGCCAGGGCTCCGGCAGGGTCACGCCGTCGCGGGCCAGGCGCGCGGCGGTCGTCGGCGAGAGGACGACCGCGCGCTCGGCCGCCTCGGTGGCGGCGCGCAGCAGGAGCAACGGGTCCTTCTCGGGCCGCACCCGGCCGTCGAGGACCACCTCGCCCCGGGAGAGCGCGACACCGGGGGCCAGCGGCGCCAGGTCGGGGCGGCGGGCACCGCGCAGCGACCGGCGGCGTGCGATCACCGCCTCGGTGCGCTGCCAGGTGAGCCGGGAGAGGTGTGTGATCCGCCGCCCGTGCTCGCGCACCAGGAGCTGGGCGGCGGAGGCATCGTCGAGCCCGAGCTCCTGGGCCAGCGGCCCCCAGGTCTCCGGGGTGATCCGGTCCACCGCCCGACCGGCGGACCGCTGCACGACGTCGCGCACATCGAGCAGCACCCGGCGGCTGCGCTCCAGATCGGCGTGCGGCACGTCGACGAGCCACGTCGCCACGAGCCCCTGCAGCACCGTCGCGTCGCGCAGTCCGCCGGCCGCCTCCTTCACGTCGGGCACCGAGGCGTGGGCGAGCTCGCCGGCCCTCTCGTGGCGCCGCCGCACCATCTCCAGCAGCTGCGGCATCCGCTCACGCGCGTCCCGGCGCCACTGCGAGAGGAGGGTGGCGCGGAGCGTGAGGGTGAGGTTCGGGTCCCCCGCCAGGTGCCGGGCGTCGAGCAGGCCCAGGGCGACCCGCAGGTCGGTCTCGGAGGCCGAGAGCGCCTCCGAGACCGACCGCACCGAGTGGTCGACCTTCGCGCCGGAGTCCCACAGCGGGTACCAGACCTCCGAGGCCAGCCTGCCCGGGTCGAGCGCGTCGCCGTGCACGAGCACGACGTCGAGGTCGGAGAAGCCGGCGAGCTCGGCGCGGCCGTAGCCCCCCACGGCGACGAGCGCTGCCCCGGCCTCCGGGCCGCCGCACCAGGACCACGCCTCCCGGCACCGCGCGTCGGCGTCAGCCGTGCGCGCGGCGCGTTCGGGTGCGGTCACGGGAGCGACCCGGGGCCGGGGCCCATGATTCGCGCGTCGCTCAGAGCGCTGCGCCGTCGCGGTCGCCGGTGCGAACCCGCACCACCGACTCGACCGGTGACACCCAGACCTTGCCGTCGCCGATCTTCCCGGTCTGGCCGGCGCCGACGATCGCGCTCACCACCGGCTCCGCGTCACCGTCGTCGACGACGATCTCGAGGCGGATCTTCGGCACCAGGGCCACGTCGTACTCGGCCCCCCGGTAGACCTCCGTGTGACCCTTCTGCCGGCCGTATCCGCTCACCTCGCTGACCGTCATTCCCGTGACGCCTGCCGCCTCGAGCGCGGCGCGGACGTCCTCCCACTTGTGTGGCTTGACCACGGCGGTGACCAGCTTCATGCCCACTCCTCCTCACCGATTGCGGACGGACCCTCCGGCATCATGCCGGACCCCGTCCTCAGAGCGCCGAACCGTCGCGGTCGCCGGTGCGGACCCGGACGACGGTGTCGACGGGGGTCACCCATACCTTGCCGTCACCGATGCGTCCGGTCTGAGCGGTCTTGACGATGATGCCGAGGATGTCCTCGGCGTCGCCGTCCTCGACCACGACCTCCAACCGGAGCTTGGGCACCAGGGCGATGTCGTACTCCGCGCCCCGGTACACCTCCGTGTGACCCTTCTGGCGGCCGTAGCCGCTGACCTCGCTGACGGTCATGCCCGTCACGCCGAAGGTCCCCAGGGCCTCGCGGACCTCTTCCCACTTGTGCGGCTTGATCACCGCGGTCACGAGCCTCATGCGTTCGCCTCCTCGGTGGACGTCCGCATCGACGGGTCGGACGAGGCCGAGCCGGTGAAGCGGCTGGTGCTCAGGTGCAGGTCGTACGCGGTCTCGCCGTGCTGGTCGAAGTCGATCCCCTCGACCTCGGCGTCCTCGGAGATGCGCCAACCGATCGTGTACTTGATCGCGAGCGCGATCACCAGGGTGGCCACGCCGGACCACGCGATGGCGACCAGGGCGCCGAGCGACTGGTCGACCAGCGAGCCGAAGCCTCCCCCGTAGAAGAGCCCGTTCACGGCGCCGGCGGAGGACGTCGTCGAGAACAGGCCGATCAGCACCGTGCCGATGATGCCGCCCACGAGGTGGACGCCGACGACGTCGAGTGAGTCGTCGTAGCCCATCTTGAACTTCAGCCCGACGGCCCAGGCACACACCGCACCCGAGACCGCACCGATCGCGAGGGCACCGAAGATGTTCACCGCGGCCGCGGCCGGGGTGATCGCGACCAGGCCCGCGACGATGCCGGAGGCGGCACCCAGCGAGGTGGCCTTGCCGTGCAGCATGCGCTCGACCAGCAGCCACGCGAGGATCGCCGCCATCGTGGCCAGCGTCGTGTTCGCGAAGGTGATGCCGGTCTCGTTGAGGAACTGCGTCTGGTATGCCTCGCCGCCCTCGAGCGCCTCCTCGCTGAACACGATGGAGCCGACGTTGAAGCCGTACCAACCGACCCACAGCATGGCGGCGCCGAGCATCGTCAGGGTCAGGTTGTGCGGGCGCATGGCCTCCTTGCCGAAGCCGAGGCGCTTGCCGATCACCAGGGCGAGCACGAGGCCGGCCATGCCGGCGTTGATGTGCACGGCCGTGCCACCGGCGTAGTCCTGCGCGCCGATCGTGGTGCAGATCAGCGCGTCCGGGGTGCACCCGAAGACCATGTGGGCCAGCGGGAAGTAGGACAGGGTCGCCCAGAGCGGCACGAAGATGACCCAGGCCGACATCTTGACCCGGTCGGCGATCGCGCCGCTGATCAGCGCGGTGGTGATCACCGCGAAGGTGAGCTGGAACATCATGAAGGTGTAGCTGCCGAAGCCGACACCCTCCAGACCGAAGTTGGTCAGCGGCGATGCCGTGAAGACGCCGTCCCCGCTGAACACCATCGAGTAGCCCCACAGCACCCAGATGATGCCGACGATGGCCATGGCCGTGTAGGACATCATCATCATGTTGAGCACGGACTTCGATCGCGTCATGCCGCCGTAGAACAACGCCAGCGCGGGCGTCGTCATCATCAACACCAGCAGCGTGGCCACGAGCATGAAGGCGTTATAGCCGTCCACGAATCCTCCAGGGTTTGCGATGTGCAAGGGTCCGGCGTGGCGGCGTCACTGGCGCGAGGCCCGTCAACCCAATTGGTCAGAACCCTTTAGTCCGGAGGTTTCGCCACGTCCAGACTCCTGTTTCGCGGACGCAACGAACTCACCCGGTGTGTTACTTCCGGGTGACGGGCGGTGCCGCCGGTCGCGGCACCCGGGTCAGCCCAGCAGGGCGTCGACGAAGGCCTCCGCGTCGAAAGGAGCGAGGTCGTCCGGCCCTTCGCCGAGGCCGACGAGCTTCACCGGCACGCCCAGCTCGCGCTGCACGGCCACGACGATGCCGCCCTTGGCGGAGCCGTCCAGCTTGGTCAGCGCGATGCCGGAGACGTCGACGACCTCGCTGAAGACCCGCGCCTGGATCAGGCCGTTCTGGCCGGTGGTGGCGTCCAGCACCAGCAGCACCTCGGTGACGGGAGCCTGCTTCTCGATGACGCGCTTGACCTTGCCGAGCTCGGCCATCAGTCCGGCCTTGTTCTGCAGGCGCCCGGCGGTGTCCACCAGCACGGTGCCCAGCTGCTCGTCGAGCCCGCGGCGCACGGCCTCGTAGGCCACGCTGGCGGGGTCACCGCCCTCGGGGCCGCGGACCACCGGGACGCCGACGCGCTCGCCCCAGGTCGCGAGCTGGTCGACCGCGGCGGCGCGGAAGGTGTCCGCGGCGCCGAGCACCGCGGAGCGGTCCTCGGCGACCAGGATGCGGCCGATCTTGCCGACCGTCGTCGTCTTGCCCGAGCCGTTGACCCCGACCACGAGCACGATGCCCGGCCGTCCCTCCGAGCCGCTGACCTGCAGGCGCCGGTCCATCCCGGCGTCGACGAGCGAGACCAGCTCCTCGCGCAGCACCGCGCGCACGTCGACGTGCTTCTCGCCCTCGACGCGCAGGCGCGTGCGCAGCCGCGCCACCAGCTCCTGGGTCGGCTGCACACCGATGTCGGCGGCGAGGAGGGTGTCCTCGATGTCCTCCCAGGTGTCCTCGTCGAGCCGGTCCCGGGCGAGGAGCGCGAGGAGGCCGCGGCCGAAGGCGGTCTGCGAGCCCGCGAGCCGCTGACGCAGCCGCTGCATCCGGCTGGCGGTGCCCTCCGGACGCTCCAGCGGCGGGGCCTCGGAAGGCGGGGCCTCGGAGCGGCGGGGCGACCGGGGCCTCGGGCGCCTGCGCGGCCTCCGCCGTGTCGGCGGGCGCCTCGCGCGGCGGTGCGAGCACGTCGCCGGCCCCGCGACCCGTCCCGGCGCCGACCCTCGGCTTGCGGCGTCGTGTCCCCGCGACGAGTCCGGCGGTCGTCAACACACCGACGACGGCGATGCCGATGACCAGCAGGAGGAGATCCATGGTCCTCATCCAACCAGAGGCCATGCGCGGCGCGGGTCGCCCGGGCGTGGCCCCGCACCGGCCGAGAGGTGCTAGCGGGACCCGCCCACGGGCTGGTCGTGGGGCGCCCCGCCGACCGGCGCCCGCCCCTCGGCCTGTTCCTCCCGTGCCCGTTCCTCCCGTGCCCGTTCCTCCCGTGCCTTGGTCACGTAGAGAACGCCGGAGGCCACCGCGAGGGCGACGACCATGAAGATCAGGATGGGCAGCACGAGACGAGCCTCCGAAAGAGCGACAGCCAGGGCAATGAACGCACTCGCCAGCATGGCACGGGCGTTCCAGCCCGGAGGGGCGAACGTCCATCGCCGGGGTGCCTGCCTGGACGAGCGGTCGCCTGCCTAGCCGCGCAGGAGCGGCTCGAGGGCCGCGCGGATCTCCTCAGGCACGGCCGCCACGGGCCGGGCGGGATCGGTGTTGTCGACATACACGTGCACGAACCGTCCCTCGGCCGCCGCCTCGTCCCCCGGGCCTTGGAACAGGCCGATCCGGTAGACCACCGAGGAGCGCCCCAGGCGGTCGACGACCAGGCCCGTCTCGATCGGCTCGGGGAACCCGAGCGGGCGGAAGTAGCGGCACGAGGTCTCGGCGACGATCCCGATCCGGGGCAGCGCGCGCACGTCGAGCCCGGTGGCCTCGTACAGGTGGGCATTGACCGCGGTGTCGAAGAGCTCGTAGTAGGTGGCGTTGTTCAGGTGCCCGTATGCGTCGTCGTCGCGCCAGCGCGTGGTGATGGCACGCCAAGCGGCGTAGTCGGCCCGGGTCGGTGGCTGGGTCACGCCGGCTGAGCCTCCCGCAACCGCTGGCTGATCACGGCCGAGACCCCGTCGTCGCGCATGGTCACACCGTAGAGCGCGTCGCCGACCTCCATCGTGCGCTTCTGGTGCGTGATCACCAGCAGCTGCGAGCTCTGCCGCAGCTCCTCGTAGATCTCCAGCAGCCGTCCCAGGTTGGTGTCGTCCAGCGCCGCCTCGACCTCGTCGAGAATGTAGAACGGCGAGGGCCGGGCCTTGAACAGCGAGACGAGGAAGGCCACGGCCACCAGGGAGCGCTCTCCGCCGGAGAGCAGCGAGAGCCGCTTGACCTTCTTGCCCGCCGGCCGCGCCTCGACATCCACGCCGGTGGCGAGCATGTCGGTGGGATCGGTCAGCACCAGCCGGCCCTCCCCACCGGGGAAGAGCCGGGCGAAGACCAGCTCGAAGGCGTCGCGCACGTCCTCCCAGGCCCGCGTGAACACCTCTTCGACGCGGGCATCGACCTCCTGGACGATGCCCATGAGGTCCGCGCGCGTCTGCTTGAGGTCCTCGAGCTGCGCGCTGAGGAACGTGTGTCGCTCCTCCATCGCGGAGTACTCCTCCAGCGCGAGCGGGTTCACCTTGCCGAGCTGGGCCAGCGACCGTTCGGCCGAGCGCAGGCGCTTGCGCTGCTCCTCGCGCACGAAGGGCACCGGCTCGGGCGCCTCCTGTCCCTCGGGCGCCGGTTCGCCTGCCGGGACCGGCTGGTCGGGCCCGTAGTCCGCCGCCAGGGCGCCGGGGTCCATGCCGAGCTCGGCCAGGGCGCGCTCCTCGAGCTGCTCGATCCGCATCCGCTGCTGGGCTCGGGCCATCTCGTCGCGGTGCGCCGTGTTCACGAGCTCGTCGTGGTCACGCCCGAGGTCCCGGAGCCGGGCGCGCAGGTCGAGCAGCTCCTGCTCGCGAGCACGGCGGGCCTTCTCGATGTCCGTCCGGGCCGCGGCGGCCTCCGTGAGGGCCCGCTCGAGCCGCTGGAGCACGTGACCGGCCGCGATCTCGACGGCCTCCGCCACGCGTCCCTGGCGGGCCAGACGCTCGCGTCTCTCGGCGGCGCGCGCGCGGGCCTCGCGCTCCTGGCGCGCGGCGCGACGCAGGCCGTCCGCGCGCCCGTGCAGGGCCCGGGCCTGCTCCTCGGCCGTGCGCAGGGCGAGGCGCGCGTCGGTCTCGGCCTGCCGGGCCCCCCGCGCGGCGTCGGCGAGCTCCTCGCGGCGCGCGGTGTCGGGCTCCTCCTCGGGGGTCGCCTCGGCGGCCGCGAGCCGCTGCGCCAGGTCGGCCAGGCCGGCCAGGTCGGCCTGGCGAGCGGCCTCGGCGCGCTCGATCGCCGCGGCCAGGCGCTCCGCCTCGCCACGGGCGCTGCGGCCCAGGGAGCCGTGCTGGCCGAGCTCCTCGGAGACGGCCGCCAGCGTGGCGTCGGACTCGTGGAGCCGCGCCAGGGCCACGTCGACCCGGCGCTGGGCCTCCTGCCGCTCGGCCTCCACCCGGGAGATCTCGAAGGCGAGCCGCTCTCCCGAGGCCGTTGCCTCGGCCAGCCGCGCGGCGGCCTCGTCCGCGGCGGCCCGGATCTCCAGCAGGGACTGCTGCCCGCCAGCGCCGCCGACCGCCAGGTGCGCGCCGAGGACGTCGCCGTCGCGGGTCACGGCGACCAGGTCGCTGGAACCGGCGACCAGGGGCCGCGCGGCGGCGAGGTCGTCCACCACGACCACCCCGTGCAGCAGAGCCTCCAGCGAGCCGGTCAGGGCATCCGGCCCCTCGACCACGTCGGCGGCCCACGTGGCGCCCGACGGCGGGGCGGGCCGGTCCGAGCCGGCCGCCGGGGTGCCGGCGACGAGGAGGCCGGCCCGCCCGAGGTCCTCGCCGCGCAGGTGTGCGATGGCCGCGGCGGCGGCCTCGGGGTCGCGCACCACGACCGCGTCGGCAGCCGATCCCAGGGCGGCGGCCACCGCCGCCTCGTGGCCGGCCCGGACCCTCAGCAGCGCCGCGGCCGAGCCGAGCAGGCCGCTGACCTGCGCGTCGGCAGCCAGGAGGGCGCCGGCACCGTCGCGGGGATCCAGGCCCACCTCGAGAGCATCCCTGCGGGCCGCGAGGACCCCCCGGTCGCGGTCCGCCTGCGCGGACTCCTCCCGCAGCTTGGCGAGCCGCTCGGTGAGGTCGTCGAGGGCGCCGCTGGCGGCCTCGTGCTCGGCATCGAGGCCCTCCTCGCCGGCGTCCAGGCCCGCCACCTTGGTCTCCAGCGCCGTGAAGTCGTGCTGCGCCCGCTCGGCGCGGGCGAGCGCGTCCTCGCGGGCGGCGCGCAGCCGACCGAGCTCGTCATCGGCCGCGGCGGCGCGGGAGCGCTTGGCGCTGACCTGCCCGTGCAGCCGCGCCAGCCCCTCGCGGCGGTCGGCGGCGGCGCGCTGCAGCGCCGTCACGCGCTTCTCCTCCTCGGTGGCGGCCTCCTCGGCCGACCTGCGCCGCTCGACCGCGGCGTCCAAGGCACCGCGGCGGTGCCCGGTCTCCGCGGCGATCTCCGCCTCCCGGGCGGCGATCCGCTCCGCCTCCTCGTCCTGCTCGTCGGGGTCGCGGACGCTGCCGGCGGCCCGCTCCCCCGCCGCGTCGGCCGCGTGCCGCTGCCGCTCGGCGGCCACCGACCGCGTCGAGTGCAGGCGCTCGCGCAGGCCCGACAACGCGAACCACACCTCCTGCGCGCGGGCCAGCGCCGGCAGATCGTCGCGCAGGGCGGCCTCAAGCGCCGATTCCGCGGCGCGGGCCTCGGCGACCGCGGCCTCCACGGCCTCGCGCCGCGCGAGGACCGCCGACTCGTCGGCCAGGTCCTGGTCCAGGGCGGCGCGCGCGGTGACCAGGTCGTCGGCGAGCAGGCGGGCGCGGGCGTCTCGCGCGTCGGCCTGGATGGTCTGCGCGCGGCGCGCGACCTCGGCCTGACGGCCCAGCGGCTTGAGCTGGCGGCGGATCTCGGAGAGCAGGTCGTGCAGCCGGTGCAGGTTGCTCTCAGTGGCGTCGAGCTTGCGGAGCGCCTTCTCCTTGCGCTTGCGGTGCTTCAGCACGCCGGCCGCCTCCTCGATGAAGCCGCGCCGGTCCTCCGGGTTCGCGTGCAGGATCGAGTCGAGCTGCCCCTGTCCGACGATCACGTGCATCTCGCGCCCGATGCCGGAGTCCGAGAGCAGCTCCTGCACATCCAGGAGCCGGCAGTGCTGGCCGTTGATCGCATACTCCGAGCCGCCGTGGCGGAACATGGTGCGGCTGATGGTGACCTCGGCGTACTCGATCGGCAGCGCGCCGTCGGTGTTGTCGATGGTCAGCTCCACCTCGGCGCGGCCCAGCGGCGGCCGCCCCGCCGTGCCGGCGAAGATGACGTCCTCCATCTTGCCGCCGCGCAGCGACTTGGCGCCCTGCTCGCCCATCACCCAGGCGAGCGCGTCGACGACGTTGGACTTCCCGGAGCCGTTGGGACCGACCACGCAGGTGATGCCCGGCTCGAAGTGCAGCGTCGTGGCGGACGCGAAGGACTTGAACCCCTTGAGGGTCAGGCTCTTCAGGTACACGGGGGCTCCTCACCCTCTGGCCCGACTGGGCTCCACCGGCACGGCGCCGGGGGCAGGCCCGCGCAGGGCACGCCGAGGGGAAGCCCAGCGCCGCTCAGCCTAGTCGGGCCGGCGCCGGCTGCGGCGCAGGGCCGCGGGCGCGTCGCCGGGCCGGCTGGCTCAGCCTCAATCCACCGATGTAGTCGGGGAGGCTCGGCGCGGCTGAGCCAAGAGGGTGCTCCTGACCTGCACGATCGCGGTTACCACGCCAACGTTCGTACTAGGTTGAGGGAGCACCCTCTTGGTGACGAAGTCTTGCACGCTCGACCGGGTCGAGGTGCGCGCCGATGACGACAACGGCGTGTCCGAGGCCGGGCTGCTGGTCGCAGCGACGCTGGGGCAGCGGCTCGGGCTGCCCGGTCTGCTGCGCGAGCACCTCACGGTGCCGGGTCATCTGGGTGCCCACCCGGATCAGAAGTGTCTGACGGTGATCCATTCCCTGTTGGCCGGCGGTGACTGCATCGATGACGTCGACGCGCTCCGGGCCGGGGTCACTCAATCCGTTCTGGGGCATCGAGTCGCCGCGCCCTCGACAGTGGGGTCGTTCCTGAGGGCATTCGGCTTCAACCATGCCCGCCAGCTCGACGCAGTCACTCGTCGGCTGCTGGCCCGCGCGGTCTCGGCTGGGGCGCACCCGAACATCGAGAACTCCCTCACCGTCGACATCGACTCCACGCTGTGTGAGACCTACGGGTTGGGCAAGGACGGCGCTCGTGAGGTGATGCGCACCGGTCGACGCGGCTACCACCCGCTGGTGGCGGTGATTGCGGGCACCGGCGACATCGCCCACACACGGTTGCGGCGCGGGCGGTCCAACGACGCCACCTCGGCGCCGGTGTTCATCAAGGAGACCATCAGCCGCCTGCGCCAAGCCGGTGCGAACGGGGAGATCGTGCTGCGCGCCGACTCCGGGTTCTACCTGCACGACGTGGTCACCGCCTGCCGCCAGAACCAGGTGCGGTTCTCCATCGGCGCCCGCATGATCGGTGGCCTTCGGTCGTTGCTCGAGGCGATCCCCGAAGAGCAGTGGAGCCCGATCGACTACTTCCTGCCCGGCGCCGGGGTCGCCGAGATCACCTTCACCCCCTTCGGCCGAGGACCCGAGGGCCGTGCGCGCGCCGAGCGCGGGGAGGTCGCACCCCTGCGGCTGATCGTAAGGCGGACCCCGCCGACCGAGGACCTGGCCAGGAACCGTGGGCAGGACCCGCTGTTCCCGATCTTCGACTACCACCCGATCATCACCGACCGGACCGGTGAACTCCTCGACCTCGAAGCCGATCACCGCCGTCACGCCGAGGTCGAGCTGACCATCCGCGACCTCAAGAACGGGATGGGCATGAGCCACTTCCCGACCAAGAGCTTCGGCGGGAACGCGGCCTGGCTGATCCTCAACACCATCGCCCACAACCTGACCCGCTGGACCGCCCGGCTAGGCATGGAACCGGGCCACGTGATGACCAAGAAGATCCGCCGCCGCATCTACACCGTCACCGGCCGCCTGGTTCGGACCGGACGACGAGTCATCCTCCGACTCCCCCGAAGATGGCCCTGGGCCCAGCTCATCACCGACACCCTCGACCGACTCCGAGCACTACCCGCCCCCAGCGGCTAACCCCCAGACCACCGCCCCCACGACCAAGGACCCACGGAGAAGCCGGACAGACCGGCAGGTCACCCCTGCCACCCTGCAAGAACGCGCTTCCGATACCACCCACGCACCCAGAACGACGCGCCACAACCCGAATCGGTGGATTGAGGCTCAGGCGCGGTCCAGCGCGTCGCCCAGGGCCGCGAGCACGGTCAGCGCGGCGTCGGGCCGAGCGTTGTGGCCCATCAGCCCGATCCGCCATAGGCTGGAGGCGTAGGGCCCGGCTCCGGGGCCGATCTCGATGCCGTGTCGCTCCAGCAGCACCCGGCGCACCGCCGCGGCGTCGACGCCCTCGGGGACGCGCACGGTGGTCAGCTCGGGCAACCGATGCCCCTCGACGGCGAAGAGCTCGAGCCCCATCTCCTGCAGGCCGTCCTGCAGGAGCCGCCCGGCCTCGGCGTGCCGCTCCCAGACCGCCGGCAGACCCTCGTCCAGGATCCGACGCAGTCCCGCGTGCAGGCTCACGATCATCGCCGTCGGCGCCGTGTGGTGGTAGGTGCGCCCGCCGCCGCGCGAGGCTGCCTCCCCGACGTACCCGCCGAGGAGGCCGAGGTCGAGGTACCACGACCGCGGCCGCTCGACCCGACGCTCGAAGGCGCGGTCGTTGATCGTGAAGGGCGCGAGCCCCGGCGCCACGCCCAGGCACTTCTGGGTGCCGGCGTAGCCGATGTCGAGACCCCAGTCGTCGGCGAGCAGCTCGATGCCGGCGATGCTGGTCACCGCGTCGACGAGCAGCAGGGCCTCGCCCTTGCCGGCACCGAGCGCCGCGACGTCGGAGCGGACCCCCGTGGAGGTCTCGGCGTGCACCGCGGCGATGATCGCCGGCGACGGATGCGCCGAGAGCACCCGGTCGACGTCCACCGGCCGGCCCCACTCGTGCTCGACCGGCACCACCTCGGCACCGCACCGGGAGGCGACCTCGCACATCCGCTGCCCGAAGAGGCCGTTGACCGCGACGACGACGACGTCGCCGGGCCGCACGGTGTTGACGAATGCGGCCTCCATGCCCGCCGAACCGGTGGCCGAGATCGGGAGCGTGCGCGCGTTCGTCGTGCCCCAGGCCTCGCGCAGCATCGCGCAGGTCTCGTCCATCAGCGCGATGAACACCGGGTCCAGGTGGCCCAGCAGTGGGTAGGAGAGGGCAGCGGTGGCCTCGGGGTAGGGGTTGGACGGGCCGGGCCCGAAGAGCCGCCGGTCGACGAGCGTGTGCGAGGTGCGTTCAGCCATGCGGCGGACGCTACCCCTCACCAGAGGGCGCCGGGGTTGAGCAGGCCGTCCGGGTCCAGCGCGTCCTTGACCCGTCGGTTCACGTCCATCACGTCCGGGCCGAGCTGGTCGGGCAGCGCCGCCTTCTTGGTCCGGCCGACGCCGTGCTCCCCGGTGATCGTTCCGTCCAGGGCGATCGCGGCGGCCATCACGTCGGCGAAGGCGCCGCGCGCCCGCGCGGTGGAGTCGGCGTCGTCCTCGTCGAAGACGATGATCGGGTGGGTGTTGCCGTCACCGGCGTGCGCGACGACGGGGATCTCGAGGCCGCGCCGCTGGGCGACCCGGCGGATCGCCGCCAGCAGGTCGGGCAGCCGCGGCACGGGGACGCCGACGTCCTCGAGCATCAAGGAGCCACGCTCCCCGATCGCGGGAAAGGCTGCCCGGCGCGCCTCGACGAACATCGACCCCTCCTCCGGGTCGTCGGTGACAAACACCTCCGCGGAACCGGCCTCGGAGCAGGCCCGCTCCATGGCGGCGACCTCCGCCTCACGGGCGGCGCCCGGTGCATCGGACTGGGCCACGAGCAGGGCCCCGGCCTCCCGGTCGAGGCCCATGTGCCGCAGGTCCTCGACGGCGTTCACCGAGGCGCGGTCCATCAGCTCCAGCATCGAGGGGCGCATGGTCCGGCGCACCGCGACCACGGCCCGGGCCGCGGCGTCGACGTCGGGAAAGGTGGCGACGAGCGTGGACGCCGCCTGCTGGGCGGGCACGAGCCGCAGCACGGCGCGGACCACGACGCCGAGGGTGCCCTCACTGCCCACGAAGAGCTTGAGCAGGCTCAGGCCGGCGACGTCCTTGATCCGGCGCCCGCCGAGGCGGATCAGGCGACCATCGGCGAGCACCACGTCGAGGCCGAGGACGTAGTCGGTCGTGACGCCGTACTTGACGCAGCACAGGCCCCCCGCGTTCGTGGCGATGTTGCCCCCGATGGAGCAGATCTCGTAGGACGACGGGTCGGGCGGATACCAGAGTCCCTGCGCGGCGCAGGCATCCTTCACCTCCTTGTTCAGTGCCCCCGGCTCCACCACAGCGACCTGGCAGTCGGTGTCGACCTCCACGACCCGCATCTTCTCCACGCTCAGCACCACCGCGCCGTCCACGCCACTCGACCCGCCGGAGAGGCCGCTGCCGGCGCCGCGGGGCACCACGCCCACGCGATGCCGGGTCGCCCAGCGCATGACCTCCTGGACCTGCGCGGCGTCGGTGGGCCGCACGACCGCGGCGGGGACGCCGGCGTCCGGGTCGCGGGACCAGTCCCAGCGGTAGGCCTGCACCACGTCCGGGTCCGTCACCAGCACCCCCGGCGGCAGCCGCTCGGCCAGCTCCCGCAGCGCCTCGGGCGAAGCGGGGGGCAACGGGTCGCGGCTGCCGGCGGGAGGTGTGAGACCCGCGGGCACGGCCCCGGCACCTGCGGTCTGGTTCGCGGTCGTCACGACGACCATGCAACCACGCGGCCGGCGGCGGTCCCAGCCGCCAGCCCGAGACGATAAGTGAGCCGATCCTGCCTCGGCGGCGCGCCGGGCGACAGTCCGAAGACTCGGTGAAGGGGGCGCTCGATGAGCGGTCTCACCCTCGAGGTGGCCCGCACCATGATCGCCGCGGCGCGCGCTGCGGGGCGAGAGCACGGCTGAAGCCGCTCACGGTGGTGGTCCTCGATGCCGGCGGCCACGTCGTGGCCTGCGAGCGCGAGGACGGCGCCTCGATGAAGCGATTCGAGATCGCGCACGGCAAGGCCTACGGCGCCCTGTCGCTGGGCGAGGGGTCGCGCTCGATCATGGCTCGGTCCCTGGAGCGGCCCACCTTCATCGCCGCCGCCGCCTCTGCGGTCGGCGGTGCGCTCCTGCCGGTGCCCGGCGGGGTGCTGGTCAGGCAGGCCGAGGGCAGTCTCCTCGGTGCGGTCGGCGTCACGGGCGACACCTCCGACCATGACGAGCTCGCGGCGCTCGCCGGCGTCGAGGCGACCGGCCTCGTCGCCCAGCCGGACGGACGGGACGCCCTCGGAGCGGCCCGTCGTGCCTGACGCTCGGCGAGCGCGCCGCTGACTCGTCCCGGGCGGCCGGGCCGGTCTCAGGCGGGCTGCAGCTCCTCGCGCGCCCGCTCCCCGCCAGCCGTCGACTCGGCGAGATCGGCCGCGAGGCGGTCGTTTTCGGCGGTCAGGCGCATGACGAGCTCCTCGAGGTCGGCCACGCGACGACGGAGCCGGGCGTTCTCCGTGGCGAGGACGACGGGGGTCCGCTGGTCGGCGTAGACGTGCCCGAGCAGGGCCTTGGCCATGAATGTTCCTCCGGGGTGGTGACGAATGGTCCGGATCGCGGACCATCTACCAGAGTCCCACCGGGAGCCCCCGGGGTCAATCTCGCGCGAGGCGCGGCGCGCGCTGGCACCCCGGGCACCAGTACGAGGACCGGTTCATGAAGGCCGTGCGGCGGATGGGACGGGCGCAGCGCTCGCACGGGCGCCCCTCCCGGCCGTAGGCGCGCAGCGACCGGTCGAAGTACCCCGACTCGCCGTTGACGTGGACATAAAGGGCGTCGAAGGACGTCCCGCCCTCGGCCAGCGCGTCGCCCATCACGGCGCGGACGTGGCCGAGCAGCTCGCGAACCTGGGCGGCCCGCAGGCGGTTGCCCGGGCGTTCGCCGTGGATGCGGGCTCGCCACAGCGCCTCGTCGGCGTAGATGTTGCCCACCCCGGAGACCAGCCCCTGGTCGAGCAGCTGGCGCTTGATAGCCGACGCGCGCCGGCGGACCGCGGCCACGAACGCCCCCTCGTCGAAGGCCTCGTCGAGGGGGTCGCGCGCGATGTGCGCGATCTCGCGGGGCAGCCCGGCGCCGCCGTCGCTGACCAGCAGCCCGCCGAACATCCGCTGGTCGACGAAGCGCAGCTCGGCGGAACCGCGTCCCCCGGGGTCCGCGGACCACCGGAACCGCACCCGCAGGTGCCGCTCGTCGGGCGCGTCCGTGGGCTGGACCAGCAGCTGGCCGCTCATCCCGAGGTGCGCCAGCAGGGCGTCACCGGAGTCCAGGGGCAGCCAGAGGTACTTGCCCCGGCGGCGCGTTCCCGTGACGCGGCAACCGGCGAGGGCTGCGGCGAACCCATCGGGACCGCGCGGGTCACGCCGGACGGGCCGCGGGTGCAGGACGTCGACCCGGGCCACCGTCCGTCCGACGACGTGGCGCTCGAGACCTCGGCGCACGACCTCGACCTCGGGGAGCTCCGGCACGGATCAGCCGGGGCTGGAGGTCTGGCCGGCCGCGCGCCCGTCGAGGGCGCCGACGATCTCGCCGTGCGCGGTCTCGGCCGCCTGCTGCTCGGCCTCCTTCTTGGAACGGCCGTGCCCGTGGCCGTACAGGTGCTCGCCCAGGCGGACCTTGGCACTGAAGGTCTTGAGGTGGTCGGGCCCCTCGTCCTCGATCACGTACTCCGGGACGCCGAGCCCGTGCTCGGCGGCGAGCTCCTGCAGGGAGGTCTTCCAGTCGAGGCCGGCGCCGAGGGCCGCGGCCGCGGCCATCAGGGGGTCGAACAGGCGGTGCACGAGCGGCTCGGAGCCCTCCAGGCCGCCGGAGAGGTGGACGGCTCCGATCAGGGCCTCGACCGTGTCGGAGAGGATCGAGGACTTCTCGCGGCCACCCGTCGACTCCTCGCCGCGGCCGAGCCTGATGTGCTCGCCGAGCTCGATCCCCCGCGCCACCTCCGCCAGCGCGCGGGCGTTGACGACGGCGGCCCGGAGCTTGGCCAGCCGCCCTTCGGACAGGTCCGGGTGCGCGCGGTACAGCGACTCCGTGACGATGATTCCGAGCACCGAGTCACCCAGGAACTCCAGGCGCTCGTTCGTGGGCAGCCCCCCGTGCTCGTAGGCGTACGAGCGGTGTGTGAGGGCGCGCTCAAGCAGCTCGGAGTCCAGCTGCGGATCCCCGAGCGCGCGGCGGAGATCGGCCTCGCTGCTCAGAGGACGGTCCTCACCGAGTACCTCAGAGGACCTGGCGGCGGTCCGCGCGGGGGCCGTACTGCCCGCACTCGGCGCACGCGCGATGCGGCAGGTGCTTGGCTCCGCAGGCAGGGTTGGCGCAGGTCACCAGGGTCGGGGCGGAGGCCTTCCACTGCGACCGGCGGTGCCGGGTGTTGCTGCGCGACATCTTCCGCTTCGGGACTGCCACTGTTCGCTCCTGTCCTACGGGCCGGGATCGCGGCCGTCTCGTCCGGACGCCTTCGCGTCCGCCTCAGTCGTGGTGCTGGTCGCCCAGCGTGGGGGTCTGTGTGAGCTGGGTCAGCGCCGCCCACCGGGGGTCGATCGGTGCCTCGTGGGCGTGGTCCGGGTCGTCGGCCAGGCGTGCCCCGCACGCGGGGCACAGGCCGGGACAGTCCTCGTCGCACAGAGGCTGGAACGGCAGCGCGAGCACCACCGCATCCCGTAGCACCGGCTCCAGATCGAGCAGGTCGCCCCGGAGCCGGCTGGCCTCGTCGTCCGCGTCGTCCTGGTCGCCGGTCGGGGACTGGTCGCCGTCGTCGTAGAGGTACAGCTCCTGGAAGGTCGGGGACATCTCGTCCTCGATCACATCCAGGCACCGCACGCACTCGCCGCGCAGCCCGACCGCGGCCGAGCCCGTGACCAGCACCCCGTCCATGACCGCCTCGAGGCGCAGGTCAAGCTCGACCGGCGACCCCTCGGGGACTCCGAGGACTTCGATGCCAAGATCCGCCGGGGCCGGCACCGTCCGCGACACCTCACGCTGGGACCCCGGGCGGCGGCCGAGCTCGCGAGTGTCGAGCACGAGCGGCGCTCTCGGGTCCAGGCTGGTCAGGAGGTCACTTCCGGGTCCGGGCACGTCAGATCAGGGATAGGGTATCCCCCGCCCGGCGACCGGGGCAAAACGCCCCGCCGCACCGCGGTGGCCGGTCCGCGCAGGTCAGCCGCCGGCCGCGCGCTCGGCGAGGCGTGCGGTGACCCGCTCCAGCACGAAGGGCGGCAGGAGCCCCGACACGTCGCCGCCGAACGCCGCGACCTCCTTGATGAGGCTGGAGGCCAGGAAGGAGTACTCCGGGGTGGTCGGCACGAAGACCGTCTCGACGCCGGTGAGGCTGCGGTTCATCTGACCCATCTGCAGCTCGTAGTCGAAGTCGCTCACCGCGCGCAGGCCCTTGACGATGGCGACGACGTCGTGGGCCACGCAGAAGTCCGTGAGCAGACCGGTGAAGGTGTCGACCCGCACGTTGTCGAGCCCGCCCACCGCCTGGGCGATCATCTCGACCCGCTCGTCGGGCGTGAAGAGCCGGCTCTTGGACGTGTTCACACCCACGGCCACCACCACCTCGTCGAAGAGCCGGGCGGCGCGACCGACGATGTCGACGTGACCGTTGGTCACCGGGTCGAAGGAGCCGGGGCACACGGCACGACGCACGACTACTCCTCGGGCTCCGGGGTCGGGAGGGCGCGACCGTACCAGAGCGCGCTCTCGCCGTAGCGCCGTTCGCCGTCGGCCTCGATGCCGTCCGGCCAGCGCGGCCCGCGGCCACGCGAGGACCGTTCCACCACCACCACCCCGTGCGGCGCGAGCCAGCCGCCCGCGACCAGCACGGCGAGGTCGTCGTCCACGCGGTCCTCGGGGCGGTCGTAGGGCGGATCGCTGAAGACGACGTCGTAGGGCGTCGCGGCCGGGGCCCCCTCGGCCAACACCCGGGACACCGCCCCCGCGCGGACCCGGGCGTCGGCACAGCCCAGGGCGCGGGCGTTGCGCGCCACCAGCCCGGCCGTGCGCTTGTCCCGCTCGACCAGGGTCACCGCCGACGCCCCACGCGACCAGGCCTCGAGCCCGACGGCGCCGGAGCCGGCGTACAGGTCGAGGAAGCGCAGACCCCGCAGGCTGCCGAGGCGGGACTCCAGCGCGGAGAAGAGCGCCTCCCGGACCCGGTCGGCACTCGGCCGCGTGGCCGCGCCGCGGGGGGTCTCGAGCCGGCGCCCGCCGGCGACCCCGGCGATGATCCGGGTCACGACGCCGACTCTAGGTCCCCCTAGGAACGGTCCACGAACTCCCCGCGCGCGTCGGCCTCCAGCTCCGCCACGGCGTCCGCGAGGCCGGGCGCCCCGGCGAGCTCGGCGTCGGCATCCAGCAGATCGATGGCCACCCGGCGGGCCGCGACGATGGTCCTCTCGTCGCGGAGCACGCGCAGGTTCCGCAGGCTGGAGCGGAAGCCGGACTGCGAGGCGCCGAGCACGTCGCCCTCGCGCCGCTGCTCCAGGTCCACGCGGCTCAGCTCGAACCCGTCGGTGGTGGCCGCCACGGCCTCGAGCCGCTCCCGGGCGGGGCTGCCGGTCTGCGCGTGCGAGACCAGGAGGCACAGGCCGGGGTGGCCGCCGCGACCGACCCGGCCGCGCAGCTGGTGCAGCTGGGAGACCCCGAAGCGCTCGGCGTCGAGCAGCACCATCGTCGTGGCGTTCGCGACGTCGACGCCGACCTCGATCACGGTCGTGGAGACGAGGACGTCCACCTCGCCATCGGCGAAGGCGCGCATCGTGCGCTCCTTGTCCTCCGGGGCCATCCGGCCGTGCAGGCGCGCCACGCGCACCCCCGCCAGCGCCCCCTCGGCCAGGCGGTCGGCGACCGCGTCGACGGCCGCCAGGCTGTCCGGTGTCGACAGCGGCGCGCTCGTGCCCTCACCCAGGAGATCGCCGGCGTCGACCTCCGGGTCCCCCTCCCCCTCCTCCGGCTCGTCGCCGCTGATCCGCGGGCACACGACGTACGCCTGATGGCCCGCCGCGACTTCCTCGCACACCCGCTGCCAGGCCCGATCCATCCACGTCGGCGCCTCGGCCAGCGGCACGACGGTGGTCTGCACGGGGGCCCGGCCCGCCGGGAGCTCGCGCAGCGTGGAGGTCTCGAGGTCCCCGAAGACGGTCATCGCCACCGTCCGCGGGATGGGGGTCGCGGTCATCACGAGGACGTGCGGGGGGGTGCCCGCCTTGTCCGTCAGGGCCGCGCGCTGCTCGACCCCGAACCGGTGCTGCTCGTCGACCACGACGAGGCCGAGGTCGGCGAAGGAGACCTGGTCCTCGAGCAGGGCGTGGGTACCGATCACGATGCCGGCCTCGCCGGACGCGATCCGCACGAGCGGCTGGGTGCGCTGGGTCCTGCCCATCGACCCGGTGAGCAGCTCGACGCGCGTGGCCTCCGGGTGTCCCCCGAGCATCCCGCCGGCGGCCAGGTCGCCGAGCATTGCCGTGAGGGAGCGGTGGTGCTGCTGCGCGAGCACCTCCGTGGGGGCGAGCAGCGCGGCCTGGCCACCGGAGTCCACGACGCGGAGCATCGCGCGCAGCGCGACCAGCGTCTTGCCGGAACCGACCTCGCCCTGGAGCAGGCGGTTCATCGGGTGCTCGAGCGCCAGGTCGGACTCGAGCTCTGCGCCGATCTCCCGCTGCCCGGCGGTCAGGTCGAAGGGCAGCGCGCCGTCGAACGCGGCGAGCAGGCCGCCACCGCCCGGCCGGCCGCGGGCGCCCTGCGCGCGCAGCGTGCGGCGGCGACGGGCCAGCACGAGCTGGGTGACCAGGGCCTCCTCGAACCGAAAGCGCCGCTGGGCCTCGGCCACCTGGGTCTCGTCGTCGGGGAGGTGGATCCATGCGTAGGCCTCGCGCAGGCCCGGCAGGCCCTGGTCCTCGCGCAGCGGATCGGGCAGCGGGTCGGGCGGGTCGTCGAGCACCGTGAGGGCGAAGGCGACGGCGCGCTGCAGGTCCCAGGACTCCACGCCCCGGGTCAGCGGATAGATGGGATACAGCTCGCGCAGCGAGTCCAGCGAGAGCTGCGCGCCCCGCTCGTCGGCCGTCTCCTCCGCCGAGCCGAAGAGCACCATCTGCGGGTTGGTCAGCTGCCAGTCGCCGCGGAACCGCGAGACCTGGCCCTGGAAGATCCCGCGTCGGCCCCGGGGCAGGCGACGCTCGTGATAGCCGGCCACTCCCTTGTTCTTGGCGAAGAAGGACATCCGCAGCGGCGGACCGTCGGTGCGGAGCACGGTGTCGAGGCGGAACGCCGTTCGGCCGGTCCGTCGGTCGCGGTAGGTCGCCTGGGTCGAGGAGCCGATCTCGCCGACCACCACCAGGACCTCGCCCTCGGTCAGCGCACCCAAGTGCGTGAGCTCGCCGGTGCGGACGTAGCGCCGCGGAAAGTGCCGCAACAGCTGGCCGACCGTGTGCAGGTCGAGACCCTCGACGATCTTCTTCCGCTTGGTGCGCGAGTCGCCGAGGACGGCCTCGATCGGCGTCGCGAGGTCGATCATGGGAACCCTCCTGTCCCGCCCGGGGCCATCACTCCACCGACATCAGCAGCGGGTAGCGCTCCTGCCCACCGTCATAGACCACGACGTCGACGTAGGGATGGTGTTCCTCCACCCACGCGGCGAGCCGCCGCGCCAGCGCCCCCCCGGCGTCCTCGGAGCCGCTGACCACCGTGACCAGCTCGCCGCCGCCGCCCAACAGGCGGTCGGTCACCTCGGCGGCTACCTCGTCCAGCCCCTCTCCGACCACGGTGAAGTCGCCGGCGACCACGCCGAGCACGTCTCCCGGCTCGCAGGGCCCCGCCATGGTGATCGCCGTCCGCACCGCCACCGTCACGGCGCCGTGCCGGGCGTGCCGCGCCGTGGCGGTCATCTCCAGCACGTCGGCGTCGAACGCTCGGCCGGGCTCGTGCACGGCCAACGCCGCGAGCCCCTGGACCTGCGCCTTGGTCGGAATCACGGCGACGCGGATGCCCTCGTCCTGCTCGGCGGTGGACGCCGCCACCTGGACCACACGCACCGAGTCGGGATCGTTGGGCAGCACGATCACCTCGTCGGCCGCGCAGCCGGTGATCGCCGCGAGGACCTCGCCCGTCGAGGGTCGGCGCCCCGGCCCGCCGGGGACGACCACCGCGCCCGCCCGCTCATACAGCGTGGCCAGGCCCGGGCCGGCGGCGACGGCGACCACGCGACGGCCCTGACGCGGCTGCCGCTCGGCGCGCCGCTGCGCGGCGACCTGCTCGGCGAAGTGGGTGACGCGGATCCGGTGCGGCCGCCCCGCCTCGATGCCCGCCTCGATCGCGGCGCCGACGTCGTCCACGTGGACGTGGACGTTCCACAGGCCCTCGTCGCCCACGACCACGAGGGAGTCGCCGAGGCCGGCGAGGGCGTCGCGCAGCGACGGCACCCCGTGGGGCTCGGCGTCGAGCAGGTACATCACCTCATACGCCGGACCCTCCTCGCTCAGGCCGTCCCCGGCGCCCCCGGCGTCGGTGGGGGCAGTCTGCCGCAGCACCGGGATCTGCGGCCTGCCGCGCGTCGTCGCCGGGCTGGGCCGGCGCCCCGTCATGGCGGTCTCGAGGGCGTCGAGCACGGCGCTGACCCCACGCCCGCCCGCGTCCACCACGCCGGCATCCGCGAGAGCCTGCAGCTGGCTGGGGGTGGCCTCGAGTGCCTCGCGGGCCGCGGCCGCGGCGGCGGCGACGACGTCGGCGGTGCGGGCCTCGGGGTCCTCACACCGCTCGAGGGCGCCGTCCGCAGCGGCGCGGGCCACCGTCAGCATCGTGCCCTCGACGGGGGTGCCCACGGCGGCGTACGCCGCGTCGGCGGCCATCCGAAGGCTCTCGGCGACCACCAGCGCGCGCCGCTCGTCGCGGGTGGCGCTGCCCAGCCGACGGGCGGCGGCGCGAATCATCTCGCTCAGGATCACGCCGGAGTTGCCGCGCGCCCCGAGCAGGGCGCCGCGCCCGAGCGCCCCGAAGCCCTCGCCCCCCTGGGGGGCGGACCGCAGCGCCTCGAGGGCAGCGGCGGTCGTCAGGTACATGTTCGTGCCCGTGTCACCGTCCGGAACCGGGTAGACGTTGAGGGCGTCGACCTCCTCGCGGGCGGCTTCCAGGGTCTCGGTCGCCAGATCCAGGAAGCGCGCGACGACCGCGAGACTGATCCCGCGCTGCCCCGGCGCCCCGATAGGTTCCACGGGGGGAGAGGCTAGTGGTCGCGGCCACCGGTTCGGTCGATTGGCCCGGGGGGTCGGCCGTCGGATACGCTGGGCAGGTTGCCCATCCACGGGCCTCCCCGCCCACCGACGAGCACGACGAGGTGGGGACCGCACACGTACAACCCTCAATCCCCAGGAGTTCACGGTGGCTGCCGTCTGTGACATCTGCGCCAAGAAGCCGGGCTTCGGTCACAACCGGCCGTGGTCGCGCAAGATCACCAACCGTCGCTTCAACCCCAACATCCAGCGCGTGCGCGCGAAGGTCAACGGGACCCCCACCCGGATGAACGTCTGCACCGGCTGCATCAAGGCGGGCAAGGTCACCCGCTGACCCGTTCCCTCCGACGCTGACGGGCCCCCGCCACCACGGTTGGGGGCCCCTCGTGCGTCCGGCCTAGAAGTGCGACCAGCCGGCGGCGCCGGCGAAGGGGGCGCCGTCCACGGTGACGGTTCCGGCGGGGTTGTCCTCGGAGGGCTCGCGGACCTCGCCGACCACGCGCCACCCGTCGGGTACGGCGTCCGCGGCGGGAAATGTGGCGAGCAGGGCGTGGTCGTCTCCCCCGCCGAGGAGGAACTGGATCGGATCCGTCCCCAGCGCGGAGCCGACGGCGTGCAGCGGCTCCGCCACCTCGAACGAGCCCACCCGCAGGTCGAGATGCACCGCTGACGCGGACGCCACGTGGCCC
This sequence comes from uncultured Actinomycetota bacterium, assembly GCA_963731985.1. Classification (GTDB taxonomy): domain Bacteria; phylum Actinomycetota; class Actinomycetes; order Propionibacteriales; family Nocardioidaceae; genus Nocardioides. Next base: position 46,534 of record CAVSYA010000013.1, on the reverse strand, counting down.
GCGTCGGCCACGAGTCCGTCCGAGACGTCGATCATCGCCGTCGCCCCGGCCGCGGCGGCCTGGCCGCCCGCGTCGTACGGCGGCTCGGGGCGGCGGTAGGCCTCCACCAGCGACCGCGGCGACCGGAACCCGCGGCCCAGCACCGCCAGGCCGGCGGCGGCCCAGCCCTGGCGTCCGGCCAGTGCCAGGACGTCGCCGGGCTCGGCGCCCGAGCGCAGCACGGGCGGCTCGGTGCAGGCGCCCAGCACGGTGACGGCGACGACGATCTCCTCGCTGCGCGCCAGGTCCCCGCCGACCACGCTGGCACCGACCAGCGCCACCTCGTCTGCGAACCCGCGTGCGAAGTCCAGCGCCCACCGGGTCGGCAGCTCGGCCGGCGCAGCCAGCCCGATGGTCAGCGAGTGCGCACGACCGCCCATCGCGTTGATGTCGGAGAGGTTCTGCGCGGCGGCGCGGTGGCCGACGTCCTCGGCGTCGACCCACTCGCGCCGGAAGTGCCGGCCCTCGACCATCAGGTCGGTGGAGACGACGACGTGCCCGGTGCGGACCCGCAGCACGGCGGCATCGTCGCCGGAGCCGACGAGCACGTGCTCGCCGGCCGGGAAGACCTCCTGCAGCGCCCGGATCAGCCCGAACTCGCCGGCGTCGGCGATGGTCGCGTCCGGGTCGACGGCCGCGTGGGCGACGCGGTCCGGGAACCGACCGGTGACAGGGCGCTCGTCCATGGACCCATCCCAGCAGACCGCGGCGGAACCGCCCGCCCCGGTCCAGGAGTGGACACGGCGCTCACCCGCGATAGGTTGTCCGCGAACCCACCCCTGAACCCCGTGTGAGGAGCCATCGTGGTCGTCCAGGCCTACATCCTGATCCAGACCGACGTCGGCAAGGCCGCCGACGTCGCCGAGGAGATCCGTGGGGTCACGGGGGTCACGCTGGCCGAGGACGTGACCGGCCCGTATGACGTGATCGTCCGCGCCGAGGCGCGCAACGTCGACGAGCTCGGCAAGCTCGTCGTCTCGAAGGTGCAGAACCTCGACGGCATCACCCGCACGCTCACGTGCCCGGTCTGCCACATCTGAGCCTCCCCGGTCTGCAGCGCTGCGCTCCCGGGCGCCCGGCGTCCCGCCGGAGGCGGGGGGCGTTCTTGACGGGCTGTCTGGCCCTCACGCTGGGGTCGGCGGGCTGCGCGTCGCCCCCCGAGGTCGCCGTGACGCCACCGGCCGACCAGCGCGAGGCCTGTGCGTCGGTGGTCGAGGCCGTCCCGGAGACGATCGACGGGTTGGATCGCCGGGATGTCGAGCCGCGGGACGCCGCCGGCGCCGCCTGGGGCGAGCCCGCGGTCGTCCTCTCCTGCGGGGTCCCCTCCCCCCCGGGCCTGACGCGCACCTCGCCGTGCCTCGAAGTCGACGGCATCGGGTGGTACGTGCCGGACGACGCCGTGCAGGATCTCGGCGACGGCACCGGGGGCGCCGAGGCGGAGGAGGACGTCACCCTGACCAGCATCGGAACCGAGCCGCTGGTCTCCGTGGCCGTGCCGTCGGACCACCGCCCGCCGGCCGGCATCCTCGCCGACCTCGCTCCCGCGCTGCGCGACGTGCTCGCCAGCGTGGCGCCCTGTCGATGAGCGCCGAGCCCGCCGGCCACCGGGGCTACTTCAGCTCCTGGTGACGCCGCAGGGCGATGGTGATCAACCGGTCGATCAGCTGGGGGTAGGCCAGGCCGCTGGCGGCCCACATCTGCGGGAACATCGAGGTGGGCGTGAAGCCCGGCATGGTGTTGATCTCGTTGACCAGCAGCCCGCCGTCGGCGCCGACGAAGAAGTCCACGCGGGCCAGGCCGCTGCACCCCACCGCGCTGAACGCCGCCGCGGCCAGCCGCCGCAGCTCGGCGGTCACGTCCGCCGGCAGGTCGGCAGGCACGTCGATCTGCGTGCCCTGCTCGCCGCGGTACTTGGCGTCGAAGTCGTAGAAGTCGTGCTCGCCGCCCACGCGGATCTCGGCCGGGACGCTCGTCTGGGGCGAACCGCTCTGGTCCTCGAGCACCCCGCACTCGATCTCGCGGGCGCCCGGCGGCGCGCACTCCTCGACCAGCGCCTTCGTGTCGTGGCGCAGCGCCTCCTCGACCGCGGCGTCGAGCTCCTCGGCGCTGGCCACGCGGCTGATGCCGATGCTGGACCCGCCGCGCACCGGCTTGACGAAGACGGGCAGGCCGAGCTCGGCGACCGCGGCCCGACAGGCGGCGGGGTCGCTCGCCCAGTCCGGCCGCGCGAGGGTGCGCGAGGGCAGCAACGGGAGCCCCGCGCCGGCCAGGACCACCTTCATCATCGCCTTGTCCATGCTGACCGCGGAGGCCAGCACGCCGGCGCCCACGTAGGGCACGGCCATCATCTCGAGCAGGCCCTGGATCGTGCCGTCCTCACCCCACGGGCCGTGCAGCAGCGGGAGGACGACGTCCACGACGCCAAGCGCCCGCTGCCGCTCGTGGGGGTCCGTGGCCACCAGCCCGGCCCCCTCGGCCAACGGCTCGAGTGCCACCGTGGTGCGTCGCTCGTCCACCGCCGGAAGCGTCCCCGAGCCGTCGATGGCCAGCCGCGACGGGTCGTCCGACTCGAGCACCCACCGGCCGTCCCGGGCGATGCCGATCGGCACCACCTCATAGGCCGATCCCACCAGCGCGCGCAGGACGCTCCCGGCCGTGATGCACGAGATCGCGTGCTCGCTCGAGCGCCCGCCGAAGACCACCGCGACCCGCGGCCGACGGGTCGCTGAGGGCCCCGGGTCCGGGCTGGTGGGCTCGTTCATCGCGCTGAGGCTACCCGCCTAGGGTGGCGGCATGCCCGACGACGCACGGCCCGACCCACCCCCCGCGGGCCCCGCCCCAGAGGCCTCCCACCGCCCCTCGACCCGGGCGGTGCACGCCGGCCGCCCGCCGCAGCGGAGCGACGAGCCGCTGAGCACGCCGGTCACCTTCGCCTCGACCTACGTCGCCGGCGGCGACCGGGAGTACGGGCGCTACACCAACCCGACGTGGACCGCCTTCGAGACCGCCCTCGGCGAGCTCGAGGGCGGGAGGTGCCTCAGCTTCGCCTCCGGGCTTGCGGCCGTGGCCACGGTGCTCGACCTCGTGGGCGCCGACGCCACCGTCGTCGCCCCCCAACACGCCTACACCGGCACGGTGATGCAGCTCGCCGACCTCGAGGCGCGCGGGCGAGTGCGCGCCCACCTGGTCGACGTCGCCGACACCGACGCGGTCGTGGAGGCGTGCCGCGGCGCCGCCCTGGTCTGGCTGGAGTCGCCCACCAACCCGGCGCTGGAGGTCGCCGACATCCCGGCGATCACGCGGGCGGCGCACGAGGCGGGCGCCTACGTCGTGGTGGACAGCACCTTCGCGACCCCGCTGCTGCAGCGTCCGCTCGACGACGGGGTCGACCTCGTGGTCCACTCCGTGACCAAGTTCCTCTCGGGACACAGCGACGTCCTGATGGGCGCGATCCTCACCCGCGACGACGAGCTCTACGGCGTGCTCAAGGGACGCCGGGACCTGCTGGGTGCGATCCCGGGGCCGATGGAGGCCTACCTGGCCACGCGCGGGCTGCGGACGCTGCACCTGCGGCTGGAGCGATCGCAGGCCAACGCCACCGAGCTGGTGCGTCGACTCGTCGAGCACCCGGCGCTGGCGGAGGTGCGCTACCCGGGTTTCGGCGGCGTGGTCGCGATCGTGCCGACCGGCGGGGCGCTCGCCGCGGACCTGCTGGTGCAGAAGACCTCGCTGTGGGTGCACGCCACGAGCCTCGGCGGCGTGGAGTCGACCTTCGAGCGTCGCCGCCGTTGGAAGGCCGAGGCCCCCACCATCCCCGAGGGCCTGGTGCGGCTCTCGGTCGGCATCGAGGACGTCGAGGACCTCTGGGACGACCTCCGCCAGGCGCTGGACGACCTGGTGCCCTGAGTCGCGGCCCCGTCGGCCGAGCAGTCGCTCGCACGGGGCCTACTCCAGCTCGGACTTGGTGTCCCGCGAGACCATCGAGAGCATCATGTCCGAGACGGTCTCCCGGCCATTGACCACGGCGTCGACGTGGTCCGCGATCGGCACGTCGACCCCGAGGCGGCCCGCCAGCTCCACCAGCGAGGAGCAGGACTTGGCGCCCTCGGCAACCTGGCGCGTCGAGGCGTAGATCTCCTCGGTGCTCAGGCCGAGCCCGAGCTTCTCGCCGAAGGTGCGGTTCCGCGACAGCGGCGAGGAGCAGGTGGCGACCAGGTCGCCGAGACCCGCCAGCCCCATCATCGTCATCGGGTTCGCCCCGAGCGCCTGACCCAGCCGCGCGGTCTCGGCGAGACCGCGGGTGATCAGCGAGGCCGTCGTGTTGTCGCCGAAGCCGAGACCGACGGCCATGCCGACGCTGAGCGCGACGACGTTCTTGTAGGCGCCGCCCACCTCGCAGCCCACGACGTCGGGAGAGGTGTAGGGGCGGAACGCCGGCGCGTGCACGAGCCGCTGCAGCCGCTTGGCGACCTCGTGGTGCTCGCAGGCCACCACAGAGGCGGCCGGCTCGCGCCGCGCGATCTCCTTCGCGAGGTTGGGGCCTGACACCACGGCGATGCGGTCCGGGCCCGCGTCGGTCTCCTCGGCGATCACCTCGCTCATCCGCTTGAGGGTCCCGAGCTCGACGCCCTTCATCAGGGAGACCATCACGGCCTGCCGCGGCACGAACTCGGCCCACCCGTGCAGGTTCTCGCGCAGCAGCTGCGACGGCACCGCCAGCACCACGACGTCCGCGTCGGCGAGCGCCTTCTCGGGGTCCGGGGTCGCGGTCACCGCCGGCGGCAGCTGAATGCCGTGCAGGTAGTCGGAGTTCTCGCGGGACTCGTTGATCCGCTCGCAGAGCTCCGGCCGTCGGCCCCAGAGGGTCACCTCGTTCCCCGCGTCGGCGAGGATGATGCAGAACGCGGTGCCCCAGGACCCCGCCCCCATCACGGTGACCCGGGTAGTGGAACGGGTCATGGCGTGCCCTCCTCTCCTCCGACCTCCGGTCGGGTCGGGTTTCCCGTGCGTCGTACGCCCGCGGTGCGCGGGTCGAAACGCTCGCGGGGCGGCTCGCCGTCCCGGAGATCGGCGACCAAGGCGGTGATCGCATCCATGATCCGCGTGGTCGCGAGACGCAGGGACGCGGCGCTCACGGGCGCGCCGGCGAGATCGTCCAGCGGGACCGGGTCGCCGACCTTCATGCGGATCGTCTTGCGCGGCACCGGGTGCGGCCGCACCGCGTACGGCGCGAGCAGCTCCTGCGCGCCCCATTGGCCGATGGGGACGACGTGACAGCCGGTCTCCAGCGCGATCCGCGCCGCGCCGGTCTTGCCGCTCATCGGCCACAGGCCCGGGTCGCGCGTGATGGTGCCCTCCGGGTAGACCACGACGCACTCCCCCGCCCGCACCGCGGCCACCGCGGCGTCGTAGGCGCCGAGGGCACCGGCGGTCTGCCGCTCCACGGGGATCTGCTGGGCCGCACGCAGGAAGGCGCCGAGCGCCTTGTTGCGGAAGAGCCCGGACTTGGCCAGGTAGCGCGGCAGTCGGCCGTGGTCGTAGAGGAAGTGGGCGAGCAGCAGCGGATCGATGTGGGAGATGTGATTGAGCACGACGATGCAGCCCTCGTGCTCCGGGAGCTTGTGCCCGTCGATCCAGTCCCGCCGAGTCCCGGGCACGAGCAGCGGCTTGAGGATGCAGACGCCGACGACGAAGGGCCACCGGCGCGGCTGGTGCAGCTTGCGGACCGGCATCGTCCCCGCCCTCCTGGACCTCGTCTCGGTCGCGCGGCCAGCCGGGGAGTCCGAGGACCGGCCCCAGGCCACGACCGCCTGCATCGAGGCAGGCTACCGGTCGCCACGGCGCGCCGTCGCAGGTGACTCTCGTCGCCCGACACGGGCACGTGCGAGGGGGGTCCGCGGGGGCGCTTGGCAGGATCGGGGGGTGCCCGCCCCGGACCCGCCCGCATCCCGGCGATTCGTCGCGCTCGTGCCCGTCAAGCCCCCGGCCCTGGGCAAGTCGCGGCTGGCCGGTCTGCCCGGTGCACGTGCGGCGGGACCTCGCCGAGGCCTTTGCCGAGGACACGGTCGCGGCGGCGCTGGCCACCCGCGCCATGGAACGGGTGCTCGTGGTCACCGACGACTCGCGTTTCGCCCGCCACCTGGGCACGGCCCTGTCCTGTGACGTGATCCCGGACGGCGTCGGCGGCGACCTCAACGGCACGCTCGTCCAGGCGGCCCGGGAGGCAACGCGACGCTGGCCCGACCTAACCCCCGTGGCCCTCTGCGCGGACCTGCCCGCCCTGCGCGCGGACGACCTGGGCTCGGCCCTCGACGCTTGGCGTCCGGACGCCCCCGGGTTCGTGACGGACGAGGCGGGCACGGGGACCACGCTGTTCGTGGCCGACCCCCCGGGGTTCGCGCCGCGTTTCGGCGAGTCGTCCCGCACGGCACATCTGGCAGGGGGCGCGCGCGAGATCCCGGGCGCCCTCCGCACCCTGCGCCGGGACGTCGACGACGTCACAGACCTGGGCCGGGCAATGCTCCTCGGCGTCGGTCCCCAGACCGCCGCGGTGTGGGGACGCGACCAAGGCAGGTCCCCGGCGCCCGGGTGACCCGCCCCGTCGTGGTGTGGCCGTGGATCAGCGGCTGGACGCCGACTTCTTGGCCGGCGAGGACTTCGTGCTCGCCGACTTCTTCGCCGGGCTCGACTTCTTGGCCGGCGAGGACTTCGTGCTCGCCGACTTCTTCGCCGGGCTCGACTTCTTCGCCGACGCCGACTTGCTGCTCGCCGACTTCTTCGCCGGGCTCGACTTCTTCGCCGACGCCGACTTGCTGCTCGCCGACTTCTTCGCCGGGCTCGACTTCTTCGCCGACGCCGACTTGCTGCTCGCCGACTTCTTCGCCGGGCTCGACTTCTTCGCCGACGCCGACTTGCTGCTCGCCGACTTCTTCGCCGGGCTCGACTTCTTCGCCGACGCCGACTTGCTGCTCGCCGACTTCTTCGCCGGGCTCGACTTCTTCGCCGACGCCGACTTGCTGCTCGCCGACTTCTTCGCCGGGCTCGACTTCTTCGCCGACGCCGACTTGCTGCTCGCCGACTTCTTCGCCGGGGCCTTCTTCGCCGGGGCCTTCTTCGCCGTCGACTTCTTGCCTCCGCCGGCGGCGGCCGTGGCCGACGCGGCGACCTTCTTGACCGCACCGTCCGCGGTCGTGACCGTGAGCTTCGGAAGCTTCTTGGCGCCCGAGATGACCGCCTTGAGGTCGGCTCCCGGGGTGAATTTCGGCACCGCGGTCTTCCGTGCCTTGATCCGCTGACCGGTCTGGGGATTGCGGACCCATCGCGCCTCACGGACCCTCTTCTCGAACGAGCCGAAGCCCGTGATGGCCACCTTCTCGCCCTTGGCGACCTCCCGGGTGATGGTGTCCAGAACGGACTCGAGCGCATGGGACGCGGCCTTCTTGTTCCCCGCGTAACGCGCCGAAAGCGCGTCGATGAGCTGGGTCTTGTTCACTGTCTTCCCTTCCAATGAACGCTGGGTCGAGCCACGTGCTCGACGGCCTACCAACTCACGCTAGGGACTTGTGAGGCGGGCCACAATCATCTGAGCCGCGTGGTCGCCACATTTTTTTCCGCCCCACGAGGCCGAAAACCCGCGTGGTTGTGCGGTTTCGGTGATTCCGGCCATACCCCGACCCGGCTTGCGCAGATCACGGCACCGGCCGGCCGGTGCCGCGCGCCCCGACAGGCCGACAGCGAGTTTCCCGCTCTGCTGCGCGAGAAACTCGCTCGTCGGCCGACGCGCAGGCCGCGGCGTCCGGCGCGGTCAGGAGCGGGCGGAGATCCGCGGCTTCAAGGGGCGGGCGGCCTCGAAGGCGGTGATCTCGCTCGCATGCCCCAGGGTGACGGCGATGTCGTCCAGCCCCTCGAGCAGGCGCCACCGCGTGTAGCTGTCGATGTCGAACGAGTCCTCGACCGCGTGCTCACCCGTGCCCGCACGCACGGTGCAGGCCTCCAGGTCGACCGTGACCTCGGTGCCCGGCTGCTCCTCGAGCAGTGTCCACAGGGCCTGCACGACCTTGTCGTCGACGGTCGCGGCGAGCAGACCCGACTTGCCGGCGTTGCCCCGGAAGATGTCACCGAAACGCGGCGAGAGCACCGCCTTGAAGCCGAAGTTCTGCAGCGCCCACACGGCGTGCTCGCGCGAGGACCCGGTCCCGAAGTCGTGGCCGGCCACGAGCACGCTACCGGCGCGGAAGACCTCGTGGTTGAGCACGAAGCCCGGGTCGTCGCGCCAGGCGGCGAAGAGGCCGTCCTCGAAGCCGGTGCGGGTCAGGCGCTTGAGATAGACGGCCGGGATGATCTGGTCGGTGTCCACGTCGCTGCGCCGCAGCGGGACACCGATCCCGGTGTGGGTGGTGAAGGGTTCCATGGCGGCCACGTCGGGTGCTCGCTCTCTGCTGGGCTGGGCTGGATCTGCTCGGCGCCGGGTCTGCCCGGGCGGGGTCTGCCCGGGCTGGGTCAGTCCAGGTCCGGGGGGGCCGCGAGCCGGCCGACGACCGCCGTGGCGGCGGCCACGGGGACCGACACGAGGTGCGTGCGACCCCCCTTGCCCTGACGGCCCTCGAAGTTGCGGTTCGAGGTGGAGGCGCTGCGCTCGCCCACGGCGAGCTGGTCGGGGTTCATGCCCAGGCACATCGAGCAGCCCGCGCCCCGCCACTCGCCGCCGGCCTCCTTGAAGATGACGTCGAGACCCTCCTCCTCGGCCTGCAGCCGCACGCGCACCGATCCGGGCACCACGAGCAGCCGCGTGTCCGGCCCCACGGCGCGACCCTCCAGGATCGACGCGGCGAGCCGCAGGTCCTCGATGCGACCGTTGGTGCACGAGCCGATGAAGACCGTGTCGACGGCGATGTCGCGCATCGGCGTCCCGGCCGCCAGGCCCATGTAGGTCAGTGCGTTTTCTGCGGCCACCTGCTGGTGGTGGTCGTCGAACGCGCCGGGCTGCGGCACGCGGCCACCCAGCGGCACGCCTTGACCGGGGTTCGTGCCCCACGTGACGAAGGGCGTCATCTCCGCGGCGTCGAGCACGATCTCGCGATCGAACTCGGCGTCGGGGTCGGTGCGCAGGCCCTGCCAGCGCGCCACGGCCTCGTCCCAGGCCTCGCCCTGCGGGGCGTACGGGCGGTCACGGACGTAGTCGAAGGTCGTGTCGTCGGGCGCGACCATGCCGGCCTTCGCCCCCCACTCGATCGACATGTTGCACACCGTCATCCGGCTCTCCATCGAGAGCTCCTCGATGGCCTGCCCGCGATATTCCACGATGTGCCCGGCGCCGCCGCCCGTGCCGGTCTGCGTGATCAGGGTGAGCACGAGGTCTTTGGCCGTGACGCCCGGGGGGAGGCTGCCGTTGACGGTCACCGCCATCGTCTTCGGCTTCGCCTGGTGCAGCGTCTGCGTCGCCAGGACGTGCTCCACCTCGGAGGTGCCGATACCGAAGGCCAGGCACCCGAAGGCCCCGTGCGTGGAGGTGTGCGAGTCGCCGCAGACGATCGTCATGCCGGGCTGCGTGAGACCCAGCTGCGGTCCGACGACGTGCACGATGCCCTGCTCGATGTCGCCGAGCGGGTGCAGGCGGACGCCGAACTCCTCCGCGTTGCGCCGCAGCATGTCGACCTGCGCGCGCGAGACCGGGTCGGCGATGGGCTTGTCCAGATCGAGCGTCGGGACGTTGTGGTCCTCGGTCGCCAGCGTCAGGTCGGGACGCCGCACCGAGCGGCCCGCGAGGCGCAGCCCGTCGAAGGCCTGCGGCGAGGTCACCTCGTGGATCAGGTGCAGATCGATGTAGAGCAGGTCGGGCTCGCCTTCCGCGACGCGCACGACGTGCTCGTCCCACACCTTCTCGGCCATGGTCCTGCCCATGCTGGTCCTCCCTTGCCCGTTTTCTGTGCCCGTTTTCTGTGCCGTGCCCGCTGCGATGCCCTGGATGGACGCCGCCACCACGGTACCCCTTGCATCCCATGATCTGAGACGTCAGTATTGCCATATGGACAACGGAAGTGGAGTCGGCGTCCTCGACAAGGCGGCCCTCGTGCTCGCCGCGCTCGAGGCCGGCCCCGCCACGCTGGCGGGCCTCGTGGCGGGCACGGGGCTGGCCCGCCCCACGGCGCACCGTCTGGCGGTCGCGCTGGAGCACCACCGTCTCGTCTCGCGGGACATCCAGGGCCGGTTCGTCCTGGGCCCCCGCCTCGCGGAGCTCTCGGCGGCCGCCGGCGAGGACCGGCTGCTCGCGGCCGCCGGCCCGGTGCTCGCGCGGCTGCGCGACATCACCGGCGAGTCCGCGCAGCTGTGGCGCCGCCAGGGTGACCACCGCGTCTGCGTGGCGGCAGCCGAGCGCCCCAGCGGCTTGCGCGACACGATCCCGGTCGGATCCCAGCTGACGATGCGGGCCGGCTCCGCCGCCCAGGTCCTGCTGGCCTGGGAGGACCCGGAGCGGATGCACCGCGGCCTGCAGAACGCCGCCTACTCGGCGACCGCCCTCTCCGGGATCCGTCGCCGGGGCTGGGCGCAGTCGGTCGGCGAGCGCGAGCAGGGCGTCGCGTCGGTCTCGGCGCCGGTGCGCTCCCCCAGCGGCAAGATCATCGCCGCGGTGTCCGTCTCGGGGCCGCTGGAGCGGCTCTCCCGCCAGCCCGGCCGGATGCACGCACCGGCCGTGATGGCCGGCGCCGAACGGCTCTCGGAGTCGCTGCGCCGCGTCGCGAACGGTTCGTGACGACCTAGAACAGCGCGGCCTGTTCCAGGTCCAGCAGCGCGCGCTTGCGGTCGACGCCTCCGGCGTACCCGGTCAGGGTCCCGTCGGATCCCACGACGCGGTGGCAGGGAACGATGATCGGGATCGGGTTGCGTCCGGCCGCCAGGCCCACCGCCCGCGACGCCGCCGTGGTCTGGCCGATCCGCCGGGCGACGTCGCCATAGGTGGCGGTCTCCCCGTAGCCGATGCCGCGCAGCGCCTCCCAGACACGCTGCTGGTATGCCGTCCCCGTCCGAGTGAGGGGCAGGTCGAAGTCGGTCCGCTCGCCGGCGAAGTACGCCGAGAGCTGGCGCACGGCCTCGGCGAGGATCGGGTGGTCGTCGTCGCGCTCCCCGACCGGCCGGCCGTCGGCGGGCGGGCCGAACGGCTGGAAGCCGACCGCGAGCAGCGCGTCCGCATCCGCGACGAGTCGCAGCTCGCCGACCGGCGAGGGCATGGTCGTCCACATCTTCAGGTCTCCTGTCGTGTCGTCGCATCGTCGCCGGGCGCCGCGGCACCCGGCGGTGGGGGCTGGCCGGGGATCACGGTGTGCCACAGGTGCAGCAGCGCGTAGGAGCACCACGGCCGCCACCGCCCGCCGTCCAGGGTCGGCTGTCCCAGCCGCCGAAGCGCGGCACGAACACCGAGGTCGGTGGGCAGGAAGACGTCGGGGTCGCCCAGCGCGCGCATCGCCACGTAGTCGGCGGTCCAGGGGCCGATGCCCGGCAGCGCGAGCAGCCGGCGGCGGGCATCGGCCCGGTCGGGCCCGCGGTCGACCACGAGGTCGCCGTCGGCCAGCGCCGCCGCGAGCCCGACCACAGCGCGGCCGCGGGAGCGGGGCATCGGCAGCGTCGCGGGGTCGGTGGTCGCGAGGTCCGCGGGTCGCGGGAAGAGGTGGGTCAGGCCGGGCTCTCCGGTCTCGACCCGCCGGCCGTGCGCCGCGACGACCCGGGCGGTGACGGTGCGCGCAGCGCACACGCTGACCTGCTGGCCGATCACGGTGCGCACGGCGGTCTCCGCCCCGTCGACCTGGCCCGGGACGCGCAGGCCGGGCCGGCTCCGCACCAGCGGACCGAGCACCGCGTCCACGCCCAGGTCGGCGTCCACCGCGACGGGGTCGCAGTCGGCGTCGAGCATCCGGCGCACGCGCTCGGTGGCCGCGGCGAGGTCGCGGAGGTCGGCGAGCCGCAGCGTGGTGGCGACGAAGGCCGTGCCCTGGTCCCCGCCGGTGTCCGCGGGCAGGTCGTCCGCCTCGATCCGCACGGTCCCGTGGCCGTGGGGCAGATCGAGGGTGCGGGCATACCAGCCCCGTCCGCACGACTCGAGGCCCCGCACGACGTGGTGGGCGAGGAAGTCGATCAGCGCCCGGCCCGCGAAGGGCGTGCGGACGCCCAGGCGCAGGCGCACGGTCCCGGCCGCCACCCCGGCGACCCCGGCCCCGCGCCCCGGCCGTCCGCGCAGCTGCTGCGGCGACGCGGCGTACACCTCGCGGATCGTGTCGTTGAACTGGCGAACGCTCGCGAAGCCGGCCGCGAAGGCCACATCGGCGAAGCGCAGCTCGGTGCCCTCGATGAGGGTCCGCGCGGTCTGTGCTCGGCGGGTGCGGGCCAGGGCCAGCGGTCCGGCGCCGAGCTCGGCGCTGAGCACGCGACCGAGATGCCGGGGGGTGTAGCCGAGACGGCCGGCGAGGCCGTCCACGCCTTCGCGGTCCACCACGCCGTCAGCGATCAGCCGCATCGCGCGGCCGGCCACGTCGGCCGCGACGTCCCAGTCGGGGCTTCCCGGGACGGCGTCCGGCAGGCAGCGGCGGCAGGCCCGGTAGCCGGCCCCCTGGGCCGCAGCCGCCGTCGGGTAGAACTCGACGTTGCGACGGGCCGGTCGGGCGGGGCAGGAGGGCCGGCAGTAGATCCCGGTGGTGCGGACGGCGGTGCAGAACATCCCGTCGAAGCGCCGGTCTCTGCTCGAGACCGCGGCCCAGCGAGCGGCGTCGTCGAGCGCGGGGATCGGTGCCATGTCCCCATCGTGCCCCACGGGCCCGGCGCTGGCCTCGCGGGAATCGGACACGACTGCCGACGCCGGCATCGGGCCCGGTCAGTCGGGCGCGGGGCGCAACGGCGAGGGCTGCACGGGCGGGCGGTCGTCCTCCATCAGCTCGAAGTCCTCGAAGTCGAAGCCCGGCGAGACCAGGCAGCTCACCAGCGCGTCCACGGCCCCCGGCAGGGTGCGCTGCCACACCCCGGCCGGCACCACGGCCTGGAGCTGCTCGCCCTTGCCCACGTCCACGCCGACGCGCGTCGTCAGCCCGGTGGAGGGAGCGGCGCCCTCGCCGCCGTACTCCAGGATGACCATTCCGGCGTGCGCCATCCAGATCTCGTCGGAGGCCACGCGGTGCCACGCGGAGGTCTCTCCGGCGGGCAGCAGGAAGTAGATCAGCGTCGCCGTGGGCCGCTCGCGGCCGTCGGCGAGCTGGACGCGCTCCGGGGAGACCCAGGTCTGCCGATACCACCCACCCTCGGGGTGAGGCTGCAGCGAGAGGTGCTCCGCGAGCGGCGGCCGTCCGATCATGACTAGAGCACCTTGGAGAGGAACTCCTGGGTGCGCTCGTGCTGCGGGTCGGCGAGCACGCGCCTGGGGTCGCCCTCCTCCACGATGACGCCGCCGTCCATGAAGACGAGCTTGTCGCCGACCTCGCGGGCGAAGCCCATCTCGTGGGTCACGACCATCATGGTCATGCCCTCAGAGGCCAGCTGGCGCATCACCTCGAGCACGTCGCCGACGAGCTCGGGGTCCAGGGCGCTGGTCGGCTCGTCGAAGAGCATCATGTCGGGCTCCATCGACAGCGCGCGGGCGATGGCGATGCGCTGCTGCTGGCCGCCCGAGAGGTGGGCCGGGTACGAGTCCTCCCGGTCCGCCAGGCCGACCTTCTCCAGGTTCGCCCGCGCGATACGCACGGCCTCGTCGTTGCTCCGTTTGCGCACCCGGCGCTGGGCCAGGGTGAGGTTGCGGAGCACGGTGAGATGCGGGAAGAGGTTGAACTGCTGGAAGACCATCCCGATCCGGGAGCGCACGTCGTCCAGGTCCGTCTCCGGGTCGGTGACGTCGATGCCCTCCACGATGACGGTGCCGGAGGTCGGGATCTCGAGCATGTTCACGCACCGCAGCAGTGTCGACTTGCCCGAGCCGGAGGGCCCGACGACGCAGACGACCTCGCCCTGGTCCACGTGGAAGTCGATGCCGGTGAGCACCTGGTTGTCCCCGAAGTACTTGTGCAGCTGCCGGACGTCGATCGCCGGTACGTCGGCCGACGCCGCGCCCGCGGTACTCGCCCCGGTGCTGGTATCGCTCACGGCTACCTCGCCTTCCCTTGCCGCCGCTCGAGCTCGGCGACGAGCCGGGTGAGCGGGAGCGTGATGATCAAGTAGAACACCGCGGCCGCCAGCAGCGGGGTGCTGTTGAAGCTCGTGGTGAGGGCGTCGCGGGAGAACGTCGTCAGCTCCCGCTCGTTGGCTGCGAGGCCGATGACGAACAGCAGCGAGGTGTCCTTGATCAGGATCACGAGCTCGTTGGTCAGCGGCGGGATCACGATCCGGAACGCTTGGGGCAGCACCACGGACACGGTGGACCACGGACCGCTCATGCCCAGCGAGCGGGCGGCCTCGAGCTGCCCCTTGGGGACCGCCTGGATGCCCGCGCGCAGCGTCTCGGCCATGTAGGCCGACGACACGACGACCAGAGCCAGCAGTCCCGCGCCGACGGGCCCGCCCGGCGGCCGCCAGTTGAGCGCGATCGGAATCGCGAACCCGAAGGCGATGATCACGATCAGCGCCGGGAGGCCGCGGAAGAACTCGATGTAGATGGTGGCGATCCAGCGGTAGGGCGCCACGGGCGAGAGCTTCATCAGCGCCAGCACGAGGGCCAGGACGAGCCCGCCGGCGAAGGCGATCGCCGTGTAGACGATGGTGTTCTTGGCGGCCACCGTGACGATCTCGGGCCACAGGCTGCGCGCGACCTCGGTGTTGAGGAAGTTCTCGCGGATCGCGGGCCAGTCGGCGACCCCGCCCAAGGCCACGAGGCCCGCCACCAACAGCAGGTAGAGCGCCCCGCGGATAAGCCTGCTCCGCGTCGTGCGCTTCACGGCGCGCCCACCTGGTGCGGCGAGTCGGACGCCTCCCCGGCCTCACCGGCGAGGGCCCGGCGTCCCTCCATCAGCCCTCGCCCTCGCCCGAGCTGGTGGAGAAGTACTCCCCATAGATCTCGTCGTAGGTGCCGTCGTCGCGCATCTCGGCCAGGGTGTCGTTGACCGCCTGCTGGAGCGGGTCCGAGCCCTCCTCGCGGAAGCCGAATCCGTACTGCTCCCCGGTGTCGTACTGCTCGACGATCGTGTAGCCGCCGTCCTGCTCGTGCGACAGGTTCACCGGCAGGTCCTGGAGGATCGCGTCGACCTGGCCCGCCTTGATCGAGCTGTACATCTCCCCGTCGCCCGGGAAGGTGACGAGCTCGGCGCCGCTGGGTGCGTTCTCCTCGGCGTACGCCTTGCCGGTGGTGCCCTGCTGCACGGCCACCTTGGCGCCGTCGAGGTCGTCGATGGAGGCGATGTCGGAGTCCTCGGGCACCAGCAGGGACTGCTGGGAGTCGTAGTAGCCCTCGGAGAAGTCGATGTTCTCGTCGCGCTCGTCGGTGATGGTCATCGCCGCGGCGACCATGTCGCAGCTGCCGGAGTTCAGCGCGAGGCCGGACTGCAGGCCGTCGAAGCCCTGGTCCTTGAGCTCGACCTCCAGATCCATCCGGTCGGCGATCTCGGTGACGACGTCCCCGTCGAAGCCCGTGTACGCTGCCGCTCTCCTGAAGGTCGAAGGGCGGGTAGGGCACGTCGCTGCACACGGTCAGCGTCCCCTCCGAGACCAGGCTGAGGTCGCTGCCCGCGGACGACGAGCCGGAGTCGCCCCCACCGCCGCCGTCGTCGTCGCCGCCGCAGGCGGTCAGGGTCAGGGGCGCGGCGAGCGCAAGGACGGCCACCGCGGCGAGGCGGCGACGCACGGGCCCGCGCATGGGTCGGGCCGGGGGGACGGTCTGCTTCAGGGCATCACTCATGGCAGCACTCTCGCGCACGCCCACCCTCAGCACAATCGTCGAGGCGGGAGCGGTGCGAACCGTTGCCGAGCCGATATCCGGTCCGCATCTCCGGGTCATCCGGGCGCGGAGCTGTGGAAGCAGGCCCGGCCACGTCGACGGTCAGCGCACGCTTTCACGGAGCACAGCCTTGCGCGCCTCGTACTCCTCGCGGTCGACGTTGCCCCGCGCGAACCGCTCGTCGAGGATCTCGAGTGCGTCGCGGTCCCGGGTGGCGCCGCCACCGCGACCGCTGCCGTGGAAGATCATGACCCCGGCGAGGATGACCAAGCCCCAGAAGAACGCCATCGCCGCGACCATGACCAGCCACCCTCTTGCGCCCATGCCGTTCCCGTACCAATCCGTCGTGGTGAGCACCTCCTGTGCTGGTCGTCGTGCCCCCACCATTGCCCGCGCGCCGGGCTCGTCCGGTCGAGGTCGTGTGAAGGTTCGTTGAAGAAGCCCGGAGAGGTCCCGGGCCGCGTTCTGCCGCGGTCCGGGCTGGCACCAGGAGGGCCATGCCCCCGGCGAGGTCTCCTGCGAGGTCTCCGGCGCCCCGCCAGGGGTCCAGGCTGCCGACCGAACGACCCTTCCGAGAAGCCGCGATCGGGGATGCGGGCCAGGATCGTCGAGGACGAGGTCCGGCTCGAGGTCGTGCGACGGCCGGTCGCATCCCAGCTCACCCGCTCCGAACGCCGCTCGTGGCACCTGTACCGGCGACTCTCCCGCGCGAGCACGAGGCCGCGCTCGCCCGGCGGAGCTCAATGCGCTGAAGAGTCCGCGATCGTTTCGCCCGTAGTGGGGGCACTGCGTCACACCGCCGAGACCGTGCCACCAACAAGCGCCCTCCCGATGACGTCATACATTGCGGCCGCCAGGACGACCACACGGTATGGCGTCGCCTGGGTGCGTCATGCGATCCGGTCTTGCCGTCGACCACCTCGGATGACGTCCACGGTCACCAGCGGCAGTCCGCCGCCTGTCGGACATGCGAAGGCGGCCTCAGGGATGTGCCGCTGATGCAGTACCGGAGAACGCCGCCCCGGTCCCGGTGACGAGCGCGACGGCGAAGGCGAGTTGGGCATCGAGGTGGACGACGACCTGCGATCGGTGTTCGGAACCGTTCTTGTCATCGACCCACCTCCCGCGGGGGAGCAGATCCGCACGCCCATCGGCTGCCGGCTCTACCGCTCGGCCGGCGCGGAGGCGACAGGCTATGACCTGGCCTCCGACCCGGAACTGGTCTAGCAGTGGGCTTCGTCGGAACGACGGGTATCGGGCTCCCTGGAACCGCCGGTAGGCCCTGTCCGCTACACCGTGGCACCGGTGTCCGTCGAAGATCGAGCAGGCGATCCGCGTCTCCATTGCGGTCACTCTCGGCTTCTTGATTCTGGGCACATGGGGCGCATTCGTGGTGGCGGGGCGGGTCTTCTCCCCTCTCGACCGGCTGACTGCCACGGCGAGATGGATCACGGACGCCGACCTTCGCGAGCGCATCGAAGTCACAGGGCAGGACGAGATCGCCGAGCTGGGTCACACCTTCCATGCGATGCTCGACCGGCTCGATGAAGCCTTCACCGCTCAGCGCCAGCCGCTCCGCGACGTCGGCCACGAGCTGCGGACCCCCCTGGCGCGGGCCGAAGTAGCGGGAGGCCCCAACACAGTGGCGAACGACGACGCCCTCGACCTGGGCGCAACCGTGCTGCAGATCAGTGCGAAGGCGTACGGGAAGCAGGCGCTGACCGTCGCCCTGGTGCTCGTCGTACTCCGTCAGATTCGTCGGGCTCGTGCTTGTCGGCTGACGCGCCGGACCGGATGGCGCTCAGCGCGCCTCGGCCAGCACCGCCCCGAGTTGCTTGACCATCCACTCCAGGTCTTCCTGCTCGATTACCAGCGGAGGAGCAAGCCGGATGGTCGACCCATGGGTGTCCTTGACGAGCACTCCCCTGGCCAGCATCCGCTCGCACAGTTCGCGGCCACTCATCAGGCCGGGCTCGACGTCGATGCCCGCCCACAGACCGCGGGTGCGCACCGCCACGACCCCATCACCGACGAGCTTCTGCAGCCCCGACTCGAGAATGCCGGCCAGGTCGCGCGCACGCTCTTGGATCTCGCCGCCTTCCAGCAGTTTCACCACGGCGCTGCCCACGGCCGCCGCGAGCGGGTTGCCGCCGAAGGTCGAGCCGTGGTTGCCGGGATGCAGCACGCGGAGAACCTCGTCGGAGGACACCACGGCCGAGACCGGGACGATCCCGCCGCCCAGCGCCTTGCCCAGCACGTACATGTCGGGAACGACGCCCTCCAGCTCACAGGCGAACGTGGTCCCTGTGCGGCCGAGGCCGGACTGGATCTCGTCGGCGATGAACAGCACGTCCTTCTCGGTGCACATCTCGCGGACCGCGGCCAGGTAACCGGCCGGCGGGACGATCACGCCTGCCTCCCCCTGGATCGGTTCGAGCAGGACGGCAACTGTCTCCTCGTCGATGGCGGCGCGCATCGCGGCCGCGTCGCCGTACGGCACGATCCGGAAGCCGGGCGTGAACGGCCCGAAGCCCTCGCGGGCCAGCGGGTCGGTGGAGAAGCTCACAATGGTGGTGCTGCGGCCGTGGAAGTTGTTGGCCGCGACGATGATGTTGGCCTCGTTGGCCGGCAGCCCCTTGAGGTCGTAGCCCCATTTCCGGGCCACCTTGATCGCCGCCTCCACCGCTTCGGCCCCGGTGTTCATCGGCAGCACGCGCTCCATGCCGGTCAGGTTTGCCAGGTCCCGGCAGAAGGGGCCGAGCTGGTCGTTGTGGAAGGCCCGGCTGGTCAGGGTGACCCGGTCGAGCTGGTCACGCGCCGCTTGGAGCAGTACCGGGTGCCGGTGGCCGAAGTTGAGGGCGGAGTACCCGGCCAGGCAATCGAGGTAGCGACTCCCGTCGACATCGGTCACCCACGCTCCCTCACCCTCGGCCAGCACGACCGGCAGTGGGTAGTAGTTGTGGGCGACGGAGCGGTCGGCGAGATGCAGGTGCTGCTCGGTGTGCGGAGCAGGCGCGTGCTTGCCGCGGGTGGCGTTCGACATGTGACCACCATGTCGCGAAGCGCGGAACATGCAAACTCGTCCCCGGCAGCTCGGCGGGAGCTCGAGGTCATCGGCTCGGCCGACGGTGCATGATGAGGCGTGGTCCCGTGGTGGCAGGCCAGGCCACCGGCCCGCTCGTCGCCGCCGGCCTCCAGGTGAACGCGGTCGAGCCCCGAGCCACGTTCCTGGTGTGGCGCACCGTAGTCGGCGACCCCGCAGCCCCGCCGACACCTTTCCGGTAAAGGGTTACCGAGATGTGCGGGCCCGCACCCGCACTCCCCGGCCTGGCCCCGCCGCTGGAGACTCCGCGGCGGTCGCGGCAAGCCTGACCGGAACCGGGTTGTTCACCGCAGACGACATCCACGCCCTCCGGTGAACCATCGAGCTCGACCAAAGCAGGGGTGCGCCGACTCTTCGACACCTTCAGCGACTGGACCGCCACAGAAGTCGATCGTGCCGCCGAGGCCGTCCTCGCGCTCGGCGGGCACGTTGTGGAGCACCACTCGTTCTGGCTGATCGTCGCCCGTCCGACCCGACCACCTGCCCCATAGGGACCGCCAGAGTCCGCCGATGGTCGCGCGGGACGCGCTACGGTCAGGATCGGCTCGTGGGACAAGACGGGGCCCGGCGGGCAGCTGCTCTCCATGGCCGAGCACGGAGTCGCAAGGGTCTCGCCGGGGGGAGCTCACGGCTCGCGCGCGGCTGGTACGGGGGTGGTGTCGCGGGAGCAGACCACCGGCCGGGAGGATCCACCCTGTGATCACCACCCCCGAGCGGCCCGACCGGCGAGTGCCGGCCGAGCCCGCGCGCTGGTTCCTCACCGCCGCGGAGCGCGGGAATCCTCACACGCGGGTCGATGACCGGTTCATCGGTGATGTGGCGTGGGCGACGGGGAACCTTGTGGAGCCGATGGTCGACGGGGCGGCCTACTTCGCGGCGCTGCTCGAGGAGCTGGCCAGCGTGGGTGAGGGCGACCTCGTGCTGTTCACCGACTGGCAGGGCGATGCTCACCAGCGCCTCGGCGAGGGCTCGGGTACCGAGGTGCTCGAGGTGCTCGGCGCCGCCCAGAGCCGGGGCGCGACCGTGCGCGGTCTGATCTGGCGCTCCCACATCGACCAGGCTGGCTTCTTCCACGAGGCCAACCGGCACCTCGGCGAACAGCTGCGCCACCAGGGCGTGCCGGTGGTGTTGGACATGCGGGTGCGGGTCGGGGGGTCGCACCACCAGAAGTTCGTCGTCATCCGGCGTGCGGGGAACCCGGTGGACGATGTCGCCTTCGTCGGGGGCATCGACCTGGCGCACAACCGACGCGACGACCACCGCCACGAGGGCGACCCGCAGGGCCGCAGCACGGTGCCGGAGTACGGCGAGCAAGCGTCCTGGCACGACGTGCAGCTGCGGTTGCGTGGGCCGGTGGTCCACGATGTCGAGACGGTGTTCCGCGAGCGGTGGGAGGATCCCTCGCCGCCGTCGCGGCTGCTGTGGCGCCGCTTGCTCGACAAGTGGCGTGCGGTGCGCAGCCAACCCGGCCGCCTGCCCGACCAGCTACCCGTCCCCGCCCAGGCCGGGCCGAGCCCCGTGCAGCTGCTCCGCACCTATCCCGCGCTCGGGGGCGGCCGGTCGTATCCCTTCGCGCCGCTGGGGGAGCGCAGCGTCGCCCGCGGCTACCTCAAGGCGTTCGCGAACGCGCGCGAGCTCATCTACGTCGAGGACCAGTACTTCTGGCACGGCGAGGGCACCCACGCTCTCGTCGATGCGCTGGGCACCCATCCCCAGCTTCGGCTGGTGGTCGTGGTCCCGCTCGTCCCCGACGTCGAGGGGCTCAGCCGTACCTCGCAGCTGCTCGCACGTGGCCGCGCCCTCGACGCGCTCACTCGCGCCGCACCGGGTCGCGTCGCCGCGTACGGGCTGGAGAATCAACACGGAATGCCGGTCTACGTGCACGCCAAGGCGACCGTCGTCGACGACCGGTGGTCGGCGGTGGGCTCGGACAACGTCAATCGGCGCTCGTGGACCCACGACGGCGAGCTGACCGCCGCGGTGCTCGACGACGACCGTGCGCAGAGGCTGCGGCTGCGGTTGGCCGCCGAGCACCTCGACCGTCTCGACGCCGTCGAGCGGGACGGGTGGGAGGTGGCGATGGCCGACTGTCTCGAACCACACGCGATGGCCCAGCGATACGCCGAGTCCGCCGAGCGCCTCGAGTCCTGGCACCGCGACGGTGGAAGGACGCCACGGCCTCCCGGACGCCTGCGCCCCCTGCCCACGCTCGCCGTGCCGCGAGGGCGGCGACTGCTCGCCCGGGGGATGCTTCGCCTGGTGCACGATCCCGACGGCCGTCCGCGCGACCTGCGCCGCAGCGGCGCGCACGGAACAGCCGCGCACTGAACAGCTCAGCGCGCATCGATCCGCGCGCTCGGCGCCGAGGTGGCCGGGCAGCCGGACGACCTGGTCCTCGCCGGCATCCGGACCGGCCAGCCGATCCCCACCGCACGGCGATGGACGCCGCCCGCGAGGCGGCTCAGCAGCGCCGCGCCGGCCTCCGAGCGTTGCCCCGCGTGGCCCTCGTGCTCGCCAACGGCGCCGCCGGCCTCTCCTTGTGGCAGGTGCTGCTGACCATCCTGCTGGCCAACGCGGCGCTTGCCTCGTCACGACGCTTACCGCCGACATCGGCACCGAGCAACGCCTGGCCGCCATCGCGGCACCCGCGATCATCGCGGTCGCGATCTGGATGTACCTGACGCTGGACGATCTTGCCGCCAGCAACGGCACCTACATCTGGACCTGTGCCGGCGACGGCGACATCGCCCCCTCCACGCTGTTCGTGGCCAACATGGCGTTCCGGTCGGCGCTGGCGGTCGACATCCCGAACATCACCCGGTACTCGCGAACCCGGGCCAGCGCCACCGGCTTCGTGCGGCGCAACCGCCGGTCGAACCTCAACAAGAGGAACCACCGAGCGAGCACGGGTCCCCGTTCGCCCGCATCGCGGACAGTGCTCCGGCCACCAGGCCACGGCCAGGTCCAAGGGCTGGCCGCAGGCGCAGTCGAGCTCGCGTTGGCTCCTCGGCATCGCAGGTCCTCTCGCGTTTATGCAACAAGGGAGCGCTCGAGTCGGCCGGCTGATACGTGGGGAGGTCGAGAGATCGCGCTGACGCACCCGGGTGCGTGTCCATCCCGGACCGGACGAGCTGCGTCGTGTCACGGGCCCAAGGCCTGCCTCCTCTCCAGAAGCGGGGATGCTCACCAAGTTGGCCCGAGTCAGCTGATGCGCTAGGAACGGTGCATGGCGCAGCAGATGAACCTCCGCGAGTACATCGACTACCTCCGGGTGGAGGGCTACACCGTCCACGGCAGCAAGGGCGAGGACCCGACGCTGGTCGCTCCCGACGGGAGCGCGGTGGAGACATGGCGGGAGGACTACCCCTACGACGAGCTGATGGACCGGGAGGCGTACGAGGAGGAAAAGTACCGCCTTCAGGTGGAGCTGCTGAAGTTCCAGTACTGGTCGGAGGACAGCGGCGCCAAGCACGTGCTGGTGTTCGAGGGCCGCGACGCAGCAGGCAAGGGAGGCACCATCAAGCGCTTCATAGAGCATCTCAACCCGCGCGGCGCGCGCGTGGTGGCGCTGAACAAGCCCTCCGGCAGCGAGCAGGGGCAGTGGTACTTCCAGCGCTATGTCCAGCACCTGCCCACCGCCGGCGAGATCGTGCTCTTCGACCGCTCCTGGTACAACCGCGCCGGCGTCGAGCGGGTGATGGGCTTCTGCACCGACGAGCAGTACCACACGTTCATGACCCAAGCGCCGATGTTCGAGCGGATGCTGGTGGACTCCGGGACGACGGTGACCAAGCTCTGGTTCTCGGTGACGCGCAACGAGCAGCGCACCCGCTTCGCGATCCGCCAGATCGACCCCGTCCGCCGGTGGAAGCTGTCACCGATGGACCTCGAGAGCCTCGACCGCTGGGAGGACTACACCGCGGCCAAGGAGGCGATGATCACCAACACTGACAAGAAGCGCGCGCCGTGGATGCAGGTGAAGAGCAACGACAAGAAGCGAGCCCGGATCAACGCCATTCGTGGCTTCCTGCACCAGTTCGACTACGAGGGCAAGGACCACGCCGTGGTCTACCCCCCCGACCCGATGGTCGTGAAGCGCGCGAAGTACTCCGAGGGCGACTGATCGGCTCTCGGCCGGTTCAGCGCTCCACCGTGTCGCCGCCGGCCGCCCGGACGGCCCAGCAGCTCGGTGAGCAGGCCAAGCTCCGCCCCATCGAGGCCGGGCTTGAACTCGTCGGTCGCGGCTGCGGCGGCACCGCGGCCCGCGTCGGTCAGCACGGCACGGATGGGCACGCGGAGCGTGCCGGTTCGGGATGGTCGCGCGGGACGCGCTCCGGTCAGGATGGGCGAGCGGTGTGTCACTCCGGCCGCGTCTGGGTCGCCGGCCGCTGGTCAGGCTGGCGTGGTGAGAACGTCCATGGCTAGTGAGGCTTTGGCCATCCGGCCGGGTTGGCCGGGCAGGAGGGCCAGGAGGTGGAGGGCGGTGCGTGGCACGTGTCGCGGATTTCCCTCCCATCCGTGGGCCAGCATCACTTCGTGAGCGAGTTGCTCGAGGGTGCGTGGGACGGGCCCGGTGACATCGATGGTCTGACCCCGCAGGTCCGGCTCGAGAACGGCACGGACGACCTGGGCGGCGACTGCGTCGACCGTCGTCCAGGCGATGGGGTTGTCGCCGCGCCCGAACACG
Organism: uncultured Actinomycetota bacterium; assembly: GCA_963731985.1. Lineage (GTDB taxonomy): Bacteria > Actinomycetota > Actinomycetes > Propionibacteriales > Nocardioidaceae > Nocardioides. The sequence continues at coordinate 22,807 of CAVSYA010000013.1, read as the reverse complement.
ATGGGTCGACCCCGGCGTCCCGCTGTCTGCTCGAGGATCTGCACCCAGGTCTCCTCGAAGGCGTCGGGGCGGATGATCGTCCACGGGGCCCCGCTTCGACGCAGGTGCTCCTCGGCGGCGTACTTGATCCTGAACAGCTGCATCGGGCTCTGGGGAGAGGCACCCAGCACCGAGACCAGGACCACGGCGGCTCCGGCCCGTGTGGCTGCGTCGATCAGCGCGACGTTGCCGGCCAGGTCCACGTCTGCTGGTGCCTGGCGGGGGAAACCGGTGACGCAGGAGAGGGCGACCGAAACCCCGGCCAGGGCCTGGTCGGGAATGTCGCGCAAGTCGCCGTCGACGCGTCGGCTCAGGGCGTGCACGGACGCTCCGCCAGTCTCGAGCAGGTCGACGACGCGCGACCCCAACCGTCCGGTCCCACCGGCCACCAGGAACATCAGGACAGGATCCGCTGAACGGCGGCGTCGGCGTCGGCGCCGCCGCTGGGATCATCGACGGGCTCGAGGTAGAAGCGTGCCGCTGTGGCGAGTCCGTCGCGCACGGTGAACACGATCGGTCCGCACATCAGGTGTGGTGCACCGTCGAGGCGGGTGCCCCGCATCTCCCACTCGGTCCAGACCAAGTCCCCCTCCTGTGCTGATGCGATGAGGGTGGCCGTGTGGTCTGGTACGCCAGCGAAGATCTGAGCCCAGTTCCGACGTACCTGGTCCTTGCCGGTGAACCCGCGGCCGGGATGGGCAGGCGTCTGGTTGCGGTAGTCCTCAGCGAAGCAGTCCGCCACGCGCGAGACGCTCCTGCTATTGGTCGCGTCGCGGAGCGCGAGCGCGAAAACCGCGTGTCCCATCTGCCCCTCCGTAGAAGTTTTAGATACAGTGTCATGTATCTAATAGTGAGGATGACCCTGTTGAGTGCACGAGTCAAGGTCCGGCACTACGACGCATCCCGACGCAGGCTCAAGGCCGCGCAGCGTCGGCACAGTGTCCTGGATGCCGCGCAGGAGCTGTTCTTCAGTCAGGGGTACGCCGCGACGACGATCGCCGGCATCGCCGCGGCGGCCGGAGTGTCACCGGAGACGGTCTACAAAGGTTTCGGCGGAAAGCCCGGACTCGTCCGTGAGCTGCGCACCCACGCCCTCCTCGGCACCGGAACGGTAGCCGCTGAGGATCGTTCGGACCAGCTTCGCGACCTTGCGGATCCGCGAGCCGTGGTCAGGGGATGGGCGAAGCTTGCCGCCGAGGTGGCTCCCCGGGTCGCCCCGATCCTCGGCCTGGTTCGCGATGCGGCGGCCTTCGACCCCACCATGCAGGAGCTGGCCGACGACCTGGATTCCGACCGGCTCCGTCGCATGCGCGCCAACGCCCGCTTCCTCGCCGACGCAGGACACCTACGCCCCGGCGTCTCCTTGCCCCAGGCCACCGACGTCCTGTTCGCCGTGTCGTCACAGGAGATGTACGACCTCCTCGTCGTACGCCGTGGATGGACGACGCGCCGCTACAGCAACTTCGTCGCCACCACCATCGAGAACGCACTGCTGTGAACCCGATCGGCACTCTCGTACCCGCGTCCCAGCGCCGCCATGGAATGTCAGTGAGACGGTCACGGCGGCCCTCAGGTCTGTCCCCACATCAGGATGGTCGCCCGGGACGCGCGCTCCGGTCAGGATGGTCGCGCGGGACGCGCTCCGGTCAGGATCCGCCTGCGGCGCCCGCCCTCGCAACCACCGCCGCCCGGCGTCCTTGATCGAAGTCTTTCACCCGGCAAGCTCGCCCAGGCGCTCGGAGGCGCGCTTGGCGACCGATTTCCGATCGTCGTGGCGTAGGCGTTCGAGCGCGGGCATGAGCCAGCCCGCCAACGGTGGATCGTCACGCGCCCACCCTGTCAGGACGTCCATGGTCACGTTCAGCACGATCCAGTCCGTGGAGGTGGTCAGGTTCCGCTGAAGCAGCTCGGTAGCCCGCCGCGCCCGGTCGTCGGAGAGATCATCGCGTAGGTGCTGGAGCATCTGGGCTACGTGCCACCGAACCGACGGCTGCTCGATCTTCCCGAAGTCGCCCAGCAGGCGCTCGATGTGCGCCACGAACCAGTCCGGTCGCTCGCGGCAGACCTTCTCCAACGCGTCCCCGACTCGCAGGCGAACTACCTCGTCTGGGTCGGCGATGGTCGCGAACAGCTCCTCCAGCCGAGCACGGTCGCCCCCCCTGGAGCATCTCGGCGAACGACTCGGCCACGGAGCATCATAGGCCGCCAACACCGATGCGGGATGGTCGCGCGGGACGCGCTCCGGTCAGGATGCCGTTGCGGGAACGCCGTGTCGCTGCAGGTGGAGGCGCAGTGCGTCGATCACGATGGCCGCGTTCGCCCCCTGTTCCACCTCGCGGTACTTCTGCATGTGTCGAACTCGCGCCCGGTGACACCAACGGTGTCGCGCTCGGCGTTGTGCCACCACATTCCGCCCGGGGTGACGTGCGGGATGCCGTTGCCGCAGACGGTGGCCACCCGGCCCGCGCCAGGCGGCGCTGGCCCAGGTGGTCGAGCTCGGCCTCGGTGAACGAGCTCACGGCTGGTCTCCTTCCTCGACGACCCAACTGGACGCCGGGTCGATCGACGTCGCTCGAGGACCCGGTCAATCAGCCCGGAAAACGTCTGCCGCTCAACGACCTCGCGCACTCGCTCGCGAACGGGGCGTCCGCATCACGGGCCTCCGTGTGCTGCCGACCCCGCGTGCACCAGTCGTGCCTCAGCGCTTGATTCTCGGCAGGTCGTAGGCGGTGCCGTCCATGGCGTACGTCGGCGCGATGCCCATCGCCCTGAGGATCGTCGGCATGATGTCGACCGACCTCACCTGGCCGCGCAGGTCCTTCCCGGACAGGTCGGCGCCTGCGAAGACGATCGGGATCTGCTGCGTCGTCCGCTGGATGCCGCCGTGATCCCCGAGAACCGAGTAGGTGGTGTTGTCGGGCAGCGTCGCAACCAGGTCGGGCCCGTAGTCGGCCGCCTGGGTGTTGATCAACTCCTCGGCGTGGCGGGCGAACCACGACTTCTCCCCGCCGGACTTCATCCGGTCCAGCCGGATCGGCGAGACCCGCTGGAATCGGTCGCCCTGACGTCGCCATACGGACGTGACGTCCGGAAGGGTCCTCATGGCGTCGGCGGCTTCGGCGACCGATGCCGGCGACTGGTCCTTCAGCCACACGTTGAGTGAGGAGTCGCTGTAGGAGAACCCGACGTTGTCGGTGTCGATGAGCGGCCGCAGGGCCTTCTGTGGCTGGTTGTAGAAGATGTCGTTCTCGGGATCGCCGTAGTACCAGTTGTAGTAGCCGAAGTCGTTGACCGGCTCGAAGTCGCCGTGCCAGTGCCCGTCCGCCGCCGCGACCGATCCGTGATCCGCCGTGAGCACGACCAGGGTGCTGTCGAGCTCGCCGCTCTCCTCGAGCCCCTTCATGATCCGTCCCACCTGCGCATCGGCCGTCGCCGTCGCGAACTCCATGTGGGTCATCGGGTCATAGCCGGGCGTGGCGCCCACGGGGTCGTTGACCCCGCCCCACATGTGGGCAGCCTTGTCGACACCCGGCAGACTGACGAAGATGCCGCTCCAGGCGTCCTTCTCGTGGCCCATGATGTCCAGCACCGCATCGGTGGCCCAGATGTCACTGCCCTGGTGGCCCGGCTCGTCGCCCACGACGTAGCGGTCGTCGGTCGCCGGGTAGAGCTGGGCCGGGAACTGCAGCGTGTCGTAGCCCTTGTCGCGCTCGACCCAGTAGCGCGAGCCACACGTGCCCGCGATGTACGGCGGCACCTTGATGCCGCTCGGCATCCGCCAGCGCACACCGTTGCAGGTGGGGCCGCTGGCGAAGGTGGTCACCGAGGTGTCGTCCGACCCCGGGCCGCTGAGGCCGTAGGCGGCATACCCCTTCGGACTGACGGTGAAGACCCTGCCGGTGTCGTCAAGGTAGTCCGACAGGTGCGGGTATCCCGCGTGCTTCTGCAGCTTCGACATCTCCGCGTAGCCGAAGTTGCTCGTGAGATAGAGCCCGCCTGGAGCGCCGAGGACACCGTCGATGTCGCGGTAGCCCTCGTTCGTCCAGCCCATGTGCTTGGGGAGCATGCCCGAGGTGATGACGTTGTGGGACACCACGGTCACCGAGCCGGTGTGGCCGAGGTAGCCGCGCGGGGTGTCTACGCCGTCGGCCATCAGGGCCTTGACGTTCTGCATGTCGTACTTCTTGACGAGCTCCGTGCTGAGGGCGTCGACCACGATGACGACGACCTTGTCGGGCCTTGTCGGTGGCTTCGACTTGGCCGCTGCGCCCGTCAGTGGCCCGGCGGCCGCGAGGGCGCCGGCCACGATGCCGACAGCGACAGAGACGAGAAGTCGACGACCGGCCATGACACAACCCCCTTGCCCCCGCGGCGCCTCGGGCGGCGCCACCGGTCTACGCACCCTACGGCCCCGGTGTGACGTGCACCACACTCCGCGCTCCCGGGCGCGGATCGGCCTGCGGTGATCAAGTCCGACCGATGCCAAGGCATGAGATGCCGTTGCTGCGGCGCGACGATCTTCAAGCAGTCCGTCGGTAGTGCATCGCGACCGCGCCGTTGCTGAGCGGCTCCGCTGAGATCAGATCGAGGCGCCGAGTGCGAGGCAGTCCGTTGCGGTACAGGGTGGGCCCGTGACCGGTGATCATCGGGTGGACGAGGAATCTGTATTCATCGATCAGATCCAGTCGGTCGAGCTCGGCGGCCAGTTTGCTGCTGCCCACGAGCACCCCGCTGGGAGTCCCGTCCTTGAGTTCCTGAACCGCCGTGCGCAGGTCGCCGACGACGTGGTTGCTATTGGTCCACGGGAACTCGCTCCGCGTCGCCGACACGATGTACTTCGGCTTTGCTTCCAGCTTGATCGCCCACTCCCGCATCGCTCCCAGTGCCTTGACGTCGCCACGGGCGACCGCCGGCCAGTAGCCCTCCATCATCTCGTAGGTGATGCGCCCCCAGAGCATGGCACCGCTCTCGTCCATGAGACGGGTGAAGTGGGCGTGCGTCTCGTCGTCGGCTATGCCCTCCTTGTGGTCGACGCACCCGTCCAGCGTGAGGTTGATGCTGAACGTCAAGAGGCCCACACGACACAATCTAGGCCACCGCAGCGGGCCGAGTCGCCATCCCTGCAAGCGGGTGGGCACGCATGCCGACCCCTCGGCGGATTCCTCGGTCGCCTCGGACACGACCGGCATGATGGGCACGTGGTTCACGTGACTCGCTTGGTGACCTTCGTCGAGGTCGATGACACTGTCGCTCACCCGCGGCAGATGTCGGTAACCGCGCGCCACGAGGCCGTCCTCACGAACGGCGGCCGTGTGCTGCTCCTGGCTGACCGGGGCTGGAGGGCATCGGGCCCGCCCAACATCTGGGCGGTGACGTCGATGGAGGAAATCGCGGACACGGCGCGCATGGTCGTCGGCCCGGACGAGCCACTCGGTGGACTCTCGCAGAAGAAGATGGAGGCGGACCACTGGTTCTCCCTTGCTGCGGTCCTGCGGCACCAAGGCGTTGACGTGGACGCCGCGGAGTTGGGACTCGTACCACACGATGTCGTGCTCGGCGAGCGGTTGCTCGCGCATCGGCCATCAGCCGGGCGACGGCGTCCAGTCCTGACGCCGCTGCGCGGGCGGGCGGGTGTCGCCGCACGCGGATGCGCTCGCGGAGCGAGCTGGTGGGGATCCTCACCGGTGGGGTCCGCAGGTACTTCAGGCCAGCACCGGAAACGACGTCGAGCCGCTCGACACGAGCCCCCTCACCCAAGACGCGGTCCGCGACCGCCTGCGCGTCACCGGAGACCACACTCTCGACTCCAACGATGACGATGCCGCGGCGTGGATCGGGCCAGGCGCCGCACACATCGAGTTCCTCCGCGCGGACCTCGTCCCACCGGTCGCGCGCGCGTTGGAAGATCACCTCCAACTCCGGGGCCGAGCGCGGGACGACCGTGATTCGGAGCGGCACGTCCCCGGCGAGGTGGTAGAGCGTCTCGAGGAGCCGCGGTTCCGGGGGGCTGCTCAGGAGGACCTCCGCGACCCGCCCGTCGGCAACCTGCGCCGACCCGGCGCAGGTCGGATGGTCCGCAAGGAGCGACTCCGCGACAGGGCGCACGGTGGCCGCAATCGGCCTCAGGGGACCGTCCAGGCACTCCAGTATCAACGATCTGGGCAATGAGACGGCATTGAAGCCCAAGACCCCAAGCCTAGGCTGCGCCAGACGCGGAACCCCGTGGGGCCAGGATCGGCAGCGCCGACGGGCGACAAGCGCCGTCACCGATGGCAGGTCTCGACCGGTGACGCACCGGGTGTAGATCCCGCACGGGTCGTTCCGCGTGCCCATCGGCGACCGGTTGGGCGTACGACTGGGGACGTCGGGCCAGAGTGATGAGGTCCGGCGCCCGCGACGGTCTCTGATCGTGATGTCCACCAACGACGAGGAGTGCCATGCCCCAGCTGCTGAAAGTCCAGAACTTCACCGTCTCCACCGACGGCTACGGCGCCGGGGACGGCCAGAGCCTGCAACGCCCCTTCGGCCACGCCGACCCGCGCGTCCTGATCTCCTGGGCCTTCGCTACCGCCAGCTTTCCCGGCCGCACCACACCGGGAGGCTCACGCGGGCTCGACGACCACCTGGCCCGCGACTTCCACCACAACATCGGCGCGGAGATCATGGGCCGCAACAAGTTCAGCCCGCATCGCGGGCCCTGGGCAGACCACGAGTGGCGGGGCTGGTGGGGCGACGAGCCGCCCTTCCACACCCCCGTCTTCGTGCTCACCCACCACCCGCGCCCGTCCTTCACCCTCGCCGACACCACGTTCCACTTCGTCGACGGCACCCCGGCTGACGTCCTGGATCAGGCCCGTGCGGCCGCCGACGGCCGGGACGTCCGGCTCGGTGGAGGCGCGCAGACCATCCGCGCTTTCCTCGACGCCGACCTCGTCGACACCCTGCACGTGGCGGTCTCACCCCTGGAGCTCGGCTCGGGCAGCAGGCTCTGGGCCTCCCCGGACGAGCTCGACGACCGATTCCACCACGACGTGGTCCCAAGCCCGAGTGGGGTAGTCCACCACCTGCTCTGGAGTCGCTGAGCAATCGATCGCCCTCCTTGACGACGCCGCGCACCCGCGTCCCGCTGGTCGACCACCAACCGGGATGGGCGGTCGACCACCAACCGGGACGGGCGACGGGCGGTCGACGACGTCGCGGTCACGGCTCGTCGGCAGTCCCGCTGCCCATCCTGACCGGTGCGCGTCCCGTGCGACCATCGGCGAACGGGAGCCGCCCGGTGCGCTGGCGTCAGGTTGGTGCTCAACCTGCGTCGACGATTTCGCGGTTGCGGGGGAGATGTCCGCCGAAAGTGATCGGCACCGCAACGGCGCGGTGTACATCGGGGCGGTCGATGACCTGCAGATGCAGGTGGGGCTCAGTGCTGTTGCCTGAGTTTCCACAGCCTCCCAACGGCTCGAAGACGCGCACGTGCTTGCCGAGCCGAACCTGAGCGCTGCCGTGGCGGAGGTGGCACACCGCGACCACCAGGCCATCGGGCGTCTGGATCATCACGTGGTTGCCGGCCAGTGCCACCCAGCCCGCTGCCGCGCGGCGACGCTGGGTGAGGGCGTAACGAACAGATGGGAGCCCGCGGTAGGAGTCGTGGTCGGGCTCGGTGTCGTGGACGGCGATGACTGCTCCATCGACGGGCGCCAGGATCGGGCGTCCGAAGCCCGGGAATCGGTCGGCCGGTTCAGGGCGCACCAATGAGCCGAAGGTGACCGGCGCGGAGCGTCCGGCCAGGTCCAGCGGGACGAAGTCGATCGCGTAGGAGCTGGCGAAGAGGGTGGTGCCGTGGCTGGGGACCCGGTTCGCGGGACTGTTCCGGGTTTGCCACGGGCCCTCGAACGGATAGGCGAGGCCGACTGAGTCCGGCACCAAGCACGCTCCTCTCGTCAGGCTGGGTGCCATCGCCGAGGCGAACTTCTGGCAGCCTTCACCGCACGGGTTCAAGGCACTGTCGCCGGGCGAGCCGATCTTGTTCAAGACCAAAGACCCGAGAAAGTTTAGAGGCCTCGACGTTCCCAGGTACCGCCTTGTCGGCGGGTTCTTCGACGAGTACGTCGAGTTGTGAGTCTCCATCGTTTGGAAACGACGATGGACTCCCTGGCGAAGGACACCACGCCGGAAGAGCCGATCGCACGTCGCTCTGGCGCCGAATGGGGAGGTCGCCGAGGCCGAGCTGGTGGCTGCAACGGCTGCCAGAAGGAGACGGACAGACGAAGCGCTGGAGGCCACTGCGTCCGCAAACGCTGAGCTGGCCGGATCATCCGGTTCGGATGAGTCTCACGAGTGCGGGACACGATCGAATGAGTCGGCGCGCTGTACGGGCTCGGTACTGAGGAGACGCGGACGCTCGATCTGAGCCACCTCGGCAACATCAACCACACTGAAAGGCAGTCTAGATGTTCAACGACAACGGGTCGTTCCTGCTCGCGATGTTCGAGTTCTTCATCTTCTTCGCATGGATCATGTGCTTGTTCTACGTCCTTGGCGACGTCTTCCGCAGCCACGACATGGGAGGCGGAGCGAAGACCATCTGGTGCATCTTCATCATCTTCCTTCCTTTCCTTGGCGTCTTCGTCTACCTCATCGCCCGTGGCGGCGGCATGACGAAGCGGTCGATCGAGCAGCAGAATCAACTGCAGAGCCAGCAGGCCGAGTACGTGCGCTCGGTCGTCGCCACGAGTGGCGGCTCCAGCGCGGACCAGATCTCCTCGGCCAAGAAGCTGCTCGACGAGGGAACGATCACCCAGGCGGAGTTCGACCAGATGAAGGCGAAGGCCCTCGCCTCCGCCTGACCCTGCACGCTGTCAGCCCGGCCCAAGCAACCCCTGCCCTGCTACATGCAGGTCAGGGGTTCTTGTTGTCGAGGCCGGCGACTCAGCCGGCGGCCCCGTGGGCGAGGGCGGCTTGGGCGGTGGACTCGTGGAGGTCGAGCTCCTGGTCGTGTGCGTGTGGTGCCAGGTCGAAGGTGACGTTGCGGACCGTGCCGGTGAAGGCGTACGGCGCCCGGTCCTCATAGTCCAGGTCGACGACGCCGCCGTTGTCTCGAGCGATGTCCATCCCCGCGTAGGTGGTGAAGATGAGCGAGATGGTGCGTGGGATGTCCCCCTCACCGATCTGCCTGTCGTCTGCCCACAGGGTGACGTGTCCGCCGGTGCCAGGACTCGCCTCTTCGGCGTCGAACAGCATCTTGAGGGTGACGTCGCCGGTGGGGATCGGCTCGTTCGAGGTCTGCCGGTAGGTGTCGATGCCGAGGTACTGGTAGGTGTGATTCAGCATGCCGTTCTCGTCGACCCACAGCGCGAACCCACCGATGAAGTCCGCGAGAGCCACGAGCACGCCCTCGGCGCCACCCTCGGGCACGTGGACGTCGGCTTCGATGGCGTACGAGCGACCGATGATGCGTGGGATCTGCGTGGTTTGGATGTTCTGTACGTCGCCGGCGAAGGCGAACCGGGTCTGGGTGGGCATCGGTGGCAGGATTCCGAAAAACACCGCGAATCCGCCGAGAAGGGGGAGCACACGGTTGCGTTCGGCCTCGGCCGAGAAGAGTTCGACCAGCTCCGCCACCTTCTCCGGGTGGCCGGCGGCGACGTCATGGGCCTGTGAGAAGTCATCAGGCAGGTAGTAGAGCTCCCAGACGTCCTGGGCGGGGTCCCATCCGCTGCCGGGGCCGAACCTGGACAGGGTGGCGGGCGAGAAGTCCCACGGCAGCTTGTCGAGCTTGGTGCAGGCCCACCAGCCGTCCTTGTAGATCGCGCGGCTGCCGTACATCTCGAAGTACTGCACCGTGTGTTGCTCGTCCGCCTCGGGGCTTTCGAAAGTGTATGCGAAGGACGTGCCGTCCATCGGCTCCTGTTCGATGCCGTCCACGACCGCGGGTTCCGGAAGCCCGATCGCCTCCAGGATCGTAGGCACCACGTCGATGCAGTGGGTGAACTGCGTGCGCAGGCCACCGCCGCCGGCGACCCGTTTCGGCCACGAGACAACCATCGGGTCGCGCGTCCCGCCGAGGTGGCTGGCCATCTGCTTGCCCCATTGAAACGGCGCATTGTTCGCGTGCGCCCAGGCCGCCGAGAAGTGCGGGGCGGTGTGGAACCCGCCGAGCTCGTCGATGCCGCCGTACTTGTTGATCATCTCGAACTGCTCTTCGGCGTCGAGCACCACGCCGTTGAAGAACGTGGTCTCGTTGAACGAGCCGGTCACCGTGCCCTCCATCGAGGCACCGTTGTCGCCCCAGATGTAGATGACCAGAGTGTTGTCGAGCTCGCCCATCTCGTCCACCGCGTCGAGCAGCCGGCCGACGTTCCAGTCGGCGTTCTCCGAGAACCCGGCGAAAACCTCCATCTGCCGGGCGTACAGCCGCCGCTCGGCATCGGACAGGACGTCCCACGCCGGGTACGCCGCCGGACGCTCGGTGAGCTCGGTGTCCGCCGGGACGAGGCCGAGCCGCTTCTGCCGTTCGAGGGTCTTCTCGCGGTACACGTCCCAACCCTCGTCGAACTGCCCCTGGTACTTGTCCGCCCACGCCTTGGCCACGTGGTGCGGCGCATGGGTCGCTCCGGTCGAGTAGTAGACGAACCACGGCTTCTCAGCATCCTGGGCACGGACGGCGTGCAGCCACTCGACCGTCTTGTCGGTGATGTCGTCGGGAAAGTAGTACAGCTTCCCGTCCTCACCCTCGGGCACGCCCAGAGTGGAGTTGTCCTGGGTGATGATCGGGTCGTACTGACCCGCGGCACCCGTGAGGAAGCCCCACCAGTGGTCGAAACCCCACCCGGTGGGCCAGTGCTCGAACGAACCCGCCGCCCCCATGTCGCGACCCGGTGTCATGTGCCACTTGCCGAAGCCACCGGTGATGTAGCCGTTCTCCTGGAGGATCCGGGGCAGCGCCGTGCAGGATCGCGGGCGCGCTCCGGTGTAGCCCGGGAACGGCCCCGGGAACTCCGCGATCCCACCCATGCCCACCCGGTGATGGTTGCGTCCGGTGAGCAGAGCGGCGCGCGTCGGAGAGCAGACAGCGGTGACGTGGAACCGGTTGTAGGTCACGCCCTGTTCCTGTACGCGCGTGAGGTTCGGCGTGCGAATGCCACCGCCGAACGTGTCGGGCCCACCGAAGCCAGCATCGTCGATGAGGACGACGAGCACGTTGGGCGCGTCATCCGGCGCAGTCGTGGGCGCCACGACGCTCCAGTCGCCGACGGACTCGTCGATCGTCGGGCCGGCGACGCCACTGAAGGTCCGGTCGGGGATCGGCAGCACGGTTCGGTCGGGGTTGAACTTGCCCATGGCCTCGGTCAGCTTCGCCTTGAGCTCCTTGATACCGCCCTCGTCGCTCTCGACGACGGACTTCAGGGGCGCACCGGGCAGCGCCCGTTCGACGTCGAGTCGAGCCCCCGACGGGAAGACACCGATGATCACGGCCGTGCCGGTCTTCAGAGCGGCGCCGACCTGCTGCTGGATGCCCGAGGTCAGCTTGTGGGAGGCGAAGTGACCAACCACCGCACCGGCGGCCGCACCCACCGCCACTGCGCCCAGCATGGCCGGGGCGAACAGGCCGACCAACACACCCGCCCCGCCGCCCCACCCTGCACCACGACGGCCCAGGTGGTTGCCGGTATCCATCACCCGAGGCTCGCCATCGGCGCCCTTGCCCACGAGGATGATGCCCTGGCTCTTCAGCTGCTTGGCCGCCACCTTGTCGGCCAGGGCCTGGAAGTCGGTCGTGGCGACCTCAACGTCGGCGTAGCCCGCCACGATCAACATCTGCGTCTCGGACATGGTTGGATCCTTTCGCTTGTGCGGTCGACCGCTCGTTGGCACCTTCAGATTCGTCGCCGAACCACGTCGGGCGATATAGCGGCACCCACGACTACCCTCGGCACCGTTGAGGGCCCAGCGTGACCGCCCGGCTACTCAGGAAACTCATCGATCACGTAGTCCGCGGGGCCAGGCTGGCCCAAGGCTACTGCTGGATCACGGGAACCTTCCAGAGGTCGAGGGTGAGGACGGACAAGCCCGGATAGGGAAATTACGGCGGCGGCGCCGGCCCTCCGGTCGTAGACCATGTAGGCCACGATCAGAGCCGCAGGGAAGAACAGCAGGCTGAAGAGAAAGAAGCCGAAGAAGCTGTGGCCCTTCCGGCCTGCTACTCGGGCAGGCCAGAACGCGACGGCGATCCAGACGACGCTGAGCAGAACCCATTCGAGGACCTCGATGGCGGCAACTCCTTGATCAGCACCCCAGGTGTGTCACTGACTCCCAGTGCGCTCAAGGGTGTGGTGGGTCGCCAGCGTCGCGCTGGTCGCGCTGGCACGCCTCATCCTTTGCGGATAGTTAGGACTGCGGAGGCGTTGTGCTCACACCTGCCCACTTGCGAGGACCGGACTCCGCGCTCCACAAGTGCCGTGAGCACCATCGACATGGTCCCTAGTAGCCGGCAAGGCGATGGACAGAGCAATGTATGAAGTCTGCCCAAGGACACAGGAAGCCCGAGCGGAACTCTCATCACTGCCCGGGGAATGGCATGTCGTCTGTCCACTGCGGCATGGGCTACCTCCCGCGTCAAGCACGCCGTTCTCGACAGCTTCCGCCGTGTGCTGGCTCCGGCCATTCTCTCCCGATAGCGAGCCCTGAGCGACTGTCGCACCACAGCCAGGCTGGGACCGCGCAGGCCCCGAACGGGAGCCGCCCGGTAGTGGTACCCTCGCCCGCCAAGCGCGGCAGCGCCTAGTGAAGACGAGACGGCATGGACGTAGGGGACTCGGCGACTCAGACGGGCTCCCGACAGGTCGGCCCGAGAGCCACGGCGCCGCGGGCCGGCGTGGACGGCGTGGACGGCGTGGACGGCGTGGACGGCGTCCCGCATCGTGCGCGCCCCCCGGGTCTACTGTCTGCCAAGTTGTCCGCACCCCGGCTCCCTTCTGGCATCGTGCTTCGCCATCGCCTCCATGAGCGGCTCACCGAGGGCTTAGCCGGCCGGGCCACGCTGGTCAGCGCTGGTCCCGGATGGGGCAAGACCATGCTGGTGGCGGACTGGGCCGCGTCACGACCTGAATCCCTACCAGTGGCTTGGCTGTCCTTGGACTCCCACGACAATGATCCGTTTCTGTTTTGGTCCTACCTCCTGGCAGCCATTCGGGGCACGGGCGAAGTGGAGGGTGGGGCCCTGAGCACCTTGGCGGTCCACCCCCCGTTGAGCGCGAGCTTTCTGCGCAAGATCACCGTCGGACTGGCCGAGCTGAGTCGACCCCTGGTGCTGGTGCTGGACGAATTCGGCGAGATCACCAACCCGGAGGTGCTCGCCGGTGTCGCGGACCTGCTACGCCATCCGCTACCCGTCCGACTGGTGCTCGTCACGCGGAGTGACCCGCACCTGCATCTGCACCGGTTGCGCGTCGACGGCGAGCTGAGCGAGGTCCGGGCGGCTGACTTGGCCTTCACGGGGGTCGAAGCGGATAAACTGTTGCGACAAAGCGGTGTGACGCTCTCTGCCGGCCAGAGCCGGAGCCTCGTGGACCGGACCGAGGGGTGGGCCGCTGGCCTGCGGTTGGCCGCCATGTTCGCTTCGGGACCCGACCAGGTGGAGCGGATCGAGGAGTTCGCCGGCGACAACGGCACCGTGGCCGAGTACCTCTTGGAGGAGGTCTTGTCCGCCGTCGAGCCTGACCAACGTCGATTCCTGCTCCGCACGAGCGTGGCCGATCGGCTCTGTGCAGAACTCGCCGACGTCCTGTGCGAGGAGCCCGGGGGTCAACGACGGTTGGAGGACCTTGCGCGGGCCAACGCGTTCGTCGTAGCCCTCGGCCCCGGACATGTCTGGTTCCGGTACCACTCCCTCATGGCCGATCTGCTGCGCTATCGGCTGCTTCTCGAAGACCCGGAGATGGTGCCGGTCCTGCACCGTCGCGCTGCCGAATGGTTTGCAGCCAAGGGCGAGGCCCTAGCGGCGGTTCAGCACGCAATCCGTGGACAGGACTGGCAGCTCGCCGGCGATCTCGTGTTCAAGGGCGCCGCCATCCGGGTTGTGTCCGCGGAGCGGCAGGCGTTGGATGCGTTGCTGGCGAAGATACCGGTCGGGGTGCTGTCGACGAGCGTGGAGCTGCTCCTATGTGCTGCCCTTCGGCGATTCATCGCTCGTGACTACGACGGGTTTGCGATCCAGGTGGGCCAGGCTCGCGCCATGTTGCGCGCACACGGAGCAGAGAACCGCGGCCCGGTCGAGGCCTTCCTCCGGGTGGCCGACGTCATTCTGGCCCGTGTCAAGGGAGATATTCCGGCCCTGATCACGGGGAGTAGGGAAGTCCTCCGCTGGATATCGGAGCCAGATCAGGCCGGCGCGCCGGCCGCGGCACTGTACGAGGCGCCCATGCTGAGCCAGCTAGGTATGGGGCTCTTGTGGTCGGCGCGCGATGCCGAGGCCGAGTCCGCCTTGCAAGCGGCTGTCGGTGCATCCACGAAAGCGGCCGCCGAGCTCACCCGGATCAACACGCAGGGCTACCTCGGACTCCTGGAGTTGACTCGGGGCCATCTGCGTGCCGCGACAACGTTCGCCAACGACGGACTCGAACGCGCCGAGCGCCAGGGTTGCTCCGAGCTTGCCCAGGCCCGCGTGATCTACCCCGTCCTAGCGGAAGTGCGGCTAGTACGCAACGACCCGGCGGAGGCCCAGCGACTGCTAACAGCAGGCTTTGCCGCACAAAGCGATGACCCCGACCCGCCGCCGGGCGTGGCCTTGCAGGCCCTTCAGGTGCGGCTGTGGGCGGCGACGGGCAACGTCCAACGCGCCCGTGCCGCCATGACCCGGCTGAGGTCGAGCCTCCAGGACACGGCCCTGCCAGCACTGTTGAACTACCGGTTGGCGGCGGCAGAGGCCGAACTAGAGCTCGCGGCCGGGCGGCCGGGGTCGACGCTCGATTGCGTCGCCAAACTACTCGATGACGAGTCAGTGGCGGTCGACGAGCTGCGGGTTTACGCCGCCCGAGCCAGCCTCGCACTCCAGCGCTTCGCGGAGGCAGACGCGATCGCACGGTCGGTCGTCGACACTACCGACAATCCCGTCAGCGCTGTCGGAGCCTGGTTGGTCGGTGCCCTTGCTGCCGACCAGCAGCGTAACGACCATCGTGCCCTTGCCGCCCTCAACAGTGCGTTGGCGATCGCGCAGCCCGAAGACATCCGGCGCCCGTTCCTGGTGCCCCCGCACCCTCGCCTCGAACCGATGCTGGGGCACGCGATCGGCCTCACCCCCAATGAGTCGTTCGCCAGTCTCATTCTTGCCGATCTGAACGCCTCGGCCCCCGTGAAGGCCGTGCCAGCCCCTGTGAGTGAGCCCCTCACAGACCGTGAGCGCATGGTGCTCAGCCACCTGGCAACCCTTCAGACCAACAACGAGATCGCGGTCGACCTCTTCATCTCGGTGAACACCGTGAAGTCACATGCGCGCGCCGTCTACCGCAAGCTCGGTGTTGCGAACCGACGTCAAGCAATCCGGCGGGCACGCGAGCTCGACATCATCTGAACCCCGTGGCGCAACTACTTCGGCCGGCCAGGGGCGGGTCTGGTGCAGCGGACCGCGCCGAGCAATCAGGCGGGGCAGGGTACGCCCAGGCGCTGCTCGCGAGCATCCGGTTGCGCGGCGCAGGATCCTGCGTGGCGATGCGAAGGGTCCAGAACTTGCCTGTGTTCAGTCGCTACCAGGACTCTTACGGCGAGGCCCACACCTCACTGGCCACCGCGTACATCAGGGTTGGCCAGGTTCTTTGTGGCTTTGGCTCGCTGCTTCTTCGTGGTCTCGGGCTTGAGTTGCTTGAACAGTTCGTCCATCTCGATATGGGCGTACCAGAGTTCGATGGGCGTACCAGACTTCGAGGTTTCCCATGCCGCGGCCTGTCGCATCCGAGTTTGGTATTCGGCGACGCTGGCCGCCGCGATCACCCGTCGCTTCGAACGGGAGAAGCCGCGGTCACGGCCGGCGACCTCGAAGCTCGCCCCCGGGTTCCGCAGTTGGTGGGCACGCGAACGGCCTGAATTCGCAGGATGACCTGCAGAAACGCGCTCGGGGGCTGTGAGGGGTTGTGTGTCCACGCCTTCGGAGGCCCTTGCTGGGGGCGTTTGCCGAGGTCAGGCGGGGTGTAGAGCCGTCACGGTGGCCGGCGCAGGGACCTGGCAGTCGCGAAGAATGCCTGCTTGGGCGGTGCTGAGCGGGGTGACGTGGACGACGCTGCCGGCGGACCCGGTGAGGGTGACCGCGTGGAGGCGGCCGAGCTCGATGGCGATGCGTCGCCAGGTCTGTCCGGTGCGTCGTTCGGCGACGCGGATGAGGAGCAGCGCGAGCCAGCAGAGCAGGACGTGGGCGCGGATGCGGGGCTCGAGGCGGTGGAACACCGGCCGGAGCTCGAGGGTGGACTTCATGTCGCGGAAGCCGCGTTCGGCTTCGAGGAGGTTCTTGTAGCCCAGGGCGATGTCCTCGGCCGTCAGGTCGGGGTCGCTGGTGGTGAGCAGGTACTTCCCGTCGAGGCGTTCCTCGGCGGCGACCTTGGCCCGGTCGATCACGAGCCGCCCCGAGGGTAGTTGCCGTAGCCATCGGCCCAGGGCGGGGTGGTCACGCAGCGCGCACTCGGCCTTCACGTGCGCGGCTTCGTCCGCGCTGGTCTTCGCGGTGCTCTTGCCGGTCTTGCTCGCCTTGCTGGTCTTCTTGGTCTTGCTGGCGGTGGTGCGGATGGTCTTGATCCGGTCGAGCTCGACGGTGATGCGTTCCAGGGCGGCGTCGCGTTGAACCGCCCTGGATCTCCCGGAGGGTGCTGATCTAGCAAGGGAGCATCGGCACCATGTCAGCACCGAGGAAGTACGACCAGGAGTTCCGTGAGCGGGCGGTGCGGATGTACCGCGACAAGTTGGCCGAGGGCAGCGAGTCCAAGCTGGGCGCCCGACGGCATGTGGGAGCACTGCTGGATCTGAATCCGGCGACGCTGCGCAACTGGATCCGCGATGACAGCGCGACCAGCCGCTCTGGCGGGGGTGGCACTGCGGCCAGGTCCCGGGATGCCGAGGAGGTCCGGGCGTTGAAGAAGCGGGTCGCCGAGCTCGAGCGGGCCAACGAGATCCTCAAGACCAGTGCCGCGTTTTTCGCCCAGGCGGAGCTCGACCGCCGACTCAAGTGATCATCGCCTACATCGACTCCCACCGGGAGCGGTTCGGCGTCGAGCCGATCTGTCGGGTGCTCTGCGAGCACGGGGTGCAGATCGCGCCAGCCACCTACTACGCCCGCCGGGCACAGCCGGTCACCGACGCCGAGCTCGAGGATGCCTACCTCGCCAACGCGCTGGTGACCCTGCACACAGAGAACTGGGGCGTCTACGGGCACCGCAAGCTGTGGCAGGCCGCGCAACGAGCCGGGCTGGAGGTCGGTCGTGACCAAGTGGCCCGGCTGATGCAGATCGCGGGTATCACCGGCGCGGTCCGGGGCCGGACCAGGCGCACCACCACGACCCGTCGCGACGCGTCCGCACCGCGGCATCCCGACCTGGTCCAGCGCGGCTGGCACGCCCCACAGGCCATCGACGAGCTGTGGGTGGCCGACTTCTCCTACGTGTGGACCCTGACCGGGTTCGTCTTCGTGGCCTTCGTGGTCGACGTCTACTCCCGCCGGGTGCTGGGCTGGCGCGTCTCAGCCAGCCGCCAGACCAGGCTGGTCCTCGACGCGCTACGACAGGCGCTCGACGTGCGCCACCGCAGCCACGCAGCACTCGGAACCGCGGGAGTGCAGTGGACCGGGCACGGGCTGGTGCACCACTCCGACGCCGGCTCCCAGGGCGGATTCAACTGGTCGTCGCAACACCCCGATCTGGGGGTGTCAGATGGCAAGACGGCAGCAGGCTGCAGATCGTGCGCAGCGTCCGAAGATGCGTTCGCCGGGCAGGTGGGGTTTCCCGCGGCGGGTGGAGCGCGAGTTCTGGCGGCGGATCGGAGAAGGCCTGCGGACGGCCGAGGCCGCAGAGACTATTGGTGTGTCCGAGGTCATCGGAGGCCGCTGGTTTCGCGACGCTGGCGGCATGTCTCCGATCACTCTGGCCGAGCCGACGGGCCGGTATCTGTCGTTCGCCGAACGCGAGGAGATCGCGATCCTATGCGCCCAGCAGGCCGAGTCCACGAGATCGCCCGCCGGATCGGTCGTGATGGCTCGACGATCTCGCGCGAGCTTCGCCGCAACGCCGCGACCCGGCGGCAAGGTCGAGTACCGGGCCGGGATGGCGCAGTGGAAGGCAGAGATCGCGGCCAAGCGCCCGAAGCAAGCGAAGCTGGCGACGAACTCGCGGCTGCGCGCCTACGTCCAGCACCGGCTCGCCGGCACGGTCCTCGCCCCGACGGCCGATCGTCGCGGGCCCGACGACGCGCCGTGGAAGCTGAACAAGCCCCATCGCCAGGACCGACGCTGGGCTACCGCCTGGAGCCCGGAGCAGATCAGCCACCGTCTCCAGGTCGACTTCCCCGAGGATAGGCAGATGCGAGTCAGCCCCGAGGCGATCTACCAGTCGCTGTACATCCAGGGCCGCGGTGCGCTGAAACGTGAGCTGGCCACGTGCCTGCGCACGGGCCGCGCGCTTCGAGAACCCACGAGCCCGCACGGGTCAAGGCCCGGGCGTCACTTCGTGACCGCGGACGTGCGATCCTCACCAGCGCCCCGCCGAGGCCGCGGACCGCGCCGTGCCCGGGCACTGGGAGGGCGATCTGATCATCGGGCTGGAGAAGTCCGCGATCGGGACGCTCGTCGAGCGCGCAGCCGGCCACGATGCTGGTGCACCTGCCTCGGATGGAGGCCTTCGGCGCGAAGCCGCATGCAAGAACGGGCCACCACTCGGCCGGGCATGGCGCCGTGGCCGTGAATGCCGCGCATCACGGCGCCGATCGGACCACTGCCCGACCAGCTGCGCAGGTCCTGACCTGGGACCAGGGCAACGAACTGCTCAGGCCACGCCCAGTTGCGTTCGATGACCGGGATCGACGGTCTACTTCTGCGACCCCCACTCGCCGTGGCAGCGGCCGTCGAACGAGAACACCAACGGGCTGCTACGCCAGTACTTCCCGACTTGTATGGATGTAGCGGTGTCGTGATCGGGGTTGCTGTCCGTAGCGTGCCGTAGGACACCGGCCGGGCTGACTCGAGTACTTCCTGCCGCCCTTCGGGCTGGCTCACTTTGGGTGTGTCGTCCCGGCTGGTGTCTGTTCGCGGCCTGACTCAACAGAGGCGTGACGACGAGGGCAAAGATCGAGCTATCTCGAAGTCGGGTTGTCGACCGCGGATCTCACACCCATCGATGTGAAAGGAACCGCTCCGATGATGCTGATCGGCGTCGACCCGCACAAGTCCACCCACACCGCTACCGCTGTGGAGCCCGGCACCAACGCCGAGGTTGCCTCAATCCGGATCGAGGCCACGCTGGGTGAGTATCGACGGATGCTGACCTGGGCAGCGCGGTGGCCACAGCGCCGGTGGGCCATCGAGAACGCCGAAGGACTCGGTCGCCACCTGGCTTCATGGCTGCTGGCCCGCGGTGAGGAGGTCGTCGATGTTCCCGCGACGGCCACCGCCAGGGTTCGACAGCTCTCCCGGGGCGGCGGCCGGAAGAACGACCGCATCGACGCAGCGGCCGCCGCCTGCGTGGCCGCCATCCAAGGCGACTATCGCGCCATGGTCGCCGAAGGTCCGGCCGATGCGCTGGCCGTGCTCGACGAGCACCGGGTCAATCTGGCCCAGGCCCGAGTCCGCGCCGTCAACCAGCTCCACGCCCTCCTGCGGGCCCTGCTCGCCGGCGGCGCTCCCACCGATCTGACAGCCGCGACCGCCAGCGCCCTGCTGAGCAAGGTGCGTCCCACCGGAGAAGCCGAACGAGCCCGCAAAGCCGTCGCGCGAGACCTCATCGCCGAGATCCGCTCCCTGGACGCCAGACTGAAGTCCAGCTGTAAAGCCATCGCCGAGCAGGTCGAGAACTCCGGCAGCAGCCTGACCGAGACCGTGGGCATCGGACCGATCATCGCCGGACGCATCATCGCGAGGACCGGACCTCCAAGCCGGTTCCCGAACTCGGGCTCCTACGCCAGCTACGTCGGTACCGCACCCGTCGAGGTGGCCAGCGCCGACCATGCACGTCACCGCCTTTCCAGAACCGGGGACCGGCAACTGAACTCCGCCCTGCACACCGCGGCGGTGACCCAAATCCGCATGCACGGCAGCCGCGGGAACCTCTACTACCGGACCAAGATCGCTGAAGGGAAGACTCCCCGCGAAGCCAAACGCTGCCTGAAGCGACGACTGGCAGACCACGTGTGGCGCACCATGACCGCCGACGAACGAAGGCTGGCGACGAGCCCAGGAGGACACCCGGGGGCGACTCTAGTATCCGGCGCGCCTGGCACAACCCCGTCGACCAGCTCTTCGGAGAAGTCACTTCCCGGGCCCGCCATCCCGCAGTCTACGACGCCCCGACCAGCCTCTTGACAAACACAGAGGCACCCAAGGGCACCGACCTGGCCCGCTGGAGTGCCGAGGAACTCCACGCCGTCGTGGCCACGCTGAACACCCGCCCCCGCAAGAGCCTCGGCTGGCAGACCCCCGCGGAGGCCTTCGAAGAGCAGCTATCGCTCACTGACACAAGCCGGTGTTGCATCGACCAGTTGAACTCGCCCAATACACCAGCATTCGGTTCACCGAGCACCTCGCGCTCGAAGAGATCCGGCCCTCGATCGGCTCGGTCGGTGACTCCCTCTTAACCGGCTGATACTTGCATCTGTGCAGGTCAGCGACACGCCGTGCTGCGTCGGTTGCGGGCTGCCTGGTGGTCACTGTTGGTACATCTGTTCTCGTGACTAGTGACCGGGAGCTTCGGCTCGAGGAGCGCGACGGCGCCTGGGTGTTGGCCGGCGAGGGTGCTACGCGGTTCGTCCTGGTCGATGAGTATCTGGCACACCTTCTGGACCGGAACTACTCGCCCAAGACGGTGCGCGCCTACGGCTATGACCTGCTCGCGTTTTGCCGTTGGCTCCTCGTCGAGGAGCAGCCGCTGGAGGAGGTCAGCACCGAGGTCCTGTTGCGGTTCCTGGGGGCCTGTCGGGAAGCCAAGGTTCCCGGGCGTCCGGGGCCGAATGTGGTCAAGATGTCCTCGGGGCGCCGGACGGACCAGTACGCGGTCACGACGATCAATCGTCGGCTGGCCGCGATCTCGGGCCTGTTCGCCTTCGCGGCGATGCGCGACCCGGAGTTGGCGAACCCGGTGCCCAAGGGCCGGGAGGCACGCTGGCGAGTCGCCGGCGAGCGCACCGGGATGCTCGCTCACACCGCCCGACGACCCAAGAATCGGTCTACGCTGCGGCTGCGCGAGCCAAGCCGGCTCCCGGTGGCGCTCTCGCAGACCGACGCCGCGGAACTGCTCGCGAGCTTCCGCACCTGGCGTGACCGGGCGATCGCGGGGTTGATGTTGTACTGCGGACTGCGCTCCTCCGAGGTGCTCGCCCTTGATGTCGCCGACGTCGACATCGGCGGCCGCTGGCTGAAGGTGATCGGCAAGGGCCAGCGCGAACGACGGGTCCCGCTCGACGCCGACGTCGCCTCGGTGATCCAGGTCTACCTGCTGGCCGAGCGCCCCGAATCCGACTCGGACCGGTTGTTCTTGGTGGCCAAGGGCCCCAACCGTGGCCAGCCGCTGAGTCCGGCCGGGCTGCGCACCATCTTCCGCTACCACCGCGACCTGACCGGAATCACCGGTGGGCATCCACACGCACTGCGGCACACGTTCGGGACCGCACTGGCCGAGGCCGGCGTGGATCTGGCGGTGATGCAGGCGCTGCTCGGTCACGCCCATGTCGACACCACCTCCCGCTACATCCACCTGGCTCCGGCCCACGTGAAAGCAGAGTTCGATGCCGCACGCGCTCGCATCCGCTCCCAACCCTGACTCGGACCGCGGCCGCGGTGGTGACCTCGAAGCCGACTACTTGGGCTACCTGCGAGAGACCGGACGCGGCAACGTGGCCTATTCGCGGGCTGCGCGGGTGTTCTTCGCCCGTTGGCCCGACCCGCGAGGGTGGGCGGCCGAGCCGCTGGAGGTCCGGTTGTCGGCGAACAGCGCGACCCGGCCGATCATCACCTGGCTGATGCTGCACCGCGGCCTGGCGCCGGGCTATGACTATCTGCTGGAACGCAAACTCTCCACGTTCTGGCGAGAGATCAAGAACTCCCCACTGGCCGGCGACCTGGATGCGTTCATGACCGCGGCGGCCGAGCTGGGCTTCACCGACCGGGTCCGGTTCGCCACCGGCTCCCAGGTCCCGGCCCGGCTACTCATCCAGACCGGCAGACGCCAGGACCAACTGCGGCTCGAGGATCTCGAAGAGTTCCGGGCCGCCTGCCGGATCAGGCAAGAGCGGACCGGCAAGGGCCACCACCACTACCTGTCCGCGGTGAGCAACACCCAACGGGTGCTATTCCACCTCGGCATCGTCGATGAACTGCCCCGCTCGGGTGGTCCGGTCCCGTTCGCCGAACGACTGACCGAGCTGACCCCGTCGGTCCGGGATGCGATGGTCTCCTACCTGGAACGCAAGACAGCGACGTGTGCGCCCAAGACGGTCACCGGGATGGCGACCCGGCTCAAGCACTTCGGCGAGTTCCTGGCCGACATCGATCCAGACCTGGACTCGATCGCCGAGTTGGATCGGCGCCGGCATA
>CAVSYA010000012.1:0-83895 GCA_963731985.1 uncultured Actinomycetota bacterium | reverse complement strand
GTGGAGGAGCCCGGGCACCGTGGACACCGGGTGCGGAGTCGGCTAACTTGTCGATCACGTTCTGAGCCCGAACGCCACACCGCAGCCCTCTTGGGTACCTTTCCGGTAAGGCGGCTCAGATGCGCGTGCTCGGAACCATCAGGGTCCCGTTCGGCCGGACGGAACGAGCTCGGGGGAGCGTTCCGAGCGGCGGGTGCCTCGGATGAAGGTCTACGAAGCCATCGTCGCGGGGCTCGAGGGGATCGGCGTCGAGGCGGCCTTCGGGGGTGCGGGGGAGAACGCGGCCGGGCTGATGCTGGCGCTGCGCGAGTCCGAGAAGGTCCGCGGGATCATCACCCGCAACGAGCAGGCCGCCTCGTTCATGGCCTGCGGGTATGCGATGTACACCGACAAGCTCGGGGTGTGCTTCGCCACCGCGGGGCCGGGTGCGTTCAACCTGTTCTCGGGGCTCGCGGTCGCGATGAGCGACTCCTACCCGGTGCTCGGGATCTCCGGCTACGCGCCGATGGAGTGGAAGGGCCGGGGGTCGCTGAACGAGACCTCCGGGTGGAACCGGACCCCGGACTCCCTGGCGATGTTCGCCGCGACCACCAAGCGGTCGTTCCTGCTCACCCGGGCCGAGGACACCTGCGCCGTGCTCGAGGAGGCCGTGAACGTGGCCTTCGAGGGACGGCCCGGCCCGGTGCACCTCACGGTCCCGGCGAACCTCAACGACCACGGCCAGAGCGTGGAGAGCTTCCGCGGCATCCGGCTCGACGTGAAACCCGTGAGGGCCGAGCCGGCGGCCGTCGACGCCGCGGCCGACGCGCTCGCCGACGCGTTGCACCGCGGGAAGAAGGTGGTCGCCCTCGTCGGGTTCGGGGCGATCCGGGCCCACGCCGAGCGCGAGGTCAAGCGGTTCATCGAGCGCTTCCAGATCCCGCTGCTGACCACCCAGGACGGCAAGGGCGTCGTCTCCGAGGGCCACCCGCTGTGCGTCGGGGTCTTCTGCGACAGCGGTCACGCCAGCGCCTGGAAGGCGTTCCAGGAGGCCGACCTGGTGCTGGCCGTCGGCAACGCGTTCAACCAGCACGCCACGTTCGACTACCACGAGTCGTTGTTCGCGGAGAAGACGCTGATCCACGTCAACATCTCCGAGGGCGAGATCGACAAGGCCTACCGGGCCGACCACGCGCTGGTCTCCGACGCCCGCAGCGCGGTGGCCGCCCTGCACGCCGCGCTGGAGACCAGGGTGGGCGCGGTCGAACCGGTCACCGTCGACGGGCAGGACTGGGAGAAGCGGCACATCGTGCACCTCGCCGACTCGCTGCACCCGGGCGAGCTCGCCCAGGTGATCGGGCGGCTGCTGCCGCCCGGAGGGATCGTCCTCGCCGACGCGGGCGCCCACCTGGCGTGGCTCGCCTACTACATCGAGCTGGAGGAGGGCCAGAACTTCCGCAAGGTCGGGGAGTTCGGGCCGATGGCCGGCCACACCAACGGCGCCATCGGCGTCAAGGTCGCGCACCCGGACCGCACGGTCGTGGTCGGCTGCGGCGACGGCTGCTACAACATGTCGGGCTTCGAGCTGATGACGGCCGTGGAGCACGACCTGCCCGTCATCTGGGTCATCTTCGACGACCGCGAGTACAAGCTCATCAAGATCTACCAGTTCTCCGCATACCAGAAGACCGGCCTGGTCGAGTTCCGCAACCCCAGCTACGCCGCGTACGCCGAGGCCTGCGGCGCCGACGGCTACACCGCCGACACGCTGGAGGAGTTCGAGATCTGCTTCGCCCAGGCGCTGGCCTCGGGCCGGCCGTCGCTGATCGACGCCCGCATCACCCGCTGGGCCATCCCCCACTACAGCCCGTCACCCGACGGCGTCATCCCCGGTCTGGTCAAGGTGTTCGAGGAAAGGTTCGGGTCCTGATGAATCGACACACGCTCTCCTGCAAGTCCGGCTCCCACGTGCCGGAGCAGCGCGCCGCCCAGTCCGCGGGCACGGGGTGGTCCGAGCGCTACGAGGGTGGCAGCCCGGAGGCCGAGAGGACGCGGTTCACCGCCTATGCGGCCACCATCATGGCGGCGCAGGCCGCCTCGCAGAAGAAGGCCAGCGCGCACGGGGTCCCACACGCGCCGGCCCGGACGCTGCACGCGAAGGCGACCCTGGCGCTGGACGCCGCCGAGCTGCGGTTCCGCGACGACCTTCCGGCAGACCTCCGGCACGGCTTCGCGCAGCCGGGCGCGGCGTACCGGACCACCGTCCGGTTCTCCAACGCCGCGAACATCGGCGCAGCGGACTTCGAACCCGACCTGCGCGGTGCGGCCCTGCGGGTGCACGTGGACGAGGCGGTCGTGCACGACCTGCTGATGACCAACTACGCGATCTCGCACGCCCGCGACGCCCGTCAGTTCGTCGAGTTCGCGCGAGCGACCGCCGGCGGCACCCTCGCGCGGCTGGCCGGCCTCGCGCGGCTGGTGCGGCTGTTCGGCCCGCGGGAGACGGTCCGAATGCTCCTGAACGTGCTCACCGCGCGCCGACACCAGCCCGGCAGCGTCTTCACCGAGACGTACTGGAGCCGCGGTGCCCTGCGCTGGGGCCCCGCGATCGCCGTGCGCTACCTGCTGCGACCGGCCCCCGGGACACCCGGGTCCACCCCGTCGACCACCGACCCGGGCTACCTGTCCGCCGACGCCGCCCGACGGCTCGCCGCCGGTCCGGTGCGCATGGAGCTGTGCATCCAGCGCTACCGGGACCCGAGCTCCACCCCCATCGAGGACACGTCCGTGGAGTGGAGCGAGCGGGCGACCCCGCCCGAACCCGTCGCGGTGCTCACCGTGCCGCAGTGCGAGACCACCAGTGCCGCCGCGCAGAGCGCGGCCGCGGCCGTGGAGGGGCTCGCGTTCAACCCGTGGAACACCACGGCGGACTTCGCGCCTCTGGGGAACCTGAACCGGGCCCGGAAGGCTGCCTACGACGCGTCCGCGGCGGTCCGCGGTGGCACCCGCTGGCGGGCCGAGATCCCGACCCGCAACGTGGTCGCTGGCGCCTCGGCCCGGGCGGCGTTCTCGCTGCTGAACCGGCGGGTCCCCTGGCACCGGCTGCCGGTGCGGCTCTCGGTGCTGAACCTGGAGGCCTACCGACACGTGTTGCGCAAGCAGAACCTGATCGACACCGAGCCGGCCGAGGCGCCGCCCGTGGCCCGCTCCGTCCCCGAGGAACCCCCGGAGCAGGCGCGGTGGGCGCGCACGTACGACGGCCGGCACAACGACCTGTCCGCGCCGTCGATGGGTGCCATGGGCTCCACGTTCGGCCGGAACCTGAAGCCGGACTACGCGCAGTCTTTCGACTACCCGAACCCGGTCCGTGTCAGCGACCGCCTCCTGGCCAGGGAACGGTTCCTGCCGGCGACGTCGCTGAACCTGCTGGCCGCGGCCTGGATCCAGTTCCAGGTCCACGACTGGGTCAACCACGCGCGCCACCCGCTCGGCCGCGACGACGTGAAGGTGCCGATGCCCGGGGGCCGGACCTGGCGCAACACGCCCGACGGCCACCCCGAGAACCTGATGCGGATCGCCGGAAACGAGGCGCTCTCGGTCGGCCGGGACGGCACCCAGCGGCTCTTCGCCAACGCCGCCTCGCACTGGTGGGACGCCTCCGAGGTGTACGGCTCGGACGCGGCCACGGCGGAGTCCCTGCGCGAGGGCGCCCGACTCCGGCTCGACGGCGGATACCTGCCCGAGGACACCTCCGGGATGGAGCTCACCGGCTTCAACGAGAGCTGGTGGCTGGGCCTGTCCGGGCTGCACACCCTCTTCGCGCGCGAGCACAACGTGGTCTGCGACGAGCTGCACGCCCACTACCCCGGCTGGGGCCCCGAACGGGTCTACCAGACCGCCCGGCTGGTCGTCGCCGCCCTGATCGCGAAGATCCACACCGTCGAGTGGACCCCGGCGATCCTCGCCACCGAGGCGATCGACCTGGGCCTGAAGGCGAACTGGAACGGCCCGCCCTCCGAGGACTGGCTGACCAAGCTCGGCATCTGGCTGATGGACACCCACGCCAGCGTGGGCATCCCGTCGACCACGCCGGACCACCACGGGATCCCGTACTCGCTGACCGAGGACTTCGTGACCGTCTACCGGTTGCATCCGCTGATCCCCGACGAGTACCGGTTCCTCGACCACACCGACGGGCACCTGATCAGCACGTGCGGCTTCGACGCGCTCTCCGGGACGGCCGCCGACGAGCAGCTGCGGGGACTCGGCATGGACAACATGCTCTACTCCTTCGGCCGGGCGCACCCCGGCGCGATCACCCTGCACAACTTCCCGGACGCGCTGCGCGCGTTCGTCCGCGACGACGAACGCATCGACCTGTCCGTCGTCGACCTGGTCCGCACCCGTCGTCGGGGCGTCCCGCGCTACAACGACTTCCGGGCGGGGCTGCACAAGCCGCGGATCCGCGACTTCGAGGAGCTCTCGACCGACCCCGAGTCGGTGGACCGGATGCGCGAGCTGTACCGGAGCGTCGATGACGTCGACACCATGGTCGGCCTGTTCGCCGAGGCGCCGCCCGCGGGCTTCGGGTTCTCCGACACCGCCTTCCGGATCTTCATCCTGATGGCGTCGCGGCGCCTGCAGTCCGACCGCTTCCTCACCGTGGACTTCCGACCCGAGATCTACTCCCCGGTCGGGATGGACTGGGTCGCGCAGAACACGATGACCAACGTCATCCTGCGCCACTGCCCGGACGTGGCCACGCTGCTCCCGCGCGGTCAGAGCGCGTTCGCTCCGTGGCGGGCCGCCGCGCCGCCGACGCCCGCCGCCGGGGCCCACGTCTCGACCCGAGGCGCGCGATGACCGCGCAGCAGACCCGCAGCCATGCCGGCCTCGAGGCGCTCGGGGATCGTCCCCTCGTCCACGCCCTGTGGGGTCGCCGCACGCACCGGGTCAGCCGCGGCTCCTCGGTGGAGGCCGGTTCGATGAGCTACACCTCGGCCGAGCCCCGGACGCCGCTGGGCGAGCTCGAGGAGGCCGTCCTCATCGCGGTCACGGGCTGCACCGGGCTCACGATGCCCGACCGGCCGTTCCACGACCCGCGCACCCACGAGCCGATCATGGCCAAGCCGAACCTGAACATGGTGGGCCGCACGGCCGGGAGCCCCGACAACGCGCAGGGGACCCACTTCATCCTGATCAACGACACCGGCACCTACTACCTGCGCAAGCTTCCGCCCGACGACTCCGGCGCCTCGGTCCTCGACCCCGACGCGCTGCTCGCCCGCGCCGCGCAGGCCAAGGTGCGGCTGCTCGACCGACGGATCGACGTCCCCGACGGGAACCGGGACTTCCCGGCCTACTTGGACTCGAACCGCTTCCTGTCGAACCTGCCCGGGACGACGATCCTGTTCCCGGTCGTCGACCTGTCCCGGCAGTACATCAACGCGATCATGTATCTGCTCACCCAGCCTGCCGGGGCCCGGCCCACGCTCGTCGACGACCGGAACTTCTACCGGAAGGCCGGGGTGGCGAAATGGGTGCGCAACGGGTTCCTGAACAAGGACATCAAGCTGCCGCTGGGGGCCCTGGGGCCCATGCGCACGCAGATCGAGGCCGACCTGCTGCTGCAGAACCTGATGCTCACGGCGGACGCGATGGGCCTCGGGGCCTGGATCCACGCCACGATCGCCCCGCCGGTGCTGCTCGGTGACCCGAAGTTCACCGGCCGCTACGGTTCCATGCTCGGCTTCGACTGGGTGACGCCACGGTGGAAGCCGATCGACGCCGTTCGCTGGGGCATCCCGCTGCCGATGCTGGCCGACATCCGCGCCAACGCCGTGGGCCTGCGGCGGCTGGGGGAGCCCCTGATCAAGGCCATGTGTCCCCCGAACTACCCGAGCATGAACGCGGCCGTCGACGTGGTGGTCGAGGACAAGTTCGGCCCGCAGGGGATCTACAACGACGAGGCGTTGTTCAAGCGCATCTACCGCGGTGAGTTCGGCGACCGGTATCTCACCGAGGCCAGCGACTACGCCGCTGACGTGATCGCCTGCACGCGCGACGTCTGCACCTACATCCACGACACCCACGGGCGGTTCCCCGCGCACGCGGAGGCCATCCACGTGCCGGGGGTGTGGCTGCAGGCGCATCACGTGGAGAAGGACTACTACGAGAAGTTCTTCCGCGACGGTCTCACCGAGTCGCACCGGAACCACGACGAGGCCTGGCACGGGGCCGGCTGACGAACGCCCGGCCGGCTCAGGCGTCGGGGAACGCGACGACCGTGAGCCCGAGCGGCAGCCGGTCGCCGATCGCGGTCTGCTGCGCGTCCTGGATCGTCCAGGGCGCCGCCAGGGAGTCGGCGGTCGCCCAGGCCTCGTCACCGATGCGGCCCTGCAGGGTGAACGCGTCGAAGACGTAGGGGATGCTGTCCGAGGCCAGCGCCCGGGGCGTCGTCATCACGTGCAGGTGCAGGTGGGGCGCCGAGGTGTTGCCGGAGTTGCCGAGGCGAGCGAGGACGTCGCCGGCGGCGACGGTGTCGCCCTCGGCCACCTCGATCGACCCGTTGCGCAGGTGCGCGTAGAAGGCGTAGACGCCCTCGGCGATCTCAAGCACCACGTGGTTGCCGTCGACCGTCTCCAGCGTGATCGACGCCGGGTCCGGCAGGTCGCCGGGCTCCTGGTCCGGGAGCCCGCTCAGCACCGAGACCACCGTGCCGTCGGCCACCGCGCGTATCGGCTCGTCGTAGCAGTGGAAGTCCTCCACGCGGGAGCCGTCCCCCGAGGCGAACGTGTCCTTCTCGTCCAGCTTCATCCAGTCGATGGCGAAGCGCTGCGCGTCGAAGAGCTGCCCGCTCACCGACTGCACCGAGCCGCGGTGCACCCCGGTGGCGGTGTCCAGGCCGTTCACGGCGACCCAGCCCGCGCCTCGCAGCGGCGGCGCGATGGTGGCCTGGGTCCGCCCGCCGAGCGCGAACGGCGCGGCGAGGTAGTCCACCGGTGCCGGTTCGGTGGCCGCGGGGTTGTCGGCGGCCCGCCCGACCAACCGGTGGGCGATGGCGGCGGGCACCTCCCCGCGCGCGTCGAAGACGAGCTCCACGAGCAGCAGCCGCGAGGCGTCGGGCGGGATCTCGGGATTCTCGGCGGGCGGACCGCTGAGGAGGCGGAGGTCGGCGAGCAGGTCCCCGCCCCCGTACGAGCCCACCACGCGATCGGTGTCCTCCGCGTCGACGACGTCGATCCGCTCCAGCTCGGCGCGGGCCGCCTTGCTGTTGGTGAGCAGGAGCTCGTAGAGCACGCGCCACCGCCCGTCGCTCGTGTGGACCGGCGCCGTCTCCGCGCCGATTGTGGAGATCAGGACCGGCGTGAAGGCCTGGGGCAGGTCGATCCCGGGCGTCGCCGCGGTGCCGGCGTCGGCACCGGCGCTCGGCCCGGACCCCGTCCCGCCGTCCCCGCTCGAGCAGGCCGCCAGCACGACGGCGCTGGAGGTCGCGGCTCCGGCGCCCAGCAGCACGCGCCGGGACACTCCCGAGCGGCGAGGGCCGGGGGGACGGGTCGTCATGGCGTGACGGTAGTGGCGAAGACCCATGCCCCGAGGTCGTTTCGCCTAGGTCGTCGCCGCGGTCGACCGGAGCAGGCAGAGGCGACCGGGGACGGAAGAAGCCGGGGGAGCCCCCACAGCCTGGACCATCGTACGCTTGCCCTGTCATGGCCGAGCACCGGAACAACCCACGGGACCCTGCCGCCGTGGAGTCCACCTACCTCGATCACGCGGCGTCCACGCCCGTGCGCCCGGAGGCGGTGGCGGCGATGACGGCGCAGCTGGCCCACACCGGGAACCCGGCCGCGCTGCACGCCTCCGGACGGCGCTCACGCCAGGTCGTCGAGGAGTCCCGCGAGGCTCTGGCCGCCTCGCTGGGCTGCCGCCCCGGCGAGGTCGTCTTCACCTCCGGCGGCACCGAGGCCGACAACCTCGCGGTCAAGGGCCTTTACTGGTCCCGCCGGGCAGGCGACCGGAGGCGACGCCGCGTGATCACCACCGCGGTCGAGCACCCGGCCGTGCTCGAGCCCGTCCGCTGGCTGGCCGCACACGAGCAGGCCGACGCCGAGGTGCTCCCGGTTGACGAGGACGGCCGACTCGCCCTGCCCGTGCTCGCCGAGGCGCTCGCGCACGACCCCGGCGCGGTCGCGCTGCTCTCGATGATGTGGGCCAACAACGAGACCGGCACCGTCCAGCCGCTTCCCGAGGTCGTCGCGCTGGCGCGGGAGTACGGGGTCCCGGTGCACACGGACGCCGTCCAGGCCATCGGCGGCCTGCCCGTCGACGTGGGCGCCTCCGGTGTCGACGCGCTGACCCTCTCCGCCCACAAGCTGGGCGGACCGCCGGGGGTCGGCGCCCTGGTCCTGCGCCGCGATCACCAGGTCGTGCCGCTGGTGCACGGCGGCGGCCAGGAGCGCGACCTGCGCAGCGGCACCGTGGACGCCGCGAGCGTCGCGGGGCTGGCCGCAGCCGTCGTCGCCGCCGTGGCCGAGCGCGAGGAGCACGCAGCTCGCCTCACGGCCCTGCGCGACGACCTTGTCGCCGGCGTCCGCGGGGTGGTCCCCGACGTGGCGGTCAACGGCGGCGACGATCGGCTGCCCGGCCACGCCCACCTGTCCTTCCCCGGCTGCGAGGGCGACTCTCTGTTGATGCTGCTCGACTTCGCCGGCGTGGAGTGCTCGACCGGGTCCGCCTGCTCGGCGGGGATTCCGCAGGCCTCGCACGTGCTGCACGCCATGGGCCGCGACGAGGAGCAGGCGCGTTCCTCGCTCCGCTTCAGCCTCGGCCACACCAGCACCGCCGCCGATGTGGAGGCGCTCGTGACCGCCATCGGCCCGGCCGTCGAGCGGGCGCGTGCCGCCGGCGCTCGAGGCGGAGTGGGCAGGGCCGGCTGATGCGCGTCCTCGCCGCCATGTCCGGCGGGGTCGACTCCGCCGTCGCCGCCGCCCGCGCCCGCGACGCCGGCCACGACGTGACCGGCGTCCACCTCGCCCTGTCCCGCAACCCCGCGTCGTACCGCAGCGGCGCCCGCGGCTGCTGCACCATCGAGGACAGCAACGACGCCCGCCGCGCCGCCGACGTGATCGGGATCCCCTTCTATGTCTGGGACCTGAGCGCCGAGTTCCACGAGGGGGTGGTCGAGGACTTCCTCGACGAGTACGCCGCCGGGCGCACCCCCAACCCCTGCCTGCGCTGCAACGAGAAGGTCAAGTTCGCCGCCGTGCTCGAGCGGGGTCTGGCGCTGGGCTTCGACGCCGTCGTCACCGGCCACTACGCCGTGCTCACCCCGGGCGCCGACGGCACGGTCGAGATGCACCGGGCCGTGGACGCCGGGAAGGACCAGTCCTACGTGCTCGGCGTGCTCGAGCAGCACCAGCTGCGGCACGCGCTCTTCCCGCTGGGCGACACGCCCAAGGCCCAGGTGCGCGAGGAGGCCGCCGCGCGCGGGCTGCTCGTGGCCGACAAGCCCGACAGCCACGACATCTGCTTCGTCGCGGACGGCGACACCGCCGGCTGGCTGCGCGAGAAGCTCGGCGACCGGGCGCCCAACCACGGCGGCGCCATCGTCGACGACAGCACCGGCGAGGAGCTCGGCCGGCACGAGGGCACCTACGGCTACACGATCGGCCAGCGCAAGGGCCTGCGGATCGGCCGGCCCGCCCCCGACGGCCGCCCCCGCTTCGTGCTCGACATCGAGCCGGTCACGGGGACCCTCACCGTCGGTCCGCGCGAGCGCCTGGCCGTCGACCGGATCACCGCCGACCGGCCCCGCTGGTGCGGCGCCGCGCCGGAGCGTCTCGCGGGGACGGTGCAGCTGCGCGCGCACGGGGAGGAGCACGCGGCCGTGGTCGAGGTCCGCCCCCACGACGAGGGCGACGAGGTCAGCGTGGCGCTGCGCGAGCCCGCGCAGGAGGTGGCCGCCGGCCAGGCGGTCGTCGTGTACGACGGCACCCGCGTCGTCGGGTCCGCCACCATCACCGGCAGCCGACGCCTGGAGACCGCGGCGGCGGGGGCGACGGCGTGACCCTCGCGACCGGCATCGGCTCGATGCCTCTGCCCGCATCCGGCGGCGAGGCGGCGGACCACGACGAGGCCTACCGCGAGACCGCCCGGGTGGTGCTCGGCCTGCTCGGGGGCCGGGAGCACGGGCTGCCACACCTGCCCGAGCTGCCGGCGCGCGGCGTCCATGCCGCGACGACCGGCCGCGGCCTGGCCGTCCTGGACGCGCTCGGCGCGGACCTCCAGCCCGCCGGCTGGCGGCTGACCGACGCGCCCGGCGTCGACCACCGCCGCTCCCGCTCCCTGCTGGCCCAGGACCTCGACACCGTGGAGGAGCTGGGTCAGGCGCTCACCGGGCCCTTCAAGGTGCAGGTCACCGGGCCCTGGACGCTGGCCGCCACGGTCGAGCGGCCGCGCGGCGACAAGGTGCTCGCCGACCCCGGCGCCCGGCGCGACCTGGCCCAGGCGCTGGCCGAGGGGGTCACGGCACACGTGGCCGACGTCCGGCGCCGGCTGCCGGGCGTTGAGCGTCTCGTAGTGCAGGTCGACGAGCCGGCGATGGCCGCGGTCGGCCGGGGCGCGGTGCCCACGGCGTCGGGCTTCGGCAGGCACCGCACGATCGACCGACCCGAGCTCTCCGAGACGCTCGGCTGGGTACTCTCGGCCGCGCGGGCGGCCGGCGCCGAACCGTGGGTGCACGCCTGCTCGGCCGGGACGCCGTGGGACCTCGTGCGTGCCGCCGGCGCCGCCGGGATCGCCCTGGACGCCGACGAGCTGGGCGCCGCCGACCTCGACGAGGCCGCGACGGCGCTGGATCAGGGGTCCCGGGTGGCGCTGGGCGTGCTCGCGAGCGTCGACCCGGAGCGCGTGCCGGGCGCCGACCAGGTCACCGAGCGGGTGCTCCGGCTGCTCGAGATGGTCGGGCTGGGGGCGGGCGAGGTCGGCGACCGGCTGATCGTCACGCCGGCATGCGGACTGGCCGGGGCGTCCGCGACCTGGGCCCCAAGGGCGCTGGAGCTCGCGCTCACCGCGGCCGACGACCTGTCCGGCATGTCCTGACGGTGCCCGGGCGGGCGGGTCAGCCGACCAGCCGCAGCACGCCCGAGGTGGCCAGAGCGTTCCAGGCGCCCGCGCGGCGCAGCATGTAGTGGCCGACGCGGCCCATGTCGTGCAGCTCGGTCGATGCCGCCACGCCTGCGGCGCGGTCGAGGTAGGCGCGCGTGGCGCGCGGCGAGGTGATCCGGTCCGCGCGCCCGTGCGCCGTCACCACGGGCTTGCCGCGCAGCGGCTCGACGGGGTCCGAGGCCTGCCACCACGGCGCCAGGCCGACGACGCCGACGACGGACGGGTCGTCGGCGACGTGCACCGCCGTCCGCGCGCCCATCGAGTGCCCGAGCAGGACGACGGGTAGGTCGCCGCAGAGGCGGCGTACCTCCGCCAGGGCCCAGCGGGCGTCCCCGACGGGGGCGCCGTCGTTCCAGCCGCGCTCGCGGTAGGCCAGCAGCCACGTGGCCACGCCGGCCTCGTGCAGAGCGGGGGTCACGCCGCGCTGGAGGGCGGCCATCCGTCGCCACGAGGCACTGCGGCCCTCGACCGGCTGACGGCTGGCGGGCTTGCCGCCGTGCAGCAGGAGCACGAGCGCGCGGGGGGCTGCGACGTCGCGGCGCGTGAGGGAGGGGGAAGGCGTCAACATCGCGTCGGTCGTCATGCGGGCGATTCTCCGCCAGGGGTGGGTACGGACGGGTGCGACCTCGTGTCGGCCTCGGACGGCAGGATGGCCCCATGGCCGATGCCCCCACCAGCGAGCCCACGGTCGCGCCGAACGCAGGGCGCGAGGAGCACCGGCGTCTCGCCGAGGAGGTCGAGGAGGCGCGCTGGCGCTACTACGTGCTCGACGACCCGACGCTGGACGACGCCGCGTTCGACACGCGGATGCGCCGGCTGGAGGAGCTGGAGCGGCAGTTCGGTGAGCTGCGGACACCCGACTCGCCCACCCAGCAGGTGGGCGGCGCGGTCTCCACGGAGTTCACCCCCGTCGATCACCTGCAGCGGATGGAGAGCCTGGACAACGCCTTCTCCACGGACGAGCTCGAGGCCTGGCACGAGCGGTTGCGCCGCGAGGGCGTCGCGGACCCCGACCTGCTCTGCGAGCTCAAGGTCGACGGGCTCGCGATCAACCTGCTCTACGAGCACGGCCGCCTCACGCGTGCCCTGACCCGCGGGGACGGGACGACCGGGGAGGACGTCACGCCCAACGTGAAGACCATCGAGGGCGTGCCGCACCGGCTCGCGGCCGCCGACGCCTTCCCCCTGCCGTCGCTGGTGGAGGTGCGCGGCGAGGTGTTCCTGCCGGTGGCGGCGTTCGAGCAGCTCAACGAGGCGCACATCGAGGCGGGCAAGCCCGTCTTCGCCAACCCGCGCAACGCCGCGGCCGGGTCGCTGCGGCAGAAGGACCCCCGGGTCACCGCGACCCGTGCGCTGGGGATGGTCTGCCACGGCATCGGGGCCCGGGAGGGCTTCGAGCCGCGCTCGCAGTCCGAGGCGTACGCCGCGCTCGAGGCCTGGGGGCTGCCCACCTCCCCGCGGGTGCAGGTGCTGCCGAGCCTCGAGGAGGTCGAGGACTACATCGAGCAGAACGCCGAGGGCCGCCGGGAGGTCGAGCACGAGATCGACGGCGTGGTCGTCAAGGTGGACGACTACGGCCTGCAGCGCCGGCTGGGCTCGACCAGCCGGGCGCCCCGGTGGGCGATCGCGTTCAAGTTCCCGCCCGAGGAGGTCAACGCGCGGCTGCTGGCCATCGAGGTGAACGTCGGGCGCACCGGCCGGGTGACGCCGTTCGGGCGGATGGAGCCCACGCGGGTCGCCGGGTCGACCGTCGAGCGGGCCACGCTGCACAACGCCCACGAGGTGCGCCGCAAGGACGTGCGCCCCGGCGACACGGTGATCCTGCGCAAGGCAGGCGACGTGATCCCCGAGATCGTCGGCCCGGTGCTGCCGCTGCGGCCCCACGGCGCGCAGGAGTGGGTGATGCCCACGCACTGTCCGGCGTGCGGGACCGATCTGGCCGAGCAGCGCGAGGGGGACCGGGACCTGCGCTGCCCCAACCACCGGTCGTGCCCGGCCCAGCTGCTGGACCGGGTCTTCCACGTCGCCGGCCGCGGTGCCTTCGACATCGAGGGGTTGGGGGAGGAGGCGGCGCAGGCCCTTCTGGAGGCCGGCGTGATCACCGACGAGGGCGACATCTTCGACCTCGACGAGGCCAAGTTGATGCGCACCGCCCTCTTCACGCGCGCCGCGAAGAAGGCCGAGCAGGACGACGCGGTCGACGGGCGGTTGCTCAACGCGAACGGTCGCCGGCTGCTGGACCACCTCGACGAGCGCAAGCAGGTGCCGTTGTGGCGGGTGCTGGTCGGCCTCTCGATCCGCCACGTCGGACCCACCGCCGCGCGGGCGCTGGCCACGGCCTTCGGTTCCCTGGACGCGATCCGCGCGGCGGACGAGGAACAGCTCGCCGACACCGACGGCGTCGGCCCGACCATCGCCGCCGCGGTGACCGAGTGGTTCGCGGTCGAGTGGCACGAGGAGATCGTCGAGAAGTGGACGCGCGCGGGCGTCCGGACGGCCGACGAGCGCGACGAGTCGACCCCGCGCACGCTCGAGGGGCTCACCGTCGTCGTCACAGGCTCGCTGGAGCGCTACAGCCGCGACTCGGCGAAGGAGGCGATCCTCGCCCGAGGCGGCAAGGCCGCCGGGTCGGTGTCCCGGAAGACCGACTTCGTGGTGGTGGGGGGAAACGCCGGGTCGAAGGCCGAGAAGGCGGAGCAGCTGGGCGTGCCGGTCCTCGACGAGGACGCCTTCGCCCGGCTGCTCGGGGGAGGCCCCGACGCGCTCTGAGGCCGGGCACGCCCGGGTCCTAGGATCGTGGCCATGCCTGAGATCAGTCGCGACGAGGTGGCCCACCTGGCCGACCTCGCCCGCATCGACCTGTCGCCGGACGAGCTCGACCACCTCGCCCCGCAGGTGTCGGTGATCCTCGAGTCGGTCGCCTCGATCCGCGGCGTCGCCGGCGACGAGGTGCCCCCGACGTCGCACCCGCTGCCGCTGACCAATGTGACGCGCCCCGACGTCGTCGAGCCCGGACTCACCGCGGCGGAGGCGCTCGCCGGTGCCCCGGCGGCCGAGCAGCAGCGCTTCGCCGTGCCGCGGATCCTCGGGGAGGAGGCCTGATGGTCGCCTCGGGAACGACATCCGCGAGCCCCTCCGAGCCCGGGCGGGGCACCGCCGCCGAGCTCGCGGAGGCCCTGGAGGCCGGCGAGACCAGCTCCGTCGCCGTGACCCAGGCCTGCCTCGACCGCATCGACGCGGTCGACGGCGACGCCCGGGCCGGCATCCACGCCTTCCTGCACGTCGATGCGGCGGGCGCGCTCGCGGCCGCCGAGGCCGCCGACCGCCGCCGGGCCGATGGCCGGCCCGCGTCGGCCCTGGACGGCGTGCCGATCGCGGTCAAGGACGTGCTGGCCACCCGCGGCCTGCCCACCACCTGCGGCTCGCGGATTCTCGAGGGCTGGGTCCCGCCGTACGACGCCACGGCGGTGACCCGGCTCCGGCAGGCCGGGCTGCCGATCCTCGGCAAGACCAACATGGACGAGTTCGCGATGGGCTCCTCCACCGAGCACTCGGCCTACGGCCCGACCCGCAACCCCTGGGATCCCGGGCGGATCCCGGGCGGCTCCGGCGGCGGGTCGGCCGCCGCTGTGGCCTCCTTCGAGGCGCCGCTGGCGCTCGGCACCGACACGGGCGGGTCCATCCGCCAGCCCGGCGCCATGACCGGCACGGTCGGCGTGAAGCCGACCTACGGCGGGGTCTCGCGCTACGGCCTCGTCGCGATGGCGAACTCGCTCGACCAGGTCGGCCCCGTGACGCGCAGCGTGCTCGACGCCGCGATGCTGCACGAGCTGGTCGGCGGGCACGACCCCCGCGACTCCACCAGCATCGACGAGCCGGTGCCCGACCTGGTCGGCGCCGCCCGGAGGGGCGCGACGGGCGACCTCTCGGGCCTGCGCGTCGGTGTCGTGGCGGAGCTCGGCGGCGAGGGGTACCAGGCCGGCGTCCTGGCGCGCTTCCGCGAGAGCCTGGACCGGCTCGTCGACGCGGGGGCCGAGGTCGTCGAGGTGTCCTGCCCACACTTCGTGCACGCGCTGGCGACCTACTACCTGATCATGCCGTGCGAGGCCTCCAGCAACCTGGCGCGCTTCGACGCGATGCGCTATGGCCTGCGGGTGCTGCCCGGCGGCCCCGGGTCCTCCGGCAGTCCCAGCGCCGAGGAGGTCATGCGTGCCACCCGCGACGCCGGCTTCGGCGACGAGGTGAAGCGCCGCATCGTGCTCGGCACCTACGCGCTCTCCAGCGGCTACTACGACGCCTACTACGGGCAGGCCCAGAAGGTGCGCACGCTGATCCGGCGCGACTTCGACGCGGCCTTCGCCGCAGCCGACGTGCTGGTCTCGCCGACGTCGCCGACGACGGCGTTCCGCCTCGGGGAGAAGCTGGACGACCCCCTGGCCATGTACCTGAACGATCTCGCCACCATCCCGGCCAACCTCGCGGGCGTACCCGCGCTGTCGCTGCCCGGGGGCCTGGCCGACGAGGACGGCCTGCCCGTGGGCTTCCAGGTGCTCGCGCCCGCCACGGCCGACGAGCGGCTCTACCGGGTGGGCGCCGCGCTCGAGGAGATGCTCGAGCGCGACGGGGGCGGCCCCCTCCTCGACCGCGCCCCCGACGTGCCCGCCGCCCCCCGCCTGCCGGCTTCCGCGACCGAAGGAGTCCCCGCATGAGCACCGGCGCCGACGAGCTCGTCACCTTCGAGGAGGCGCTGGAGCGCTTCGACCCCGCGCTGGGGCTGGAGGTCCACGTCGAGCTGGGCACGGCGTCCAAGATGTTCTGCGGCTGCGCCACCGGGTTCGGCGCCGAGCCCAACACCCAGGTCTGCCCGACCTGCCTGGGCCTGCCGGGCTCGATGCCCGTGGTGAACGCCGTGGCGGTCGAGTCGGCCGTCCGCATCGGTCTCGCGCTGAACTGCGAGATCGCCGAGTGGTGCCGCTTCGCCCGCAAGAACTACTTCTACCCGGACATGCCGAAGAACTTCCAAACCTCGCAGTACGACGAGCCGATCTGCTTCGACGGCTGGACCGACGTCGAGGTGACCGCGGACGACGGCGAGACCGAGACCGTGCGCGTGGGAATCGAGCGGGCACACATGGAGGAGGACACGGGCAAGTCGCTGCACGTCGGCACCTCCGGCCGGATCCACGGCGCCGACTACTCGCTGGTCGACTACAACCGCGCCGGCATCCCCCTGGTCGAGATCGTCACCCGGCCGATCACCGGCGCCGGCCAGAAGGCGCCGCAGGTTGCCCGGGCCTACGTGGCCCACCTCCGCGACCTGCTGCTCGCCCTCGGCGTCAGCGACGTCCGGATGGAGCAGGGTTCGCTGCGCTGCGACGTGAACCTCTCGCTCGCCCCGCGGGGCTCCGACACGCTCGGCACACGCACCGAGACCAAGAACGTGAACTCGCTGCGCTCCGTCGAGCGGGCCGTGCGCTTCGAGGTCCGGCGGCAGGCGGCCCTGCTCGGCGCCGCCGGCTCGGTCCTGCAGGAGACGCGGCACTGGCACGAGGACACCGGGGTGACGACGTCGGGCCGGGAGAAGTCCGACGCCGAGGACTACCGCTACTTCCCGGAGCCCGACCTGCTCCCTCTCGCTCCCGGGCGGGCCTGGGTCGAGCAGCTCCGGACGGGCCTGCCCGAGCCGCCGCGTGAGCGCCGCTCCCGCCTGCAGGCCGCCTGGGGCTACTCGGGTGAGGAGATGCGGGACACCGTCAACGCCGGCGCGCTGTCCCTGGTCGAGGAGACCGTGGCCGCCGGCGCCGCCCCGCAGGCCGCCCGCAAGTGGTGGCTCGGGGAGATGGCGCGCCGGGCGAACGACTCCGGGCGTGAGATCGGCGACCTCGGGGTCTCCCCGGCCGACGTGGCGCGGGTGCAGGGCCTGGTGGACGCGGGCCGTCTCAATGACAAGCTCGCCCGCCAGGTCTTCGAGGGGCTGCTGGCGGGCGAGGGCACCCCGGACGACGTGGTCGCCGCTCGGGGGCTGGCCCTCGTCTCCGACGACGCGGCGCTCTCCGAGGCGATCGACCGCGCGATCCAGGCTCATCCCGACGTGGTCGAGAAGGTCCGCGGTGGCAAGGTTCAGGCGGCGGGCGCGCTCATCGGGGCGGTCATGCAGGAGATGCGCGGCCAGGCCGACGCCGGACGGGTCCGGGCGCTGATTCTG
Organism: uncultured Actinomycetota bacterium; assembly: GCA_963731985.1. GTDB lineage: Bacteria > Actinomycetota > Actinomycetes > Propionibacteriales > Nocardioidaceae > Nocardioides. The sequence continues at coordinate 66,545 of CAVSYA010000012.1, read as the reverse complement.
GAGAAGCTGGCCTGACTTGTTAGCGTGGCGGAGCGCGAGATCCGCTCGGGGTCCGCCGCCTCGGGGCATGCGACGACGGGTCGTCCGGGTCCCACAACGTCACACGCGAATGCTCGCGAGAGAAGGGTTGTCCTCGCCCATGTCCCGATCGTCCCGCCCCGTGTTCATCGGCCTGGTCACGGCGCTCCTTGCCGGCCTGCTCGTCACCACCACCGCCGCGCCTGCGCAGGCCGGGAGGTTCACGCCCCAACCGGGCATCACGACCAACAACCCCCTCGGGGGCAGCAATGCCAAGCAGCAGATCAACCGGAAGATCCTGCGGTCGATCCGGGCGACGCCCCGAGGCGCCAAGATCCGCATGGCCTCCTGGAACATCCGCAGCAACCGCTACGTCCGGTCCCTGGTCCGGGCGCACCGGCGGGGCGTGAGCGTGCGCGTCGTCGTGGCCCGCGGCAACGCCAACCCGGGGAACCCCAACCGCGGCGTGAACCGCCTGCAGCGACAGCTCAAGAGGTACGGCAACAACAGGCGCCGGGCCGCCCGCAAGTCGGGGCTCACGCGATGCACGGCCTCCTGCCGCGGCCCCCGGGGCATCGCGCACACGAAGTCCTTCGCCTTCAGCAAGGTCGGCCGCGCCCGCTGGGTCGTCATCAACGGCTCGCACAACGCGACCGAGCTCGCGGGCACCAACCAGTGGAACGACATCTACACCACCCGGGGGCGCAAGGGCGTCTACCGGGAGTTCGAGAAGGTCTTCAACCAGATGTACCGGGACCGATGGGTGGCGCAGGGCGCCCGGTTCCGCTCGTTCGGATCGCTGAGAACGATCATCCTGCCGTGGAGGGGCAAGGGCACCCGGGGCGACCCGGCGCTGCGGGACCTCAACCGGATCCGCTGCCAGGGCGCCCGGAACACCGGCAACGGCCGCACCACCATCAAGATCGCCATGACCGCGTGGCACGGCCAGCGCGGCATCAAGATCGCCAGGAAGGTGCGCGATCTCTACGGCCGCGGCTGCAACGTCAAGATCATCTACGCGGTCATGGGCAACAGGATCCTGTACATCATGCGCAACGGCAGGCGGGGCAGGATCCCCTTCCGCCAGGTGGCGCAGGACTGGAACAACGACGGCATCTATGACCGCTACCTGCACAACAAGGTCCTCACCGTCCGGGGACGCTACGGCGGCAACCGGAGGGCCTGGGTGACGGTGAACGGCTCCATGAACTGGACCCCCGCGGTCCTGGGCAGCGACGAGGCCGCCATGCGGATCTACGGTCCCAGGGTCCTGAAGCGCTACCACCGCTACATCGACCGTTGGTACCGCGACACCCCCGCGCCGCAGTACCGCGTCAACGCCCGCGGCCTGCCGGGCTCGGCGTCGCCGATCCAGCGGGAGGTCCCGCTCGGGGGCACGGTGAACGGCGTGGACCCCTACGCCACGTTCCAGATGAACTGAGCGGCGGCCGGAGGGACCGAGCTCCCGGGAGGACCGCCGGGGCAGGCCTCAGGTGAGGCAGGCATCTCGCGAGCGATGAGATCCTCTATCGATCCTTCAGGTGCACTTGGGTGCAGGGTGGCCTTGAGGCCCCCGGGTGAGGATAGCCAGAACCAGCTGCGACACGCTTTCCCTTTTCTGTCGATCCGCGGTTCGTGCCGTGCGCTGTTCGACCTTCGTCAGCTTCGCGTTGGAGTGGCGACCTGTACACCAGGTCGCTTGCCTGCTCGGAGGAGTAGCCAGAGTCCGAACCATCCTTCGGCGATGACGGCGGGGACGGAGACGGCGGTGATGAACAGCGACTCGTAGTCGCTGTAGTTGGGCAGGACGGTGTGGGCGATGGTGTCGAGCATGTAGGCGGCGCCGGCCGCGACAAGTACGTACCCGAGTGCTTTGGGGGCGTAGCGGGATCGGAGGACGAGGCCGCCGAGGAGGATCAGGTGGAGGCCGAAGGCGGCCAGTCCGATGAGCCAGGTGGAGTTGAATGTCTCCAGCGCGAGGAGTGCTTGTGCTTCTCGTTGGCGGGTCTCGACGGCGGTCAGGAAGACAGCGCCGTTGAGGAGCTGGAGAGCCTGGAAAAAATAGATGAGGGCTGCGCCGAGAAAGATGGTGTAGACGAGCCGAAACCAGGCGGTGAGTAGCGAGAGATCTCGGTCAGCGTTGCGAAACACGATGTAGAGGGCCCAGGCGACGACCACGTCGATGAGGGAGATGGCGAGGAAGGCGACCATGCCGAGGCGGAAAAGTCCCTCGGACTCCATCATGTTGGCCGCGGTGGCCCGGGCATCGTCGCTGACGATGAGGCCCTCACGGACGAAGAAGTTGGCGAACACTCCGAGGGCGAACAGGATCACGTAGGCGATGCCGGCAATCCGAGCAGCGGTCCGAGGGTTCGTCTCGGGGTGGGTCGGCGGCGGCCCGGCCGCGGGCCTGTCGGTCGATAGTGCGGCGGTGCTTGTCATGAGGGTTCTCCGTGTCTGGGTGCCTGTCTCGATCTCGGCTTGGGTACGTCCAACCGGTGGCGAGGGAGCTGAGGGCGCCTTCTGGATTGACCAGACTGCCGGCGCTAGGACCGGCTGTGCGCGTGTGGGTGGACGATGATGGCCGTCTTGCCATGGGCCTGGCCGGCTGCAAGCTGGCGCATGGCGTTGGGAAGATCGTGCAGTTCGAAGCGCTGGCCGACGACCGGCACGACCTGTCCCGAGGCGAGGTAGTCGTCCAGTCGCTCGATCCAGGCGTCGCCCTCGGTGCTGATGAAGGTGGTGAGGCGTTGTGCCACGAAGGGTGAGAGTGCCATCGCTCTGAGCTGACGACCGACGCCTCCGGTGAGGCGATTGCCGTCCTCACCGCCCACGATCACCAGCGTGCCGTGGCGGTTCATGGCCCGACGAAGACGGGCGATGCTGCTGCGGCCGCCGATGTCGAGGATCAGGTCGTAGTGGTCCTCACTGTCGGCGAAATCAGTGCGGGTGTAGTCGATCACGTGGTCGGCTCCGAGCGTGCGGACCAGGTCGAGCTTGGCTGTGCTGGCCACCCCGGTCACGTGGGCACCGATGACCTTGGCCAGCTGCACCGCGTAGGTTCCGACGCCACCGGAGGCGCCGAGGATCAGCACCCGCTGGCCGGGTTGAACCTTCCCGACGTCGGTCACCGCCTGAAGTGCGGTGATCCCCGAGACTGCTGCAACGGCGGCTTGTTCCATGCTGAGGTTGGGGGGCTTGAGGGCCAGCTTGTTTTCGGCAGCAGCGGCGTATGGGGCGAACGACCCGTTGGAGATTCCGAAGACCTCGTCACCCGGTGCGAAACGGGTGACCTCGGCTCCAACCTCGACGACCACGCCCGCCACGTCCAGGCCCGGAACACGGTGCTTGGGTCTGGTCATGCCGTAGCCCGCCACCCGAATCAGATAGGGCAGACCGGTCATCAGGTGTTCGGTGCCTCGATCGACCCCAGCGGCGTGGACCTCGATCAGAACCTCGGCATCAGAGATCGTCGGCCGTTCGACCATCTCCAACCGAAGAACGTCTGCTGAACCGAATCGGTCCTGGACGATGGCCTGCATCGGTGACCTCTTCACGTCAGTGGATCGGGGCATATCGGCCGGCGCCCGACGGGCGGGGTCCTGTCTTGATGGGCGGGATCGGCATGGGTACTACTCCTGTGTCTGGTGGCATCGGGCTCGTACTATGTACGATGCCTGCATGAGAACGTACTCGTACAAAGTACGAACCGTCAAGGAACAGCCCATGGAGAGCGAGCGATGACACCACCGGGTAGCGAAACCGCAGCCCCGACCCGGGCCGTCCTGAGCCGGGACCGAGTGCTCGAGGGCGCGATCGCCCTGGCTGATGAGGTCGGGATGGATGGCTTCACGATCCGCAAGCTGGCGGCCGCCATCGACGTGAAGCCCATGACCATCTACCACCACGTCCCCCACAAGGAGGCCATCATCGACGGCATGATCGACCTGATCTTCGCCAAGATCGACTCGCCCCCGGTGAACATCGACTGGAAGGCGGCAATGCGGCACCGAGCACGATCGGCCCGAGCGGTGCTCGCCCGACACCCGTGGGCGACACCGCTCATGGAGTCGCGCGCCAACCCCGGGCCAGCAACCCTCAGCCACCACGACGCTGTCCTGGGGTGCCTACGCCAGGCCGGGCTCTCGATCGAGATGACCGCCCACGCCTACGCCCTCATCGACTCCTACATCTACGGCTTCGCCCTCCAAGAAGCCAACCTCCCGGCAACCGGCGGCGCGGACATGTCCGAACTCGCCGAAGCGATGACCGAACAGTTCCCGCCCGGCGAGTATCCCTACCTGGTGGAGCTCACCACCGAACACGTCCTCAAACCGGGCTACGACTTCAGCAACGAATTCGAGTTCGGCCTCACCCTCATACTCGACGGACTCAAGAACCCGACCGCGCCAGACCATGGTCGATGAGTCTGCCGCGGGGCTGGGTGCGGGGGCGCGCGCTGGCTGGTGCGCGGAGTGGCCCAGGGGCCAAGAGAGGGATGCTTGGGTTCTCGCGGTGATCGCAACACCTGACTGAGTGGAGGTGTTGATCGTCCGGTTCGCTCATCACATGATCACGGAGAACGTGCAGGTGTTCTGGAGCGAGTTGCAGCGCGGTGAGTTCATCAGCGATGCGGCTGTAGTGGCAGGCACTTATCGCAAGCAGGGCACTCGATGGGTGAGTTCGTCGTGGACCCGGTGCGCGAGGCAGGATCCGCCGGCGGTGTCAGTCCTTGTCGTCGAGGAAGTGCGCCGCAGAGGTTCGGTGACGAGCCGACCTGCGATCCACTCGCGAGTATAGGTACTCAAGCTGCGCGTCCAGTTCCTGCTTCTCGCGGAAGGCTTCGCCCTCGACCAGCGTCTGGGTGATGACCGTATCGAAGTCCTTCTGGCCAGTTGGGCTCAACTCAGGGCTCGACGAGGAGGATCCGGTCGTCCTCGGCGGCCGGGTCCCCGCGGCCGTCCCGGTTGGACGTGGTGACCCACAAACGGTCGTCGGGGGCGACGGCCACGGTGCGCAGCCGCCCGTACTCGCCGACGAAGAAGGCCGTGGGGTCGGTCGCCTGCTCCCCGGTGGCGTCGACCTGCCACAGCCGCTCGCCGCGCAGCGAGGCCATCCACAAGAAGCCGTCGAGCCACGCCAGGCCCGAGGGGGAGGCCTCGCTGGTGCGCCAGACGACCTCGGGCTGCACGAAGCTGCCCTCGCCGCCGCGGCCCTCGACCTCGGGCCACCCGTAGTTCCCCCCGGAGCGGATCCGGTTCAGCTCGTCGAACTCGCTCGACCCGAACTCGCTCGCCCACAGCCGGTCGCGGTTGTCGAAGGCCAGGCCCTGCACGTTGCGGTGGCCCAACGTCCACACCGGGGAGGACGGGTCGGGATTGTCCGGCGGTGGCTCCCCCTCCGGCGTGAGGCGGAGGATCTTGCCGCCGAGCACGTCGGGGTCCTGTGCCATCGGCTGGTCCCCGGTCTCCCCCGTAGAGGCGTAGAGGTGGCCGTCCGGGCCGAACGCGAGCCGGCCGCCGTCGTGGATCGGGCCTTCGGGAATGCCGTCGAGGACCACCGCCGGCTCGCCGAGCCGGTCCCCCTCCAGCCGGGCCCGGAGGATCCGGTTGTCCTGCGCGGTCGTGACGTAGAAGAACAGCGACCGGTCCTCGGCGAAGTCGGGGGACACCGCCACCCCGAGCGCGCCGGCCTCGCCGTTGGGCTCGGCCTGCTCCAGGATCCCCAGCTCCTGCACCTGCGCCTCGCCGCCGGTCCCGTCGTTCCCCGGGTCCGGGACGACCCGCAGCACCCGCCGCGTGTCCCGCTCGGTGACGACGGCCGAACCGTCGGGCAGGAAGGCCAGGCCCCAGGGCACCTCGAGACCGGAGGCCACGGTGCCGACCACCCGGGGGGGTCCCTGGTCACCGGGGTCGCTCGTGCCGTCCGAGTCCCCCGCCGAGGAGTCGGGACCCGAGGAGTCGGGGTCCGCGGTCACGGTGGGGGTCGCGGGGACTCCGTTGCCGTCCTCGCCGCAGGCGGCGAGGGGCAGTCCGAGCGCCAAGGCGGCGAGACCCGAGAGTGCGCGCCTGGGCGATCGGCCGGGGGATTGGGTGGGCGCGCGAGGGGTCGTTCGGGCCGGGCTCACTCAGCCCACGATAGCCAGCAGCTCCATGAGTGCCTCGTGCACGGCGCCGGGCTGCTCCATGGGCAGGAAGTGCGTGCCGTGGACCTCGACGTAGCGGCCGTCGACCATCCGCTCCGCGGCGTCGCGCATGTCCCGCGGACCGGCGAGCAGGTCCCGGCTGCCGGCGAGGAACGTCGCCGGCGCGCGCACCTGGTCCAGCGGGACCCGTGGGTGGCGCGCCGTGAGCAGGGCCATGTGGAAGTACCAGTCCATCGGGGTGGTCAGGAACTCCCGGACCGCCGTGAGGGCCATCGGGGGGTTGGCCATCGGCATCATCAGCCCGGATCGGGAGAGGGCGTCGACGACGCGCGGCCCGACGGGTACCCACCCGGCGAGCGTCGTGAGCAGCGGCCCGGTGGTCAGCCCCGCGCGGGCCACGCCGGTCGCCACGCTCTCCGTGACGGCGCGCGGCAGTCGCAGCGGGCCGAGCATCGTGCGGAAGGTGGCGCCGGGAACGCCGGCCACGGCCAGGATGCCGCTGACCCGGTCCGGGTGGCGCAGGGCGAGCTCGAAGGCGGTGTTGACGCCCATGGACCAGCTGACCACCGGGGCCGTCTCGACGCCGTAGTCGTCCAGCACGGCGACGGCGTCCTCCACGAACTCCTCGATGCCGGCGGCGGAGCGGCGCTCGGGGCGTTCCGAGCCGCCCGTGCCGCGGTGCATCCAGGAGATGACCCGGACGCCGCAGTCAGCGGCCAGGAGCGAGGGCCAGGCGTAGGGGTTGCAGCCCAGGCCGTTGGCCAGGAGAACCGTCGGGCCCTCGACGCCGTTGTCCCAGACGCGGATGCGCGTCCCGTCGGCGCTGCGCAGGTCGTGGAAGCGGGGCCCCGCGGGTGGGTGGGGCGCCGGAGCCGACGGCGCGCGGGGTTCTCTCGCGGCGAGCGTCATGACCGGATTGTGCCCCATCGGGGCGGCCGCCGGGGGCAGCCGTGACAGGCCTCATGCCCGATCAGGGGTGCGCGAGCGTCTCGGGTGCTTCGGCGAGCGAGCGGGCGGCGGCGAGCGGGTGCGCGGCCAGGTAGAGGGAAATCTCGTCGGCCTCCAACCGGCGCTGCGCGAGCCGCGTGGAGGCGATCATGGCGTTGCGCCGCGAGCCCTGCTGGGATGCCCGGGCCCACGCCCCGGCGCGATGGTGCATCCAGCGCCCCGGCAGCCGGACGACGGTGAGCAAGGGACTGCGGGCGAGGGGCACGGCGACTCCCGAGATGGAGATGTGGGCCCGGAGCGTGGGGGCTTCCCGGTCGGTCGGTGCCAACCTAGTCGGACTCGGGGCTCGGGTAGGGGTCGCGCTCGTCAATCCTGTGTGACGTCTCGGTGAACGGCTCTGCCCACGGCTCCGCCCCCGGATCCGCCCCCGGATCCGCCCCCGGATCCGCGCCCGGCCCGGCGCCGCCCGGCTCGGATGCGCCCCGGGGGCGTCCCGAGCGGGTGGCACCGACGCTGGCGCCGACGACGCAGGCCACAGCCAGCACCTGCAGCGGGGCGAGCAGCTCCCCGAGGACGACGAGGGCGGCGAGCGCCGCGGCCGCGGGCTCGAGGCTCATCAGGATCCCGAACGTGGCGGGCCGCAGGCGGCGCAGCGCCACGAGCTCGCAGCTGTAGGGGATCACTGAGCTGAGCAGGCCCACGAGCGCGCCGAGCGCCATCAGGCGCGGGTCGAGGAGGTCGCCGCCGCCCGATCGGATCGCCGCCGGCGCCAGGCCGAGCGCGGCCACCAGGCTCGCCAGCGCCAGCCCGTCCAGGCCGGGCCAGCGGCTCCCGGTCCGCGCGCTGAGCAGGATGTACGCGGCCCAGGCCGCGGCGGCCACCAGCGCGAAGAGAACGCCGGCCGTCGTCACGTCGGCCGGGTCCAGCCCCAGCAGCACGACGCCGGTCGCCGCGAGCGCCACCCAGAGCAGGTCGCGCGGACGCCGCGAGCCCAGCAGCGCGACCGCGAGCGGTCCGATGAACTCGATGGTCACCGCGATACCGAGAGGGATGCGCGCGAACGACTGATAGATCGCCCAGTTCATCGTGCCCAGCGCCGCACCGAAGGCCAGGACCACGGCCCAGTCGACCCGGTCGCGGCCGGCCAGCCGCGGTCGCGCCACGACGAGCAGCACGATCGCGCTCGCGGCCAGGCGCAGCCACACGAGCGCGGTCGGGCTCAGCTCGTCGAAGAGGTTCTTGGCCACGGCGGCGCCGAGCTGGACCGAGCCGATGCCCAGAAGCACCAGCCACACCGCCGGCACCCGCGGCGCCCCGTGCTCGTCGGTCATCCGCGCCAGTCTGTCAGCCGCGCGTGTGTCCCGCCCCGGTCGCGCCGCCGATGAGTTCCCCGCGTCCGATGAGTCCCCCGCGTCGCGGCGGTCTGCCCTAGGGTGCCGGGAACGGGGACGGACCAGGCCCGGCGACCCTGGCGAGAAGGAGAAAAGGCGGATGACGACGACGATCGTGCTCGTGGGCACGCGCAAGGGGCTGTGGGTCGGCCGCTCCGACGGCGACCGCCGCGCCTGGGAGTGGGACGGACCGCACTTCGCTATGGAGGAGGTCTACTCCTGCCTGGTGGACACGCGCAGCGGCTCGCCGCGGCTGCTGGTCGGTGCGTCCAACAGCTGGCTCGGCCCCCAGGTCGGCCGCTCCGATGACCTCGGCAACCACTGGGAGAACACGCCCGACGCGCTGCGATTTCCGGAGGACACCGGGGCCTCGGTCGAGCGGGTCTGGCAGCTGCGTGCCGGCTCGGCCCCCGGCGTCGTGTGGGCCGGGACCGAGCCGGGCGCCGTGTGGCGCTCGGAGGACGCCGGCGAGACGTTCTCGCTCGTACGCGGGCTCTGGGACCACGAGCACCGCCCCGCGTGGGGTGCGGGCTTCGGCGGCCAGGCGTTCCACACGCTGCTGCCGCACCCGACGGACCCGGACTCGCTGGTGGCCGCGATCTCCACCGGGGGGGTCTACGCGACCACCGACGGCGGGGCCAGCTGGGCGCCGCGCAACGACGGCATCCGCGCGGAGTTCCTGCCGGAGGGCCGGCAGTACCCGGAGTTCGGCCAGTGCGTGCACAAGGTCGACCGGCACCCCTCCCGCGCCGAGCGCCTGTTCCTGCAGAACCACGGCGGCGTCTACCGCTCCGACGACGAGGGTGCCTCGTGGCACTCCATCGCCGACGGGCTGCCCTCGGACTTCGGGTTCCCGGTGGTCGTGCACCCGCGCCGGCCCGAGACCGTCTACGTCTTCCCCCTCGACGGGGGCGAGGGCCGCTTCCCGCCCGGGGGTCGGGCCCGCGTCTGGCGCACCGAGGACGCCGGCCAGAGCTGGGCCCCGTACGGCGCCGGCCTGCCGGGGTCCTTCTGGGTCAGCGTCGTGCGCGACGCGATGGCCTTCGACGAGCGGGCGGACGCAGGCCTCTACGTCGGCGCGCGCAACGGCAGTGTGTGGCTCGCGATCGACGGCGAGGACGAGTGGCGCGAGATCAAGCGCGACCTCCCCGACGTGATGTGCGTGCGCGCCGCGACCGCCTGAGACTTCGCCGCCCCCTCGCCCTCGACCGACCGCTGCGGCACAGGACAGGAGACCTTTCGTGGCCACCTTCGAGATCAAGCGCTCCACCGTCGTCCCCGCGGCCCCCGACCGCGTGCAGGCGCTGGTCGACGACCTGCGTGCCTGGCAGGCCTGGTCCCCCTGGGAGGACCTGGACCCCGCCCTGCATCGTGAGTACTCGGGCCCGGCGGCCGGCGAGGGCGCGACGTACGCCTGGACGGGCAACCGCAAGGCCGGTCGGGGCCGGATGCGCATCATCCGGGCAGAGCCGGGGCGGACGGAGATGGACCTGCGGTTCCTCAAGCCGTTCTCGTCCCGCAGCGACCTCGTCTTCACGTTCGAGGCGCGCCCGGAGGGCACCCAGGTCACCTGGACGATGACCGGCGAGCGCTCGGGCGTCGTCGCGCTCCTCACGAAGGCGCTGCCCATGGACAAGATGATCGCCCGGGACTTCGAGCGCGGCCTGGAGCGCCTGAGTGCTACCGCCTCGGCATAGGCCAGGAGGGGCCTCGGTCAGGATTGGGGGACGCGCGGATCGACTGCGTGGTCGGGCCCGCCGGTGAGGCTGCGCCGGTCCGAGGTCGGCGGCGGATCGAGGGGCTCGGGGACGCCGGCCGTGATCTTGCTGCCGTCCGCCCGTCGACCGCCGATCATCGGGCGGTCGCCCAGGGCGCCGTCCTGCCGCGGGCCGTGCCCGTCGAGGTCGATTCGCAGGGGCTCCTCGACGGTGAGGACGTGCGGCTTCCCGCGGACGATCAGCTCCACCTTGGGTTCGTCGCCCGGCTCGATGGCCTCCACCGTGAGGTGGTCCTCGGTGACCTCGACGCGTAGCCGCCCACCCCGCCAGCGCAGGCCGAAGCGGATGGCGTCCCAGCCGGCGGGCAGGCGCGGGTCGAAGCTGAGCCTCCCGCCGTGGTCGCGCATCCCCGCGAACCCGTTGACCAGCGCCGTCCACACGCCGCCGGAGGAGGCGATGTGCAGGCCGTCGACCGTGTTGCCGTGCAGATCGCGCAGGTCGGTGTAGAGCGCCTGGCGGAAGTAGTCCATCGCCACCTCGTGATAGCCGACCTCCGCGGCGACCACCGACTGACCGATCGCCGAGAGCGTCGAGTCACCGGTGGTGATCGGGTCGTAGTACTCGAAGTCGGCCTTCTTCTGCTCGAGGGTGAACCGGTCGCCCTGCAGGAACAGCGCGAGCACGACGTCGGCCTGCTTGAGCACCTGGAAGCGGTAGATCACCAGCGGGTGATAGTGCAACAGCAACGGTCGCAGCTCTGCCGGGGTGCGGGAGAGGTCCCACACCTCGCGGTCCAGGAAATGGTCGTCCTGGGGGTGGATCCCGAGCGCCGTGTCGAAGGGGATGGTCATCCCCGCGGCGCACCGTCGCCATTCCTCGGTCTCGGCCTCCTCGAACCCCAGCCGGTGCACCATCTGGTCATACGCCGTGGGGTCGGTCGCGCGCACCAGGTCGACGGCGTCCGCGGCGCGCTCCAGGTTGTGACGGGCCATCACGTTGGTGAAGAGGTTGTTGTTCACCACGGTCGTGTACTCGTCCGGGCCGGTGACCCCGTGGATATGGAAGGAAGGATCGCCGTTGGAGCGCCAGAAGCCCAGCTCGCCCCACATCCGCGCCGTCTCCACGAGGATGTCCACCCCGTCGCGACTCAGGAAGCCGGTGTCGCCCGTCGCGTCCACGTACTTGCCGAGCGCCCAGGCGATGTCGGCGTCGATGTGCATCTGGGCGGTCCCGGCCGCGTAGTAGGCCGAGGCCTCCTCGCCGTTGATGGTGCGCCAGGGGAAGAGGGCGCCGAAGTGGGCCATCTCGCGAGCGCGTTGCCGCGCCGCCCTCAGCATCCGGCGCCGGAAGTGCAGCAGGTTCCGGGCGATCTCCGGCTGGGTGTAGACGAGGAACGGGATCACGTAGACCTCCGCGTCCCAGAAGTAGTGGCCCTCGTAGCCCGAGCCGGTGACGCCCTTGGCGGGCACGCCCTGCTGGTCGGCCCGCGCGCTGGCCTGGGCGATGTTGAAGATGTTGTAGCGGATCGTCTGCTGCAGCGCCTCGGGCGAGGCCACCCGCCCGTCGCGGGCGGGCATCCCCACTGCCCCCGGGCCGCCGCCGTCGACCCGGGCGGCGACCTCGACGTCGGCATCGCGCCAGAACCCGTCGAACCACTCCCGCTGGGCCCGGTGGTAGTGCGCCACGCCGTGGCTGCGCGCGCGGTCGAGCGTCCGGTCGCACCGGTCCGAGAGCTCGAGCGGCGGCACGCCGCGGGAGGTGTGGTAGCTGACGTACTTCGTCAGGCGCAGCGTCTGGCCGCGCGTCGCGTCGACCCGGAATGCCGCCTTGACGAGGTCGTCCCCGGCCCGGTGGACGACCTCGTGGTGGTCCGCGGTCTCGATGGCATGGTCGGCGGCGACGCACAGGGTCATGCCCGAGCGGGCGCACTGGAAACCGAGCGTGGTGCGCAAGGCGTCCGCATAGGAGATGCGCGGGAGCAGCACGCGGGCCGGGAAGCGGCTCGCCTTGCGCGGGTCGCCGCGGCTGCCCATCGCGTGCTCGGTGACGTGGTACTCGTCCTCGCCGTCTTGTCGGTTGATCAGCTGGGAGGAGACGACGACCGGGGCGTCGCCATCGAGCATGGTCACCTCGAGGGTGAACAGCGCGAGGTGCCGCTCCACCATGGAGACGGTGCGCGTGGAGTCCACCTGCACCCGCTTGCCGGCGGGCGTGCGCCAGATCAGCGAGCGGCGCAGCACGCCGTCCCGCAGGTCGAGGGAGCGCTCGTAGTGCTCGAGGTCGGCCGTGCCGAGGATCAGCGGCTCGTCGTCGACGTAGAGCTTGAGCACCTTGGCGTCCGGCACGTTGACGATGGTCTGGCCGGTGCGCGCGAAGCCGAAGGCGGCCTCGGCGTGGTGAATGTCCCAGGTCTCGTGGAAGCCGTTGATGAAGGTGCCGTGCGCGTGCGCGTCGCGCCCCTCCTCGGGGTTGCCGCGCATGCCGAGGTAGCCGTTCGCGACGCTGAAGAGCGTCTCGGTGACGCCGAGGTCAGCGGGCTCGTGAGCCGTCTCGACGAGCCGCCACGGGTCCGCGGGCCAGCGCCGGGGGTCCAGTGGGGGGGCCTCGCGCCTCATCGGGGCCCCTGCCCGGCCCGGGTCGACGCCGCGGGCACCAGCTCTGCCAGGTCGGCGACCACGACCGTGGCGCCGGCCCCTCGGAGCACCTGCTCACCGGCACCGCGGTCGACGCCGATCACGTCGCCGAAGCCACCGGCCGCCCCGGCCTGCACCCCGGACACGGCGTCCTCCAGCACGACGCTGCGCTCCGGTCCGGCGCCCAGCAGCGCGGCCGCGTGCAGGAACGTCTCGGGCGAGGGCTTGCCGGCCAGGCCCTGGGCCGTGGCCACCCGGCCGTCGACGACGTGCGCGAAGCGGTCCAGCAGGCCCGCGGCCACCAGCACGGCGGGAGCATTGGCGGAGGAGGAGACCACGGCCAGCGGCACCGCGCGATCGCGCAGGTGGTCGAGCAGCGCCACGCTGCCGGGATACGCAGTGACGCCGTCGCGCGCGAGCACCTCGTTGAACGCCTCGTTCTTGCGGTTGCCCAGCCCGCAGACGGTATCAGCGGACGGCGGGTCCTCGGGCGCGCCCTCGGGCAGCGCGACGCCGCGGGCACCCAGGAAGTCCCGCACCCCGTCGTAGCGGGGCTTGCCGTCGACGAAGGCGAAGTAGTCCGCGTCGGTGTAGGGGGAGAGGTCCGCGCCCTCGTGGGCGTCCGGGCGCTGGTCGTCGAGCCAGGCGTTGAGCATGGTGGACCACGCCCGCATGTGCACCTCGGCGGTCGGTGTGACGACCCCGTCGAGGTCGAAGAGGACGGCGTCGCAGCGCGACCAGGAGTACGCGGGCGGGGGCGCGGTGGGTGCCGCGGACGCCTGGGGCTCGGAGGTCGTCACCATTTCAGGCTAGGCGCGCGCGCCACGAGGGGGGGTGAAGAGGTGTGAAGACGCGTGCACTCGCGTGAAGTCAGCATCAATTGACGGGAACAGCGGCGATCGGCGGGCTGCGGTGGTATGCCGCCGGGGGAGGAGACGCCCGCGGCGACGCCGCTCGGGCGGAGGCCGTCGACGGCCCTAGGGTGTGCTCATGACCACCTCCGGCAACCACGACCTGAAGCCCCGCTCGCGCGAGGTGACCGACGGCCTCGAGCGCACGGCCGCGCGCGGCATGCTCCGCGCCGTGGGGATGGGCGACGACGACTGGGAGAAGCCCCAGATCGGCGTCGCATCGAGCTGGAACGAGATCACCCCGTGCAACCTGTCGCTGGACCGGCTGGCCAAGGCGGTCAAGAACGGTGTGCACGCCGCGGGCGGCTACCCGCTGGAGTTCGGCACCATCTCGGTCTCCGACGGCATCTCGATGGGGCACGACGGGATGCACTTCTCGCTGGTCTCGCGCGAGGTGATCGCCGACTCTGTCGAGACCGTGATGATGGCCGAGCGGCTCGACGGATCGGTGCTGCTGGCCGGCTGCGACAAGTCGCTGCCGGGGATGCTGATGGCCGCGGCGCGGCTCGACCTGGCGTCGGTGTTCCTCTATGCGGGGACGATCATGCCGGGCCAGGTCGACGGTGAGAACGTGACGATCATCGACGCCTTCGAGGCCGTCGGCGCCTGCCTGGCCGGCAAGATGTCCCGCGAGCAGGTGGACAAGGTCGAGCGAGCGATCTGCCCCGGCGAGGGGGCGTGCGGGGGCGCCTACACCGCGAACACGATGGCCGCGGTCGCCGAGGCGCTGGGCATGTCGCTGCCTGGATCGGCGGCCCCGCCGGCCGTGGATCGGCGTCGCGACGGCTTCGCCCATCGCTCCGGCGAGGCCGTGGTCCAGATGCTCCGCCACGGGATCACCGCCCGCCAGATCCTGACGCGGGAGGCCTTCGAGAACGCGATCGCCGTGGCGATGGCGTTGGGCGGCTCGACGAACGCCGTCCTGCACCTGCTGGCGATCGCGCGCGAGGCCGACGTCGACCTGACGCTCGACGACTTCACCCGGATCGGGGAGCGGGTGCCGCACCTGGCCGACATGAAGCCCTTCGGGAGGTACGTCTGGGTCGACTTCGACCGGGTCGGGGGCATGCCCATGGTGATGAAGGCGCTGCTCGACGCCGGGTTGCTGCACGGCGACGTGCTCACGGTGACGGGCAAGACCCTCGCCGAGAACCTCGCCGATCTCGCGCCGCCCGAGGTCGACGGCGCGATCATCCGTTCGCTCCGGAACCCGATCCACGCGACCGGGGGCCTGACGATCCTCAAGGGCTCGTTGGCGCCGGACGGCGCGGTGGTGAAGTCGGCCGGCTTCGACGAGTCGGTGATCGAGGGTCGGGCCCGGGTCTTCGACGGCGAGCGCGCGGCCATGGACGCGCTCACGGCCGGCGAGATCGTCGCCGGCGACGCGGTGGTGATCCGCTACGAGGGACCCAAGGGCGGCCCGGGGATGCGCGAGATGCTCGCGATCACCGGCGCCATCAAGGGCGCGGGCCTCGGGGCGGACGTGCTGCTCCTGACCGACGGCCGGTTCTCCGGCGGGACCACCGGGCTGTGCGTGGGCCACGTCGCCCCCGAGGCGTGCGACGGCGGACCGATCGCCTATCTGGTCGACGGCGACCGCATCGTCCTCGACGTGGCGAACCGGACGCTCGACGTCGTTCTGCCCGACGGGGAGCTGTTCGAGGACCGCCGGGCCGGTTGGGACCCGAAGCCGCCCGCGTACTCCCGCGGGGTGCTCGGCAAGTACGCCCAGGTGGTGCAGTCCGCCGCCGTCGGCGCCATCACCGGGTGACCCGCGACCTCGCCCTACCTCACCCGTTGCCGGTGACGCGTGGCAGGGTTGCGGCATGGACCAGCGGCTCAGCGTCGTCACGCTCGCGGTGAGCGACCTCCAGGAGACGGAGCACTTCTACGTCGACGGCCTGGGCTGGGACGTGGCGTTCCACCAGACCGGCGAGGTGATCATGGTCAAGGTCGCCGACCAGGTGATCCTCTCCTTCTGGTCGGCGGCCGCCTTCGAGGAGGAGTGCGGCCCGCCGGTGCGCGGGGGCATCCCGCCGGTGATCCTCGCGCACAACGTCGCCAGCAAGGACGGCGTCGACCGCTGCCTCGAGCACGCGCGCGCCGCCGGCGCCGACCCGGTCCACGACGCGCTCGAGCGCGACTGGGGCGGCTACAGCGGCTACTTCGCGGACCCGGACGGGTACCGCTGGGAGGTGGCCTACAACCCGAGCAAGATCGGCCAGGAGGTCCTCCCGTGAGCATTCCCGACCACGACCAGCAGCTCATCCCGGCCAGCGAGGTGACAGCCGGCGTCCCCGATGACTGGCGCGTGTTGCTGACGTCGCTGCACGCGCGCTTCGCGACCGGCAACTTCCTGAGCGGGCTGCGCTTCGTCACCCGCGTCGCGGCGGTCGCCGAGGAGGCGAACCACCACCCCGACGTCGACCTGCGCTACCCGCACGTCGACGTCGCCCTCACCAGCCACGACGTGCACGGGCTGACGGCCCGCGACGTGCGGCTCGCGACGCGGATCAGCCAGATCGCGGCCGAGGAGGGGGCGCCCGCGAAGCCGCGTGCGGTCCAGACCATGGAGCTGGCGCTGGACACCCCCGCTGCGGACCGGGTCCGGCCGTTCTGGGCCGCGATCATGGGCGCGGAACCCCGCTCCGACTCCGACCAGGTGCCCGCCGACGAGGTGGTCGACCCGGCCGGGCGGCTGCCGAACCTGTGGTTCCAGCCCACGGAGTCCGACGAACCCCACCGGCAGCGCTTCCACTACGACGTGATCGTGCCGCACGACCAGGCCAGGGCCCGCGTCGCCGCCGCGATCGACGCCGGCGGCGAGCTCGTCAGCGACGCGGAGGCGCCGGCGTTCTGGGTGATCGCGGACGCCGACGGCAACCGGGCCTGCGTGTGCACCTGGCAGAATAGGGACGGGCAGAATAGGGACGGGCAGAATAGGGACGGGCAGAATAGGGACGGGCAGAATCAGGAATGAGGCCCGGCGCGACGGCATGCCATCATGTGGGACCGTCGTATCAACATGCGGGACGCGACGGGAGACAGATTGACGCCGGGAACCCCCTGCGGTGATCGTGGTCGCATGTGGACGCACCTTGAGGTAGGCACGCGGCGCGAGCGCTGAGACCCACGGGTCCCGACCTCGCGTCACCCCCTGTCGCCGCTGACCGGCCGGGGGGTTTTTTGTTGGCCGGGTGCGGGCCGGGAGACCGCCGCTCACGGCCGGGCCAGGTCCGGCGTGCTCGCCGGACGGGGACGAGTCAAGAATGGTAGAGCGATGACGGAGCAGGGCGTGGCGATGACGGGGGCCGAGAGCCTCATCAAGTCGCTGGAGAGCGCCGGGGTGGACACCATCTTCGGCATCCCGGGCGGCGCGATCCTCCCGGCGTACGACCCACTGCTGGACTCGGCGGCGATCCGGCACATCCTGGTCCGCCACGAGCAGGGCGCCGGCCACGCGGCCCAGGGGTACGCCGCCGCCACGGGCCGCGTCGGCGTCTGCATGGCCACCTCGGGCCCCGGCGCGACCAACCTCGTGACGCCGCTGGCCGATGCGCACATGGACTCCGTGCCGATGGTCGCCGTGACCGGCCAGGTCGGGGCCGCCGCGATCGGCACGGACGCCTTCCAGGAGGCGGACATCCGGGGCATCACGATGCCGATCACCAAGCACAACTTCCTGGTCACCGACCCGGCCGACATCCCGCGCACGGTGGCCGAGGCGTTCCACATCGCCTCCACCGGGCGCCCGGGGCCGGTGCTCGTCGACGTGGCCAAGTCGGCGCTGCAGGCACACACGACGTTCTCCTGGCCCAGCCAGCTCTCGCTGCCGGGCTACCGCCCCGTCACCCGTCCGCACGGCAAGCAGATCCGCGAGGCCACGCGCATGGCCCTGGAGGCCCGCAAGCCGGTTCTCTACGTGGGCGGTGGCACGATCCGCGCCCAGGCGTCGCGCGAGCTGCGCAGCCTCGCGGAGCTCACCGGGATGCCGGTGGTCACCACGCTGATGGCCCGCGGCGCCTTCCCCGACAGCCACCCGCAGCATCTCGGCATGCCAGGGATGCACGGCACGGTGGCCGCCGTCGCTGCGCTGCAGAAGTCCGATCTGATCATCAGCCTCGGCGCGCGCTTCGACGACCGGGTCACCGGCCACCTCGACTCCTTCGCGCCGGGCGCGAAGGTCATCCATGCCGACATCGACCCGGCTGAGATCGGCAAGAACCGGCACGCCGACGTCCCGATCGTCGGCGACTGCCGCGAGGTGATCAGCGACCTCGTCGTCGCGCTGCGGGCCGCGGCCGACGCCGGGGACACCGGCGACTACGAAGGCTGGGTGCGCTGGCTGGCGGGGATCAAGCAGAAGTACCCGCTGGGCTATGACCAGCCCGACGACGGCTCCCTGTCGCCGCAGTACGTGATCGAGCGGCTCGGGGCCATCGCCGGCCCGGAGGCCGTCTACTGCGCCGGCGTCGGACAGCACCAGATGTGGGCGGCGCAATTCGTCGGCTACGAGAACCCGCGGACGTGGATCAACTCCGGCGGGCTCGGGACGATGGGTTTTGCGGTCCCGGCCGCGATGGGCGCCAAGGTCGCGCGGCCCGAGGCGACGGTCTGGGCCGTCGACGGCGACGGTTGCTTCCAGATGACCAACCAGGAGCTCGCCACCTGCGCGATCAACGACATCCCGATCAAGGTGGCGGTGATCAACAACGAGTCGCTGGGGATGGTGCGGCAGTGGCAGTCGCTGTTCTACAACGAGCGCTACTCCAACACTGACCTCCAGCGTCGTTCCCACGGACCGTCGGGGGGGAGACGCCGACCGTGCGGATCCCGGACTTCGTGAAGCTGGCCGAGGCACACGGTTGCGCCGGCCTCGCCTGCGACAGCCCGCACGACGTGGACGCCACGATCGAGAAGGCCATGGCGATCGAGGATCGGCCCGTCGTGGTGGACTTCCGCGTGCACCGCGACGCCATGGTCTGGCCGATGGTCGCCGCGGGATCGAGCAACGACGAGATCAAGTACGCCCGCGATCTCGCGCCGCAGTTCGACGAGGTCGAGGACGACTGGGAGGTCCGCGCGTGACCACCGCGACCAAGCACACGCTCAGCGTCCTCGTCGAGAACAAGCCCGGCGTCCTGGCCCGGATCGCGGGGCTCTTCAGCCGCCGCGGCTTCAACATCGACAGCCTGGCGGTGGGCCCGACCGAGCACCCCGAGGTCTCGCGGATGACCATCGTCGTCAACGTCGAGGACTCGCCGCTCGAGCAGGTGACCAAGCAGCTCAACAAGCTCATCGAGGTCATCAAGATCGTCGAGCTCGAACCCGAGGTGGCCGTCAAGCGCGAGCTGATGCTCGTCAAGGTGCGCGCCGACGAGGGGTCGCGCGGGGCGGTGCTCGACGCCGTGCAGCTCTTCCGCGCCAAGGTGGTCGACGTCTCGACGGACGCCGTGACGATCCAGATCGTCGGCAACTCCGGCAAGCTCGCGGACTTCCTGCGGGTGCTCGAGCCCCTCGGCATCCGCGAGCTGGTGCAGTCCGGCATGGTCGCCATCGGCCGCGGCGGCCGCTCGATCTCCGAGCGCACGATGCGCCCGCTGCCGGCACCCACCGCCGCCAGCGCCCTTCCCTGAGCGTTCCCGAGCACCACCGACCGGGATCCCCCCATTTGTCCGACGACCCGAAGGAGAAGCTCCCCGTGGCTGAGATGTTCTACGACGACGACGCCGACCTGTCCCTGATCCAGGGCAAGAACGTGGCGGTGATCGGCTACGGCAGCCAGGGGCACGCGCACGCGCTGTCCCTGCGCGACTCCGGCGTCGACGTCCGGGTCGGCCTGCAGCCGGGCTCGGCCTCGCGCGCCAAGGCCGAGGCCGAGGGTCTGACCGTGCGCACCCCCGCGGAGGCGGCGGAGGAGGCGGACGTCGTCGTGATGCTCGCTCCCGACCAGCACCAGAAGCAGCTCTTCGCCGAGGAGATCGCCCCGCAGCTCGTCGACGGCGACACCCTCGTCTTCGGCCACGGGTTCAACATCCGGTTCGGCTTCGTCCAGCCGGCCGCAGGCGTCGACGTGATCATGATCGCCCCGAAGGGTCCCGGCCACCTCGTGCGCCGGGAGTACGTCGACGGGCGCGGCGTCCCGGTGCTCGTCGCCGTGGAGCAGGACCCCAGCGGCGGGGCCTGGGACCTCGCGCTCTCCTACGCCAAGGGCATCGGTGGCCTGCGCGCCGGGGGCATCCGCACCACGTTCACGGAGGAGACCGAGACCGACCTCTTCGGCGAGCAGGCCGTGCTGTGCGGCGGCGCCTCGCGCCTGATTCAGTACGGCTTCGAGGTGCTGACCGAGGCGGGCTACCAGCCCGAGATCGCCTACTTCGAGTGCCTGCACGAGATGAAGCTGATCGTCGACCTGATGTATGAGGGCGGCATCGCCAAGCAGCGCTGGTCGGTCTCCGACACCGCGGAGTTCGGCGACTACGTCTCCGGCCCCCGGGTGATCACGCCGGAGGTGAAGGAGAACATGAAGGCCGTCCTCGCCGACGTGCAGAACGGTTCCTTCGCCCAGCGGTTCATCGACGACCACGAGGCCGGTCGGCCGGAGTTCACCCGCCTGCGTGCCGAGGCCGAGCAGCACCCGATCGAGGCCACCGGCCGCGAGCTGCGCAAGCTGATGGCCTGGGTGAAGAGCCACGACTCGGACTACACCGAGGGCACCGCCACGCGCTGAACCTCAGCGCGGCCGCTCGCCGCGCGCCGTTCGTTCGGCGGTCTCCGCGACCCGGGACTCCCGGGTTGCGGGCCGCTTGGCCGTGACGATCCACGCGAGCGCGGCCTTGCGCGCCGAGGGGGAGAGCACGTCCCAGGTGCCGCGCGCGTCGGCCCGGGAGAGCGCGGCCGCGAGATCGTCCGGGACGACGAGGTCCTCCACGTCGTCCATCAGCGTCCACATGCCGCTGGCCCTCGCCGCGGCCACGGCGGCCGCCCCCGCCCGCTCCATCCTCCCCTCGGCCTCCAGTCGCGCCGCGCGCTCCTTGTTGGCGCGGGTCCACACGCTGCCGGGGCGCCGCGGGGAGAACCACATCATCGAGCGGCGCTCGTCCACCGGCTTCTGTGTGGAGTCGATCCACCCGAAGCGCAGGGCCTCCACGACGGCACTCTCGTAGTCGAACGCCCGGTCCGCTGCCCGGCGGGCGCTGACCAGCCAGGCGCCCGGGGCCTCGGCGTGGCGCGCCGCCAGCCAGGCCGACCACTCCTCGAGGGCGGTCGGCTCCACCCGCTCCGCCTCGTTCTGGACGCCCACGGCCGCCTCACTCCTCGCCGGCGCCGAAGCCCACGACACCGGACTCGTGGGGATGGTTGGTCAGCGTCGGATCGAGCACGTGGTAGTCCGAGGCCTCCGCCGTCCACCACGCCGTGGTGGTGCGCAGTCCCGTCGGTGGATCGAGCGGCCCGGCCGCGACGGAGGTCCAGCCGGGGTTGGCATCGGAGCGCCAGAAGAGGGTCGAGCTGCAGGTCGAGCAGAAGCCGTAGGAGATCCCCGGGGCCGCTTCGTACCAGGCCAGCGTCGCGGCGCAGGTGAGCACGAGGTCGGCGTCGGCGGCGCCGCTGGCCGCCATGAAGTGCCCGGTGACGCGCCGGCAACGCGGGCAGTGGCAGTTCACCACCGGGCGCATGGGGCCTCTCACGCGGTAGCGCACCCCACCGCAGTCGCACCGTCCCGTCCGGTCCACGCGGGCAGGATATCCTCGCGGGCCGGCGTCACGTCACCTCGGACCGGAGCACCAGGCGCAACCCCAGCAGCAGGGGGCGCACCAGCCAGACCCCGGTCGTGACGGCGAGCTGGGCCTGCTCCCCGGTCAGGCTGCCGAACCACGCCTGGGTCTCCGCCAACACCGAGCACAGGGTTGGCAGGAGGAGCGAGAAGACGAAGTAGCCGACGATCGCGCCGGCAGCGCGGCGCAGCAGGACGCCGAGCATGAAGCCGACGAGCTGCCCGAGCACGTGGTCGAGCATGACCGGGCCAGCTCCTCGGCCGTGATGGCCCACACCTGCGGCGTGCCGGTGATCGCGGTCTCGGGCCCTCCGGGTCGGGCCGTGGAACAAGGGCCCGGGGCGCCGGCGTTGGCCCCACATGCGCATCGAGATCTGGAGCGACGTCGTCTGCCCGTGGTGCTACATCGGCAAGCGCCGGCTGGAGCGCGCGCTGGAGGACTTCCCCCATGCCGACGAGGTGGAGGTCGTGTGGCGGTCCTTCCAGCTCGACCCCGGGGCCCCGAACGAGCCCACTGAGTCGGTGGCCGAGGCCCTGGGCCGCAAGTACGGCGGTGGGCCCGTGGCCGGTCAGCAGATGATCGACCAGATGGAGGCCGTCGCCGCCGAGGAGGGCCTGGTCTTCCGGCTGGGCCAGGCGCAGCGGGTCGGGACCGTCGATGCCCACCGGCTGCTGCACCTGGCGGCCGACGCCGCGCAGGGCGGCGGCGAGCCCCGCCGCGCGGCGCTGAAGGAGGCCATGCTCGACGCCTACTTCGTCGAGGTCGAGAACGTCGCCGACCACGCCACGCTGACCCGTCTCGCGACGGGTGCCGGCCTCGACGGCGACGCGGTCGCGGAGGTGCTCGCGGGCGACGCCTACGTCGATGCGGTCCAGGCCGACATCGACCAGGCACACGCCTTCGGCGCCGGCGGCGTGCCGTTCTTCGTGCTCGACCGCGCGCTGGCGGTGCCCGGCGCGGCCTCGGTCGAGGCGTTCGCCCAGGTCCTGGAGCAGGCGTGGGAGCGCACCCACCCCGCCCTGCAGCGGGTCGGAGCCGACGGGGAGGCCTGTGGGCCCGACGGCTGCGCCTGAGGGCGGTGCCGCGCCCGCGACCAGGCCCCCCGCGACGACGGCCCTCGCCCAGATCTCGGCTAAGGTAGCGCGCGGCACAGTGTGGTGCACGGTCGATCGTCCGGTCCCGGACCCGCCATTACCCGACACCCCGAGGAACCCGCTGTGACCAAGCCCGTCGTACTCATCGCCGAAGTGCTCAGCCCCGCCACGGTGGACGCCCTGGGGCCGGACTTCGAGATCCGCCGCTGCAACGGCGCCGACCGTGAGGAGCTGCTCCCCGCGATCGCCGACGTGGACGCGGTGCTGGTCCGCTCGGCGACGAAGCTCGACGCCGAGGCGCTGGCCGCCGCGAAGCAGCTGCGGGTCATCGCCCGCGCCGGCGTCGGCCTGGACAACGTCGACGTCAAGGCGGCGACGCAGGCCGGCGTCATGGTCGTCAACGCGCCCACCTCCAACATCACCTCCGCGGCCGAGCTCGCGGTGGCCCTGATGCTCGCGGCCGCGCGCCACATCAGCCCCGCCCACGCCGCCCTGCGCAAGGGCGAGTGGAAGCGGTCGAAGTACAGCGGCACCGAACTCTACGAGAAGACCGTGGGCATCGTCGGCCTGGGCCGGATCGGCGTCCTCGTCGCGCAGCGGCTCTCGGCGTTCGGCATGCACGTCGTCGCGTACGACCCCTACGTGCAGGCCGGTCGCGCAGCGCAGATGGGCGTGCGCCTGGTCGACCTCGAGACGCTGCTCGCCGAGTCGGACTTCATGTCCGTGCACCTGCCGAAGACTCCCGAGACCCTGGGGCTGATCGGCGCCGAGGAGCTGCACAAGACCAAGCCCGAGCTGGTCCTGGTCAACGCCGCCCGCGGCGGCATCGTCGACGAGGACGCGCTCTATGCGGCCCTCAAGGAGGGCCGGGTGGCGGCCGCCGGCGTCGACGTCTTCGCCCAGGAGCCGTGCACCGACAGCCCGCTCTTCGAGCTCGAGAACGTCGTGGCCACGCCGCACCTCGGCGCCTCGACCGATGAGGCCCAGGAGAAGGCCGGCATCGCCGTGGCCCGGTCGGTGCGGCTGGCTCTCTCCGGCGAGCTGGTGCCCGACGCCGTGAACGTGCAGGGCGGGGTCATCGCCGAGGACGTGCGCCCCGGCATCCCGCTGACCGAGAAGCTCGGCCGTGTCTTCACCGCGCTCGCCGGTGAGGTCGCGCAGCAGATCGATGTCGAGGTCCGCGGCGAGATCACCGAGTTCGACGTCAAGGTGCTCGAGCTGGCCGCGCTGAAGGGCGTCTTCACCGACGTGGTGGAGGATCCGATCTCGTATGTGAACGCGCCGCTGATGGCGGCCGAGCGGGGAACCGAGGTGCGGCTCGTGACCGAGGCCGAGAGCCCCGACCACCGCAACCTGATCACCATCCGCGGCACGCTCGCCGACGGGTCGCAGGTCTCGGTCTCCGGCACGCTGATCGGCATCGCGCAGCGCGAGCGGCTGGTGGAGGTGAACGGGTTCGACCTGGACATCGAGCCCAACGACCACCTGGCGTTCTGCAGCTACGAGGACCGCCCCGGCATCATCGGAGTCGTCGGCAGGGTGCTGGGCGATGCGCAGGTCAACATCGCGGGCATGCAGGTCGGCCGCAGCGCCAAGGGCGGTCATGCCCTGGTCGCGCTCTCGGTGGACACCGCCATCCCCGCCGACGTCCTCGCCGAGATCAAGACCTCGATCGAGGCCGCCTGGGTGCGCTCCGTCAGCCTGGTCTGAGGCTGCCTGTGCCTGTGCCTCGCACCCCCACCGACCAGCCGTACGACGGCCCGCGCGCGTTCTTCACCACCGAGGACGGCCGCTGGTTCGCCCCGACGGAGCTGGCGCGGGGGCCCTGGGACCCGGACGCCTGCCACGCGGGGCCGCCCGCCGGGCTGCTGGCGCGGGCCAGCGAGCGGGCGGTCCCGAGCCAGCCGCTGGTGCGGCTCACGGTCGACCTGGTCCGGCCGGTCCCGCTGGCGGGATTCGCGGTGGTGGCCGAGGTGACCCGGGCGGGCAGGAGCGTCTCCACCACGCGGGTCCGCCTCCTCGACGCCGACGGGCGCGAGGTCCTGGCGGCGCACGGGTCGCATGTCGCGGACCTTGCCGAGCCGCTGGTCGAGCCACCGACCGCCGACCTGCCGACCCTCACGCGGGCCAGCACCGTGGAGGGCGGCTTCCCCGTGGATCCGGGTGGCCTGCACGGGTACCACGGCTTCACCTCCGCCATCGAGTGCCGGGTGTCCCCGGAGGCGGACCCGGGGCCGGGGCCGGGCACGCTCTGGCTGCGCACGCCGCCGCTGCTGTCGGACGAGGACCCCTCGCCGTTCCAGCGGATCTGCCCGATCGCCGACTGCGGCAACGCCATCTCACGCAACGCCGACGTGAGCGCCGCGCCGGGTGCGATCGCCTTCATGAACACCGACGTGACGATCCACCTGCACCGCGCCCCGGGCGGCGAGTGGTTCGCCAGCGAGTCGGTCTCGCACTGGCAGCCCACCGGTCACGGGATCTCCGACTCGGTGCTGCACGATGACCGTGGCCCCGTCGGGCGGGCGGTGCAGAGCCTGATCCTGCGCGCGACCTGAGGCCGTCAGGCGACCAGGACCGGGCCACCGGCGCGCACGCCCACGGCTCCGCGTTCCGGGCCGCGGGCGGAGACCTCGGCCCACGCCTCGGCGATCCGGCGCACCGCCTCGTCGAGCTCCTCGGCCGGTCGGGTCCAGGGAATCCGCAGGAACCGGTCCAGGCCACCCTCGAGCGCGAACACCGGCCCCGGGGCGACGATCACCCCCCGCGCGTCGGCGGCGGTCGCCACCGCCGTCGCGGCCGCCGCGGGCAGCTCCAGCCAGAGCGCCAGCCCGCCGGCCGGCAGCCGGAAGCGCCAGTCCGGCAGCTGGCCCCGCACGGCGGCGACCAGCCGGTCGCGCTGCTCGCGCAGCCGCGCCCGGTGGGCGACGGCGACCTCGGGGTGCTCGAGCAGCAGCCTCGTCATCACCAGCTGCTCGAGCACCGGGGCGCCCAGGTCGACCCCCAGTCGCGCCCGGGTGAGCCGCTCGACCATCTCCCGCGGGGCGCGCACCCAGCCCAGGCGCAGTCCGCCCCAGTGGCTCTTGCTCGAGCCGCCGATGGTCATCGTCCCCGGCTGGTGAGCCGCGAAGGGCAGCGGCTTGGCCACGTGGTCCTCGAGCAGCAGCGTGTGATGCACCTCGTCGACGATGGCGGTGGTGCCGGTCCGGCGCAGCAGCGCCGCGTACTCGGCCCGCTGCTCGTCGGCCATCAGCAACCCGGTCGGGTTCTGGAAGTCGGGGATCAGGTAGGCGGTGCGGGGGGCCGCCTGCCGCAGCGCGGCGCCGATGGCCGGCAGGTCCCAACCGCCCGGGTCGACCGTCGCCCCGACGACCCGGGCGCCCGCCTGGCTCAGGGCCAGCGCCGCGTTGGGCCACACCGGGTTCTCGACGAGCGCGCGGTCGCCCTGACCGAGCAGCGCATGGGCGACGGTCGCCGCGGCCGCCAACGCCCCGGCGGTCACGAGGATCTGCCCCGGCTCGGTGGGCAGCCCGCGGCTCGTGTAGTCGTCCGCGAGCGCCGACTGCAGCACGGGCAGTCCGGCCGGGAAGTATCCGTGCCCGCCGAGGTACGCCGGCAGGTCGGCCGCCGCCTCGGCGTAGACCTCGGCCAGCCCGGGCGGCCCCGTCGGCGCCGCGCAGTTGAGATCGATGGCCTCGGTGTCGCCGGACCGCGGCAACAGCGCCCGGTCGTGCGCTCGGGTTCGGCCGCCGGGCGCCCGGGTGAACGTGCCGGCGCCGCGTCGCGCCGCGCCGTACCCCTGCTCACGCAGCAGGGCGTAGGCCCGCGTCACCGTCGTCCGCGAGACCCCGAGCGCGTCGGTGAGCTCGCGCTCGCTCGGCAGCCGGACGTCGAGCGCGATGCGGCCGTCGCAGACCGCCGCCCGGATGCCCGCGGCGAGGCCGGCGTACGCGGGGGACCGGTCGAACGACCCGACCAAAGTGGCTATGCGAGAGGCGCTCACTGACTGCTGCATGAAGGCCACTGTCTCATGATTGGCTATTTGATAGAAGGCCAGTCGGGCCCATCGTGGGAGCCATGTCCCTCACCTCCAGCCTCCGTCCCGGCCGAGTGGTCCTCGCCGACCTCGGCCCGCTCGCGCAGCTGCGCGCCGGTCGCCTGCCCTCGCGGCTGGTGCGCCTGGTCGTCGGGCTGTTCCTGTACGGGGTCTCGCTGGCGATGATGGTGCGCGGCGCCCTCGGCCTGGCGCCCTGGGACGTGCTGCACGTCGGCCTCACGGGCTACCTCCCGCTGAGCCTCGGCCAGGTGATCGTGGCGATGAGCTTCCTCGTGCTGCTGCTCTGGGTGCCGCTGCGCGAGCGACCGGGCGTGGGCACCGTCGCGAACGCCGTGCTCGTCGGGGTCTCCGCCGACGTCACCCTGCTCGTGCTGGGCCGGCCCGACGCGATCGCCGGGCGGATGGCCCTGATGGTCGGCGGCGTGCTGCTCTGTGCCCTCGCGAGCGCGCTCTACATCGGCGCGCAGCTCGGGCGCGGACCCCGGGACGGCTTGATGACCGGCCTGCACCGGCGCACGGGCGTCTCGCTGCGGCTGGTGCGCACCGGTCTCGAGGTCTTGGTCGTGCTGGCCGGCCTGGCCCTCGGCGGCGTCGCCGGGCTCGGCACGGTGCTCTACGCGCTCGCGATCGGGCCGCTCACCCAGGTGCTGTTGCCCTGGTTCACCGTCGAGGTGGACGCCGCGCAGGCCCCGGCCCGCGTCGAGCCGGTCGACCTCGCGGTCGACGCGGGGGAGTACGTCAGCGCCGCGTGGCGATGAGCGTCGAGGCGTCGGGCGCGGCCAGCACCTCGACGGTCGTGAAGCGCTCGTCGAGCAGCCACTCCTCGCGCAGCGTGTCCACGCGCCCGTAGGCCATGGGCGGCCAGGACTCGCAGGGCACGAAGTCGTCGACGACGACGATGCCGCCGGCTTCGACGAGGTCGGCGACCAGGTCCACTCGGGCCCCGTCGGGCTGGTCGGCGTCGAGGAAGAGCAGCGAGAACGGGCCCTTGTCCTGAAGGGTCGACCAGTCCGCCGCCAGCACCTCGACGCTCGGGTCGTCGCGGAAGATCGCGGCGGCCCCGTCGGCCAGCCTCTCGTCGAGCTCCGCCGTGACGATCCGCACGTCGCCGCGGGCTCCCGACCGCAGCCATGCCGTGCCCACCCCGCAGCCGGTGCCGCACTCGGCCATCACGCCGCTGCGGGTCGCGGCGAGGGTCGCCAGCAACCGCCCCGTCTCGTTGCGGCAGAAGGACGCGTAGCCGGCCTGGCGGGAGACCTCGAAGGCGCGCGAGACGATCTCGGGCAGCTCCAGCGGGGCACTCACGTCCCGGAGTCTGGCACGACGGTCAGGGCGGGGGCGGTCACGCCCCGGCGCTTCGGGCACGATGGCCCCGTGCCCGCTGTCGACTCCGCCCGTGCCGACGACGGCCTGGCCCCCCGCGCCCTGATCGAGGTCGTGGCGATCCCGGCGATGGTCGGCGTCGGGGCCCTGGTCGCGGTGCAGTCGCAGATCAACGGCGACCTCGCGGACGCGCTCGGCGAGGGCATTCGCGCGGGCGCGACGGCGGCGGTGATGACCTTCGTCAGCGGTGTGGTGCTCCTGGGCCTGCTGGTGACGGTGCTGCCGGCCCCGCGCGCGGGGATCGGGCGGCTCGTCGCGGCGGCGCGCGAGCGGCGGCTGCGTCCCCACCAGCTGCTCGGCGGCGCGGCGGGTGCGCTGCTGGTCGCCTCGCAGGGGCTCACGGTCGGCAGCATCGGGGTGGCTCTCTTCATCGTCGCCGTGGTGGCCGGCCAGACGACCAGCGGCCTGGTCGTCGACCGCTTCGGCCTCGGGCCATCCGGGCGCCGGGCCGTGACGGCAGGACGGGTCGTCGGGGCGGCGCTCACCGTCGCGGCCGTGGTGATCACCGTGTCGGGGCGCCTCTTCGGAGGCGGCCTCGGCGCGTCCGTCGTGGCGTTGGCCCTGCTGCCGCTGGTGGCCGGGGCCGGGACGTCCTGGCAGCAGGCGATGAACGGCCGCGTCTCCGGCCTCTCCCACCCGTTGGTCGCGGCGTTCAACAACTTCGTGGTCGGCACGGCGCTCCTGGTGAGCTTCCTGGGCGTCTCGCTGCTCCTTCCGGGCGACCTGACCGGGCCGCCGGGCGAGTGGTGGCTCTACCTCGGCGGGGTGCTGGGCGTCGTGTTCATCACCGCGGCCGCCGCGCTGGTCAAGGTGCACGGCGTGCTGGTCCTGGGCCTGTGCATCGTCGCCGGGCAGGTGGTCACCTCGGTGCTGATCGACGCGGTCGTGGCCGACACCGACCTCGGCCCGGCGACCGTCGGCGGCGCGGCCCTCGCCCTGTGCGGGGTTGTCGTCGGCGCGCTCGCCAGCCGCCGCTGACTCCCACCGTTCCAGACCTCGACCGAGCGGCCGTCCCACCGGCCCGTCCCACCAGCCCGTCCCACCAGCCCGTCCCACCAGCCCGTCCCACATGGCGGGACACGCGGGCGGGATGGGTCGAACTCCCCGCCGAAGAGGGAGTACGGTCATTTCCATCATGCGGAGCGTGCTCGTACTTATCGTTCGCCGCGGCGAGGCCTGACAGCAAGGCCACCTCGCCGCGGTGTCCGGCTGGGTGCGACCGGCCAGTGCGACGGCCTTGCGACATCTCCAGATGACGCCCCGCGGCTCCTCTACATGAGCAGCAGCGGCGGGCACGCCGGCCAGGCCGCGCGACCCGCGCCTCCCCCTCCTTGACAGGGCGATCCCCTTTCTCCTCCCCGCCGCACGGGAGCGTCGTCGACCGACCCGAATCGACCGACCGAGCCACCCGAGGCAGGAGAGATCCGATGTACGACATGTATCCCGAGTGGGGCCCGCAGGCCCACGACCCCGAGAACCCGCACAGCCACGAGGCCGTCCAGCACGCGCTCGACCTGCAGGCCGCCGGCACCGACCGCCCGGACGACAACTAGATTCCCGCTGCATGAGCACTCCCTCCACGCCCGATCGGCAGCCGGTCCGTGGTGCCCTGCGCGTCGCCGTCATCCCGGGCGACGGCATCGGCCCCGAGGTCACCGCCGAGGCCCTCAAGGTCCTCGACGCGGCGGCCCCGGCCGGCGCCACGGTCGAGCCGACCCGCTACGACCTGGGTGCCGAGCGCTACAAGGCGACGGGCGAGGTGCTGCCCGACAGCGTGCTCGAGGAGATCCGCGGCCACGACGCGATCCTCCTGGGCGCCGTGGGCGGCAGGCCGAACGACCCGGACCTGCCGCCCGGGCTCCTCGAGCGCGGGCTGCTGCTGCGGCTGCGCTTCGAGCTCGACCACTATGTGAACCTGCGCCCCTCCCGGCTCTTCCCGGGCGTGGCCTCGCCCCTCTCGGACGCGATCCTCGACCAGGGCGACATCGACTTCGTCGTCGTGCGCGAGGGCACCGAGGGTCCCTACACCGGCAACGGTGGCGCCCTGCGTGCCGGCACGCCCGCGGAGGTCGCCACCGAGGTCAGTGTCAACACGGCGTACGGCGTCGAGAGGGTCGTGCGCGACGCGTTCGCACGGGCGCGGCGACGCGAGCGCCGACACCTGACCGTGGTGCACAAGACGAACGTCCTGGTGCACGCGGGCTCGCTGTGGTGGCGGGTGGTGCAGCAGGTGGCGGCCGAGCACCCGGAGGTCGCCGTGGACTACATGCACGTCGACGCGGCCATGATCCACCTGGTGACGAACCCGTCGCGCTTCGACGTGGTCGTCACCGACAACCTCTTCGGCGACATCGTCACCGACCTGGCGGCCGCGATCACCGGGGGCATCGGCCTCGCGGCCTCGGGCAACGTCAACCCCGACGGCACGGCGCCGTCGATGTTCGAGCCGGTGCACGGTTCCGCGCCCGACATCGCGGGCCGCCAGCAGGCCGACCCCACGGCGGCGATCCTGTCGACCTCCCTGCTGCTGGACCACCTCGGTCATGCGGACGCGGCGGCCCGCGTGGAGCAGGCCCTGCTGGCCGACCTCGCCGAGCGCGGGACCGGCGCCCGCCGCACGCCCGAGGTCGGGGACGCCGTGGCGAAGCGCGTGGCCGGCTGAGCAGACCCGGCCGCCCTCGCACCGCCCGCGACGAAGGATTACCTTGATGTCCATGCAGATCAGCGTCACCCGCACCCCCGCCCCGGTCGCCGAGGACCGCCTCGGCGAGATCCTGGCCGCCCCCGGCTTCGGCACGAGCTTCACCGATCACATGCTCACGGTCGAGTGGACGCCGGAAGCCGGCTGGCACGACGCCCGGATCACGCCGTACGGTCCCCTGACCCTCGACCCCGCCACCGCCGTCCTGCACTACGCGCAGGAGACCTTCGAGGGGATGAAGGCCTACCGGCGCGAGGACGGCTCGGTGTGGACCTTCCGGCCGGAGGAGAACGCCGCACGCATGGTCCGCTCCTCGCACCGGCTGGCGCTGCCCGTGCTGCCCGTCGAGGACTTCGTCCAGGCCGTCGACGCGATCGTCGAGGTCGACGAGCCTTGGGTCCCCGACCAGGAAGGCGAGAAGAGCCTCTACGTGCGGCCCTTCATGTTCGCCTCGGAGACGTTCCTCGGCGTGCGGCCGGCGCAGCACGTGACGTTCATGGTGATCTGCAGCCCCGCCGGGGCGTACTTCAAGGGCGGGGTGAAGCCGGTCAGCCTGTGGCTGACCGAGGAGTACACGCGCGCCGGACGCGGCGGCATGGGTGCCGCCAAGACCGGCGGCAACTACGCCTCGTCGCTGGTCGCCCAGCAGGAGGCCACGGCCCACGGCTGCGACCAGGTGGTCTTCCTCGACGGGCAGGAGATGCGCTACGTCGAGGAGCTCGGGGGGATGAACATGTACTTCCTGCGCCGCGACGGCCGGGTGATCACCCCCGAGACCGGCACGATCCTCGAGGGCATCACGCGCGCCTCGATCATGGAGCTCTGCGGCAAGCTCGGCCATCCCGTGGAGGAGCGCCGCTTCTCCATAGACGAGTGGCGCGACGGCGTCGAATCGGGAGACATTCGCGAGGTGTTCGCCTGCGGCACCGCGGCGGTGGTGACCCCGGTCGGGACGCTGAAGCACCGGGCCGGCGAGGTTCCCGCGCCGCCGGACACGGGAGACGCGGGCGGCCCGTTGACGCGCCGGATCCGGCAGGCGCTGGTCGACATCCAGTACGGGCGCGCCGAGGACACCTTCGGATGGATGCACCGGGTCTGCTGAGCCCTGCCGCCGACCGCCGGAGGGCGAAGTAGCCTGCACGGGTGAGCTCCCTCCCGCACCCCGACGCCGCGTCGGCGGGGGGTGACCCGGGGGCGGGCCGTCCGCCGGGCCCCGTGCACGTCGGGGAGTATCGCGTGCTGCACCGCCTCGGCGAGGGCGGCATGGGCGTGGTCCACCTGGCGCAGCGGCCGGGCGGCCCGCGGGTGGCGTTGAAGGTGCTGCGCCCGCAGGTGGTGGCCGACCAGGAGGGCCGCGCCCGGCTGGCCCGCGAGGTCGGCTCGCTCTCGCGCGTGCGCTCGCCGCGCGTGGCCGAGATCCTGGACGCCGACCCGTGGGGCAGCATCCCCTACGTCGTCACCCGCTACGTGCCCGGCCTCTCGCTGCACCATCACGTGGCGGAGGAGGGGCCGGTCGCGGGAGCCGACCTCACGTGGTTCGCATGGTGCCTCGCGGAGGCGTTGGCCGCCGTGCACGCCGCCGGGGTGCTGCACCGGGACGTGAAGCCGGGCAACGTGCTGATGGAGGGCCGCAGCCCCGTGCTGATCGACTTCGGGCTCGCCCGGGTGGCCGACGACGACCGGCTCACGCAGACCGGCTGGCTGCTGGGCACCCCGGGCTATCTCCCACCCGAGATCCTGCACGGCGACGACGCCACGGCCGCCTCCGACGTGCACTCCTGGGCCGCCACGGTGGCCTTCGCCGGGACTGGACGCCCACCCTTCGGCCGTGGGCCCGCGATGGCGGTGATGGACCGCGTCCGCCGCGGCCAGCACGACCTCGAGGGGCTGCCCGTGCCGCTGGGCGACGCCGTCCACGCCGCACTCGCGCCCGACCCCGTCGATCGACCCACCCTGCGGCAGCTGCACGGCTGGCTGCGCCGGCAGGTCGGGACGCCCGCCGCGACGCCGCCCTCGCAGCCACTCCCGGCGCCCGCGCCCCCGATCCGTGAGGCCCCGCCGCGCACGCGGGTCGAGGAGGTCTTCCCGGGCTGGGGGCCGGCGGCCGGACCCCAGCCGGGCCCGGCGGCCCCGCCGTCCCGGATGCACCGTGCCGCGGCGCGGACGCGGCGCGGCCTCCTGCTGGGTGCGCTGGCGGCGGCGGTCGGCGCCGTCGTCGCCACGGCGCCGTGGCCGGCGGGTGCCGCCCTGGCGGTGGGCGTCTGGGCCCTCCGGTCCGTCGCGCTCGCGGGCACCGCGCACCGGTTCCGCCGAGGCGCGCGCGGACCGCGCTGGTTCGACGTCCCGCTCCTGGTCCTCACCGGCCCCTGGCAGGTGCTGCGAGCGCTGCCGATGACGCTGGTGCTGCTCGGTTGGGCGCTCGGGATCGGGCTGGCCGGCGTGCTCGTCGGCTACGCGGTGGAGCCCGTCGGCTCGACGATGCTCGGCCTGGGCGGGGCGGCGGGCGCCGTCGGCCTCTGGCTGGGACCGGGCGCCAGCCAGCTCCGGCAGCCGGTGGAGACGCTGCTCCGGCCCCTCGTCGCGGCCACCTGGGCGTGGGTCGCGGCGCTGGTGGTGGTGGTCCTGGTGAGCACCGCCCTGGGCCTGCGCGTGCGGAGTGCGGGCGTCGACTGGTCGCCCGCCCAGGGCCCGCCCCTGGAGGGCGTGGGCAGCTGGATCGGCGGCTGGATCGACTGAGGCATCCCGTCCGGCCGACGCCCGCAGAGCGAGACCCTGGTCCGGTGGGTGGACGGCGTGGCACGATGGCGGTGTGCACCGCCGTCCCACGATCATTACCTAGCGCGTCGCGCCCGACACCGGGCCCGACGCGCAGACCTCTCGTGCCACGGGGGGTCTTTTTTCTTGTCCGCCTACCCGGAGAGACCACGATGGACCTGCAGGGCTCGTTCCACGTCTACGACACCACCCTGCGCGACGGCGCGCAGCAGGAGGGGCTGAACCTCTCGGTCGCCGACAAGCTGGCGATCGCGCGGCAGCTGGACGGCCTGGGGGTGGGCTACATCGAGGGCGGCTGGCCGGGAGCCAGCCCCAAGGACACCGAGTTCTTCCGTCGCGCGCGCACCGACCTGTCCCTCGAGCACGCGGAGCTCGCGGCCTTCGGCGCCACCCGGCGCGCGGGCGTGGCCGCCGCCGACGACCCGCTCGTCGCCGCGCTGCGCGACTCCGGCGCCCGGGTCGTCACCCTGGTGGCGAAGTCACACGACCGGCACGTCCGGCTCGCGCTGCGCACCACGCTGGAGGAGAACCTCGCGATGGTGTTCGACACGGTCGCCCACCTCGTCGCCGAGGGGCAGAGCGTGTTCCTCGACGCCGAGCACTTCTTCGACGGCTACCGCGCCAACCGCGACTACGCGCTCGAGGTGCTGCGAACGGCGTACGAGGCCGGGGCCGAGGTCGCGGCCCTGTGCGACACCAACGGCGGGATGCTGCCGGGCTGGGTCGCGGACGTCGTCCACGACGTCGCCGAGAGCACGGGCGGCCGGGTCGGCATCCACTGCCACAACGACACGGGCTGCGCGGTGGCCAACTCGCTCGCCGCCGTCGACGCCGGCGCCACGCACGTGCAGGGCACCATCAACGGCTACGGCGAACGCACCGGCAACGCGGACCTCGTCTCCGTGGTCGCGAACCTGGAGCTCAAGGTGGGGCGCCCGGTGCTGCCCGAGGGACTGCTGCGCGAGGCCACCCGGATCGCGCACGCCGTCGCCGAGGTGACCAACGTGCCACCCGCCTCGCGGCAGCCGTATGTCGGAACCTCGGCGTTCGCGCACAAAGCGGGGCTGCACGCGAGCGCGATCAAGGTCGACCCGAACCTCTACCAGCACATGGACCCGATGGGCGTCGGCAACGACATGCGGCTGCTCGTCTCGGACATGGCCGGGCGGGCGTCGATCGAGATGAAGGGTCGCGAGCTGGGCTACGACCTGACGGAGGGCCCCGGCGTCGGCGACCGGCCCGACGGCAGGGACCTGGTCACGCGGATCACCGAGCGGGTCAAGGACATGGAGTCGCGCGGCTACACCTTCGAGGCCGCCGACGCCTCCTTCGAGCTGCTGCTGGTCGAGGAGGTCGAGGGCGCGCGGCCGGCGTACGTCGACGTCGAGTCGTGGCGGGTGATCACCGAGACGCAGCCCCGGGCGATCCCGGCGGAGGAGGCGGTCTCGGAGGCCACGGTGAAGCTGCGCGCCGGCGCGGAGCGGTTCGTCAGCACGGGCGAGGGCAACGGTCCCGTGAACGCGCTCGATGCCGCGCTGCGCCAGTCCATCGGCCGGGCGTGGCCGGAGATCGCCAAGTTCGAGCTGATCGACTACAAGGTGCGGATCCTCGACCAGGGCCACGGCACCGACGCGATCACCCGGGTGCTGATCGAGACCACGGACGGGGAGTCCAGCTGGGTGACCGTCGGGGTCGGCGCCAACGTCATCGAGGCCTCCTGGGAGGCGCTGCTGGACGGCCTCACCTTCGGGCTGCGGCGGCTCGGGGTGCGACCGCCCGCATGATCGGGCGGGGACGCGTGGGCAAGAATGGCGCCCATGTCGTCGTTCCTGCGCACGCCGGACCCCAACCCGGGATGGCTCTCCGAGTACGCCCTCACCGAGACGCGCGACCGCGTCCCGATGCTCTACGTCGAGGCGGTGCCGGTGCGGGTGGGCGCGCTCGGCCTCGTGGAGCACGTCGGCGTCCTGCTGCGCGCCGACGACGCGGGGGCGATGACCCGCTCGTTCGTGTCGGGCCGGGTGATGCACGGGGAGACCGTGCGCGGCGCGCTGATGCGCAACATCGAGAAGGACCTCGGGGCCACCGCCTTCCCGGTGCTCCCGCCGAGCCCGGCGCCCTTCACGGTGGCGGAGTACCTCCCGATGCCCGGCGTCTCGGCGCTGCACGACCCGCGGCAGCACGCGGTCGCGCTGGTCTACGTGGTGCCGGTGGCCGGCGCGTGCGAGCCCCGGCAGGACGCACTCGAGCTGTCGTGGCTGACCCCGGAGGAGGCCGTCGCGCCCGGCGTGCTGAGCGAGATGGAGGGCGGCCGCGGGCTGGTGCTCAAGCAGGCCCTGGCCCACACCGGTGCCCTGCCGCACCCGTGAGGACCGGGTAGGTTCGAGGAATGTTCTGGAGCACCGACGACATTCCCGACCAGTCCGGCCGGATCGCCGTGGTGACCGGCGCCAACGGCGGCCTGGGCCTCGAGACCGCTCGCGAGCTGGCCCGCAAGGGCGCCCACGTGGTGATGGCCGCCCGCAACCAGGAGAAGGCCGAGGCGGCGCGTCACCACATCCTGACGGGGCACCCCGGGGCCTCCCTGGAGATCGTGCCGCTCGACCTGGGGTCGCTCGCCTCCGTCGAGAAGGCCGCCGCCGCGATCACCGCGGCGCACGACCGGATCGACCTGCTCGTGCTCAACGCCGGCGTGATGGCGATGCCCGAGGGGACCACCGAGGACGGCTTCGAGATCCAGCTGGGCACCAACGTGCTCGGCCACTGGGCCCTGCTCTCGCACCTGCTGCCGACGGTGCTGCGCACGCCGCAGGCGCGGATCGTCACGCTTTGCAGCCTCGCCCAGCACCAGGGCCGCGCGCTCGACCCCGCCAACCCGCACCTGCGCGGGTCCTACGACCCGTGGAAGGCCTACGGCAACACCAAGCTCGCGATGCGCCACCTGGCGCAGGGGCTGCAGCGCGAGCTCGACGCCGCGGGCAGCGACGTCGCCGCGCTGGTCGCCCATCCCGGTCTGACCAACTCCGACCTGCAGTCCACGACGAAGCAGGCCGGGGGCGGCGGGATCGGGGGCCGGGCGTCCGAGGCCTTCGCTGCGAGGCTCGGCATGTCGGTCGGCCGCGGCGCCCTGAGCCAGCTCCGCGCCGCCACCGATCCCGGCGCCCGCGGGGGGCAGCTCTACGGGCCGCTGTTCGCGGCGGCCGGGCCGCCGGTGCGCAAGCCGCTGGTCCGCCCGGGAGGCGGCGACGCGATCCGCACGCTCTGGCAGGTGTGCGAGCGCGAGACGGGTCTGCGCGTGGACGTCGCCGCGGCCGCGGCCGGCTGAGCGGGGGCGTCCCCCGTGGCTCTCCACGACCTCTCCGCGCTCGAGCTCGGCGCGCTGGTGGCGCGGCGCGAGGCCTCGCCGGTCGAGCTCGTCGAGCACTTCCTCAAGCGGGCCGCTGGCGACGCCATCGGCGCGTTCGTGACGCTCGCCGGGGAGCGGGCACTCGAGGCCGCGCGGGCGCTGGGCGAGCGGCCCGCCGACGCCGGTCCGCTGTGGGGCGTGCCGACCGCCGTGAAGGACCTGCATCCGACCGCCGGGCTGCGCACCACCTTCGGCTCGGCGGCCTACGACGACTTCGTGCCGGACCAGTCCGACCACGTCGTCACATCGATGCAGGACGCCGGGCTGGTCAGCCTCGGCAAGACGAGCACGCCGGAGTTCGGGTCGCCCTGCTACACCGAGCCCGAGGGCCGGCCGCCGGCCGTCACGCCGTACGACCCGTCGCGGATGGCGGGCGGCTCGTCGGGCGGGGCGGCGGCAGCGGTGGCCGCCGGGCAGGTGCCGCTCGCCCAGGGCTCGGACGGCGGCGGCTCGATCCGGATCCCGGCGTCCTGCTGCGGGCTGGTCGGCGTGAAACCGAGCAGGGGGCGGGTCAGCGGCGCGCCGATGTACGGCGACCCGGTGGGTCTCGGGGCGCCCGGGCCGCTCGCCCGGTCGGTGCGCGACGCCGCGGGCCTCCTGGACGTGCTCGCCGGACGGCTGCCCGGGGACCCGGCCTGGGCGCCGGAGCCGAGCGGGACGTTCCTGGGTGCCTGCGAGCGGGAACCGGGCCGCCTGCGGATCGCGCGCTTCGCCGAGCCGATGATCGCCGACGCCGCGGTCGACCCGGCCTGCCGTGCGGCCTTCGAGGATGCCTCGGCGCTGCTGGACGCGTTGGGGCACGACGTCGAGGACGTGGCCGTGCCGTTGTCTCGCGAGGCCGTGCCGGTCTTCGAGACCTGCTGGGCCGTGCTCACCGCGCTCTCGCCGGTGCCCCCGGGCCGGGAGGACCGGATCCGCCCGTTGACCCGGTGGCTCGCCGACCGCGGGCGGGCGGTGTCGGGGCCTGAGTTCGGGCTCGCGATCGGCCGCATGCGGCGGTTCGCGGCGGCGACGCTGACCGCGCTGGCGCCGTACGACGCCGTGCTCACGCCGACCATCGCCGCGCCGCCGTTGCCCGTGGGGGCGATCCGCGACGACGGGGACCCGGCCGCGGACTTCGAGGCACAGAAGGCCTTCACCCCATGGACGTCGGCCTGGAACGTGACCGGCATGCCCGCCGTCTCGCTGCCGCTGTGCTGGACCGGCGACCGCCTGGGGGAGGGGCTGCCGGTCGGGGTGATGCTCGGCGCTCGACCGGCCGAGGAGGAGCTGCTGCTGTCCCTGGCCTCCCAGGTCGAGGCCGCCGAGGCGGACGCCGGTCGGGTCTGGGCCGACGTGCATCCGGCGGGCTGGTGATCTCCGGGTCATGACCTCCGGCTTCCGTGACGACGGCGCACGCGACCTCGAGGGCCGCCTGTGGCCGTTCCGGACGCCGCTCGCCTAGCCAGGCCTAGGCCCGGCCGGCTCGCCGAGGTCGTCGGTGATGCCGCGCGCATGCAGGGCGTCCCCGGTGGCGCGGGCGTGCGCGACGACCCGGAGCACGAGGGGGACCAGCCGGGCGCGGGGCGACCGCTCGAGCCCGCGGGCCACGGCCGCGTCGCGCGTCTGGTGGGCGAGGTCGAGCGTGGTCGGGATGGCGCGCAGGACCAGGGAGAAGGCCAGGGCGACCGGCTCGGGACGGACGCCGACCCGGCGCAGGGGGCTGAGTGCGCGGGTGATGGCGTCGAGCACCTCGTCGACCGGCGTCGTCACCGTGACGACGGTGGCCAGGAGCACGAGCGCCACGAGTTCGGCCACCGTCTCGACGGCGCGCTCCCAGCCGTTCTGCCACGCCTGGTAGGCGCCGATCGCGACGAGGACGAGCAGCAGGCCGCGCAGGGTGCGGAACAGGATGCGCACACCCGCGCCGGTGGCGATCAGGGCGGCCACGGCAGCGGCCAGGAAGCCGAGCGCCGCAACCGGCCCCGGCGTCGCCACGACCACCACACCCGCCACCAGCAGGCCGAGCAGCTTGGCGCCCGCCCCCGCGCGGTGGAAGATTGAGCGCCCGGGGTGAAAGGCGCCCAGCATGCTCATCGGTGCCCGATCATCGGGCCACCGCGGCTCGGTAGCGGGCGACCGCCTCGGCCGGGGGGCCGTCGAAGGCGACGCGGCCGTCGTCGAGGTAGAGCGCCCGGTCGCAGCGCGCCGCCAGGTCGAGGTCGTGGGTGACCAGCACGAGCTGCTGGCGCAGCGAGAACAGCAGGTCGCCCACCCGGCGCGCGTTGCGCAGGTCGAGCAGGGTGGTGGGCTCGTCGGCGACGAGCACGTCGGGGTCGGTGGCGAGCACGCCGGCCAGCGCGAGGAGCTGGCGCTGCCCCCCGGAGAGCGCGTGCACGCTGCGGTCGCCCAGGCCGTCGAGGCCGTACGCCGCCAGCACGTCCTCGGCCGCGCGCTGCCGCTCGGCCTTGTCCCGGTGCGCGCGCCGTAGGGAGAGCACGACGTCCTCCAGCGCGGTCGGCATCACCAGCTGGGCGGAGGGGTCGGTGAAGGAGAAGGCGACGCTGCGGCGGACTGCACGACCCTCCTTGCTCACGTCGAGGCCGTCGACCGTGACCGTTCCGGTGGTCGGCGCGACGAGGCCGTTGAGCAGCCGGGCGAGGGTGGACTTGCCCGACCCGTTGGGCCCGATGAACGCGATGCGTTGCTCGGTGAGCTCGAGCGTCGTCTCCCGCAGGACCCGCACGTCGCCGTTGACGGTCGGCAGGCTGACCGTGACGGCGTCCAGGGCCAGGGTGCTCACCGGGTGCCCGTGTCCTCCACGGTGTCGTCCGGGTTCACCCCGGCCCGGCCGCCGCTGCGGTCCCCGGATGGCCGGCCGAGCAGGTCGGGGAACGCGCGGTGCACGGCCGTGGCGACCAGCGCCATGGCGAGGTTCTTGAGCACGTCGCCGGGCCAGAACACCTGGTCGATGTCGAAGGCGGCCCCGAACGAGATGTCCAGGCGCCACATCAGGCCGAGCATCCCGAGCGTGTGGATGCAGATCGCGCTGCTGACCAGGCCGGCGACGAAGATCAGCGGCACGCTCTGCAGCTTGCGGCGCGGCAGGCGCTCCACGATGAGACCGCACATCCCGGCGGCGAGCGGGAAGCCGACCAGGTAGCCGACGGTCGGGCCACCGAAGACGCCGAACCCGGCGCCGCCGTTGGCGAAGACCGGCAGGCCGGCCGCGCCGATCGCGAGATAGAGCAGGACGGCGAGGGAACCTCGCCGGGCGCCGAGGACTGCCCCCGTCAGCAGGACGCCGAAGGTCTGCAGCGTGATCGGGACCGGGCCGGAGAGGTTGATCGCGGGGGCGATGGCGCACGCGGCGATGAGTGCGGCGAAGCCGGCGA
This sequence comes from uncultured Actinomycetota bacterium, assembly GCA_963731985.1. Classification (GTDB taxonomy): domain Bacteria; phylum Actinomycetota; class Actinomycetes; order Propionibacteriales; family Nocardioidaceae; genus Nocardioides. The sequence continues at coordinate 26,216 of CAVSYA010000012.1, read as the reverse complement.
TCAGGGCGATGTCGGTCGAGGGGCGGCCCAGTCGGGTCGTCGTACGGGTGCGGGGCATCTGGCGTCCTGAGGTCGGGCGAACCTGAACGGTGGTCAGGTGAACGGCGTTCAGGCTAGGGTCGACGGCGCCGGCGGTCAACGCGGCGGTCCACCGCCGCGCGAGCAGGGGAGGCGCAAGGTGCGGCACCACCGCGAGGATGTCGTTGCCCACGCGCTGCGCGTGCTGGACGCCTACGGCCTGGCCGACCTGACCATGCGCCGGCTGGGGGCCGAGCTGGGGGTTCGACCCAGTGCCCTCTATCACCACTTCTCCGACAAGCAGACGCTGCTCGCGGCGGTCGCGGACGAGGTCCTGGCCCGGGGACGGAGCGTGGGCACCGGCCGCTCCGGGCCCTGGGACGAGCGGGTCGTCGCGCTCTGTGGGGAGCTGCGGGATGCCCTGCTGGCCTACACCGACGGCGCCGAGGTCGTCGCGACGGCGCTTGCCTTCGGGCTCGGCGCCTCGGCGCCGTACGACGACCTCGCCGACGCGCTGCGCGACGCCGGGCTCGACGAGGATCGGGTGCCGACCGCGGCGCGGGCGCTGCTCCACCTGACGTTGGGGCACACCTCGGAGGAGCAGGCCCACCTGCAGGCCGCGAGCGCCGGGGCGATCACGGGCGGGCCGCGGGAGGGATCCGACTTCGGTGAGGCGCTGGCCCTGGTGGTCGACGGGATCAGGTCACGGGTGCCGGCCGCGTGAGGCAGACGGTTCCGGTGGGGTCGACGCGGAAGCGGTGGCCGTGGGGGCTGGTCCAGAGGAACGCGTCGGGGTCGCGGCGGTAGCGCCAGCGCCGGCCGGCCGGGTCGTCGGTGGGGGCGGCGTGGGTCTTGGCGCGGTGGTGCCGTCGGCACAGGGGAGCGAGGGATCGGGTGCCGGTCTGCCCGGGTGGCCCGCCCCGGTCGGTGGGGACGTATGCGGTGACGTGGTCCATGTCCGACGACCGGGAGGGGCGCGGGCAGTGGGGGAACGCGCAGGTCGGCCGGGCCAGGTGGACGCGTTCGGCGATGCGGTCCGGGACCTCGTAGGCGTCCACGGCGACCTGGTCGCGGAGGTCGATCACCGGCTTGATGGTGATCCGGGTGCCGGGGCGGGCCAGCCAGGCACGGACGGTGTCGGCGTGGACCGGGCCACCGGTGTTCTCCACCCGGGCCAGGTCCACGCCGCCGACGGGGTCGGTGCGCTGCCCGGTGGTGAGGGACTCGGCCGTGGCGTGCACGTAGAGGGTCACGGCCCGGCCGGGCAGCGAGTCGCTCCCGGGGTCGGGGTCGGGGCTGGAGTGGGAGTCGCTGGCTCGGGGATGCTCGCCGCGGGCGAGCAGGCCCACGGCGCGGGCTCGGCGGACGTCGAGGGGGTCCTCAGAGCCGGCGTTCCGCAACGCGGCGGCGAGGGCGCTCAGGGCGGCGTCGAGGTCGAGGGCGTCGGGCAGGTCGAGGGTCGCGGTGAGCTCGCCGTGGCCGTGGAGCTCGTGGCCGGGGGTGGGCGGGTGGATGGTGGCGTGCCGGGTCTCGGCGGCCTCCAGGGCACGCAGCTCGGCTTCTTCGGGGTCGAACCGGGCGCGGGCCTCCTCGACCAGCCGCTCCAGGGACACGTACCCGACCCGGTGGGCGACCGGCGCGACCCGGGCGTCGACGCACCCAGCGGCGGCCGGGCACAGGTCGCGGGTGGCCTGGGCCACCCGGCGGGCCCGCCAGATCGGGAGGTCCCCGGCCAGGACGCGGGCATAGACCGCCGGCAGGCGGTGGGCGAGCTCGAGGGCATCGCCGAGGTAGCGGCGCCCGGCGTCGCTGGTCATCCCCAGCACCGCGGCGTACTCCACCAGCGCGAGCTCGGAGACGGTCGGCGCCCCGGGGCCGGCGACCTCCAGGGGCCGGTCGGTGCCCCGGTGGGCTGCCGGGCCGGACAGCACCGTGTCCTCGGGGCCGTAGAGGTCCTCCACCACCCCGTCGGGTGCAGCGCCGCCCACGCGACCGTCGTCTCCAACAGCTCCGCCTCGGCCCGGTCGGCCGCCTCCCGACGCGACCGCGCCCGGGTGAGCAGCCCCGCGCTCGTGAGCCCCGCGCTGGTGGGGACTGCTCTGGTGGGGACCGCTCTGCTGGGGACCGGGGCTGCCATGAATCAACACTAATCGAACAAGTGTTCGAACACCACGTCCCGGGCCTCCTGTGGATGACCGAGCCCCGCGCTCAGGGCTCGAAGCCCGCGTCGACGACCGCACCGCTCAGCTCGGCGAGCAGCACCGCACCCGCGAGGTCCAGGCGCGTACGCCGCAACCGGGCGGCCACGAGGTCGACGCCCTCCAACGAGGCGCCGCGCAGGTCGGCGCCGGAGAGCTGCGTCTCTCGCAGGTTCGCGCGGTCGAGTCGGGCGCCGCGCAGCACCGTGTCGGTGAGGTCGCTGCCGGAGAGGTCGGCGTCGCGCAGGTCGAGGTCGCTGAGGTCGAGTCGGCTCAGGTTGACGTGCCGCGCCGTCAACGACTGCCACTGCCCGCCCGTCACCCGAATCGGCCGCAGGGTGCCGCCCTCGAGGACCGAGCCGATCAGCTTGCAGCCGGAGAGCGTGGCGTCGAAGAGGTTGCAGCGGATGAGGTCGCACGCGATGAACGCGGTGGACGCGTGCGTCGAGGAGTTGAACCGACAGCCCTCGAAGCGACACTCCTCGAACGTCGCGCCCGTGGACGTGGACTCGCTGAGGTCGACGTCGATGAACGTGCAGTCCCTGAAGCTCGCCGCGCCCAGGTCCTCGGCGTACCAGTCCTCGCCGCGGAAGGTGACGCCGTCGTGCACGGTGTCGGTGAGCGTCTCGGCCACGCGGTCACGCTAGGTCAGCCGGCCGAGAGCAGCTCCGCGGGGATCCACTCCTCGACACTCGCCCAGCGGCCGGGCCGCAGCTCTGCGGCGTACGCCACCCGACCCTCCCAACGTCCCCGGTCGCCCCTGCGCCACTCGAGCAACAGGCCGGGCCGGGCGGCGGGCCCGTCGACCGGGACGGTCACCCAGCAGTGCCGGGCGGGGCAGCCGCCCGGCGCCACGGCATCGGTGGGGGCGGCATCGGCGGGGCCAGCATCGGAAGGAGCAGCATCGGAAGGAGCAGCATCGGAAGGAGCAGCATCGGGTGGGGCAGGCCCGGCGAAGCTGTCCTCGCGCGGCGCGAGGGGCTCCGAGCCCGTCTGGCGCACGCGCTCGTGCAGCGGGACCCCGCTCCCGTGTCCGTAGCCGCCGCGCGCCATCGAGCCATGCTACTCGAACATACGTTCGACAATGCTTTCGCCCGTGCTCCCGGCGACCGTCCCCTGGTCGGGATGTTGAGACGGATGCTCACGCCGACCGGGTGGCCTCGAGCAGGCGCTCGCACTCCGCAACCAGCCGGGAGCGCAGGGGAGCGCCGCGGGCGGCGAAGCGGGCCTGGGCGGTGGCGTACTGCCGCTTGCCGGCGGGCGTCTCGACCGGCACCGGCTCGTAGCCGAGGTCGCTGAGGTCGTACGGCGCCGCGCGCATGTCGAGCTCGCGGATCTCCCAGGCCAGCTCGAAGCAGTCGGCGACCAGGTCCGAGGAGACCATCGGCGAGAGCCGGAAGGCGTGCTTGTAGAGATCCATGCCGGCGTGCAGGCAGCCCGGCTGCTCGTGGGCCTCGCGGTCGTCGCGGCCGGGGGAGAGGGCGTTCAGCGGCCGCGCGGGCTCGGTGAAGAAGCGGTAGGCGTCGACGTGCGAGCAGGCAATCCGGTGCGACTCGACGACCGCGTCCGTGCCGTCGTGCCCCAGCCGCAGCGGCCAGTCCGCGTGCCGGGTCTCGCCCTCTCCGAGGCGGTAGACCATCGCCCACTCGTGCAGGCCGAAGCAGCCGTAGGACGGGGCGCGCCCGGCCGTGGCGCGCAGCAGCCGGGCGAGCGTGGTCAGGAGCACCCGCTGCGAGGCGACGTATGAGGCCGGAACTGTCGCCACCCCCCTGTCGACGGCGTACCCCTTCCATTCCCCACGCTCGGCGCCGTCCTCCAGCGCGACGCCGAACCCCGGGTGCCACCGGCGAAGCTGAGCCGGGCTCTGGGAGTAGTAGGTGAACAAGAAGTCGTGCACCGGGTGCTTCACGCCCCCCCGCCGCCGGGCGAGGTGTGGCTGGGCGTAGGCATCGACGCGCGCCGCGTGCGCCTCGGCCCGCGGCCGCCACTGAGCTGCTCGCACCCGGACGAGGGTAGGCGGCCCGGCCCACCCGGGACAGCGGTGGGCCGTTAGGCTCGCCGGGTGCGCATCGCGAGGTTCACGGTCGGGGAGGAGCCCCAGTACGGCGTCGTCACCGGCGAGGTCGACGAGCACGGGATCCCGGACCCGGACAGCATCGTCGTCTCGCTCGCCGGCGACCCGCTCTACGTCGGGGTCAAGCTGATGGAGCAGGAGCACCGGCTCGCGGACGTGCGCCTGCTCGCGCCGGTGCTGCCGCGCAGCAAGGTCGTCGGCATCGGGCGAAACTACGCCTCCCATGCCAGCGAGATGGGCGGCGACGTGCCGGACGAGCCGCTGATGTTCCTCAAGCCGAACACCTCGGTGGTCGGCCCCGGGGACCCGATCGCCTATCCCCGGCAGACCGCGGAACTGCACTACGAGGGCGAGCTCGCCGTCGTGATCGGCCGGATCTGCCGCGACGTGCCGAAGGAGAAGGCCACCGACGTGATCCACGGCTACACCGTGGGCAACGACGTGACCGCCCGCGACCTGCAGCGCAGGGACGGCCAGTTCACCCGTGCCAAGGGCTTCGACACCTTCTGCCCCCTCGGCCCGTGGGTCGAGACGGACCTCGACCCGCAGGGCTTCGCCGACGGCGTCCGCCTCACCACCCACCTCAACGGCGAGCTCGTGCAGGACGGCAGCACGGCCGACCTGATCTTCGACATCCCCACCCTCGTCGCCCACGTGACCAGCGTGATGACGCTGCTGCCCGGTGACGTGATCCTCACCGGCACCCCCGCGGGTGTCGGCCCCATGCAGGCCGGCGACGAGGTCGAGGTCTCGGTCGCCGGCATCGGCTCCCTCGTGAACAAGGTGACCCAACGCTAGATGACGAGCACCCCGACCGCGCCAGGCGTCCGCGTCCGCTTCTGCCCGTCCCCGACGGGCTCGCCGCACGTCGGCTTCGCACGCGCCGCGCTCTACAACTGGGTCTTCGCGCGGCACGCCGCGCGGCATGGCGCCGAGGCCGCCTTCGTCTTCCGCATCGAGGACACCGACCGGGAGCGCTCCACGCAGGAGTCGTACGACGGGATGCTCGACGCCATGCGCTGGCTGGGCCTGGACTGGGACGAGGGCCCGGAGGTCGGGGGGCCGCACGGGCCGTACCGCCAGTCCGAGCGCACCGAGGTCTACCGCGACGTGCTCGAGCGGCTGGCCGCGTCATCGGCCACCTACGACTGCTTCTGCCGCACCGAGGAGGTCGACGCGCGCCGCCGGGCCAGAGGGTCGAAGCTGCAGGGCTACGACGGCTTCTGCCGTGATCTCAGCGACGACCAGCGCGCCGCCTTCGAGGCCGAGGGTCGGCGCAGCATCGTGCGCTTCCGGATGCCCGACGGCGAGGTCACCTGGACCGACCTGGTCCGCGGCGAGGTCACCTTCAACACCCAGCATGTGCCCGACTTCGCCCTGTGCCGCGCGAACGGCGACCCGCTCTACACGCTGGTCAACCCGGTCGACGACGCGCTGATGCGGATCACCCACGTCCTGCGCGGCGAGGACCTGCTCTCCAGCACCCCCCGGCAGATCCCGCTGCACCGCGCGCTGGTCGAGCTGGGCCTCTCCGACGCGGTCCCGGAGTTCGGGCACCTGCCGCTGATCATGGGCGAGGGCAACAAGAAGCTCTCCAAGCGTGACCCGCAGGCGCACCTCTTCGCCTACCGTGACGACGGCTTCCTGCCCGAGGGCCTGCTGAACTACCTCGCCCTGCTCGGGTGGGCGATCTCGGCCGATCGCGACGTCTTCACGCTCGAGGAGATGGTCGACGCCTTCGAGATCGCCCAGGTGAACCCCCAGCCGGCGCGCTTCGACCTCAAGAAGGCCGAGGCGATCAACGCCGACCACCTGAGGATGCTGACACCCGAGGACCTCTCGGCGCGGGTGGTGCCGCTGCTGCAGGCCTCCGGCTCGCTCTCCACGCCGCCCACCGAGGGCGAGCTGGCGCTGCTGGATCGGGCCATGCCGCTGGTGGCCGAGCGGATCAACAAGCTCACGGAGGCCCCGGCGATGCTCGACTTCCTCTTCGTCGCGGAGGCGTCGTTCGTTCGCGACGAGGCGGACGTCGAGAAGGTGCTCACCGAGGACGGCCTCGCGGTGGTGCGCGGCGCGCACGAGGCGCTCGCCGGGCTGCCGGAGTGGGGCACGGAGGAGATCGAGGCGGCCCTGAGGGAGCGGCTGGTCGACGAGATCGGGCTCAAGCCGCGCAACGCGTTCGGGCCGGTGCGCGTGGCCGTGACGGGTCGCCGCGTCTCGCCGCCCCTCTTCGAGTCCCTGGAGCTGCTGGGGCGCGAGCGCTCGTTGGGGCGGCTCGCCTCGTCGCTTGAGTGACCGGTCGGCCGGATCCGCGGCCCCGGCTGGGGTCGCCGGTCATCATGGAGGCATGACGGTCGACACGAGCCCGCCGCCTGCATCCTCTGGAGCCGACGCCGGACCGCCCCCGGACCTGTACCCGCCGCTGGCCTACCACGAGCTCCACCGCGCCGGTGAGCGTGGATGGTGGAGACCGGTGCTCGGCCTCCTGCTGATGGTCACGGCGATGATCCTCGTGGGGCCGCTGCTGTGGCTCGTGCCGTTCGTCGTCTACTACGCCGCCACGGGCGCGCCGGTAGGCGAGTCGCTCGCGACGCTGCTCGACCTTTCCGACCTCTCGCCGGCCGGGTTGGCCTACGTCAACCTCGCGCTGGCCTCGCTGATCCCGGCCGCATGGCTCGTGAACCGGTGGCTGCACGGGCTCAAGCCCGGCTGGCTGACCTCGGTGGCCCCCCGGATGCGCTGGCGTTACGCCGGCGTCTGCTTCGGTCTCGCCTTCGTGGCCCTGATCGCGATGGTGATGGTGGCCGCGGTCCTGCCGTCCGGGTCCTCCGCCGCCGAGCTCAGCGGCGAGACCAACGCGTTCACCACGCGCTCGCGCGACTTCCTGCTCGTGATCCTGCTGCTCACGCCGCTGCAGGCCGCCGGCGAGGAGTACGGCTTCCGCGGCTACCTCACCCAGGTCGTCGGCGGGATGCTCGGCGGTGTGGCCGGGCGCGTGGCGGCCGTGATCGTGCCCGCGCTGCTCTTCGCGATGGCGCACGGTCTCGGACAGAGCGTGCCGATCTTCTTCGACCGCTTCGCCTTCGGCATCGTCGCCGGCGTGCTCGTGATCGCGACCGGGGGGCTCGAGGCGGCCATCGCCATGCACGTGCTGAACAACTGGCTCGCCTTCAGCCTGGCCGTGGCCTTCGGCGACCTCAGCTCGGCCATGAACCCGGGCGAGGGCAGCTGGTGGATGATTCCCGGGACGCTCACGCAGTCGCTGGTCTACCTCGGCCTCGCGCTGTGGGCGGCCCGCGCGATGGGCCTCTCGCGCCGTGCGGCTCCCGCCGCTTTGATCGCGTCGAGAGGGCGCGTGTATCGTTCCGTCCCGGTCCCGCACGCGTCTGCGTGAGGGGCCGAGCCATTGGGATATGGTGTAATTGGCAGCACGACTGATTCTGGTTCAGTTAGTCTAGGTTCGAGTCCTGGTATCCCAGCGAGATCGCGGTCCGGCGGACCGCGATTTTGTGCGAGAACCCAGCTTCGCTAGGCTTTCGTTCGCTGTTCATGGGGCCCTCCAGGCTCATCGGGACGGCAAGGCCCCCGTTGTGTAGCGGCCTAGCACGCCGCCCTCTCAAGGCGGTAGCGCCGGTTCGAATCCGGTCGGGGGTACGCAACAGGTCGGGGACGCCGATTGTGCTCGCCGCCGCGCTGAACGCGGTCCGGAAGGTGCTGACGCGCAGCGGCTGGCCGTTCCGGATGCCTGCGAAGACCAGGTCGTCCGGCTGCTTGCCGTCGATGTGCCCGGCAAGCTCGGCGGTGAGGAACCGAGGGATCGGCACCTCGCGGCGCTGGTGGGTCTTGGTGTCGCCCCCCAGCCCCTAGCCCTGCACCGGCGTGACGGACTTGACGATGACGGCGCGGCTGCGGCGCAGGTCGAGCCGGCCCACCCGCAGGGCAGCCATCTCGCCGAACCGGACCCCGGTGTAGGCGAGGAAGAGCACGACCAGTCGGTACGTCCCGTTGACCCGGGTGTCGAGGCTGCTGTGCCTGCTCGGATCGGCCGGGTAGCCGGTCGCGGTGGCCAGGTCGTCGACCTGGTCATGGGTCAGGTAGCGGTGCTCGTGCCTGCCGACGCGCGGGAGGTTCACCCCGTTGGCCACGTTGCGGGCGAGTCGGCCGTCCTTGACCGCCATGTCGAGGACCAGGCTGAGGATCCGATGGATCTTGTGGACGCTGGCGGGGGAGTGGCTCCTCGCCAGCTCGCTCACCCATGCCTGGACGTCGCTGTGGGAGACGTCGGCGAGCCTGACCCCGTCCCACTTCGCGTGGATGTGCGTGCGCAGCACCCCCTCGTAGCGCGACCGGGTGGTGGGCTTGAGATGTGCCTGTCCCTCCAGCCAGCGTTGCGCCCACACGCCGACGGTCACCCGCGCGAGCGCGGGGTCGACGTACGTCCCGACGACCTTGGCGCTCTCGACGCCGGCGAGGAACCTCTCCGCGTCGATCTTGCGGGCGAACGTCTTGTTCCGCTGCGCGCCCGCCGGGGTGCGGTAGTGCGCCCGCCACGAGGTCTGCCCGTCCCGGACGCGCTTCTCGATGCTGGCCATGGTCCATCCTGCCTCTCGCGTCGGCCGGCTGTCGCCGCTCAGCCCCGGTCGTGGGGACGGTTGGTCTGCTCGGCGAGCCAGAGGGTGAGGTCGGCGCGCCAGTAGCGGACGTGGCGGCCGATCTTGAAGCTGCGGGGGCCGGCGCCGAGGTGGCGCCAGTAGCGCAGCGTCGCCTCGGGGACGCGGACGAGCGCGGCGACCTCCTTCATGGTCATCAGCTCGTCTGCTGCGTGCGGAAGGTCGGGCTCCTCGGCCCGGTAGGCGTTGCTCATGGTGGTTCTCCCTGGGGTGTGGCCGGCCCGTGGACGGGTCGGCGGATTCCGTTGCTCCTCCACCAGGTGTGCGAGCGACTCCGCGCGCTCATCGATGGCCACCTTCGAGTGTCCTCAGCCAGCGCACCAATTTTCGCCCGTCCTGAGGCCGCCCGTCCCGCCGATTTCGAGGACGGGCGGAGCGCCGGTGGGGGCGTTGGTGCAGGTCAGCGTGCGCCCCTCCGAAAGTTGAAGAATTTTCGGCGAGACCCCTTGCTCGGGTCCTCCAGGCGGGCCTGTGATGTCTCGGGAGATCGGTGACAGTTCACCGGGGCCGATCCTGTGGTCGCGCCACGGAGGACGGGCGCAGTGGCCCTAGAGGCTGATAAGATCATCTTATGCCCCTGCTGGCCGAGTATCGCGATGCGCGCCGCGACGAGGATCTGGCGCGCCTGCGTCGCACCATCGCCCTGCGCGCGATGGTGGCCACCGGCATGAGCCAGCGGCAGATCGCCGAAGCGCTGGGCGTCTCGCAACCGGCGGTCAGCCAGCAGCTGAGGTTCGCGCCGGACCTCGATGTCGTGCATCCCGGAGTCCTGATCCAAGCGGCGGCGCCCGTCCTCAAGGCGATGTCCGAGGAGCGCGGCTACCAGAGGTTGGCCGTGTTCGGGTCCGTCGCCCGCCAACAGGCTCGTCCTGACTCCGACATCGATCTGCTGGTCGAGGCTCCCGAGGGCACGTCCTCCTTCGAGTTCGTCCGGTTCAAGCGGCTGATCGAGCAGGTCCTGGGTCGCGAGATCGACCTGGTGGACTATGGCGGGCTCAAGCCCACCCTGGACGACGACATTCGGCGTGAGGCGGTGTTGCTCTGATGGACCGCAAGGCCGCCAAGGAAATGCTGCACGTCGAGGGTTGGCTCCTCCGCGTCGACGAAGTCGTGACCCGCGGCAAGGACGCATACCTTGTCGATGGGCTCCTTCAGGAGGCCGGCGACTCGCTGATGATGAAGCTCGGCGAGGCCGCCAACCGGTTGTCGCGACTGGGAGTCCTGGCGCCCGAGGGCGTCGAGTGGGCCCTCGCGGTCGCCAACCGGAACTTCATCATTCACCAGTACGACGAGATCAACCGCGAGCTGACGTGGGTGACCCTGTCGGTCGACCTGCCCGCGTGGCACGCCTCGCTCTCCGCGCTGATCGACGAGGCTCGGGCGGTCCTGGACGCGGGAGCCGAGTAACGCTAGAAGCCGATTCCGGGATGGCGCCCATGCTCTGGAGCCGGGGCGGGCGATGAGGCGGTCGCCGGGACCCTGGCCGGTCTGAGCGGTCGCTTCCGGGGGACAGGGCGGCCGCGCTCGACGCGGCTGGCGCCGTCGTACTTGGCGGACTCCGTGGCGGCGAGCCGGGCGGCGTGGGCGGGCCCGAGGTCGGCGCGGTCCCGGCTGAACGCCTCGAGCCAGAGGCGGCGGGCATCGTCGAGGCTCTCGGCGACCAGATGGGCCGTGTTGTGCTCGCGTCCGCGAGTCATGCCGACGTAGGCCGATGCTGCTCCGGTGTGCTCGCCCATCGCGAGATGGGCCTCGGGAACGGTGTCGCCCTGGGCGCCGTAGACGGTGGTGGCGTAGGCGTGCTCGACGTGCCGCCGGGCGTAGGCGGGGTCGACCACACGCTCGGTGGAGGCGTTGGTCAGGTGGAGGTGGCCGTCGGGCTCGACGAGAGCCACGGTCCAGGCGTCACGGTTGGCGACGCCCAGCTCGTAGTCGTTGCGCCGGGTGGCGACCCGGTCGCCTGCGCCGATTCGTTCGCCGGAGTCGGTGAGGACCCCGCATCGATCGTCGACCCGGCCCGCGGAGACGAGCCGGTCGCGGATGGCGGCGTTGAGGTCGGCCACTTGTTCGCGGGTGTCGGCGATGACCAGAGCGCCGGACTCGGCGGCCTCGGAGGCGAGCGCCTCGGTGCGCTCGGGCTCGGTGGCGTGCACCGTGATCTGGCCCCGCCGGACCAGCTGGTCGAACACCGCCGCGGGGTCGTCGCCGGTGCGCATCGCCAGGGACAGCTGGGCGTAGGCCGGGTCTGCGAAGCGGTGCACCCGGTCCAGGGTGACCACGGCCGTGGGGTCGGCCCAGCGGGCCGCGAGGTCGAGGACGCCGCCTCGGCCGACCGCGGGAAGCTGGTGCCGGTCGCCCATGAACCCGAGGCGTGCGCCGGTCTCGTCGGCGATCGTCAGGAGGGCACGAGCGGTGTCCTGGTCGAGCATCCCCGCCTCGTCGACCAGCAGCAGGTCGTCGGGGCGCAGGGTGGCCTCGGGACGGGGAGTGGCGGCTTCCCGGGTCCAGTGGCCGTGCTCGTCCCACCGGAAGCCGTGCTGATGGGCCAGCCAGGCGGCGGAGAAGGCCTGCGTCCCGACCTCGCCTGCGGCGACCTGGGCGGCCTTCAACGTCGGCGTCACGATCATCGTGCGGTGACCCTGCTCCTCGACCACCGCCCGGGTGCCGGCAAGCGTCGCCGTCTTGCCCGCCCCGGCCGCGCCCTCGACCACGACGAGCCGGTGGGTGCCGGCCAGCGCGGCGACCGCGTCCTGCTGCGCCTCGTCGAGGCGGCCCGCGGTGATCGGCACCGGGCGGCCCGGGTGGGCGGCGCGGGCGGCAAGGCGGCGGGTGATGTCGGCCTCGACCCGCAGCACGTCCACCGAGGTGAGGGCCCGGATGTGCTCGGGAACCTCGTGGGGCAGCAGCGGGACGCAGACCTCGAGCACCCGGGCGGTCAGGTCCTCGGCCAGCTCCCGTCGCACCGCGGCGGTGGTGACGACGTTCGACCGGGCGACCAGCTGCTCGACCTCACCACGCACGTCCGCGGCGTTCCAGCCCGACCGTTTCGCACCCAGCCGCGACACCACCGTGTCGACCGCTGCCGGCCGATCCAGCTCACCGGGCTTCACCGCACCCGGTGTCGGGCGGCGCCGCGGGACGGCGCGGTAGCCGAGGTGGTGCAGCTCATCGACCCAGCGATGCGTCAGCTCGCCGCCGTCGGTCGGCACCACCTTGTCGGGGCGGGCCTCGGCCCAGGCGCGCCGGTCCCAGGCTCGCAGCAGCTCGGGACCGGGTTCCTGGCCGGGATGCTCGGCGCGCCACGCGGCGTCGTAGCGGTCGACGTTGCGTCCGATCTGCCGCGCTCGCGCGGAGAACGGCCCGACGTAGGTGGTCAGCTCCTCGATCTCGCCGGTCTCGGGATCGAGGGTGAACCCCTGGTCGGCGAGCGCGGCGCGGAACTCCGGGTCGGTCATGACGGCGGCGTGGCCGATGCCGTTGATGGCCTCGATGCTGTCGCGCATGCCGAGCGTGTGCAGACCCCGCCACCGGCCGTCGGCCCAGACCCGGGCGTTGACCTGGAGGTGCAGATGCCGGTGCGGGTCACCGGCCCGCGAGGTGTAGTGCCGCACCGTCACGGCCTCGAGCCGCTCGACGGGCACCTGCACCTGCCGACCCCGGGGACCCACCCGCGTCGTGGAGTGCTCGGCCAGCCACCCCACGATCTGCACGGCAGCTCGATCCATCGCCGCGTCGTAGGCCTCGGCCACCTCCGGGTGGAGCGCGGCGGCGAGCGACCACGACTTGGGACCGTTGACGACGACCTCGGCGAACCGGACCGCCTTGGCGTCGGTGCGGAGCCGGCCGCGGGGCTCGCCGCTCAGCGGATCGAGCCCCGCGACCCAGGCCTCGTAGCCGTCCCCATCGAGAGCGTCGGCCCGCTCGACCGAGGTGCGTTGGTCGAGCGGGTCGAAACCCGCGACGAGGCGCTCGGCCAGGCCAGAGCCCTCAGCGAGGTAGTAGTCATCGACGCGCCCGTGGTCGGCCTCGACGTAGGAGCGGGCGGCCGCGGCGTTCCCGCGGTAGATCTTCACGCCACCGTGCACGTCCCACCACCACCCACGACTTCCAACAACAGGCCCGAAAATGCGTCGTGGGCCGCCCGTCCTCGGGCGGCCCATCTACGGACCTTCGTAGCATGCGTGCCGCTTGGAATGGAGAGGTTGAGAGACCAGGCAGGTAGGTATTCGTAGGGGATTCTGGGGGCCGTCGATAGTCAACGGGGATCAACGACTCGGAGGTCGGTCGGAGGATGCAGGCGTCGGCAGCGGAGGTGGAGATCGTTGGCGAAACCGGCCCGCAGGCCGCCCCCCTTCCCGGAGACGCCACCCGGACAGGGCATACGGGACGGGCGTCCAACATCGCCCCGCAACCCAGGGGCGCGTCTCGTAGGAGCTTTGCCAATCGGGACCGACGGCCCGCACCCGCGCTGCCAAAGTAGCTATTTCATTCATGTAAAAGATCAAAGCTCATCGTCATCGACGATGCCCATGGCCTGCGCGAAGCTTGCCGCTTCCTCCTCTTGGCCAAGATTTCTTAGTACCTGAAGATAGTTTCCTACGGCGAAAAGAAATAGGTTAGCGTTCGACTCATCTTCGTCCCACCCTTTGTCGTCCGGCCAACGCTTCCCGTAGTCCATGGCTTCGCCGACGGCCTGATGGGCGAGTTGGCGCGCCCAATCCGGGTCGTCGCCGATCTCCGAAGTTGGGAGCGCGATCACAGCCAAATTCCGGGCAAACTCGGGGGTCCAAGTTTGCGGGTCGTCCTTTGCAGCAGGACGAAGATGGCGCCGGCTGAAGCTATGACATCGCGTGCCGCGTGAGAGCTGAGACCAGCTTGGTGCACGGCCAAGCCATAGACATGAGTTGCCATACCATGGTGTCCAAGTCTGTCGGGATCTCGAACCACCAGGCGCTCGGTGACTGCAACCGCTGCCTCCGCAGAGTGGAGTGCCGCGGAGAAGTCCTCATCGAGGCGTGCATTTGTCGCCGCCATCAACAGGACTTCCGCCCTGCTGGAAAGCGTAGAGTTGATCAAATCTTCAATCCGACTGCTCGCAGCTGCAGTCGCGGTTTCATTACTTGACAAGAATTCTTCCGCGTCTCGACGGATCGCTAGAAGAGGTTCGACAGCGGATCCCAGCGCTCTCGACAGGGCATAGAGCGTGGCTTCCGATGGGATCTTTGCCCCGTTGAAGGCTTGGCTGACCGTAACGTGTCCGAGCCCGGACCTCGCCACAACCTGCTTCGCGGTCAAGCCCTTCGCGTGACGAAGCTTTCGCAGTTCTGTCAGCCCTCTCGCACTAGCGAGGTGAGCCCATCGCTTCTCGGTGACGACCCCGTCGCAGCCCATCGGCAGCCGGCACGCTCCGCGTGCCCATCGTCACGCGGGGGCGTGACCTGTGTGGGATCGCCAGTTTGGTGGATCGGCCGCACCTGCGTCGACTCGAGCTTGCTGGTGTCCTCGGCGGGTATCCAGCGCCTCAGCGTGGTGGCTGGCACTCCGATGGCGCCCGCGCCTTCCGGCACGATTCGCGCCATAAGAGGGGATAAGCCTTGATGATTAGCCGGTCTGAGCCGAGCAGGCCGGTTCAACTGGCGCGCCTGGCCGACACGTCAGACCTCGATCCAGAGCTCAGCGCTCGTCGAGTATCTCGGCTTGCCAGGTCGGTGCCGAACTCGCGCAGCAGGCTTTGCGCCAGGTCCACGCCCCGTTGCCGAGGCTCGGCGACGAGGTCTGTCAGCGAGATCCGGAGGGTTGCCGACAACGATTCGGCGTCGGTGAAGTAGGTGCCGTTCGCACGACGCCGCGGATCCCCGCTGATGAGCTCGCGCGCCCAGCCACGTTGCACAGAGCGACGCCGAACGTCACCTCGCCGATTTCAAGAGCCGTGCCGATGCGCGCCCCGAGCTCGGCGACTTCGACAAGGTAGACCAGCACGTCCCAAATGGCGACGGCACCCGTGGCGCCGGGCATCTCAGGACGCAGCTGCGGCGCCGGCTCCACATCCGTGGACAGAATGCGCCGCTGCAGGAAGTGACCGCTGGCAGCGCTTCGGCCGTGGGTCAAGACCGTCGTCGCTATGGCCCCTCAATGGGCTAGCCGCCGACAGCGAACTTAATGATGCCAGCGCCGAGCCCCCCAATGAGAGCGAACAAGAGCGCGCCACCAACTAGGGGCAACTTGGCGGTCACGCTTTCGACAGCTCCAAATAGCGTTGCGTCGCTTGTTTGCTTCGCCTTTTCGGCTGCGTCATCAGCAGTGGTCTCAGCCCCCTGGGCAGCTGTTGCCGCTTCCTCGGCCGCCTTGCCCGCTTCGGTGGCCTTGGTTTCCGCGTCGGCTTGGTCCAAGTTCACCTGCGTCAGGTAACTCCGTACATCGGGGTTGACCTGCCCGACCAGGTTGAGCGCGTTGGCGTCGCTTTGGATGAGTCGAAGAGCCGCCACGCCCGCGACTGAGGAGGCGCCGCTGCTGGTCGCTGCCTCGAGGTTTGCCGTAGCAGCCTCCTTGTTCTTCGCGGCCGCTTTCGCCACGCCCTGAGCCGCAGACTTGACGTCCGATGCAGCCTGTCGCAGCGTGTCGGCAGCACCTTTCGCGGCCGCCGCTCTCGCCTTGAAGGCTTCAGTGATTGCGACCACCCCTTGGGTAAGGATCAGCAGACCCGCGAGGAGCATACAGCCGAAAAGGAACCCGCCTTGTTCCGTCCAGGTGACATCTGCTGCCAAGAGTCCAAAAGTGCCTGCAACCAGTGAAGACATCGCTTGCGCCCCCTCCGACGAGTTGTTCTGCGCAATGTCTCACAGCGAAACGGTTCGCGCCACACTCGGCGAGGAGCTATCAACCCTGATAGTGATCCTTGCCAGCGAAATCACGCTCGCCCGAATTCCAAACGTGCAGCAGTGCTTCAAGTGGGAACACCCGATGGCGGAATCGGCGGCGATCCGTCGCCCCGCGTGCCCTTCGTCTTGCGGCACACGCGCGAGGTCGAGGCCCGGAAGCCCGCGATTGGTTCGCGACCCGCTGTGTCAACGCTGCCGACCGGGCCCGGAGCGTAGATGACTTCCCGGGCCCGGTACGCCACTACCAGTAGCAGTGTCCGCACTCACGAGACATGATTCGCGCATGAGTGGCGACGAGAGCACGGACCAGGTCGCGAGTGCGCTCGGCGGCAAGGCAATCGCCGCGGTCGTTGGGGGAACGGTCGGTGGCGTGCCTGGTGCCCTCGCAGCCGTGGCTCTGGAGCCGGTGTTTATTCACCTGGCGGCGAAGTCGTGGGAAGAGCTGGGCGATCTGCGTCGGCGATCGGCGGGCTACATGCTTCAGACTGCCAGTGAGCAATTTGGGGGCGAGCCCGAAGAAATCGTGACGCGATCGTTGGGCACGATGGGTACGGCACAACTGCTCGGGGACGCGCTCCAGGCAGCCGCAACCACGTCCAACACACGGAAGATTCAAGCGCTTGGACGGGCATTGGCGAACGGGCTCGCTGACGATGATGCCCGCGTGGACGAGGAGCGGCTGGTAATCGCAGGCCTATCGGTGCTCGAGGAGTCACACATTCGAGTCCTGGCCAACTTGCCGCACCAGCGCTCACGCCCTGTCAGCACGCCCAGATCTTCGGCGACCAGCGCTGCCGGCCGTCGAGGGATTCGGCTAGCGACGGTCGCGGAGGCGAGTGGCCTCAGCGTCGAGGGAGCGATCAACGTCCTGTCCGAGCTCGTCAGGACTGGGATGGCCAGCCGCGACACCTACGCGGCCGAGCGTCGTCATGACCGATACATCTTTGACCTGCAGAGTGAACTAGCGAAGGTCCAGTGGATTCTAGAGAACCCGGGTAAGAAGGCTCAGGGCAATCGCCGTCCGAAGACCTTGAAGAAGCCTGGTGCAGTCGTCGAACCTGGCTACGAGCGGACACCCTTCGGCGACCGCTGCCTCGAGTACCTGGGGTCACTGCCTCCCGAGGACCTCATCGACGTTCCTCAGGACGACGAGGCCGGTATGGAGGACGAAGGGATCTGAAAATGAAAATCGGCGTCCACCGCTTGCGCTTCTGCACGTGACAACTCCGCGAGCCCATCGCTCACCGGTCGCTCCGCGAGCCCATCCCGCCGCGGTCACGCTCCGTGTGACGATCGGCATCCGGGTCGCTCCGCGAGCCCATCGGCATCCGGGTCGCTCCGCGAGCCCATCGGCATCCGGGTCGCTCCGCGAGCCCATCGGGTAACCGGAGCGTGACCAGCACCGGATTGACATCGGCGAAGTGCGCGGGCGACCTCACCGGTGGTCATCCCCGGCGCGGTCAGGGACAACACGATCCGGTCGACCCCGTCGAGGCGACGCTGCCTCTTCTTGGCGATCGTCGGGCTCGAAGGTCCCGTCGCGATCGCGGGGAACCTCCACGGTGACCGACCCGACGTCGGTCATCACCGGCTGCGAGCGAAACCGTTCCGGGAGTTCCTTCCATTGCGGCCCGCGGGGTCGTGTTTGTCGTAGCCGAGGTGCCCGCTCAGCTCTCCATCCGGGGCGATCGCCAGGACCTACGTGGTGGCCCACGCTCATCCATCATTCGCGTCAAGCGGGTGGGAAAGCGTGGGTGATCGCGGAGAGCAGTTCCGGAAGCTGCCAGTACGCGGAGTGAGTCCACAGTCCTGAGGCTGTGCGGTATCGGGCCTGCCGGTCGTCAGGTTTGGAACCATCGGCGAGACGGAACACGTGGCCGGCGACGAACGCGAGTGGATCAAGTGGCTCCCACAGGTTGATCCACCGACCGGTCAGAGTCGCTGGGAGGTTGATCGGGGTTGCGCCGGTATACGGCGGGTTGACGCGGCCGTGCGGATCAACCAGCGAGAATAATGGCCATTGCGAACCGAACGTGACCAGGCCTTGCACGTGCAGCGGGTCCTCGGGCAGCGCGCACATGTCTAGGGAGATCACACCGCCGAGGCTGTGCGCGAGGAAGTGAGCCGGATGATCGGCGGTGCCGTACCCGAGGTCGCGGACACGTTTGCGCACGAGATCCTGGATGTCATCGCGGTTCTCGCCCTGGTAGACGACGATGTCGCCGGCAAACTGTGCGGCATCGGGGGCGATCTTGGTGCGCAGCGCTTCGTTGATCCGGCCCGCGGATGCGCTGACGACCGCCGAGATGGCGTCATGGACGCCCCGGACTGCCCGTTTCGCGGCGTCCATTCCGAAGGCGCGCACCTCGGTTCCGCCTGCGCCCATCTCCGCAGGCGGGCCTGGGAACGGTGTCGAGCGGGACATCGCCGGCACGTTGGGGTCAGCAGCGGCCAGAGCGTCTCCCAGTTCGGCCAGCACATCTTCGTCCGTGATCACCGACAGGTAAGGGGTTTCGTCCCAGACCTCGTCGAGGAGTTGGCGCCACTGCAGCCGGTTCAGTCCCGGGGACCCTTCCGCCCCGGCGGCACGGTCGGCGAGGATAGCGATGTTGCGCTTGTTCCCGGCGCCTCGAACCTGTTCGCCGGCTTGCCTTCCTGCCCCGGCGAGTAGCGCTGCCTCGAGTGGTTCCACTCCGACCGACGCGGGGCCTGCGGCGGGGCCTCGGACAACGGCTGAGTCCTCCCGGTCCGACATCGAGGGGATCACCTGTTCCAGGTACTGGTTCGCTCCGCCCAGATGTCCCCAGAAGATTCCCTCGAGACGTACGTCCGCGGGCACTAGGCCTTGCAGACGAGACACGGTGCGCTGGAAGTCGGCCTCGACGTGGTTCTTGACGCCATGAATGACGAAGACTGTCTGGCTCATCCGGTCTCCTGGAGGTCCGCGATCGCGTTCGGGTCGCCGTACACTGTGTAGGCGAGCCAGGTGGGGTCGCCCAGCGTTGCGCTGGCCTGCTTCCGGCCGGCCTTGACGGCCTCGCCGAGGGTCTTGCCGTCAGCCAACTCCCGGTAGACCAGTTGCGCGAACTCGCTCGCGGTGGTGTCCCGCACGGCCCACGAGGTGCCGATGACTGCGGCTGCTCCGAGCTGGAGAAATCGCTGCGCCCACGTCTCGAAGGAGGTGTACACCGGTATCTCCCCCTCGCTGCGGCACATGTTGAGAAACACCAGTGTGTGTCCCGGTGCGAGAGGGCGCTTGGTCAGGCGGGTCAGGTTCTTCGGCACGAAGATCTGATCGGCAAAGACGATCTGGCTGCCTTGCTGTGCTGAGTAGTAGTTGTGGCAGGCGAAGTGCAACGTGCCGAACGACGGGTGCTTCAGCGCCTCTCTGAGGTGCCGATAGGTCTCGATGTTGGCCGAGGGGCCGTGCGCAGCCAGGGTGGCAGCGATGGCCGTAATCTCGTTCGTGGCACTGGTGGGAGGATCCTGAGGCAGCACAAACGTCGGATTGGCCAGTGACAGTCGGGGGCCCCAGCGGTCGCCCATCACCCAGCGGTTGACCGGGAACAGGTCAACCAGGAAGCCCAGGTCTTCACCGTCAGCGTCCTGGGCGAACAACAACTCCCAGGGCACGACTTCCCGGTCGCAGTAGACGGTGAGCTGGGTGATCTCCTCACGTTGGTCGAGAATGGCCGCCCGGATCTCGTCAGGGACCAGGTTGTCCCACAGGTCGTACCCCTGGTCCCGCATGTTGTCGGCAGCCGCCTCTGGGGTGAGCCCGGAGTCGTTCCGGGCGTAGGAGTCGAGCTCGGGAAGCAGGGCCCCGATCCGAGTGGCGATGTCGACGGCCATGGGTGGACTCGGCTTCCGCGCGCGATACCCGTTGAGACCGAAGAACAAGAAGTCGAAGGTCTTCGAGGACTCGTCGTAGTCGATCTGCAGGCTGGCCTCACCCGGGGTGAGATGCCAGGCCATGGCCTGCTCGGTCGGTGCGATGGCGCCGGTGGCCTCGCTTGTATCGGTGGCTACGGCGAGCTTCACTGTGAGCTTGCCCAGGAACGAGCCCTCGGCGTAGGCGGTGAACCGAATTTCGTGGCTGCCCACCTCCACGGCCGTCATCGTGAACAGACGCCGCTCCGATTCGCCCTGAATCGGAATTCGCACGTCCTGGGTCAGCGCGCCTTCGACCGCAAACGCGGCAGGGACGGTGGCGTTAATCGTCACAGTCGTGTCGGCAGGCAAGCACCCAGTCAGGGGCGCCTGATGTGCGGCGGAAGTGGCATCAGTCGTGATGTAGACCTCGATCGAGAATCGCGTCTCAATGGCGACTGACCCCGGCGGTTCCGCAACCAAGATCCGCGACTGTCCGCGAGAGGAGTCACCCCGGCCAGCTGGGCCGCCGTCATCCGGGCCGCCGTCTCCCGGGCCCCCGTCTCCCGGGCCCCTGTCACCCGGAGCGCCGCTTCCGGAGTGACCGCTGGCCTTCCAGGCGTCCGCAGGGTCCATCCCCATTTGTGCGAGCGTGCGCGCGATGTCCGTGCGGGTGGGATCGTCCGGCAGAGGAGACCAGCGTGGACTCAACAACAGTGGTGGCGGTGTCGGCGATGGCGACTCGTGCCCGTGCCCGCTTGAGACCTGAGCGAGGCTGGTGCCCTCGTCAGGCTCCGCGTCCCTGAGGAACTGGAGCAGATCGGTTCCGCGTCTCACCGATTTCCAGCGGTCGAGTGCTGCTGGAGCGGGATTTGCTTGATGGTCCGTGAACTGGGCGCGCACCAGGCTCTGCGTGTCCTCGAGGGCCCGAACGTTCACCTGGCCGTCAGGAAGCAGGATTGGCACTGGGAGGCTGGAGCGTCCCTGCGCGGCGCGGTCGTCGATCAGTGATCGGAGCTGGACGATAGTGGACTGCTCCGCGCTGAGCTCCAGCTGCGTTTCATAGGTCTTCATCCTCTTGCGAAGGAGATCGTGGATCTGGAGTTCGTTGGATGTCTCTGTGAAGACGTCCAGGCGCAGCAGTGCCTCGGTCAGTTTGCTGAGCCTGACTTCGATGTTGGGTCGCGAGTCTTGGAAACTTTCGATCCTCTCGTCTAGGAGCCGACCGAGCGTCTGGCCCGGAGAGAGGCTGCGGATCGGGACGACGTGGTGGAGACCGTTCTCTGTGGTCGCCACGGTCCAGTGGATGCTTCGCATCCGTCGACCGAGCAGGAGGTGACTGAACTTGCCCAACCGCGCGTTTCCCGCGCGGACCTCGGTGTTCGCCAGATCGACGAGGAGTGCCGGCAGACTTCGCAGCTGCTTGTCGAACTCGGCCATCGTCGCTCCCCCTCGCCGCAGGCGGCCGGGCCCGCGCACCCGGCGCTGCGGCGATCATGGCGCGCGGTTCGAGCAATGCACAACACCTCGACCGCGCCGGGAGGCTGTGCCCTTGGCCAACGGACCCGCCGCACAGCCGCTCCGCGGTTCAGCCAGTGAAGCGCGGTTGGCCGGCCGGCGCCGCGGTGCTGGCGTTCTGCACCCTTGACCAGTCGGTCGCGCCAGCCGTCCGGCAGGACGGCGGTCTCCAGGTCGATGCTGAAGCCGTGGAGCGTTTCGAAGGGCGAGAACTCGCCGGCGACACCCTCGACGAGATCGGCCAAGCGGGCGGTCTCCTCATTGCTGTCGGCGATCGGAAGGATGTCGACCTCGATCGACATCGTGGCCGCGGCAGGGAGGCGAGACTCGTCGTAAGTGCCGAGGATTGCCTGCGAGCCCATCACGATGACCTCGGGCTGCTCGGTGATCTGGCAGGCAGTGCGGATCGCGTGGTCCAGCTGATCTCGCCGTATCAGCCCGCTCGCTGAAGGACGTCTCGACGCTGCTCGTCGTCGAGCAGCCCGGACAGGGGGGAGACCTCGCGCATCTCGATCGAATCGCGGTCGAGACCGGTCAGGACGCGGTGCATGCCGGGGAGGTCGCCGCGGTCGACGAGCTGCCGCCAGCGATCCAGGTTCCGTTGGTGCGGTTGGCCCGTGATCTGGTCGCCGAGGCGGTCCAGGTTGTGCTCGATGGTCGGCTGCCACTCCTCGAAGCTCTGGCGATTGAGCAGCGTCGAGAGTCGGCGGTGCAGCTGCCACGAACGGCGCTCGGAGCGGGTGAGCGTGGGTTCGACCGGGCGTCGCACGACCTCGAGCCGGAAGCCCATGCACGACAGGAGCCGGTCGAGCTGGTCGTCGCTGATCTCGACCTTGCCGGAGAGGAACCCGCTGATGCTCGGCTGGTGCACGCCGCTGAGCCGGGACAGCTCGGACTGCGTGGTGCCCGTCTCGAGCATCACTTCGCGCAGTACTTCGCTCCGAGTCGTCATCGCAGAACTATAGCAGTTTTCGCTATGCTCAGGCGCTCTCCACCATGCCTCTCGGGCAACACTGGGGCAACACGAGGTCCGAAAACCACCCAAATCGGCCAACGACGACCAACCCCCAATTGTGCCTCTGACCTGCACGTTCACTGATTTTCAACGTCGTCCGACGACCCCTCGATCCCTCTCTCAAGGCGGTAGCGCCGGTTCGAATCCGGTCGGGGGTACGAGCCCGAAAAGCGGCCCTGACCAGCGGAAACGCTGGTCGGGGCCGCTTCTCCATTTCCGTGGAAATCGGTCTCGGACAACACTGGGGCAACACGGGGCAACAGCTCTCGGCGCTGCCGCGCGGCCTCGCGGGCTCGATCCAAGGCATCCCCGACCTCGTCGAGCCGGTCCTCGAAGAGGTGACCGTAGGTGTCCAGCGTCATGGTCGCCGAGCTGTGGCCGAGCATCTGCTGGACGACCTTCACGTCGGCGCCCGAGGCGATCGCGAGGGCTGGCCGCGGTGTGCCGCAGCTGGTGCGGGTGCAGGTCGGGCACGCCGATCGCCCTCGCCGCCGCGCTGAACGCGGTACGGAAGTGCTGACGCGCAGCGGCTGGCCGTTCCGGATGCCGGCGAAGACCAGGTCGTCCGGCCGCTTGCCGTCGATGTGCCCGGCAAGCTCGGCGGTGAGGAACCGAGGGATCGGCACCTCGATGACCTCCAAACCCGTCGCCCAGCTGCTGTTCGACCTCGGCGTGGACCGCAGTCATTCGCGGCCCCGGGTGTCCAACGACAACCCGTTCAGCGAGGCGGCGTTCAAGACCCTGAAGTACGCACCGGTGTTTCCCGAGGCGTTCGGGTCGCTGGCTGACGCCCGTGCGTTCGCCGAGGCGTTCTTCGGCTACAACCATGAGCGCCGCCACTCCGGGATCGGGCTGCACACGCCCGCGTCGGTGCCCCACGGCGCCGCGGCCGAGATCCGCGCTCAGAGGCAGCACACCCTCGACGCCGCGAACACCGCCTATCCCAGCGGTTCGGCAACCGTCGACCGCAGGCACCGGAACTGCCCAAGGCGGCCTGGATCAACCAGCCATCACCGGAGGCCCTCATACAGACCGCGTAACGAGATGTGTCTCAGACTGCTCGACATCTTCCGCTACCGGGGGTTGAATGGATTCATTGCCTGCTTCGATTTTCCGTACGGACCTTGACCCGAACCAGCGTCGATGTCACCCTCAAATGGGGGGGTACGCATGTGGAAACGTTGTCTTGGCTTCGTCCTTGCCGTCAGTTTGGCACTGGTGCCGGCAACAGCTCACGCGAAATCGAAGAATAGTCAAGGATTTGTGTATCAGTCCAGTCAGGACTGTCATTGGGGTAGAGCCTACATTCAAGACTCGTTCGGCGGGTATCTTGAAAGTGAGCGTAGAGCCTACTCTGGAAGTTCCGCTGGTAATTGCACGACAGCGTTGTATAGAAACGCTCCCGGGATGCGAGTTCAGTACGTAGCTCGCAAAGCGGTCAATGGTTCGTGGGTCGCATGCGTCAACAGTGGTCAACGCTACCTTCAGTTGGGGGCTGAGTGGAGAGTGCAACTCAATTATGCAGGATTTGCCTCTGCATGCGGTACGGGTTGTTATCGGACGGACTCATACGGTGCTCACTACTTCAATGGCTCTTGGCATGGTGGCAGACGGTCCACAACAGGATTGTGCGGAATAGACGGAGATCAGCAAACATGAACCCGGGTAAGAAGTTGCACGTGGTGGCCGCGGGATGCCCCGCCTTGCTCTTGTTGCTGGGTGGCTTGGCCAGCTGCGGCGACTCAGCGCC
Organism: uncultured Actinomycetota bacterium; assembly: GCA_963731985.1. Taxonomy (GTDB): domain Bacteria; phylum Actinomycetota; class Actinomycetes; order Propionibacteriales; family Nocardioidaceae; genus Nocardioides. The sequence continues at coordinate 2,228 of CAVSYA010000012.1, read as the reverse complement.
GCAGAGCGCCGTGAGCGATGAGCCTCAGCGTGAACTTGCGGAGAGTTCCGTGGTTGCCGTTGCGCCGGAAGAGGCGATCGACGAATTTGGGCTACCGCGCGACCGATTCGTGGGCAGTGGCCGGGCCCCCGATGGGCGGTCAGTCCAAGCGCTCACGCCTGAACTGGAGGCAGCGGCCAGAGACGAGTCCGGTGACCTTCTTCCGACTGAGTTGCCGGACATTGTCGAGTGCTCCGGCCCGGGAGGGCTGCCGCTGAGAGCCACGAAGCAGACGTACTTGGCTTCAGTGACGCCGAGTGGCTCTTCTGATATTGCTGCCCCCGCTTTCTGTGACGGGTCCGCAGCTCCGGGTCTCGCATGGATGGTCACCAGCGACGGAGTCGAATCCCTCACGATCGACGGCAAGCGTGGTTCACTAGACAACGAGGGCTACGTGCTGATGCCGAACGGCCAGCGTCACCCCCGGAATTACCGATTGAATGAGTCCGGCGAACTCGTAGAACCATAAGACCCCTCGCACCATTGCGTTTCCCTGCCGTCGGATGGCACGAAAGGGGCTCTTCCCCTGACTCGTGCCACCGGATGTCTCAGCTCAGCCAGGCCAGCGCGGTCTCGGCTGCGGCATCGTGCCTGCGCGGGATGGTCAATAGATCGGGGCCGCTTCGTCATGTCGGCCCGGATCGGGCTCGCCAATGGTCAGCGGTGGGCGGCCCGGCGCTGTGCGACATCGAGGGCCGTCACGGTTGGGTCTGTCCGAAACCCGGTGTAACTGGCGGTTTCCATCTTGTGGCTCAGCGGTCCTCGGCCGTGGGCATCCGGTCGGCGAAGGTGACCGCGAACGCGTTGAGTGCTGGCTTCCACCGCATGGTCCATCGTGTCTGACCGGTGCCCTTGGGGTCCAGCGACCTGGTGACCATGTAGAGGCACTTCATCGCGGCCTGCTCGGTCGGGAAGTGGCCCCGCACCGTGACCGCCCGGCGGTAGCGGGCGTTCAGCGACTCGATCGCGTTCGTCGAGCACAGGACCTTGCGGATCTCGGCGTCGTAGTCGAGGAACGGGGTGAACTGCTCCCAGGCGTATCGCCACAGCCGGCTGATCGCGGGGTAGGGCTTGCCCCACTTCTCGTCGAACTCCTCGAACGCCGCGCCACGCCGCCTCCGCGGGTCGGGGCGCCTGTAGATCGGCTTCAGGTCGCGGCGATCTGGCCCCAGTACTTCTTCGAGGCGTAGCGGAAGGTGTTGCGGATCAGGTGGATCACGCAGGTCTGCACGATCGCCTGGCCGAACACGGCCCCGACCGAGTCGGGCAGGCCCTTGAGGCCGTCGCAGACGACGAAGAAGATGTCCTCCACGCCGCGGTTCTTCAGCTCGGTCAACACCTGAGCCAGAACTTCGCCGACTCCCCGCCGCCGTGGCCGGCCCAGATGCCGAGGATGTCCTTGTGGCCGGCCAGGTCGACCCCGATCGCGGCGTAGATCGGCCGGTTGCCGACCTGGCCGTCGCGGATCTTGACGTAGATCGCGTCGATGAAGACCGCGGCGTAGACCTTCTCCAGCGGCCGCGAGGTCCACTCGGCCATCTCGGCCACGACCTTGTCGGTGATCCTCGAGATCGTGTCCTTCGACAACGAGGCCCCGTAGATCTCGGCGAAGTGGGCGCCGATCTCCCCGGTAGTCAGACCCTTGGCGGACAGCGACAACACGATCGTGTCCACATCGCCCAGGCGTCGCTGACGCTTGGCCACGATCACCGGGCTCGAAGTGCCATCGCGGTCACGCGGGACCTCGATCTCGATCGGCCCGACGTTGTCGGTCAGCACCGTCTTGGTCCGGGCCCCGTTGCGGGAGTTCCCGCCGTTCCGCCCGGCGGCCTCGTGCTTGTCATAGCCCAGGTGCTCAGACATCTCCTCGTCCAGCGCGGTCTCGATCACCGTCTTGGTCAACGCCTTCAACATGCCATCGGGGCCGGTCAACGCAGCCCCACGAGCCCGGGCGGTGCGGACCAGTTCGCGGGCGATCTCGAGCTCCTCAGCCGAGGGCCGGACGAACGCCTCAGTCGCCTGGCTCAAGCCCCGCTCGGTGTGGTCCTCCTGCCTCGTCTGCGGCAACTCGGCCGCCTCGGTCGATCCAGCCATGTCCTGCATGCTCTCGGCCATCACTGACCTTCCCCGCCAACCAGCCGGCCGGCGTGTCGGGCCAGTTACACCGAGTTCCTGACACTCCCCCGCAT
>CAVSYA010000011.1:0-94762 GCA_963731985.1 uncultured Actinomycetota bacterium | reverse complement strand
GGTCCGCGCCATCACACCGGCCACGACGCCGCAGGGAACGAACGTGTCCATCTGGTTGCCGCGCAGCGGGTCGCGTCGGCGGACGCGGGGGAAGTAGAGCGCCGCGTGGTCCGCGTCCGTCAGGGGTAGCACGGCGGTGTTCGGGTCGAGCTGCGCGGCCTTCACCGTGGCCGCGGCGGTCGACGGGTTGGCGTCCCAGGAGGCGGGTGGATCGACGACGTAGAGCGCCCGTTCGTCGCGGCACAGGGCGGCCGCCTCCTCGCGCACCGACCGGGGCAGGGCCCCGCCGCGGGGTGTCCGGGGGGATGCAGAGGAGGTTGAAAATGTCCGCCTTGCGGAGCGCGTGGATGCCCGTCTTGGCGTCCTCGTCGCCCTCGTAGGCGGCAGCGTCCAGCGCGGCGCCGTCACCTCCGCCGGTGGCGGTGATCGACGGAGCGCCGTCCACCGTGGCGGCAGGGCGCGCGCCGGGCAGGTCCGGCTCGCCGTCGGCGTCGGTGGCGAGGCGCACGAGGTTGGACCCCTCCGCCAGCGCGCGGTCGATCCGCAGCGCGCCGCCCGCCGCGTTTCCGGTCGCGTTGCGGAACGTCTCGGAGGCCCCGGTGCCCTCGTCCCGGACGACGAGGTCGAAGAGGTTGGTCACGGCCAGCCGTGGTCGGCGGCCTTCTGGGCCGCGGAGGCGGTCGATGGTCCTGGGTGGCCGACCCTCGCGGTGAGCCCCGCCCCCCACTCGGGGTTCGCCGCCGCGAGCTCGAGGGTGTCACCGTCAGCGTGGCGACGTCGTCGCCGTCACCGCCGGGATTGAAGAGGCGGACGACGAGTGCCTGGCCCCGCCGTTGGCGAAGAACTGTCGACGGCATACGTATCGGGCCGTCGGACCACAGGCCCCCGAGCGTCTGCCGAACCCGCCGAAGCTGTTGCAGATCGTGGGCTGCTCCACGGCGCCCCGCGCCGCCCGGCCCACGAAGGCCGTGATCGAGGTGGCCACCCCGGTGATCGTGCCGAACGCCGGACGACCTCCTGTACGTACACGCCGGGATAGGTCGGGACTACTGACATGGTTCGCCTCCCTCCTCCTCGCGCTCGCGCGCTGGATCAGTCGCCGACGTCGATCCCCACCGAGGACCGACAGCTCGGCCCCCTGGTCGGCATGGGTGTTGGTGGCCTGAAAAGGTGGTGGAGTCACCCGTAGAAGAGCCACGAGCGGCGACTCGCTGAAAGAGGACCAGCGGGCCGGTCAGCGTGGTCGGGGCGCCACCTGCCTGGACCTCGACGAGCCCCGTCGAGGAGCGACGACCTGATGGCGAGGAAGGCGACGTCGTCGACGCTGTCGAGCTGGAGGCGGATGCCTCTCGGGACCCCCATGGCGGGGTCCAGCGAGACGGACGAGGCGACCAACGTCGCCCCGACCGGCGTCTCTCCGTCAGGAGGTCGAACTACGCGCCCGCCGTGGACGCGAAGGTGCAGTACCAAGCAATCGTGTCTGCCATTTCGCCGGCGCCTCCCGATGAGAGGGGATTCATGGAACCTATCGCAGAACCCAAACCGGTGACCACCCCTTCGGGGAGCAGCACGTCGTACTGCCTCGTTCAGGCATGAACGGAGAACGCGGTGTACAGCGCCAACCGTATGGGCGGAGCTCCCCTCGCGCAGCAGGTCGGCGTACAGACCTTCGAGATTCTCCGGTTGGATCTCACTCGATCTCAGGGGTGCGAGGGAGGGGAGGATGTGGAGCCGGAGCTGGCTGGTGTAGGTGGAGCGGGTCTTCCAGCGTGCGGTCATCGGCAGAATCGCGGTCAGCCAGTGCTCGACCCATCCGCCCAGGGTGGTGTCGGCCTGGGTCCAACGGTAGAGCCCCCCAGTCGCGGGTGCGCTGGAGGGTGCGTACTGCCTTCTCCAGCTCGGTGCGGGTGCGTCGGGAGAGGTACTTGCGGTCGACCACACCATCGGGCCGCATGCCCATCGCGACGCGGGCGTGCCACCCACCGTCGGCACCGCGGTAGACCGAGGCTGAGAACTCGTTAGCGCGCTTGCGTGGTCTAGCCAATCCTGGCTCCTGGGCTCAGTCGCCACGCCGGGCTACGGCCTAGACGACGACCTCCCAGTGGATGACCCGGATCAGCGCCCGTGCCCTCCGCACGCGTGGAATCTGGCTGGTGTCTCATTCCCCAGGCCCACCGTTTGGAGGTCCGCTCTCGCTCGCGAGCAACGTCGGGGCCCGCAGGTCAGCGACGAACCGCTCGAGTTCGCGGCTCTCGATGCGGACGGCGCGGCCGATGTGGACGGACACCAGGCCGCGAGCGGCCACGAGTCGCTCGACACCGCGTCGCGTGCACCGCAGCTGTTCGGCGACCTCGTCGAGGGTGAGCAGCAGCGTGGGCTGAACGGCGTCGCCGGGTGTCGCGTGCTGCCGTGGCGATGTGCCGGGGTGCGGCCGGGTGCCGAGGTGCGCAGCGGGGCGCCGGCCGGCCGCCGGCCGGCCGCTGGCCGGTGGCCCCGCCATCGGTGGAGACGAATCGGGTCTCGGGGTGCGCACGGGGGTTCATGTCGACAGAAGGCAAGATGCGCCCTCCCAGGGATCACCGTGCGACCAACGGTTCTCCGACCGGGTTCCGCAAACCGTCCGTGCCGCCGGCGCCGCGGCGACGGCGGTGTGGCCGGGGGTGGTCAGCAGCGACGTGGTCACCGGCGCAGTCTTGGGCGGCGCGCCGACGGCTGAACTGAGGTTATTGAGACCGTTCTTGAGACCAGCGGCAGCTCTCGGCGGTCGGTCTCGAAGTGACGGAAACGACGTTTTCGCAGGTCAGAGGCCATATTGCGGAGCGCGCCCGTAGGGATTCGAACCCCAAACCTTCTGATCCGTAGTCAGATGCTCTATCCGTTGAGCTACGGGCGCCCGTCACGTGCCCCCGGCGCACCTCGGGCAGCGACCACGCGAGCATACCGGTCGTCATCTGACCCGTGAAATCCGACTCGGGCGCCGGGTCGGACCCCCCGCATGGTCGCCGGCAGCATCGCCCGGGCGCACGGTCTTCGTGCAGCCGAGCTGCATGCCCGATCCAGCGGGCCGGCAGGCCTGGGACCTGGTCCGGCTCGTTGGCGACCTCTGACCGGGGGTTCACGACGACCCTGCGCAGGCGCGACACGCGCTCGGACATGGATCGTTCCAATTCCCGGGCGCCTCCGGTCACAGGTAGCCTGCGGCCAACCTCCAGGGTCCCCGGTCTCGCCGCTCGCCAGCGCCCGCCGCCGCGAGGTTGGTCCGGGGTCCCCGCGGGTTGACCACTCGCCGACAACGACGCCGCGCGATCACCAGAACTCCACGACACATCCGCCGACACGTTCGACGGCCGGGGGCGACACCGGGAGCATCCGGGCACCCCGCGAGAAGCGCGAGGGAAGCCCAGGCATGACCGCCGACACGCAGGTGCCCACGACCCACGAGGGGATCCTCAGCTGGGTCACCGAGATCGCCGAGCTGACGCGGCCGGACCGCGTCCACTGGTGCACCGGGTCCGACGAGGAGTGGGCGCAGCTCACCGACATCCTGGTCGCCAGCGGCACGTTCACGCGCCTCGACCCCGCCAAGAAGCGTAACTCCTTCCACGCTGCCTCCGACCCCATCGACGTGGCGCGGGTCGAGGACCGCACCTACATCTGCTCGGTCGACGAGAAGGACTGCGGGCCCACCAACAACTGGATGGACCCGGGCGAGATGAAGTCGATCCTGCGGGACCTCTACGCCGGCTGCATGCGCGGCCGCACGATGTATGTCGTCCCCTTCGTGATGGGTCACCTCGACGCGGAGCAGCCGATGTTCGGCATCGAGATCACCGACTCGGCCTACGTGACCGTCTCGATGACCGTGATGGCGCGCATGGGCGAGCAGGTCCTGCGTCGCATGGAGGAGCTCCACGACGCCGGCCGGGAGGTCAAGTGGGTCCCCGCGCTCCACTCGGTTGGCCACCCGCTGGAGCCCGGTCAGGACGACGTCGCCTGGCCCTGCAACGACACCAAGTACATCGTCCAGTTCCCCGAGGAGCGGATGATCTGGTCGTTCGGCTCCGGGTACGGCGGCAACGCGCTGCTGGGCAAGAAGTGCTACGCCCTGCGCATCGCCTCCGTGATGGCACGCGACGAGGGCTGGCTCGCCGAGCACATGCTGATCCTCAAGCTGACCTCGCCCGAGAACGTCGTGAAGTACGTCGCCGCCGCGTTCCCGAGTGCCTGCGGCAAGACCAACCTCGCGATGCTCCAGCCGACCATCCCCGGCTGGAAGGTCGAGACCCTCGGCGACGACATCGCCTGGATGCGCGTCGGCGATGACGGTCGGCTCTACGCGGTGAACCCGGAGTTCGGCTTTTTCGGCGTCGCCCCGGGCACCAACTACAACACCAACCCCAACGCCATGAAGACCATCGAGAAGGGCAACTCGGTCTTCACCAACGTGGCGCTCACCGCGGACGGCGACGTCTGGTGGGAGGGCCTGGAGAACCCGCCGGCCCGCGCCACCTCCTGGAAGGGCGAGCCCTGGACACCCGAGAGCGACGAGCTCTCCAGCCATCCGAACAGCCGTTACTGCACCCCGATCAAGCAGTGCGACATCCTCGCGCCGGAGTACGACGACCCGCAGGGCGTGCCCATCGACGCGATCCTGTTCGGGGGCCGCCGCAAGACCACGATCCCGCTGGCCTTCGAGGCGCGGGACTGGGCGCACGGCACCTTCCTCGGCGCGACCCTCTCCTCCGAGACGACCGCCGCGGCGACCGGGGCCGTCGGCGTCGTCCGCCGCGACCCGATGGCGATGCTGCCCTTCATCGGCTACAACGCCGGCGACTACTTCAGCCACTGGATCAGCATCGGCAAGGAGAACGACGCTTCCAAGCTGCCGCGGATCTTCTACGTCAACTGGTTCCGCCGCGACGCCGATGGCGGCTTCATCTGGCCGGGCTTCGGCGAGAACTCCCGCGTCCTGAAGTGGGTCGTGGAGCGAATCGACGGCCAGGCCTCCGCCGAGGAGACCGCCATCGGGCACGTCCCCACGCCCGAGTCGCTGGACACCAGCGGCCTGGACATGACCGACGAGGAGGTCCGGGCCTGCCTCCGGGTCGACCCCGAGGAGTGGAAGGCGGAGATCCCGCAGATCCAGGAGTGGTTCGAACGGTTCGGGGAGCAGCTTCCCACCGTGCTGTGGACCGAGCTCGACGGACTGCGCACCCGCTTGGGCGCCTGAGCCCCACCTGACCCGACGGCCCCTCCCGGCACGCCCGGGAGGGGCCGTCGTCGGCCTGCGCTCCGGACAGAGCCCTGACCATGGCCCCGCATGCGATAGTGGAGCGCGGGGGCCGTGCCGGAGACGTGCGCCGGTGGACTCACGTGGAGGGGATGCGTGCAGGGACTGGGGGCCGAGGAGCGACGCCTGCTCGAGAGCGAGGCGGCCGCCCTCTACGAGCAGGTGCTCGGCCAGGGCGGCCTGCGCGCGGACGACCCTCGCGCCGCCGCTGGCGCCCCGGAGCGGAGATCCTTCGATCTGCTGTGCGAGCTGGGGCTGCTGGTCCCGGACGGCGCCGGCGAGACGTACGAGGCCGTGGATCCCGCCGCGGTCCAGTCCCGGGTCGTGGCCCCGCTCGGCCAGCAGGGGGCCGAGCTGCTCGTAGAGTCGGCCGCCTGGGCGAAGGCCTTCGGCACCGTCGGGCAGGTCTGGCGGCGCACCCCGCAGCCGGCCCAGGGTCCCATCACGGAGATCCGCGGCGACGCCATCGAACTCTTCATCGCCTCCGCCGTCGCCGATGCGGAGGAGGAGCTGATCACCGCCCAGCCGCAGACGGGCCGGGACGCGCCGACCCTGGCGGCGGCGGCCGACCGGGACGCCGCGGCGCTGGACCGAGGCGTCACGCTGCGCACGCTCTACCAGCACGCCGCGCGGCGCAGCACGATCACCCACAAGTACGTCTCGGAGGTCTCCGCGCGCGGAGCCGAGGTGCGCACCCTCGACGAGTTCTTCAACCGCCTCATCGTGATCGACCGACAGCTCGCGGTGATCCCCAGCCACCAGGGTCTGGGCGTCGCGCTCGCCGTGCGCGAGCCGTCGTTGGTGGCGTACCTCGTGGACATGTTCGAACGCCACTGGGAGCGGGGCCGCCCCTTCGCCAGCCGCGAGACCTCGCTGATGCGCGACATCGCCGAGGAGCAGCGGGCGATGACGATCCGGATGCTCATCGAAGGCCACGCGGATCCCAGCAGCGCGAAGCGGCTCGGCGTCAGCCCGCGCACGTACGCCGGCTACGTGGCGGACCTGAAGGAGGAGTTCGAGGCTCAGACCCGATTCCAGCTCGGCTACGCCATGGGCCGGCTCGGCATCTCCGGTCAGGAGCACGACGACGACGCCGCACCCGAACCCGATCTCGGCTGAGCGTGACGCCGGCGTCCTGGGCGGGGCTGCGCAGCAAGAAAGAGCGAGGGCAGCGACACGTTGTCGCTGCCCTCGCGGGTGAGACGGCCGGGGGGGAGGCCTCGGAACCGCGCCGCGTGGGGGGTTGGCGAGGTTCCCGTCTCACATCTGTGGTGACCCTGCTCGTCAGCGGTCCCAGTGGTCGTCAGCGGTCCCAGTGGGCGATGCGCGCGCCGCCCCAGCTGGTGTCCCGCTTGGCGTCGGCGGGGCCGGCCCCGATCAGGCCGACAGTGAGAAGCACGGTGGCCAGAAGGGTTCCAGCCCGGCGAACGAACGTCATGGTGTTGCTTCCTCCAGGTCGCTGACACCCGCCCCCCGGGCTGCTGTCCATCATGCGGGACCGCATCGGGCAGCGTCAGGTCAAGCCGCCCTCAACTCTTTGCAATGCATGATCCTGCAACTTTACGTAAGGGCAGTGCGCACGGCTGCCGCACGCGGGCCCGGACCGGCCGCACCCGGGCCGCTGAGGGCCGTCGCGACGGCAACGGCCCCCTCGGGGGCCGAGGGGGCCGGACACCGGCGGAGGCGGAGGGATTTGAACCCTCGATGGGGGTGTAACCCCAAACCCGCTTAGCAGGCGGGCGCCATAAACCAGACTAGGCGACGCCTCCCGACAGCGGGCTCAGGCTACAAGGCGCCCGCAGCGCACGCCGAATCCCCCGCGACCCTCCCTCGGGGCCGGGCCCGGGCTCAGTCCGAGCGACGGCGACGGGTGCCCAGCCTCCCCCGTACGTCGTGAGCCAGGGCGTCCTTGTCGGCCGCCAGCATCGCGACCGGCACCGTGGTCGAGCGGCCGTCCTTCAGGCGCAGGACCACACAGTCGGCCCCGGCCACCCGGGCGGCCACGACGTCCTCCACGTCGCCCCACCGCGCCGAGGTCGCCCCGGCCCCCCGCACCAGCCGCACGCGGTAGCCGGTCGGCGTCAGGCGGACGACGTAGGCCCGCCGCGTGACCAAGATGCCCGCCGCCCCGGCCCCGAGCAGCGCCACCACCGCCACGACCAGCACGACGACCGTGTGCAGGTCGATCAGCGCGGCCAGGAGCGTCACCAGCAGGATCAGCAGCGCGATGCCCACCAGCGCGATGCCGAAGAGGCGCGCCGCGAGGGCGGGCGCGAGGCGGTAGTCGGTCGCGTCCCCCGAGACGGAGGTACCGGGTGCGGGGCTGTCGGCTGCCACGTCCCCGATTCTCCCCGGGCATCCGAGCGGCGGGCATCCGGCCCCCGTAGTGCACCGGGCGGGGTTCTCTCACCCATTGGGACGAGTAGGGTCGTGTATGAGTCTGCTCACAATAGCGGGACCTCTCGGGGAAGCATGCGTTCCCATCGGCCGGAGGTGGCCATGAATACTGCACCGGCGCCTGAGGGTGCCCCAGCCGGGCGCACGGAGACTGCCCTGCGCTCGCTGCGCGGCGCCGTCGAGACACCTCCCGGGCAGGGTGTGGCGGTCGGCAACTGGCGCTGGACCGTCCGGCAGCGGATCCAGTCGCTCCGCGACGCCCTGACGGTCGACAGCACGCTCACGGCCGATCCGTGGGCGGCGGCCGTGGGCGGGGCGCTCCTGCGCGAGCGCAACGCCCTGCTGGTCCGCCTCGCCGAGGCCGGGCCGGCCGTGCTCGTCGACCCCGACCTCGACGCCGTCCGTCGGGAGCTGGGCCAGCTGGTGGCCGAGGTGCATCAGCATCTCCGGGCGGCGCTGTCCTGGCGGCTGTCCCAGTCAGTGCCCGACTGATCGCCGGTGCCCGACCGGTGGAGCGGCCCCGCCTCCTAGGATGGACGCGGGTCCGGGGACCGCACGTGCCCGGTCCTTCCCGGAGGGGTGCCGGAGTGGCCTATCGGAACCGCCTTGAAAGCGGTCGCTGGCGCGAGCCAGCCGCGGGTTCGAATCCCGCCCCCTCTGCCACCCGGGCCGCACGGGGAAGCGGGCCGCTCAGGACAGGGTCAGCATGACGGTGCCCTCCTGGACCACGTCGCCCGAGGACACCTTCACGGCCCGGACGGTCCCCGGCCTCTCGGCGAGCACCGGGATCTCCATCTTCATCGACTCGAGGAGGACGACGGCGTCCCCGGCCTCGACCCGCTGACCGACCTCGACGGTCACCTCGATCACGTTCGCCACCATCTCGGCCGCGATGTCGACCTGCTGCGTGCGTGCCATGCAGCGAACCTAGCCGCTACCAGGGGGTATGCGCAGCCGGCGACCGACCCCGGAGCGGGGTCAGAGCAGGGCGCGCCAGCGTCGCGGCTCGGGGCGCTGCGCCAGGCGCTCCTCCTGCCGCCGAGCACCGGCGCCGCGGGGCCCGCGTAGTCGCTGGTCGAGTCGCACCACGACCCAGCCCAGGACGATGCCCACGGCCAGTGAATAGAGCAGCGAGATCCCCTCGCTCGCAAACGTGGAGTCCGGGTAGACCAAGGACTGCGCCGTGCGGACGGTCGCGGCGACGCCGAAGGCGCACAACCACCACCCCTGTCGGCGTCGCGCGCGCAGGTAGGTGCCCCAGATCAGGGCCGGAATGCCGAGCAGGCTGGGCAGCGGCTGCGGGGCGCCGCCGGCGCTCGTCCGCAGCCAGGAGACCCCCTGCAGGGCGCTGTCGACCAGAGCCGGGGCGCCGTAGCGGCGCACCAGCTCCGCGTAGGCCAGCACGGCCGCCAGCAGCACCGCGCCGACCAGCACGAGGAGCAGTCCCCGGCGCCCCAGCCCGTGCCAGCCCGCGCCGAGCCGGTAGACGAGCACGAACGTTCCGGCCAGGGCCAGCCCGAGCGTCACGTACTCGAACCTCACCAGGTTGAGGTCCGGGTCCCAGCCCACGGTCGCGAAGGCCCCGACGACCGCCACGAGCGTGGCGACGAGGGCCTCGACCACGGCGCCGCGGATCCGGCGCGCCGGCACCGTCCCCATCACGGCCAGCACGGCGGCCAGAGCGCAGGTCAGCGTCGCCGCCCCGCTGCGCAGGACCGCCGTGTCGAGGACCAGCACCCCGGCCGACAGGACGGCGGCGAGGGTGCCGAAGACATAGGGGCGACCGCCACTGCGCGCGGCCAGGCCCCAGGAGTACGCCGTCGCGACCACCGCGGCACCGACCCGGCCGGCGCCGTCGGGCGCGAGGTCCAGCGTGGTGGCGACCAGCGCCGCCATCCCGGCCGCCACGAACAGCAGGAATCCCGCCAGCGGCCACCGCGAGGCGTGGAACCGGGCGATCGCGCCGGGCGAGAGGACCCGGGCGACACGGAACCGGCTCTCGCCCTCGGCAGCGGACGCGGACACCGGATCGACGCTACATCCGCCGATTCGCCAGGGACGGATTGGTGGAACGCGCCTCCTCGAGCAGCGTCGGGTCCAGCCGCGCCCGGACCGTCTCCTCCTCGGCCTCGGTCGCCTCGACGACGACCTCGCCCCACGGGTCGACGACCATCGAGTGGCCCGTGTAGCGGGGCCCGGGCTGCGCGGCGCCCAGCACGTACACGGTGTTCTCAATCGCGCGCGCCCGCACCAGGGTGCGCCAGTGGTCCACCTTGCGCGGACCGGCCATCCACGCCGTGGGCACGACCAGCGCCTCGGCCCCGGCCGCCACGAGGGCCCGGGCAAGCTCGGGGAAGCGCAGGTCATAACAGGTCATCAGCCCGAGCCGCCAGCCGCCGACCTGGACCACCAGCGGCTCGATCTCGCCGACCACCAGCCGGTCGGACTCGCGGTAGCCGAACGAGTCGTAGAGGTGGATCTTGCGGTACGCCGCCTCGGCCTCTCCGCGCAACAGCAGCGTGTTCCAGGGGCGCTCCGGGTCCGGGCTGCGCTCGAACATCCCCGCCAGCACCGACGCCCCGGCCGCGGACGCGACGCGGGAGACCTCCGTGCCGAAAGGACCGTCCACGGGCTCGGCGTGCGGGCCCAGCGGGGAGTCCGGCTTGCCGAAGTCGCGCGCGTAGGCCTCGGGCAGCACGGCCAGATCGGTGTCGGTCGGCACCAGGTCGGCCAGGCGGGCCCGGTTCTCCTCCGGGTCGAGCCCGGAGGCCACCTGGATCAGGGCGACATCGAGACCGGTGTCGGGAAGGGCGTCGAGGGCGGCGGCGTCGCTCATCCCTCCAGCCTGCCACTGAAGCGCGACGCGTGGGCCCGGCGGCCGGGGGGAACAGCCGACCGAACCGGGACCACGGGCGGAGGACTGGGACGTCCCGCCCGGAGCAAAGGACGAGGACCAGGAAGAGGACGAGGCCGGCCCGGCCTAGGGTGGGTGCCATGCGCGCCGTGACCGCCACCGAGGACGGTGGCCCCGAGGTTCTGACCGTCGCCGATCACCCCGACCCGCGGCCCGGCCCCGGCGAGGTGCTGCTCGACGTCGCCGCCACCGCGGTGAACCGCGCCGACACCCTGCAGCGGCAGGGCCAGTACCCGCCTCCGCCGGGGGCCTCGCAGGTGATCGGTCTCGAGTGCAGCGGCACCGTCGCCGAGCTGGGCGAGGGGGTCACCGGTTGGTCGCCCGGGGACGAGGTGTGCGCCCTGCTCGCCGGCGGAGGGTACGCCGACCGCGTGGTCGTCCCGGCCGGGCAGCTGATGCCGGTTCCCGACCACGTCGACCTCGTGACGGCCGCTGCCCTGCCGGAGGTGGCCTGCACGGTCTGGTCCAACGTCTTCATGGTCGCGGGGCTCCGCCCGGACGAGCAGCTGCTGGTGCACGGTGGCGGCGGCGGGATCGGTACCTTCGCCATCCAGCTCGCCTCGGCGTTCGGCGCCACGGTGCTCACCACGGCCGGCTCCGCGGCCAAGCTGGAGCGCTGCCGCGAGCTCGGCGCGGACCTGGCGATCAACTACCGCGAGCAGGACTTCGTCGAGGCCGTCACCGCCTACGGCGACGGGCACGGCGCCGACGTCATCCTCGACCATGTCGGCGCGAAGTACCTCGACGACAACGTGAAGGCGCTCGCCACCGAGGGGCGCCTCGTCATCATCGGCATGCTCGGCGGCATCAAGGGCGAGCTGAACATCGCGCGGCTGCTCGGCAAGCGCGGTGCGGTGATCGCGACCTCGCTGCGCGGGCGTCCCGTGGAGGACAAGGCCGCCATCTGCGCCGGCGTCGTGGAGCATGTGTGGCCGCTGGTCGCCGAGGGCCGCGTCCGCCCGATCGTGCACGAGGTGATGCCGCTGGAGGACGTCGCCCGGGCCCACACGCTGATGGAGAGCTCCGGCCACACCGGCAAGATCGTGCTCACCTGCCGCTGACCTACTCTGGAAGGCATGAGTCAGGACGCAGATCAGCAGGGCGATCGCCACGAGGAGCACGTCGTGGTCGTCGGCCCGGACAACCAGCCCGTGGGCGCCGTGCCTGCCAGCGCCCTCCAGCAGCTCGGTGTCGACACCGACGCAGCGCCCGACGAGGACGACGAGCGCCGCCTGACCGAGCTCGTCGAGCAGCCGGCCAAGGTGATGCGGATCGGCTCCATGATCAAGCAGCTGCTCGAGGAGGTGAAGGCGGCCCCCCTCGACGAGGCCAGCCGCACCCGTCTCAAGGAGATCCACCAGGCGTCGGTCGCCGAGCTCGAGGACGGGCTCGCCCCCGAGCTCGTCGAGGAGCTGGAGCGGCTCTCGCTGCCGTTCTCGAGCGGGACACCCAGCGAGAGCGAGCTGCGGATCACCCAGGCTCAGCTCGTCGGCTGGCTGGAGGGCCTCTTCCACGGCATCCAGACCGCGATCTACGCCCAGCAGATGGCGGCCCGCGTGCAGCTGGAGCAGATGCGGCGCGCCCTGCCGCCCGGCCACGGCGGAGCGGCGGGTCCGCAGGGCCCGCCCGAGCAGCAGCAGGGGCGCGGTCAGCAGGGTGGCTCCGGCGGGATGTACCTCTAGCGCGGCGTCCCTACGAAGATCCGCTCAGGGGCGCCGGGCGCGGCGTCGGACGACCACCAGGCCGAGCAGCCCGACGATCGCGAGCGCAGCGCCGGGAGCGGCCGCGCGGATGTAGTCCGGTGGCGCGCTGTCGTCGACGACCATCCGCTCGGGCGGCGCGCTCGTCGGCGTCGAGGGGCTCCCCTGGGGCGCCGTGCCCTCGCCGAGCGCGGAGCGCACCTGCTTGCCGTAGCTCGTCGACGCCACGCGCGTCCCGGTGCACCGGTTGGTGGACAGGTCGGAGCCCACGGCCCGGGCGAAGACGAAGTAGCGCTCGTCCCGGGGCACCACCCCCAGGCCGCACGTCGCCGGGTCGGCCGGCGCCGTGACCTCGACGCGGTCGCGGGTGATGGTCCCCTTGTAGACCCGGTCCACGCCGACGGTCAGGGTCAGCCGGTCGCGGTTCGGCCTGCCCGGCTGGCGTCCTTCGCGGTCGGACTTCACGACGGTTCCCGAGATCACGACGTCGGCCTGGTCCGCGGATTCCTGGACCGTCCAGCCCACGCACGAGCAGGCCAGCGCCGGCGCCGGCGCGGCGAGGAGAAGGAGGCCGGCGAGCAGCGTCGCGAGCGCTGCGCCGACGGCGCCGCGGCGCTGGCCGCCCTTGCTGGAGAGTCGCACCCTCCGAGCGTAGTGGAGGCCACGACAGCGCGTCACAACGAGAACAGGTCCGTGAGAACCCGGGCCACGCCGTCCTCCTCGTGCGGCGGGGCAACGCCGGAGGCGGCGGCGCGCGCGGTCTCGTGCGCGTCCGCCATCGCGTACGACGTTCCGGCCCAGGCGAGCATCGGCACGTCGTTGGGCATGTCGCCGAAGGCCACCACGTCCTGGCGATCCACGCCGAGCTCGCGACACAGGGCTTCCAGCGTCGATGCCTTGGTGACCCCACGGGCACTCATCTCCACCAGCGCGCCGGCCGAGGACCGCGTGGTCGTCAGGTGCGCGCCCACGGCGGCGTCGGCTCGACGCCAGAACTCCTCGGGCGCGAGCTCCTCGTGCCGAGCCAGCAGCTTCACGACCGCGTCGTCGGCCAGTTGCTCGAGCGAGGCGACCGTGCCTTCGTCCGGCGGGGCGGCCCGCGGCAAGAAGGCCGGCTCGCGACCGAAACCGGTGGTGCGCTCCACCGCGAAGGCCGTGCCCGGCACCGCCCGGCGCAGGTCGCGGCCGACGCGGCGCGCCGCGGCGGGCGCGATGGTCAGCGCGGCGCGTAGATCGCCCGCGGCGACGTCGTAGACCACGCCGCCGTTGCTGCACACCGCGAGGCCGTGCCGGCCGACCGCTTCCCAGAGGTGGGTCATCCACCGGACGGGGCGGCCCGTGACGAAGACCACCGGGATCTCGCGGGCGTCGAGCGCGTCCAGCACCGCGCGCGTGCGGGCGCTGACCAGCCCGTCGGGGCCCAGCAGCGTGCCGTCGAGGTCGGTGGCGACGAGCCGCGGCGTCCCGGTCATGGCGGGCTCACGGCGAGTCCACGGCAAACCAGCGCTCCAACTCGGTCGCCGCCCCGTCCTCGTCCACGCTCCCGGTGACGTCGTCGGCGGCGTCGCGCACCTCCTCGACGGCCTGGCCCATCGCGACGCCGCGGCCCGCCCAGCGCAGCATCTCGAGGTCGTTGCGCCCGTCGCCGATCGCGAGCACCTCCTCGCGCCCCACGCCGAGCACGGTGGCCACGTGCTCGAGACCGGAGGCCTTCGTGACCCCGACCGGCTGCAGGTCGAGCCAGGCCGTCCACCCCACCACGTAGTCGGTGCCGTGCAGACCCAGCCTTGCGACCAGCGAGAGGAAGTCGGCGGGTGTGGACTGCGGGTCGCGGATGATCACGCGACTCACGGGCTCGCCGACGAGCTCCTCGACCCGGGTCTCGATCATGTCGCCGGAGAGCTCCCCGCGCGGGAAGGGCCGATTCACCCGATAGCCCACCCCGCGCTCCTCGACGGCCACGAGCGCGTCGGGCAGGTGCGCCAGCACCTCGCGGACCGCCGCGGAGGCGTCGAAGGTCTCCTCGTGCACGATCTCCGCCGGCGGATACCGGAAGACGACGGCGCCGTTGCTGGCGACGACCCACATGCGCTCCTCGCGCTGCCCACGCAGGTTGAGCAGGTCGGCGACCCCCGTCATCCCGTGCGGCGAGCGACCGCTGGCCAGGACGACGTGGGCGCCGACGTCCACCGCGCGCTGCACCGCGTCGTGCACGCGCGGCCGGATCTCCTCACTCGTCTGCCCCGACCCCTCGATCCAGCGCAGCAACGTGCCGTCGATGTCCAGCGCGACGAGCCGGGGTCGCCACCCGGGGCCGGGGGCGCCGGCCGGGTCAGCCGCGGCCCCGGTCACCGCTCGACCGGCTTCAGCACCTCGAGGCCGCCGAGGTAGGGCCGCAGCGCCTGGGGGACCCGGACCGAGCCGTCCGCCTGCTGGTGGGTCTCGAGCAGCGCGATGATCGGCCGGTTGGTCGAGCACAGGGTGCCGTTCAGCGTGGCCACCGGTCGCGTGACCGATCCGCCTCCCTCGGTCGCGAAGCGCCCCCGCGTGTCGAGCCGCCGGGTCTGGAAGTCGGTGCAGTTCGACGTCGACGTGAGCTCGCGGAAGCGGCCCTGGGACGCGATCCACGCCTCGCAGTCGAACTTGCGCTGCGCCGACGTGCCGAGGTCGCCGGCGGCGACGTCGATCACCCGGTAGTGCAGCTCGAGCCGGTCGAGGAACTCCTGCTCCCACCCGAGCAGCCGGGCGTGCTCCGCGGCGGACTCCTCCAGGGTGGTGTAGACGAACATCTCGACCTTGTCGAACCAGTGCACCCGGAAGATGCCGCGGGTGTCCTTGCCGTGCGAGCCGGCCTCCTTGCGGAAGCAGGGGCTGAACGCCGCGTAGCGCAGCGGCAGCCGGTCGCCGTCGAGGATCTCATCGGAGTGATAGGCCGCCATCGGCACCTCCGAGGTGCCGACGAGGTAGAGGTCCTGTCCCTCGATGCGATAGACGTCGTCGGCCGCCTGGCCGAGGAAGCCGGTGCCCTCCATCGCGCGCGGCTTGACCAGGGAGGGCGGCACCACCTCGATGAAGCCATGGGTGGCCGCCATGTCCATGGCCATGTTCACCAGCGCCCGGTGCAGCCGGGCGCCGACGCCGGTGAGGAAGTAGAAGCGCGAGCCCGACACCTTGGCGCCCCGCTCGAGGTCGATCGCGCCCAGCGCCTGGCCCAGCTCCACGTGGTCGCGGGGCTCGAAGTCGAACCGGGGCGCGACGCCGACCGTCTCGAGGACCGTGAAGTTCTCCTCGCCGCCGGCCGGCGTCTCCTGCGCGGCGAGGTTGGGGATCGACATCAGCGCGTCGCGCCACCCCTCCTCGGCCTCGCCCTGGGCGGCCTCGGCGGCCTTCACCTCGGCGGCCAGCGCCTTGGTGCGCGCCAGCAGCTCCTGCCTCTCCGCGGGATCGGCCCGCGGGATCCGCTTGCCCAGCTGCTTCTGCTCGCTGCGCTTGGCCTCGAACTCCGCGATCGCCGAGCGCCGCGCCGCGTCCGCCTCCAGGGCGCGCTCCACGGGCTCGGGGGAGAGGCCTCGCTTGGCCTGGGCGGCGCGCACGCGCTCAGGGTCGTCTCGGAGCAGGCGGGGGTCGATCATGCCCTCGAGGTTATCCGCCGGCGCCGACGTCCCGCCGCGCCGTTCTCCACCCGTTCCGGGCGCACGCTCACCACCCGGCGTGACCTGCACCGCATCGGGGGCGGTCGCGTGCGGGGTGGGTCCCGCAGGGTAGGGCCGCGCGGCGGCATACTTCGTGCCCGTGCCGAACACCCCCTCCAGGATCGCGCTGATCTGGGGTGGGGTGTGTCTGGGCCTGGTGCTGCTGCTCGCCGCGCTGGTCAGCGCCGACTGGGGGCCGCTGATGCACGTCGACGGCCGCGGCCTGCCGGCGGTCGCGTGGGCCACGGACCGGACCTGGCTCACCGACGGCCTGCTCGTGCTCGAGGCCCTCACGGGCTCGTGGGCGATGGCGCTCTACACCGTCGTGCTCGGGGCGCTGCTGTTCTGGAAGGACCATCGCCGCGCCGGGGGGTACGCCGTCGCGGTGATGCTGACCACGGCGTTGGCCACCACGGCGCTCAAGCAGCTGGTGGGGCGAGTCCGCCCGGACTGGCAGGATCCCGCGGCCTTCCTCGACAACGGGGCGTTCCCGTCCGGCCACGCGTCGTCGGCCACGGCCTTCGCGGGCGTGTCGATCGTGCTGGTGACGATGCTGGTGCGGCGCGGCGGAACCCGGCGGCTGCTCGACGTCCTCGCCGTCCTGCTCGTGGTGCTCGTCTGCCTCGACCGCGTGCTCCTCGGCCGCCACTACCCCAGTGACGTCCTCGGCGGCGTCCTGCTCGGCGCGGGCGTGGTGCTGATCGGCACGGTCGTGGTCTCTCCGCTGCCGCGGAGACTGGTCGACACGGCGCCCGCGATGCCCGAGGCGATCCCCACGGCCCGCAAGCTGGCCGTCGTCCTCAACCCCTCCAAGGTCGAGGACGCCGGCCAGTTCCGCGCGATCGTGCAGGCGATGGCCCGTGAGGCGGGCTGGCAGGACCCGACCTGGCACTACACGACGGTCGCGGACTCCGGCACCGGCATGGCCGAGGATGCCGCCATCGCGGGCGCCGACCTGGTGCTGGTGTGCGGCGGTGACGGCACGATGCGCGAGGTGTGCGCCGAGCTCGCCGGCACGGGCATCCCGGTCGGGATCGTGCCCGCCGGCACCGGCAACCTGCTGGCGCGCAACCTGGCGATCCCGCTCTACATGCGCTCGGCCATCGACGTCGCCCTGAACGGCCAGGACCGGGCCATCGACCTCGTGAAGGTCAGCGGGGACGGCATCGAGGACGACCACTTCATGGTGATGGCCGGCATGGGGTTCGACGCCGCGATGATGGAGGGCGTCAACGAGGAGTTCAAGAAGAAGGTGGGCTGGATCGCCTACGTCGTCTCCGGGCTGAAGGCGTTGATGTTCCCGGCCATCCGCGTGGAGATATCGATCGACGGCGGGGAGTTCACCCGGCACCGGGCGCGCACCATCGTGGTCGGCAACGTCGGCTACCTGCAGGCCGGGATGCCGCTGCTGCCGGACGCGAAGATCGACGACGGCGCGCTCGATGTGGTGCTGCTGCACCCGCGACGGTTCCTCTCCTGGATCCCGCTGGCGGTGCGGGTCCTCTTCAAGCGGCCCCGCGTGGACGAGCTGGTCAACCGGATGACGGGCTCCACCGTCATCGTCCGCGCCGGCACGGACACCCCCCGCCAGCTCGACGGTGACTCCATCGGCCCCGGCCGGGAGCTGGCCATGACGTGCATCCACGGCAAGCTGCTGGTGCGCGTTCCTCGCTGAGAGCGATCCCCCCTCCCCGGTCGACGGCCTTGCGCCATGCCCCGAACGAGCGTCCAATGCTCTGCGTGGCCCGCCTGCTCGCCGCGGGTCCCACCGTCCAGACCCGGGAGGCCCGATGCAGCGCACCCACCAGGTCGCCAACCAGGCACCGCCGCTGCTGGGCCACGACACGGCACAGGATCCCGCGCTGCTCGCGAGCCTGCACCGCGAGGGCGCCGGCTGGGCCGAGGACGAGCTGCACGCGCTCGGTCGGCTCGCCGGCTCCGCGCAGGCGCAGGAGTGGGCCCGGCAGGCCGAGGAGCACCCGCCGGTGCTGCACACGCACGACCGGTTCGGGCACCGCATCGACGAGGTCGAGTACCACCCCTCCTACCACCGGCTGATGGGCACGGCCATCGAGCACGGCCTGCACGCCACGGCGTGGGCGGAGGACCGGCCCGGGGTGCACGTGGCGCGCGCCGCCCGCTTCATGACCTGGAGCGCGGACGCCGGCCACGGCTGCCCGATCTCGATGACCTACGCCGTCGTCCCGGCGCTGCGCGCCGATCCCGGCCTGGCCGCGCGCTTCGAGCCGCTGCTGGCGGCCCGCGCCTACGACCCCGAGCCGCGCTCCCCGTCCAGCAAGCGCGGCCTGATCGCGGGCATGTCGATGACGGAGAAGCAGGGCGGCTCCGACGTCCGCGCCAACACGACGGGGGCGGCGCCGCAGGCCGACGGGTCCTACGCCCTGGTGGGCCACAAGTGGTTCACCTCGGCGCCGATGTCGGACCTGTTCCTGACCCTGGCGCAGGCGCCGGGCGGCCTCTCGTGCTTCCTGGTGCCCCGGGTGCGCGACGACGGCTCGCGCAACGACGTCCTCCTGATGCGCCTGAAGGACAAGCTCGGCAACCACGCCAACGCATCGGCGGAGATCGAGTACGACGGCGCCACCGGCTGGCTGCTGGGCGAGGAGGGGCGCGGCGTGCGGACCATCGTCGAGATGGTCAACCAGACCCGCCTCGACTGCGTGATCGGCACGTCGACCGGGATGCGCACCGCGACCGTCCGGGCCGTGCACCACGCGCGGCACCGCTCGGCCTTCGGGCGGCCCCTCGTGGAGCAGCCGCTGATGGCCAACGTGCTGGCCGACCTGGTCGTCGAGTCCGAGGCGGCCACCACCGTGATGATGCGGTTGGCCGGCGCCAACGACCGCGCCGTGCGCGGCGACGAGGGCGAGGCGGCCTTCCGGAGGCTGGCGCTGGCGGTGACGAAGTACCACGTGTGCAAGCGCGGCCCGTCGGTCGCGGCGGAGGCGCTGGAGTGCCTCGGCGGCAACGGTTACGTCGAGGACTCCGGGATGCCGCGGATCTACCGCGAGCTGCCGCTGCTCTCGATCTGGGAGGGCTCGGGCAACGTCGCCGCCCTGGACGCGTTGCGGGCGATGCGCCGGGAGCCGCGCGCGGTCGAGGCGTTCCTCGGCGAGGTCGAGCAGGCGTCGGGAGCCGACCGACGCTTCGACCACGCGCTGGCGGACCTGGCCCAGGAGCTCGCCGCCACGGACGCGGGCACCGGCGACCTCGAGGTCCGCGCCCGCCGGGTGGTGGAGCGGATGGCGCTGGTGCTGCAGGGCTCGCTGCTGCTGCGACACGCCCCTCAGCCGGTCGCCGACGCGTTCTGTGCGACCCGGCTCGGCCGCGACTGGGGGGACGCCTTCGGCACGCTCCCCGCCGGGCTCGACCTGCCCGCGATCATCGCGCGCGCCGAGGTCGAAGCCGGGTCGGCGTGACACTCGCGCCGACCCGGCGGCCGGTGTTGCGAGGATGGTCGCCGTGACCGCCACCGACATCGACGACCCCGCCGGAGCCGGCGTCCGCCGCATCGCCTACCAGGGCGAGCCGGGCGCCAACTCCCACCTCATCTGCAAGCAGGCCTACCCCGACTGGGAGGCGGTGGCGTGCGCGTCGTTCGAGGACGTCTTCGCCGCCGTCGAGCGAGGGGACGCCGCGCTGGCGATGATCCCGATCGACAACTCGATCGCCGGACGGGTGGCGGACATCCACCACTACCTGCCCACCTCCGGACTGCACATCGTGGGCGAGCACTTCCTGCGGATCCGCTTCCACCTGATGGCGGTGCGGGGGGCGACCGAGGCATCGCTGCGCACGGTGCACAGCCACGTGCACGCGATGGGCCAGTGCCGCAGGATCATCGCCGAGCTCGGGCTGACGCCGCTGGTCTCCGGCGACACCGCCGGCGCGGCCCGGGAGATCCGCGATGCCGCGGACCCGAGCCAGGCCGCGATCGCGCCCCCGCTGGCGGCCGAGATCTACGGCCTGGACGTGCTTCGCCGCGACGTCGAGGACGAGGACCACAACACGACCCGCTTCGTCGTCCTCGCCCCGGCCCCCTCGTCGCCGGGGCGCGACGCCGGCCCGGTGGTCACGAGCTTCATCTTCAACGTGCGCAACATCCCGGCGGCGCTCTACAAGGCGCTCGGCGGCTTCGCCACGAACGGCGTCAACATGACCAAGCTGGAGTCCTACATGGTCGACGGGCGCTTCACGGCAACCATGTTCCTCGCCGAGGTGGACGGCCATCCCGACGACCCGGGCCTGGCCCGCGCGCTGGAGGAGCTGCGGTTCTTCACCCATGAGGTGACCCTGCTCGGGGTGTACCCAGCGGCTCCGGAGCGGCGCGAGTAGCTCCGGGAGGGCTCACGCGGAGACCCGCGCCGGAGACCCCCTCGGTGGTCAGGGGCGGGCCTGGGCGATCGCGTCCTCCTCCTCGGGGGAGAGCTGCTGGTCCGAGGTCCAGCCGTCGACCTCCTTGGCGTAGGTCCGCACCTCGGACCGGCCGCTGATCGAGGTCACCACGACGCCGCGGCCGTCGTCGTCCAGCATCGACAGCGACCAGGACAGGTGCCCCCCCATGTCGCCGAACGCGTCGTAGCGCACCACCGACGAGTGCCGCATCGCCCGGCCCGCCCCGGAGCGCAGGACGCCCACCTCGCGCCGCAGCCCGGGGAGGTCCTCCGGCACCTGCTCCAGGTCGCCCCGCCGCCACGGCACCCCCGCCACGGCGACCCGGAGGGCCAACCCCGCGACCAGGAGCGCGAGGGCGGCGAGGACGACGGCCACGACCAGCATGAGCCTCAGCGTAGGAGTCGCGGGCCCCGGGACGGCGGCGGCGCGTCGAGTAGCGTCAACCCGTGACCAAGCAGCATCCCGGCGACGCGTCCGGGCCGGAGCACCTCCTGGATCAGGACGGCCGCACCGCCGACCTCGGTTTCGCCCGCGTCGATCTCGACCGCGCGGGCAGGACCGGCGACCCGGAGGCGGTCTACGGAGCCGGCAAGACGCCCGACCAGGTCGTCACCCTGCTGGGCACCCTGCACGAGCGGCACCCCGACCGGGCCGTGCTCGCCACCCGGCTCTCGCGCGAGGCGATGGACGCCGCGCGGGCCGCGGGAGCCAGCGTCGACACCGTGGCCCGGACCGCCACCCTCGGCCCGTTCCCCGAGCCGCGCGGCCTTGTGCTCGTGGTCAGCGCCGGCACCTCCGACGCGACCGTGGCCGGCGAGGCGGCCGTGACGGCGCGGGCGCACGGCGCGGGCGTCCACGCGGTCGGTGACGTCGGCGTCGCCGGGCTGCACCGCCTCCTCGCCGTCCGCGAGGAGCTCGACCGCGCGGACTGCCTGGTCGTGGTCGCCGGCATGGAGGGCGCGTTGCCCTCCGTGGTGGGCGGCCTCACCGGCGTCCCGCTCGTGGCGGTCCCGACGAGCGTCGGCTACGGCGCCTCCTTCGACGGCCTCGCCGCGCTACTGGCGATGCTGAACTCCTGCGCCCCCGGCGTCGTCGTGGTCAACATCGACAACGGGTACGGCGCCGGCGTGCACGCCGCGCGGGTGGCCCGGCGCGCGCACCCCGCGCCCCCGGCAGGCAAGGCCCCATGACCGTCTGGGTGGACGCCACCGCGGGGGCCAGCGGCGACATGCTGCTCGGCGCGCTGATCGACGCCGGCGTCCCGCTCGAGGTGCTGGCGGCGGCCGTGGACGCCGTGGCCCCGGAAGCCGTGGTGCTGCGGGCCGAGCCGGTCCACCGGGCCGGTCTCGCCGCGCTGCGCTGCCACGTGGAGCTCCCCGGGGTCGCGGCGGGCGACGCCGCCCGGCGCACGTGGCACGACGTGCGCGCCCTGCTCCGGGCGGCGCCCCTCGACGGCCCGGTGGCGGACCGCGCGCGGGCCGCGTTCGCCCGCCTCGCCGAGGCCGAGGCCCTGGTGCACGGCACCGACCCGGACGCCGTGCACTTCCACGAGGTCGGCGCCCTCGATGCCATCGCCGACGTGGTCGGCGTGGCCGCGGGCTTCGCCCACCTCGCGGCGGCCGGGCACCACCGGGTGGTCGTCTCCCCCGTCGGCGTCGGGCACGGGCACGCGGCGGGCGCCCACGGCACCCTCCCGGTGCCGGTGCCCGCGGTGGCGGCCCTGCTCACCGGCGTCCCCTCCTCGGCCGGTCCGCCCGGAACCGCGCCGGCGGAGCTGTGCACACCCACCGGCGCCGCGCTGCTGGTCACCCTCGCCGACGCGTGGGGCGCGCAGCCGGCGATGACCACCGCCGCGGTCGGGAGCGGGGCGGGACGTCGCGACCCCGGGGACCATGCCAACCTGCTCCGCCTGCTCGTCGGCTCCCCCGTCGACGAACCCGACCACGACGCGGGCACCGCGCACCGCGCGGAACCGACCGCGCTCCTGATCGAGTCCAACGTCGACGACCTCGACCCCCGCCTGTGGCCGGCGGTGCTCGCCGGCCTGATCGAGGCGGGCGCGAGCGACGCGTGGCTGACGCCGATCCTGATGAAGAAGGGCCGTCCCGCGCACACCCTCAGCGTGCTCGTCGGCGCCGATGCGGCCGAGGCGGTGCGCGCGCGGGTCTTCCGGGAGACCTCGGCGATCGGTCTGCGCGAGCTGGTCGTCGGGAAGCGGGCCCTGGAGCGACGCTTCGCCTCGGTCGAGGTCGACGGCCAGCCGGTCTCGGTCAAGCTCGCCGGGCGCGACGGCGCGCTCGTGAACGCCCAGCCGGAGTACGAGGACGTCGCCCGCGCCGCCGCGGCGCTCGGGCTCCCCGCCAAGCTGGTGCTCGCCCGCGCCGTCGCTGCCGCGCGCGACCTGCTGCCCTGACCCGGCGGCACGCACCCGAGGATGGGGGGATGGACCTCGCGGTCGCGGCACTCGCCTTCGGCACCATCTTCGTGGTCGAGCTGCCCGACAAGACCTTCATCGCCACCCTGGTGCTCTCGACGCGCTACCGGCCGCTGCTGGTGTGGGTCGGGGTCGCGCTCGCCTTCGCGGTGCAGACCGCCCTCGCGGTCGCGCTCGGCAGCGTCGCCGGGCTGTTGCCCGGGACCGTCGTGGGCACCGTGGCGATGCTGCTCTTCCTCGGGGGCGGGATCCTGCTGCTGCGAGAGGCCCGCGGCGGGGGCGACGCGACCCAGAAGTCGCAGGAGACCGAGGAGGCCGAGGAGGCCGAGATCGCCGCACGCGCCCGGGGCACGAGCGGCCTGCGCGCCGTCGTCACGAGCTTCTCGGTGCTCTTCGCCGCCGAGTGGGGTGACCTCTCCCAGCTGCTGACCCTCACGCTCGTCACGCGGTACGACGACCCGCTCTCGGTCTTCGTCGGCGCCTGGACGGCCCTGGTCACCGTGAGCGGGCTCGCGGTGCTCGTGGGCCGTACGCTGCGACGGCGGGTCCCGGTGCGGGCGCTGTACGCCGCTGGCGGCACGGTCTGCCTGGTGTTGGCCGGCGTGACGGCCTGGGAGCTGCTGGCCTGATATCGGCCTCCCCGGCCCCGCCCGGGGCCGGGCGGCCCTATCCTCGGCAGCGTGACGGACACCCCAGCCGACCCCGGCCAGACGCAGCAGCCCACGCTCGGCGCGGACAGCGAGGTCGGCGCCCTGCGGACCGTGATGCTGCACCGGCCCGGCCCCGAGCTGGGGCGGCTGACGCCGCGCAACAACGACCGCCTGCTCTTCGACGGCATCCCGTGGGTCGCGCGCGCCCAGGAGGAGCACGACGCCTTTGCGCAGGCGCTCACCGACCGTGGCGTCGAGGTCCTCTACCTGACCGAGCTGCTCACCGAGGCGCTGGCCGGCGAGACCGCGCGCAACCACGCGATCACCACGACGCTCGGCGGCCGGCACCTCGGAGACACGCTGCGCGCCTACCTCGCGACGGCCCTGGCGGACGCCACGGCCGAGGAGCTGACCGGCTACTTCACGGCCGGCATCCGCAACGACGAGGTCCGGGGCGGGCACGGACTGGTCACCAGCCTGCTGGCGCCCGAGGAGTTCCTCGTCGACCCGCTGCCCAATCTGCTCTTCACCCGCGACTCCAGCGTGTGGGTGCGCGACCGCGTCGCCGTGACCAGCCTGGCCATGGGGGCGCGGGCCCGGGAGACGCAGCTCACCGAGCTGATCTACACCGAGCACCCCCGCTTCGCCCGCACGCGCCGGATCCACGGCTGGATGCACGAGCACGTCGAGGGCGGCGACGTCCTCCTGCTCGGTCCGGGCGTCGTCGCGATGGGCGTCGGCGAGCGCACCACCCCGGCCGGCGTCGAGCGGTTCGCGCGCCAGGTCTTCCACGCCGACCTCGCGCACACGGTGCTCGCGGTACCGATCGCCCAGGACCGCGCCACGATGCATCTGGACACGGTCTGCACGATGGTCGACGTCGACAAGGTCGTGATGTATCCCCACGTCGCGCACACGCTGCAGGCCTACACGGTCACGGCCGGACGAGCAGCCGGCGAGGTCGGACCGTCGGGCCGGGGCACGGCGGCCGCCACGCTGCCGCTCCAGATCTCCGAGCCGCAGCCGTTCCTGCGGGCCGCCGCCACCGCGATGGGCATCGACCGCCTGCACCACATCGACACCGGCCTCGACCCCGTGACCGCCGAGCGCGAGCAGTGGGACGACGGCAACAACACCCTCGCGCTCGCGCCGAGGGTGGCGGTGGCCTACGAGCGCAACGACGAGACCAACGCGCGCCTCCAGGAGGCCGGCATCGAGGTCGTCCAGATCGCCGGTTCCGAGCTCGGCTCAGGCCGCGGCGGCCCGCGCTGCATGAGCTGCCCGATCAGCCGGGACCCCCTGCCGGTCTGAGGGGCCGAACGGCCGCCCGCAGCACCCGCGGGCAATGGAAAGCCCGGCCGCTGTTGACGGGGGATACAACAACGACCGGGCATCGCAGAATCTACTTCCCCCCCGCCCCGCAGACAACATCGAAGCGCCGTTTTTGCCTGCGACGCACGCCACACCGCACCCCGCCCAGCGGGGTGTGGCGCCTCAGCGGATGGTGACCTGGCGGCCGGTGATCCCGGACCGGGCCGAGCGCTCCTGAGCGGTGAGGGGCCGCGGGTCCGCGAGCACCGCGTCGAGGGCCGCGCCGAACTGTGCCGCGGGGTCCTCGACGGCCTCGGCGCCGGTGCCGACCGGGAGGTCCCACACGGGCACGACCAGGCCGTGGGCGCGGAAGTGGCCGACCAGGCGAGCGCCCTCGACGAGCACGTCGCCCCCGGTCACGTGCAGCCGCGCGAGAGCGTCGAGCAGGGCGTCCTCGGGCTCGGGACGCACCCAGCGCAGGTGCTCCTTGGTGGTCACGTCGGTCCAGTACGCCGCGGACACCGAGGCCAGCCTGGCCGTCGGCTGCACGACCCCGTTGGCCTGCTCCAGCGCGGCCTCGACCTCGGGGCCCCGCTCCTCGAGGTCGGCGGCCCAGAAGCCGAAGCCCTCGTGCACGGTCACGTCGAGCTCGCCCGGCTCGACCAGGTCCTGGATCCGCGGACCCGGCCCGGGGTCGGAGGTCAGGCCGACCGTCTCGCCCGAGGCCGCCCCCAGCGCCTTCTCGAGGACGGCGCCGAGGTCGCGTGCGGGGTCGCCGAACTGGTGGCGGACCTGAAGCCCGAGCCAGATCTCGCCGCCGGCGCGGACCATCGCCGGCGCCGCGCCGGGCAGCAGCGTGCCGAGCAGCACCACGCGGTCGGAGTCCCGCAGCGCCAGCGGCGCGGTGGCCGCCGGGACGAACTCGCGGAGGGCGACCACGTCGGGCTCCGAGGGCATGCCCTCGAACGGCCGGGCGACGTACGGCGCGGTGGTCGCTGATCCGTGGCACGCCTTGTAGCGCTTGCCGGAGCCGCACGGGCACGGCTGGCGCGGCCCGACCTCGCCCTCCGGGCTGCCGCCCCCCTGGGTCCTCGCGCGCGCCGGACGCGCCCTGTCCCGCGATCGCTTGCTCATGGCGGCGAGGCTAGCGGGCGACCCCGCCGGAAGGGCCCGGACTCTCGGAGCGGCCGGGGTGGTCGACGAGGCCGCGCAGGTAGTGCGGCTTGTCGGTGATGAGCGCGCTCACGCCGTACCTGCGGCAGACCGCGACGTCGTCGGGGGTGTTCACCACCCAGCTGTGCACCTCGCGCCCGCTGTCGACGAGGCGCCGACCGAGGCCGGGGTGGTCGCGCAGCTCGGCCACGTCGGGCCCGATCGTCCAGTGCTCCGGCACCATGCGGCGCACCATCGGCCAGTGGTGCGCCTTCTCGAGGAGCTGGACGACCGGGACGTCCGGCGCCGTGCGCTGCATGCGGTGCAGGGCGGTGTTGGAGAAGCTCATGACGCGCACCGGCGGATCGTCGCGGTCCCAGCCGAAGTCGCGCAGGAGGTCGGCGAGGCGCTTCTCGACCAGGCCGCCGTACCGGGTCGGGTGCTTGGTCTCGACCGCCACCTCGATCCGGCGGTCCAGGCCCGCCA
The DNA here is from genome assembly GCA_963731985.1 of uncultured Actinomycetota bacterium. Classification (GTDB taxonomy): domain Bacteria; phylum Actinomycetota; class Actinomycetes; order Propionibacteriales; family Nocardioidaceae; genus Nocardioides. The sequence continues at coordinate 68,320 of CAVSYA010000011.1, read as the reverse complement.
CGGTCTCGAGCAGAGCGCGGAGGGTCAGCACGGTGCCGCCCTCGTCCACGCGCTGCGGCGCCTCGTCGTCGAGGTCGCTCCAGGGATGCTTCCACGAGGCGACATCGAGCTCGGCCAGCTCGGCGAGCTCCATGGTCGAGATGAGACGCCGCTGGCCGGCGACGCGGCGCAGGTCGCGGTCGTGGACACAGACCAGGTGACCGTCGGCGGTGAGCCGGACGTCGCACTCCAGCGCGTCGGCCCCGTCGTCCAGCGCCGCGAGGTAGGCGCCGAGCGTGTGCTCGGCGACGTCGTGGCTGGCCCCACGGTGCGCGACGACCTGGGGGGCCTCGGGCGGGGTCATCGGGTGTATCGCACCACCTCTCGCCCCGCCAGGCGAGTCTACGCGCCGGGCTCGGCAGACGCGCGTCAGCGAACCCGCGCGAGCACGAGCGCATACCCGAACCTCAGCTCGGCGTCCGATCCCAGCCCGCGGTTCGCGGCCCGGGCGAACGCCAGGAAGCGCTCGTCGAGGTGGGCCAGCTCGGAGGGACGATCCGCAAGGGACTCATAGATCGCGCGCACGGGCCCGAAGGTCTCGCGGTAGAAGTCGCAGAACCCCCGCGGTCCACCGGGGACGCGCTCGACGTAGCTGCCGCGCGAGAAGTCGAAGCCCTCGACCCGGCCGCCGAGGAGCGCGCGCACGTGCGCCTCGTCGCCCCACAGCGGCGGGGGCAGCGCATCCGGCGGCGGGGCCGGGGCGACGTCCGCGAACACATCGAGGAAGTCGCCGATGAGCCCGGCGGCGTCGAAGTTCAGCATCGCGATCAGCCCACCGGGGCGGCACACCCGCAACATCTCGTCGGCGACCCGCTGGTGGTGCGGCGCCCACATGGCGCCGACCGAGGACAGCACAGCGTCGAAGGACGCCTCCGGGAAGGGCAGCTCCTCGGCGTCCGCCCGCACCCAGGCAAGGTCGAGAGCGCGCTGCTCCGCCTCGCGGCGGCCCGCCTCGAAGCCGGCCGGCGTCAGGTCACAGGCCACCACCTCGGCGCCGGCGGCGGCGGCGCGCAGGGCGGTGTTGCCGGACCCCGTCGCGACGTCGAGGACGCGCTGGCCGGGGGTGATCCCGGCGGCGTCGACGAGCCTCTGGCCGAGCCCCCAGATGAGCGTGGTGGCGAAGCGGTGGTAGTCGCCGAGCTCCCAGACCGATCCGCTGGTGGACGAGGTGTGCGCCATGACGTTCCTCCTGGGCCGACGGGAATGTGCCGGGTCGTCCCGACGCTGGCACCCGCGACGGCGGGGGGGAAGTTCAGGATCTGGACTTGTCGGGGCTGCCCGGCGGGGCGATGGTGGGTGGGTGCACGGCTACGGCCAGTACTGCCCGGTGGCGCTCGGCGCGGAGATCTTCGCCGAGCGGTGGACGCCGATCATCGTGCGCAACCTGATGCTCGGCTGCGAGCGGTTCGGGGAGATCCTCGAGGGCGCCCCCGGCCTCTCCCGCAGCCTGCTCTCCCAGCGGTTGCGCCGCCTCGAGAGGGACGGCGTGCTCACGGCCGTGCGACCCGAGGCCGGCCACCCGACCTACCACCTCACGGACGCCGGCCACGACCTCGGCGAGGTGTGCCTGGCGCTCGGCGCGTGGGGTGCGCGGTGGCGCGAGGCACAACCGCGCGACCTCGACCCGTACGTCGCCCTGTGGATGCTGGCGCGGCTCATCGATCCGGAGACGCTGCCGCAGCCGCGCGTGGTGGTGCGCTTCGACCTCACCGACGGGGCACCGCCGCATCGCTACTGGGTCGTCGCCACGCACCTCGGTAACGAGGTCTGCGCCCAGCCACCCGGTTTCGACGAGGACGGCGAGGTGCTCGCCGACACCCGATCACTGATCGACTGGCACACCGGACGCATCCCGCTGGCGAAGGCGACCCGGCAGGGCGGGATGACGGTGACCGCGCCCCGGTGGGTCTATCGCCTCCTGGTCACGTGGGGAGGGCTGAGCCCGTTTGCATCGATCGCACCGATGGCGCGGGAGGAACCCGGTGAGCCCGCGCATCGCAGCCTGGTCGAGTAGCCGCGCGGGTCGCGCCCGCTCAGCGGCGGCAGGCGACGCCGACGCAGTCCTCGAGGCGATCCAGCTTCGCCGCCAGCCGTGCCCGGAGGTCGGCGTACGGGCGGCGGGGCCCACCGGCACGGGGCCGGTGGCTGCGTCCAGACGTTCGACGTACCCCCACCCCACGACCTAGGATTGACGCACTTGCATGTCCCGATCGGAGGTACCGTGGTGAAGGTCGACGCCCCAACCATCAGTGTGACGTATGAGCAGGCCGTCGCGGTCCTGCGACTGACGGAGAGCGATCGGCGCAACCCGTTGTCGCTGGACACCATGCGCGCTGTGACGGCTGGCCTGCGCGAGGTGGCGGACGCCGGGCAGGCGCGTGCCGTCGTCATCGAGGCGGGTGGCCCGGTCTTCTCCGCCGGCCATGACATGCGCCAGATGGTGGACCGCACTCTCGAGGACGAGCGCGAGATCTTTGCGGCCTGCACGGAGATGATGGAGATCATCCAGACCATCCCGCAGCCCGTGATCGCGGCTGTGCAGGGGCACGCGCTCGCCGCCGGCTGCCAGCTGGTCGCCACCTGCGACCTCGCCGTGGCTTCCGAGACCGCGACGTTCGGCACCCCCGGCGTCAGGATCGGGCTCTTCTGCTCGACCCCGATGGTGCCGGTGAGCCGCGCGATCGGCCGGAAGCGAGCCCTCCAGATGCTCCTGACCGGCGAGGTCATCGACGCCGTCACCGCCGCCGATTGGGGCCTGATCAACGAGGTCGTGCCGCAGGATCAGGTGGGCGACCGGGCGCGCGAGCTGGCGGAGCAGATCACCACGGCCAGCCCGCTCACACTCAGCATCGGCAAGCAGGCCTTCTACCGACAGATCGACCTGCCGCAGTCCGCGGCGTACGCCGAGATGTCCGAGGTCATGGCCACGAACGCGATGACCTGCGACGCCCAGGAGGGCATCACCGCCTTCCTGGAGAAGCGTCGCCCCGAGTGGCGGGGTATCTAGGAGGGGATGCTCGGCAGGCGGCCCGCGCCAGAGCGGCCCGGACCCGTCTACGGCTTCCCGAGCGTGTGCCAGTCGGTCTGGCTCGGCCACCAGGCGGAGGTGTCTGCGTTCCACACCTTGGTTCGGATGCTGCCGTCGTGCCAGCGCGCGTAGACGACCAGGCGGTCCGCTCCGCGGGCCACGACCGCCGGCGGGCCGAATGAGTTGCCCCCGAGGTTGCTCCACTCGGTGTCGGTCGGCCACCAGGATCCCCGCGCGTCGTCCCAGACCTTCAGGCGCACGGTGCCGTCGGTCCAGCGCACGAAGAGCGCGATGGTCTGAGGGGTGCGGCACACTGCGACGGGTCGGCTGGCGGCTTCGCCGCCCAGGTCGAGCCAGCTCGTGGGACCGGGCCAGTAGACTCCGCGGGCCTCCTCCCACACCTTGCTGCGAACCGTCCCGTCGTCCCAGCGAGCGAAGAGGTCGAGGATGTCGGGTCGGCGGGCCACCACCGTGGGGACGTCGTGACCGCGTCCACCGAGATCAAGCCACCCGGCCTGCCCGGGCCACCACGACCCGTCCGAGGCTCGCCAGACCTTGCTCCGCACCGTTCCGTCGCTCCACCGGGCCATGAGGTCGATCGTGTCCTGCCGGCGGGAGACGGCCACGGGGGCACCTACCCCCTCACCGCCGAGGTCTTCCCAGCGCGCGCTCCACTTCCCCTCCCACACCCGACGTCCGACCCGCCCGTCCGGCCACCGGGCGAACACGTCCAGCGAGTCCGGCGTCCGCGCCACGGCTGAGGGGCCGCTCTGTGTGCGGACCTGACCGTCGGCATCGCCGGACAGCTCGAAGCTCCACTCGGTACTGCCCGGCCAGTAGCCGGCCGAGGACTCGCTCCACACCTTGGTCACCAGCCGGCCGGCGACGTCGACGGCGAGGAGGTCCACCACCTCAGGGCGGCGGGAGATCGCCCAGGGGGCCACGACCCCGCTGTGGCCGAGGCTGAACCAGCCGTTCGTCGGCCAATACTCGCCCCGGCTCTCGTCCCACACGCGGGTCTTCGGCACGCCGTTGTCGTCGTTGGCGTAGACCGCGACGGTGTCGCGGCGTCGTGAGACGGCCGCCGGCTGGTGCAGTTCCTGCGACAGGTGGCTCGACCACCGGACGTCACGCAGGCGGAGCCGGTTGCCCGCGTTGATCCCGCCATGGATCACCCGCTGCTGGTCTTTGGTGAAAGCGTGCGGAAAGTCGCAGTCGTCGAAGTAGGACATCGGGTTGTTCCGCGTCCCCGGCGAGTAGACGTAGTCGTGGTGCTCGACCTGCGGATCCTTCGTGGGATCGAAGAAGTCGACCGTGAGGATGAGGTCGGCATCGGGCGCGCAGGGCTTGCGGCCGAGCTGGTCGTAGATGTTGGCTCCGAGGTCGAAGGGCGTGTCGCCGACGTTCGACCGGTCACCGTCGTAGACGACAGCGAGCGCCTGCAAACCGCTCTCCCGGGGGTGGCCCTCCTGCACGTAGGCGCGGATCCGATCGATCACCTCCGGGAGCGTTGCCTCCCCGGCGTGCGTGTGGTGTAGGTGGAAGAAGTGGCCCAGTTCGTGCACGAGCTTTCGCGGACTCGCGAGCGTCCCCTTGTTCAGGACGACGTAGTTGGCCGTCGACCCCGAGAAGTTCGCCGCCACCTGGTGCTGGCCGTCCCGGAAGAGCAGGACCGCGGCGCCGGCGTGCTGCCACCGGGTCATCCGATCGCGGGCCATGGCGTTGCCCAGGTGGCCCTTCGTGGTGAAGTCGTTGTTGACCGCATCGCTGGGGAAGAGCGTGATGTCCTGGGCCGGGTCAAGCAGAAAGGTCAGCCCGGCATGCTCCGTCAGCGCGTTCAGGTCCTTGACCAGGGCCTCCACGGTGTCGGGTCCGGTGCCGGGTGGGTAGAGGTCGGTGGCGCCACTGGCCCCGGTGAGGACGACGTGCAGCTGGATGTGTTGCTTCATGACGTACTCCCCTTCTGTGCACGGACTTTCGGTTGCCGAGCCCCGACCAGTGACGGGTACCGCATCGCGGCGACCAGAACTCGTCGTGTCGATGCTTGTCGCGTGAGGAGAGGTATTTGGTTCCCAGCCGTCAGCGGCGCTCTGGCTCGGCAAGCGCGCGCGGGGGCCGAGCGAGGAGGGCGGTGCGGACCGGCTCAGGACGGCGCGGCGTTCCTGGCCGTCCTCGCACTGACGGACCGGCCCAGGTGCGCCGCGTCGGCGTCCGTCTCGGCCATGGCCTGCGGAGCCTTCCTGAGGATCTGCCGATCGACCACCGGGCTGTTCACCGCGGAGCGAAGCCTGGAGATCCTTCCGACCCAGCGTGGGACATAGATGCGCCGGCTCCGACGCGCGATGCCGTCGACGAACGCATCGACGCAGGTGGCCAGGTCGGTGGTCCTGTTCAGCGGCGGGGGCAGCCTCGAGATGCTGCGGGAGAAGCCGCTCAGCTCGGTGTGCAGCTCGCGGACCAACGGGGTCTCGATCCAGGACATGTGTGCCGAGCCGACGTCGACACCGAGGTGCGCGACCTCGAGCCGCAGGACGTTGGCGAAGTTCTCGGCCGCGGCCTTCGACGCGTGGTAGGACGCCGCGCCGGCTGTTGCCGTGAACGCCGCGAGTGAGGAGACGACCAGCACGTATCCCCGCCGCTCGATGACCGACGGGAGCGCCGCGCGGACGGTGTGGAACACGCCGAGCAGGTTGACGTCCATGACCCGCTTGAAGGTCTCGGGGTCCACGTGGAGCACGGAGCCGAAGGACCCGATGCCGGCGTTCGCCAGCACGACGTCGATCCCGCCGAACCGGGCGGTGCCGGCCCGGACCACGTCCTCCATGGCCCCGAGGTCGCGGACGTCGGCCACCCGACCGACCGCGCGCTCGGCTCCGATGCTCGCCACGGTGTCCTCGAGGCCGGCCTCGTCGACGTCGCAGAGCACCAGCCGCGCCCCCGTCGCAGCCAGGGCCCTGGCGGTGCCGGCACCGATGCCGCTGCCGGCGCCGGTGATCAGGACGACGCGACCGTCGAGGGAGGCAGGGCTCTGCTTGCGACGGTGCTTCGCCATGGGGCCATCATGCCCTCGCCGCGCGGTCTGCCGCACGGCCTCCCGAGCCCGGTCTAGCCGGAGGCCGCGGCCGACGGAGCCAGTACCTCGGTCTCCAGCCTCGCGTAGCTGGTCTCCATCCCGTCGGCCATCCCGGTCGCCAGGACGGCGTCCCGCGTCTCGGCGTCGGGGAAGGTCATCACGACCGCCAGCAGCGTGCCCGCCTCGACCGGGGTGAGCGTGAGCTCCTGGACGACGCCCTCGCCCGGCATGCCGATCATCCGCTCGACGGTCACGAACCGGCGGGGAGGCGCCGACTCGAGCAGCTCGCCCTCGAAGCCGAAGCGGCCCTGGCCGCCGTCGGCCGGCTCCCACTCGTAGCGGTAGGTCTCGCCCACGGTCGTCGCCACCTCGCAGACGGGCATGGTCCAGCCATCAGGGCCGAGCATCCAGCGGCGCATCAGCGCGGGCTCGTGGTGCGCGCGCCAGACCTGCTCGATCCCGCCGCGGATGACCCGGCTCACCCGGGCCTGGGTCTCGGAGAGGAGCTGGGTCATCGTCGCCTGGCCCGCGGCGAACGAGGCGAGGTCGGCCAGCACCGCCTCGATCTGACCCATCGCCTCCCGCATGCCCTCGTCCATGCCCATGTCGAGCAGCTGCTCGAGCTCGGCCAGGGAGGTGAAGTGCGACGTGGAGGTGACCCGCGATCCGTCGTCGGTGGCTTCGAAGACGAAGCGCAGCCGCATCGACGGCATCTCGCGGTTCGGCTCGCCGTCCTGGTCGGCGAACCCGTCGAGGACCTCGAAGCCCTGGCCCGGCTCGACCGAGAGCCACTCCCAGTAGCCGCCGTGGGCCTCCCCGTCGGGGCCCGTCATCGTGTACGTCGAGCGGCCGCCCACGGCCGCGTCGTGGCGCGTGAAGGTGGCCGGAAAGCTCGGTGGACCCCAGAACCGCTCCAGCTGGCGTGGGTCGATGTAGGCCTCCCAGAGCCGCTGCACGCTGGCGGGGAAGTCCGCGACCACCGTCATGGTGAGGGCCTCGGTGTCGCGGGTGACAGATGTGACGGGCATGCGGAATCTCCTCTGGTTCAGTCGTCTGCGAGCAGTGCGTCGAGCCGGTCGATGCGGGCGCGCCAGATCGCCTCGTAGCGGTCCAGCAGGCCCTGGGCCCGGCGGACCGTCTCCGGGTTGCCGCGGATGATGCGCTGGCGGCCGTGGGGCTCCTTGGTCACCAGACCGGCTCCCTCCAGCGCGGCGACGTGCTTCTGGACGGCCGCGAACGACATGTCGTATGCCGCGGCCAGCTGCGAGACCGACGCCTCGCCCGCCATCGTGCGCAGGAGGATGTCGCGGCGGGTCGCGTCGGCGAGGGCCCGGAAGATCCGGTCCACCTCGTCGGCGGTGAGCTCTCGATCATCTACAACCATTTGGTTGTAGATTAGGTCGAGCGGTCCTCGCCGTCAAGCCCCGCGCGACCCCGCGCTCGGGCTCAGCTCCAGCGCTTGACGAACTCGACCGCGGCCTCGTTCACGACCTCGGGGTGTGAGGCGCTCATGAAGTGCTGCCCGTCGTCACACGCGCAGCCGGTGTCGTCCGTCGTCCCCGGCCTCGGGGGGGCGTACGGTCGAGGCACGGAGCCGTCCAGGCTTCCTCTCAGGGGGTTCCCCATGAACGACAAGTCGCCGCGCCAGAGCATGTCCAAGAAGTCCGGCAAGTCCATCAAGGAGAAGCGCGCCGCGAAGCGCAACAAGGGGTCGCACGAGACGTTCACCGAGCAGATCCACCCGCCGAAGAAGAAGTAGCGCCCCCGCGCGCGACGCGCACGGCGTGCCCGGGTCTCGATGCCGGCCGACCGGTTTCGCTGCCCCGGGAGGGCCTGGGGCGCATGCCCCCGGACCGGCTATGCCGCGGACGTGAGAGGGAGCCCCGTCAGGACGCCCCGCAGCATCCGGCAAGCGACCCAGGTCGCGCCGAACACCAGCGCGGGACCGAGGACGACCAGGACCCCACCGACGAGGCTGCCGTGCCCCAGCGCGCTGCAGCCGGCCAGCAGCGCGGGTGTCAGCGAGAGCGCGGCGCCGTAGGCCGGTGAAGCCCGGAGGCGGCGCCACCACGACGCCTGCCCCGCAGGGCTGCTCTCCGGCCACAGCCGGCCGCGGGAGAGCAGGGTGTCCAGGATCGAGACCACGGCGACCCCGACCGCCGCGGCCTGCGCGGTCGCCGCCCAGGCGCTCGCCTCCCCGGACCCGTCCGCGAACCACGCGACGGCGAGGGGGAGCAGCCCGAAGACGCCGGCCTGCGCCAGGCCCAACCGGCGAGCGGTGAGGGCCAGGCGGCGCTGCAGGCCGCTGAACCAGGCGATCACCTCGTCCACGTGCCGGCCCCACGCCTCGACGGAACCGGACGACACCTGCGGGTCGAGGATCACGACGAGGTCGCCGTCGGGCTGCACCAACGCCTGCCCGCCCGGGGTGATGATCGTCGCCCCGCCCTCGGCAAAGAGCGCGGAGAGGTAGGCCCGCAACGTCGGCGGCCGCACTCCTCGATCCCTCGCGACTCCAGGCGGCCAGCGCGGCCGGACGTGCGCGTCGCGGCCGGCGGGCACCACGACCGTGGTCGGTGCCCTCATCGGGGACCTGGTCGCGAGTCGGTCCATGAGCTGCGGGCGTGCGACGGCGCTCCGGCTCAGGATCAGAAAAAACTCTGAAAGGTGCTGATGGTCAGGGTCGCGACGGTGGCAAACATGAATCGCCACTGCTCGAGGGCCGTCGTGACCAGCCGAGCGTGGACGGTGTGCACGGGCGCGTGCTCCGAGTCGGCGTACGCCGGTTGCAACCGCGTGACGATGTCGCCGTCGACCTGAGCCACCGTCTGCATGACCACGGTCTCGGTGCTGACCTCCCACGCCTTCCGGAGGATCAGCAGCTCGTCCTTCCTGGCTGCTGTCAGGGGCACCCAGCCCTGAGACGTCTTCACGCTGCCCAGCTGCATGCGCGTCAGGATCCCGGCCAGCTGCTGGCTGTTTCGCTCGATCCGTTTCAGCACGACCTCTTCGGCCGACCCCTCCCCGTGAGCAGCGCGCTGGAGAGCGCCCAGCTGCTTGGCGACACGGCCGAGCGTCGCGAACACGGCCGCGTTGACAGCGTCCGAGACCGGCTGCGGGTGCTGGGCGCCGAACCGGTCTGCCAGTTGTTGGAGGTAGGCGTGATAGCTGGCGGCGACATCGGCGACGGCTTCACCCGTCAGGGGCATCTTCCGCGCGGTCATGTCCGCCTTCAGGATCAGGTCTACCTCCAGGTTGAGCAGGTCGTCGAAGATGCGCTGGACCGTGGATTCGCTCGCCATCGTCGTGGACCTCCGTCAGGAGGCGTCGATCAGCTTGATCACCTGGCGGCCAGCATTGAGGAGCGCCTCGACGTTGGCGGGCAGCACCTTCGAGGCCAGCTCCACGTTCTTCTCGTGCAGCGCGAGCACGAACTGCAGCTCGTCGTAGTTCTCCGGCAAGGACGACACGACATCACCCTCCAGCAGATCGATCTGGGTCACGAACGCTGTCGCGGTGCCATCCGATGCGAGCGCGACGTCGATCTTCTCGCCGTCCTGGGCCGTCAGCGTGGCCGTCACCCCGCCGACGGTCGTGACGACGGTGACGTTGACGAGACTGCTGTAGACCCGCGCGATGGTGTTCTTGATGCCGTTCTTCGCACTCGCTCTGGCCGCGCTCTCTGCGAAATCCGTGGAAGCTGTCTGCTGGGACATGGGCACTACCTCTTGTTCCGTCTCGACGGGTACACCAGGTGATTCCTGAGCGTAGTGCTTTCCCGCGTCGAGCGGGGAGGTCAGCGATGGCTCACGCCGGGACCGCCGTGACCACGAGATTCTCCTGGTACCCGCCCTCATCGGACAGGTACGCGCCGGTGCACGTCACGATCCGCAGCCGCTCGGGTCCGGTGCGCGCGAAGACGGCGTCCGGGAGCGCCTGCCGGTCGAAGCGCTCGACGCTGTCGACGCGGTAGCGCCGCCAACGACCCGACGACAGGCGGACCGACACGAGGTCAGCGGGGCCCACGGCGCCGAGGTCGGCGAGCGGACCCACGCCGAACCGCTCGGAGTCGACGTGACCGGCCACGACGGCCGAGCCCGTGCCACTGCCGGGGGCGGCGCCGAAGCGGTACCACCCGAGCACGCGCGGGTCGTCGGGCAGGCGCATCTGGCGGTCGGCCTCGACGCCGACGGGAGCGACGGCGAGGTCGATCCCTGCCGCAGCGATCTGCACGCGCCTCGGTGCCCGCTGCCGCGGTGAGGCAGCCCGCAGCTCCGCCGAAGACCTGCCGACCGACCGAGACTCGCGCGCCGACCCGGCAGCCGGAGCGGGGGTGGGTTGCGGCGCCGGCCGCGACGCGGGAGCCGACCCGCGCGCCTCCTCGACGGGCTCTGCGCCTCCCCCGTCGATCACCACGACGAGGCTGAGCAGGAGCCCGCCGGCGGCGGTCACGACGACCGTCCACCAGGAGCGCCTGCCCAGCCTCGCCACGGGATGAACCTCAGCGACGCAGCGCGACCGGGGCCAGGCGACGCCCAGCCATCAGCAGCGCGAGCATCGACGCCGCACCCAGGGCCCAGGCCCAGGTCGGCGCGCCGCCCATGGCGGCCGCTTCACCGGTCTCACCCCCGGGGACGCCCGACGGCGAGGAGTGCAGCCCGTCGATCGTCTGCACCGCGAGATCGAGGTTGCCCTCCTCCGCGGAGCCCCACGCGTAGACGATCGTCGAGGTGCCCTCGGCGAGGTCGACATCGGTGGGGCCGAGCACCGGCTGGCTCTTGCCCGCCAGCGTCACGGCAGCGGAGTAGGTGCCGGCCGGCACGTCCGCGGACTCCTCGTTCGGGTTGGTCAGCCCAGCGAAGAGCACGTCGCCGTTGGCCTTGACGTCCACGGCCGGAGCTGCGGCGTCGTGGCGGACCACGAGGCGCGCCTGCCCGGGCTCGGTGGCCGAGACGTCGTTGACGTAGGGCGTGAGGGTGGGCTTGCCGTTCGCGTTGAGGTGGGCGACCACCGTGGCGTTGGCCCCGGCCGGCAGCTCCACGCCCTTGGCCTGGATAGCGGGCGTGGCGTTGGCGGGGTCGTCGCCGTCGGCGTAGACCGCGAGGTCGTACGTGCCCGCGGGCAGGGCCTGCGGGTCCGTGAGCGTGCCCGGCTTGAAGTCGGGGATCAGCTCGTCACCGTTGGCGTAGACGTCCACGGTCAGGCCCGGAACGGCGTGCAGGACGGAGACCGTGGCCTCGCCGTCCTGGGCAGACGCGGGCGCGGCCGTGACCGTGGCCGTGGCGATCGCGGTCAGCGACATCGCCGTGACGGCGGCCAGGATTCGTTTCATGGTGGTGCTCCTTCTTCTTGGTGTGAAGCGGTCGTGCGGGGTTCGGAGTCCGCCGCGACCCGGATTGGGAGATCTTCGAAGTTTTCTCTAAACAGACTGTCGAAGTTTGGAGACGGGACACCCACCCGTCCCACCGCAGCGGTGGACCGGCTCGACGCCCCTTCTTCCGGCGCACCTGAGGTGGAAGCTGACGCTCCCGTCGGCATGCCGGGTCTGCGAGTACGCCGGATCGTGGGCGCGGACGTGATGGCGGGGGCAGAGCAAGCCCGGCGTCGCGGGTGTTCGTTCGGGCGCCCTGGCTGAAGGGCGTCCCGTGATGGACGCGGCGCATCCCGGGTGGCCAGTCGCAGCCGCGGGAGGTGCACTGCTTCTGCTCGTGGCGGATCACGTGGCGCATCGTCCGCGGCGGGACGCCGTACGCCGTTCCCGGCCGGGGCATCGGACCACCGCCTTGGAGGCCTCGGGTTCGCGAACTGGGCCCGCGAGGTCGAGCGGCGGAGCGTGAGCTCGACGTCTTCTTCGACACGATCGTCGTCTGCTCCGTGACGGGGTCACGCGACGCCGGCATGATCGCCGGCTTCGCCGCCCTCGAGCAGGCGGGTGGGCGGCCGCGGCGCGTGATCGGCATCGACGCCAGCGCGACGATCAACGAGACCCGCGCCCAGGTCGCCCGGATCGCGCGCAGCACGGCGTCGCTGATCGGGCTGGAGCGCGACCTGCGCGACGACGAGATCAGCGTGCTCGAGGGTCTGGGCGGGTGAGCGCTACGGCATCCCCGTCGAGTCGACCTTGGACGCGACCGGCGACCGGCGAGCCGAGGGCGTGAGCCTCGACCCGGTTACGAGGGCAAGTCAGGCGGAGCTGATCGACCTCGTCCAACGACGGCGACATCTGCCGCGCGACGTCGACCAGTGCTGTCCGCTGCTCCTCCGGCGTCAACGACCAGGTGGCCACGCCGACCGCACCCGCGATCGCGGACCCGCACTCGACGATCACCCGAATGACCGAATGCCTCGAGTCACTCGGAGTGGCTGCCACGACGACGACTCTTCGCAGAGCGCACCGACACCGCCCGGAGCTTCAGAACCCCTGTGGATGCAGGGCGCCGGCGAGCATGGACCGATCGCACCTCAACGCCAGGCGCCTGGCGAACCGGCGGTGTCGCAGCGCAGTCGCGCGGGGCGTGCAAGGCTGTTGCGCTTCGCGTCCCCCTGGCGCCGCACGGGCCTTCGACTTCTGGCCTTCGACGCTGGTGACCGTGGACGTCATCCGAGGCGGTCGACGGCAAGACCGGATCGTATGACGCGCATGGGAGACGTCATACCGCGTGGTCGTCCTGGCGACCGCAACGTATGACGTCATCGGGCGGGGGGGCTTCTCGGTGACACGATCGGGGCGCCAGGACGCCACCCTCACCTACGCGTGCTCGCGCAGGTAGCGCCCGAAGTGCGGGACGGTGAACGCGATCCGCCCGCGCTCGCCGGAGTAGATCAGGCCCTTCTTCAGCAGCGAGTCCCGCGCGGGTGACAGCGACTGGGGCCGCTTGCCCAGCACGGATGCCACGTCCGCGGTTGCGACCGACCCGACCGCGTCGGGTTCGCCGTCGTGGACCACATCCGCCGCGGCGTCTGCCATCGCGCGCAGGTAGTCCCGCTCCCCCGGCGTCGCGCGCTCGTAGCGCGAGCCGAAGAAGCCCACCGCCAGCTCGGCCTCCGCCTCCGGGGCGGCCACCGACACGTCCTCGGCGGTGATGGGACTGCGCGGCGCCCGGTCCCACACCGCCTTGCCGTAGGCCTGGATGAAGTACGGGTACCCGCCCGTGGCGGCGTACATCGCGTCGAGGGCGTCGGCGGCCCAGGCGGTGTCCTCCTCGCCGGCCGGCGACGTCAGCGCGAGGTCCGCGAAGTCTCGGGACAGGCGGTCGATGCGCTGATACCGGAAGAGCCGCTCGGAGTAGGACTTGCTCGCGCTCAGCACCGCCGGCAGGTGCGGCAGGCCAGCGCCGACGACGATCACGGGCAGCCCGTTCTGGCCGATCTCGTGGCACGCGGCGCAGAGCGCGGAGACGTCGTCGGGGCCGAGGTCCTGCATCTCGTCGATGAACACCGAGATCCCGCGCCCGACGTCCGCGGCCAGCCCGCCCAGCTCGGTGAGCAGCTCGACCAGATCGATCTCGATGTCGCCGGAGTCGGCCCGCCCGCGCACGGCGGGCACGTCGATGCCCGGCGACCACTGGTCGCGCAGCTTCGCCCCCGCCCCGGCGTCGCGCTGGGCGAAGGCCCGCAAGACGCCGAGCACGTGGTCGATCTGGTCGCGCTGCGGGTGCCCGAGCTCGCGCACCGCCTGGTGCACCGCCGACGCGAGCGGACGGCGGAGCCCCTGGTCGGGCCTGGCCTCGAGCTTGCCGGTGCCCCACTGCCGGCGTACGGCGGCCGACCGCAGGGCATTGAGCAGCACCGTCTTGCCCACGCCGCGCAGGCCCGTCAGCACCAACGAGCGCTCGGGCCTCCCCCGCGCCACCCGCTGAAGGACCACGTCGAAGGCGTCGAGCTGCTCGTCGCGGCCCGCGAGCTCGGGCGGGCGCTGGCCGGCGCCGGGGGCGTACGGGTTCCGGATCGGGTCCACGCGAGGACCGTATCGGGCTCTCTAGCGAAATCCGTAGAAGACCCGATCAACCGGCATCGGCATGTCCCGGCACCTCCACAGACCCACGGTCCGATCCCAGCCCCGCTTCCGCCAGACCCGCCGCCAGCTCGCGCCGCTCGAGCACGTCGAGCCCGTCGGCGAGGAACGCGACCAGCCCCGGCACCTCCTCGCGACGCAGCCGGAACGAGCCCGCGCAGACGTTGTCGCGCCACAGGCTGAGGACGACCAGCGGCTCCCGGCGACCGTCCTGCTCGCGGTCGAGGTGCCAGGTGACCCGGAGCGCGCGCCCGTGACCGCGGATGTCGGAGTGCACCGCGGTGGGTTCCTTGCCGGGCCGGGCCGCCATCGGTCCATTCTCCTCCCGACCCCAAGCCGCTGTCACGCGGTCGTCCCCCGCTCCGCTGGCCCGGTCGGTCCGGCCGCAGCCGCGTCCTACACTCGCTCCGTGCCGGAGCTGCCCGAGGTGGAGGCGCTGGCCCTGGACCTCAGGGGCCGGCTGAGGGATCGCGCGATCGTGCGCATCGACCTCGCCGCCTTCAGCGCCCTGAAGACCTTCGACCCGCCCGTCCAGGCGCTGCACGGCACGTTGGTCGACGACGTCACCCGCCACGGCAAGTTCCTCGACATCAGCTCCTCGGGGCTGCACCTGGTCATGCACCTCGCCCGGGCCGGCTGGGTGCGCTGGCGCGACTCGGTCCCGGAGACCCCTCCGCGACCCGGCGGCAAGTCCCCGCTCGCCGCACGAATCACCCTCGATGACAGCTCCGGCCTCGACGTCACCGAGGCCGGCACGCGCAAGAGCCTGGCCGTGTACGTCGTCCGCTCGCCGTCCGACGTCGAGGGCATCGCCGGGCTCGGCCCCGACCCACTCGCCGACGGGTTCACCGTGGAGGGGCTCCGCGGGATCCTCCTCCAGGAGAGCCGCCGGCAGATCAAGGGTGTGCTCCGACACCAGGGCACCATCGCCGGCATCGGCAACGCGTACTCCGACGAGATCCTGCACGCGGCGCGGATGTCGCCCTTCAAGCCGGCCAGCAGCCTGACCGAGACCGACGTGCAGGCCCTCTACGACGCGATCCAGTCCTGCCTCGGCGACGCCGTCGCCCGCTCCCGCGGCCTGGCCGCCAGCGAGCTCAAGGGCGAGAAGAAGTCGCACCTCGCCGTGCACGGGCAGACCGGCAGGCCCTGCCCGGTCTGCGGCGACACCGTGCGCGAGGTGTCCTTCGCCGACTCCTCGTTGCAGTACTGCCCGAGCTGCCAGACGGGCGGCAAGCTGCTGGCGGACCGGCGGACGTCGAAGTTCCTGAAGTGATCCGGAGCCTGGCGATCGCCCGCCCTGCCCACCGGTGACCTCGCGGACGTGCTCGACCCGGGGCCCCCCACGTCGCCATCGCCACGCCGTGACCCCGGTCCAGCCCTTCGGACTGCGGCCCCTCCGCGGCAGCGTCCGCAACCCCGGGCTACGGCGAGCCCGCCAGGCCCTCGGCGGCGGCGGCGAGGTCGTCGACGCCGTGGGCCAGCTCCTCGGGGTCGGTGGTCGCCAGGTCGAAGTGGAAGCCGCAGAGTCCCCAGTCCACCAACCGGGCGACCCGGTCGACGCGCTCGGCGGAGGCGCCGCTGCGCCGCAGGTAGCCGCGCAGCGCGGCGGCCCAGCGCGCGTTGCTGGCGCGGGCGCGCGACCGGTAGGGCTCCGTGCCGATGAAACCGGTCGCGGCGGCCTGGTAGTACAGCCACAGCAGCGGGTGCAGCGGCTCCCCTCGGTAGGCGTGCCAGAGCCGGTTCACGGCGTCCCGCACGGAGACCCCGGCGGGCAGCTCGGCCAGCGCGGCGACCGCCCGGTCGTTGGCGAGCTCGAGCACTTCGGAGACGAGCTCGTCGCGGCTGCCGAAGTGGTAGATCAACATGCGGTCGCTGGTTCCGATCGCCCGCGCCAGCGGCCGCAGCGTGAGCCCGATCAGCCCGTGCGCGAGCGTGTAGTCGGTCACCTGCTCGGCCAGCTCCCCGCGACGATCCATGCCGTCACTGTAGCAACTGCTACAGTAGTTGCGCGTAGCAATCGCTACACCGACGCCCGAGGAGGGTCCCATGTACGTCGCGCTCGTGCTGCTCGTGGTCGCCGTCGCGTTCGAGGTGGCCTCGACCGCGCTGCTCCCGCGCGCCGAGGGCTTCACCAACCCCGTCTGGACCGCGGTGGTGCTGGCCGGCTACTCCGTCGCCATCTGGTTGCTCGCCCTGGTCGTGCGCACGCTCCCGGTGTCGGTCACATACGCGATCTGGGCGGGGCTGGGGACGGCGCTGGTCGCGGTGATCAGCTACCTCATGCTCGGCGAGGAGATGAACTGGCTCAAGGCGGTCTCGCTGACGTTCGTCGTGGTCGGAGTGGTGGGCCTCAACCTCGCCGGGACACACTGAGGCTCGTGACACGCTCCTACACGCACGGGCACCACGAGTCGGTCCTGCGCTCGCACCGCTGGCGCACGGGGCCCAACTCCGCGGCGTACCTGCTCCCGCACCTCATGCCGGATCGACACCTGCTCGACATCGGCGCGGGCCCCGGAACGCTGACCGCCGACCTCGCCCAGCGGGTGGCCCGGGTGACGGCGACCGAGATCAACCACGAGGCGCTGGCGCTGACCCGGGCCGGGGTCGAGTCCGGGACCGACTCCTCGGACCAGGCCACCGTGGACTACGCGACGGCCGACGTGCATGCGCTGCCCTTCGCGAGCGAGTCCTTCGACGTGGTCCACGCCCACCAGGTCCTGCAGCACGTGGCGGATCCCGTGCAGGCGCTGCGGGAGATGCGCCGGGTCACCCGGCCGGGCGGTCTCGTCGCCGCGCGCGACGCCGACTACCGCGGGTTCGTGTGGCACCCGGACGTCCCCGGACTGCGCGAGTGGCTCGCGCTCTACCAGCGGATCGCCCGGCTGGACGGCGGCGAGCCGGACGCAGGGCGCCGGCTGCTGGGCTGGGCACAGGCGGCGGGTCTGGAGCGGATCACCCCCAGCGCGTCCGTCTGGTGCTTCGCCACGCCGGAGGAGCGCGCCTGGTGGGGCGGGATGTGGGCGGACCGGGTGACGCGCTCGGCGTTCGCGGAGAAGGCGCTCGCCTCGGGCGAGGCCAGCCGGGCCGACCTGGCGCGGTTGGCCGACGCCTGGCGCGCCTGGGCCGGCTGTGCGGACGGGTGGCTCACGATCCTGCACGGCGAGGTGCTGGCCACCATCGGACCGGTCGCGGCGCACGCCTCGGGTCGGGGCTCTGGGGCCGGCCTCTAGGGTCGGCGCATGAACGCGGACTCCTCGATCCCGACGACCGAGGTCGCCCTGCTGCCCGACCCGTTGCCGGAGGGCGTCACCGTGCTCGACGTCCGGGAGCCGGTGGAGTGGGTGCACGGCCACATCCCCGGCGCCGTCCACCTGCCCCTCAGCGAGCTGGCGACGCGCACCGACGAGCTCCCCGACGGCGAGGTGCTGGTCGTCTGCCGCGTGGGCGGCCGTAGCGCGCAGGTCGTCGGCTGGCTCGACCGGGTGGGCCGCCCGGCGGTGAACCTGCACGGCGGGATGCTCGAGTGGGAGGCGGCCGGGCGACCGATCGTCAGCGAGAACGGCGAGGCGCCCCGCGTCGTCTGACCCCGCGTCGTCCGCCCCCCCGTCGTCCGACCCGGCGCCGGCCAGGGGGCCCGACCAAGGCGTGTCGGCGGTTACAGCCCGCCGGCCTCCTCGTCCAGCGCGGTGCACGTCTCGCTGGCGTAGTCGATGAACACCTTCAGGTCCCGCGCCTCCGCGTTGCTCACGGCCGGGTCGACCAGCTCGTCCAGCGTGGCGTCCTCGTCGAGGCTGCTCGCCACCCGGAGGAACACCTCGAACCCATCGCGGGTGTCGCCGCCGATGCCGCCGGGGGTGCCCACCCGCCGCAGACTCTCCGCGACCCGGCCGAAGGCCCCGCCGGTCCGGGCGTCGGACAGCTTCCCCCACTCCTGGCAGAACTCCTCCTCGGAAGCGTCGGTCGGCGCCTGCTCGCCGCAGCCCGCGACCGCCAGCAGCGGCGTCACGAGCAGGGCCGGCAGCGCGCGTCGCGCACGGCGTCGCTCCACGCGGATCTCCCCCTCGTCCGTCCCGGCATGCGCAGGGCTGCCGTTCCCGACGCCCGCTCCCGAGGTCACGACCCGTCGGACCCACCCTCATCGTGGCACGGTCCGCCGAGCGCGGGCGGTGGGTCGAGGTCCAGGGCGGACCGCAGCCGCGAGAGGTACGTCGCGCGGTCCACCTCCACGACCCCGAGGCTGGCCAGGTGTCGCGTGCGCCACTGGACGTCGAGCAGCCGCCGGTCGCGGGTGGTCGGGTCGGTCTCGGCGCGCAGGCGCTCCACCAGACCGACCAGCGCCACCTTCGACGCGTCCCGCTGTCGGTGGAACATGGACTCCCCCGCGAAGAGCCCACCGAGCGCGACGCCGTACAGCCCGCCGGCCAGCTCGCCGTCGCGCCAGGCCTCGACGGAGTGCACCCAGCCGAGACGGTGCAGCTCGAGGTACGCCTCCCGCACCCCGTCGTCGATCCAGCCCGACGGGCGATCGGGATGGGCACAGGCGTCGATCACCTCGGGGCACGCGGTGTCCACGCGGATCTCGAAGTCGCGGCAGGACCGCCGCAGGGACCGCGACACGTGCAGCCCCGCCAGGGGCAGGACGCCGCGGGTCACCGGACAGAACCACAGCGGCCGGTTGGCCGCCTCGCCCGAGGGCATCGGGAACAGGCCGTGCCGGTAGGCCTCCAGCAGCGTGCCCGGAGAGAGGTCCGCCCCGACGGCGACCAGGTCGTCACGGGACTCCAGTGACTCCCTGGGCCCGAAGCGCCACAGGCTCGCGGGGGGCTCCACCGGAGGCACGGGCACGGACATCGCTGACAAACTAGCGTGCCGCACCGCCCGTCCGTGGTACTCCGAAGCGGGTCCGGGGTGGGGCCGATGGGGTGCTGCGTAGGGTTTCCGACCATGAGCCTGAGGGGACGCGTCGGACGCGGCATGGCGCCACAGCTGACCCGGATGGCCCCGGACATCACCACCGGGTTCGTGCGCGAGGCGCTGACCCGCGCCATCCGCGGCGCGGGGCCGCTGCCGCCGGCCGCCGCGGCCGCCGACAAGCAGCTCGCGGAGCAGCACGGTGACATCGAGCGCGGCGTCCACGAGGTCATCGAGAACCACGTGCGGCTGGCCGCGGCGGGCGGCTTCGTCACCAACATCGGCGGCGTGGTCACCGCGGCCGTGACGGTTCCGACCAACATCACCTCGCTCGCGGTGATCCAGTGCCGGATGGTCGCGGGGATCGCCCACCTGTGGGGCCACGACCTCGACGACCCCAGCGTGCGCAACGCCGTCATCGTCTCCCTGCTCGGCGAGCAAGACGTCGCCCGGATGGTCCGCAAGGGGCGCCTGCCCGGCCCGCCGTCGCACCTGGCCACGGCCCCCGTCGCGGACCCCGTGGCGCGCGCCGAGATGGACCGCGCCGTGTCACGCGAGGTGGCCGCAGGCCTCGTCGAGCGCGTCGTGGGCAAGCAGATGGCCTCGACGGCGGCCAAGCGCGTGCCGCTGGTCGGCGGACTGGTCGGCGCCGGCGCCGACGGCTACCAGACCTGGCAGGTGGGGCGCTACGCCGACGGAGAGCTCCGCCCGCGCAACCGGCGGTAGAGGTTCAGCAGCCGACGACCGGCCCCGGAGCCGCCCAGCCCGGTCACGATCCGCTCGCGCAACCGATAGCTCGGCCGGAGGTAGGCGCGATCCAGCGCCCCGCGCAGGTCGTCGACCTCGCCCCGCAGCCCGGCCTCCGACGATCGGAGCCGGGCGTTCTCCAGCAGCAGCGCGCGAATCGCGTCCACGCCCGCCTCGGCGACCGACCCCTCGTCGGGGGCGTCCGGGTCCGACCACTCCGCGGCGGCCAGCCCCATCAGGTCCTCCAGGTCGCCGACGACGTCGTAGCCGTGCTCGCGCAGCCCGGTGACCCACGCGCGCGAGAGCGACATCGCCCACTCGGCCTCCGCGGGCGGCAGCGCGAGCCGCGGCGAGCCGGTGCGCGCCGACAGGGTCTGGTGGACCAGCAGCTCGCGGACCAGGGGGCGATACTCCGGCGGCGGCAGGTCGCGGTTGACCGCGCCGTTGATCCGGCGCACCAGCGCCGTCTCGGGGACGCCGAGCGAGGGGTTGGCGCGCTCACCCTCCTCTTCCAGCGGGACGTCCTCGAGTCCGAAAGCCTGCTGGAACCGCTGCCAGAGCAGGTCCTTCGGCGACCCGGGGGCGGGCACCGTGACCACGTGCACCCGCTCCGGCGGCAGATCGCCGCCCCACCGCTCGAGGATGTCGGGCACCTCCTGGACGCTCCAGAACCAGGCCGCGATCCGCGACGCGCGGTCGGGGTCCCGGAGCTGCGCCAGGAAGTCCTCGTAGCTCAGGGTCGCGCGGTGCTTGACGTTCTCCTGCCACTCTGCCGGCACCTGCCGCAGCAGGTCGCGCGCGGAGACGACGAGGTGGATCTCCACGCCTCCGTGGTCAGGACCGTCGTCGGCGCCCAGCGACGCCAGGGCCCGCCGGACGTGGGCGCGGGATGCGTGCGCGAGGATCTCGTGGCTGACGATCGCCGTCCCGTGCCAGGCCCGGACCTGCTCGGCCAGCCGGTCCCACGCGCCGACCGCCTCGCGCTCCAGGCCACCCCAGGTGAGCCGCATCAGGTCCAGGCCGGCGAGGAAATGGCTGTCGAACCGGTCCGCCGGGTAGAGGATGCCGTGCTCGACGAGTCGCGCGCGGTTGCGAAAGAGCACGTCTTGCACGTAGGACGTGCCGGTCTTCGGGGTGCCCACGTGCAGCAGCACCCGCTGGGCCGTCACCGTCGCTCCTTCCCGGACCGGTCCTGCACGGGCTGGTCCTGCCGGTCCGCCTCGCCGAGGGCCGCCACGGCCACCGTCAGCGCCTGGGCCGGTCCGGGCCACCCGCCGGCGGTGCGGTCGAGCAACCCGTCGAGGTCGCCGTGCACACGGTATCCACCGGCCCGGACGGCGTCGCGGAGCACCCGCCCCCGTCGGAGCAGCCACGGCTCGGCCCACGCCGGGACGCCGGGGACGCGCGCGCCGGAGGGCACCTCCAGGCTGGCGAGCCACGGCAGCAGGGCACGGCTCACGAGGCGGCGGCGACCGGCCGGCTCCACCATCACCCCGAGCACGTCGGCGACCCGGCGCGCCAGCTCGGCCGCACCGGCGCCCGGGGCCGTCCCCGACGGGGCGGCGAGGCGCCGCGCGCGAACGAGCCGGGGCAGCGCCGCGGGGTCCAGGACGACGTGCACCCGGGCGGCGTCCTCGCGCTCGGCCCAGCGCCGCGCCACCTCCGCCAGGTCGGCTGCGGGCGGCAGCACGTCGCGATCGACCAGGTCGCCCAGCCACGCGCTCCAGCCGGGCACGCCCGGCCCGGCGAAGCGGGCGCACCAGACGTCGACCAGCATCTGCTCGACGCCGGCGCCGAGGACCAGGACCCGGCTTCCCCGGCCGCCCGCCGACCGGCGGGGAGCGGCCGCCTGGAGGGCGTCCGCGAGGCGCGGGTCCCCCACCGCCCGGTAGCGACGGCGACCCGGCAGCTGCCGACGCCGCGGCGAGTCAGCCAGCACGGCGGGCTCCCGCGCGGCATGGGCGAGGAGGTCCTCCGCGAGGAGGCCCACCGCCACGCGCAGCATCTCCTCGGCGGGCAGGTCGGCGGGCTCGACGGGCCGGGGGCCGTGGGGTCGGACCGGACCGTCGCCGACAAGCTCGAGGTCGAGCCGACCGCGGCCGGTGCCGCCGGCGGCGAGCACCCGTTCGGTGAGGCCGGCGGACGGCCGCCCGGCCAGATTCAGCCGGCGCAGCAGCTCGAGCTCCTGGGCGCCGGGCAGCGCGCCGCGGCGGAGCTCGCCGGCGGGGCCGTACGACTTGAGCCAGTCGGACCAGCGCGCCGTGCCGCCCCCGCGCAGGTGTTCGACCCAACCCGGGCCACCCGCGGGGCGGCTCGTCGTCCCGGCGGCCGCACCGACCGGAGCGGTCGGCCGGGTCACCGCCGCAGCTTCCGCACGCTGCGGCGCAGCTTCTCACGCCTGCTGAGCTCGGGGGGCCGCCGCCGCGCGGCCTCGCGGGTCATCGCCTCGAGCGCGTCGAGGGAGGCGCCGAGCAGCATGCTCGAGCCGACCTGGTCGGGGTCGCGCCAGCGCTTCTCGGGATCCGGGCGCCGGGGTCGCAGCTCGGCCGGGTCGCCGACGACGTCCACGCCGCTGCTCGCCAGCCACTCGATCCACGCCTCGGCGCGCTCCTCCGCCCACGCGAAGCGACCCGGGGGCAGCCGCACCGGCGGCGACCGGCGCGCCGCCAGCTCCTGCTGGGCCAGGAGGTTGCGCACCAGGTGGTCGTAGGCCATCTCGCGGCGCGCGACGCGACCCATCCGCTTGTTGAGCCGCCGCACGAGCTCGACCTCGGCCACGCCCAGGGACGCGTTGGCCCGCTCGCTGTCCCGGGGGGCCCAGGCGGGATCGATCCCGAGGAGCCGGCAGAACCGCTGCCACAGCTCGTCGGGGGCGTTGCCGGGCCCGGGGTGCGGCACCGTCAGGACATGCAGGCGGTCCGGCGGCACGTGCAAGCCCCACGTGGCGAGCACCTCGGGGAGGTCGAAGGCCCGCGAGAACCACGGGTCGCCCTTCTCGACCTTGTCGAGGAAGCGCCGGAACCGCCACTTGCGCCCCTGCTTGATGCTCTCCTGCCAGGCCGCCGGCAGCTGGCGACCGAGGTCGCGGGCCGAGTAGACGACGTGCACCTCGCTCCCGGCGAGGTCGTTCATCGCCTTGGCCACCTTGTCCGCCGCCGCCGGAGCGAGGATCTCGTGGCTGATGACGACGGTGCCCTCGCGGCGCTCGACCAGCCGCACCATCGCCTCCCACGCGCCCTCGGCATGCCCCGGCGGGCCGCCCCAGTCCTGCTCGAGCAGGTCCAGCGCGGCGCGGAAGTGGAAGAGGTCGTTCTTCACGAAGCGGGAGCGCGTCGGGAAGTGGACGCCGTGCTCAGCCAGGGCAGCGGCGTTGCGGGTGAGCCGGTCCTGCAGATAGGTCGTGCCGGTCTTGGGTGCGCCGACGTGCAGGTAGACGACGCGGCTCATGGGGCAGATTGTGCCCGACCCGCCTCCGGGGCGTCCCCCGCCTGGCCGCCCGCCGGGTCGCCTGCCGGGTCGACCACCATCAGGCGCGCCCCCAGGGCGACCTGGTCACCGGGCGCCACCGCCACCTCGGCGACCGTCCCCTCGAAGGGGGCCGCGAGCGAGAGCTCCATCTTCATCGCCTCCAGCACCCCGAGGGCCTGCCCCTCCGCCACGGTGTCCCCGGGGGCCACGCGGACGTCGAGCACCGTCCCGGGCATGGGCGCCACGACGGTGCCGTCAGAGACGTCGACCGACCCGGCGAGCCGGTCGGGCGGGGTGAACGCGTGCCGCTGACCGTGCAGGGCGACCTCGAAGGAGACGCCGTGGCGGGACCGGGGCACCTGCACCACGGCGTGCACCGGCCGCCCGTCCACCACGACCGCGAGCAGGTAGCCCTGCCCGGACGGGTCGTGCCCGGGGAGCGGACGGGCGGAGAGCTGCCGCACCCCGACGCCGTCCACGGTGCCGCTGCGCCCGTCGGGCGCCCGGGCGACGGAGACGTCCCGGTCGAGCTCGACGCGGATCGGCGCCGGCGCGGTCCCGAGCCGGAAGCCGTCGGGCTGGAAGGCGTGGCGTTCGGGATCCGAGGGATCGGCGGCGGTGAGCATCGCGGCGGTCCACGCGACGAGCAGCCGCGGCAGGTCGTTGCCCGGCGCGGGCAGCTCGTGCCGGTCGAGCCAGGCGGTGTCGATGCTGGCCTCGCGGAACTCCTCGCTCGCCACGAGGGCGCGGAGGAAGCCGGCGTTGGTGGTGAGCCCGAGGATCACGGTCTCGTCGAGGGCCGCGAGGAGCACTTGCCGCGCCGCCTCGCGGTCGGCCGCGTGCGCGACGACCTTGCCGAGCATCGGGTCGTACGCCGTCGAGACCACCTGGCCCTGCTCCAGGGCGTGGTCGACCCGCACGTCCACGTGGCTCGGCCACCGCACCACCGTGGCGGTCCCGGCCTGCGGCAGGAAGCCGGCGAAGGAGTCCTCGGCGTAGACGCGGGCCTCGATGGCGTGGCCGTCGAGGCGCACGTCCTCCTGGGCCAGCGGCAGCGGCTCGCCCGCCGCGACGAGCAGCTGCAGCCTCACGAGGTCGAGGCCCGTGACCATCTCGGTCACCGGGTGCTCGACCTGGAGCCGGGTGTTCATCTCCAGGAAGTAGAACTCGCCGGCGCCCCCGTTCGCATCCGGGTCGAGCAGGAACTCGACGGTGCCCGCGCCCGTGTAGCCGACGTGCGCGGCGAGGTCGACGGCCGCGCGGGTGATCCGCGTCCGGGTGGCGTCGTCGATCGTCGGGGCGGGCGCCTCCTCCAGCACCTTCTGGTGCCGGCGCTGGGTGGAGCAGTCCCGCTCCCACAGGTGCAGCACCGTGCCCTGGGTGTCGCCGATCACTTGGACCTCGACGTGCCGCCCGCGCTCCACGTACTTCTCGATCAGCATCGTGTCGTCGCCGAAGGCGCTCTTCGCCTCCCGACGGGCGGCGGCGACGGCATCCTCGAGGTCACCGGGAGCGCGGACGACGCGCATGCCCTTGCCGCCCCCACCGGCGGCGGCCTTGACCAGCACCGGGTAGTCCAGCGCCGACGCGTCGGGGACCCGGCCCTCCTCGCTCTGGTGCAACGGCACCACCGGGACGCCCGCGGCGACCGCGATCTCGCGGGCGGCGTCCTTGCGTCCCATCTGCTCCATCACCGACGCGGCGGGCCCGACGAGCCGCACGCCCGCCGCTTCCAGCGCGGCCGCGAAGGCGGCCCTCTCGGAGAGGAACCCGTAGCCCGGGTGCACCGCGTCGGCGCGGGCGGCGACGGCGACGGCGACGACCTCGTCGACGTCGAGGTAGGAGGCCACGCGCACCCCCTCGTCGGCCGCGCGCACGTGGGGCGCCTCGGCGTCGAGGTCGGTGAAGATCGCGACCGTGCGCACGCCCATGAGGGCGGCGGTGCGCATCACGCGCACCGCGATCTCGCCGCGGTTGGCGACCAGCAGGGTGTGGATCATCGGTTGCCCGTCACATCCTGAAGACGCCGTAGGAGGGGGGCGGGACCGGAGCGTGCGCGGCGGCCGCGAGGCCCATGCCGAGCACCCGGCGGGTGTCGGCGGGGTCGATCACGCCGTCGTCCCAGAGCCGGGCGGTGGCGTAGTACGGCGACCCCTGCTCCTCGAACTGCGAGCGGATCGGGTCCTTGAAGCTCTCCTCCTCCGCTGCACCCCACACCTCGCCCCTGGCCTCGAGCCCGTCGCGACGCACGGTGGCAAGCACGGCAGCGGCCTGCTCGCCTCCCATCACGGAGATCCGGGCGTTGGGCCAGGTCCACAGGAACCGGGGGTCGTAGGCCCGGCCGCACATGCCGTAGTTGCCGGCGCCGTAGGAGCCACCGACCACGACCGTGAACTTCGGGACGACGCTGCACGCGACCGCGGCGACGAGCTTGGCGCCGTCCTTGGCGATGCCGCCGTTCTCGTATTCCCGGCCGACCATGAAGCCCGAGATGTTCTGCAGGAAGACCAGCGGAATGCCGCGCTGGTTGCACAGCTCGATGAAGTGCGTGCCCTTGAGCGCCGAGGAGCTGAACAGGATCCCGTTGTTGGCGAGGATCCCGACCGGGTGGCCCCAGATGTGCGCGAAGCCGCAGACCAGCGTCTCGCCGTAGAGCTGCTTGAACTCCTGGAGCCGGCTTCCGTCGACGATGCGGCGGATCACCTCGCGCACGTCGTAAGGCGTGCGCGGGTCGACGGGCACCACGTCGGGCAACGTCGCCGGGTCCTCGGCCGGCTCCTCGACGGGCCGGACCTCCCAGGGCGGCTCGGGCGCCGGCGGCAGCGTGTCGATGATGCCGCGCACGACGGCGAGCGCGTGGTCGTCGTCCTCGGCGAGGTGATCGACCACGCCGGAGGTGCGGGCGTGCACCTCGCCGCCGCCGAGCTCCTCGGCCGTGACGACCTCGCCCGTCGCGGCCTTCACCAGCGGCGGGCCACCGAGGAAGATCGTGCCTTCGTCCTTGACGATCACGGTCTCGTCGCTCATCGCGGGCACGTAGGCGCCGCCCGCGGTGCAGGAGCCCATCACGCTGGCGACCTGCGGGATGCCCGCCGCGGACAGGTTCGCCTGGTTGAAGAAGATCCGGCCGAAGTGCTCGCGGTCGGGGAACACCTCGTCCTGCATCGGCAGGTACGCGCCGCCGGAGTCGACGAGGTAGACGCACGGCAGCCGGTTCTCGGCCGCGACCGCCTGGGCGCGGAGGTGCTTCTTGACGGTGACCGGGTAATAGGTGCCGCCCTTGACCGTGGCGTCGTTGGCCACGACCACGCAGGCCCGGCCGGCGATCCGGCCGATGCCGGTGACGATGCCGGCGCTGGGGACGACGTCGCCGTCCCCGGCGCCGCCGTACATCCCGGTGGCCGCCAGGGGGCTGAGTTCGAGGAAGGGGCTGCCGGGATCGAGCAGCCGGTCGACCCGATCCCGGGCGAGCAACTTGCCACGGTCGGTGTGCTTGCGCCGAGCCGCCTCGCCGCCGCCCGCACGGGCCCGGTCGACCCGCGTGTGCAGCTCGGCGACCAGCGCCCGCATCTCCTCGCTCACGCGCGTCAGGTTAGCGATCGCTAACCGGCGGCGTCCACCGGCTCCGCCTAGGTCCCGCCGGACGAGGCCGCCTCGCGATCCGCGGCACTGGCCTGCTCATCGCCGGCCCGCGGCGCACGGGTGCGCAGGGCGTACTCCCGCATCCCCGCCATCGGGGGCGGCTCGGCGATGCCCGGGCGCTCGATGCGCTCGTCGCGCAGGCCCTTGACCAGCCCCACCGCCATCATCGCGAGCACCAGCGCGAACGGCAGCCCGGCCGAGATCGAGGCCGCCTGCAGCGCGGACAGGGCCGACGCGCCCGACACCGAGGAGACGACCAGCAGCACGGCGGCGATGGCGCCCTCCGTCACGGCCCAGAAGAGGCGCTGCTGCCACTTCGGGTTCGGATCGCCGCCGTTGGTGAGGATGTCCACCACCAGCGAGCCCGAGTCCGACGAGGTCGCGAAGAAGAGCACCACGACGATCACCACCAACAGGGACGCCAGCGTCGCCGCGACGCCGGCGACCGGCAGCTGGTCGAGCAGCAGGAAGAGGCTGTTCTCCGGTTCCTCGACCGCTCCCGCGACCGCGTTGTCCGGGTCGCTCAGCAGCAGGCGCAGGGCGGAGTCGCCGAAGATGGTCAGCCAGACCATCGAGGCTCCGACCGGCGCGAACAGCGCCCCGGCGAGGAAGGACCGAATGGTGCGGCCGTAGGAGATCCGGGCCAGGAACATGCCGACGAAGGGCGCCCAGGAGATCCACCAGCCCCAGTAGAAGAGCGTCCACCCGGCCTGCCAGGTCTGGGCCTGCTCGCCGCCGTTGGGGAACGTCTCCATGCCCAGGTCCGGCAGCGTCTGGATGTAGGTGCCGACGTGGGCGGCCAGCGAGTTGATCAGGTCGATCGTCGGGCCGAAGGTGAACACGAAGATCATCAGGGCGAGGGCCAGCCAGAGGTTGGCCAGCGAGAGGTTCCGGATGCCCTTGTCGACTCCCAGCATCACCGAGACCACCGCGACCGAGGTGATCGCCGCGATGACCAGCACCTGGGTCAGCGTGTTGTTCGGGATGCCGAACAGCGTGTTCAGACCCGCGCCGACCTGCTGTCCGCCGATGCCCAGCGACGTGGCCAGGCCGAAGAGCGTGCCGAACACTGCGAGGATGTCGATGACCGCCCCGGGCCAACCGTAGATGCGATCGCCGATCAGCGAGTAGAACGCCGAGGCGGGCCGCAGCGGGAGGCCGCGTCGGAAGGAGAAGTACCCCAGGGAGACGGCGAGCACGAGGTAGATCGCCCACGGGTGCAGGCCCCAGTGGAAGAACGTGTACGTCATCGCGTTCTCGGCGGCGTCGGGTGTGCTCCCTTCGCCGGTCGGCGGCGAAATGAAGTGGTTGACCGGCTCGGCCACGGCGTAGAACACCAGGCCGATGCCCATGCCCGCGGTGAAGAGCATCGCGAACCAGGACAGGGTGCCGTACTCGGGCTTGGAGTCGTTCGGGCCGAGCTTGATCGAGCCGTAGCGGCTCAGCATCAGCCAGAAGATGAACACCAGGAAGCCCGAGGCGCCGAAGATGTAGAGCCACTCGAACTTCGAGGAGACGAAGCTGAGCGTCGAGGAGGAGATCGAGTTGGCGGAGGCGGGGGCCACCACGCCGTAGAACAGGAACACGAGCACGACGGCCGCCGACCCGATGAAGACCGGTGGGTTCGTGTGCTCCTTCAGGTATTCACGCATCACGGGTCCTTCCGGACGGGTCGTCGCGTCTCCGCGGCCGGGGGTCGACCCCGGCCGCGGACGCGCTTCGCGCTGTGCTTCGTGGTCACCCGACGGCCGTTGGCTCGACCAGTCGTGCGGGGAAATGTGGCCGACACTCTAGCCGCCCGACACCGGACCGTGCTCCCCCCGATGCAGGGCCTCGACATCCGGGTCTGCACCAGCGGGTCTAACACAGCCAGGGCCGGGCTCAGGTGCTTGCCGGCTCGCGGGACGTGTCGCTCGACTGATCGGACTCCTCGCCGCGGGCCTCTGCGGCCTCCTTCTTCTTCTGCGCACGGTCGGCCTGCATGTCCCCGGCGCGCGGAGGACGGGTGCGCTCGGCGAACTGCCGCATCCCGGCCAGCGGCGGGGGGTTCTTGATGTCCGGGCTCTCGATCCGCTCGTGGCGCAGCGCCTGCGTGAGCCCGATGGCCATGAAGAACAGCAGGATGAGGACCGGCAGTCCGGCGGAGATCGCGGCACCCTGGAGCGCCGCGAGCGCATTGCCACCCGAGGCCGCGGACGCGATCAGCAGGACGGAGGCCACGGCTCCCTCGGTGATCGCCCAGAAGAGGCGCTGCTGCCATACGGGGTTGGGGTCGCCGCCGTTGGTGAGGATGTCCACCACCAGCGAGCCCGAGTCCGACGAGGTCGCGAAGAAGAGCACCACGACGATCACCACCAACAGGGACGCCAGCGTCGCCAGGAAGCCGGCGACCGGCAGCCGTTCGAACAACACGAACAGGCTGTTCTCCGGGCTGTTGATCGACGTGTCCTGCAGGTCGCCCCCGTCACCCTGCTGGATCAACCGCAGCCCGGAGTTGCCGAACACGGTCATCCACAGCATGGAGGCCCCCACCGGGGCGAGCAGCGCACCGGCGGCGAAGGCGCGCAGCGTGCGGCCGTAGGAGATCCGGGCCAGGAACATGCCGACGAAGGGCGCCCAGGAGATCCACCAGCCCCAGTAGAAGAGCGTCCAGCCGGCCTGCCAGGACTGGGCCTGCTCGCCACCGTTCGGGAAGGTCTCGAGGCCCAGCTGCGGCAGCGTCTGGATGTACATGCCGACGTTCGCGGCCAGCGTGTTCACGATGTCGCGGGTCGGACCGAAGGCGAGCACGAACAGCATCAGGCCCAGGGCGAGCCAGAGGTTGGCCAGGGACAGGTTCCGGATGCCCTTGTCGACTCCCAGCATCACGGAGCAGACCGCGATCGCGGTGATCGCCGCGACGATCAGGACCTGCGTGGTCGTCGTGTTCGGGATGCCGAAGAGGGTCTCCAGGCCGGCGCCGACCTGCTGGCCGCCGATGCCCAGCGAAGTGGCCAGGCCGAAGAGCGTGCCGAACACCGCGAGGATGTCGATCACGGACCCGGGCCAGCTGTAGATGCGCTCACCGAGCAGCGGGTAGAGCGCGGAGGCCGGCCGCAGCGGCAGGCCACGGCGGAAGGTGAAGTAGCCCAGCGCGGCACCCAGCGTGATGTAGACGGCCCAGGGGTGGAAGCCCCAGTGGTAGAACGTGTACAGCATCGCGTTCGAGGCGGCCTCGGACGTGCCACCCTCGCCGGTCGGCGGGTTGGTGAAGTGGTTCACGGGCTCGGCCACGGCGTAGAACACCAGGCCGATGCCCATGCCCGCGGTGAAGAGCATGGCGAACCAGGAGACCGTGTTGTACTCGGGTTTCGCTTCGTTGGGGCCGAGCTTGACCGAGCCGTAGCGGCCTAGCATCAGCCACACGACGAAGACGATGAGGGCCGTGGGCCCGAAGATGTAGAGCCATTCGAAGTTGGTCGAGATGAAGGCCAGGACCTCCTGCGCGGCGGTGTTGACCCTGGCGGGCGCCACGACGCCCAGGACAAGGAAGATGAACACGACGACCGCCGAGCCGATGAAGACCGGTGGGTTCGTATGCTCCTTCAGGTATTCACGCATCACGGATCCTTCCGGACGGGGTCCCCGGGCGCCACGCCGGAGGGGTGCCCCGGCCGCGGACACGCGGCGGTCTCCCTATTCGTAACCCATTCGGACGAGACTCAACCAATCGAGCGAGGATGACACGGGGTGACGGTCCCCCGACCGCAACCGATCGTGCCGTGACCGGAGCCGCGTCTCACCGCTCGTAGACCCGCCGTCCTTGCGTCCAGGTGCCGACCACCTCGGTGGACCCGATCTCCTCGGTGGGCAGGGCGAAGGGGTCCCGGTCCAGCATGACGAGGTCCGCCCGGGCCCCCACCTCCACGTGCCCGGCGTCGTCGTGGTAGTTCACCCACGCCGAGCCGCGCGTATAGGCCCCCAGCGCCTCCGACAGCGAGATCGCCTGCTCGGGCACCAGCGGGTCCTCGGGGTCCGGCCCCTCGGCCTGCCAGGCGGTGCGATTGACGAGGCAGTGCACCGCGGCGATCGGCGCCGGGTCCTGCACCGGCCAGTCGCTGCCGCCGGCGAACTTCGCGTGGGCAGCGAGGATGTCCGCGAACGGGTAGTGCCACCCCATCCGCTCCTCGTCCAGGTGCGGCTCGAGCATGGTCACGGCGGGGGTGTCGTAGTGCGCCCACATGCCCTGGAGGTTGGCCACCACCTCGAGATCGCCGAAGCGGTTGCGGTCCTCGGGGCTGACCAGCTGCAGGTGGGCGATCTGGTGCCGCAGGTCGCGCAGGCCGTTGGTGCGCCGGGCCTCGTCGATCGCGTCCAGCGCGTGGTGCACCGCCTGGTCGCCGATGGCGTGCACGTGCACGCGCAGGTCCGCCCCGTCGATCGCGACGACCGCCTCGATCGCCTCGTCGCGGCTCAGGAACGGCAGCCCCCGGTCGCCGCAGGGGCAGTGGTGCAGATCGTGGTAGGGCTCCCCGACGTTGGCCGTGAACGTCTCCGAGATGCCGTCCATCATGATCTTGACCGAGCTCGCGTCCAGCCCCAGCCGCCGCAGCCGGTCCCGCTCGGCGAGCAGCTCGGTGACCTGCTGCGCCACCGCCCGGGAGCCGGTGCGCGACCGGTCCCACCACTGCGAACAGGTCACCCGCGCGGTCAGCTCGCCCGTCGCGATCAGGTCCAGGTAGGCCTGCGTCGGGTCGTCGAGACCGGCGTACCCGCCGATCAGCGCGTCGTGCCAGCCCGTGATGCCCCAGGAGTGCAGGTGTGACTGCGCCTCACGCAGGGCGTCGGCGTACTCCTCGCGCGTGGTGACCACGTGCGGCCAGACTAGGTCCATCGCGCCCTCGCGCAGGGTCCCCGAGGGGTTCCCCTCGGCATCGCGCTCGATCCAGCCGTCGTGCGGGTCCGGAGTGTCGCGCGTGATGCCGGCGATCTCGAGCGCACGCGTGTTGACCCAGGCGTCGTGGTGGTCGGTGCTGGGCAGGAAGGCCGGCCGGTCCGGCAGCAGCCGGTCGAGCTGCCCGGCGGTCGGGCCCCGGGAGTCGAAGAGGTCCACCGACCAGCCACCCCCGCGGAACCAGGCGTCGTCGGGCCGTCTCTTCGCCGCCTTCTCGATCGCCTCGAAGCAGGCCTCCGCCGAGCCGAGATCGAACATCTCGCACCGCAGGCGCTCCAGGCCACCGACGAGCGGATGCATGTGGCTGTCGAAGAAGCCGGGCATCAGCAGGCCGTCGCCGATGTCGACGACCTCGACGTCGGTGCTCGCCCTCTCGCCCACGGCTTCGGGGGGGCCCAGGCCATGGATGCGGCCGTCGCGGACGAGCACGGAGATGCCCGTGCGGTAGCGCTGCCCGTCGAAGACGTTGCCGTTGCGGAAGTGGATGTCGGCCATCCGCCGGACGCTACCCGCGCGGCGGGCACCCCCGACCCACCCGGTGAACGATCGCTAACCTGAGGCGGTGGACCGGCGCCGCCAGATCCTGGACACCGCAGCGGAGCTCTTCGCGGCGCGGGGGTTCCACGGCGTCTCGGTGGCGGACCTCGGCGCTGCGTGCGGGATCTCGGGTCCGGCGCTCTACAAGCACTTCCCCTCCAAGGACGCGATGCTCGCGGAGATGCTCGTCTCGATCAGCGAGGAGCTGCTCGCCGGGGGCCGCGATCGCGCCCCGGCCGCACGCGCCCCCGCGGCTGCCTGCGCCGCGCTGGTCGACTGGCACGTGGAGTTCGCGCTGCGGCACCGCCCGCTCA
Source organism: uncultured Actinomycetota bacterium (assembly GCA_963731985.1). GTDB lineage: Bacteria > Actinomycetota > Actinomycetes > Propionibacteriales > Nocardioidaceae > Nocardioides. Next base: position 35,608 of record CAVSYA010000011.1, on the reverse strand, counting down.
TCGTCGTGCAGGACCGCGACTGGTCCTCGCTGCCCGCCGAGGCGCGGGAGCGGGTGCGCTCGCTGCAGCGGGAGTACGTCGACCTCTGGGCCGGGCGACTGCGGGCCCTGGACCCGGCGCTGGACCTCGACGAGGCCCGGGCGCGCGCGCACGCGGCGTTCGGCCTGATCAACTCGACGCCGCACTCGGGACTGCTCGACGACGCCGCGATGCGCCGCACGCTGGCGGCGATGGCCCTACGCGCGCTCGAGGTCCCCGCCGGGACCTGATCCCCGGCGAGCCGGACGACGGCTCGCACCCGCGCGGGCCCGACCCCGCTCAGGACGACGGCGCGGGCGGTGAGAGTCCGACGGGCTCGCCGCCCCTCGCGCCGGCCCGCCGCAGCACGGGCTGCGCGAGCGTCGACAGCGCCGCCGCGACCGCGGAGCCGACCACGGCGACGGCGAAGGCGGCGGTGTGCCCGCGGGCGTCGCCCAGCGACCCGGCCAGGGCGGCGCCCAGCGCATACCCCACCCCCGTCGCCGCGGCGAGCAGCGTCATCGCGGCTCCCACGCGGGCCCGCGGCACCGTGCGCTCGGCGAGCGTGAAGTTGGTGATCATGTAGGGCGCGATCACGATGCCGAGCACCAGCAGCGCCAGCGCGAGCCGGAGCAGCGAGTCGACCGCGAGCAGCGGCAGCGACAGCAGCAGCATTCCGGCCGCGAAGGCCTGCATCCGGCGGGGCAGGGGGAAGCGGGGCGGCAGCGCCGCGACCGCGAGCCCGGCACACACCGAGCCGACGCCGAGCACCGCGTGCAGCAGGCCCGCGGCGCCCAGGTGGCCGTCGGCGTCGGCGAGCACGCTGGTGCCGGTCTGCACCGAGCCGAAGAGCACGCCGACGAGAGCCTGCCCGGCCAGCAGGACGGCGAAGCCCGCCGTCAGGAGGCGGCCGGTGCCGTGGTGATGGGGGTGGTCGGCGATCCGGGCGGTCGGGTGCAGCGCGAACCAGGTTCCGAAGACCAGGAGCAGCCCGGCCGCGAGGGTGACGGCCGCCGCCGGGCTGGCCACGCCGACCGCCACGCCGATCAGGGCGGGTCCGACGACGAAGGACGCCTCGTCGGCCGAGCCCTCGTAGGAGAAGGCCGCCTCCACGAGCCGTCCGCGGCGCTCGCCCTCGGACCGCGTCATGGGTGTCCACCGCACCCGGGCCAACGGGCCGACCTGGGGGACGAGGAAGCCGGCCGCGGCGGCGGCCGCGACCAGCGCCGGCTCGGCCGCCCCGCCGCGGGCCAGCGACACCAGCAGGAGGAGCAACAGCCCGCCGGCCACCGACTGCACCGTGACGACCACACGCTGCCCGACGCGGTCGGCGAGTCCGCCGGCGAGCGGCGAGCCGACGGCATTCGCGACGGCCAGGGCGCCGGCCGCGAGGCCGCCCGCGCCGTAGGAGCCGCTCGCCTGGGCGACCAGCAGCAGCGTGCCCATCTGCGACATCGCGGCGGGCAGGCGGCCCAGGAAGGCGACGAGCACGTAGACCGGTCCGGCCAGGGCCAGCAGCCGGCGGTAGGAGGCGAGAGCGGTCACGGGTCCCTCGAGGATCGGGGGCAGGCGGCGCGCGGGCGCGCCGTGGCGGGTGGTGCGCCAACCCACCGCCTGGCTCACCGGGACCCTGTGCAGCCCCCAGTCTACGGCGGGCGGACCCCGCGGCGGAATTCGTGGGAGCCAGCACCCCGGGCCGGCCCGCCCGGCTCAGCTCAGCCCGCCGGGGCGAGTCCCTTGCGGGTCGAGCCGTAGGTGAACTGGAGCAGGTCGGTCATCTCGAAGGTGCCCTTCCGCGCCCCCAGGGTGGGGCGGAACTTCTCGTTGCGCAGGATCGAGAACCGGCTGCCCTCGATCGCGCGGTGGAAGGTCTCGGCCACGATCCGGGCGCCGACCCCGGTCAGCACCCCGTCGTTGAGCTCGGCCTCGCGGAGCACGTAGAACCACAAGGGCGTGCGCGTGACCAGGGCGTCCTTCTCGGCCTTGGTCAGCCCGTCGAGGTCGACTCCCCGGTTGCCCTGGAGAATCTGCCGGCGGGTCAGCGGCCTGATCCTGACGCCGCGATCGCGCAGCCGCTCGACCATCTGCTGCCCGGTCGCGAGCCCGACCATCCCGGCACGATCGAGGTTGCGGAAGGCCAGGTTGCGGGCGAGGGGCGGCACCTTGCGCCCACCGCCGAAGGTGCTCGGCGGCAGCGCTCCCAGCACATCGGTGAGCCGCGTGTCGATGCGCAGCGCCTGGTTGAGCCGGCCCGGACCCTTGAGGCGGGGTTTGCCGGCCGCCGGGAAGTCGTAGAGCCGGCGCCAGTCGACGATCCAGATGTCGACCAGCCGGTCGTCGCCGCCCAGGTTGCCGCCGAGCCCGGAGAACGTGAAGAGCTGGCGCAGGGAGCCCGCCCGACCGGGGAACTGGGAGTTCCAGTTGTAGTCGCGGCGCACCATCGAGTGCCCGACCCGGAACGCGGCCACCGAGAACTCGATCGGCATCGCGGGCACCGTCATCGCGTCGGCGTCGGGCTGCACCAGCCTGCGGCCGCCCGTCCACACGTCGTCGAGGACCGCGGGGTCGCAGATGCGCGGCAGGTAGTCGTGACGGACCATCCACTGGTAGTGCAGCGTCACCCGCTTGCGGGCCATGCGGAAGCGGCGTCCGGCCGGCAGGGCCCTCGTGGCGGCGGGCTGCCGGTCGACCACCCGGTTGTGGAAGTTGAGCATGGCCACGTGCGTCTGGGCCACGGCGAGGTTCTCGTCGTTGCGGGGGTCGGCGATCAGCGCCCGGCGCCGGCGGGCGCGGCCACCCGTGCCGACCCGGGGCAGGTCGCGGTCGGGCAGGCCGGGGCCGTTGAAGGAGCTGCTCCGGCCGACCTTGAGGTGCAGGCCGTCGGGCTTGTAGAACCTCTCGGAGGAATCGTCGCCCGGCCCCGCGCCGTAGAGCGAGTCCAGGTCGAGGCCCGGGGAGCGACCCTGGAGCATGTCGGCCGGCGTCACCTCGTCACCGAGCATCACCTGGGTCCGGTCCATCGTCAGGTCGTGATCGATGAACTGGCCGAGATAGGTGTAGCCGGCCGGGATGCCGCCGGCCGGGCCCTGGGGGCCGCCGACCATCGCCTCGGCCACCTTGCGGAGCAGGGTCTGGCGCAACGGGCGACTCTTCGGCCCCACGCGGGTGAAGCGGAACCCCGGCACCTCACCGGCCGCCAGGGGCCGGGCGGTGATCGAGGTCGGGCCCTCCTCGGCGTCCAGCGGGTCCGGCTCGCCGCCCTCGCGACCGCCGAGCTGCGTGACGAGGAGGCCCTCGCCCTCGATGAAGAAGCTCTCCGAGCCGTGCTTGCGCTCGTGCGCCATGACCCATCCCCCTTTCCGGGCCGCGAGCCCGAGAGTGCGGCGAGGAGTCTCCGAGACGCCCGCGGTCGTCCTCCTCGCCCGGAGGCAATATGGCACCACCGACGCCCGGGCGCCAGAGGCCGGCGGCGGACGCGGGTCCGCCGCCGGCCTTCGTGGCCCCCGGGCCGCCTCCGCTCAGTCGGCGTCGAGGAGGCGGTAGAAGCGGAAGACGTCGTTCTCGATCGGCAGCTTCTCGACCTCGGCGAAGCCGGCCTCCCGCGCGTAGGAGCGCAGCGTGTCGGGCCGCATCACGGTGCCCGTCGCGACCGTCTCGTCGTGGGCCATCCCGTCGGGCAGGCAGACCAGCAGCGAGATGCCATACATCAGCTGCTCGACCGGGTCGCCCGGTCCGGTGAACTGCTCGGGGACCTTCTCGTCCATGACCAGGACGGTGCCGCCGGGCACGAGCAGCGCGCGCATCGTCGCGAGCACCCCGACCGGGTCGGGCATGTCGTGCACGCACTCCAGCGCCGTGACCACGTCGTAGGAGCCGGCGGCACCCGCGGGCACCTCCGCCGCGTCGACCAGGTGGAAGGCGACCCGTTCCTCGACGCCATACGCCGCGGCGTGTGCCGTCGCCGCCGCGATCGAGTCGGGGTCGATGTCGTAGCCGTCGACGGTGGCCTCGGGGTAGGCGAGCGCAGCGCCGATCACCCCCCAGCCATCACCGCAGCCGACGTCGGCCATCCGCCCGCCGCGCTTGAGGGCCTCGTTGGCCCGGGGCAGCGAGGGCAGCCAGGAGGAGCCGAGCAGGTCGAGGAAGAGCGGCCGGTTCTGGTCCGCCTGGCCGACGCGCATCATCTCGCCGTACTGCGCCCAGCCGACACCGCCGCCGGTCCGATAGGCCTCCAGCAGCGCGGGGAGCTGGATCGCGGCGGCGCTGACGATCTGCGCGAAGGGCGTGAGGTAGCCGAGGCTGTCGCGGTCGCTGAGCACGGCGGCGTGCTCGTCGTCGAGCGAGTAGCGGCGCTGCTCGGCGGGCTTCTCCGCGTCGTCCACGTCGATCAGGGCCGAGACGGCCTGCTGCTCACACCACTCGCGGGCGTAGCGCGGGTGCATGCCCGAGGCCTCGGCGAGCTCCTCGCTCGTGCGCGGACGCTGGTGCAGCAGGTCGTAGAGCCCGAAATGGGCCCCCACGGCGATGGTGAGGGTGTCGAAGGCACCCAGGACGGAACCGAACAGGTGGTCGGCAAGCTCGTCGGTCTTCATCGTGATCTCCTCCAGCGGCGCGAGGGCCGGTCGGTGAGCGCCACTCGAGGCGGCGCGTGGAATGAACGAACCCGAGACTGGTGGGGTCTCCTGACAGGCCGCGCACAGCGGACTGTCAGCCCGCCCACGCCGCCGCCACCGGCGGCGGGCGCCCACCGACGCGGCGGGTCCCTGGACAGCCGCGCCCGCCCACCCGATCCTGAGCGGGTGACCGAGGGACCCACGGCCGGGGCCGACGCTGGCCCGCGGTCGGCGGACGCGGGCCCGGAGGGCCCGGGCCGCCTCGAAGTGCGCCTGCTGGGCCCGCCGTCACTAGGCCCGGTCGAGGCGCCGCGCCCGTTCCCCACGGGGCGTCCGGGTCGTCTCCTGGCGCGGCTGCTCCTCGCCCGCGGCCGGGCCGTGGACGGCGATCTCCTGGTCTCCGACGTCTGGCCGGACGAGCCACCCGGCGACGCGCGGTCGGCGCTGCACACGACGGTTGCCCGCGTCCGCCGGGCGCTGGGTCCGCACGCGACGCTGCTGCGACGGCTCGGACCCGGCTACCGCATCGACGCGGGCGCCGTCGAGCTCGACCTGGACGCCTTCCTCGCCCTGGCGGTCGCGGCCCCCCACGAGCCTCCGGCCGCCTCGCTCGCTCGCTGTGATCGCGCCCTGGCCCTCTGGCGCGGGTCCGCGCTGCCCGGATGGGAGGACCTCGCCGGGGGAGAGGTCCGGCGCCTGGCCGAGGCGCACGCCCTCGTGCGCGAGGACCGGGCGGCGGCGCTGCTGGCCGCCGGCGACGCGGCGCTGGCGGCCGGGGAGCTGCGGGTCCTGGTCGGCGACCACCCGCTGCGGGAGCGGGGCATCGCGCTGCTGATGACGGCGCTGCACCGGTGTGGCGACGTCGATGCGGCCCTGGCGGCGTACGAGGAGCACCGCCGGCTGCTCGCCGACCAGCTGGGGCTGGACCCGTCCCCGGCGCTGGGCGCCCTCCATGCCGAGGTGCTGCGGCGGGAGTCGGGCGACGCCTCCCTGGGCGTCCCCGACTCCGTCAGCCCGGAGTCCGGGATCCGCGCGCCGGTCGCCCCCCACCTGTATGGCCGCGAGCCGCACCTCGCCGGTCTCCGGCGGATGCTGGAGCGGCACCGGCTCGTCACCGTCGTGGGCCCGGGGGGCGTCGGCAAGACGAGCCTCGCCGCGAGCGCCGCCGCCGGCGAGGTGCACTGGTGGGCCGACCTGGCCAGCCTGACCGACCCCGGGCTGGTGCCTCGCGCTCTCGCCGAGGCGCTCGGGGTGGCGGAGTTCCCCGGCGGCACGCTCGAGGAGGCGCTGCGGCGGTGGCTGCACACGGCGGCGGGCGTGCTCGTGGTCGACAACTGCGAGCACCTGCTCGTCGCGGCCGCGGCCGCGGTCGAGGAGGTGTGCACCCACGGGCCGGGGGTCCGTGTGCTCGCCACCTCGCGCGAGCGGTTGGGCCTGTCCGTGGAGCAGGTGCTGCCGCTCCCGCCGCTGCAGCTCCCCGGCGCGGCGGACGGGCCCCGGCACGCGCGCTCGATCGAGGAGTCACCCGCCGTGGAGCTCTTCTGGGAGCGGGCTCGTTCGGTCGCCCCCGACCTGGGACACACGCCGCAGACCGACGCGCTCGTGGCCGACCTGGTGCGCCGACTCGACGGCCTGCCCCTGGCGATCGAGCTGGCCGCCGGCCGAGTCGGCACCCTCACGCTCACCGACCTGCTCGCCCGGCTCGAGACGCAACCCAGCCTGCTGCGCACCCGGTCGTCGCGGCAGGGAGACCGGCAGCGCACGCTGGCGGCCACGGTGACCTGGTCCTATGAACTGCTCGAGCCCGAGGAGCAGCGGGCCTTCCGCTGGCTGTCGTTCTTCGTCGGCGTCTTCGACCTCGACATGGCCGAGGCGCTGCTGGGCCCCGACGCCGTGGACCTGGTCAGCACCCTCGCCGAGCGGCACCTGCTGGTGCCGCCGGAGGCGACCGGGCCCGGACGCTATCGCATGCTGGAGACGCTGCGATCCTGCGCCGCCGTGCTCTGCGATGCCGAGGAGCGGCGATCCGCCCGGCGGGCGCACGCCCGCTGCGTGGCCACCGCGGCCGGGCGTGCTGCGGCGGCGTTCGAGGGACCCGACGAACGCGAGGCCGGACACGCGCTGGACCGCCTGGCGCGGGACGCCAGCTCGGCGCTCGCCTGGGCGGTCGAGGACGCAGACGCCCCCCTCGCGGCGGGACTGGTCGCGTCGCTGCGCCCGTGGGCCTACCTGGGCCTGCGCAACGAGGTGCTCGTGCTGGCCTTCGCGGTTCTCACGCTCGGCCCCGCCGCGGCCACCGCCAGCGTGCACGCGGCGGCGTCGGCGTGGTTCTGGCGCGCCGGGTGGACCAAGGAGGCCCGGGAGCACGCCGAGGCGGCCCTGGCCCGCGCCGAGCCGGGGTCCCACGAGGAGCTCGTGGCGCGCGACGCCCTGGCCGACGTGGCGATGGCGCTGGGCAACCACGACGAGGCCGCCGCGCTCCTGCGCCCCGCCTTCGATGCCGCCGTCGCGGACGGACGGTGGCGCGATGCCTCGTTCGCCGCGATGGGAGTCGCCCTCGCCACCACCTACGCGGGCCGGCCCGCGGACGAGGCCGTGCGGCAGTCCCGGGAGGCGGCGGAGCGCTCCGGCAACCCGAGTGCCCTCGCCTTCTCCTGGTTCGCGGAGGGGGAGGCCCTCGCCGAGCGCGACCCGGAGGCCGCCCTGCGCGCGTTGCGGCGGGCGACCACCATCGCGATCGAGCTGGACAACCGCATCGTGGTGGGCGTCAGTCTCACGGTCGCGACGGCGGTCCGGGCCCGCACCGGGCCGCTCGACGGCGAGACCGTGGGCCGCTGCGTGGCCGCCGTGGAGCATTGGCTGGCCTCCGGCAACGAGAACCTCTTCCTGACCTGTCTGCGCAACCTGACCCCGCTGCTCGACCGGTTCGGCGCTTCCCGGGCGCTCGTCGAGCTCGTGGCGGCGACGGGGGCCGAGGATGCCTCCGGCCCGGACGCGGCCCGCCTCGGGGAGAGCCTGGCGCGCGCCCGCGCCGACCTGGGCGAGGAGGCCTGGGCCGCGGCCCTCGCGACGGGGCGGTCGCGCAGCACCGATGAGGCGGGCGCGGTGCTGGTCTCCGAGCTGCGCGAGCTCGCCTGAGGTGACGCGGCCGCAGCCCGGTCGGGTCCATGACGACAGCCGGCTGACAGGCGGATGCCAGCCATCGCCCTCAGGGTGCGGTCATCGGGTTCGGACGGCGGGCCCCGGCCCACGGAGCAGCAGCGATGATGCAGCACCCCGACCTGAGCGTGCTTATAGCCGCGGCGCGGCGCCGCGACCTGGCCCGCCCGGCCCGTCCCGGGACCGCCGAGGCCCCGCGGTCCGACCCGAGGCGGTGGCGCCGGCGTGCGACCCGCACCTGCCGCACCCCCCGCCGCTGGGCCCGCGTGGCCTGAGGCTCGCTCCGGCGCAGCGGTCAGCGGAGCAGGTCGCCGACGGCGTCGTGGTCGCCGGCGTCGAGGGCCGCGAGGACCGCGGCGGCCCGGTGGGCGGCGTCCTCACCCAGCTCGAGCGCGACCTCGTCGGCCTCGTCCGGTGGGTCGGGCCCCGGCGCCTGCCCAGCCCCCGCGTGCAGGTCGGCCAGCAACGTCTCGCGGCCGACTCCCCGCAGCGCGAGCAGAACGAAGGGGTCCGCGTCGAGGAGCCAGCCGACCTGGGTGAGCAGCGCGAGCGCGTGCTCGCAGGGATCGACCCAGTGCTCGCACGGGCAGGCGGTGCCGAGCTCGCCTCCGAAGGGCAGCAGCTCGGTGCCTGCGTCGTCGGCCTGCTCGACCAGCTCGATCGGCAGATCGCCCGCCAGCAGGTCGGCGACTCGGCCCGTCTCGGACGCCACCAGCTCGACGAACAGCGCCCGCCCCGGGGCATCCAGCACCGGCATGCCCACGTCGACGGCCACCGTCCCGTCCGACCCGTGACCCTCGCGCACCATCGCCCGCGCCGTCCCGGCGGCCACGGCGATCGCGCCGACGGCTCCGGAGCAGGCCAGCGCCCGGCCGCGGCGCAGGTCCCCGTCGTCGTACGCCGCCTCCTCGACCGCGCGCTGCCAGGCTCGGCCCCACCAGGTGGCCGCGCGACCCTGGCGCCGCGGCGCCAGCCGCGGGTGCACGACGGCGTCGCCCATCCCGGGGCTCACCCGGGCTTACCGGGGCTCATCCGGGGCTCACCCGGACCGCCGCAGGGTGACCAGGTCGCGCAGCTCGGCGTCCGTGAGCTCGGTCAGCGCCGCGTCGCCGCGCCCGAGCACCGCGTCGGCGAGCGCCCGCTTGCGGGTCAGCAACGCCGCGACCTGCTCCTCGACGGTGCCCCGGGTGACCATCCGGTGCACCTGCACCGGGCGCGTCTGGCCGATCCGGTGCGCGCGGTCCGTCGCCTGGTCCTCGACGGCCGGGTTCCACCAGCGGTCCACATGCACGACGTGGTCGGCGCGGGTCAGCGTGAGTCCCGTGCCGCCGGCCCGGAGCGAGAGCAGGAAGACCGGGACCTCGCCGGCCTGGAAGCGCGCCACCATGGCCTCGCGCTCGGCGACCGGCGTGCCGCCGTGCAGCAGCTGGTGCGGCACGCCCGACCGCTCGAGGTGGGCGGCCAGCAACCGGGCGAGCGCGACGTACTGGGTGAAGACCAGCACCGCACCCTCCTCGGCCAGCACCGTGCCGACGAGCTCGTCGAGCAGGTCGAGCTTCTCCGAGCGCCCGGCCCGGCCGGGATCGCTCTGCCGCAGGAACTGCGCCGGGTGGTTGCAGATCTGCTTGAGCCCCGTGAGCAGCGCGAGGACCTGGCCGCGCCGGGAGTCCTCGTCGGCGCGCTCGATGCGGGCCATGGCGTCGCGCACCAGCGCCTCGTAGAGCACCACCTGCTCGCGCGTGAGCCCGAGCAGGTGGTCGGTCTCCGTCTTGTCGGGCAGCTCCGGCGCGATCCCGGGATCGGACTTGCGGCGGCGCAGCAGGAACGGCTGGACGAGGTCGGCGAACCGCGCCGTGACCGCCGGGTCGACGCCCGCCTCGATGGGCGCGGCCCACCGGCGGCGGAAGGCGAGCCGGCTGCCCAGCAGCCCCGGCGTGGCCCAGTCGAGGATCGCCCACAGCTCGGTCAGGTCGTTCTCCACCGGGGTGCCGGTCAGGGCCACCCGCGACTCGGAGCGGATCGTGCGCAGGGCTCGCGCGGTGCCGGAGCGGGGGTTCTTCACGTGCTGGGCCTCATCGGCGACCACGATGTCCCAGGGCACCTCCCCGAGCGCGGCGGCGTCGCGCCGCATCGTGCCGTAGGTGGTGAGCACGAAGCCCGGGTCGGGCCCGGGCCCGGTGCCCGGGAGGGTGGCCCCGCGCCGCAGGTCGGCGAGGTCGCGCCGGCTGCCGTGGTGCCGCCGCACCGGGACCCCCGGCGCGAACCGGGCGAGCTCGGCCTCCCAGGTGCCGAGCAGCGAGGTCGGGCAGACCACGAGCGTCGGCCCGGCGACGCCCCGCAGGCCCGGACGCTCGTGGCGGTGCAGGTGCAACGCGATCAGGGTGACGGTCTTGCCCAACCCCATGTCGTCGGCCAGGCAGGCGCCGAGCCCGAGCGCGGTGAGGTCGGCCAGCCAGGTCAGCCCGTGGCGCTGGTAGTCGCGCAGTCGCCCCTCCAGCCCGGCCGGCGGGGAGATGGGCTCCCGCGTCGCCGCCTCGCGCACCTGCAGCCGCACCCGCTCGAGCGTGGCGCCGACGACGACCTGCTCCTCGACGGGCCCCTCGTCCGAGGCGACCTCCACGACCCCGCTCAGGGTCGCTGCGAGCGCCTGCGCCGGCCTGACCGTGCGCAGCAGGCGCGTGCGCGCGCGCCGCGCGACCGCGGGGTCGACGACGACCCACTGGTCGCGCAGCCGCAACATCGGCGAGGTGGCGGCGGCGAGCTCCTCCATCTCCTCCTCGCTGAGTGGTTCGCCGTGCAGCGCCACCTGCCAGCGGAAGGCGAACATCGCGTCCGGGCCCAGCAGCCCGGTCTGCAGCGGCTCCTCGCGGCCCGCGGGCCGGTCGGCAGCACCGTCGGGACGCCGGTCGCGCGGGTGCCGTGGATCGGTGGCGTCGAGCACGGCGCGGGTGGTCAGGTGACGGCCCAACGAGCGCGGCCACAGCACGTCGACGCCCCGCCGGCGCAGGGCCTCCACCCCGTGCTCCAGAAGGTCGGCGATCTCGGGGCCGTCCAGCGTCATCTCGTCGGGGACCCGCAGCGCCAGGAGTCGCTCGAGCACCGGCCACGCCTCGGCCGCCCCCCGCAGGGCAATCGCGGCGTGGGTGCGGGCCCGCGACCCGAAGCCGTGACCCGCACCCGACGCGGCCTCGCCGGGTTCTCGGGTCCACAGCAGCGCGGCGTCGACGACGTGCGCCGGGTTCTGTTCGTCGTGCACCTGGAGCACCAGGCGGACGGCGCCCGCGAGCAGCTCCCCCTCGTCGGCCTCGACCCGCAGCGACAGCGCGACCAGGTGCGGCAGGTCGGCATCGGGGGCGGACGGCGCCCCGTCCCGCGCGCGGCGCTCGAGGCGCGCGCGGAGGCGGTCGGCGTAGCCACCCTCGTCGCGATCGCCCGCGCGGGGCGGGTGTCGGCGCCCTCGCGGCTCCGCGGCCGGCGGCGCGCCGCGCGGCATGGCGTCCACCACGGCGTCGAGGAAGCCGCGGACCACGCCCTCCGCGCCGGCGGCGTCCAGCTCGCCCCAGGCGCGGGCCTCGGCGAGCCGGCGCACCCGGTCCTGGTCGTCGTCCGGCAGCCGGCCGAGCCGCCAGCCGGGGCCGCCCCGGTGCTCACCGGGCTCGAACCGGCCGGCCGCGACGAGACGCATCCCGAGCAGGGCGGCGCCGGAGAGCAGCGACACGCTGGGGTGCAGATCCTCCCGCGCGTGGGCTCGCGCCAGCACGGGGAGGGCCGCCCGCACGGGGAGCGCGACCGTGCGCCGCTCGTCGGTGAACTCCACCACCCCGTCGCGGGGCCGGTCGGCCGCCCGGAAGACGGCGCGGCCGGTGACGGGTACGAAGGACACGCTCCGCCCCCCTCAGCTCGCGGAGGCGAGGACGAGCGGGAGGACCGCGCTGGCGCCCGCACGCCGGAGCGCCCCGGCGGCGATCGTCGCGGACCAGCCGGTGACCGTGCGGTCGTCCACCAGCAGCACGCGGCCGGTGACCGGCACGTCGAGGAGCAGCTCGTGGCGGCGATGCACGGCGACCACGCGCTGAGCCGAGTTCGCGGCGCCGCGGTCCGGCGGTACGCCGCCGTCCGCGATCGCCCAGCGACCGATGACCGGCACCTGCAGGTGCCGGGAGAGGCCCACGGCCAGGTCGGCCACCAGCTGCGGTCGGCGGGCTGACTCGACCTGCACGATGCCCACGACCTCGGGCCGCCACTCGGCCAGCACCTCGAGCACCGCCCGCACCAGCGGCGCGGGCACCGGCCCGTCCGGGGGGCCGCCGAGGGTGTCGTCGCGGAAGAGCTCGCGCAGCGCCCGGCCGTGGCCCAGGTCGGTGAGCCGGGCCACCGCCCGGCCCTCCTCGGCCGGCTCGGCGATCCGACCCTTGAGATCCAGCCCCCGGGCGGCGAGGCCGGTGGGCCACATCTTGCGCGGCGCCACCGCGACGCCGGGACGCGCGAGCCGTTCCCCGGCCTCGGTGACGGCCTGCTCCGAAAGGTGGCGCGGGAGGTCGAGCCCCCCACACGTGTCGCAGCGCCCGCACGGCTCCGCGGCCGGGTCGTCGAGCTGCTCGCGCAGGAACTGCATGCGACACCGGTCCGTGTCGAGGTAGTCGAGCATCGCGTCCCGTTCGCGCTCCCGGGCCTCGGCCACGCGGGCGAAGCGCTCGTGGTCATAGCACCAGGGCGCGCCCGTCGCCTGCCAGCCGCCCTGCACCCGGCGCACGGCGCCGTCCACGTCCAGCACCTTGAGCATGGTCTCGAGCCGCGTGCGGTTGAGCTCGACGTGGGACTCCAGGGCGGCCGTGCTCATCGGCCGTCCCGCGTCGACGAGGGCGGCGAGGGTCTCGCGGACCAGCTCCTCGCGCGGGAACGCCAGCGAGGAGAAGTAGGCCCAGATGTCGCGGTCCTCCGCCGCCGGCATCAGCACCACGGTGGCAGCATCGGTGCCGCGGCCGGCGCGGCCGACCTGCTGGTAGTAGGCGACCGGGCTGGGGGGCGCGCCGAGGTTGACCACGAAGCCGAGGGTGGCGTCGAAGCCCATCCCCAGCGCACTGGTGGCGACGAGCGCCTTGACCCGGCCCGCGGCGAGGTCCTGCTCCAGCCCGAGGCGCTCGGTCGGGTCGGTCTGACCGGAGTACGCCGCGACCGCGTGACCCCGCTCGCGCAGGAACGCGGCCACCTCCTGGGTCGCGGCCACCGTCAGGCAGTAGACGATCCCGGAGCCGGACAGCCCGCCGAGATGGTCCGCGAGCCAGGCCAGCCGCTGCTCCGCGGTCGGCAGCCGCAGCACCCCGAGCCGCAGCGAGTTCCGGTCCAGCGAGCCGCGCAGCGTGAGGGTGTCGGCGCCGAGCTGCTCGGCGACGTCCTGCGTGACGCGGGCATTCGCGGTCGCGGTGGTCGCCAGCACCGGGACGCCGTCGCGCAGCTCGGCGAGCAGCGTCCGGATCCGCCGGTAGTCCGGGCGGAAGTCGTGGCCCCAGTCGCTGATGCAGTGCGCCTCGTCGACCACGAGAAGCCCGGTCGTCGCCGCCAGCCGGGGCAGCACCCGGTCGCGGAAGCCGGGGTTGTTCAGCCGCTCCGGACTGACCAGCAGGACGTCGATCGCGCCGGCCGCGATGTCGGCCTGGATCGCCTCCCACTCCTCGATGTTGGTCGAGTTGATGGTCACCGCCCGGATGCCTGCGCGCTCGGCCGCCTCGATCTGGTTGCGCATCAGCGCGAGCAGCGGGGAGACGATCACCGTCGGGCCCGCGCCGGCGGCGCGCAGCAGTGCCGTGGCGACGAAGTAGACCGCCGACTTGCCCCAGCCGGTTCGCTGCACGACCAGCGCGCGGCGGTGGTCGACCGCCAGCGCCTCGACCGCGGTCCACTGGTCCTCGCGCAGCGCGGCGTCGTCGCGGCCGACCAGCGCCCTCAGGTGCCGCTCGGCCTGCTCCCGCACCGCCGCGCGGTCCCCGATCACTGCCCCGACCCCGGCTGCGCTCGTCACACCGCCCTGTCTACCAGCGGACGCCGACAGCGCCGGGGGTCGTCCCCAGCCCGGTCACCAGATCCGCACGCGCTCCGCGGGGTCGAGCCAGAGCCCGTCGCCCTCGGCCGTCCCGAAGGCGTGGTGGAACTCGTCGAGGTTGCGCACGATGTTGGCGCGGAACTCCGGCGGGCTGTGCGGGTCGACCGTGAGGTATTGCAGGTCGAGCTCCTTGCGCCGCTTGAAGCGCCACACGAAGGCCCAGTTCAGGAAGAGCCGCTGCACGCCGGTCAGGCCGTCGCGCTCCGGGACCGGCTGCTCGCCCAGCGCGATCCGGTAGGCCCGGAGCCCGATCGTCAGGCCACCGAGGTCGCCGATGTTCTCCCCGACCGTCAACGAGCCGTTGACATGCTCGCCGGGCAGGCTGCGCGGCTCGAGGCCGTCGTACTGCTGCACCAGCGCGGCCGACCGCTGCTGGAAGGCCGCCTTGTCGGTGGCGGTCCACCAGTCGTGCAGGTTGCCGCGGGCGTCGTACTGCGCGCCCTGGTCGTCGAAGCCGTGCCCGATCTCGTGGCCGATGACCGCCCCGATCCCGCCGTAGTTCTCGGCCGGGTCCGCGTCGGGGCTGAAGAAGGGCTTCTGCAGGATGGCGGCCGGGAAGCAGATCTCGTTGGTGCCGGGGTTGTAGTAGGCGTTGACCATCTGCGGCAGCATGAACCACTCGTCGCGATCGACGGGCCCGCCGAGCTTGGCGAGCTCGCGGTCGGTCTCGAAGCCCGCGGAGGCGCGCGCGTTGCCGAGCAGGTCGTCGGCGCTGACCTCCAGCGCCGAGTAGTCGCGCCAGGAGTCCGGGTAGCCGATCTTGGGCCGGAACGTCTCGATCTTCTGGAAGGCCCGGTCCTTGGTCTCCTCGGTCATCCAGTCGAGCGCCGCGATGGACTGGCGATAGGCCTGGAGGAGGTTCTCGACCAGCCGATCCATCTCGGTCTTGGCCTCCGGCGGGAAGTGCCGCGCGACGTACTCCCGGCCCACCGCCTCGCCCACCACGCCCTCGACGAAGGCGACGCCGCGCTTCCAGCGCGCTCGCAGCTCGGGGGTGCCGCTGAGCGTGCGGCCGTAGAACTCGAAGTTGGCCTCGACCAGGGCGCCGGGCAGGTACGGGGCCGCGCCGCGCAGCACGCGCGAGGCCAGCCACGGCTTCCAGTCCTCGACCGGGACGTCCTCCAGGACGGTGGAGAGGTGGCGCAGGTACGACGGCTGGCGCACGCACGTCTCGCCCAGGACGGCCTCGACGTCGAGCGCTTCCCCGGAGAGGCCGGCCACGTAGCCGTCCCAGTCGAAGGCCGGGCACAGCCCGCGCAGCACCTCCAGCGAGGTCAGGTTGTAGGTCTTCTGCACGTCGCGGGTGTCCGCCCGCGCCCAGTGCCCCTCGGCCAGGCGCGTGTCGATCTCCAGGATCCGGCGCGCGGAGCCCTCCGGGTCCGGCTGGTCGGCGAGGGTGAGGACCCGCTGCAGGTGGTCGACGTACTGCCCGCGGATCTCCGCGAACTTCTCCTCGCGGTAGTAGGACTCGTCCGGCAGGCCGAGCCCGCCCTGCGCGATCAGCACCAGGTAGCGATCGGAGTCCTTGGCGTCGGTGCTGACGTAGCTGCCGAAGAGGCCGGGGGCCCCCGCGCGCTCGAGCTCACCGAGCAGCGCGGTCATCTCGCGGGTGCCGCGCAACGCGCGTACCCGCTCGAGCGTGGGCCGGATGGGGTCCATCCCGCGGCGCTCGACCTCACCCTCGTCGAGGAAGGAGGTGTAGAGCCCGCCGATCCGCCGGCCGTCGGCGTCGAGCTCCTCGTCGGGCCGGTCCGCGAGCGCCTCGATGATCGCGCGCACCTGCTGCTCGGCGGCGTCGGCGAGCTGGACGAAGGGGCCCCAGCTCGAGCGATCGGCCGGGATCTCGGTCTCCTCCAGCCAACGACCGTTGACATGCCCGAAGAGGTCGTCCTGGATGCGGATCGAGGGGTCCATGCCCGCCCGGGCGTCGTCGAGAATCGTCACGGCACCGACCCTACGTCCGGGCGCCAGTCGCGGCCGCGCGCAATGGGGGGATCGGCGGCAGTTCGGACGGGGCGACCGGGTCGGTCTAGCGCAGGGTGAGGACCAGCTTGCCGAGGGCCCGGCGCTCCTGCAGGTCGACCAGCGCACGGGCCGCGTCCTCGAGCGGGTACGTCGCGCCGATCGGCGGCACCACGATGCCGGCGGCCATCATGGGCTCCAGCGCCGCCCACTGCTCGGCCATGAACCCCGGCCGCACCATGGCGTAGGCGCCCCAGCCGACCCCGCGCACGTCGATGTTGTTCAGCAGCAGCCGGTTCACCTTCACCTCGGGGATGCTCTGCCCGGAGGCGAAGCCCAGCACGAGCAGCCGGCCCCGCGTGGCCAATGAACGCAGTGAGTCCGTGAACACGTCGCCGCCGACGATGTCGACGACCACGTCGACGCCGCGGCCCTCGGTCAGCGAGGCGACCGCCTCCTTGAACCCGGCCAGCGCGACGGTGTGGTCGGCGCCGGCCGCGGCGGCGTACCGCTGCTTCTCCTCCGTGGAGCAGACCGCAATGGTGCGCGCGCCCATGCCCCGGGCCACCTGCACGGTGGCCGTCCCGAGCCCGCCCGAGGCGCCGTGCACGAGGACCGTCTCCCCGTGCTGCAGGTGGCCGCGGTGGTGCAGGGCGAATTGGGCCGTCAGGTAGTTCATCGGCACGGCTGCGCCCTGGGTGAAGGACAGGCCGTCCGCCAGCGGGAAGGTCGAGACCGCCGGGACGGCGGCGCGCTCGGCGGCGCCGCCGTAGGGCAGCACCCCGGCCACGCGCTGGCCCACCTCGAGGCGTCCGTCCGAGCCCGGCGAGGAGACCACCGTGCCGGCCACGTCCACGCCGAGGGTGAACGGCGGCTCCGGCTTCATCTGGTACTGCCCCTGGCTGAGCAGCAGGTCGGGGAAGGAGACGCCGACCGCGTGCACGTCGATGAGCACCTCGCCGTCACCGGGCGTCGGCTCCTCGATGTCGGTGACGCGGACGTCGGCGGGACCGGTGGGCGAGAGGACCTGGGCGGCGCGCATGGGGAGACGGTATCGACCCGGCCGTATCGACCCGACCTGAGGGCGAGGCAGGATGGGGCAGGTGAAGTTCACCGAGCGCGAGATGACGGTCGGCGTCGACACGGCCGCTCAGCAGCTGCACGTGGCGGGCCGGCCCCCGTGGCGCCGCGGCAAGGCCAAGCAGGACTGGCAGGAGCTCGACGCCATGGCCCGCTACCAGCACCGGGCGACCGCCGGCGAGATGGTGCTGCCGACCCTGGTCGCGCTGCCCGAGCGGCCGACGGTCGGGGCCAGGCCCGCGTTCAGCGCCGAGGAGTACGCCGAGGCCGCCGAGGCCGGCGCCCGGGCGCTGGTCGCCGCGCGGCGGGAACAGGCCTGGGAGAAGCTGAGCGAGAAGCAACGGGACCGGATGGTCGCCGCCACCTCCGCGATCACCCGGGCCGCCGTCGAGGCCATGCCACTGCGGCAGGACCCCGACGCACTGATCGTCCCGGACTACTTCGAGTAGCGGAGCTGCGCGTCGGGCCGGGCGAGCGGGGCCTCGGCTCAGCCGGCCTCGACGAGCCGCGCGAGCTCGAAGTGCATGGGGTCCGTGTAGCCCCAGTCGCCACCCCAGGCGAAGCCCCACCTCTTGAAGATGGAGACCACGGTGCGGTCGAACTCGCCCGCGGTGCCGCGCTGGTTGCCCGGCACGTTCATGTCCAGGGCGATGCCGAAGGAGTGCAGCGAGAGCTGGGTCGTCCCCGCGATGAAGCGCGGGTAGTAGCACCCGGCGTACTCCTCGGGGTGGATCCTGTCGGCCAGGCCGCGTCGGGCCACCTCCGTCAGGGCCGCCCGCAGCTGGTTGAGCATCGCCCGGTGGCAAGTGACGGTGCCGAGGATCGGCACCTCCTCGGTGCGGATGTTCGCGGACACCCAGGAGGAGTCGGGCTGCACCCGGCCGCCGCCGAGCACCTGGTAGCCGAAGGAGCCGACCGCTGTGGCCACCGAGCCGCCCGTGAGGACCGCCGTCTGCTGCACGGAGGTGTCGAGGTCCGGTCCCAGGATCTGCACCGACGCCTTGTCGCCGAGCAGCTTCTGGATCGGTCCCCGCACCACCTGGGGCGCGGTCTTGAAGGTGGAGACCAGGAGCGCGTTGCCCTCGGTCATGCCGAGGTCGTCGGCCCAGGTCGGGTTGACGACCGCGTCCACTCGGAGCGACTGCCGGGCGTAGGCCCCGATGTGCACCCGCGGGGCGCCCTCGTCGTTGCCGAGGGTGATGTAGCCCTTCTCGCCCTGCAGCCGCTTGCCGAGCCTCGGGTTGATGGCCAGCTCGCCGCCGGCCACGCGCTCCCACACCTCCTGCAGCTGGGCGCTGCTGCTCGGGGTGAAGCGGCGATAGCTCGCCGGGTCGACCGCCGCGACCGTGATCACCCGGTCCTCCACGGCCACGTTGGACATCGACAGCTGTTCGACGGCGACGACGCCCTCCATGCCGGCGATCTTCTCCGCGGCTCCGTCGGGCAGCGACTCCTGGCTGTAGATCAGCAGGTCGTCGGGCCACAGCGGCCTCTTCACGGGCCCGGGCTCCTCGACGCGGTGCGCGCCCGCGCCGCTCGGGCCGGGTGTCCCCCGGTCGGACCGGTCACCCGGGTCGGACCGGTCGACCTTCTCGACCAGCTCGCCCCCGCCCTGGGGTGCCTCGGCGGGGCCGTACGCCGCGCTGTCGTCCCCCTCCACCTCGCCGGAGGCGCCGCTCGGGGCGGTCTCCCCGGCGGTCGTGGCGCCGCCGGAGCCCCCGCAGGCCGCGAGCAGCACGGCCAGCCCGAGGCCGAGGGCGAGCGCGGCGACCCGGCCCCGGGGCGCCACGGACCGACCCCCCGGCGTGGGCCGCGCGGCGCCCACCGCGCCCGCGGACGCCGGGTCGCGTGTGGCGTCTCGACCCATCGAAGCTCCTCCCTGCCCCCAGAGGATCAAGGGTAGGCCGCGGTCCGCCGTCGCGCGGCGTCCTGCGCAGCCCGGGCCCACCTCCCGGGAGTTCGCGGCGGAAGCCCGTGAGCAGCGCGTCGACGCCGCCCATGTCGATGCCGGGGTCGGCGCGCGGCAGGACCGGTGCTGCGCTCAGTCCTCGCCGGAGATCGCGCGGGCGACGGCCTTGGGCACCTTCTCGTCGAAGACACTGGGGATGATGTAGCTCGGGTTGAGCTGCTCGTCGGTGACGACCAGAGCGATGGCCTCGGCGGCGGCCACCAGCATCTCGCTGGTGATGTCGCTGGCACGCGCGTCGAGGAGACCGCGGAACACGCCGGGGAAGGCGAGCACGTTGTTGATCTGGTTGGGGTAGTCGGAGCGGCCCGAGGCCACCACGGCGGCGTGCTCCCCGGCCAGCACCGGGTCGATCTCGGGGTCCGGGTTCGCGAGCGCGAAGACGACGGCCTCGTCCGCCATCTCGTCGATCCACTCCGGCTGCAGCACCCCCGGCCCGGAGACGCCCACGAACACGTCGGCACCGCGCAGGCCGTCGAGCAGGTCGCCGCGGACCCGGCGCGGGTTGGTGCGGCCGGCGAGCTCCGTCATGGCCGGCGACAGGCTGTCGTCGTCGGCGGAGAGGCAGCCCTCGCGGTCCCAGACCACGACGTCGGTCACGCCCGCGTGCAGCAGCAGCGTGACGATCGCCGAGCCGGCGGCGCCGGCCCCTGCCACGACCACCCGCACCGTCGCGAACTCCTTGTGCACGCAGCGCAGGGCGTTGCGCAACGCGGCGAGCACGACGATCGCGGTGCCGTGCTGGTCGTCGTGGAAGACCGGGATGTCGAGCGACTCGCGCAGCCGGGCCTCGATCTCGAAGCACCGGGGCGCCGCGATGTCCTCGAGGTTGATGCCGCCGAAGCCCGGCGCGATCATCTCGACCGCGCGCACGATCTCGTCGGTGTCCTGGGTGTCCAGGCAGATCGGCCAGGCGTTGATCTCGGCGAACCGCTTGAACAGCGCCGCCTTGCCCTCCATCACGGGAAGCGCGGCCCCCGGCCCGATGTTGCCGAGGCCGAGCACGGCCGAGCCGTCGGTGACCACGGCGACGGTGTTGCCCTTCGAGGTCAGGCGCGGGATGTCCTCCGGGTGCTCGGCGAGGGCGCGGGACACGCGACCGACGCCGGGGGTGTACGCCATCGACAGGTCGTCGCGGTTGCGCAGCGGGACCTTCGAGGTCACCTCGATCTTGCCGCCGAGGTGCAGCAGGAAGACGCGGTCGCTGACCTTGTGCACGGTGACGCCCTCGATGGCCGCCACGTCCTCCTGCAGCTGGTCCGCGTGTCCGGAGTCCGAGGCGGAGCAGGTGAGGTCGACGACGAGGCGGTCGTGCCGCGACTCGGTGACGTCGATGGCGGTCACCACACCGCCCGCGCTGGCGATCGTCGTCGCCACCTGCCCCACCACTGCGTGGTCGGGATTGGTGTGCAGTCGCATGGTGATCGAGTACGACGAGGTGGTGGCAGCCATGGCCGCACCCTCCACCCGGGACGTCGCTACCGGCAAGTCACCCCGCCCGGCGCGGCCAGGTTCAGCGATCGGCGCCGACGTGCCGGATCAGGTTGTGCGAGAAGCGGCGGCCCATCGTGCCGATCACGCCCTTCATGGTGCCGACGACCGCCGGCGAGAGCCGCTTCGAGAGGGGGAGCTCGACACTGATCGACAGGTGGATCTCGAGCTGGGTCGCGTCCGACCCGGTGTCCGAGAGCCGGTACCAGCCTTCCACACCCGTGTGCTCGACCCTGCCGGAAGGCGGCTCGTGGTGGAACTCGATCCGCTCCTTGTCCGTGAAGACCATCCGCTCGGTGAAGGAGGGGCTGATCGCCGTGGTCAGCACCGGGATCGGGTGCATGTGCCACGTCCACAGGTCGGCGTCGGCGTCGATGGAGGTGAGGAACGGTGTGAGCTGGGGCAGCAGGACCGGGTCGGTGAGGGCGTCCCAGATCGTGGCGCGGTCAGCCTGGACCGTCGCGTCCGACACGTTGGTGGCCGTGAAGCGATGCATGCGCTCCATCCTCGCAGAGGGCCCCATGCCCGCGGCACGTCGCGTGATCCCGGCGCCGTCCGCGCCGAGGCCGGGTGCCGGCCGGGTGAGGGCGGGTGCCTAGGCTCGATGCGACACCAGACCCTCGAGGACCCGTGACCCCTGGAGGACCCGTGACCCCTGGAGGATCCCGTGCAGATCCGGCGCACCGTCGTGACCGCCGCAGCCCCGGCCAAGGTGTTCGCCTACCTCAGCGACTTCACCACCACGACCGAGTGGGACCCGGGAACCGTGCAGACGACCCGGCTCAGCGGCGAAGGCGGCGAGGGGACCGTCTACCGCAACGTCTCGCAGTTCGCGGGGCGGGAGACCCAGGTGACCTACGTCGTGACGGACCACGAGCCGCCCGGACTGTTCGCTCTCCGTGGCGAGAACGCGACGGTGGTCGTCCGCGACACCATGCGCATCGAGGCGCTGGGCAGCGGGAGTCGCGTGACCTACACGGCGGACTTCCGGTTCAAGGGCCTCATGTGGTGGGGGGCTCTCGTGGGCGCGCCGTTCCTCGCCCGCGCGCTGCGCAAGCTCGGCGACGAGGCCGAGGTCGGGCTCAGCGAGGCGCTGTCGTCCCTGCCCGCCACGCCCTGATGAGCACCCCGACACCCCCGTCCGCGCCGTTCGTCCGCGCCGCCGACACCCTTCTGGACAACCTGCTCGACCTCACCGTCGCGCCCGGCTACACGAACGTCGGACTGTCCCTGCGCCGTCACCTGCCGGGGTGGCCCCCCGACCCGGAACCCCACGCGCTTCGCGGACGCCGGGCGGTGGTGACGGGTGCGAGCAGCGGGCTGGGCATCGCCACCGCCCAGGGGCTGGCCGCGCTGGGGGCGTCGTTGCACCTCGTCGTGCGCAACACCGCCAAGGGAGAGCGCGCGGCACGCCAGGTGGTCGCGGCGGTGCCCGGGGCCGAGGTCTCGGTGGACCGCTGCGACCTCGGTGACCTCGACGACGTCCGCCGCTACTGCCGCGAGCTGGACGCCCGGCTCGGCGAGGGTGGGCCGGAGGGCCGCGGCGACGCCGGCGTGGACCTGCTCGTCCACAACGCCGGGGCGCTGCCCGCCACCCGCTCCGAGTCGGCGCAGGGCCACGAGCTGACCATGACGCTCCACGTCCTCGCCCCCGTGCTGATGACCGAGCTGCTGCGACCGTGGCTCGCCGGGCGCGACGCCCGGGTGGTACTGGTCTCCTCCGGGGGGATGTACGCCCAGGCCCTGCGCGCCGACGACCCGGACTACCTCACGGGCGAGTACGCGGGCACCACGGCGTACGCCCGAAGCAAGCGTGCGCAGGTCGAGCTGGTCCAGCGCATGGCGGAGCGCTGGCGCGACGAGGGCGTCGGCGTGCACGCGATGCACCCGGGCTGGGCCGACACCCCCGGCGTGGTCGAGTCGCTGCCTCGCTTCCACCGGATCACGGGCCCGGTGCTGCGCGACGCGGCCGGCGGAGCGGACACGACCGTGTGGCTCTGCGGCACGCAGCCCTCACCCGAGCCCGGCCAGTTCTGGCACGACCGCCGGGCGCGGTCGGCGCACTTCCTCGGCCGGCACCGCCCCTCGACCGGCGAGGTCGACGCGATGTGGCGCTGGGTGCTCGACACGCTGGGCCTGTGATCGGGTGGCCGGCGGGGGCGCTCCGCGGGCGCGACTACCGTGGTGGCACCAGGAACGGACGCGGGAGGGGGTGGCGCGGCGTGCTGTCCCGCGTCCTCGTGGCGGGCCTGCTGGCCCTGCTCGGTCTCGCCGTGGCGACCCAGGTGCAGGAGCGGGGTGAGGACACGTCCTTCGCGGCCTACCGCGAGGAGGACCTGCTCTCGCTGGTCGACGCCATCGACGGCGGCATCCGTCGCGGCCGGGCCGATCTGGCGCGGCTGCGGACCGCCCGCACTCAGCTGCGCGCGGACCTGGCCGAGGCCCGGCTGCAGACCGCGCAGGCCCGGGACCGCACGGCGCCGCTGGAGGTCCTGGCCGGCACCGAGCCGGTGACCGGCCCCGGTCTGCGGATCACGATCGAGGACCCCGACCGCACGGTCAATTTCGACCTCGTCCTGGCCATGATCGAGGACCTGCGGGGTGCCGGGGCCGACGCCATCGAGTTCGACGACGCCGTCCGCCTCGGCGGCGACTCCTGGATCTCGCGGGCCGGCAGCCAGATCGTCGTCGACGGCACCGAGGTGCCGCGGCCCTACGACATCGACGTCGTGGGCGCCCCCGCGACCCTCGCCGGCGCCCTGAGCTTCCCGCGCAGCGGCGCCGACGACATGCGCCGGGACGGTGCCAGCGTGACCTACGAGCGGGGGATCGTGGAGGTGACCTCGGTGCGCGACCTGCCGGTCCAGCCCAACACCGAGCCGACGGGACCCGCGCTGTGAGCGCCCGGGACGCGCTGCGCGCGCGCCTCGAGCGGCTCCGCTCGGTGGCCCGCCTGCCGGTCCGGCGCGGTGCGGACCGGGACCGTCCCGCCGTCGGGTCGCCGCACCGCCAGAACCACCCGCGGCTGCTGGACCAGGTGATGGAGGCCTCGCTGGAGCCGGACTACCAGGTCGTCGCCGACCGTCGCGCCGCGCGCTCCGCCGGCACGGAGGCCGACGGCTCGTCCCGCCGGGCAGGTCCACGCCGGCTCGCGACCGCCGCGGTGCTGACCGCCTTCGCCGTGTTGATCGTGGCGGCCGTGCTCGAGGACCGCGAGGACGAGCCCGCCGACGCGCTGGTGCGCGACACCCTGATCTCGACCGCCACCGAGCGCCGCGGGGAGCTCGCGCAGCTCCGGGACGACCTCGCCCGCGTGCGCGGCGACAACGCCGAGCTCGCCCTCTCCGGCGCCGCCGCCGAGCAGGAGCGCGCGGCTGCGGTCGAGCGGCTGCGCCGGGTGGGCGTCGCCACGGGCTTCCAGGCCGCGACCGGACCCGGCCTCCGCATGGTGCTGACCGACGCGCCGGCGGGCCGGGGCGGGGAGCGGATCCGCGCCGACGACCTGGCCCTCCTGGTGAACGGCCTGTGGGAGGCCGGCGCCGAGGCGATCTCCGTGAACGGCGAGCGGCTCACGACCCGCTCCGCGATCACGACGACGAGTGTCTCGATCAACATCAACCGCCGACCCCTGACCGCGCCGTACACCCTCAGCGTGATCGGCGACCGGCGCGTCCTCGAGGCCCAGCTGGGCGAGTCGCTGGCCGGTGGCAGCTGGCTGCTGCTGACGAAGGACTTCGGCTTCGGCTTCGAGACGCAGGTGGTCGACGAGCTGACGCTCCCGACTGCGCCCGAGCTGCTGCTGCGCACCTGCAACGCCTGCTACCCCAACCTGGAACGGGAACCGAGCGGGCAGCAGCAGGATCGCTGAGGGATCGCGGGCGCCGGCGCCCGGATCGCGGGTGCTCGAATGAGACCCGGGCCAGAACCCCGGGCCCGGGGGCACCTCCGGCAAGCCGCAACCGGGCTGTAGAGTGGGGGAGGAAGGACCGGTATCCACCACACGACCTAGGGCAGTCGTCTCGGGAGCCCGGCTGGGGGCCTCCATGTCTCGTTCGCTGCGCCTCGCAGCGACCGCCCCGAGCGCGCCGATCTCCCTCGAGGTGGGTCCTCGCCGGGTTCGACTGGTCGGCGACCTCGATGCCTTCACGGCACGGCGGGTCGAGGCCGAGCTGCTCGCCCTCGCCGTCGAGCGTCGTGCCGTCGTCATCGACCTCACCGGGGTCGGGATCCTGACCAGCGGGGGCCTCGCCGTGCTGGAGGACTGCCGCGACCGGTCGATCGCCGAGGGAAACTGGTTCCTGATGGTCACCCCGGGGGCGACGCTGACGCAACGCGTCCTGGCGTTCGCCGGTGTGCAGCACCACGTGCTCCAGCCGCAGGACGACGCCTGGGCGCCCCGCCAGCGCACGGGTCACCGGCGAGACTGACAGCTCGACCCGCGAGCACGGACCGGGGACGCCGGCTAGGCGCGCTGGAGCTCGGCCGACGCTGCTGCCTTCGTGTCCCAGCGGAGCATGCCGACCCCCCCGACGAACGTGCCGAAGAAGACAAACAGCGGCAGGAAGGTCACGAAGGCCAGGACGGCGCCGACGATGAGGGCGATGCCGGTCCACGTGGGCAGCGGGAGCCGGAAGACCGCCACGCCCAGCGCGACCAGCGCCACGTAGGCGGCCAACCCCGAGAGCCCGGTGATCGGCTCCAGCCAGGACGGCGCGTCGAGATCGGGCCCGAGCAGATAGGGAACCGCGGCGAGCACCGTCAGCGGCAGCACGACCCGCCTGACCACGGTGGTCACGCGCACGGTCCAGCCGCCACCGATGCTGGTCAACACACCCGAAAGGATGAACAGCGAGACCCCCGAGGTCACGATCGCGATCCCGATCGGCAGGAGGATGCCCCAGATCTGCCAGTAGTGGTCCCGCAGCGCCGCCTCGTGGGCGGCGTCGTCGTTGCTGAAGTAGTCGCCGGCGCCGGTCAGACCGCCGAAGCCGAAGATGCCCGCGAGCGCGACGACAGCCGCGGCGAGCATCAGCCAGACCGAGATGCGCAAGCGGTGGCGGTTGGTCTCGCCCAGCCGTGTTGCTGGCCCTTGCGTCATGGCTGCCCCCTCCGGGTCGTGGGTGTGCCACCACGCAATCAGGCGCCGGTCCGCCACGGCACCCGGCTGCCCGGCGACTTCGATCGGGCCAGCCCCACCCGCCGCGTGGGGCGAGCCGGGGAGATCGGCCTCGGCCCCCGGAAGACGGGGTCGGGATCCGGGGCCGGACCCGGGGTCGGCTGTGGTGCGCGAGGGGGGAGTTGAACCCCCACGCCCTCTCGGGCACACGGACCTGAACCGTGCGCGTCTGCCTATTCCGCCACTCGCGCGAGAAGCGGGCACAGGCTATCCCAGTGCCTCACCGCGGCCCAAACCGGATGCGGGAGCCGGGCCGGCCGCGGGCCGGTGTCCTTTCCCACATCGTGGGCGATCCCGCCGGTGGCTGGCGTCCAGCTCCCGTGCGCCCCGATACCATCGAGCCGCGACCGGACGGGTCGTTCGCCAAGGTGCGGCCGGAGTCGGGCCGGAGTCGGGAAGGAGAGACCGCGTGGGTGGCTTTCAGCGCTTCGAGAACCGCCTGGAGCAGGCGATCTCCGGGGCCTTCGCCAAGGCGTTCCGCAGCGCCGTCCAGCCCGTGGAGATCTCGGCGGCGCTGGAGCGCGAGGTCGACAACAACGCGCAGATCCTCAGCCGCAACCGGCGCCTGGTGCCCAACGTCTTCGTCGTCGAGCTCTCCGAGGCGGACCTCGACCGGCTCTCCGCCTACCACGCCGCCATGGCCGATGAGCTGACCAACAGCCTGCAGGACCACGCCGAGAACCAGTCCTACGTCTTCCCGGGCCCGGTCAGCATCGACTTCGAGCAGGCCGACGACCTGAGCACCGGCCGGTTCCGGGTGCGTAGCCGGGCCCAGGCCAAGGTCACCGGCAGGGACACCAGCGCCCAGGTCGGCAAGGCCCGGGTGCTGCTCGACGTCAACGGCAGCCAGCACGCGCTGCACCCCCCGGGCGTGGTCGTGGGCCGCGGTACCGACGTCGACATCCGGATCAACGACCCGGGCGTCAGCCGTCGTCACGCCGAGTTCGGCATCGAGCTGGGCAGCGGCAGGCGCGGCAGCGAGGGGATGCGGATCGCGGTCCGTGACCTCGGCTCGACCAACGGGCTTCGCGTCGACGGGGTCAAGGTCGCCCAGTCCCCCCTCGAGCACGGCTCGACCGTGAAGATCGGCAACACGACGCTGACGGTGCGGGTCATCGACGAGGAGGGCTACGGGTGAGCGAACTGACCCTGTTCCTGATCCGCTTCGCCTATCTGGCGATCCTGTGGATCTTCGTGCTCTCGGCGATCTCCGTGATCCGCTCCGACATGTTCGGCGCCCGGATGCCGGAGCCGGCCCGGGCCGAGGGCGGCGGGGGTCGCGGGAGCGGCGGGGGTCGCGGGCGCACCAAGCAGCGCACCAAGCAGCCCAAGGCTCCGCCCAAGCGTCGCGGCTCGCCGACCCACGCCCTGGTCGTCGAGGGCAGCAACGCCGGCGAGAAGGCGCCGCTGGACAAGGCCCCGATCCTGATCGGTCGCGGCTCGGACGCCGCCATCCGGCTCGACGACGACTATGTCTCGACGCGGCACGCCCGGATCGCAGCCTCGGGTGACCAGTGGTTCGTCGAGGATCTCGGCTCCACCAACGGGACCTACGTCGGCAGCTCGCGGATCACCCAGCCGACCGCCCTCGTGCTGGGGACCCAGGTACGCATCGGCAAGACGATCATCGAGCTGCGGAAATGACCGCCCCCATGGCAGCCGTCCCCGAGGACGACGACCCGAACGCCGTCGACACGGGGATCCTGCCGCCGGTCGACGGGAACGGCATGCACCTGGTCTACTCGGCGCTCTCCGACGTGGGCCGCGTGCGCAAGGACAACCAGGACTCCGGCTACGCCGGGCCGTGGCTGCTCACCGTCTGCGACGGCGTCGGCGGGGCCGCCCGCGGCGACGTCGCCTCCAGCACCGCCGTCGGACAGATCCGCAAGCTCGACGAGCAGCCCGGGACGGACATGCTGACCCTGGTGGCGGGCGCGCTGCACCGGGCCCACGACCGGATCGGCGAGCTGGTGGAGGAGGACCCGGAGCTCAACGGCACCTCCACCACCGCGGTCGTCGCGCTCTTCGACGGCCAGCGCCTCGGCATCGGCCACGTCGGCGACAGCCGGGCCTACCTGCTCCGCCGCGGCGAGCTGAGGCAGCTCACCCACGACCACACCTTCGTGCAAAGCCTCATCGACGAGGGGCGGATCAGCCCCGCCGAGGCGCGCACCCACCCGCACCGCAACCTGATCCTCAAGGCGCTGGACGCGGCCCAGGACCCGGAGCCCGACCTCTTCACCGTCGAGCTCGCCCCGCACGACCGCGTGCTGGTGTGCTCCGACGGCGTGCTCTCGCTCGACGACCGCGAGATCACCGAGATCCTCGACGGCGACACCCCCGACTTCGCCGCCGTCGAGCTGGTCCGCCAGAGCCTGGAGGCCGGCAGCAGCGACAACGTGACCGTGGTGGTCGCCGACGTCGTGGAGCACGCCTCCGATGTGCCGACGGACCTCCAGCCGATGCTCGTCGGCGCCGCCTCAGACCTGCCCCGCAAGGGCAGCCGAGGCCCGATGACCGGCCTCTTCCGCTCGCACAAGAACACCGAGCCGGCCGAGGCCGAGCTGCCGGCCGACCTCCCCGACGACGTCCACGCCATCCCCTCCGACCCGATCGACCCCGAGGAGGCCCGCTACGCGCCCCGCGCGCCGCTGCGCTACACGTGGGTGCGCCGGATGCTGGTCCTCTGCCTGCTCGTCGGGCTCGTCTGGGTCGCCGTGGCCGCCGCGTGGGCCTGGAGTCAGCGGCAGTACTACGTCAGTGACGAGGACGGTCGGGTCACGGTCTACCGAGGCGTCGACGCCTCGGTGGCCGGCCTGGAGCTCTCCCGCCCCTACGAGACCTACGACGTCGAGCTGGACAGCCTGCCCGGATTCGATGCTGACAAGGTGCGCCAGGGGATCGCGGCCGACAACCTCGACGACGCCCGCAGCATGGTGGAGGAGCTCGCCAGCCTCCAGGACGGCTCGTCGATCGGGGAGGACACGAGCGAGGGTGAGGACGACTTCTCGCCCAGCCCGTCTCCCACCGAGTCGACCACGGGGGGCAGCGCATGAGCGCCCGCACCGCTGCCCCTTCCCCGGGCAGCCTCTTCGGCTTCGTGCACCGGCGCCGCCGGGGCGCCGAGCTCTTCCTGCTCGTCCTGGCGCTCATGGTCGGTATCGGCGCCTATGTGGCCGTGGGCATCGGGGTGGAGGGCGAGATCCCGGCGGACTTCATCGGCTACGGCGCCTGGCTCGTCGTGCTGATCGTGAGCTGCCACGTCGTGGTGCGGGTCTTCGCGCCGTACGCCGACCCCGTCCTGCTGCCGGTGGTGGCCGCGCTCAACGGCCTGGGCCTCGCCGTCATCCACCGTCTCGACCTGGCCTACGAGGCGCGCGGCGAGAAAGCGGACTACGCCCAGCAGCAGCTGATCTGGATGACGCTGGGCGTGCTGCTCTTCATCGCCACGCTGATCCTGCTGCGCGACCACCGGATCCTGCAGCGCTACACCTACACCTGCGGGCTGTCGGCGATCGTCCTCCTGTTGCTGCCGATGCTCCCGGGCATCGGCCGCACGATCAACGGCGCCCGGATCTGGATCAACGTCGCGGGCTTCAGCTTCCAGCCCGGCGAGGTCGCGAAGGTGCTGCTGGTCATCGCCTTCTCGGGCTACCTGGTGCTGCACCGGGACGCCTTGGCGCTGGCGGGTCGCCGCTTGCTCTTCGTCGACCTTCCCCGCGGGCGGGACCTCGGTCCGGTGCTGGCGATGTGGCTGATCAGCCTCGGCGTCCTGGTCTTTCAGCGCGACCTCGGCTCCTCGCTGCTCTTCTTCGGCCTCTTCCTGGTGCTGCTCTTCGTCGCCACCGAGCGTCCCGGCTGGCTCGTGGTCGGCGGCGGCCTCTTCGCCCTCGGCGCCCTGGCCGGCTACCAGTTCTTCAGCCACGTGCGCACCCGCTTCGACATCTGGCTGGACCCGTTCGCGCACTACGGCGAGGGCACCGACGACCGTGCCTTCCAGCCGGTGGAGACGATGTTCGGGATGGCCTGGGGCGGCCTGCTGGGTCGCGGCTTCGGCAACGGCAGCCCCGAGCGGATCCCGTACGCGAACTCCGACTTCATCGTGGGCGCCATCGGCGAGGAGCTCGGGCTCACGGGCGTGATCGCCGTGATCCTCTGCTACGGCCTGATCGTCGAGCGGGGCCTGCGCGCCGCGCTGGTCTGCCGGGACGGCTTCGGCAAGCTGGTCGCGACCGGACTGGCGATCACCCTGGCGCTGCAGGTCTTCGTCGTGATCGGCGGCGTCACGCGCCTGATCCCGCTCACCGGTCTGACCACGCCCTTCCTGTCCTACGGGGGCTCCTCCCTGGTGGCGAACTGGGTCATCGTGGCGTTGCTGCTGCGCATCTCCGACCAGGCCCGGCGCCCCGTGCCCGACCTCTCCGGCGACGAAGGATCCGACGACGATGCCACCCAGCTCGTCAAGGTGGTGAACTCGTGAACAAGCCCATCCGCACCATGTCCCTCGTCGCCCTGCTGCTCTTCGTGGCGCTGATGGTGAACGTGACGGTCCTGCAGTACGTGCGCGCCGAGGCCCTCAACGACGACGCGCAGAACCGGCGCGTGGTGGTGGCGTCGTTCTCCCGCGAGCGCGGCGCGATCCTGGCCGGACGGGAGCCGGTCGCGGAGAGCGTCCCCTCCGACGACGAGTTCGACTTCCAGCGCACCTACCCCCTGCCGCTCTCGTACGCCCACCTCACCGGCTACTACTCCTACTACAGCCAGACGGCCGTGGAGCGCTCCCATGACGACGTGCTCTCCGGCGAGGACCCCCGGCTCTTCGTGACGCGGCTCGTGGACCTGCTCAGCAACGACGAGCGCCAGGGCGGCAACGTGCAGCTCACCGTCGTCCCCGACGCCCAGGAGGCCGCCTACGAGGGGATGCAGAACCTCGGCGAGGGCACCCTCGGCGCGGTCGTCGCCCTGGAGCCCTCCACCGGGAAGATCCTGGCGATGGTCTCCTCGCCGACCTTCGACCCCAACCTGCTGGCGGACCACGACCTGGGTGCCAGCACCCAGGCGTATGAGGAGCTCAACGGCCGCGACGACGAGCCGCTGCTCAACCGGGCCATCCAGACGACGCTGCCGCCCGGGTCGACGTTCAAGCTGGTCACCGCCTCCGCGGCGATCGAGACCGGCAACTACGACGCGGACTCGCTGGTGCCCGGAGGCGCGACCTACCAGCTGCCGAAGACCTCGGGCGAGACCGGGCTGCTCGACAACGAGGGCCGCAGCTGCGGGACCGACAAGATTCCGATGACCCAGGCCCTCGAGCAGTCCTGCAACACCACCTTCCTGGCGCTGGCCGAGGAGCTGGGCCCGGAGAAGATGAAAGAGCAGGCCGACGCCTACGGCTTCAACAGCGACTACCTCGAGGACCTTCCGCTGCAGGCCCAGTCCCGATACCCCGATGACCTCGACGAGCCCGAGACCGCGCTGTCGGGCATCGGGCAGTCCGAGGTCGCCGCGACGCCGCTGCAGATGGCCATGGTCACGGCCGGGATCGCCAACGACGGCGTCGTGATGGAGCCCTACGCGGTCGACGAGATCCGCTCGCCGGACCTCGACGTGCTCGAGCGCACCGAACCCTCGGAGCTCTCCCGCGCCGTGTCACCGGCGACCGCCGACGAGCTCACCGACATGATGGTGTCCACGGTGGAGGTCGGCACGGCCGCCGTGGCCCAGATCCCCGGCACCGACGTCGCCGGCAAGACCGGGACGGCGCAGAGCAGTGCCGACCGGCCCCCGTACGCGTGGTTCGTGTCGTTCGCACCGGCGGACGACCCCCAGGTCGCCGTCGCCGTGCTGGTCGAGTCGACCGACGTGGCTCGGGAGGAGATCGCGGGCGGCGCGCTGGGTGGACCGATCGCAAAGGCCGTGATGGAGGCGGTAATCAACCCATGAGTCAAACCCCCGACACACCCCAGTTCGTCGACCAGGCGCAGCGCTACAAGCTGGTCTCCCGGATCGCGACGGGCGGGATGGGTGAAGTGTGGCGCGCCGAGGACACGGTCCTCGGGCGCGCCGTGGCCGTGAAGCTGCTGAAGCGGGAGTACGCCGACGACGCGTCGTTCCGCACCCGCTTCGAGAGCGAGGCCCGCAACGCGGCGGCGCTGCACCACCCCAACGTCGCCGCGGTCTTCGACTTCGGGCAGGTGCGGCCCTCGGACGGCGGCGACACGCCCCGGCCCTACCTGGTGATGGAGCTCGTCAACGGCAAGCCGCTCTCGGACCTGATCCGGCGCGGCAACCCGATGGATCCGGACGCCATGCGCGAGCTGCTGGCGCAGGCGGCGGACGCCATCGGCGCCGCGCACGCAGCGGGGATCGTCCACCGCGACGTGAAGCCCGCGAACCTGCTGGTCACGCCCGACCGCCGGGTGAAGATCACCGACTTCGGCATAGCCCGGGCGACCGAGGGCATGGCGCTGACCCAGACCGGTCAGGTGATGGGAACGCCGCAGTACCTCTCGCCCGAGCAGGCCCAGGGCCGCGGCGTGACGCCGGCCTCCGACGTGTACTCCCTCGGCGTCGTCGCCTTCGAGTGCCTGGCCGGGCGGCGGCCCTTCGAGGCGTCCTCGTCCGTCGCGACGGCCCTCGCGCACGTGCGCGAGCCGGTGCCGGACCTGCCCGACGACGTCCCCGCCGACCTGGCGGCCGTGGTCTACAAGACGATGGAGAAGGACCCCGAGGACCGCTACGCCGACGGCCGGGAGCTCGCGGCGGCGCTGCGGGACCCCGCCACGGCGGCGACCATGATCACGGGCGCCGGCGCCACGGGCGGCAGCACCGCGATGCTGCCCGGAGCGGCAGCCGGTGCCGGCCTCGGCGCGGCCGCCGGCGCGGTCGCCGGCGCCGCGGCGGCGCGCGGGTCCCAGGGGGATGACCCGGCCGACAACGGCTGGGACGACGGGAGCCCGGCCACCCGGGGCCAGGAGACCCGGGTCCAGGAACACCCGCGGCGGGGCCGGCGCCGGCGGCACCGGGACGACCAGCGGCTGGGCGGGCGAGGTCGACGCGGAGGAGAAGAAGGACCGCAGCAGTAGCCGCGTGTGGCTGTGGGTCCTGCTCGCCGTGGCCGCCGTCGTGGTCGTCCTCCTGCTGCTCACCCAGCTCGGCGGCGACGACGGGCAGGGCCCGGGTGAACCGACGCCGAGCGAGACGGCCCCCTCCCAGACGCAGGAGCCCTCCCAGGAGCCGACCGAGGAGCAAGTGGAGACCGTCGACGTCCAGGCGGGGGACTACGTCGGGCGCCAGGTCGACGATGCCGCGGCCGACCTGCAGGGTCTCGGGCTGAGCGTTCAGCGCAGCGAGGTCGGCAACCCGGGCGGCGAGAACGAGGGCGAGGTCACCTCGGTCAATCCGACCGGCACGCTCCAGCAGGGCGACTCCGTGACGCTGGAGTACTACGGCGCGGAGCCGGAGCCGACGCCGGAGCCGACGCCGACGCCGACGCCGACGCCGACCTCCCCGCCGACGCCGAGCTCCCCCACGACGCAGTCCTCCAGCCAGGGCCCGACCGATGCGGGGTCGCAGTCCCCGAGCGCCGAGGAGACGGCCCCCTCCGACGCGCCGACGGTGTCCCGGGCCGGCGACGAGGGTGCGACCAGCGCCCCGACCGGCGGCACCGACGGCGCACCGGGCGACACACCGGGCGACACACCGAACGGCGCGGCGAACGGTGCGGCGAATCCCGCCGCGAGCGGGAGCGACGCGACGTCCCGCACCAGCGCCTCGCGCCCCCTGTCGCGAGGCGATCGATGACCCCGTCCGGATCCGACGGACCGGTGGTCGGGGACCGCTACGAGCTCGGCGAGCTGCTCGGGCGAGGGGGGATGGCCGAGGTCCGCAAGGGAACCGACACCCGCCTGGGCCGGACGGTTGCCGTGAAGCGCCTGCGGACCGACCTCGCCAGCGACGCCACCTTCCAGGCCCGCTTCCGGCGCGAGGCCCAGTCCTCGGCGTCCCTGAACCACCCCGCGATCGTCGCCGTCTACGACACCGGGGAGGAGATGGCGACCGACGGCACGGAGGTCGCCCAGCCCTACATCGTCATGGAGTACGTGGAGGGGCGCACCCTGCGCGACGTGCTGCACGAGGGGCGCAAGATCCTCCCGGAGCGCGCACTCGAGATCACGGTCGGGGTGCTCTCCGCGCTGGACTACAGCCACCGCGCGGGGATCATCCACCGCGACATCAAGCCGGGCAACGTGATGCTCACCCGGACCGGCGACGTGAAGGTGATGGACTTCGGCATCGCCCGAGCCGTCTCCGACGCCGCGGGCTCGATGACCCAGACCGCCGCCGTCGTCGGCACGGCGCAGTACCT
This sequence comes from uncultured Actinomycetota bacterium, assembly GCA_963731985.1. GTDB lineage: Bacteria > Actinomycetota > Actinomycetes > Propionibacteriales > Nocardioidaceae > Nocardioides. The sequence goes on along the minus strand of CAVSYA010000011.1, from coordinate 1,675 downwards.
CTCGCCGGAGCAGGCGCGTGGGGAGACCGTCGACTCGCGCTCCGACGTCTACTCGACCGGCTGCCTGCTCTTCGAGCTGCTCACCGGTCGGCCGCCCTTCATGGGGGACTCCCCGGTGGCGGTGGCCTACCAGCACGTCCGGGAGCCGGCCACGCCCCCCTCGCACTTCGACCAGGAGCTGCCCGAGGACGTCGACGCGATCGTGATGAAGGCCCTGACCAAGCCGGTGGAGGAGCGCTACCAGTCGGCCGCGGCGATGCGCGCCGACATCCAGCGCTTCCTGGACGGGCGGGACGTGCAGGCACCCGCCGTCGCTCCGCTGGCGGCCGGGGCCGCCGCGGGCCTGGCGGGCGGGGCCGCGGCCGGCGGGGCCCTCGCGGCCGGCGCCGGCAACGGCAGCGACGGGGACACCGGGGGCGGCGACGGCATGCCCGGAGCGGGCACCGGGACGGCGAGTCAGCCCGTGCCCGGGGAGCGCGACGAGGACGACCAGCATCATCGGACCCCGCTCCTGATCCTGCTCGGTCTGCTGATGCTGGTGCTGATCGGGCTGGCGGCCTACTTCCTGCCGAGGCTGATGGAGAGCCCGCCCGACCAGGTACAGGTGCCGAACCTGGTCGGACTCACCGAGGACCAGGCGCGGGCCGCGGTCGGCGAGGCGGACCTGGTGGTGGGCAATCCCGAGTTCGCCCCCGACGCGGACGCGAAGGAGGGCACGATCCTCAGCCAGGACCCGAATCGCGACACCTACGTGGACCCCGGCACCACCGTACGCTTCGTAATCTCCAGCGGGCGACCGATGACGGACGTGCCCTACGTGCTCGACCAGACCCGCGCCGAAGCCCGTCGCGTGCTCGAGGACGCCGGGTTCACCGTGAGCACCGAGCGGCGGGACACCGACGAGGACCGGGGCACGGTCGTGGCCACGGAGCCGACCCCCGGCACGAGCGTGCCCGAGGGGTCGAAGGTGACGGTCTTCTTCTCCGACGGGCCCGAGTCGGTGCCCGATGTGGTCGGTCAGGGCGAGGAGCAGGCCACGGCCGCGCTCGAGGACGCGGGCTACCGGGCCGAGGTACTGACCTCGGCGGACACGACCCAGCCGAAAGGCACCGTGATCCGGCAGTCCCCCACCGGCGGGACCAGCGCGGACCGCGGATCGACGGTGACTCTGGTCGTCTCCAGCTTCGAACCGACGCCGACGCCGACGCCGACGCCGACGCCGACGCCGACGCCGTCCCGCTCCCCCTCGACTTCCGGCTCGCCGTCGGGGTCCGGCTCGCCGTCGGGGTCCGGCTCGCCGTCGGGGTCCGGCTCGCCGTCGGGGTCCGGCTCGCCGTCGGGGTCCGGCTCGGCGTCAGGGTCCGGCTCGGCGTCGGGTGACGGCACCGGCAGCCCGCGCGGCGGCTCCTCGTCCGCGACGCCCTAGGGCGAGGGTCAGCCGTCCATCGGCTCGGCGTGCCCGATGTCGATCAGGCCGTCGTACGCCGGTGCCTGGATGCTCTCCCGGGCGTTCAGCTCCCAGCCGACCTGCACGTCGGGGTCTTTGGCCGCCACCCGGTAGCCCTGCAGGTAGCGGTCCCGCGCGATCGCCCCCAGCAGTGCCCTCTGGTCGCCCACCGCCTGGAGGACGTAGGGCTGCGGATAGGGCACCCCCTGCAGCTGCACCGAGTTGCCC
>CAVSYA010000010.1:0-24296 GCA_963731985.1 uncultured Actinomycetota bacterium | reverse complement strand
CGCGAGGGGGGAGTTGAACCCCCACGCCCTCTCGGGCACACGGACCTGAACCGTGCGCGTCTGCCTATTCCGCCACTCGCGCGAGAAGCGGGCACAGGCTATCCCAGTGCCTCACCGCGGCCCAAACCGGATGCGGGAGCCGGGCCGGCCGCGGGCCGGTGTCCTTTCCCACATCGTGGGCGATCCCGCCGGTGGCCGGCGCCCAGCTCCCGTGCGCCCCGATACCATCGAGCCGCGACCGGACGGGTCGTTCGCCAAGGTGCGGCCGGAGTCGGGCCGGAGTCGGGAAGGAGAGACCGCGTGGGTGGCTTTCAGCGCTTCGAGAACCGCCTGGAGCAGGCGATCTCCGGGGCCTTCGCCAAGGCGTTCCGCAGCGCCGTCCAGCCCGTGGAGATCTCGGCGGCGCTGGAGCGCGAGGTCGACAACAACGCGCAGATCCTCAGCCGCAACCGGCGCCTGGTGCCCAACGTCTTCGTCGTCGAGCTCTCCGAGGCGGACCTCGACCGGCTCTCCGCCTACCACGCCGCCATGGCCGATGAGCTGACCAACAGCCTGCAGGACCACGCCGAGAACCAGTCCTACGTCTTCCCGGGCCCGGTCAGCATCGACTTCGAGCAGGCCGACGACCTGAGCACCGGCCGGTTCCGGGTGCGTAGCCGGGCCCAGGCCAAGGTCACCGGCAAGGACACCAGCGCCCAGGTCGGCAAGGCCCGGGTGCTGCTCGACGTCAACGGCAGCCAGCACGCGCTGCACCCCCCGGGCGTGGTCGTGGGCCGCGGTACCGACGTCGACATCCGGATCAACGACCCGGGCGTCAGCCGTCGTCACGCCGAGTTCGGCATCGAGCTGGGCAGCGGCAGGCGCGGCAGCGAGGGGATGCGGATCGCGGTCCGTGACCTCGGCTCGACCAACGGGCTTCGCGTCGACGGGGTCAAGGTCGCCCAGTCCCCCCTCGAGCACGGCTCGACCGTGAAGATCGGCAACACGACGCTGACGGTGCGGGTCATCGACGAGGAGGGCTACGGGTGAGCGAACTGACCCTGTTCCTGATCCGCTTCGCCTATCTGGCGATCCTGTGGATCTTCGTGCTCTCGGCGATCTCCGTGATCCGCTCCGACATGTTCGGCGCCCGGATGCCGGAGCCGGCCCGGGCCGAGGGCGGCGGGGGTCGCGGGAGCGGCGGGGGTCGCGGGCGCACCAAGCAGCGCACCAAGCAGCCCAAGGCTCCGCCCAAGCGTCGCGGCTCGCCGACCCACGCCCTGGTCGTCGAGGGCAGCAACGCCGGCGAGAAGGCGCCGCTGGACAAGGCCCCGATCCTGATCGGTCGCGGCTCGGACGCCGCCATCCGGCTCGACGACGACTATGTCTCGACGCGGCACGCCCGGATCGCAGCCTCGGGTGACCAGTGGTTCGTCGAGGACCTCGGCTCCACCAACGGGACCTACGTCGGCAGCTCGCGGATCACCCAGCCGACCGCCCTCGTGCTGGGGACCCAGGTGCGCATCGGCAAGACGATCATCGAGCTGCGGAAATGACCGCCCCCATGGCAGCCGTCCCCGAGGACGACGACCCGGACGCCGTCGACACGGGGATCCTGCCGCCGGTCGACGGCAACGGCATGCACCTGGTCTACTCGGCGCTCTCCGACGTGGGCCGCGTGCGCAAGGACAACCAGGACTCCGGCTACGCCGGGCCGTGGCTGCTCACCGTCTGCGACGGCGTCGGCGGGGCCGCCCGCGGCGACGTCGCCTCCAGCACCGCCGTCGGACAGATCCGCAAGCTCGACGAGCAGCCCGGGACGGACATGCTGACCCTGGTGGCGGGCGCGCTGCACCGGGCCCACGACCGGATCGGCGAGCTGGTGGAGGAGGACCCGGAGCTCAACGGCACCTCCACCACCGCGGTCGTCGCGCTCTTCGACGGCCAGCGCCTCGGCATCGGCCACGTCGGCGACAGCCGGGCCTACCTGCTCCGCCGCGGCGAGCTGAGGCAGCTCACCCACGACCACACCTTCGTGCAAAGCCTCATCGACGAGGGGCGGATCAGCCCCGCCGAGGCGCGCACCCACCCGCACCGCAACCTGATCCTCAAGGCGCTGGACGCGGCCCAGGACCCGGAGCCCGACCTCTTCACCGTCGAGCTCGCCCCGCACGACCGCGTGCTGGTGTGCTCCGACGGCGTGCTCTCGCTCGACGACCGCGAGATCACCGAGATCCTCGACGGCGACACCCCCGACTTCGCCGCCGTCGAGCTGGTCCGCCAGAGCCTGGAGGCCGGCAGCAGCGACAACGTGACCGTGGTGGTCGCCGACGTCGTGGAGCACGCCTCCGATGTGCCGACGGACCTCCAGCCGATGCTCGTCGGCGCCGCCTCAGACCTGCCCCGCAAGGGCAGCCGAGGCCCGATGACCGGCCTCTTCCGCTCGCACAAGAACACCGAGCCGGCCGAGGCCGAGCTGCCGGCCGACCTCCCCGACGACGTCCACGCCATCCCCTCCGACCCGATCGACCCCGAGGAGGCCCGCTACGCGCCCCGCGCGCCGCTGCGCTACACGTGGGTGCGCCGGATGCTGGTCCTCTGCCTGCTCGTCGGGCTCGTCTGGGTCGCCGTGGCCGCCGCGTGGGCCTGGAGTCAGCGGCAGTACTACGTCAGTGACGAGGACGGTCGGGTCACGGTCTACCGAGGCGTCGACGCCTCGGTGGCCGGCCTGGAGCTCTCCCGCCCCTACGAGACCTACGACGTCGAGCTGGACAGCCTGCCCGGATTCGATGCTGACAAGGTGCGCCAGGGGATCGCGGCCGACAACCTCGACGACGCCCGCAGCATGGTGGAGGAGCTCGCCAGCCTCCAGGACGGCTCGTCGATCGGGGAGGACACGAGCGAGGGTGAGGACGACTTCTCGCCCAGCCCGTCTCCCACCGAGTCGACCACGGGGGGCAGCGCATGAGCGCCCGCACCGCTGCCCCTTCCCCGGGCAGCCTCTTCGGCTTCGTGCACCGGCGCCGCCGGGGCGCCGAGCTCTTCCTGCTCGTCCTGGCGCTCATGGTCGGTATCGGCGCCTATGTGGCCGTGGGCATCGGGGTGGAGGGCGAGATCCCGGCGGACTTCATCGGCTACGGCGCCTGGCTCGTCGTGCTGATCGTGAGCTGCCACGTCGTGGTGCGGGTCTTCGCGCCGTACGCCGACCCCGTCCTGCTGCCGGTGGTGGCCGCGCTCAACGGCCTGGGCCTCGCCGTCATCCACCGTCTCGACCTGGCCTACGAGGCGCGCGGCGAGAAAGCGGACTACGCCCAGCAGCAGCTGATCTGGATGACGCTGGGCGTGCTGCTCTTCATCGCCACGCTGATCCTGCTGCGCGACCACCGGATCCTGCAGCGCTACACCTACACCTGCGGGCTGTCGGCGATCGTCCTCCTGTTGCTGCCGATGCTCCCGGGCATCGGCCGCACGATCAACGGCGCCCGGATCTGGATCAACGTCGCGGGCTTCAGCTTCCAGCCCGGCGAGGTCGCGAAGGTGCTGCTGGTCATCGCCTTCTCGGGCTACCTGGTGCTGCACCGGGACGCCTTGGCGCTGGCGGGTCGCCGCTTGCTCTTCGTCGACCTTCCCCGCGGGCGGGACCTCGGTCCGGTGCTGGCGATGTGGCTGATCAGCCTCGGCGTCCTGGTCTTTCAGCGCGACCTCGGCTCCTCGCTGCTCTTCTTCGGCCTCTTCCTGGTGCTGCTCTTCGTCGCCACCGAGCGTCCCGGCTGGCTCGTGGTCGGCGGCGGCCTCTTCGCCCTCGGCGCCCTGGCCGGCTACCAGTTCTTCAGCCACGTGCGCACCCGCTTCGACATCTGGCTGGACCCGTTCGCGCACTACGGCGAGGGCACCGACGACCGTGCCTTCCAGCCGGTGGAGACGATGTTCGGGATGGCCTGGGGCGGCCTGCTGGGTCGCGGCTTCGGCAACGGCAGCCCCGAGCGGATCCCGTACGCGAACTCCGACTTCATCGTGGGCGCCATCGGCGAGGAGCTCGGGCTCACGGGCGTGATCGCCGTGATCCTCTGCTACGGCCTGATCGTCGAGCGGGGCCTGCGCGCCGCGCTGGTCTGCCGGGACGGCTTCGGCAAGCTGGTCGCGACCGGACTGGCGATCACCCTGGCGCTGCAGGTCTTCGTCGTGATCGGCGGCGTCACGCGCCTGATCCCGCTCACCGGTCTGACCACGCCCTTCCTGTCCTACGGGGGCTCCTCCCTGGTGGCGAACTGGGTCATCGTGGCGTTGCTGCTGCGCATCTCCGACCAGGCCCGGCGCCCCGTGCCCGACCTCTCCGGCGACGAAGGATCCGACGACGATGCCACCCAGCTCGTCAAGGTGGTGAACTCGTGAACAAGCCCATCCGCACCATGTCCCTCGTCGCCCTGCTGCTCTTCGTGGCGCTGATGGTGAACGTGACGGTCCTGCAGTACGTGCGCGCCGAGGCCCTCAACGACGACGCGCAGAACCGGCGCGTGGTGGTGGCGTCGTTCTCCCGCGAGCGCGGCGCGATCCTGGCCGGACGGGAGCCGGTCGCGGAGAGCGTCCCCTCCGACGACGAGTTCGACTTCCAGCGCACCTACCCCCTGCCGCTCTCGTACGCCCACCTCACCGGCTACTACTCCTACTACAGCCAGACGGCCGTGGAGCGCTCCCATGACGACGTGCTCTCCGGCGAGGACCCCCGGCTCTTCGTGACGCGGCTCGTGGACCTGCTCAGCAACGACGAGCGCCAGGGCGGCAACGTGCAGCTCACCGTCGTCCCCGACGCCCAGGAGGCCGCCTACGAGGGGATGCAGAACCTCGGCGAGGGCACCCTCGGCGCGGTCGTCGCCCTGGAGCCCTCCACCGGGAAGATCCTGGCGATGGTCTCCTCGCCGACCTTCGACCCCAACCTGCTGGCGGACCACGACCTGGGTGCCAGCACCCAGGCGTATGAGGAGCTCAACGGCCGCGACGACGAGCCGCTGCTCAACCGGGCCATCCAGACGACGCTGCCGCCCGGGTCGACGTTCAAGCTGGTCACCGCCTCCGCGGCGATCGAGACCGGCAACTACGACGCGGACTCGCTGGTGCCCGGAGGCGCGACCTACCAGCTGCCGAAGACCTCGGGCGAGACCGGGCTGCTCGACAACGAGGGCCGCAGCTGCGGGACCGACAAGATTCCGATGACCCAGGCCCTCGAGCAGTCCTGCAACACCACCTTCCTGGCGCTGGCCGAGGAGCTGGGCCCGGAGAAGATGAAAGAGCAGGCCGACGCCTACGGCTTCAACAGCGACTACCTCGAGGACCTTCCGCTGCAGGCCCAGTCCCGATACCCCGATGACCTCGACGAGCCCGAGACCGCGCTGTCGGGCATCGGGCAGTCCGAGGTCGCCGCGACGCCGCTGCAGATGGCCATGGTCACGGCCGGGATCGCCAACGACGGCGTCGTGATGGAGCCCTACGCGGTCGACGAGATCCGCTCGCCGGACCTCGACGTGCTCGAGCGCACCGAACCCTCGGAGCTCTCCCGCGCCGTGTCACCGGCGACCGCCGACGAGCTCACCGACATGATGGTGTCCACGGTGGAGGTCGGCACGGCCGCCGTGGCCCAGATCCCCGGCACCGACGTCGCCGGCAAGACCGGGACGGCGCAGAGCAGTGCCGACCGGCCCCCGTACGCGTGGTTCGTGTCGTTCGCACCGGCGGACGACCCCCAGGTCGCCGTCGCCGTGCTGGTCGAGTCGACCGACGTGGCTCGGGAGGAGATCGCGGGCGGCGCGCTGGGTGGACCGATCGCAAAGGCCGTGATGGAGGCGGTAATCAACCCATGAGTCAAACCCCCGACACACCCCAGTTCGTCGACCAGGCGCAGCGCTACAAGCTGGTCTCCCGGATCGCGACGGGCGGGATGGGTGAAGTGTGGCGCGCCGAGGACACGGTCCTCGGGCGCGCCGTGGCCGTGAAGCTGCTGAAGCGGGAGTACGCCGACGACGCGTCGTTCCGCACCCGCTTCGAGAGCGAGGCCCGCAACGCGGCGGCGCTGCACCACCCCAACGTCGCCGCGGTCTTCGACTTCGGGCAGGTGCGGCCCTCGGACGGCGGCGACACGCCCCGGCCCTACCTGGTGATGGAGCTCGTCAACGGCAAGCCGCTCTCGGACCTGATCCGGCGCGGCAACCCGATGGATCCGGACGCCATGCGCGAGCTGCTGGCGCAGGCGGCGGACGCCATCGGCGCCGCGCACGCAGCGGGGATCGTCCACCGCGACGTGAAGCCCGCGAACCTGCTGGTCACGCCCGACCGCCGGGTGAAGATCACCGACTTCGGCATAGCCCGGGCGACCGAGGGCATGGCGCTGACCCAGACCGGTCAGGTGATGGGAACGCCGCAGTACCTCTCGCCCGAGCAGGCCCAGGGCCGCGGCGTGACGCCGGCCTCCGACGTGTACTCCCTCGGCGTCGTCGCCTTCGAGTGCCTGGCCGGGCGGCGGCCCTTCGAGGCGTCCTCGTCCGTCGCGACGGCCCTCGCGCACGTGCGCGAGCCGGTGCCGGACCTGCCCGACGACGTCCCCGCCGACCTGGCGGCCGTGGTCTACAAGACGATGGAGAAGGACCCCGAGGACCGCTACGCCGACGGCCGGGAGCTCGCGGCGGCGCTGCGGGACCCCGCCACGGCGGCGACCATGATCACGGGCGCCGGCGGCACGGGCGGCAGCACCGCGATGCTGCCCGGAGCGGCAGCCGGTGCCGGCCTCGGCGCGGCCGCCGGCGCGGTCGCCGGCGCCGCGGCGGCGCGCGGGTCCCAGGGGGATGACCCGGCCGACAACGGCTGGGACGACGGGAGCCCGGCCACCCGGGGCCAGGAGACCCGGGTCCAGGACACCCGCGGCGGGGCCGGCGCCGGCGGCACCGGGACGACCAGCGGCTGGGCGGGCGAGGTCGACGCGGAGGAGAAGAAGGACCGCAGCAGTAGCCGCGTGTGGCTGTGGGTCCTGCTCGCCGTGGCCGCCGTCGTGGTCGTCCTCCTGCTGCTCACCCAGCTCGGCGGCGACGACGGGCAGGGCCCGGGTGAACCGACGCCGAGCGAGACGGCCCCCTCCCAGACGCAGGAGCCCTCCCAGGAGCCGACCGAGGAGCAAGTGGAGACCGTCGACGTCCAGGCGGGGGACTACGTCGGGCGCCAGGTCGACGATGCCGCGGCCGACCTGCAGGGTCTCGGGCTGAGCGTTCAGCGCAGCGAGGTCGGCAACCCGGGCGGCGAGAACGAGGGCGAGGTCACCTCGGTCAATCCGACCGGCACGCTCCAGCAGGGCGACTCCGTGACGCTGGAGTACTACGGCGCGGAGCCGGAGCCGACGCCGGAGCCGACGCCGACGCCGACGCCGACGCCGACCTCCCCGCCGACGCCGAGCTCCCCCACGACGCAGTCCTCCAGCCAGGGCCCGACCGATGCGGGGTCGCAGTCCCCGAGCGCCGAGGAGACGGCCCCCTCCGACGCGCCGACGGTGTCCCGGGCCGGCGACGAGGGTGCGACCAGCGCCCCGACCGGCGGCACCGACGGCGCACCGGGCGACACACCGGGCGACACACCGAACGGCGCGGCGAACGGTGCGGCGAATCCCGCCGCGAGCGGGAGCGACGCGACGTCCCGCACCAGCGCCTCGCGCCCCCTGTCGCGAGGCGATCGATGACCCCGTCCGGATCCGACGGACCGGTGGTCGGGGACCGCTACGAGCTCGGCGAGCTGCTCGGGCGAGGGGGGATGGCCGAGGTCCGCAAGGGAACCGACACCCGCCTGGGCCGGACGGTTGCCGTGAAGCGCCTGCGGACCGACCTCGCCAGCGACGCCACCTTCCAGGCCCGCTTCCGGCGCGAGGCCCAGTCCTCGGCGTCCCTGAACCACCCCGCGATCGTCGCCGTCTACGACACCGGGGAGGAGATGGCGACCGACGGCACGGAGGTCGCCCAGCCCTACATCGTCATGGAGTACGTGGAGGGGCGCACCCTGCGCGACGTGCTGCACGAGGGGCGCAAGATCCTCCCGGAGCGCGCACTCGAGATCACGGTCGGGGTGCTCTCCGCGCTGGACTACAGCCACCGCGCGGGGATCATCCACCGCGACATCAAGCCGGGCAACGTGATGCTCACCCGGACCGGCGACGTGAAGGTGATGGACTTCGGCATCGCCCGAGCCGTCTCCGACGCCGCGGGCTCGATGACCCAGACCGCCGCCGTCGTCGGCACGGCGCAGTACCTCTCGCCGGAGCAGGCGCGTGGGGAGACCGTCGACTCGCGCTCCGACGTCTACTCGACCGGCTGCCTGCTCTTCGAGCTGCTCACCGGTCGGCCGCCCTTCATGGGGGACTCCCCGGTGGCGGTGGCCTACCAGCACGTCCGGGAGCCGGCCACGCCCCCCTCGCACTTCGACCAGGAGCTGCCCGAGGACGTCGACGCGATCGTGATGAAGGCCCTGACCAAGCCGGTGGAGGAGCGCTACCAGTCGGCCGCGGCGATGCGCGCCGACATCCAGCGCTTCCTGGACGGGCGGGACGTGCAGGCACCCGCCGTCGCTCCGCTGGCGGCCGGGGCCGCCGCGGGCCTGGCGGGCGGGGCCGCGGCCGGCGGGGCCCTCGCGGCCGGCGCCGGCAACGGCAGCGACGGGGACACCGGGGGCGGCGACGGCATGCCCGGAGCGGGCACCGGGACGGCGAGTCAGCCCGTGCCCGGGGAGCGCGACGAGGACGACCAGCATCATCGGACCCCGCTCCTGATCCTGCTCGGTCTGCTGATGCTGGTGCTGATCGGGCTGGCGGCCTACTTCCTGCCGAGGCTGATGGAGAGCCCGCCCGACCAGGTACAGGTGCCGAACCTGGTCGGACTCACCGAGGACCAGGCGCGGGCCGCGGTCGGCGAGGCGGACCTGGTGGTGGGCAATCCCGAGTTCGCCCCCGACGCGGACGCGAAGGAGGGCACGATCCTCAGCCAGGACCCGAATCGCGACACCTACGTGGACCCCGGCACCACCGTACGCTTCGTAATCTCCAGCGGGCGACCGATGACGGACGTGCCCTACGTGCTCGACCAGACCCGCGCCGAAGCCCGTCGCGTGCTCGAGGACGCCGGGTTCACCGTGAGCACCGAGCGGCGGGACACCGACGAGGACCGGGGCACGGTCGTGGCCACGGAGCCGACCCCCGGCACGAGCGTGCCCGAGGGGTCGAAGGTGACGGTCTTCTTCTCCGACGGGCCCGAGTCGGTGCCCGATGTGGTCGGTCAGGGCGAGGAGCAGGCCACGGCCGCGCTCGAGGACGCGGGCTACCGGGCCGAGGTACTGACCTCGGCGGACACGACCCAGCCGAAAGGCACCGTGATCCGGCAGTCCCCCACCGGCGGGACCAGCGCGGACCGCGGATCGACGGTGACTCTGGTCGTCTCCAGCTTCGAACCGACGCCGACGCGGACGCCGACGCCGACGCCGACGCCGACGCCGTCACGCTCCCCCTCGACTTCCGGCTCGCCGTCGGGGTCCGGCTCGCCGTCGGGGTCCGGCTCGCCGTCGGGGTCCGGCTCGCCGTCGGGGTCCGGCTCGCCGTCGGGTGACGGCTCGGCGTCAGGGTCCGGCTCGGCGTCGGGTGACGGCACCGGCAGCCCGCGCGGCGGCTCCTCGTCCGCGACGCCCTAGGGCGAGGGTCAGCCGTCCATCGGCTCGGCGTGCCCGATGTCGATCAGGCCGTCGTACGCCGGTGCCTGGATGCTCTCCCGGGCGTTCAGCTCCCAGCCGACCTGCACGTCGGGGTCTTTGGCCGCCACCCGGTAGCCCTGCAGGTAGCGGTCCCGCGCGATCGCCCCCAGCAGTGCCCTCTGGTCGCCCACCGCCTGGAGGACGTAGGGCTGCGGATAGGGCACCCCCTGCAGCTGCACCGAGTTGCCCTCGCACTTGATGCCGGTGGTGGTGATGACCCGCTGGCCCTGCACCGTGACGGCCTCGGCGCCACCCGCCCACATCGCGTTGAGCACGGCCTGGATGTCCTGCTGGTGCACCACCATCGGGTTGACGTCGCCCTCCGTGGACGCGATCAGCTCCTCGGGGGCGTCGGCGAGCACGACCGTGACGCCCGCGCCCTCCACGGCCTCCAGGCCCGCGATGTCCTCGAGCGTCTCGGCCCGGTTCTGGTAGCGCTCGACGGCGGAGTCGGGCACCTCCTCGGTGAGCTCGGCGATCTCCGCGTCGAGCTCGGCGGCCCGCTCGTTGAGCGCCTCCACGCGGCGAGCCTCGTTGCTGACCAGCGAGGCGAGGTCGGTGTAGCGGCCCGGTCGCAGGTCGGTGCCGTCGCTGCTCTCCGCGCTGATGACGAAGAGCGCCCCGCAGACGAGGACGATGACGGGCGTGGCGATGCCCCAGGGGCGCCGCGCCCAGCGCGCACGACCACGCCCGGGCGCGGCGGGTTCGGTGGGGTTCTCGTGTGCTGCGTCGACCATCGCCCACTACGCTAGCCCGGGCAGGCACACACCGACCGAGGAGAACCGTGGCCACGTCCCGGACGAACCAGGACCCCCTGAAGACGCAGCCCAGCGGCCCGCGCTTCTCCGTACGGTTCCTGCTCGCCTTGCTGCTGATGATCGGAGGCGTGGCGTGGGTCGCCTACTACTGGTTCGTCGTGCGCGTCGATCCCAGCCAGCTGCCCCCGGGCGAGCCGGGAGGGCCGGCGTTCATGGGCGACCTGGGACGCGGCAACTACGGCATCGGCATCGGCGCCCTCCTGCTCGGCCTGGCCGTCTCGGCGCACCCGAGCACGCCGCTGGGCCGCGGCCGCGGGATCGTCGTCGGGATGCTGACCTGCTTCCTCACCGGGCTGATCTGGATCTGCACCTTCTACCTGTTCACGAACACCTCGACCGAGCTGCCCGTGCTGGGGGACCTCGACCAGTGGAACCTCATGGTCGGCATCGGCTTCATGGCCGTCGGCTTCGTCTTCGCCACGCACTGGGAGTAGCCCCTCCGTGCTCGGCCGCCGGCCCGGGCGGGCGACGACGGCCTCGTCCTGCACAGCGGTGGATGTGCCTGTGGAGAACTACACGCGTGTAACTATCCACAGGTCATTCCACACCTGTGCACAGGGTGCAGGTCAGAGCAGGACCACCGTGCGCAGGACCAGGGCGGCGACCAGGAAGGCGGCGAAGAACCCGAGACCGAGCGCCTGCCACAGGGCGCGCCGCCGGCGCGGCGCGTAGACCAGCACGAGGGTCATCACGACCCCGCCGAGGAACCCGCCGAGATGCCCCTGCCAGGAGATGTTCGGGATCGTGAACGTGATGAAGGCGTTGATGGCGAGCAGGATCAGGATCTGCTGGTAGTTCCCGCCCAGCCTGACCGCGACGACGAGGATCGCGCCGAGCAGACCGAAGATCGCTCCGGAGGCGCCGAGCGTGCCCTGGAACTCCGGGGCCGCCCAGTAGACCAGCGTCGACCCGGCCAACCCGGAGAGCAGGTAGACCGCGAGGAAGCGCAGCCGGCCGAGCACCAGCTCGAGCTGGGGGCCGAGGATCCACAGGGCGAGCATGTTGAAGCCGATGTGCCAGATCTCGACGTGGGCGAACATGCTCGTCACCAGCTCCCACGCGGCCCCGTCGGAGACGCCCGGCACCCACTGTGCCCCCGCCACGGTTCCGCACTGGCTCTCGGTGACGGCGAACGCGCCTTCCGGGGTGGCGCACAGTCCCCGCGCCCGCAGCAGCGCGAAGTCCAGCAGGCGACTGCTCGAGCCCCCGGTGGCGAGGACGGCCACCCACACGGCCAGGTTGATCCCGATCAGCACCGTGGAGGTGAGGGTCGCATCCGTGGAGCGGATCCCTCCGTACGCCGTCCGGTTCTGCCGCGTCGACCGCTTCCCCTCGGCGACGCACTCCGGGCACTGGAACCCCACCGCCGCGTCGTGCATGCAGTCCGGGCAGATCGGTCGGTCACACCGCTGGCAGCGGATGTAGGTCTCGACCGAGGGGTGCCGGTAGCACACCGGGACGCCGGTGGGTCGCTGCGGGTCGCTCACGGCGGTGGTCCGGGTGCCTGTCGGGCCGGCGCACGGCCGGCCCGGGTCAGCCCCGGTCGATCCGGACCGACTCGATGACGACGGGCTCGACCGGCTTGTCCATCGCGCCGGTGCGCACGGCGGAGATCCGGTCGACGACGTCGCGCGAGTCCTGGTCGGCGACCTCCCCGAAGATCGTGTGCTTGCCCGTGAGCCACGGGGTGACGCCGCCGGTGATGAAGAACTGCGAGCCGTTGGTGCCCGGGCCGGCGTTCGCCATGGCCAGCAGGTAGGGCTTGGTGAAGGCCAGATCCGGGTGGAACTCGTCCTTGAACGTGTAGCCCGGGCCGCCGGTACCGGTGCCGATGGGGCAGCCCCCCTGGATCATGAAGCCCTGGATGACGCGGTGAAAGGTCAGCCCGTCGTAGTAAGGCCCGGATGACGCGCCACCGTCCGCGTCGTAGTCCTTCGTGCCCTCCGCCAGGCCCACGAAGTTGTCGACGGTCATCGGGGCCTGGTCCGGAAACAGGTCCAGGACGATCTCGCCGTGGTTGGTCTGCAGGATTGCCTTCAGCTCGGCCATGACTACCTCTCGGGGACTATCGCTCGCGGGGGGACTATCGCTCGGGGGTGGGGCGGGCTGCGATCGGATCGGGTTTCCGGCTCGTCTCGATGCCCGGACCCCACCGATCCAATCACGCGTGGGTGACGGCGCAGGTGAGGCCCACCCGGGGTGGCCGTGGCCGCACCGCGCGGGGCATGGTTGCATAGGTCCGAAACACACCACACAGGAAGGCCACGATGGGCATCCGCAGGAAGAAGTCCTTGCTGGAGCAGGCGATCGATGAGGCGTCCGGCCTCGCGGAGACCGCGAAGCCGAAGGTCCGTGCCGCGGTCGAGAGCACGCGTGAAGGTGTCGAGCAGGCCCGCGGCGCCGCAGCCCCGGTGATTGCCGAGGTCCGCAGGCAGGCTCCGGTCTACGCCGCCGAGGTCCGCAAGCAGGCTCCGGTCTATGCCGCCGAGGCCAAGAAGCAGGCCCAGCCCTACGTCGACGAGGCCAAGAAGCAGGCCCAGCCGTACCTCGAGGAGGCCAAGAAGCAGGCCCAGCCCTACCTCGACGAGGCCCGCAAGCAGACCCAGCCGTACCTCGACGAGGCCAAGAAGCAGGCCCAGCCCTACCTGGAGCAGGCCCGCAAGCAGGCTCAGCCGTACGTCGAGGAGGCCAAGAAGCAGGCGGGACCGGCGCTTGCCGGGGCCCGCAAGCAGGCCGCCGAGAGCGCGGCCGCCGTGCGTGATCTGGCCGACGAGAAGGTCGACGAGCTGCGGGGGGGCCCGCAGCAGCGTCGTCGTCGCCGGCTGCGCACCCTCGCCATCGTTGCCGGGCTCGCCGCGGCAGCCGGTTTCGCCGCCAAGAAGCTGTCGGCGTCCGACGATGCGGGGTGGCAGTCCTCCTACACGCCCGCTCCTCCTCCGGCGCCGACCCCGCCACCCCCGGGCATCGCGGAGGTCGACGACGGTCCGGACGAGGACGACGGTGCCGCGTCACCCGACGAGGCCCTGGCCGACGCCGCGGACGCGCCGCACGCCGTCAGCACGCCGGACCAGCCCGCCGAGGAGGAGCGCCTGCGGCCTCAGGACTGAACGGTGTGGGTGACCAGGACGACGTAGGCCCCCGCGGCGGCATCGAGTGCCGCCAGCGGACCCCCGGGCCGCGGCGCGAGCACGTGTCTCATCCCCTCGGCGCGGTCGGCCATGGCGTCGTGCCCGCCCTTCCGCAGTCGGCTGATCTGCTTCTCGCGCCGCGAGGCGGTGAAGCTGCGTCGATCGCCGGGCCCCAGGCGAGCGTCTGCTTGAGCACCCCCCGGGGCTCCCGGTGGTACCAGTGCATCAGCGCGTGGCTGAGCGCGAAGGAGTCGGCCGGCCCCGCGCGCCGGCAGAGGACGATCAGCGGCCGGCCAGGCAAGGCGTCCGGCGTCGGGCCCTCCGTCTCGATCTCCAGGTGCACGACGCGGCGTGCCTCGCGGAAGAGCACCCAGGTCACGCCCTGCACGAGCTCGTAGTGAATGCCCTCGCAGTACGGCGAGCGGATCCGCCAACCGCACCCGCGGGCGGGCCACAGGCCCAGCAACGTGGGCAGCAGCAGGGCCTCGACGCTCAGGCAGAGCACGAGCAACCACAGCAGGCGCAGCGCACTCCTCAGACCGCGAGGTCCTCGAGGAACAGGTCGCCCAGCTCGTCGGCGAGGCGCTGGCGCAACGGCACGGCGCTGAGTGGGCTGCCGCCGTACACCTCCCCGGTGCTCGCCGCCTGCTCCCAGAGCCCGACCAGACGATCGACGGCGCCGAGGGTGGGGTCACGGGCGACGAGCCCCCGCCCAGCACGAACGCGCTGGCGGGCATCGGCTCAGGCGTGGTCGGCCACGAACGGCTCGGCCGCGCGGACGCGGGCGGTGGCACGCCGCTCGGCCCAGAACGAGAGCACCGGGACGGTGCCCAGGACCAGCGTGACGACCGTGAACGTGGCGTCCCAGCGCTCGCGACGGGCGAGCAGGAACGCGGTCACCAGGAACACCATGTAGAGCCATCCGTGGGCCACGCCGAGGTACTCGGTGATCGCCTCGCCGGCGTCGTGCGGGGCGCTGCCCACGGCGAAGAGGTCCGGGGTGGCGGGGATGACGAACCACATGCCGGAGCCGTCGAAGTTCGCCAGCGGCACCCCGACGAGGATCAGCACGATCAGCAGGACCCCGACGATGTTCGCCATCACGCGGTAGCGGAAGAGGGCGTCCATCACGGCGCCGAACCTACCGCCTGGCTCTCACCGACCGGCGGCCGCACCTGCTCGGCCGCGGTCCGCTCGGCGGCGACCACATCGCGCGCCCAGCGCGACCAGACGAGGAGCGCGAAAGCCCCGAAGAGCCACCACTCGACCGCGTAGAGCACGTTGCGCAGCGCCGTCGTGCCCCCGGCGGCCGGCAGCTGATCGGGCGTGGCGGGCTCGAGTCCGGCCGTGGCGGCGGCGGCGTCCGGCGACCGCTCGGGGTCGATGACGGCGTACCCGCCGTAGAGGTCCTCGTCCTGTCGCTGCACGAGGTCCGCGGTGCGCAGCTGGGGGAGCACGTCGTCGCCCGCGTCCTCGTCCATCTCCCCCGTTCCTTCGGGCGGCTGCAGGAACACCACGAGGTCGGCCGCGCCCGACGGCGCGCCGGGGGCGGCGTTCCCGGTCGTGAAGCCCCGCACGACGTAGATCGCCGAGCCGGACGAGTCGGAGATCACCGGGGTGACGACCCAGGAGCCCCGCTCGCCCTCCTGCTCGCGACCGGAGACGAGCACGGTGGCCTCGGGAAGCCAGCGCCCGCGCACCGTGACCGGCTGCCCGACCGCGTCCGTTCCGAACGGGTCGTCCGGCCCGAGCGCCTCGTCCAGCGCCACGGGCTCGGCGGCGCTCACCTCGCGCGCCTCGTCGGCGCGGGCGTCCCGCCAGCTCTCGAACTGCCAGACACCGAGGAGCCCGGCCGCTGCCACGGCCACGACGGCCAGCAGATGGGCCGTCCAGCTCCGCGGGGAGAGCAGGACGCGCATGGCTCCCAGCCTACGGCGGGTACGGCGGCCGGAGCCCGGCCGCCTGCCGTGCCTAGTCGCCGGGCCACTCCCCGGTCCAGCGCTCGAAGAGACGCGCGCCGCCACGGTCGGCCGTCGCCTTGACCATGGCGAAGACCGCCCCCTGGACCGCGGCACCGGCGACGACCTGACGCATGGGGTACTCGGACTGCAGGGCCTGCGGCGCGTCCGCGTCGGGTCCGGCGGTCCCGTACTTCCAGACCTGCTTGAACACCTGACCAGCGGCGATGCCCGCCAGGATGCTGGTCGCGAGGCCGAACGGTCGGTAGAGGATCTTCGCCGCGGTGTTGGTGGTCTTCTCCTGACGCATGATCGTCAGCTCCTCTGCCGGTCGCCGGTCGAGTCCCGGGTGCGCTGGTCGGGGGCGTCGGAGCCCCCGTACGTCTCGCGGACGCGGCGGCCACGCGCCTCGTCCTCGCGCTGCTTCTCCTCGGCCTTCGCGATGTTCTTGGTGTCTCGCGCCGGGAGCTGGATCGACTCCTCCGCCTTGATTCCGGCCTGCAGCTGGCGGCCGCGCTCGAGCTCGGCGTCCAGCTCGGCCCCGAAGAGCAGGGCGATGTTGGTGATCCACAGCCACAACAGGAAGACGATCACGCCGGCCATCGACCCGTAGGTCTTGTTGTAGCTGGCGAAGGTGCTCAGGTAGAGCCCGAACACGGCCGAGGCGAGGAGCCACACCACGATCGCGAAGAACGCGCCGAGGCTGATCCAGCGGAACTTGGGCTGCCGCACGTTGGGCGTGGCCCAGTAGAGGATCGCCACGATCAGGACGACGGCGCCGAGAATCACCGGCCACTTGGCGATGCTCCACACCAGGACGACGGTCGAGCCCAGCCCGAGCGCCTTGCCGACCGAGTCGGCGGCCGGACCGCTCAGCACGAGCCCGAGCAGCACCAGGGCGGCCAGGAGGATCGCCACGAAGGTGATGACCAGCATGATCGGCCGCAGCTTCCAGATCGGGCGCCCCTCGCCGATCTCATAGACCCGGTTCATGGCCCGGCTGAACGAGTTCACGTAGCCCGACGCGGACCACAGGGCGGCCAGCAGGCCGACGATCAGGGCGATGCCCGCACCCGGGGCCCTGCTCAGCTCCATCAGCGTCGGCTCCAGCGTGCTGGCCACCGAACCGCCGCCGACGTCGCGCAGGATCTGCATGAGCGTCTCAACCGTCTTCTGGCCCTGCCCGAACACCCCCACGAGCGAGAGCAGGGCGATCGCGGCCGGGAAGATGGCGAGCACCGCGTAGTAGGTCAGCGCGGCCGCCAGGTCGGTGCACTGGTCCTTGCTGAACTCCCGCATGGTCTTGCGCGCCACGAACTTCCACGAGCTGCCCGTCATGTCGCCCGGGCCCTCCGGCTTGGCCTCCTTCTCCGGAGACGGCGCCGTCGCCGCATCGGTGCTGGACCTGCTCATCGGCGCCGCCGCCACACCAGGATGCCGATGGCGACGGCCACCAGGGCGGCAGCCCCGGCCGCAGCAGGAACGGCCGGCTTGAGCGAGCCCTGCTCGTCGGTCGCGGCGTCCTTCCCCTGCGCAACCGTGTCGCGCGCGCGCTCGCGTGCGTGCTGCCACTGGTCGGTGGCCTGCTGCCGCGAGGCCGCGACCTTCTCGCGGGCCCGCGTCTTCACGTCGAGCCTCGCGCTGAGCGCGTCGACCGTCTCGCCCAGCTCCTGACGGGTCTGCTCGATCTCCGCCTGGATCTCCTCCGGGCTGCGAGACTGCTGCGCCTCGTCATCGGTCTGCCGCGCGGACGGGCGCTCGGTGCTGCCCTTGGTGTCGCTCATGACCGACCCCTCTCCTTCACGGTCTCGACGTCTCGCTTGACGCTGTCCACGCTCTGCCGGATCGGCGCCGGGGCCTGCGAGACCTGCTTCTTGCCCACCAGCGCGGCCACCCCGGCGGCGCCGAAGATCACCACCGCCACGATCAGCGCCGCCAGCCAGGGGGCCAGCACCAGCGCGAGCGCCAGCACCGCCGTGGCAATCAGCACGCCGAGTCCGTACAGCGCGAGGAGGCCGGCCGCTCCGAAGAGCCCGCCGCCGAGCCCGACGCGCTTGACCGCGACCTGCAGCTCGGCCCGCGCCAGCTCCATCTCGGAGTGGACGAGCGCCGAGAGCTGCTCACTGACCCGGCCGACCAGCTCGCCCGTCGAGGCCGTGTCGGCCTCCGCGGGAGACGTGGGGGTGGACCCCCGTTGCCTCACCGACTGCTCGTTGCTCACGCGGAACCCCCGGTCTTGCCGCCCGAGGAGCCCGGCGCGGAGGCGTCGGAGGGGAGCGGCGGCCGCGGCTCCGAGAGCGGCAGGTCGCTCGAGGTGGTCCCCGCCGAGCCGTTCGAGGAGCCGCCGTCACGGGTCCTGGAGGTCGCGTCGCCGGCCTTGTCCTTCAGCTCCCCGCCCTTCTGGCGGGCCACGTCCTGGGCCTCGGCCTTCCGCTTCTGGACCCGGGGGTCCTTCCAGACGCGCCGCGCCTGCTCCTCGATCTGGTCGTAGCGCTCGCGACCGGCCCGCGCGCCCAGCACGTACCCGATCCCGCCGCCCAAGAGAATGCCCAGCTTGCCCATATGTCTCCCCATTCGCTCCACCGGTCGATCGAAGGTCGATCGACCCTGTTCACCCCGGCACGTCACCCCGGCACGGCCGGGGGCGGCCACTCTGCACACGATGTGTGCTTACATCGTAAACAAGACCATAGAGCTCCCGACTTGTCTCTCCCTGCAACGGGTGACCGAGCCGCATTCCTTGGCTAACCTGACCGCCGGAGGCAGGATTGATGCGGGACACAGGCGGCACGCTCGGGACCCCCGGTGAGACGGCGCGCGGCCCGACCGCGCTGCAGGACGCGGACGCCGCGATCGTCGCCGGCGAGAGCCCGCCCTCGGCGCGGACCCCCCTGGACCGGCAGCGCATCGTCGCCGGGGGGCTCGGCTACATCGACGAGCACGGCGTCGACGCCTTGACCATGCGCCGGCTCGGCGCCGCGCTGGGCGTCGAGGCCATGGCCCTCTACCGTCACGTCCCCGGCAAGGGGGACCTGCTCGACGCCATCGTGGAGTCCCTGGTCGCCGAGATGCGGGCCGACCCCGACGTTCTCGGCTCCCCGGAGAACGGCTGGGAGGACTTCCTCCAGCGCCTCGCGCACGGCGTGCGCCGGATCGCGCTCGCCCACCCGAAGGCGTTTCCCCTCATCGCCTCGCGGCCGCCCGAGGCCCCGTGGCTGCGACCCCCGCTCCGCAGTCTCGACTGGGTCGAGACCTTCCTCCAGGGGTTGCTCGACGAGGGATTCACCGACGACGCCGCGGTGACCGCCTACCGCGCCTTCAGCAGCTTCCTCCTCGGTCACCTGCTGCTCGAGATGTCCGCGCACGGTGCCGAGGTCGGCCCGCTCGACGCCCACACCGAGCGGGCGGAGGCCGGTCTCGCCGAGTTCCCGGTCCTCACGCGTCTCGGCGCCGCGCTGGCCGAGGATCATGCCGCGGTCGAGTTCGACGAGTCCCTGGAGGACCTGCTCGAACGGCTGCAGCGGGTCCTGGACGAGAACCCCCGGCACGCGTAGACCGGTTCGACGCGCCGCCGACGGGCGACGGGCGGCGGCGCTCACCCCTCGCCCTCCTCGTCGAGGAACCACAGGCACTCCGGTCCCGGCCGGCACCACTCGCCGCCCCCCTCCGGCGCCAACGGAGCCAGCACGGGGACCGCGCCCCGTTCCATCACGGTGAGGCTGGGCGCCTCCCCGGAGGGGAGGGGACAGCTGGTCTCCACGAGCACCGGGTCGTCGAGGGCGAGGCCGACCTCGGCCGGGACCGGCCACATCGCCGACTTCCGGAGCGCGCATGCGCGGACCAGGGACTCATCCTCACGGCTGCTGCGCACCTCCTCCCCGCTGTCGAGCGCGTACACGATGTCGGTGGCGGTCACTCGGACGCGGGTCACCGGGTTCTGCGCGGTACCCGGCTCGTTGATGTCCGTGTAGTCACCGGTCGGGTCCCCGACCCGGATCTCGCCGAGCGGCAGCTCCAGGCAGTGCTCGTCCGCGGCGGTGCACGGGGCGATCGGCCCCCGCTCCGCGGCGTCCCCCGGCCTGATCGCGATCACCTCGGTGCTCTCGTAGCCACCGGAGTACCAGATCACCGGGTCGCTGACCCTCAGGGAGCCCAGGACCAGCGGCTCCGCCCCCAGGTCGAGGACCCGGGTCTCCGCCTTGAACGGCCCCGAGCCCTCGCGGTCCTGGAGGTCGCGGCTTTCCACCACCGTCCGGGTCGCGGCGGTCTCCCCGTCCAGTTCGAACGTCACCGTGTCGCCCGCAATCCGCACCACGACACGCTCCGCGCCGTCGGCGCGGAGGGCGGCGAAGCCACCCGGGATCTCCTCCGACCTCTCGTCGGCCCACTGCTCCGTCGTCGGGACCAGCGCGCCGTACGCACCGTCGTCCACCGCGTGCAGGTACGGCGCGCAGCCCGCAGCCCCCGCGCCCAGCAGCAGCACCGCCGCTGCTCCCCAAGCCAGCCGTGCTCGTCCCAAGATCTCCGCCCCCTCGTCCCCAGCCTTTCCCCGGTCGATCGGCGGCTGTAGGGACCCGGGTCCTCCCGACCCGGGAAACCGGGGCGAACCCCCGCTACGCAGACCCTCACCGCGACCTGCTCTGCGCCACCTCGGCTCGGGGAGCACGCGCGCGGGCCGCGGCTCGATCCGCGCGCAGGACGGCAAGCAGCGCCACCGCGGCGCCCACCTGCAGCAACGCTCCGATCGCGTTGGTCCAGGGGGGCGTGTCGTAGGACGGGTAGATCGCGCTGGCCAGCAGCACCCCTGCGACCGGGCTCGCGAGGGCGAGCGCCAGCGCCGCCAGCAGCGCGGGCCGGAGGCCATCGGCTCGAAGCCGTGAGCGATCGTCCCCCGTGGCGGCGCGCGAGGACGCCAGCGCCAGGAGCGCCAACGGCAACACGAGCGCCCACACCCAGATCGCGCCGGTCTCCAGCGTCCCGCCCCACGATCCACTCCCCCAGGGCGAGGGCTCTCCGGATCGGGCCGCCCATCCGGTGCTGACCGCGAGCAGCGCAAGCGAGCCCGAGAGCAGCACCGAGGCGATCGGGGGAATCGGGCCGCGTGAGCGCGTCAGCACGCGCGGGACGACCAGCAGCGCCACGGCGTAGACGCCCAGCGACGCCGCGCCCCAGCCGGCGGCGGCGCCGATCGGCTCCCACCGGTCGCCGCGGAACAGGTAGTCGTGCTCGTGGGCCTGGCGTCCGACGCACCGTGGCTGGTGCAGGTCGCCCCAGCCGCACACCCGCCCCCACCGCTGCACCTCGGCGACAAGCATCAGCGCCCCCGAGATGGCGAGCAGCAACGGGGCGGTCCAATCCGCCGCCCGAAGCACCCGCGTCGCGCTGCGGCGCATGCGCTCATCCTCCCCCCGCCGAGAACCCGACAGCACGCTACGGCGCCGCCTGGCGGCGGCGTATCGAGAGCCGGCGCGGCGCCTCCATGTGATCTATGACACA
This sequence comes from uncultured Actinomycetota bacterium, assembly GCA_963731985.1. GTDB lineage: Bacteria > Actinomycetota > Actinomycetes > Propionibacteriales > Nocardioidaceae > Nocardioides. The sequence goes on along the minus strand of CAVSYA010000010.1, from coordinate 3,152 downwards.
GGGGACAAATGTCCGGACTAATTGGCGGATCCGCTATGTTCACCCGGCATCGCCACATACCCACCGGGGTATGAAGAGAAGGGAGCATCCTCATGACCACCGCAATCACGGTCATTCCGATCGACACCTCCGGCCTGGGCGACCGGAGCTACGTGGCCCACGACGGCGCGCAGGCCCTCGTGGTCGACCCGCAGCGCGACATCGACCGCGTGCTCGAGCTCACCGAGACCGAGGGCGTGCGGATCACGCACGTCTTCGAGACCCACATCCACAACGACTACGTCTCCGGCGGCCTGGCGCTCGCGCGCGAGACCGGCGCGGCCTACCACGTCAATGCCGACGACCCCGTGGACTTCGAGCGGGTCGGAGTGCGCGACGGCGACGTCGTCGAGGTCGGCCCCCACATGCGCGTGCGGACACTGCACACCCCGGGGCACACCCACACCCACCTGTCGTTCGCGCTCGAGGGCCCGGACGGGCAGGTCGAGGGCGTCTTCACCGGCGGGTCGCTGCTCTTCGGCTCCACCGGGCGACCAGACCTGCTGGGGCCCGACCACATGGACACGCTCGTGCACGACCAGTGGCGCTCCGCGCGCCGGCTGGCCGAGGAGCTGCCGGACGCGACGGCCGTCCTGCCCACGCACGGCTTCGGCAGCTTCTGCTCGTCGACCCAGTCCGAGGGCACCGAGAGCACGATCGGCGAGGAGAAGCGCAGCAACCCGGCGCTGACCCGCGACCAGGAGGCGTACGTCGCCGGTCTGCTCGCGGGCCTCGAGGAGTTCCCGGCCTACTACGCCCACATGGGACCGGCCAACTCCGCCGGCCCGGAGGCCCCCGACCTGTCGACGCCGAAACCGGCCGACCCGGCCGAGCTGCGCCGCCGCATCGAGGCCGGCGAGTGGGTGGTGGACCTGCGCACCGGCGAGGCCTTCGCGGCCGGGCACCTGCGCGGCAGCCTGAACTTCGGGCTGGACGGGCAGTTCGTCACCTACCTCGGCTGGATGATCCCGTGGGGCACGGCGGTGACGCTGCTGGGCGAGACGTCCGAGCAGGTCGCCGAGGCGCAGCGCGAGATGGTGCGGATCGGCATCGACCGTCCCGCCGCGGCAGCCACCGGCAAGCCGGAGGACTGGACCGACGGGGACCCCCTGGGGTCCTTCCCGCGTGCCACCTACGCCGACCTGCACGCCGCCATGAAGGCCGGCGAGGAGCTCGCCGTGGTGGACGTGCGCCGCCCGGCGGAGCACGACGCCTCGCACGTCGAGGGCTCGGTCAACGTCCCGATCCACCTGGTGCTGGCGCACCTGGACGACGTGCCGCGCACCCGGCTGTGGGTGCACTGCGCCGGCGGCTACCGCGCCAGCGTGGTCGCGTCCGTGCTGGCCGCCCACGGCCACGACGTCGTGTCGATCGCCGAGCCGTACGACGCGGCCGGCCCGGCCGGCCTGTCCCTGACGGGCGCCGAGCACGCGGACGCGGTCGCCCCGTCCGCCTGAACCACCCCCACCGCCGGCGCCGGACCGGCGCCGCCGTCCGATCCGAGCACAGGAGGCTCACCTGATGAAGACCACCGACAACACCCCGAGCCCGACCAGCACCGTCCACGCGCACGAGCTGCGCGACGCGCTCCAGAGCGAGCAGCGTCCCACGGTGCTCGACGTGCGGACGCCGGCCGAGTTCGAGGCCTCGCACATCCCCGGTGCCTGGTTGGTGCCGCTCGACACGCTGCGCGAGCACCGCGACACGCTCGGCGGCCACCTCGGCCACGACACGGTGCTGATCTGCCGCTCCGGCGCCCGCGCCGAGCAGGCGGGGCAGTCGCTGGCGGCCGCCGGGCTGCCCGGCCTGCGCGTGCTCGAGGGAGGCATGAACGCGTGGGAGGGCGCGGACGCCCCGACGCGCAGCGGCCGCAAGATCTGGGACCTGGAGAGGCAGGTCCGCTTCGCCGCGGGTCTGCTCGTCGCCCTCGGCGTCTTCGGCTCCCTCCTCGTGCCGGCGCTCGTCTGGCTCTCGGCGGCGGTCGGGCTCGGGTTGGTCTTCGCGGCGGTGACCAACACCTGCGCCATGGGGATGGCGCTGGCCAAGATGCCCTGGAACCGCTCCGCGACCGCGTGCTCGATCGATGAGGTGCTGGCCGGCCTCCGCGAGGACGCACGGTGACCGCCGCCTCACCGGAGGTCGTCGCCCTCACGCTGGTGCTGGCCGGCCTGGTGGGGGTCTCGCTGGGCCTGTTGGGGGGCGGCGGGTCGATCCTGACCGTGCCGCTGCTGGTCTACGTCACCGGGCTGGATGCCAAGGAGGCGATCGCCGCGTCGCTCGTCGTGGTGGGCGCGACCTCCGCGGTCGGGGCGCTGGGGCACGCGCGCCGCGGCCGGGTGCGCTGGCGCACCGGGTTGCTCTTCGGAGCGGCCGGTCTGACCGGCGCCTTCCTCGGGGGCCTGCTGGGTGGCCACCTGCCCGGCACCATCCTGCTCGGGGCGTTCGCGCTGATGATGGTCGCGACCTCACTGGCGATGCTGCGCGGCCGCGGCAGCGAGGCACCGGTGCAGCACGGCGACCTGCCCGTGGGGCGGGTCCTGGTCGACGGGATCGTGGTCGGTCTCGTGACCGGCCTGGTCGGTGCGGGCGGCGGGTTCCTCGTCGTCCCCGCACTGGCGCTGCTGGGCGGCATGCCGATGGGCGTCGCGGTCGGCACCTCGCTGGTGGTGATCGCCATGAAGTCGCTGGGCGGCCTGGCCGGCTACCTGAGCAGCGTGACCCTCGACTGGGGGCTGGTGGCGGCCGTGACCGCGGCGGCCATGGCCGGCAGCCTGGTCGGCGGCCGGCTCGCGGGGCGGGTGCCCGAGGACGCGCTGCGGCGCGTCTTCGCCTGGTTCGTCCTCGTGATGGGCGGGGTCGTGCTCTCCCAGCAGCTGCCCGGTGCCGTGGCGGTGCCCGCACTCGCGGCCGTGGGCGCGCTCGGCGCCTCCGCGGCGGCGTGCTGGTACCTCTTCTCCGGCTGCCCCCTCCGCAAGGTCGCGCTCGAGCGCGGGCGAGCGGGCGACCCCGCGGCCGGTCAGGAGACGACGGACGCGAGCCCGCGCACCGGTCACCATTCCGCAGGCGTATGAGCCCCCACCGGTGGTGCTAGCCCGTCGCCGGCCAGCGCGGGT
>CAVSYA010000009.1:0-60392 GCA_963731985.1 uncultured Actinomycetota bacterium | reverse complement strand
AGCCCGAGCCCGACCCCGAGCCCGAGCCGGAGCCCGATGGGTTCCGCTGGTCCGCCCGCATCAGAGACTCACCCGAGGGGCCTGTGGTGAGCGCGGTGCCGCGGCCGCCACCGCAGCCGTGCGGCCGGTGCGGCACGCCGTTGGCAGCCTGCCGCGCCGCCGTGGCCGCCGCGGGCGCACGCCCGGCTCAGCAGCGGCGAACCGAGCGCGGTGCTGCGCAGCGTGCGCCCACCAGCCGCCGCCGCCGCGCGGCCTCCCGATCCCGCCGACTCCCGCCGGGCGTCGTGGCCGAGGGCAGGTCACCCGCGAAGCCGTCCGCCGATGGCGCGAGGGGGGGCCCCGCCCCCTGCCGCCTCGGCGGATATAGACCACTGGCGGCAGGCCGCGTGCCCCCGCCCCCTGCCGCCAGTGCCACACCCCCACGACCGAGAGGACGACGACGATGAAGCGCACGAAGAAGCCCGCGACCGGGAACCGTTGCAGCGAGTGCGGAATCGCGGTCGCCCGCGGCCCGTTCGCGGCGCCCGGGCAACGAGCGTGGACCCGATGCGACCAGTGCCGGGCGGCGAACCCGGAGGATCGGCGGGCCGCGGCGCTGGCCCGCGCCGGGGTCGAGCACCGCGCGAGCGACCCCGCCGTGCTCGTGGCGATGCGTCGGACCCGGTGGCGCGCCGAGGCCGTGGAGCAGCGCCGCGCCCTCGCAGCCGCCGAGAAGGCTGCTGGCCCACCGGTGCGGGGTGTCCCCGCCAGCGCCCGGGCCGCGGACGTGCAGCGCGAGATTGGGCGCCTCGGCAGCACGGTGGGCGAACCGGGCGCCCAGCCGTGGGAGCACGTGAGTCCGCGTGAGGTCCGGGCAGCAATCGAGCAGGCCCGCGAGGACCTCGCCCGGGCCTCGGCCCCGAAGCCGTGCAGGGAAGGACCGTGCGGTGTGTGCGGCGTGAGGCTCGCGCCGCGATGGTGGGGACCGGTGGCGTTCGGCGCGACTGGCGGCCTGTCCAGCACCCGGCCGCCACGATGGGCGGTGTGTGCGGCGTGCTGGCCGCTCCTGGAGGCCGCGGGTGGCGATCCGACCTCCTGGCGCGCCCGGAAAGCCTGGACCGCCAGCGTGCTCGGGAGGCCCGCCTCGCCGCCGGACATGAGCATGCCGAGCGCCGTCCGGCCGTACGCCCTGTGGCTCGGGGCGGTGGACCCGCGCGAGGCCGCGGGTGTCGAGACCCCCTGGTCATGGGTGTCCGAGGCCGACCTGAACGTGCTCGCCCTACGCGCGCCCCAGCATCGAGAGCCCGGTGTCCTAGCCCGGGAGGACCGCGCCAGAGCCGCACAGGCCCGCCTCCGGGCCGCGGAGGCCGCCCGGAGGCCCCGGAGTGCCCTCGACGGAGCGACCTCGTGATGAGCGGCCACAGGTGCGCTGAGTGCCGAGGGCCGCTCTACGCCGGGGGCTGGGGCCTCGCGTGGTCCACGGAGGCGGGCCGCGAGGTCGCCGTACACCGCAGCTGCGCCGCCCCCTGGTTCATCGCCCAGCAGCAGCACGACGCCCGAGATCGCGCCCACCGGAACGGAGCCAACGAAGAAAATGTATGACCGCACCGAGCAGGCCCTCCGCGACCTAGAGGCCGCCCTGGCCGGACACTCGCCCTGGGCCGCCGAGACCACCCTCGCCGTGTCCGCTGAGGTCCGCCGAGCCATCGACCGCATGGGCGCCGAGGTCGCCCGGGAGGTCCACAAGGCCGTAGCGGCGCGCCTGGAAGCCGCAGAGGCTCCCCGGCGGCCCCGAGGCCGCGTAGACCGCGCCAAGGCCGCACAAAGCCGTCTGCGGGCCTCCGACGCTGCCCACCGGGCCCGCGCCGTCAGAGCCGCGCGATGAACGACCTCACCGACCGAGACCAGCGGATCGTGGCCGCGACCGCCTCCGGGCTCCGGCAGGCCGACGTGGCCGAACTCGCCCGGTGCTCGGCCCGCCACGTCCGCCGCCGCCTCTCCGTGCCCGACGTGGCCGCGGCCGTCGCCACCGAGCGCGAGGCCCGGTCCCGCATCCTCGTGGACGAGTTGCGGGAGCAGTCCAACGGCGCCGTCAACAGACTCCAACGCATCATCCGCGAGGGCACCGACCGGGACGCCGTATCAGCCGCGAGGGTGGTCCTCGGGGAAGGCCGCCAGCACCGCGAACAGTGCGAGGTCGTGAGCAGGCTCGCAGACCTGGAGGCCGCCGTGGCCGCCGAACGCGAGAACACCTGACCCGTGCCCACCACCCGCCGCACCGTCGATGCCCTCGCCCGCCGAGCAGGCCAACGCCCCCCATGCCGACGCGAGCGCGCCGAACTCGACGCCGCCGCCGACGAACTCGTGAGGGTGCTCACCGACCACTGGTCGGAAGAACTGGAGGCCGAGGTTTCCGACCTCCTGACCGACCTGGAGCGCATCGTCGGGCTCCACCCCCTTACCTGACCTCCCGGGGCCGGGGGTGGCCGTCGCCCGCGCGCACGCGCGAGAGGCAGACCCGGCCCGCGCCCTAGAGTCTGGCCGCCGTGCCTTAGCCTGAATCCGTGGAGTGACCGTGGCTGAGGCCTGGCCGGGAGTTCGGCTCCAGCTGTGGGTGTGTGGGTATGGGGTGGCTGCTGGTCTGCCCAGCCTTCCCACTGCGGGTTCCTCGGTCGTGCCTGTCGGCGGTGGACGGTCTCAGGCAGCTGCCGGGGGCGCGTGGGCCTGGTCGTGACCGAAGACCCCGTTCCAGATCGCTAGCCATTTGGTGGCCCAGGGCCAGTGCTCGGGCAGGTGCAGGATGGGTCGGCGTTGTGGCCGGGCCAGCCGTGCTGGGACGTGGACTATCTGGCGACGCAGGGTCGCGCCGCGCGTGACCGCTGGTTTGGTGGGGTCGAGGGTCTCGGCAGCACGGAGCAGGTTGTGGGTCATTGCCGCGCAGATCGCCCACGCATGGTTTGAGGCGAACCGTCCTGAGGGCAGGTGGGCCAACGGGCCGTCGATCACGTCAGCGAAGACGGTCTCGATGATCGCGTGTCGCCGGTGGGTGACATCGGCCGCAGCGAGCGACTCGAGGCTGTTGGTGAAGAACGGGTGGTAGCGCCAGACCGGGAACAACTCCTCGAGCTTGTTCTTGTCGCGGACCCGACGCACCACCAACCGGGCGGTGACCGGATGCTTGGTGGAGCCGAACGCAATGAAGCCAACCTCGGCGACCTCGGCATCGGAGATCAACTCGCCCGTCTCGGGGTCGAGGACGGCGCCGGGATAGTGCACCGGCGTCCACGCTTGGTCGTCGATGGCGCCCATGGCTCGCAAGACCGCGGAGTTCTTGGGCACTACGACCGAGAACCGAACCCCTGCCTTCAGGCAGGCAGCGACCACGGAGCTGTTTCCGTAGGCCGAATCGCCACGGACCAAGATCTCCCCAACCGCACCGGCCGCACGAGCGGTGGCGATGGCCTCGCGGACCATCGAGGCGGCACCCTTGCCCGATCCGGTCTTGCCCGACCGCAACCGGATGCCAGCAATGACCGGGGCAGCGGACGGGGTGCTGATGGTGGTCGCCAGCGGGGACAGGCCCCGGCGCAGCAGCATCCGTCCCGCGATCTTGGCGTGTCCGAAGCTGGCGCCCTGCTTGGCGTGTCCGAACACCGGCCGCAGCAGCGAGTCGATGTCGACGAAGGCCTGGGTCTCGATGCCAGGCAACACCTCGGTCCGCTGCACCAGGTTGATCAGGTGCGCCCGGGCTACCGAGGCCAGCTGCTGGCAATGGCCATGGGTGAACTCGCGCAGGAACTGTCCCAACGTCGCTGGCGCGTAGACCTGGTCGAAGACCCGATTGTTCCCACCGGAACGGATCTGTTGCAGATCGTCGATGCTGTCCGCGCCGGCAGCCATCCCCGCGATGATTGAGGTCACCTTGCCCGCCGGGTTCACTCCCGCCGAGGCCACCCGCGGCACAACCGAGGCCACGTTGACCTTCTCGGCGACCAACTCCGAGAGCCCGGCCTGCTCGGCCAACGCCATCACCGGAACCAGACCAGCATCCGACACGAGATGCTCATCATCGAACAACGGCGTGGCCTTGGACCATGCATGCGATAGTTTCACTTCCAGTGCCTTCTGTTCTCGGCTGAATCAGGACCTCAACAACCCCGATTCTCCTTGCACAGAAGGCACTTCTACGTTCACCGCGCCGTACCAGCCGCGCTCACGCCAGGCCCGTCCACGGATTCAGGCTTAGTCAAATCGGTCGAACCACTGGGGGTCAACGCGGGTCACGGCTCTGATGCCGAGCCTTTGCTCCTTGACGAGTTCCGCGAGTCGGTCGCCGTCGATCAGGTCGACGGTGGGGGAAGTGGTGAACGCGGCCTTGCGGGCGGGCTCTGAGAACTTGCCCAGAGTGACGAGGATTGCGCGCTCCGCGCCCGTGGTCTGCGCGTCGCGCTGGAACAGTGCGACGACCTCGCGGCCTACCGGCTTTCCGTTCGGGTTGTACCGCTTCACCTGTACTGCCACGCGCGAAGAGAGCACTGGGCTGATCGGTGCGGTTCCGATGCCGTCGATCCCCTCATCCCCGGAACCGCCAACGCGCTTAAGTTCCAGTCCGTAGAGACGAAGCAGGTAGAGAGCGAACTCCTCGAATGCGTCGGGGCTGAGGCGGTGGAGGCGAGCGAGCAGAACGTCTTGCCACCGCTCCATGGACGAACTCGCCGGAGCCGTACCGAATAGCGTCGCCTCTTCCTCAGCCTCGGCAGCCTCGGCCTCCGCCTGCTCGGGATCAGCGGGGACCGGTTCGGCCCTTCGCTCCTTGGCTCGCTTGGGTCGGTTGCGCCGATACTCACGATCAAGTTTGAGCGTCCGCCGCTGTCCCTCCTCCGGAGGAAGTCCGATCAACTCCTTGCCGAGCGGCGTCACAAGGAACACTCCGCGCTTGGGGCTCTCAAGCGCACCAATCAACTTGGCGTATGACCGCGCCCACTGGATGCGTCCCATGAGCACGGAATCGTCGGGGCGGTGGGGATGGCCGACCGCGAGCATCTCGTCTGTGGGCGCAAGGTCTGTCACGACCTGACTCGTAATCTCCCGCGCGGTGGCGGACCCGCCTAGCGTCGTCACGGCGCGCACGGTCGGCAGGATCAGGTCGGAGTAGGCCGGGAGGTCCTCGGGCTTCACGCTTGGGATGCTCGCACAGATGGGGGTTATAGGTAGGGCGGCCCGTCCGCACCTGACCAGCGGTGGCCGGGCCTCACGCGCGCACACGCGAGGCCCGGTGGCCCCGTCGCTGCCAGGCTGGATGACCGCAGCCATCCACCACCTCGCCGACGGCCGCCTCTGGCGCCCCCTCGACTCGGAATCATCCCTCGGCCCCCCACCACCATGCATGGGAACCTTCCTGCGGCACTGGCACCGCTGACGAACCGCTAGTCGGTGGAGGGCGTCCGCGCGCTCTGGCGGGCGGCGTCGAGGAGACGCTGCGAGAGCTGTTTCGCTTGCTGCATGTCGAGGTCGAATCCGTCGCTCGTGAGGTCCAGCAGGTCCCAGCGCCGCTGCTCAATTCTGCCGCGCTCGTTGGCGTCATCCGTCGATCGAGCCTGTTCCCCGAGTTGACGAAACAGAGATCCGTATCCTCGCTTCACCCCACCGGCCCTCATCCCCGCCACCAGATCGTGGAGAGCCTCTCGGCACTCCTGCGAGGCGAACGCCTCAACCGTGGGCATCTGGTCAGTCAGCCGGTCCAGGCGTTGGCCGAACTCGGCCGAGATGATCTTGTGACCGTGCTCGTCCAGGCGGTCCATCCGCACCTCTAGGTCAAGGAACTCCCGACACTGCTCGATGATCGCGAACAGCGCCTTGGACTTCTCCTCCCACACCCGTTGCTCGAAGTCGAGACCTCGCTCGTGCTTCCTCTGACGCTCGGCGTTCCACGCCGTCACGCCCAGGGAGCCGAGCGCCACAGCGGCCGAGGCGATCACCGAGATGGTGGCGATATCCATGCGTGGCAGTCTCCCCGCTCAGCCGCTCCGTCAGCCAGTCTTCTGGCTCGTGAGCCTGAGCGGGACTCCCACGCGCGCACGCGCGCGGCAGAGGCTCACGGGCCTCTCACGGTGCCTCTCACAGACGGCCGAGCACGATGAGACACTCGCTGGCATCAACACCCGTCCCCGGCTGGGCTTTCGGGCTCAGGACGGCACTCGCTAGCACGAAGGACACGACCCGTCGTGTCTTTGAATCAGGACTAGCGACGTAGGTTCGACTCCTACCCGGGGAGCATGGCCCAGTTGACTGTGATCGTCCTCGCCGCCGGGGGCGGCACCCGGATGAAGTCCAAGACCAACAAGATGCTGCACCGACTCGGTGGCCGCAGCATGGTGGGGCACGTGCTGCACGCGGTGGCGCGGTGCGAGCCCACGCGCGTGGTCATCGTCGTCGGCACCCAGCGCGACCAGGTCGGCCCGCACGTCTCGGCGCTGCTCCCCGACGCGGTGCACGCCGTGCAGACCGATCAGCTCGGCACCGGCCACGCGGTGCGCTGCGCGGTCGACGAGGCGGGCGTCCGCGACGGCACGGTCCTCGTGGTGAACGGGGACACGCCGCTGCTCGAGGCGGAGACGCTGCGGGCATTCGCCGAGGAGCACGAGGCGTCGGAGTGCGCGGTGAGCATCCTCTCCGGCGTCGTCGAGGACCCGTACGGCTACGGCCGCGTCCAGCGCACCGCCGAGGGCGACGTCGAGGCGATCGTCGAGGAGAAGGACGCCACCGCCGCGGAGCGCGAGATCAGCGAGATCAGCTCGGGGATCCTCGCCTTCGACGGGGCCTTCCTGGCGCAGGCACTGCCGCGGCTGGGCAACGACAACGCCCAGGGGGAGTACTACCTGCCCGATCTCGTCGGGCTGGCCCGCGGCGACGGCCTGACGGTCGGCGCGTGGCGGGCCGACGACGTCGAGCAGACCCGGGGGGTCAACGACCGCGCGCAGCTCGCCGACCTCGGCCGGCGGCTGAACGACCGGATCCTGGCTCGCTGGATGGCCGCGGGCGTCACGGTGGTCGACCCGGCGACGACCTGGGTGGACGCGGACGTCGTCCTCAGCGCCGACGCGACGCTGCTGCCGGGCACTCAGCTGCTCGGACGCAGCGAGGTGGGCGAGGACGCCGTGGTCGGCCCGGACTCCACGCTCACCGACTGCCGGGTCGGGGCCGGGGCTCGCGTGGTCCGCTGCCACGGGACCGGGGCCGTGATCGGGGACGACGCCCAGGTCGGGCCCTACAGCCATCTGCGACCCGGCACCGTGCTGGGCGCCGGCGGCAAGATCGGCGGCTTCGTCGAGACCAAGAACGCCGTCATCGGGGACGGCGCCAAGGTGCCGCACCTGTCCTACATCGGGGACGCCGACATCGGCGAGGGCAGCAACATCGGGGCGGGGACCGTCGTCGCCAACTACGACGGGGCGCAGAAGCACCGCACCGTCGTGGGGAGGCACGCCAAGACGGGCTCCAACAACACCTTCGTCGCCCCGGTCGCCATCGGGGACGGCGCCGGCACCGGCGGCGGAACCGTCGTCCGCGCGGACGTGCCCCCGGGCGCCCTCGCCGTCTCGGCGGGGCCCCAGCGCACCATCGACGGCTGGGCGCTGCGCCGCCGGGCCGGCACCGCGCAGGCGGAGGCGGCCCGCGAGGCGGGTGCGGGCGATCAGGAGGCCTGACGACACGGGGCCCAGGACCCGGTGTCTCGGGGCCGCTGTCTCGGGGCCGGGCGGGGGTGGCTGGGCGGGGGTGGCTGGGCGCGGGGGGCAGAGTGGTGGAGAATCGGCCTCACCACCTCTCGTGGTTAGGAAGGGCGGCCCCCAGGGTGAGCGGAATGAAGCGGACCGGCGAGAAGAACCTCATGGTCTTCAGCGGCCGGGCCCACCCGGCGCTCGCCGAGCAGGTGGTCGATCTGCTCGGCACCGGCCTGGTCCCGCAGGTCGCCTACGAGTTCGCCAACTCGGAGAAGTACGTCCGCTACGAGGAGTCCGTGCGGGGCTGCGACGCGTTCGTGCTCCAGAGCCACACCGCGCCGATCAACGAGTGGATCATGGAGCACCTGATCATGGTCGACGCGCTCAAGCGCGCCTCGGCCAAGCGGATCACCGTGGTGCTGCCGTTCTACGGCTACGCGCGCCAGGACAAGAAGCACCGCGGCCGCGAGCCGATCTCGGCGCGGCTGATGGCCGACCTCTTCAAGACCGCCGGCGCCGACCGCCTGATCACCGTCGACCTGCACGCCGACCAGATCCAGGGCTACTTCGACGGCCCGGTCGACCACCTGATGGCCCTGCCGATCCTGGCCGACTACGTGCTCGAGCAGTACGGCGGCCAGCAGTTGTGCGTGGTCTCGCCGGACGCCGGCCGGATCAAGGTGGCGGAGCGCTGGTCGGCCAAGCTCGGCAGCGCCCCGCTGGCCTTCATCCACAAGACCCGCCGCCCCGACCGGCGCAACGAGGCGGTCGCCAACCGCGTGGTCGGCGAGGTCGAGGGCAAGATCTGTGTCCTGACCGACGACATGATCGACACCGGCGGGACCATCGTGAAGGCCGCCGAGGCACTGATGGCCGACGGCGCCGCCGGCGTGATCATCGCGGCGACGCACGCGATCCTCTCGGACCCCGCCGTGGACCGGCTCAAGAACAGCCCGGCCACCGAGGTGATCGTGACCGACACGCTGCCCATCCCGGCCGACCGGAGGTTCGACAAGCTCACGGTCCTCTCCATCGCCCCGCTGGTCGCGCGGGCGATCCGCGAGGTGTTCGAGGACGGCTCGGTCACCTCGATGTTCGACGGCCAGGCCTGAGGCCCCGGCGGATTCGCGCCCACCGCCTGGCCGACGTAGGATGACCACCGCCTCGGCGAGGGAGCACCGTGCGCGGTGGCTCCGTGATCGACAGGGCTGGCTAGCACCTCCGCGCCGCGCTGCCCGATCACCCGGGAGCGCGGCGCTTGTCGTCCGGCTCCCCTCGCGCGGCACACCAGACCACCCGGAACACCCGGAACCACGAGGAGACAGGCATGGCTGAGAGCGACGGACGCGAGGGCTACATCGTCGCGGAGACCCGCACGGAGTTCGGCAAGGGCGCGGCCCGCCGGATCCGCCGTGAGGCCAAGGTCCCGGCCGTGGTCTATGCGAAGGACCACGACGCGTGGCACGTGACGCTGCCGGGCCACGCCACCTGGCTGGCGCTGAAGCACCTCGGCTCCAACGCGCTGCTGCACCTGACCATCGACGGCCACGAGCAGTTGGCGCTGACCAAGCAGGTGCAGGTGGACCCGATCCACCGCACCCTGACGCACGTCGACTTCGTGTCGGTGAAGAAGGGCCAGAAGGTCACGGTCGACGTCCCGATCCACGTCGAGGGCGAGGCCGTCTCCGAGACCCTGGTGACGCTCGACTACCCCGAGCTCTCGATCGAGGCCGAGGCCACCAACATCCCGGAGTACATCGAAATCTCCGTCGAGGGCCTCGAGTCCGGCACCCAGATCCTCGCGGGTCAGGTCACGCTGCCGGCCGGCTCCGAGCTGCTCACGGACGAGGAGACGCTGATCGTGAACGTCACCGACGCGCCCACCGAGGAGGAGGTCGAGGCCGAGCTGGAGGAGGCCGAGGCCGAGGCCGGCGTCGAGCGCGACGAGTCCGACGAGGACGAGGGCGAGGAAGCCGCCGAGGGCCGCGAGGAAGACAGCGAGGGCGACTCCCGGGAGTGAGCACGCCCGCCAGCGGCCCCGGCGAAGGGGTCTGGCTGGTGGTGGGGCTGGGCAACCCCGGCCCCGCCTACGCCGGCCACCGCCACAACGTCGGCCACCTGGTCGTCGACGTGCTCGCCCAGCGCATGGGTGGGCGCTTCCGCGCGCACAAGACGGGGCGCGCCGAGGTGGTCGAGGGCCGCCTGGGCGCGCCCGGCGCGGCCGGGCCGCGCGTCGTGCTGGTCAAGCCGCGCAGCTACATGAACGAGTCGGGCGGGTCCGTGAAGGCCCTCGCCACCTTCTACAAGATCCCACCGGCCCGGGTGGTCGCCGTCCACGACGAGCTGGACCTGCCCTTCGGGGGGCTGCGCGTGAAGCTCGGCGGCGGGGACAACGGCCACAACGGCCTGCGCTCGCTGCGCTCCGCGCTGGGCACCGGGGACTTCCACCGGCTCCGGCTGGGCATCGGGCGGCCCGCCGGCCGGCAGGATGTCTCCGACTTCGTGCTCTCCGACTACTCCCGGGCCGAGCGCAAGGAGCTGCCCCTCCAGGTCGACGACGCCGCCGACGCGGCCGAGTCGCTCGTTGCCGAGGGTCTCGAACGCGCCCAGCAGATGCACAACCGCTGAGCACCGCGTGAGAGGGTGCCGGGCGTGAGCGACTCCCGCCAGCCCTCGTCCGATCCCGGCGCACCGCCCGAAGCGGTGGTCGCCGACGACCACCGGCTCGCCGTCTGGCTCGCGGAGGCCGCCGGCCACCGGCTGCTCGCGGTGCGCGAGGAGGGCCACGAGGGCACGGCGCTCAAGGACGCCGGCGACGCCGCCGCCCACCAGCTGCTGATGGAGCTGCTCGCCGAGCACCGGCCGGCCGACTCCGTGCTCTCGGAGGAGGGCGCGGACGACAAGGCCCGCCTGCGCGCCTCGCGCGTCTGGATCGTCGACCCGCTCGACGGCACCCGCGAGTTCTCGGAGCCCCCGCGCGACGACTGGGCCGTGCACGTGGCGTTGTGGGTGGACGGCGAGCTCGCGGCCGGCGCGGTCGCCCAGCCGGCGCTGGGGGAGACCTTCTCGACGGCCGAGCCGTCCGTCGTGCCCCCGCGCAGCTCCGAGCGGCCGCGGATCGCGGTCTCGCGCTCGCGCCCGCCCGCCTTCGTCGAGGCACTGGCGAGCGAGCTCGGCGCCGACCTGGTGCCGATGGGCTCGGCCGGTGTCAAGGTGATGTCGGTGGTGCGGGACGTGGCTGACGCCTACGTGCACGCGGGTGGGCAGTACCAGTGGGACAACGCCGCCCCCGTGGCCGTCGCGCGCGCGGCGGGGCTCTTCTGCTCGCGCATCGACGGCTCCGCGCTGCGCTACAACGGCGACGACGTCTCGCTGCCCGACCTCGTGGTCTGCCGTCCCGAGCTCAGCGGTCCGATCCTCGACTTCGTGGCGCGTCGCGGCACGGCCTGACCGCCCGGCCGCGCCGGGCCCGCGGGGCAGACTCGTGGGTGTGGGCAGCGCGCAGATCGACCCCGGTGACCCCGGCGCTCGCGACGAGCACATCGTCGGCGGAGGGCCGCGCGGCCTGGTCGGGACGGCGCTGGGCCGTGATCGCGCTCGTGATCGCGCTGGTCGCCGCTGCCGCCTGGTGGGTCGACCGCGACCGCAGGCGGTCCGAAGCGGCGGCGCTGGCGGCATGCCGGCCGTGCCGCCCGGCGGGTGCGACCCACCCTGACCGAGGCGTCACGGGCCTGCGGCCGCGTGGAGGTCTGGCCCCTGCACGAGGGCCTGCGGGAGCGCCGGGAGGCGTACGTCGACCACCTGGCCGCCGAGGCCTCCCGGCTCGACCTCGTCGCCGCCGACCCCTCGACGTGGTTCGGGTCTCCGGCCGGACTGCGCGAGGACCGGGAGCGCCTGTTCGTGACCCGGCTTCGTAGACTGGCGCGGACCCCCGCCGCGCGCGGCCGGGGGTCTCGTGCTGTGCCCGCCGGCGTTTTGGAACCTGTAGGAGCCACCGTGACCACGACCCCGTCGGCCCCGTCCGCTCCCGCACGTCCGGGCCCCACCGCCCCGGCCGGCGCCCCGTCGGGCGCCCCGTCCGCTCATCTGGCCGGCCTCGCCGAGGCCGTGCTCGCCGGTCCCGCGCTCGCCCGGGCGATGGCGCAGGCGCGCTCCGGCAGCACGCGCACCCTGGACCTGACCGGACCCGCCGGGCTGCGCCCCTTCGTGGTGCGCGGCCTCGTCGGCGCCGGCCGCACCGTGCTCGCCGTCACCGCCACCACGCGCGAGGCCGAGGACCTGGTCGCCTGGCTGGGCGACCTGCTCGACCCGTCGGTGGTCGCGCTCTTCCCCAGCTGGGAGACCCTGCCGCACGAGCGACTGAGCCCGCGCAACGACACGGTCGGCCAGCGCCTGGCGGTGCTCCGTCGCCTGGTCCACCCCGGCGGCGACGCCACCAACGGCCCGCTCCAGGTGGTCGTCGCGCCGGTCCGCTCGGTGCTCCAGCCGCAGGTCCCGGGCCTGGCCGACCTCGCGCCGGTCGAGCTCCAACCCGGCGCCGAGGCGGGCCTCGAGGACACGGTCCGCTCGCTCGCCGGCGCGGCGTACACCCGCGTCGACCTCGTCGAGAGGCGCGGGGAGTTCGCGGTCCGCGGCGGCATCGTCGACGT
Source organism: uncultured Actinomycetota bacterium (assembly GCA_963731985.1). Lineage (GTDB taxonomy): Bacteria > Actinomycetota > Actinomycetes > Propionibacteriales > Nocardioidaceae > Nocardioides. The sequence continues at coordinate 48,043 of CAVSYA010000009.1, read as the reverse complement.
CTTCCCGCCTACGCAGGAACACCCGCTGCGCGTGGAGTTCTGGGGTGACGAGGTCGACGAGATCCGCGCCTTCGCGGTGGCAGACCAGCGCACGCTCGGCGCGGTCGACCGGCTCTGGGCCCCGCCGTGCCGCGAGCTGCTGCTCACCGACGAGGTGCGCGAGCGCGCGGCCGCGCTCGGGCGCGAGCACCCCCAGCTGGCCGAGATGACCGACAAGATGGCCGCCGGGATCGCGGTCGAGGGCATGGAGTCCCTCGCGCCGGTGCTGGTCGAGCAGATGGAGCTGCTCGTCGACCTGATGCCCGACGACACGCACGTGCTGGTGCTCGACCCGGAGCGCGCCCGACGCCGGGCCCACGACCTGGTCGCCACGAGCGAGGAGTTCCTGAACGCCTCGTGGGCGGCCGCCGCCGGGGGTGGGGAGGCTCCCGTGGACCTCGGCGCGGCGTCCTACCGCGCCATCGCCGACGTCCGCGAGGTCGCCCTGGCCCGCGGATTGCCGTGGTGGTCGGTGAGCCCCTTCGGGATCGGCGGGGACGGGAGCGGCGCCGAGGAGGACTCGCCGGCCCCGGGGCGCGACCCCGCCGGCGACGTCGTCGCCGGTGCCGTGGAGACCCGCGCGCTCGCCGCCGAGGCGGTCGAGGCCTACCGCGGCGACGCTGATCGGGCCCTCGGCGACGCCGCCCGCTGGCTCAGCGACGGCTACCGGGTCGTGGTGGTGCACCCCGGCCATGGCCCGGGGCAGCGCACGGTCGAGGCGCTGGCCGACCGGGACGTCGCCGCCCGCCAGGTCGAGCGGCTCGACCCGGCCGGCGCCCCCGGGTCTCCGGACGGACCCGCCCTGAAGCCCGGCGTGGTCAGCGTGACGTGGGGCGCGCTCGCCCAGGGCTTCGTCGACCCGGACTCGGGCGTCGTGCTGCTCACCGGGGAGGACATCTCCGGCCAGAAGGCCTCGACGCGCGACATGCGGAAGATGCCAGCGCGCCGCAAGCGACAGATCGACCCGCTCGAGCTCGCGGCCGGCGACTACGTGGTGCACGAGCAGCACGGCGTGGGCCGCTTCGTGGAGATGAAGCAGCGCGAGGCGGGTGGCGCGGTGCGCGAGTACCTCGTGCTCGAGTACGGCGCCTCGAAGCGGGGCGGCCCGCCCGATCGGCTCTACGTCCCGGCCGACGCGCTCGACCAGGTCACCCGCTACGTGGGCGGGGAGCAGCCCTCGCTCGACCGTCTGGGCGGCGGCGAGTGGAGCAAGCGCAAGAACCGCGCCCGCCGGGCGGTGCGCGAGATCGCAGCCGAGCTGATCAAGCTGTACGCCGCCCGCCAGGCCACCCAGGGCCACGCCTTCGGGCCGGACACCCCGTGGCAGCGCGAGCTCGAGGACGCCTTCGCCTTCACCGAGACGCCCGACCAGCTCAGCACGGTCGACGAGGTCAAGGCCGACATGCAGCGCGTCGTGCCGATGGACCGCCTGATCTGCGGCGACGTCGGCTACGGCAAGACCGAGATCGCCGTCCGCGCCGCCTTCAAGGCCGTGCAGGAGGGCAAGCAGGTGGCGGTGCTGGTCCCGACCACGCTGCTCGTCTCGCAGCACTACTCGACGTTCGCCGAGCGGTTCGCCGGCTTCCCCGTGGAGCTGCGCGCGCTGAGCCGGTTCCAGACCGACGCCGAGGCGACGTCGGTGATGGCCGGCCTGCTCGACGGCACGATCGACGTCGTCGTGGGCACGCACCGCCTGCTCAACCGCGACGTCCGGTTCAAGGACCTCGGCCTGATCGTCGTGGACGAGGAGCAGCGCTTCGGGGTCGAGCACAAGGAGCAGATGAAGCGGCTGCGCACCTCGGTCGACGTCCTCTCCATGAGCGCGACCCCCATCCCGCGCACGCTGGAGATGGCCGTCACCGGCATCCGCGAGATGTCCACCATCACCACGCCGCCCGAGGAGCGGCACCCGGTGCTGACCTACGTCGGCGTCTACGAGGACCGCCAGGTCGTGGCCGCCGTCCGCCGGGAGCTGCTGCGCGACGGGCAGGTGTTCTACATCCACAACCGGGTGCAGTCGATCGAGAAGGCGGCGGCGAGGATCCGCGACCTCGTGCCCGAGGCGCGGGTCGCCGTGGCCCACGGGCAGATGCACGAGCGCCAGCTCGAGCAGGTGATGCTCGACTTCTGGGAGCGGCGTTTCGACGTGCTGGTGTGCACGACGCTGGTCGAGTCCGGCCTCGACGTCTCCAACGCCAACACGATGATCATCGAGCGCGCCGACACGATGGGGCTCTCGCAGCTGCACCAGCTGCGCGGCCGCGTGGGGCGCTCCCGTGAGCGGGCGTATGGCTACTTCCTCTACCCCGCCGAGAAGCCGCTGACCGAGACCGCGCACGAGCGGCTCGCCACGCTGGCGCGGCACTCCGACCTCGGCGGCGGGATGGCGATCGCGATGAAGGACCTGGAGATCCGCGGCGCCGGCAACCTGCTCGGCGGCGAGCAGTCGGGTCACATCGCCGACGTGGGCTTCGACCTCTACGTGCGGCTGGTCGGCGAGGCCGTCGCCGACTTCCGCGGCGACGCGGCCGACGAGCTCGCCGAGGTCCGTGTCGAGCTGCCGGTCGACGCCCACCTCCCGCACGACTACATCGGCTCGGAGCGCCTGCGCCTCGAGGTCTACAAGCGGCTGGCGGAGGTGCGCTCGGGGGAGGACGTGGACGCCGTGCGCGACGAGCTGGTCGACCGGTACGGCGAGCCGCCGGAGGTCGTGGCATCCCTGCTGATGGTGGCGCGCTTCCGTGCCCGCGCGCGTCAGGCGGGCCTCTCGGAGATCACGATCGCCGGCAAGCACGTCCGCTTCGGGCGGGTCGAGCTGCCGGAGTCGCGGGTGCTGCGGTTGCAGCGGATGTACCCGAAGTCGCTGGTCAAGGCCCAGGTCGGGTCGGTTCTGGTGCCCCGGCCGCGCACCGCCGTCGTGGCCGGTCAGCCCCTCCAGGGCGTCGCCCTGCTTGAATGGGCCCGCGGCGTGGTCGACGCTGTCATCGACCCCCGCGACAGCGCCGCCTGAGCACGGGTTGACACCGGGCGGCACCCGAACCATCCGAGAAGGAGCACCTGGAAGTGAACCGTCGTCCGCGCATCGTCGCCGGCATCGTGACCGCGAGCGTGCTGCTCCTCTCCGCCTGCGCCGCCTCCGGCCCGCGCCCGGGCGTCGGGGTCACCGTCGATGACCAGGTCATCACCGCCGGCGAGGTCGACACGGCCGCGCGCGGCCTGTGCACCTTCTTCGCCGAGGACGTCGCGGCCTCAGGGGGCGCGGTGGCCTACCTCGGCATCCGGCAGAACGTCGCGGTCCTGCTCGCCCTGCGCAGCGCCGCGACCCAGCTGGCCGACGAGGTGGGCGCCGAGCCCGGCCCGGACTACCGGCGCCAGCTGAGCTCCCTGGAGCGTGAGACCGCCGACGTGGAGCCCGCCGCCGAGCGCGAGGCGCTGATCTCCGCCGTGAGTGCCGAGCCCTACGTCCTCGCGCTGGTGCCCCAGATCGGTGCGGCGCTGCTGCGCGCCGAGGGCGACGAGGACGCGAGCCTGACCGCGGCCACCACGCGCGGCATCGAGGCGCTCACGTCCTTCCTCTCGGAGGGGGGCGTCGACTTCGCGCCGTCGCTGGGGCTCACCTACCGCGGTGGCGACCTGCCCCCCGAGGCGGCCGAGGCCGGCATCGAGCAGGTGCTCGGCAGCCTGTTCGAGCTCACGGACAGCTCCACGTCGGTGGGCGTCTCCGCGACGGCCGAAGGGGCGCTGGAGCCGGGCGCCGACTACGCCGGCTCGCTGCCGCCGAACCAGCGCTGCGGCGGCTGAGCCGCGTCCCGGCGGTGAACGACGGGCCGGACGGCTCCGGGGACGAGCCGCTGCTCGAGATGCGCGCGGTGATGTCTCGCCTGCGCGTGGAGTGCGCCTGGAAGGCGGCGCAGACCCACCGCTCGCTCGTGCGACACCTGCTCGAGGAGGCGCACGAGGTCGCCGATGCCGTCGACGCGCTCGCCGAGACCGGTGACGCCGGGCCGCTGCGCGAGGAGCTGGGCGACCTGCTGCTGCAGGTCTACTTCCACGCGGCGATCGCCGAGCAGGACGGCCGGTTCACGGTCGACGACGTGGCCGCCGGGATCGTCGCCAAGCTGCGCCGGCGCAACCCGCACGTCTTCGGGGGCGAGGACGGCGCCCCGGTGCCCGACCCGGGCGACCCCGCGGGCGTGAATGCGCTCTGGGAGCGGATGAAGGCCGCCGAGAAGCCGCGCGACGAGGTCACCGACGGGCTCCCACGCACGCTGCCCGCACTGCTCTACGCCGACAAGGTGCTCGACCGGCTCGCCCGCGCCCGGGGAGACGACGCGGGGGAGGCCCGGGCCCCGGTGCCCGGCAGTGCCGCGGCCGACGAGGCGTCGCGGACGCTGGGGGATCGGCTGCTGGGGGTGCTCGGCGACGCCCGCGGCAGCGGCGTCGACCCGGAGCAGGCGCTGCGGGACGCCACCCGCCGCCGCCTCGACCGGGCGTGACGCCCGGGACGACGCGTCGTTAGGCTGAACCGCGCCGTCCACCAGCACACCGACCCCCACCCCCACCCCAGGAGCAGCCCGTGGCCGCCATCGCCGCCCTGATCGCCCGCGAGATCCTCGACTCCCGCGGCAACCCCACCGTCGAGGTCGAGGTCGTGCTCGACGACGGCGCCTTCGCCCGCGCCGCGGTGCCCAGCGGCGCCTCGACCGGTCAGTTCGAGGCCGTGGAGCTGCGCGACGGGGGCAGCCGCTACGCCGGGAAGGGCGTGGCCGGGGCCGTGGCGGCGGTGACCGAGCAGCTGGCGCCGGCGATCGTGGGCCTCGAGGCGGACGACCAACGCCTCGTCGACCAGGCGATGGTCCAGCTCGACGCCACCCCCAACAAGGCCGCGCTCGGCGCGAACGCCGTTCTCGGCGTCTCGCTGGCCGTCGCGGGGGCGGCCGCCGACTCCGCCGGCCTGCCGCTCTACCGCTATGTGGGCGGGCCGAACGCGCACCTGCTGCCCGTGCCGATGATGAACATCATCAACGGTGGCGCGCACGCGGACACGGGAGTGGACATCCAGGAGTTCATGATCGCGCCGGTCGGCGCGCCGACCTTCCGCGAGGCGCTGCGCTACGGCGCGGAGGTCTACCAGGCGCTGAAGTCCGTGCTGAAGAAGAAGGGCCTGTCCACCGGCGTCGGCGACGAGGGCGGCTTTGCTCCCGAGCTGCCCAGCAACCGCGCGGCGCTCGACCTGATCACCGACGCCGTGGGCCACGCCGGGCTGCGGATGGGCAGCGACATCGTGCTCGCCGTCGACGTGGCGGCGACCGAGTTCTTCGAGAAGGGCAGGTATGCCTTCGAGGGCAAGAAGCGCAAGCCGGACCAGATGGTCGACTACTACGCCGACCTCGTGGACGCCTACCCGATCGTCTCCCTCGAGGACCCCCTCGACGAGGATGACTGGGACGGCTGGGCCGGGATCACCCGGCGCATCGGCGCGAAGACGCAGCTGGTGGGCGACGACCTCTTCGTCACCAACTCCGAGCGCCTGCAGCGGGGCATCGACCTGGGCGCGGCCAACGCGCTGCTGGTCAAGGTCAACCAGATCGGCACGCTGACCGAGACCCTCGACGCGGTCGACCTCGCGCACCGCAACGGGTACCGCTGCATGATCAGCCACCGCTCCGGCGAGACCGAGGACACCACGATCGCGGACCTCGCCGTCGCCACCAACTGCGGCCAGATCAAGACCGGCGCGCCGGCTCGCAGCGAGCGCGTGGCGAAGTACAACCAGCTGCTGCGCATCGAGGAGGAGCTCGAGGACGCCGCCCGCTACGCCGGTGCGGCCGCGTTCCCGCGTTTCGCCGGGTAGAACCGGCAGGATGGTCCGGGAGAACGGACAGGGCAGCGAGGGGCACCCCGAGGGCAGGAGCCGATCCATGGCCGAGCGACGGGCGCCGCGTACCGGTGGACGCGTCGGCGCGCGCCGGACCGCTGTGCGACCCGGGCGCGGACCCGGCTCGGGGCGCCGTCCCGGGGGCCGCGGCGACCGGCCGACCGGGGTGCGACCCGCGGCGCGGGTGAGCGCCGTCAGCCGGGAGGTGCGCTCGCGCTTCACCGGCCGAGCGGCGGTGCTGGTTCTCGTGCTGGCCGTGCTCGCGGTCTCCTACGCCTCGTCGTTGCGCGCCTACCTCGACCAGCGCGCGCACATCGCGGACCTGAAGCACGACATCGCGCAGCGGGCCGACGCCATCGACCGGCTGGAGCAGGAGAAGCGACGCTGGGAGGACGACAGCTACGTCCGGGGGCAGGCGCGCCAGCGCTTCGGCTACCTGATGCCCGGTGAGACCGGGTTCGAGGTGATCGGTGTCGACGGCGAGCCGCTGGACGCCTCGACGAGGCTGAGCGATCCGGACTCCGTGGTGCCGCCCTCCGTCCCGCCGGCCTGGTGGGAGCGGGGCTGGGCCTCGGTCGAGCTCGCCGGGAATCCGCCGGACGCCTCGACGAGCCCCGCGCGGCGGATCAGCCCGCCGACCGAGGGCGGGAACGGCGGCTGAGACGTGGCCGTGGAGCCGCGGGACCGGGCCGCCGTCGCCGCGCAGCTGGGGCGGGAGCCGCGAGGTCTGCGCGCCGTCGCCCACCGCTGCGGCTGCGGGCTGCCGGACGTGGTGACGACCGAGCCGCGGCTGCCGACGGGGACGCCGTTCCCCACGACGTACTACCTCACCTGCCCGCGCGCCGCCTCGCGGATCGGCAGCCTGGAGGGCTCGGGCCGGATGCGGCTCATGGAGGAGAGGCTGGCCCAGGACGCGACGCTGGCGGCGGCGTACGCCCGGGCGCACGAGCGCTACCTCGCCGCGCGGGCAGAGCTGGGGGAGGTGCCCGAGATCGAGGGGATCTCGGCCGGCGGGATGCCCGACCGGGTCAAGTGCCTGCACGTGCTGGCCGGACAGGCGCTCGCCCAGGGCCGGGGCGTCAACCCGCTGGGTGATGAGGTGCTCGACGAGCTGGGCGCCTGGTGGCAGAGCGGGCCGTGTGTCGACGCTCCGTCGGCCGGATGGGGGATCGACGCGTGACGACCGTCGCCGCCATCGACTGCGGCACGAACAGCCTCAAGCTGCTCGTCGGCGACCTGCCCGAGGTGGCCGTGCGCGAGTCCCGGATGGTGCGCCTCGGCCAGGACGTCGACCGCACCGGCCGGTTGGCCGACGAGGCGCTCGAGCGGGCGTTCGCGGCGCTGGACGAGTACGCCGAGCTGATGCGGGCCCACGGCGCCGAGCGGGTCCGCTTCTGCGCGACGTCGGCCACCCGGGACGCCGCGAACGCGGAGGTCTTCGCGGCCGGCGTCCGGGAGCGGATCGGCGTCGAGCCCGAGGTGCTGCCCGGGTCCGCGGAGGCGGCGCTGGCGTTCGCCGGTGCGGTGCGGCATCTCCGCGGGACGCCGCCGGGCCCGGTGCTGGTGCTCGACATCGGCGGCGGCTCGACCGAGCTGGTGCTGGGCGACCCGGGGGCCGGGCCGTCCGCCGCGCACAGCATGGACATCGGCTCGGTCCGCCTGCACGAGCGACGGATGCACACCGACCCGGCGACGCCCGCCGAGGTCGCGGCGTGCGTCGCCGACATCGAGGCGGCGCTCAACCAGGCCCAGCGGGCCGTGGACCTGCCCTCCGCCCGGACGGTGCTCGGCATCGCCGGCACCATCACCACGGTCGCCGCCGGGGTGCTCGACCTGGCGGCGTACGACCCCCAGGCGATCGACCAGGCGGACCTCGCGGTGGCCGACGCGCTCGCGTTCACCGACCGGCTCGTGGCGATGACCTCCGCCGAGCGGCGGGACCTGCCCTACATGCACCCCGGACGAGCCGACGTGATCGACGCGGGCGCCCTGGTGCTGGCGCGGGTGCTGCGGCGGGCCCAGGTGGACCGACTGCTGGTCTCCGAGGCCGACATCCTCGAGGGCATCGCCTGGTCGCTGGTCGACGACCTGCCGGCCCCGCCCGCGTGACGGTCGAGCGCGCACCACACCCGGTGACCGGCGAGCTGTTCGGCTCGCCGGTGCCCCCTGGGGCTGGCTGGCCGGATGACCAGGCGAGCGAGACGACTCCGCTGGCCGACACCCCCGCGCGCGTGCGTCGCACGGCGGCTTCCGTGCCAGGGCTCGACGGGCCGGGGGGGCTGGACGCCGCGGTGTCGACCTGCCGCGCCTGTCCGCGGCTGGTGCGGTGGCGCGAGGAGGTGGCGAGGACGCGGCGCGCGTCGTTCGCCGAGGAGCCCTACTGGGGCCGGCCGGTGCCCGGTTGGGGCGATCCCGAGGCGCGGCTCGTGGTCGTCGGTCTGGCGCCGGCGGCGCACGGCGCCAACCGCACCGGACGCAACTTCACGGGCGACTCCTCGGGCGACTGGCTCTATGCGTCCCTGCACCGCGTCGGGCTCGCGGCGCTGCCGACGAGCACGCACGCCGGCGACGGCCAGCGGCTGCGCGGCGCCCGGGTCGTCGCCGCGGTGCGGTGCGCGCCGCCGGCCAACAAGCCGACCCCGGCCGAGCGCGACGCCTGCAGCCCCTGGCTCGAGCGCGAGCTGGCGCTGCTGGCACCGACGATGCGCGTGGTGGTGGCGCTCGGTGCGTTCGGGTGGGCCGCGGGGCTGCGCGGGCTGGCGGCGGTCGGGCACGACCTTCCCTCGCCGCGGCCGCGCTTCGGCCACGGCGCCGAGGTCGCGCTCTCGGGCCCCGGCCACGAGGTGGTGCTGCTCGGCAGCTATCACCCGAGCCAGCACAACACCTTCACCGGCCGACTGACGCCGGTGATGCTCGACGACGTGCTCGGCCGGGCCGTCGCGCTGGCGGGTCTGGGCTGAGTCGGGTCCCGTGGGGGAGCGGTGCTCGCTAGCCTGACGCGGGCCCCCGTATCCCAATCGGTAGAGGAAGCCGCCTTAAAAGCGGCGCGTTCTGGGTTCGAGTCCCAGCGGGGGCACCCGGTCACCCCGGCCGGCGGCCGGAGGTCAGAGCTCCTCGGCGAGGTAGCGCTGGAGCGTCGGCGCCAGGGCGGTGACGAGCTCGTCGGCCGTGGCCCGCGCCAGCGCCTCGAGGCCGATCACGTGTCGGGCGAAGATCAGCCCGGCGACCTGCGACATCACCAGTCCCGCGCGCAGGCGGGCCTCGTCTCGCGCCGCGGCCGCGCCGAGCGGCTCGGCGTCCCGGGCCCGCACCCCCTCCCGCACCCGGGCCGCGACCGGCTCCAGGACGTCTCGGGTCAGGCGTTCGCGCAGCGCGGCCGCCACCGCGGCCGACTGGGCCGCCGAGCGGATGATCGCCACGAAGCGGGTCCGTGCGTCGTCGTCGGCGAAGACCTCGGTCAGCAACGTCGCGAGACGTCGGCCCACGCCGGCGGGGTCGCCGTCGAGCACGCGGGTCAGCACCGTCTCGGGGTCCACGGGCAGCTCGACCACCTCGGCGAAGAGGCGCTGCTTGGAGCCGAAGAAGTAGGTGATCAGCGCCGGGTCGACCCCGGCCTCGCGGGCGATCCCGCGCAGGCTCGCGCCGTCGTAGCCGTGCTCGGCGAACCGGGCCTGGGCCGCCGCGGCGATGGCCGCGCGCGTGGTGCTCGTGCCGGTCCGCCGGCCGGGTCCCGGACCGGACCCCGCGCCGGGGGCTGCGCCCGCGTGCTCGGCCATGCCGACCACCCTAATTCAACGGGCGCAGAATCACGCGTTCATCGAGTGACCGCCGCCGGCGTCCTCGTCGTTGCCGCGTCCCTCAGGAAGCCGGCTCGGTCTCGAACTCCACCCAGAGCGGGTAGTGGTCGCTGATCCGCCAGGAGACGTCCTGTCGGTCGAGGTCGGCGAACGCGTGCGGCAGGAAGTCGAAGGTGCCCGAGAGGCCGGTGGGGAGCAGTCCGCGCAGCAGCGGCTCGGCGGCGGTCTCGGGGTCCTCCACGAACCACGCCACCTGGTCGTAGTGGTGCGACTCCCGGTCGTTGTCGAACACGGTGCGCGGGACTCCGTTGAGCGCCTCCGGGGGCTGGAGCCCGGTGCTCCGGAACGCCGCGAAGAGCGGGTCGTCGAGACGGTCGAGATTGAAGTCGCCGAGGACGAGGAGGTTGTCGTTCCAGTCCTGGGGGCGGTCGGCCCACTCGCGCATCCACCAGGCGAAGTGCTCGAGCTCCGCGACGCGGTCGCTGGGGTCCTGGCCCCAGATCACGTGCACCGTCGTGAGGGTGACGTCGATGCCGTTGCGGCGGAACCCCGCGGCGTACGGCGTCCGCGCGAACTGCCGCCGCAGCGTGCCGTCCTGGTCGGGCAGCACCAGCTCGCCGACGAGGCCGGAGGGCTGCACGCGCCGGCTGTCGTAGACGTAGACCAGGCGCTCCTGGTTGCCCGCCGTGCCTTCGGTCACGTCGGAGAGCAGCGTGCGGTAGTGCGGGCCGAGCAGCCGAAGCAGCCCCAGCAGGGCGGTCGTGTTGCGCCGGGTCTCCTGGATCGCGGTGACGTCGAAGCGGTCCACGACCCTCGCGATGCACGACAGGGCGTGCCAGTCGCGACGCGGGCTGTCGCCCTCACCCACCTGCCACTTGTCGGTGAGCCGGGCAAAGGCGCGGATGTTCCACGTGCCCACCAGCAGGTTCCCGTCCCGCTTGCCGGGCAGCTCGGCCTCGAGGGCCGCGGCGACCGCGTCGACGTCCGCCCCGACCACGGCCGGGGGGTCACCCTCGGGCGGCTCCGGCTGGCTCATCCGCTGACGACTGCTCATGACTGCTCCCCGTTCTCCCCCACCCGGGCCCAGCATGGCGCAGCGGGGCCGGGGTCGTCCATGCCCGCGGCCAGCGGCGGCTGCTTCTTCTCAGCCAACCCTCAGGTCCCAGGGGAACACGGGATCCGGGTCATGCGTTTGACCTAGCGTAGGACTGCAACACTGGTTCCATGTCGAACCGTCAGACCGACGGTCACGTCCGGCCTCGAGGAGAGACCATGCAGAGCAACAACCCGGTCTTCCGCAACTCGCGAGAGTTCAGCGGGAAGGGCGCGAGCGGCTACGGAAGCCCCTCCAACTGGGGGATCGCCCAGGGCGGCGGCACGGCCACGCGAGGCCAGCCGTACCAGGGTCAGACCCAGCACCCCCAGACCCATGTGCCCGGTTCCGGGCACGACGGCGCCCCCATGACGATCGACAGCGTCGTGCAGAAGAGTGCCCTGACCCTGGGCCTGGTCGTCGCGCTGGCGGCGCTGACCTGGGTGATGACCCCGAACCTGGCGGACGCGAACCCCGGCCCGCTCATCGCGGCCGTCACGATCGGCAGCCTGGGCGCCTTCGCGCTCTCGATGGTGAACTCCTTCAAGCGCGTGATCTCGCCCGGCCTCGTGCTCGCTTTCGCCGCGCTCGAGGGCGTCGCCCTCGGCGCGTTCTCGAAGATCCTCGACACGATGGTGGGCGGCGGCATCGTCGCGCCGGCCGTGTTCGGCACGTTCGCCGCCTTCGCCGGCACGCTCGCGGCGTACAAGTTCTTCGACATCAACGTGACCGACCGTTTCCGCCGGGGCGTCATCGCCGCCATGTTCGGCATGGTCGCGCTCTCCCTGCTCGAGGTCGTCCTGAGCATGTTCGGCGCCGGCATCGGCATCTTCGGATTCGGCGGCGTGGGTGCGCTGTTCGCCATCGGGGGCTTGGTCCTCGGCATCTTCATGCTGATCCTCGACTTCGACTTCGTCGAGCAGGGCGTGGCCCACGGCCTGCCGGAGCGCGAGTCCTGGCGCGCGGCCTTCGCGCTGACCGTCAGCCTGGTGTGGATCTACACCAACCTGCTGCGCCTGCTCGCGATCGTGAACTCGGACTGACCCGCTCCGCAGACGAGGGCCCCGGACCACCGGTCCGGGGCCCTCGTCATGTCGGCTCGACGGGATCCGCGGTCTCGGAGGCCTGGGGCTGCTCGGCCTCGGCGACCGTCCGCCGACGCCGGTGCCGCAGCTCGACCCACAGGCCGCGCACGCCGCGCCGCGCCCCGGCGACCTCGGTCCCGTCCAGCTCGGTGCCCGGCACCTGCACGGCCTCGAGGGCGGCGGTGGTGATCGGCAGGACGCCCTCGCCCCGGTAGGCCTCGGGCTCGAGCTCGTCCTCCGGGGCCCGGCCGAGGGCGGCCAGGGTCGAGGGAAGCAACAGGGCAGCGAGCTGGCGGTAGCCCTCGGCCGAGGGGTGGAAGCGGTCCGGACCGAAGAGCACCGCCGGGGCGGCCGCGAACTCCGGGCCGAGCACCGAGCTCAGCGACACCGTCCGCCCGCCGGCCTCGAGCACGGCGATCGTCTGCGCCGCGGCCAGCCGCCGCGACCAGGCGCGGGCAACCTGCTTCAGGGGCGGCCCGATCGGCTTGATGGTGCCCAGGTCGGGGCAGGTGCCGACCAGCACGTGCACCCCGGCCTCCACGAGACGCCGTACGCCCTCGGACAGCTCCGCGACCGACTGGCGAGGCAACACCTGGTGGGTGACGTCGTTCACGCCGATCAGGACGACCGCGACGTCGGGCTCGATGGGCAGTGCCCGGCTGATCTGCCCCGCCAGGTCGGAGGAGCGGGCGCCGACGACGGCGAACTCGCGCAGGTAGACGCGCCGGTCCGTGTGGTGGGACACCCCGGACGCCAGCTGGGCGCCGGGGGTCTCCTCGACGCGCTCGACGCCGTACCCCGCGGCGCTGGAGTCGCCCAGCAGGGCGATCTTCACCGCCGGCCCCGGGCGGACGCGGCCGTACCACCCGGTCGCGTCGGGGGTCGAATCGTCGGCCGGCTCGCCGATGGTCCGGCGGGCGATCTTGGCCTCGGCGACGAGCACGCCATAGAGCCCTGCGCCCAGCGCCGAGAGACCTCCGCCGCCGAACGCGGCGGCAGAGGCGAGCTTCCGGGCGGCACCTGCTTTCCCCACGGCGACACTGTAGGCACCGCGGGCCTAGCCTATCGGGGTGGACTACGTGAACTCCGTCATCGAGCTCGTCGGCGACACCCCGCTGGTGCGCCTCGAGCGCTGCCTCGACCTCCCGCGCGCCGCCGGGTCCGGGCCCCTCGTTCTCGCCAAGGTGGAATACCTCAACCCCGGGGGGTCCGTGAAGGATCGCATCGCGACCCGGATGGTCGAGGCCGCCGAGGCCTCGGGCGAGCTGCAGCCCGGCGGCACGATCGTGGAGCCGACCTCCGGCAACACCGGTGTCGGGCTGGCGATGGTCGCCCAGCAGAAGGGGTACCACTGCGTCTTCGTCTGTCCCGACAAGGTCAGCGAGGACAAGCGCAACGTGCTGCGCGCCTACGGTGCCGAGGTCGTGGTCTGCCCGACCGCCGTGCCGCCGGACCACCCGGACTCCTACTACGTCGTCTCCGACCGGCTCGCCTCGGAGCCGGGCGCATGGAAGCCGGACCAGTACTCCAACCAGCACAACCCCCGCTCCCACTACGAGACCACCGGCCCCGAGGTCTGGGAGCAGACGGACGGCCGCGTCACCCACTTCGTCGCTGGCGTCGGCACCGGAGGCACGATCTCCGGAGTCGGGCACTACCTCAAGGAGCAGCGCGCCGACATCCGGGTGGTCGGCGCCGACCCCGCGGGTTCGGTCTACTCCGGTGGCGGCGGCCGCCCCTACCTGGTCGAGGGCGTGGGCGAGGACTTCTGGCCCGAGACCTATGACCGGGACATCGCGGACAGGATCATCGAGGTCTCGGACGCCGACTCGTTCTCCTTCACGCGGCGCCTCGCCCGCGAGGAGGGGTTGCTCGTCGGCGGTTCCTGCGGGATGGCGGCCTACGCCGCCCGCCAGCTGGCACACGAGCTGTCCGGGACGCCGGAGGGCGAGGACGCCGTGATCGTCGTGCTGCTGCCCGACTCGGGCCGCGGCTACCTCTCCAAGGTCTTCAACGACGACTGGCTCGCGCGCTACGGCTTCGCCACCGGAGACGGCCAGGAGCGGGAGGCGCAGACGGTGGGGGAGGTGTTGCGCGGCAAGGCCGGCCCGATGCCCGCCCTGGTGCACACCCACCCGACGGAGACGATCGCCGAGGCCGTGCAGATCCTGCAGGAGTACGGCGTCTCGCAGATGCCGGTGGTCAATGCCGAGCCGCCCGTGGTGGCGGCGGAGGTGGCCGGCTCGGTCTCCGAGCGTCACCTGATGGAGGCGCTCTACGCCGGCACCGCGCGGCTCGCCGACACGGTCGGCCAGCACATGTCCCCCGGGCTGCCCAGCCTCGGGTCCGGCGAGCCGGTGACCGCCGCGCTGGCCATCCTGGAGCGCGCGGACGCGGTGCTCGTCCACGACGACGGCAAGCCGGTCGGGGTGCTGACCCGTCAGGACCTGCTGACCCACCTCGCCCGCGCCTGATCCTGGAGCGCCGTGGGACGATGGGCCAGGCGGGGGCGCGAGGGCAGCCCGCGCGGGTAGCGTGATGCGGGGGCCGCCCCGTGAGCACCACGGTGGCGGGACGACAGGGGCGGGAGGGTCTCGTGGCGCCGGTGCGGCTTGCCATCCTCAACGACTACGAGGTGGTCGTGAAGGGTCTCCACGGGATGCTGGCCCCCTTCGCCCACCGGGTCCACGTCGTCGAGCTCGACGCGCGACGTCCCGTGATCTGCGACGTCGACGTCGTCTTGTGGGACACGTTCGCGCAGCCCGGGGCGCCCGGCGACCGCGCCGAGCTGATGCAGCGCCTCCGCGGCAGCGGCGCCCGGATCGTCGTCTTCAGCTGGTCGACCCGGCCGGACGTGGTCGAGGAGGTCCTGCGTCGTGGCGCCCACGGCTACGTGTCCAAGCACGCCACGGCCGACGAGGTGGTCGACGCCATCGAGCGCGTGCAGCGCGGCGCGACGGTCCGGGTCCCGGAGGCACCGGACCGCGCGCGCAACGGCCGTGACTGGCCGGGCCGCGGCGACGGCCTGACCGAGCGCGAGGCCGAGGTGGTCGGGCTGATCGCCCACGGTCTGAGCAACCAGGAGATCGCCAACCGCGCCTATCTGAGCATCAACTCGGTCAAGACCTACATCCGCACCGCCTACCGCAAGATGGAGGTCACACGCCGCAGCCAAGCGGTGCGCTGGGCGATCGCTCACGGGTTCCTTCCCGACCACGACCGGACGCTGCCCGAGGGCGAGGCGTTGGGGTGATCGGCGGCGCCCGTGGCGCCGTGTGAGCGTCCTGGTGCGGGTGATCCCGGCACCGAGGTGCTCCTGATCGCGACCAACAAGATCTCCTCGCTCTGCGGCACCGCGGCCAGCGCTGCGACGTACGACCGGCGGATCCGGCCGGACCCCCGGGCCTTCCTGCCGCTGATGGCGTGCGCGTTCGCGGGCTCGGTCCTGGGAGCGCCTTCTTCCTCGTGATCGTCGCCGGCGTCGTCGTCCGCATCGGTGGCGGTGTGCTCGGCTTCTGCGGCTGACCTGCGACGACTGCCGGGCCACACGGCCCACCCCCCGTACCGTGGAGCCATGGCGCAGCACAAGAAGCTGGATGCCTTCCAGCGCAAGCACCCGGTGATCGGGGTGCCCATTGCCGTCATCTTCAAGTTCGTGGACGACCAGGGAAACTATCTCTCGGCCATCATCACCTTCTACGCCTTCATCGCCATCTTCCCCCTGCTGCTGCTGGCCGGCGAGATCGCCGGTTTCCTGCTGCAGGGCAACCCCGAGCTCGAGCAGTCCGCGCTGAACTCGGCCCTGCGCCAGTTCCCGATCATCGGCGAAGAGCTCGGCCGGCCCGAGAGCCTGCGGGGATCGCAGCTCGGCGTCGTGATCGGCTCACTCGCCGCGCTCTACGGCTCCATGGGCCTGGGCCAGGCGCTGCAGAATGCGATGAACGTGACCTGGGCGGTGCCACGCAACAGTCGACCGAACCCCTTCCTGCTGCGGTTCCGGAGCCTGCTGATTCTCTTCGCCGCGGGTGCCGCCGTGCTGGCCCTGAGCGTGGCCTCGGCGATCGGCGCGAGCAGTGACGTGATCTCCGACGGCCTCGGGCCGGTGGCGCAGTGGAGCATCCGGCTCATCACCGTGGCTGCGGTGGCCGCGGTCCTCACCGTGCTGTTCAGGTTGGCCGCCGCCCGGCAGCACGGCATCGGCGCCGCGGTGCCGGGCGCCGTGGTCGTGGCCCTGCTCTGGCAGGGTCTGCAGGTCATCGGTGCCCTCTACGTCACCCGGGTGCTCACCGAGACCAGCGCCATGAACCCCACCTTCGGGCTGGTCCTCGGCCTGGTCGGGATCATCTATCTCGCCTCGCTCATGGCCGTCTTCGGCATGGAGGTCAACGTCGTCCTCGCCAGGCGGCTGTGGCCCCGCGCGCTGCTCACGGTCTTCACCGACTCGGTCAGCCTGACCGACGCCGACCGCCGGGCCTACACCTCCTATGCGCGGGCGCAGCGGCACAAGGGCTTCGAGACGGTGCGGGTCACCTTCGAGGACCAGGCGGCAACGATGCCGATCGACGTCGGGGCGCAGCCGCGCACCGGCACGCCGACCGCGTCCCGCCCCCTGCCCCCGCCCGAGGGAAACCACCGTCCGCCCGCGGCGGCCGGCGGGGGCGTCGAGCCGCTGGGCGCGCCGGCCCCCACCCGCCCGGCCTCCACGCGCCCGGCCCCCACGCGCCCGGCCCCCACGCGCCCGGCCCCCACGCGCCCGGCCCCCCTCCCTCCTGACGGTGCCGAACCGTCCTAGGTCGCGGGCTCCGCTGACCGGCCCGGAGGTGGGCCGGCCCCGGCTCGTGCCGACCTCCGCGGTCCGGCACCGGCCGAGCGCGGCTGGGCGCTGCGCCGCCGCCGCCGTTGCGTGGTGCGGGGCCCTCGACGTGGCAGGATGCGCGTCATGGAGGATGCGCTCGGGGATGCTCTGGAGGACGCCGTGCAGGACGCCGTGCAGGAGGCCGTGGACCGACATGCGCTGGTCGTCGAGGATGATCCCGACGTCCGGCAGCTCATCCAGTTGACCCTGTCCTCGCAGGGCTTCGTCGTCGTCACCGCCTCAGACGGCCGGGCCGCCGTGGACACCGCGCGCAGCGCGGACCCGGACCTCGTGACGATCGACCTGGGGCTGCCGGGCTTCGACGGCATCGAGGCCTGCCGCCGCATCCGTGAGTTCAGCGACGCCTACATCGTGATGGTCACCGCGCGCAACGAGGAGGTCGACCGTCTGATCAGCCTGGAGACCGGCGCCGACGACTTTCTGGGCAAGCCCTTCTCGCCGCGCGAGCTCAAGGCCCGCGTGAACGCGATGTTTCGTCGTCCCCGTCGGGGACCCGACATCGCTCAGGAGCCCACGGATGGAGCGGCCGAGATGCTGCACCACGGCCAGCTGACCCTCGACGTGGGGGGCCGTCGCGCCCTGCGCTCCGGCGAGGAGCTCGCGCTGACCCGCACCGAGTTCGACCTCCTGGCCGAGCTGATGCGGACGCCGACGCGCGTGTGGAGCCGCGAGGCCCTGCTGCGTTCCGTCTGGGGCAACGACTGGGTCGACGACACGCACCTGGTGGAGGTGCACATCGGCAACCTGCGTCGCAAGCTGGGCGACGGCAAGGGGTCCACGCGCCTGATCCGAACGGTCCGTGGCGTCGGTTACCGGATGGAAACGGTCTGAGCGCCGGCCGGCGGTGCCGACCCTCGGCGGGCGCCCTGAGATCTGAAGGTCCGCGCGGCCACCTCATCGGGGGCGGGCGGCCGCGCGGCACCCGAAACGACCGGCGAGTGGGGCTACTCGTCCAGCCGGTCCCAGCGTGACGCGCCTTTGCTCAAGGCCGCGCCCCACGCCCGTATGAGGTCCCCTCAACTTCCAGCCCGTCTTCCGGGCAGGAAGTCCCGACGCTCATCGTGCTGAAGGTCCCCCGCCGGGGGCCCGGGGGTGACCTCGGCGCCCCGACGGCCGGCTCAGAGGCGCCGCGGCGGCTGGCTGCGCTGGTGCCCCAGCTCGCCCCCGACCCGACCGCCGTACGGGCGGCCATGGTCGGCGTACTCCTCCCGGTAGTAGACGAGGCGGTGCGAGCCGACGCTCACGCGCGACCCGGTGCGCAGCATCTGCCGGTCGACGAGCCCGCCGTGCACGCGGGTGGGGCCTTCCAGGGTGGCGACCACGAACTCGTCGTCCTCCTCGTGGCGCACCACCGCATGCCGCGGCGCCAGGCCGGGCAGGACGACGTCGCAGCCGGGGTCGGAGCCGATGACCGTCTCCTGGCCCAGCCAGTACACGGGCTGGCGCTCACCGACCCAGACGTCCTCCTTGACCAGCACCAGCCGGGGGCTGCCGCCGCGCGAGGGGTCGTGGGTGGTCGTCACGCGCCGGGCGCGGCGGCCGAACGTCGGGAACATCGGCGAGAGGGTCCTCGGCGGGAGCAGGCCGGCGTCGGGCAGCACCGGAGCGAGGCCGCGCGCGCGGGCGCGCGCCGAGGTCCACGCCCCGCGCAGGCTGCCGAGCCGGATCCGCTTCGAGCGCGTCACCCGTCGCTGCCACCACGGCGCCGACACGGAGCCCAGGGACACCAGGTGCTGCCCGCCCGCGTGCACGCGGATCTTGATGTTGCGTGCGGCGAGCTCCTCGGCCAGCTCGCGGATGGCCGGGGCGTCGCCGGCGCCGGCGAAGAACGACGGGTCGTCGACGTCGAGCCGCAGGTCATTGCCCGCGCCGTGCAGGTGCCCCTCCGCCGTGCGGCTGCTTGGCTGGGTTCCGTGACCGGGCACGTCGACCCGGAACCGGAGGTCGGCCGCCACCGTCGTCGGCACCGGTCAGCCCTGCCGGCCGGCGTTGTCGGTGGTGGTCACGGTGAGGGTTCCGTCGACCTTCCACGTCGCCCGCGGTGCCTGGTCGCCGGTGTCGCGGGGGACCTCGACCGCCATGTCCTCGAAGGTGTAGTGGATGGCGGCGCGGCGCCCGGTGAGAAAGTCCCACATCTTGCGTCCGAGGTCGGTCCAGTCGACGACCTCGTCGCCTCCGGCGGGGGACTGCATGCTCATGGCCATGGTGGTGCTCCGTTCTGTGGGGTGTTGGTTCTCTGGGTGTGGGGATCGTTCCTCGATGAGTATTGCTCAACAAACTGTATAGGTCTACCCTTCAGGGGTGAACAATATATCTAAGAACAGCGGTTCCGAGAGCGAACCGACCGAGCGGCTGGCCATCGGCGACGTCGCGGCGCGGACGGGCCTGAGCACCGCCACCCTGCGCGCCTGGGAGAGCCGCCACGGCTTCCCCATCCCGGACCGGCGCGACAGCGGACACCGGCGCTACGACGAGCGCACCGTCGACGCCGTGCGGTCCGTCGTCCGGCGGCGCGACGACGGCGTCCGGCTCGACGCCGCCATCGCCGCGGCACTCGCCGACCTCGAGCGCATCGAGACATCGGCGCCGCGCTCGATCTTCGCGGAGCTGCGCCGGCGGCACCCCCAACTGCCGGTGCAGCGGATGAGCAAGCGCACGCTGCTGGCGCTCTCCTGGGCGATCGAGGACGAGTTCTGCGCCCGGGCGGACCGGCCCCGGATCATCGGCGCCTTCGAGTCCGAGCGCTACTGGAAGGCCGCGGCCGTGCGGTGGACCGAGCTCGCCCGGGTCGCGACCTCCGCACTGGTCTTCGCGGACTTTCCCGACCTGGCGACCGCCGACGCGGTCGAGCCCGGCCGCCCCGTGCGGGTGCCGCTCTCGGCGGACTCGCCGATGCGCCGCGAGTGGGCCGTGATCTGCGAGAGCCGGGACCTCCCGGTGGCGCTGACCGCCTGGGAGGTGCCGGGGCAGCAGGGGCGCCCCGACCCGGAGCGGGAGTTCGACGCCATCTGGACGGTCGATCCCAGCGGCGTCCGCGACGCGGCCCGGGCGGCTGCTCGTGTGGCCGCGGAGTTCACGCCCGCGGGCCAGGAGATGCTCTACGCCCTGGCGGACGAGCCGGACCCCGCCGTCGCCGACCTCGTCTCGGTCTCCCAGCTCTTCACGCGACTGCTTGCCTACGTGGACCGGTTCGCGGTCCGGTGAGCGTCCCGACGCCCCGACCCCGACGCCGCACGAGCCGTCACCTCACCGCAACCCGAGCGGTTGTGACCGGGCGTAGTTTGAGCGCGTGAGTCCGCAGACCCCGCCGACCTCCCGTCCCCCCTCCACGACGCTCGGCTCGCTCCGCGCGTCGGGCCACGAGGTGCGGGGGGTCCGTGCGGAGCTGCGCGCCAACCTGCTCGCCGCCCTGGCCGAGGGCCGCGACCCGTGGCCCGGGCTGCACGGGATGGAGACCACCGTGATCCCGCAGATCGAGCGCGCGATCATCGCCGGTCACGACATCGTGCTCCTCGGTGAGCGCGGGCAGGGCAAGACGCGGCTCCTGCGGACCCTTGCCGGGCTCCTCGACGAGTGGACACCGGTCATCGAGGGCTCCGAGCTGGGGGAGCACCCCTTCGAGCCCGTCAGCCCGGCCTCCCGGCGCCGTGCCGCCGAGCTCGGCGACGACCTGCCCGTGGACTGGCGGCACCGGGAGGAGCGGTACGCCGAGAAGCTGGCCACGCCGGACACCTCCGTCGCCGACCTGATCGGCGACGTCGACCCCATGAAGGTGGCGGAGGGCCGCTCGCTGGGCGACCCGGAGACGATCCACTTCGGCCTGATCCCGCGCAGTCACCGCGGGATCGTGGCGATCAACGAGCTGCCGGACCTCGCCGAACGGATCCAGGTCGCGATGCTCAACGTGATGGAGGAGCGCGACATTCAGATCCGCGGCTACGTGCTCCGCCTGGCCCTCGACGTGCTCGTCGTCGCGAGCGCGAACCCCGAGGACTACACCAACCGCGGCCGGATCATCACGCCGCTCAAGGACCGCTTCGGCGCCGAGATCCGCACCCACTACCCGCTCGCGCTCGACGACGAGATCGCCGTGGTCCGGCAGGAAGCGCGGCTGACCGCCGACGTACCGGAAGCCCTGCTCGAGGTGCTCGCCCGCTTCACCCGCAACCTGCGCGAGTCCTCCAGCGTGGATCAACGCTCCGGGGTCTCGGCCCGACTGGCCATCGCGGGCGCCGAGACGGTCGCGGCCGCGGCGCTGCACCGAGCCACGCGCCAGGGTGAGGACCGGGCGGTGGCCCGGGTGGTCGACCTCGAGGCCGCCGTCGACGTGCTCGGCGGCAAGGTCGAGTTCGAGACCGGCGAGGAGGGCCGCGAACGCCAGGTGCTCGACCACCTGCTGCGCACGGCGACCGCCGAGACGGTACGCCGGCGCTTTCGCGGGCTCGACCTGGCGGCGCTGGTGGACGCGCTCGAGGGGGGTGCCACGGTGATGACCGGCGAGCAGGTCTCCGCCCGCGAGCTGCTGGGCGACCTGCCCCCGCTGCCGCCCGACGAGGCGGGGGAGAGCGACCTCTACGACCAGATCTGCGACCGCCTCGCCGCGCGTGACGACGGGTCCCGCGCCGCCGCCATCGAGCTGGCCCTGGAGGGCCTCTTCCTGGCCCGCAAGGTCGCCAAGGAGAGCGGGGACGGGGAGACCGTCTATGGCTGACCAGCCCGGTCGCCAGCCCCGACGCCCGCCCCGGCGCCGCTCGGAGTACGGCCGCTACGCCGGCGGCCCGGACCCGCTCGCGCCGCCGGTCGACCTCGCGGAGGCGCTGGACGCCATCGGGGAGGACGTGATGGCGGGCTACAGCCCCGAGCGGGCGATGCGGGAGTTCCTGCGCCGGGGACCCTCGGAGGGGCCGGGGCGGACGGGTCTCGACGACCTGGCCCGGCGGGTGGCCGAGAAGCGCCGCGACCTGCTGCGCCGCCATGACCTCGACGGCACGATGCGGGAGGTCCAGGAGCTGCTGGAGCGGGCGGTGCTCCAGGAGCGCAAGCAGCTGGCGCGCGACGTGGAGATGGACGACGCCGACCGCGCCTTCCGGGAGCTGCAGCTGGAGAACCTGCCCCCCAGCCCGGCCGCCGCGGTGAGCGAGCTCGCGACGTACGACTGGCGCTCGGCCGAGGCCCGTGAGGCCTACGAGCGGATCAGGGACCTGCTCGGGCGCGAGATGCTGGACCAGCGGTTCCAGGGCATGAAGCAGGCGCTGGAGAACGCCACCGACGAGGACCGCGCCGCCGTGCACGCCATGCTGGGCGACCTCAACGAGCTGCTGGAGAAGCGGGGGCGTGGCGAGGACACCCAGGAGGACTTCGACGCCTTCATGGACGCCCACGGCGACTTCTTCGCCGAGAACCCGCGCAACCTCGACGAGCTGCTCGACGCGCTGGCCCAGCGCGCCGCCGCCGCCCAGCGGATGCTCAACTCGATGACCCCCGAGCAGCGTCAGGAGCTGATGGAGCTCTCCCGGGAGGCCTTCGGGTCGCCGCAGCTGATGGAGGCCCTCGGTCGGTTGGACGCGAGTCTCCAGGCCCTGCGACCCGGGGAGGACTGGTCGGGTGCGGAGGGGTTCGAGGGCGACGAGGGGCTGGGGCTCGGCGACGGGACCGGCGCGCTGCAGGACCTGGCGGAGCTGGACCGGCTCGCGGAGCAGCTCTCGCAGTCCTACCGCGGCGCCCGGATGGACGACGTCGACCTCGACGCGCTGGAACGGCAGCTCGGCGGGCAGGCCGGCGTGGACGCGCGCACCCTGGCCGACCTAGAGCGGGCGCTACGCGACTCGGGCTACCTCCAGCCCGGCAGCGACGGCAGCACCCGGCTCTCCCCGCGGGCGATGCGCCAGCTCGGCAAGTCGCTGCTGCGCGACGTCGCGCAGCGGCTCTCCGGCCGCCAGGGCGCCCGCGACCTGCGGCACGCGGGAGGGGCGGGGGAACGCACCGGGGCGAGCCGGACGTGGCAGTTCGGCGACACGGAGCCCTGGGACGTCACCCGGACCGTCACCAACGCCGTCGTGCGCACGGCCTCGGAGCGGGGACCCTCGGTGCGTGGCCATCCGGCCCACGGGTCCGGCGATGCGGCGACCGGCCCCGCGGTGGCGCTGGACATCGGCGACGTCGAGGTCAGCGAGTCCGAGGCGCGCACCCAGGCGTGCGTGGCGCTCCTGGTCGACACCTCGTTCTCCATGGCGATGGACGGGCGCTGGGTGCCCATGAAGCGCACCGCGCTCGCGCTGAACACGCTGATCCGCACCCGCTTCCGCGGCGACGCGCTCGAGCTGATCGGCTTCGGCCGCCACGCCCGGCGCATGGAGATCGAGGAGCTGACGGCGCTGGACGCGCTGTGGGAGAAGGGGACCAACCTGCACCACGCGCTCCTGCTGGCCAACCGGCACTTCCGCCGGCACCCGCACGCGCAGCCCGTCCTGCTCGTCGTCACCGACGGCGAGCCCACCGCCCACCTGGAGCCGGACGGGCAGGTGACGTTCTCCTACCCGCCGCACCCCATGACGCTGGCCCGCACGGTGCGCGAGCTGGACCGGGCCGGCCGGTTGGGCGCCCAGACCACCTTCTTCCGCCTCGGCGAGGATCCCGGGCTGGCGCGCTTCATCGACGAGATGGCGCGCCGGGTCGAGGGACGGGTGGTCACCCCCGAGCTGGACGACCTCGGCGCGGCGGTGGTCGGCAGCTACCTCGGGTCGCGCGGGACCGGCGGCGGGTCCGGGGGCGCGGGCGGCGTGGAGGACTTCTTCGGCCGCTGGGGCGGCGGCTCCTGGGTCGACTGAGCGAACCGACCACCCCCGACCCGCCCTCGGCTAGGGTCGCAGCGCGGCCGGGAATCGAGTGTCGAGGAGGCCCCCATGATCTTCATCTGCGTCCGTTTCCAGGTGGTGCCCGAGCACGCCGACGACTGGCCGCGGATCACTCAGGCCTTCACCGAGGGCACCCGCGGTGAGCCCGGGAACCTGTTCTTCGAGTGGTCGCGCAACGTCGAGGACCCGAGCGAGTACGTGCTGATCGAGGGCTTCCTCGACGACGCCGCCGAGGCGCACGTGACCAGCGACCACTTCAAGGCGGCCCAGCGCGAGCTGCCGCCGTATCTGCAGTCGACCCCGCTCGTGCGCAACATGCAGCTCGAGGGCGACCACTGGGACGAGCTGGGGGAGTTCCCGGTCGGGTGAGGCCCGGCCCGTCGCTGGCCGAGGGCGCTCAGGGGTGGCCGGTGATCGGGTGCAGGTACGCCGCCAGTTCCTCCACGCCGTCCACGAGCCCCGGACCGGGGCGGACCCAGTGGGCGTCCGCGTCGACGGCGTGGACCCGGGCGCGGGGTGGCAGCACGCCCTCGGCCCGGAGGCCGGCCGCGAGCTCGCGGGCGAGGTCGAGCCGATAGCCGCAGGGTGCGACCACGACGACCTCGGGCTCGGCGGCGGCGAGGTCCTCGAAGGTCATCCGACGGGAGCGCTCGCCCGGCCAGCCGATCACCGGTTCGCCCCCCGCGAGCCGCACCATCTCGGGGATCCAGTGCCCGGGGCCGTACGGCGGGTCCGTCCACTCCAGCACCGCCACGCGAGGGCGTGGCCGCCCGGCCACCCGCCGCGCTACGCGGTCGAGCCGGGCGCGCAGCAGCACCAGCAGCGCGGCGGCCTCCCCGTCGCGGCCGGTGGCGGCGCCGAGCCTGACGATGGACTCGAGCACCTCCTCGAGCGTGCGCGGGTCCAGCGTGACCACGCGGGCGTCGGTGCCGAGGTGGGCCAGCGCCTGCCCCACGTCGCTCACGTCGACGGCGCACACCTCGCAGAGGTCCTGGGTGACGACCAGGTCGGCGCGCAGGGTGCGCAGGGCGCCGCGGTCGAGCCGGTAGAGGTCCTCGCCGGCCGCGAGGGCGGCCGCCACCCGGGCGTCGATCTCGGCGGGGGTGAGCCCCCGGGGAAGTTCGGTGGTGGAGACGATGGCCGGCGACAGGTCCGGGGCGACCTCACACTCGAAGGTCACACCCACGAGCTGCGGCCCTGCCCCCAGACCCTGCAGGATCTCCGTCGCCGAGGGGAGCAGCGACACGATGTGGGCGGGGGCGGGTGAGGAGCTGATCAGACGCCTCCTCCGGGGTCGGCGAAGCCGGGAAGGGACTCCTCCAGGATGCTGCGGAACGGCGCCTCGGCCTCGAGCTGGCAGAGCACGCCGATGCCGCCCACCCACGTGCGGTGGATCAGCAGGTAGGACGGGGGCAGGTTGAGCTTGATCGCGACGGTGAACTCCTCCGAGCGCGGGTCGTTGACGCGGGCGAACTGGCCCCGGATCCACTCGCGCGAGAAACGGAAGCACTCCACCTTGGTCGGCTCGACGAGGGGGGAGAGGTAGGCGACCAGGTCGCGCGGGTCGAGCTTGATGCCCTCGCGCACGAAGCCCTCCCGGCGCAGGCCGGCCATCAGCTCCGCGTCGTCCTCCAGGGCGGTCAGCCGGACCAGGCGGCCCATGGCCTCGGGCAGCCGCCGCTCCGGCAGCCGGGCCACCGCGCCGAAGTCGAGGACGCCCATCTTGCCCAGGCCGCCATCCGCCGCTGGGACGACGCGGAAGTTGCCCGGGTGCGGGTCGGCATGCAGCATCCCGGTGCGCCGCGGCCCCTCGAAGAGGAAGCGCACGTAGAGCTCGCCGTAGTGGTTGCGCTCGGCCTGGCTGCCCTCCCGGATCACCGTGGCGAAGGAGGACTCGCTCTCGAGCCACTCCGTGACGAGCACGGTCTCGCCGACGTCGACCACGTCGGGGATCACCACATGCGGGTCACCGCGGAAGGCCTCGGCGAAGGCGTGCTGCGCCTCGGCCTCGAGCCGGTAGTCCAGCTCCTCCTCGCTTCGCTCCTGCAGCTCGGCGACGAGCGACTTCATGTCGATGCCCGGGAAGGCGCCGCCCATGGTGCGGGCCAGGCGGGAGGCCTGGCGCAGGTCGGAGCGCAGCGCGTCGCCGGCGCCCGGATACTGGACCTTGACCGCCACCTCGCGCCCGTCGTGCCAGCGTCCCTTGTGCACCTGGCCGATGGACGCAGCCGCGGCCGGGCCGCCGTCCAGCCAGACCAGGCGGTCGGCCCAGTCCTCGCCCAGCTCGGAGGCGAGCAGCCGGCGCACCGTCGCCGTGGGCATCGGCGGCGCAGAGTCCTGCAGGCGGGTGAGCTCGTCGCGGTAGGGGCCCGCCATCTCCTCGGGAAGCACGGACTCGAAGATCGAGAGCATCTGGCCGACCTTCATGGCGCCGCCCTTGAGCTCGCCGAGCGTGCGGAACAGCTGCTCCGCCGTGCGCTGCTGGATGTCGCTCATCACCGCCTCGCCCGGGCGACCGGCAAGGCGCTTGCCCAGCCCGACGGCATTGCGGCCGGCGTAGCCGATGGGCAGGGAGGCCAGCCGCGCCGTGCGGCGCACGGCCCAGCGGGGAAGGTCGCTCATATACAAGATTCTCGTCGACCGCACAAGGCCGGCACCCCCACACGCGGTGGATCGGCGCCGTTCGGTGGTCGAACTGCATGGTGGCGATGCCGGGGCCTTTGACAGGGTGGGGTCATGGGCCTCACGTACCGACCCGCGACACCCGGTGACGTCGATGCCATCCGGCGGGTCGGTCACGCCACCTGGCCGGCGACGTACGCCTTCGCGGGGGAGGACTACGTCCGCGACGGGCTCGAGCGCTGGTGGTCCCGCGAGGCGATGCTCGAGTCGATGGAGCGCACGGTCTGGATGGTGGCCGAGGAGTGCGACGACGAGGGCTGCCTCGTCGTCGGTATCGGGAACCTCGACCTGCGCCCGGACCCGCCGCTGGTCGCCGGTATCTACGTGCGCCCGGACCGCCAGAACGACCGCATCGGCGAGAGGATCATGAGCGAGCTCGTGGCGCTCGTGCCGCCCGAGCACGCGGCCGTGCGGCTGGAGTTCGTCGAGGGAAACGACCGCGCCGCCGGCTTCTGCGCCCGCCAGGGGTTCAGCGAGGTGCACCGCGAGACCGGCTCGAAGCCCGGCTGGCCCGAATCGGTGTGGTTGGAGCGCCCGGTCGGCTGACCCGACCCGGCGCGGCCGGCCCCGTTGCTCAGGCGGTCTCGGGGAACCGCACGCCGGCGTTGGCGTGACAGCGGTAGCCGAAGGGGTTCTTCGCCAGGTACTGCTGGTGGATGTCCTCGGCGTAGTAGTACGGCCCCGCGGGCTCGATCTCCGTGGTGACCTCGCCGAGCCGGCGGCGCCGCAGCTCGTCGGCGTACACCGTCGCGAGCTCGCGCGCGGTCTGCTCCTGCTCGGGGGTCGTGTAGTAGATCCCCGAGCGGTACTGCGTGCCGACGTCGTTGCCCTGGCGCATGCCCTGCGTGGGGTCGTGCACCTCGAAGAAGGTCCTGACCAGGTCGGCGTAGGAGACCTGCGCCGGGTCGTAGACCACCCGGATCGCCTCGGTGTGCCCCGTGCGACCGCTGCACACCTCCTCATACGACGGGTGCGGCGTGTGCCCGCCGGCATAGCCGACCGAGGTCGACCAGACGCCCGGCTTCTGCCAGTAGATCTCCTCCGCGCCCCAGAAGCAGCCCAGGCCGAAGACGGCCACCTCGAGCCCGTCGGGCACCTCGTCGGTGTCCACCGGCGCGTCCAGCACGACGTGCTTCGGCGCCAGGTGGAAGAACCGGTGGTCGCGGCCCGGCAGGGCCTGGTCGGCGGACGGCACGGTCGTCTTGGTGCGGCTGGAGAACACGCGATCAGCTCCTCGGTGGGTCGTGGCTTCATCCTCTCCAACACCGCAAGGCCCGCAGTCGTTCCCCGGCTGCCACCCGGTGCTCAACCGGGTGGCGACCCGGGCGCCGACCGGGTCCTCCCGGGCGCGCGGGAGCCTCGGCCGGGACTAGGCTCGCGGGATGGAGCAGCAGCAGCACGGCACCAGCGGCGAGGCGGGCAAGGGCGGGTTCGAGACGCGGGCCATCCACGCGGGCTACGCCCCCGACCCGACCACGGGCGCGGTCATCCCGCCGATCTTCGCCACCTCCACCTACAAGCAGGACGGCGTCGGCAAGCTGCGCGGGGGCTATGAGTACTCCCGCTCGGCGAACCCCACCCGCACGGCGCTCGAGGAGACGGTCGCCGCGTTGGAGGAGGGCGAGCGGGGGCTGGCGTTCGCCTCGGGGCTGGCGGCGGAGGACACCCTCATCCGCGCCACCTGCCGGCCCGGCGACCACGTCGTCCTCCCCTCCGACGCGTACGGCGGCACCTTCCGCCTCTTCGACCAGGTCGAGCAGGCCTGGGGGCTGGGTTACACGGCGGCGCCGGTGCAGGACCTGGGCGCCGTCCAGGGCGCGATCCGGCCGGGCGAGACGAAGCTCGTCTGGCTCGAGACGCCGACCAACCCGTTGCTCGGGATCGGCGACATCGAGGCCACCGCCGCCCTGGCGCACGAGGCGGGCGCGCTGCTCGTCGTGGACAACACCTTCGCCTCGCCGTATCTCCAGCAGCCGCTGGTGCTGGGCGCCGACGTGGCGCTGCACTCGACCACGAAGTACTGCGGCGGGCACTCGGACGTCGTCGGGGGTGCCCTGGCGGTGCGGGACGCCGACCTGGCCGACACCCTCGCCTTCCACCAGAACGCCATCGGCGCCGTGGCCGGGCCCTTCGACGCCTGGCTTGTGCTGCGCGGGCTGAAGACGCTGGGGGTGCGGATGGACCGGCACTGCGACAACGCCGAGCGGGTCGTGGAGTTCCTCACCGCCGACGCGCGGGTCTCCGAGGTCTTCTACCCCGGCCTCGCCGACCACCCCGGCCACGAGCGGGCGGCGCGGCAGATGCGGCGCTTCGGGGGGATGGTCTCCTTCCGGGTCGCCGGTGGGGAGCAGCGCGCGCTGACGGCGTGCGAGCGCACGCGGGTCTTCACGCTGGGCGAGTCCCTGGGGGGCGTGGAGTCGCTGATCGAGCACCCGGGCCGGATGACGCACGCGAGCGTCGCCGGCACCCCGCTCGAGGTGCCCGCGGACCTGGTGCGCCTCAGCGTCGGCATCGAGAGCGCCGATGATCTGCTGGCCGATCTCGATCGGGCTCTGGGCTGAGCGGGTCTAGCCTGTCGGACGTGACCAGCGCCGACCCTCGGGAGCGCCCCACCGTGCCGTGGGGCATCGAGGTCGCGGCCGCCTGGTCATGGCGCCTGCTGCTCGTCGCCGCGGCGGGGCTGGCCGTGCTGTGGCTGATGTCCTTCTTCGCGCTGCTCACGGTGCCGCTCGCCGTCGCGTTGCTCGCCACGGCGCTGGTCAGCCCGCCGATGCGGCAGATGACGCGCGTGGGACTGCCGCGTGCGGCCGCCGCCGGCATCGTCGTGCTCTCGGGCCTCGGCGTGGTGGCCTTCCTGCTCGTCGTCGCGGGGCAACAGGTCGCGGAGGGCTTCCAGGACCTCGCCGACCAGGTGGCCGAGGGCATCGGGCAGATCCGGCGCTGGCTCCAGGATGGCCCGCTGAACGCCAGCGACCCCCAGATCGAGGGCTGGCTCTCGGGCACCCAGCAGTCCCTGCTGGACGGCGCGCGCGACGACCGCTTTCTCGGGCAGGTCACCGGCGTGGGGACCGCCATCGGCCATCTGGTGGCCAGCTTCTTCGTCGTCCTCTTCGCCACCTTCTTCTTCCTCGCGGACGGCGAGCGGATCTGGTCCTGGTGCGTGCGCCTGGCCCCGCGCACGTCGCGGGAGCGGATGGACAGCTCGGGCCGGGTCGCGTGGGTCTCCCTGACCCAGTTCGTTCGCGCCACGGTGCTGGTCGCGCTCGTCGACGCGATCGGGGTGATGATCGTGGCCGCCGTGCTCGGCGTTCCGCTCGTGCTGGCGATCGGCCTGCTGGTGTTCCTGGGCGCCTTCGTGCCGCTGGTGGGCGCCACGGTCGCGGGCAGCGTGGCCGTGCTGGTCGCCCTCGTGGACGCCGGCCCGGTGACCGCGCTGCTCATGCTGGGTGGCGTCGTGCTCGTGCAGCAGCTGGAGGGCCACGTGCTCCAGCCCTTCCTGATGGGGCGGTTCGTCTCGGTGCACCCGCTCGGCGTGGTGCTCGCCATCGGCGCCGGGATCGTGACCGCCGGGGTGGCGGGCGCCCTGATCGCCGTCCCGCTGGTGGCGGCGGGCAACGCCGTGGCGCAGCACCTCGCCGGGAACACCACCGTCGAGGAGGACCCCGACGGGGCGGTGGCCGGGGACGCCGAGGTCGTCGCCGAGACCGAACCGGCCGAACCGGGGACAGAGAATGCGATCGAGGAGGAACGATGACAGCCCAAGACACGTCAGGCTCGGTGCCGAAGGTGACGGCCGAGCAGATCCGGGAGGCCCGGGCGGAGCTCGAGGGCGTCTCCATCTACACCCCGATGGAGGAGTCGCGATGGCTCTCGGCGCTCGCGGACGGGCCGGTCTACCTGAAGGCGGAGAACCTGCAGCGCACCGGCTCGTTCAAGATCCGGGGGGCCTACCTGAGGATCTCGCGGCTGCCCGAGGAGCAGCAGCGCGCGGGGGTGGTCGCGGCGTCCGCCGGCAACCACGCGCAGGGGGTCGCGCTGGCCGCCCGGATGCTGGGCATCCACGCGACGGTCTTCATGCCCGAGGGCGCGGCGATCCCGAAGGAGCGCGCGACCCGGGGCTACGGCGCCGAGGTGCGCTTCGGCGGCGCGACGATCGACGAGGCGCTCGAGCGCGCGCTCGACTTCTCGAACGAGACGGGTGCCGTGCTGATCCACCCGTTCGACCACGCCGACATCGTCGCGGGGCAAGGGACGCTCGGGCTCGAGGTGCTCGAGCAGGCCCCGGACCTGCGCACGCTGCTGGTGCCGGCGGGCGGCACCGGTCTCGTGGCGGGGGTCGCCATCGCCGTCAAGTCGGAGCGGCCGGACGTGCGCGTGGTGGCCGTGCAGGCCGCCGGGGCGGCGTCGCTCCCGGCGTCGCTGAGCGCGGGCTCGCCGACGGCGCTGGCCGGGATGTACACGATGGCCGACGGCATCGCGGTCGGTCGTCCCGGGCAGGTGCCGTTCCAGGCCGTGCGCGAGCTCGTCGACGACGTGGTGCTGGTCTCGGAGGAGTCGCTGTCGTGGGCCCTGCTCTCGCTGGTCGAACGGGCCAAGATGGTCGTGGAGCCCGCCGGGGCCGCCGGAGTGGCCGCGCTGCTCGACGACCCGACCGCCTTCGAGACGCCGGCGGTGGCCGTGCTCTCCGGCGGCAACGTGGACCCGTTGCTGCTGGGCAAGGTGATCCGGCACGGCATGGCCGTGGACGGGCGCTTCCTCGTCCTGCGGGTGCGGATCCCGGACATCCCGGGCGGCCTCGCGGGCGTGGTGACCACGCTCGGTGGCGCGGGCGCCAACGTGCTGGAGATCGCGCACGAGCGGCTCTCGCCGACGCTGAGCGTCGACGAGGTCGAGGTGAGCGTGCACCTCGAGACCCGCGGGGCGCCGCACGCCGAGGAGGTCGTCGCCGCCCTGCGCGAGCGGGGCTACACGGTGCTCGACTGAGCCCCGCCGAGGCGGCGCGGCGCCTTAGCCCGTGTACGGCACCGCGTCGACGATGACCACCGCGAGCGTGGTGCCGTTCGGGGCCTCGTAGGAGACCGTCTCGCCCTTGCGGGAGCCGCTGATCGCGGCGCCCATGGGCGACTGCGGCGAGTACACCTTGAGCTCGCCGCCGTCCTCGATGGCGCGGGCGCCGAGCAGGAACGTCTCCGCCTCGTCGTCGTCGTCACCGACGAACTTGTAGGTCACGACCATGCCGGGCTCGACCACGCCGTCGTTCCGCGGCGTCTCGCCGACCTGGGCGCGGCGCAGCATGTCCTCCAGCTGGCGGATCCGCCCCTCGACGCGGCCCTGGTCCTCGCGCGCGGCGTGGTAGGCGCCGTTCTCCTTGAGGTCGCCCTCGTCGCGGGCGTTGGCAATGCGCTGGACGACCTCCTGGCGAATCGGGCCCTTGAGATGGTCCAGCTCGGCCTGCAGCTTCTCGAAGGCGTCCCTGGTGAGCCAGACCGTGTTCTGGTCGGTGGACTGCTGCGTCATGGGTTCTCCTGATCCGCGGTCACGCCCGGCCGGGTGGTCGGGAATCCGCCGTCGTCGATCGAAGGCTGCTGGGTGGTCCCGTCGGTCCGTGCGCGTGCCGACCGGCGAGGGCACTCGGGTGCGCGCGCTGCGTCGGCGGCACGGCCGGGCCCCCGGGGACTTGCGAAGCCGCCACCATACCAAGCCCGCCCCCGGATCGGCCAAAGCCGGTGTGACCCCGGTCACAACCCCGGTCATACCCCCCAGCGGCGGCGCCGGGGCCGACGGGTCTCAGCGCGGGCGGGGCTGGTCGGGCGTGGTGCACCCGATCAGCTCGACGCTGGTCGCGCGCCGCTCGGTACGCATCTCGTAGTCGCTGCGCCCGGGACGCGGCGTGAACCGCAGCTCGCCGACCGTCGTGTGGTCGTAGGCCGCGGCGCGCAGCAGGCAGGTGACGCCCTCGGGCTCCACGTCGTCGGCCAGGCGGATGTCGACCGTGCCCACCGCGGTGTTCTCGCCGGCGACGTCAAAGCCGACGAGCTCCGAGCGCGCGTCGGGGGTGGCATGGAACCACGTCGTCCAGGCCAGCCAGCCCAGGAACACGACGGCCACGGCCGACGCCGCGCCGACGCGCAGCGGCCTGCGACGCGCGGCGCCGTACCGTTCGGCCAGCAGGTCGGGGGGCACGCCGCCATGCTCCCACCCGCCCCTAGACTCCTCGGCATGGACTCCCGCGAGGCCGAGCGCGCCGGATATCGCCTCATGCACGTGCACGCGCACCCCGATGACGAGTCCAGCAAGGGCGCCGCGTCCACCGCGCGCTACGTGCACGAGGGCGTCGACGTCCACGTCGTGACCTGCACCGGCGGTGAGCGCGGATCGATCCTCAACCCGAAGATGGACCGTCCGGACGTCGCCGGGAACATCACCGAGGTTCGCCGCCAGGAGATGGAGCGCGCCCGGGACATCCTCGGCATCACCCAGGACTGGCTGGGCTTCGTCGACTCCGGCTGGCCGGACGGGGACCCCAAGCCCCCGCTCCCCGAGGGCTGCTTCGCGCTGGTCCCCCTCGAGGAGGCGGTCGAGCGGCTGGTGCGGTTGATCCGCTCGTTCCGCCCCCACGTGGTCACGACGTACGACGAGCGGGGGGGCTATCCGCACCCCGACCACGTGCGCTGCCACGAGGTGGGCGCGGCGGCGTTCGAGGCGGCGGGGGACGCGGACCGCTTCCCCGACGCGGGCGAGCCGTGGCAGCCGCTGAAGCTCTACTACCACCACAGCTTCAACCGCCCGCGCATGGAGGCGATCCACCAGGCGCTGATCGCGCACGGGCTCGAGTCCCCGTGGGGCGAGCGGCTGGAGCAGTGGAAGCCCGAGCCCGAGTGGGACGCGCGGATCACCACCCGCGTGCCGTGCGGCGACTTCTTCGGCGTGCGCGACCAGGCGTTGCTGGCGCACGCCACGCAGATCGACCCGGACGGGCACTGGTTCGCGATGCCGCGCGCGCTGCAGGTGGAGGTCTGGCCGACCGAGGACTACGAGCTCGTCGTGAGCCACGTCGACACCGAGCTCCCCGAGGACGACCTGTTCGCCGGCATCCCCGCGCCGTGACGACCCACGCCCTGACACACTCGCCTCATGCTTGCGACCGTTCAGCTCCTGCTCGTCCGGGCCTCTCAGCTGGTGGACGACGTGATCGAGGGTCCCGAGCCGGAGGACGTCAAGGCCGGATGGACGGCGTTCGCCATCTTCCTGCTCCTCGCCGTCGCGGTCGCCGTGCTCGGGCGCTCTCTGGTCAAGCAGCTGCGCAAGGCGCAGCGTGCCGCCGATTCGGGCGTCTACGGCGAGCCGGAGGACGGGTCGCGAGGCTCCACGGGGGACTGACGCGGGTGGCCGTGCCGACCCGCCCGTCGTGCCGGCCCGGAACAGGACTCTCCGCGGTTGCCCGGACAGGCGCCATCACCTGATCTAGCGTGGGGGCTTCGACACCGCAATGCTCCACTTCCAGGCCGCACGACCAAGGCCGCACCTCGACCGCCGCTGAGCCCGGCCCCGGAGGCGACCCCATGGTGAATCCCGAGCACCAGCCTGAGCACCTGTCCCCGCAGCCCACCACCGCCCGAACCGCGGCGCCACCGCATCACCCCCGTGGCGCCGCGGCGACCGCGCTCCTCTCGGCCCTGCTGGCCTCCCTGCTGGCCCCCGCGCTGACCGGTTCCCTGACCGTGCCGGCCTCCGCCGGCCTGCTGCGCGGCGGCGCCGCGGCGGGATCGCCGCCGGTGTCGACGGCCCCCGGTCCCCGGACGGGCGCACGGACGGCGCGGTCCCGAGGCGCCCGGTTCCAGCTCGCGACGTTCAACATCCTGGGCAGCAACCACACGCGGAACAGCCGCCGCTACGCCCGCGGCGTCTCCCGAGCGCGCACCACGAGCAGGATCATCCAGAGCCGCGGCAGCGATGTGATCGGGATGCAGGAGGTCCAGGACGACCAGCTGCGGGTCCTGAGGCGCAGGCTCCGCGGCTTTACCATCTGGCCGAAGCACCGGCTCGGCAACAACGGCGTCCGCCTACAGATCGCCTGGCGTGCGCAGCGCTTCGCCCCCGTGCGCGACGGCCACATCACCACGACCTTCTCCCGCCAGCAACGCCCGGTCCCGTGGGTGTTGCTGCGGGACCGGCGCACCGGCGCGCGGTTCTTCGTGGTCACGATCCACAACTCGCCCGGCAACCAGGAGCGCGCCCGCGACCGGGCGACCCGCAAGGAGATCCGGCTGGTCAAGCGGCTGCGCCGCAGCGGAAAGCCGGTCTTCATCGTCGGCGACACCAACGAGCACTCCGAGTTCTTCTGCAAGGTCGGCCGTGCGACGTCCCTGCGCGCGCCCCAGGGCGGCAACCCCGACGCCCGGGGCTGCCGCAAGCCGCGGAACCCCCGACTGCTGATCGACTGGATCATGGGCGGCGGAAAGATCCACTTCGTGCGCTACTCGCAACGGCGCAACCGCATGGTGCGGCGCGCCAGCGACCACCACTACGTGCAGACCACCGTGCGGGTGCGCCGCTGACGCCGCGCTGCGCGGGTCAGGGGCGGCGGTGTGCGCGGACGAGGCAGTCCCAGGCGATGCGGCCGTCGTCCCCGCGGTGCTGCTCGTCGACCGCGACCTCGCGGGCGACCCGCTCGGCTCGCTCGACCTCGAACGGGAGGCCGGCGAGGTCGCCGACCACGTCCTCGGCGGTCATCAGCACCGCCGGGTCCGGGGGGCCCCCGGTGCCCTCGGTGAGGTTGCTGCGGTCGTGGGCGATCACCAGCAGCGTGCCGCCGGGCGCGATCGCCGCGGCAGCGCGGCGCACGGCCTCCCGGCGCTCGGCCTCCACGAGCTGCAGGTAGCACAGCAGCGCCAGGTCGTAGCTCCCGTCCGCCTCCCACGTGGTGGCGTCGGCGACCTGCCAGTCGACGTCCTGCCCGCCCGGCAGGCTCCGCCCCTTCTCGATCGCGACGCGTGAGAAGTCCAGCGCCGTCACCCGCCAGCCGCGGGAGGCCAGCCACACGGCGTTGCGGCCCTCGCCGCAGGCCACGTCGACGGCGCGACCCGGCGGCAGGCCGGCACACTCCTCGGCGACGAACTCGTTCGGCCCGAGCGACCACACCAGCTCGGATGCGGCGTACCGCTCGTCCCAGGCGGAGGCGTCCATGGCGTGGGCGAGCGTCAGGCCTGCGCGGCGTCGTCGCCGGCCTGCTGCTCGGCCAGCTGGCGGTGGACGTCCTCCATGTCGAGGTCCTTGACCGCCGTGATGACCTGCTCGAGGCCGTCGGGCGGCAGCGCGCCGGGCTGGGCGAAGACCAGGACCTGGTCGCGGAAGGCCATCAGCGTCGGGATCGACTGGATGCCGGCCGCGGAGGCCAGCTCCTGCTGCTCCTCGGTGTTGATGGACCCGAAGGCGACGTCGCCGTGCTGCTCGGAGGCGGCCTCGTAGGTCGGCGCGAACTGCTTGCACGGTCCACACCAGGAGGCCCAGAAGTCGACGAGAAGGATCTCGTTCTCCTGCAGGGTCGTCTCGAAGTTCTCGGCGGTCAGCTGGATCGTTGACATACCCCCACCGTACGCGGCGAGAGCGGCGTCGGCATCCGCACGGGGGCGGAGTGACGAGACCCACCCCGGGACCGGTCGGCGGGTCTTCGGCGGGCGGCGCCTCAGCTCGTGAGCCAGGCCACGCCGTACGCCGGCAGCACCACGGCGCCGTCGCGGAACGGGGGCGCTGCGCCCGTGATCCGGTCGAGGAGCGGGGCGCCCTCGTGCCCGAGGCCGCACTCCTCGAGCAGCCACCACGGGACGAGGCGCTCGGTCGGCGTGACGTTGTGCACCGCCAGGAACGCGCCCTCGGGGTGGGACCGCAGCACGTGGAACACCCCGGTGTCGGGCGGGTCGAGCACCTCCGCCGGGACGGCGGCGTGCAGGTGCGGCAGCGATCGACGGACCTCCACGAGGTGCCGCAGCCGGGGGAGCACGCCGTGGGGGTCCGGAGGCCGGCCGTCGGCGCCCCACGGCATCACGGGCCGGTGCGCCCACCGGTTGTCGTCGGCGTGCTCGGGCTCCTCCGCCCAGTCGGGGTCGCTGGCCAGGCCGACCTCGTCGCCCATCCAGATCACCGGGACGCCGCCGAACCCCAGGATCGCGGCGTGCAGCAGCACGATGCGGTCGACGGCGTGCGGGTCGCCCTCCTCCACGCCCGCGAGCGAGGCGAGCGAGCCGGAGATCCGCTGGTCGCCGGTCGCGGGGTTGTGCTGGAAGACCAGCCCGCGAGCCGTGGACCCCGGGAAGCGCCCGGCATAGAAGTCGCTGAGGAACCGCCGGTGCGCCGGGCCGTCGAGCCCGGCCCGGGCGGCGTCCTCGTCGCCGATCGCCCAGCCGATGTCGTCGTGACAGCGCGCGTAGGTGACCCAGGCGGTGGTGCTCGGCGGCGGGGGCAGCGAGCGCAGCGCGTGGGAGGACATCCAGGAGTCCTGGGTCGCCAGCATCGACCACAGGTGCACCATCAGGGCGTTGTGGTAGGCGAGGTCGCTGACCTTGCCGTGGTGCCGCCCCTGCCCCAGGTAGGCCAGGAGGTCCTGCGGGCCGACGATGGCCTCGGCCTTGAAGGCGACCGCCGGACAGGCGATCCGCGCCAGCGCTCGCAGCGCCCGGGTCAGCCCGTGGACCTCCGGCTGGTTCTGGCTCGCGGTGCCCTTGCGCTTCCACGTGAAGGCGATCGCGTCCAGCCGGAACACCTCGCAGCCGGCGTTGGCCAGGTCGCAGATGATGTCGGCGAACTCCTCGATCACCGCGGGGTTCGACCAGTCGAGGTCCCACTGCCAGGTGTTGAAGGTGGTCCACACCCAGCCGCCGAGCTCGTCGTCGAAGGTGAAGCTGCCGGGGGCGAAGGCCGGGAAGACCTCCGGCAGGGTCTCCTCCCAGGCGTCGGGCTCGGCGCGGTCGGGGTAGACGTGGAAGTAGGAGCGGTAGGTGGGGTCCCCCGACCGGGCCGCGACGGCCCAGGGGTGCTCGCGCGCGACGTGGTTCAGCACGAGGTCCAGGCAGAGGCTGATGCCCGCACCCCGCAGTCGCGCGGTGAGCGCCCGGAGGTCGTCCATGTCGCCGAGGTCCTCGCGGACGCTCCGGAAGTCGGCGACGGCGTAGCCCCCGTCGTTGGGGGCTGGCCGCGGACGCAGCAGCGGCATCAGGTGGAGGTAGGTCACCCCCAGGTCGCGCAGGTGGTCCAGCCGCTCGCCGACGCCCGCCAGGGTGCCGCCGTAGCGCTCGGTGTAGGCCGCGTAGCCGAGCATCCCGGGCGCCTGGAACCAGTCGGGGGCGAGGGTGCGCCGCAGGTCCAGGTCGTGCAGGTCCTCGGGACGCGCCGCGTAGCGCCGGGCCGCCACGGCGAGCAGCCGCTCGGCGAGGCCCTCGGGGTCGTCGTAGAGGCCCTCGAGACCGGCGACGAGGTCGGGCCGCCACCGCTCGACGCGCGCCGCGAACATCCGCCGGCGGTGCTCGGGAACGGCGGCGAGCGGGTCCCCGCTCGGGCCCCCGGCCGCGGGTGCGCCGGTCACGGGTGCGCCGGTCATGGGAGCGCCGGGCCGGGCTGCTCCCGGGACGCCCGGTCCTCCTCGGCCGGTTCCTCGGTGGCGGTCTGCCGCGGGTCCGCGCCGGTGCCGGCCTCGACGTCGGTCGCCGGCTTCGGTGGGGGCGTGCCCGCACGCTCGGCCGCGCGCTCGAGGAGGTAGCGCGCGACGACCGCCGCGATCGCGACGAAGGGCACGCCGAGAAAGGCGCCGGCGACGCCGAACAGCGACGAGCCGAGGACCACCGCGAGCAGGACGACGCCGGCGTGCAGTCCGAGGCTTCGCCCCTGCAGCCACGGCAGCAGGACGTTGCCCTCGAGCTGCTGCACCCCCAGGACGATCGCGCCCACGACCAAGGCGGCCACCCAGCCCTGCGAGACCAGGGCGACGAGCACGGCCAGGGCGCCGATCACGACGGCGCCGACCACGGGCACGAAGGCGGCCACGAAGGTGAGCAACGCGAGCGGCAGCACGAGGGGGACCCCGACGATCAGCAGCCCGATGCCGATGAGCACGGCGTCGATGAGGCCGACGAGGGCCTGCGTGCGGATGAAGCCGCCCAGCGTGTACCAGGCGCGCTCGGAGACCTCCTTCAGGTGCCCGCCGACGCGGGGACCGCTCACCCTCTCCAGCCAGGGAAGGAAGCGCCGCCCGTCCTTGAGGAAGAAGAAGGTGAGCACCAGCGTCAGCACCGCCGTCACCAGCGCCGAGCCGATGGCGCCGACGCCGACGAGCACGCCGGAGGCGATGTCGCTGCCGCTGGAGCGCAGCCGTTGCTGGGCCGTCGCGACCGCGTCGTCCAGCTGGGACTGGCTGATGAGGCCGCTCCTGCCCAGCCAGTCCCGAACCTGGGCCAGGCCGTCGGCGGCGCTGTTGGCGAGCGCGACCGACTGGTCGGCCACGACCGGGACCGCGAGCGAGACGACGCCGGCGACGACACAGAGCGCGGCGAGGACGGCGAGCACGGCGGCGATCCCGGCGTGCATCCCCAGGCGGCGCTCCAGCAGCCGGGCGGGCCCGGCCAGCACGGTGGTGAGGACCAGCGCGAGCACGACCGGCAGCACGATGCTCCACACCTGGCCCACCAGCCAGCCGGCCGCGACGACGCCGACGCCGACGATCAGCCATCGCAGGGTCCAGCGGGCCATCCAGGCCACGCCGTCCCCGAGGACCTGCTCGTGCGTGCGCTGCGGCGTCGTGGCCATGCGGGAACCCTAGGCGGACCCGCTAGCGCGCGAACTCCCGCCCGGCCCTGAGGCGGCGATCCGCGTCGGGGCGCGTCGGGCGACCGCGGCGCGGATACCGTGGCCGTGATGACCAACCGCCTGGCCCACGCCACGTCGCCGTACCTGCTCCAGCACGCCGAGAACCCCGTCGACTGGTGGGAGTGGGGCGAGGACGCCTTCGCCGAGGCGCAGCCGCGTGATGCACCGGTTCCGCTGCTCAGCGTCGGGTACGCCGCCTGCCACTGGTGCCACGAGGTCGCCGCGTAGACGGCCGTCGACGGATTTTCGCGAAACCGCAGGTCAGCGGGGGCGTGTCGGTTCGGGCCGGTTCGGCGAGGTTCGCCGTCCTCGTCATGCAGCAGCGCGCTGTCGGCGAGGTCGGGCCAACGTTGCGGCCAGTCGGCGTACTCGTCGGCGGGTAGCCAGGCCAGTGCCACCGGCATCCGTGTGGACGGCTCGGGTGCGTTGCCGACCGGGCGGTCGGTCTGCGGGACGGCTCGAGGTCCGGCCGGTGCCTGCCACCGAGCTGGCAAGGTCGGCGACGGAGTCGCGGTCTGGAGCTCGTCCGGCTCGCGTCCGAGCGCGGCGAGCGACGCTGCTCGCAGGTCTCGGAGCTGCCCCAGGAGCCGTTCCGGGTCCCCGGTGCGAACCGCGAGCTCGAGCGCGCGCGTCAGCCACGACAGCGCCCGCTCGTGCTCGCCGACGGCGCCGTACTCCAGCCCGGCGTTGTTGTAGACCCACACGTCGTCGGGAGTGTCCGCCGCGACCGCATCCCAGATCTCTGCGGCGGCCTCCAGCCGGCCGTGCCGGGTGAGGATCTCCGCTCGGCGGCAGCGGGGATCCGGCTCACTCCGGTACCCGTGCTCGACGAGCACGTCCGCGTGCCGCAGCGCATCCTCGACCCTGCCGAGCTGGTCGCAGATGTCGGCCAGTTCGCTGTGCAGTTCGAGCACGTCGAGGTACGCCGCCGCGGCCGGGTCCGCCTCGCATGCGGCGATGGCGCGCTTCAGGACCTCGGCGTATGCCTCGGCGGGGCCACGACTGGCCCTGCGGATCTCCTGGTCGAGTCGATCAAGGTCGTCGTTTCGCACCGCGGCATCATGACCCAGCCGGGGTCGCCCGAGCCACCGCGGCACGGGTTCGCAGCTGAACGCTCATGCTGAACGCGCTGACCGATGTCGAGGATCTCAGACCGAGGTGTCAACCCCGATCAGATCGAAGCCGACAGCAAGTCTTGCGCGAGGAAGCTGAGCAGTCTGTAGGTGTCGTGTGCCTCCTTGTCGTCGAGGCGGTGCGGAGTGTGACCAGGAGCGCGGCGGGCCCGCCGACGTCGATGGCGCTCCGGCCGTCGCCATCGAGGGACTCGACGGTCAACGGTGAATGGTTCGGTGACCATGAGGTCGACCAATATCCCGGTGGGGGACATCCAGTCACCCGGCTGCTGGCTGACCGGATCGAGAATGGAGCCCGCGCGGATCGACGGTGAGGTCGGTCTCCTGCGTGGCTTCGGCGAGGGCGAAGGTGGCGCTGCCGGTGCGCAGATAGATCGCCTGGGCCGATGAGGATCACAGAGTCCTTGTGTGCTTCGAGAGCTGCCACCGCGTCGAGCGGCGCGGCACGAGCAGGAGTACGCACTCCACGCTGGCCGACCCGCCCAGGCCGTTGACACCCCCTCGACCCTCGGACACATTGACGCATGGAGCCGTTGCTCCATCTGATCTCGGAGGTTCTTCTGATGCGTCGTGCCGTGCTCGCGGTCCTCACCGTCGTCCTGCTGCTGGCTGGTCTGCTGGCACAGACCACGGCCGGCGCGGCGCCCCCGAATCGTGACAGGGACCGCCTCGACGTCTACGTGGGCGAGCTGACCGGCGGCCAGATCCCCGAGCTGGTCGAGCTGGGAGTCGACCGGCAGGACCTGGAGCTGTCACCCGTGGCGGGGCAGCGCGGCCCCAAGGCCCAGGTCCGGGTCGAGGCGATTCTGAGCGGCAAGCAAGCCCGCGGCCTGCGGTCTCGAGGCATCGAGATGCGCGCCAAGAAGATCGACGGCCAAACGGTCTCGCGCCGGGCGACGCTGCAGGCGGCCGAAGGCTTCGAGGTGTTCCGCACCTATTCCGGCGCCGGTGGCCTGCGGGACGAGTTCGAGCAGGTCGCCGAGGACAACCCGCGGATCACCAAGCTCGTGACCTACGGTCGGACCGTCAACGGTCAGGACATGGTCGCCCTGAAGGTCAGCAGGCAGGCCAAGCGGATGAAGGACGGGAAGAAGCCCGCCGTCCTCTACCTGGGCGCACAGCACGCGCGTGAGTGGATCACCCCGGAGATGATCCGCCGGCTGATGAACCTCGTGGTCGACGGCTACGGGTCGGACCCGCAGATCACCAGGCTGGTGGATCGGAACGAGCTCTGGTTCGTCCCGGTCGCCAACCCCGACGGCTACGACTGGACCTTCGAGCCCGGGCAGCGCCTCTGGCGCAAGAACCTGCGGGACAACACGGGCGACGGAGTGATCACGCCCGGGGACGGCGTCGACCTCAACCGCAACTACGCCACCAAGTGGGGCTACGACAACGAGGGCTCTTCGCCGAGCCCCGCGAGCGAGACCTACCGGGGGCCCTCGCCGGGCTCCGAGCCGGAGACGCAGGCCCTGGACGCGTTGGTGGGGCGCGTGGACTTCGACTTCTTCGTCAACTACCACTCGGCTGCGGAGTTGTTGCTCTACGGCACTGGCTGGCAGGTTGCGACGCCCACGCCGGACGACGTCATCTACGAGGCAATGGCCGGCGACGACGAGAACCCGGCCGTCGAGGGCTACGACCCCGACATCTCAGCGGAGCTCTACACCACCAACGGCGACACCGACACCCACATGACCGAACGTTACGGGACGCTGGGATTCACCCCCGAGATGTCGACCTGCGAGGCAGCCTCCGGCGTCGACCCCGATGACGAGTGGGAGCCGCTCGACTGCGGCAGCGGCTTCGAGTTTCCCGACGACGAGGGTCTGGTGCAGGCGGAGTTCGAGAAGAACGTCCCGTTCGCCCTCTCGGTCGCACAGTCGGCCGACGACCCGGACGACCCCGAGTCGGTGGTCGGACGCACCGCTGAGGACTTCCGGGTCGATACCTTCGACGTCTCCTACGGCGACCCTCAGACCGTGGCCGTATGGGCGAAGCGCGCCCTGAGGAACCTGCGGGTGAACTACCGGGTCGACGGAGGACGCACGCAGTCCACCCGCGTGGACGAGTGGGCCGGTGGCGAGCGCTATGGCGACGAGAACGACGACTACTACGCCGAGTTCCGCGGCCAAGTGCGCGGGGCCGACGCCGGCGATGAGGTCGAGGTCTGGTTCAGCGGCGTCAAGCCGGGCACCGGGCCGGTCAGCAGTGAGCGGTTCACCTACGCGCTCGAGTCCGACTCCGGTGACGACGTCCTGATCATCGCCAACGAGGACTACACCGGCGCAAACCCGGCGTACCCGGCCGGCAGCACCGCGCCGCGGTACGCGGCGACACACCGGGCCGCGGTGGAGTCCGGCGGCTACTCCGCCGACGTCTGGGACGTCGACGCGCTGGGGGTCCCGCACGACCTCGGCGTGCTCGACCACTACGACGCCGTCCTCTGGTATCTCGGCGACAATCGGATCACCATGGACCCCGAGGACGTGCTGACCAGCACACCGTTCGGGAACCTGCCCGACGTCTCGGTGGCCGAGCGGCAGCAGTACCTCACGATAGCCGTGCGTGACTACCTCAATGCCGGGGGCAAGTTGCTGCATTCCGGCGAGACCGCGCAGTACCAGGGCCTTCCGGGCATCAGTGCTTCGGTCGGCGGCCTCTACTACGGCCTCAACGAC
This sequence comes from uncultured Actinomycetota bacterium, assembly GCA_963731985.1. Classification (GTDB taxonomy): domain Bacteria; phylum Actinomycetota; class Actinomycetes; order Propionibacteriales; family Nocardioidaceae; genus Nocardioides. The sequence goes on along the minus strand of CAVSYA010000009.1, from coordinate 5,070 downwards.
GACCCGGAGGCCGAGTGCGTGATCTCGCCCCGACCCGACGGTGGCTCGGACGGGTTCTTCGGAGACTGCCTGCTCCTGGCCGACGACTTCCGGCAGTACTACCTCGGCGCCTTCATCCGGACCGACATCGCCGGACCCACCGGCGTCGAGGGCGTCGCCGACCCGATCGACGGGTTCGCGGGCTCGCTCGGCGGCCCGGTCGTCGAGGGTGACAACCCGTTGGACGAGGCGGGGGCGTTCCAGCCGACCAGCGACGTACTGCCGGTCGCCGACTTCCCTCAGTTCTCGAGCGAGGGCGCTGCGCTGTACCCGCTCGAGGGGGGAAGCCCCTTCGCTCCGGTCGAGGGTGACCGGTACGCCGGCGCCCTGCATGTGGACGCGTCGTACCAGCGTCTGACCCGGACCGTCGACGTGCCCGCGGGAACGTCGAGCGCCGAGTTGCAGTTCCAGCTGTCGGCCGACATCGAGCCCGGTTATGACTTCATCCTGGTCGAGGCACGGACCGCCGGTGGCGGCGACTGGACGACCCTGCCGGAGCTGGGGGGCCTGACCTCGACCGCCGCTCCGACCGAGTGCGATGACGCGGACTCCTTCCTGCTCGAGCTGCACCCGTTCCTCACCACCTACCTCGGCACCGACTGCCAGGGGGCAGGCGCCACCGGCGACTGGAACGCCATCCTCGACGGCACCGGCGGCTGGACGGACGCCCGCTACGACGTGTCCGCCTGGGACGGCCAGACGGTCGAGGTCTCGATCAGCTATGTCACCGACCCGGGAACCGGGGGGGTCGGCACCTTGGTAGACGACACACGAGTGGTGACCGACGGCGCTACTGACAGCGACGGGTTCGAGGACGCATCGAGCGCGTGGACGCCGAGTGGTCCGCCGGCCGGTTCGCCCGCGAACTCGGGGAACTGGCAGATCGGCAGCGTCCTCTTCGAGTCGTTCGGGGCGACGTCTACCGACGACACGCTGCTGCTGGGCTTCGGCCTCGAGCAGCTGACGACGGACGCCGAACGGACCGACCTGGTGCGCCGTGCCCTGACGGGCCTGCTCGAGTAGGTGCACGCGGCGCGGACCCCGATCATCACCAGTAGACACACCTGGTCCTGCTCGAGGCGGACCTTGACGTGGATCGGCGTCGACCCACACGTAGACGTAGTCGGTCTCCTCGCGTCTCTTCTCGGGGCTTCGTCCGAGTGGCCACCGACGTCCCTCCTACGCTGGACCGATGGGAGTCGCGTCAGGCTCCCGAGGATCCGTTTCGTGCATCACTCTCGTGCATCACTCTAGGAAAAATGATGCACGTGCCACTCGTCAGGAGTCACAGGACATGGCCAACCGCCTCGCCCACGCCACCAGCCCGTATTTGCTCCAACATGCGGAGAATCCGGTGGATTGGTGGGAGTGGGGGCCCCAAGCCTTCGAGGAAGCCAAGCGCCGCGATACACCAATCCTGCTCAGCGTCGGGTACGCCGCGTGCCACTGGTGCCACGTGATGGCGCACGAGTCCTTCGAGGACCCCGGCCTCGCGGCATCCGTGAACGAGCGCTTCGTGCCGGTCAAGGTCGACCGGGAGGAACGGCCGGACGTCGACGCGGTCTACATGCGGGCTACCCAGGCGATGACGGGCCAGGGGGGCTGGCCGATGACCTGCGCGCTGGACCACGACGGGAACCCCTTCTTCGCCGGCACCTACTTCCCCGACCGGCCGCGGCACGGGATGCCCTCCTTCGGGCAGGTGCTCGAGGCGCTCACCGAGGCGTGGACGGACCGGCGCGAGGAGGTCGGCGCGATCGGCGCCCGGGTCCGCGAGCACCTGCGGTCGCTCTCGGGTGACCTGGCCGGCCCCGCCGGGGCCCCCGTGGGCGAGGACGACCTGACCCGCGCCGTCGAGCTCCTCGCCGGCGACTTCGACAGCGACGCCGCCGGTTTCGGGACGGCGCCGAAGTTCCCCCCGTCGATGGTGCTGGAGTTCCTGCGCCGACACGCGTCCCGCACCGGCGACGACCGCGCGCGCCGGATGCACGACGCCACCTGCGACGCGATGGCCCGGGGCGGGATCTACGACCAGCTCGGCGGAGGGTTCGCGCGCTACTCGGTCGACCGCCGCTGGGTGGTCCCGCACTTTGAGAAGATGCTCTACGACAACGCCCAGCTGCTCGGCGTGTACGCCGCCTGGCCCACGCCGCTGGGGGAGCGGGTCGCGCGCGAGACGGCCGGCTTCCTGCTGCGTGAGCTGCGCACCGAGGAGGGCGGCTTCGCCTCCGCCCTGGACGCCGACTCCGAGGGCGCCGAGGGCAAGTTCTACGCCTGGACGCCGGCCCAGCTCGCGGAGGTGCTCGGCGAGGACGACGCCGTGTGGGCGGCGCAGGTCTTCGGCGTCACCGAGCGGGGCACGTTCGAGCACGGCGCCTCGGTGCTCCAGCGGCGTCAGGACCCCGAGGACCCGCTGCTCCCCGGGCGGGATGTCGCCCGCCTCGACGACGTCCGGTCGCGGCTGCTCGCCGCCCGGGAGCAGCGCGTACGCCCGCAGCGCGACGACAAGGTCGTGGCCGCCTGGAACGGCCTGGCGATCGACGGGCTCGTCCGGGCCGCCGTCCGGCTGGGGGAGCCAGCGTGGCTCGACGCCGCGACGGATGCGGCGCGGTTGCTCTGGCGGGTCCACGTCGAGCCCCGGGAGGACGGCTCGACCCGCCTGCTGCGCGTCTCGCGGGACGGCGTCGCGGGCCCGCACGCCGGGGTGCTGGAGGACTACGGGTGCGTCGCCGCCGGCTTCCTCGCCCTGGCCGAGGCGACCGCCGAGGAGGCCTGGCTCCTGCGCGCCGAGGCGCTGCTGGACGTCGCGCAGCGGCGGTTCACCGCCGAGGACGGTGGCTTCCACGACACGGCCGACGACGCCGAGGCCCTGCTGGCCCGCCCGCGCGACCCCGCCGACAACGCCTCGCCCTCGGGCGTCTCGGCCACGATCCACGCGCTGCTGGGGCACGCGGCGCTCACCGGATCGGGCCGGCACCGCGAGGTGGCCGAGCGGGCGCTGGCCGCCCTGGCGCCGCTGCAAGGGCAGGCCCCGCGGTTCGCCGGCTGGTCGCTGGCGGCGGCGGAGGCGCTGCTCGACGGACCCCGCGAGGTGGTCGTCGTCGCACCGGCCGGCGACCCGGACGGTGCCGCGATGGCGGCGCGGGCCCGCGACCTGCCCGGCGCCGTCGTCGTGGCGGTGACCCCGGAGCGGGCCGCCGCCTCGGACATCCCGCTGCTCGCTGCGCGGGACACGGTGGACGGCCGCGCGACGGCGTACGTCTGCCGCGGGATGGTCTGCGAGCGCCCCGTCGCCGACCTCGCGGACCTCGAGGACCTGCTGGCCCGCTGACGGGCCGGTCCCGGCCTCAGCGCAGCGAGTAGGTGGCCAGCGACACGCCGACGTAGTGCGCCGTGAAGGCGAGCACCGTGAAGCTGTGGAACAGCTCGTGGAAGCCGAACCACCGCGGCCACGGGTCCGGCCACTGCAGCCCGTAGACCACGCCGCCGAGGGTGTAGAGCAGGCCACCCGTGGCGACGAGCACGAGGCTGGCGATGCCGATGCCCAGGCCGACGTACTGCACCCCGGAGGCGAACTGCGGCAGGAACAGCACCGCGGCCCAGCCCAGCGCGATGTAGATCGGCACGTAGAGCCAGCGGGGGGCGTCCGTCCACAGCAGCCGGAAGGCGACGCCGAGCAGGGCACCGGTCCACACGGTCACCAGCAGCACCCGCTCGGCCGTGCCCGTGAGATAGATCAGCGTGAAGGGCGTGTAGGAGCCGGCGATCAACAGGAAGATGTTGGCGTGGTCGAAGCGCCGCAGGAAGGCCCAGGTGCGCGGCGACCAGGTGCCACGGTGGTAGATCGCGGAGACGGTGAACAGGACGAGCGCGGAGGCGATGAAGATCGCCGACCCGGCCTTGGTGACACCGGTGGGCGAGAGCGCGACGAGCACGATCCCGGCCGCCAGGGTGAACGGCACGAGGCCCAGGTGGAGCCAGCCGCGCAGGTGCGGCTTGAAGTCGTGGGCGACCTCGTGGACGAGGGTGCTGACCCGCTCGCCGGCCTCGGAGACGCCGTGGGCCGCGCGATGTCCGGCGTCGGCGATGCGCTCCCCAGCGTGCCGAGGCGGTCCCGCCATCGTGCCTCCATGCCCCCGACCCGGTGTGTCCGTCGCCGCCCACGATATCGGGCCGCCCGCCAGGACAGGAAAAGGGATCGGGGCAGCCCGCCCGCGCGCAGGGCCGTGCCTCGCTAGCATCAGGGGGTGGCGGACTGGAAGAGCGGCGTGCGCCGGGTGCTCTACCCGGCGTACGAGGCGCGGATGCTGCGCCGGCTGCCCCGGGACCGCCTCCCCCAGCACGTCGGCGTGATGCTGGACGGCAACCGTCGCTGGGCCCGCGCGGTCGGCAAGGACACCGCCCACGGGCACCGCGCCGGCGCCGCCAACATCGAGCCGCTGCTCGGCTGGTGCGAGGACGCGGGGATCGAGGTCGTGACGCTGTGGCTGCTCTCGACCGACAACCTTCACCGCCCGGCGCGCGAGCTGGCGCCCCTGCTCGGAATCATCGAGGGGGCGGTCGACTCGCTTGCGGACATGCAGCGCTGGCGGCTGCATCCCGTCGGGGCGCTCGACCTTCTGCCCGCGGCCACCACCGAGCGGCTCAAGGCGGCCCAGGAGGCCACGCGCGAGGTCGACGGGATGCTGGTCAACGTGGCCGTGGGCTACGGCGGTCGCCAGGAGATCGCGGACGCCGTCCGCTCGCTGCTCAACCAGCACGCGGTCCTGGGCACCAGCCTGGAGCAGCTGGCGCAGAGCCTCGAGGTGGAGCACATCTCGGAGCACCTCTACACCCGCGGGCAGCCCGATCCGGACCTGGTCATCCGCACGTCGGGGGAGCAGCGTCTCGGTGGCTTCCTGCTGTGGCAGAGCGCGCGCAGCGAGTACTACTTCTGCGAGGCCCTGTGGCCCGACTTCCGGCGGGTCGACTTCCTCCGCGCCCTGCGTGCCTACGCCCAGCGTGACCGTCGCTTCGGCGGCTGACGCCGTA
>CAVSYA010000008.1:0-28262 GCA_963731985.1 uncultured Actinomycetota bacterium | reverse complement strand
CGGCCCGTACATCCAGGGCCGACCCGACAGTCAATACATCGGCTATGCCCAATCGCGTGGTCGCGGCCTACTGGCCTACGTGGTCCAACGCGCGCCTCACGTCCCTACCGACCGGAGCGAGTGGATACAACGTTATCTTTCTCGCGTTCGCCACACCAGGAACGTCAGACCCTGGCGGCGGTACAGGTGCTGTTGCGTACAACCACAGCAATTTCAGTCGCGCAACCATCAAGGCAGACATTGCAGCACTTCGCGCCAAGGGAGTGCGCGTGCTGTTATCTGTTGGCGGATCTGGCAACTACACACACCTCAACACCGATTCACGTCGCAACGCGTTCTACAACTCTATCAAGACCATCTACAACAACATCGGCCCACTTGACGGTCTTGACTGGAACTTCGAGACGAACTGGAGCTACACAGGGACCGTCTACAACCGGGGCATCACGAATGCCAAGGGCACCCTCCCACGGATCCTGTGGATCTGCTCCGCGTTGAAGACGGACTACCCAGGGTTCATGTTCACCAAACCGCCGAGCCCGTCATCCGAGCATGACCGGACGTGGATCAAGGCGATGAACGATCAGAACACGTTCGACCTCGTCATGCCGCAATACTACGACGGCGGAGGTCCGGAATTCCCCAACAACATCTCCTTTTGGACATCAACGTCTGGAGTTGGCACCGCAAGCAAGGTTGCACCGGGCATCATCGACAACCAGCGCTACTCACAATACGGCAGCGGCACGGGCACTCAGTCGTCGATTGTCACCCGATGGAACACTGCGGCGTCAACTCACCCGGGTCTCCGCGGCGCGATGTACTGGCACACCGGCATCGACGCGCAGACAACAGGTGGTTCACAGGCGTACTGGTTCGCCAAAAACTTCGGCGCGACGGTAAGGAGCAAGTAATTCCCCAGCGTCTCAAGAACTTTCCTGGAACGGAATAGCGATTTCAGGGCCGCTGCCTGGACCGCCCCAGGTTCTCTGCCGCCCTTGACCGGGCGGTGGCCGCGACCGTCGGTGTTCGGGATCGGCGCGGCGAGCCGGGCGTCGCGACACCGCGTCGGGGCTGGTCTTCGAGGCCCTTCCGTCGGTCCGCGACGTCCTGCTCCTGGCACTCGCGGCCGATCGCCTCCCCGACTCGGCGGAGGAGCCCGGGGTCACCGGGAGGCGGCGCAGCCCCACGCGGCCCGTCGGAGACCATGATGGCCGCAATGGGGAGCCGTGGGAGGGGAGAGACCGCGAATCGGGGGTGTCGCTCATCCAGGGGTCCTTCCTCAGCGCCGGGCCTGTCGCGCCGGCATCCACCCGGGCATCTTCGCGCTCTCGCGCCGTTCCCGGTCAACCGTCCGGGTGGTCGGGGCGCCGACTCGCGAGAGGTGCACCTCGTCGTCGAGCCCCGCCCGGCACAGGTGCGCCGCCACCCGCTCGTCGAACGGCTCAGGAAGCCGACCGACCTGCCGATCGATCCATGCGTGGACACGACGACCCCCGCCTCCGCCCCGTCGCGCAAGCCCCGTCCGGCTCGCAGACCCCGACGCGTGCTCGCGCGGGCCCTCACCGCGGTGACCCTCGCCGCGCTGCTCGCAACGGGCACCGCCACCGGACCGGGCGCCGCGGCGGTGTCGGTCAAGCCGTCGGCCCCGGTGATCACCGGCACCGAGGTCGGGAGCGAGCGCGCCACGCTGCGCTGGTCACCGCCCGTGTCGGTGGGCACCGCGCCGGTGCGCGCCTACCGCGTCGTGCGCCGCAGCGCCGACCTGGCGGGCACGCCCCGCTGGGGCACCCGCGTGTCGGCACGGACCCGCTCCTTCACCTTCACGGGGCTGCGCAACGAGGTCGACTACGTGCTGCTCGTGCGCGCCATCACCGCGGCGGGCTGGGGTCCTCCCCGCCGGGTGACCGTGCGGCCCACCGCGCGGCCCCAGGCACCCGACATCACCGGCACCGAGGCGGGCGACGGCACGTCGACGCTGTCCTGGGCCGCGGCCGTGGCACCCGAGGACACCCCCGTGACGAGCTACCGCGTCGCCCGCAACGGCACCGACCGTGAGGGCAAGGGCCGCTGGGGCACCAGGGTGTCGGCGCGGACCCGCTCCTTCACCTTCACGCTGCTGCGCAACGAGGTCGACTACGTGCTGCTCGTGCGCGCCATCAACGCGGCGGGCTGGGGTCCTCCACGCCGGGTGACCGTGCGGCCCACGGCACGGCTGCAGGCTCCCGTCATCACGGGCACCGCGGTGGGCGACGGCACCATGACGCTGTCCTGGGCCGCGACGGCGGCGCCCGAGGACACTCCGGTGACGGGCTATCGTGTGGCCCGCGACGGCACCGACCGCGAGGGCAAGGGGCCCTGGTCCACCGTCGTCGGCGCGGACGAGCGCACCTTCACCATGACCCTGCTGCACAACGAGACGTCCTACGCGTTCTCCGTGGCGGCCGTCTCCGCGGCCGGAACCGGGGCGGCGACGACGCGGCACCTCACGCCCACCGGCGCCGCGCCCCCGCCGCCCCCCGCGCCCGCGGGCGACCGGCCGGTCGTCGTGCAGTCGGCCGTCGGTCAGCCGGCCACGCTGCGACGCGGCGGACCGGGCGGGGCGCGGCTGCGGATGGCGGGCGTCTCGGTGTGGGGCGTGCCCGACTCGGTCACCGGTGGCGGCGGCTTCGCGCTGGGCCAGTACGCCGACCGCGAGAAGATCGCGGCCACGGTGCGCGCCTGGGGTGGCAACCACCTGCGGCTGCGGGTCCTCGCCGATGACTACAACCACGACCGGCAGGGCCTGAGCAAGGCCCAGCGCCTGGCCATGATCCGGGGCTGGCGCGACGCCGCCACCGCCCACGGCCTCTACCTCTACGTCACCTGGTGGGACTCCCTGGACGGGTACGCCGAGGACGCGAACTGGCCGACCCGGTACCGCTCGGCGTTCGCGATGATGACCGACGTCTACCGGACCCTCGGCGACGACGAACATGTCTTCTACGAGCCGTTCAACGAGCCGAACGGCTTCGGCGACCAGTGGAACGCCTGGGGTGCCGCGATGCGCGACACCGTCGCCCATTGGCGCTCGATGGGCTACACGGGCGTCCTCATCATCGACACCCCCGTGTGGTCGCACGCCTACGACGACGCCGCCATGCGGGCGCTGGAGACCTTCGACGCCGGCCGGCCCGGCATGGGCGGGCGGCACCAGGTGGTCTTCGCCAGGCATGACTACGCCAACGAGGGTTGGGCCGACGGCGGCAACACCTTCGAGCCGGAGCGGTGGCGCGGCGCGACCGGCGGCGCGCAGCGTCACCACCTGGTGTGGGAGACCGAGTACGGGAACTACAACGGTGACCCGTCCTCGGTGCACCTGTCGTGGTCGCAGCAGGCCTCGCGGTTCTTCGCCGACGAGCTCGACAACGCCGCGCGCCCCCACTTCGTCGGGGCCACGTCGTTCGTGTGGGGCCCGTGGTGGGACGCCAACGGCCTCACCCAGGCCGACAACACCACGCCGACCGACTGGGGCCGGGCCGTGCGGGACGGCTTCCTGGCCCGCGCCGGCGCGACGCACGGGTGAGCGATGGCTCAGCGCACGCCCAGCAGCTCGCTGGCGTACGCGGGCCACCAGGCCCCGGCCTCCGGGGCATCGGGCCGGCAGGTGCCGTCGGAGTCCCCGGGCTGCTTGACCCACAGCAAGGCGTCGACAAGGTCGGCGCCCGTGCTGGTGGTCGGCGGGGTGCCGAGGCGTCGACCCGGCGGGTTGCACCAGGCGCCCTGCTCGCCGTCACCGTCCGCGGCCTTCTCCGGAGGCCCTGCACCGTTGCGTGAGGTGTCCACCACGAAGTGGGCGTCGTCCAGCAGGTCGGAGAGCCGGCGTCCGTAGGCGACGGAGCGCTCGGTGGTCTCGAAGTTCGACACGTTGAGCGCGAAGCCGTCGGCCTGCTCGACGCCGGAGGCGCGCAGCGCGGTGGCCAGCTCGTCGAGATCCTCGACCCAGGAGGCGTTGCCGGCGTCGAGGTAGACGTGCACCTCGGGCTGGCGGCCCAGGATCGTCACCGCCTCGGCCAGCATCCGGTACCGCTCACCGACCTCGGCGGCCGGCACGCACCCGTCCAGGCCGTGCGGGACGGCGTCGGGCTCGAGGACGACGACGGCGGGCCGGCCGCCGATGCCGGCCGCCAGGGAGCCGATCCAGCCCAGGTACTCGTCGATGTCGGAGGCGCCGCCCGAGGAGTACAGGCCGCAGTCGCGGCGGGGCACGTTGTAGGCCACCAGCACGGGCATCGAGCCGTCGGCCGCCGCCGCCTTGGTGACGCGCTGGGCCTGGGCGAAGACCTGGTCGGGGTCGGTGGTCAGCCAGGTCGCGCTGGGCCGGCTGGCGATGCGGCGCTCGACCAGGGCCGCACGGTCCCGCTCCCCGGCGGCGCGCAGGCGCTCGACGGCCTGCACCGCGTTGCCCGCCGGGTCGACGTAGAAGCGCGCGTCGCCCAGCGGCCGGGGCGACGAGGCCGTCGCCTGCTCGCCGTCGCCCGACGGTGACCCCGACGCACAGGAGGTCAGCAGCACGGCGGCGAGCAGGATGAGGGAGGCGAGGGGCCCTGCCCGGGACTGCCGCCTCATCGAACCGAGATCCAGCGGGCGGGAGAGGGGACCCCACGCTCGTCGACGACCATGAGCATGTAGCGGCCCGACGGCGCGATGCCCTCCCGCTCGTCGAGGCTGAGCTCGACCGAGCACGTGGGGGCGTCCTCGCCGGCTGCCGGCTCCGGGCAGCTGCCGGTGATGTCCAGGGCCACCGCGCGCTGCTCGGTGTCGGTCTGGTGCGTGACCGCGCTGGGCCGCATCAGGCGCGCCTCGGCGATGCCGTGGCGGCTGGTCGCCGCCACGTCGAACGTCGTGGCGCGCTGCACCTGCTCGGGTGCCTCGGTGACCTGGGGCCGCTGGGTGCCGGTCTTGAGGTAGGGCGGGGAGTAGATCTCGATCCGGGTCTCGAACGTGCCCGGGATCGTGTTCTCCTCGTCGCTGAACAGGGGGTCGGAGCCCATGGTCATCACCCGACCGTCGGGCAGCAGCAGCGCCGTCGAGTGGTAGTTGCGCCCGACCTCGTTCGGTGCGGCGAACTCGAGGCGACCCGACTCGGGGTCGTAGATCCGCGTCTGGTGCAGGTCGCTGTTGCCCTTGCCGCGGTAGTCCGAGGAGCCGCCGGTGATCAGCACGGTGTCGTCGGGGAGGGTGACGGCGCTGAGGTAGCGCGCCGCCTGGGGCAGGTCCGCGCCCGGGGTGTAGACGGGCTGGTCCTCGGAGAGGTCGGCGATGTCCATGCGGTTGGTGGACTCCGCGCTCTCCCCGACACCGCCCCCGCCGACGATGGCGACCTTCTGGTCCTGCACCGGCGGCAGCAGGAAGGACGTGGCCGTCTCGTTCATGTCGGCGTCCCGCAGGCCCTCGACATCCTGGAAGGAGTTGTCGGTGAGGTCCCAGATGCCGGGCTGGCGGCCCTTGGTCGCCGAGCCGTAGCCGGTGCTGGCGCCGCTGAAGAACAGCCGGCCGTCCTCGAGCCGGAACAGCTGCGGGTAGGTCGGGAAGTAGCGGTTCAGGTCGGGCTGGTCGAACCACTTCTTCTTGCTGATCTCGTACATCTCGTTGTTGCCCTCGATGATCTGCCCGTGCTCGTCGAGGCCGGAGACGGCCAGGATGTTGCCGCCGTTGGTGCTGACCATCGTCGGGTACCAGCGCGCCATGGTGAGGTCGCCGGTCTTGACGTACTGCTGCTCGGCGACGTCGTAGATGTAGGAGGCGTCCAGACCGCGGTAGTTCTGCTTCTTGAAGCTGATCGAGTCGGCGGTTCCGATGAGCGTGGAGTTCAGCTCCTCGGAGGCGTCGGTGATCGTGAACCGCTGGCCGCCCTCGCTCACGTAGTCCTCGCTGTCACCGTCGGCCTGGATCCACACGTCGGCTTCGCCCGCCATGAGGGAGTAGTCGGCCATCTTGTGCGCGGGTGGCACGGTGACGTCCTCGGTGGAGGTGTACTGCAGCCCGTTCGGGCCGGTGAAGCTCGTGCCCTTGGGCAGCTCCACCGGGCCGGAGTCGAGCTCGTTCTTCAGCGTCAGCACGCCTGCGGCCTCGCTGACCTTGTCCTCGAGCACCTCGTACTTCTTGGTGCCGCCGGCGACGAGCAGATTGCCGTCGGGCAGGTAGGAGTGGCCCCCGCAGAAGAGGTCCTCCGGGGTCTCGATCGTGGTCACCTCGTCGGTGACCGGGTCCCACAGGATGGTCTCGAAGGTGCCGGCGTCGAACTTCTGCTGGCTGTTGCCGGACCCGGCGACGAGCAGGACGTCGCCGGTGTAGAGCAGCGCGGCGTGGATGGCGCGGGTGCGGTACTCCTCGGGCAGCTCGACGGTGTCCCACTTGCCGTTCTGCGCCATGTAGTCGGGACGCGAGCGCTCGTAGTCGGTGTAGGCCTGGTCGGCGACGTCCGCCACGACGGGGCCGTTGGCCACGGCCATCAGACCCAGGGTGAGGGCGACCAGGGCGTGGTTGCGCAGGCGGCGGCGCAGCGGCGGGCGGCGGAGGGTGGGGCTCATCGGCTTCTGCTCTCAGTCGGGGTGGGGCTCTCGCCGGCGTAGGCGGCGGGCTGGTCCAGGAGGTCCCGGACGCTGTCGGGGGACGGGGTGGTGGGGGCGGCCGGTGCCGCCGGCAGCTCGGGTCCGCGCTGGTCGGCGTCCGGCGGCCCACCGGGGCGCAGGCGGCGGCGCAGCAGGGCGCCCCACCACATCAGGATGGGTGCCACGCAAACGGTGAGCACCAGCGCGGCCCAGCCGCGCATGAAGGAGTGGTCGTGGCCCAGCGGGAGGCTCACCAGCAGTGCGCCCCCGACGAGTGCCGGCCCAGAACAGGTTGCGCGAGAAGGTCGCGAGCCGGTCGGGGGACCCGCCCTCGCCCTTCGGCGTGACCTTGAAGCTGATGTTGCGGTTGCGCAGGGCCGAGAGGAAGGCGTCGACGAACATCGGCGTCGCGAGCACCGAGACGGCCATGCCGGAGATCCCCGAGGAGCCGTTCTGCTCGTGCGGGCTGACGTTGTGGCGACGATTCCAGAAGTAGATGCCGACCTGCAGGAGCGCGGCGTTGGTGTAGAGCATGAACCACAGCTGAACACCGACCACGACCCCACCGATGCCGCTCACGAGGTAGAGGGCGAGGTTGAAGCAACCGAGCATCCACGCCAGCGCGGCCGAGGGGTAGTAGGACATCAGCAGCGAGTAGTGCAGGCGTCGCATGGGCGAGAGGGCACGGATTCCGGACCAGTAGCGGCGCAGGATCACCTCGTCGGTGCCCCGGGCCCAGCGGCCCTGCTGGGCGAAGTAGGCCGACCACGAGCTCGGGCCCTCGCCGACGGCGAGGACGTCGGGGGTGTAGACGCTCTTCCAGGTCGCGCCGGTGGCGGCATGGGTGCGCGAGTGCCACACGATGGAGGTGGCGGCGTCCTCGGTGATCGAGTCGGACAGGCCGCCGATCGCCTTGAGCGCGCTGATCCGCACGGCGTTGTTGGTGCCCACGAACATGGCCGCGCCGAAGCGGTTGCCGGCGCGCTGGATGACGCCGTGGAAGAGGTACTGCTGAGACTCGGCGGCCTTGGTGACGACGTTGTCGTAGTTGCCGTAGACCTGCGGGCCGACCACGAAGGCGACGTCCTCGTCGCGGAAGTAGCCCAGCAGGCGTTCGGCGAAGTTCGGGTGCGGGACGTGGTCGGTGTCGACGCTGAGCCAGAAGTCGTAGTCGTCACCGTGGCTGTCGAGCCAGGCGTTGTAGTTGCCGTGCTTGGTCTTGGCCTTGAACGAGCCCGCGGGCTGGTTGTACTCGGGCCGGCCCTTGCGCGAGAAGTGGTGCACGCCCAGGCGGGCGCACATCGCCTTCACGTCGGGATCGTTGCCCTCGTCGAGCAGCCAGACGTCGAAGGGACCGTCGTGGCGGACCTCCAGCGCGGCGCGCAGTGTGGTCTCGGCCATCGCCAGGGGCTCGTTCGCCGGCACGATCGTGGTGATGAACGCGACCCGGGTGCCGCGCTCCGGCGGGACCGGGCGCGGGTCGCGGGCGTTGAGCGTGGCCATGGCCAACGTGCCCACGTTGACCAGGCGCATCAGCTCGATCAGGCCGATGGAGACGACCATGCTCATGCTGAGCCAGTACCGCCAGGTGCCGTCGTCCACGGGGTAGTGGCTGGGCTTGAGGAGCCACGCCAGGAAGGTGGCCTCGACGCCGACGGCCAGGCCGACCAGGAGCCGGGCGCGCATCCGGCGGCCCCGGTCGGAGATCGGCGCTGAACTCCACCGTGTAGTCGTCGCCGGGCTGCGTGAGCGGTCCGGCGAGCTCGCTGAACTCGCGGTAGCGGTAGGGATCGGGTTGGTCGTCGTGCGGAGCGGGCGCTCCGTCGGCGGACGCGGGCGTGCTTCGGTCGTCGTTGGTGCGAGAGATGGCTTACCCCATGGATGATTGACGGCGTGCTCGCCCCTCCGAGTAGAGGTGTGGCTCGCGCTGCGCGGTCAGAGTGCGTACCCGGCTTCGGGTGGTGGAGCTGAGGGGATTCGAACCCCTGACCTTGCGAATCGAGACGCGCTACCAACTGCGCCACAGCCCCGGGCGTGGCCGGGGGGTCCCCCGGCACGACATGAAAGGTAGCACCAAGCCGCGGGCCGTTCCGAATCCGCGCGGTCCTCAGGGCCTCGGCCGGGCGGCCGAACGCCGAGGAAACAACCGCTGACCCGGGTCGATCGCCGCCGTCGACAGCGACCTCGACGCTGAGACTACCTCGCGATCTCAGAGGACCTCGAAGACTCTCGCGCCATTTCTGGAGGATAGGTGGCGCCTCCGGCTTCGGCCGTCTGTGCGCAGCAGGGCTGCAGCCCGGGGGCTCCGATGCTGCAGGCGGCTGTGTACGACGAGGGCGAGGCCGCACATGGAGCCCCCGAGGCGCGAGGTCGCAGGTCAGCGCTCAACGGCCGGCGAGCCGGTCGACGACGCGCCAGGTCCGGGGGCCGACGATCCCGTCGACCTTGATCCGCCGCGACCGCTGGAGCTCGGTGACGCGGAGCTCGGTCTCGCGGCCGTAGACGCCGTCGATGACGATGTCTCCTTCCATGCGGTGGAAGATCACGCCCTGGAGATAGCGGACGGCGTCCCCGGTCGCCGGCTTGCTCAGGCGCGGCTTCCTCGCCTTCCTGGGCCACGGACCGAACTCTCCGGCCTCCGGGTCGAAACCCACGCCGCGGAGGGCCAGGAGCGCGGAGAGGTCGCCGTTCAGGACCACCGCCACCCCCCGGGTCGGCGGCCTCGGATAGCTGTCGCTGCGCGCGATGGGGTACCGCCGCTGCGCGTGCCGCAGCTCGAGGCGGTAGGGCCCCGGCGGGCCCTGCTGTGTCGGCGGCCGCAGCAGCTGGGCCAGGCGCACCGTGCCTGCGTGCCGCTGATCGATCCACTCGTCACCGCGCCGCCGCTGGAGCGCCACCGTGTAGCCGCGCAGCACGTGGGCAGGCAGGGCGACCTCGGAGGTGCTCCGCCTGTGGCGCTGGGGAAGCGGGCGCTGGACGACCCGGAACAGGATCGGCACCTCGACGCTGATGCGCGCCGAGCCGAGCTCGCGTGCTCCCCGCCCGATGACCACGGCGTAGTCGAACCCGTCGTCGCCGTGGTAGCCGCGCTCGGGGGTGTAGGTGAACGCCCCGTTGCGCGCCAGGAGAAGTTGTCCGTGGCTGGGGCGACGACCGCATCGGTCTCCACCCTCCGGCCGGACGCATCGGAGACCGAGCTGTGGAGGGTGGTGTCCACCGAGGTGGAGAAGTGGAGGACGTGCTCGGGTACGGGGCCCGGGAGCAGCGCGGTGCAGATCTCGCCCGTGTGGTCGTCCACGAACGCCACGTGCGCCGCGCCCCGGGCGTCGAGCGCCAGCGCAACCGCCCCGGCGACCCGCCGGGGCTCGGACCCGGCGCCGACGGTCCGGCGCTCCCAGCCCTCGTCGTCCCGCCGGGCCATCTCGACCCCGCCGGCCGAGGGGTTCGGGCAGGCGATCACGGGGTGGCCGTCCGGTCCGATCGCGAGGGCCGGGCCCGGTCCCGCCGCCTCGTCCGGGATCACGGCCACCGTCTGGTCCACGATCCGTCGTCCGCGAGGCTCGCGTGGCTGATCCCCTCGTGGGTCCAGAAGGCGGCGTGGGGACGGCCGCTGGGCGTCCACGGCCAGCGCCGGCCCGTCGCCGAGGAACCCCGGGACGAGCGGATCCGCCGCGCCACGGCAGCTCGTGGCGCTGCCACGTGCCGTCCGCCCTCGGCCAGGTGGACCAGCGAGTCCGACAGCGGGTCGCGCGACAGGACGTGCCGCTCGCCGGCCGGCCCGGCCGCGCACGCGACGTCCGCCACGACCGAGGCGGCGTCGAGCAGCTGTGTCGTCCAGGCGCCCGTCTCCGCCCGGACCGCGAGGCGTGGCCCGTCGGCCGAGGCGAAGCAGACCTCGGGGCGCCCGTCGGCGCTGACGACCAGCGCTGGGCCACTTGCAACCAGCCCGAGCGCCCCCTCGGCGACGACCTCGATGTCCCACTCCACGCCGTCGGCGGTGCCGCGCGCCAGCATGATGGTCGACGTGTCGAGGTCGGCGTACGCGATCACCGGGGCCCCGTCGCGATCGGTGGCCAACGAGCAGTAGCCACCGCCGGGCGCCCGCACCACGACCATGGTGCGCCAGCGGTCGCCGTCTCGCCGCGAGAAGGTCAGCCGGGCCTGCGGGGTCCCGACGTCGCGCCAGGCCGCCACGATCGGCCGCCCGCCCTCCTCGAGTGCCAGCGAGACGTGCCGCGCCTCGCCGGACCCGCCGACGAGGTCGACCTCCGCCGCTGGTCGCGCCTCGACGGTCATAGTCCCTGCTGGCGTTCGAGCCGCTCGGTCAGCTCGGCAACGCGCTTCTCCAGGGCCGCGATCGCGGGTCCTCGGAGTCCTGCGCCAGCTCCTGGATCGCCGCGATCGCCAGGACGCCGAAGCCGGAGTACGCAAGCGTGCGCTGCTCCTCACCCTCCGAGTCCAGTCGTGGACCCGACAAGGTGCGGGAAGATCTCCTCGACCTCCTGGGCGATGAAGCCGACGTGGGTGGCGTCCTTTCCCTTCCAGCCAAAGGTGACTGGGCGCAGGGCACGGACACGATCGATGACTCGCCGGAAGATCGACCACGCGCTCCTTGAGCGCCGCGTCCGAGCTCCGGTGCCACTCACCATCGTGGCCGAGATAGGCCCTGCCGGTCTCCCCCCGGTAACGGAGCATGAGCAGGTACCGGCGTGGCTTGATGGCTGGCTTGCCATCCTTGAACCGGATTCCCTGCGGTTGCAGGGTGAAGTCCAGGTCCTCGCCATCGACTTCGCCGTCGACCAGGTCATGGTGCTCGTGCATCACCAGTAGGGACGCCTGGCCCTTCGTGTCGTTCCGCAGGTCCAAGAAACCGGATGCCAGCGACTCAGCCTGCATCCTGTCCGCCACCGTCTGGTCCGTGACCGTGACGGTGACCTGGGCGACGGTGTGCGACGAGGCGTTGCTGGCGACCAGCGTGTAGACGCTGGTGGTCTCGGGGCGGATCGTGACGCTGTCGTCGTCGCTCACCGCTCCGCCGCGGATCGCCAAGTCCGTCGATGCTCGGCCCCCACAGCGACACTGAGGTCGCAGACGTGGTCGCCCACGCCAACGTCACCGGCTCCGTCGACCTCGTGGACGCGTCAAGCGGCTCCCCGTCCGCGTCGATGACGCGGAAGTAGTCGATGCGCAGGCTCGGATGGATCTTGCGGAGTTTGAGGCGCCCTTTCTCGTCCGTCTGAGCGCCCCGGACCTCCCGAACAGTGATCTCGGCCGAGCCGGGGGAGTCTACGATCTCGACGTCGCGGAGGTAGAAGACCCATCCGCCGTCGGGCGGGCTGGGCTGGTTGACCGACCCGCCGGGTGACTGCTCCGACGGCCAGCGCGGCGAAGCGACGAACGTGGCACCCTGCACCTGCATCTCCCAGTCGGCGAAGCTATGCGCCTGTGGGGTGATGCTGCTCGGGTTCGTGGTCAGCTCGGGGGGCACCACGAACTCGATCGCCTTCAGGTCGCCGAGCGACTCGGTCGCCGGCTCGAGCGTCGCGACGATCCGTACAGAGACCACACTGACATCGTCCGGGTCGGTGCTGTAGCTGGCCTCGACCACGTTGTCCGGGGCCTGGATGTTGTACTCCATCAGGTCTCTTCCTCCTCGGCTGGGGCGACGACCTGGCTCAGCTGGAGCCAGCCCTCGCGCAGATGGGTGGGGGCGTCGGCGAGCGGGCTCCCGGGCGGGACCGGCTCGACGTCGACCGGCGTGCTCCACGTCTCTTCCCGACCCTCCGGGGTCAGCCGGACGCCGGTCCTCTCGATCCACGACCAGCCGCGCGCGATGTCGGCGGGCAGGGGCATCCGTACGGCCGTCCCCGTGCTCAGGATCGGCCCGACCCGGAATGACGCGTCGAGGTTCGACATCGGGCCGGCGACGAGGTGGCGGGGCAGGCGCAGGGTCTTGCTCGGCTGCACGCCGCTGCTCGCGGTGAGCGACCCGCGGGGGTCGACGAGCAGCGTGACCCTCAGCGCGTCGGGGTGGTCCTCTCCCCGCACGCGCACCGGGACAGACGGCCATGTGCCGGGGGCCGACCAGTCGATGTGGTCGGAGGCCCCGCCGCCCGGCAGCACGGAGTGGAACTTCTTGTCCCTCTCGTCCCCCTCGACGTAGAACCCGACGATCCCGTCGTCCCGGGAATCGGGCAGCCCGAGCCGGACGCGGAACCGCAGGTCCCCTACTCCCCCGACGCGCGAGGCGTCGGCAGGATCGGTGAGCGTGTGTCGCCACGCCTGGTCGGGAAACGCCGGCCCGTCCAGTTCGAGGTAGAGCTCCGCTTCCACGACGGCCAGGGGACGACCCACGAGCACGGAGGCGGTCTCGCCCCGTCGGCCGGCCGGGTCGGTGGTCGCCAAGGTCTTGTCCACTGCGCCCAGGACCTGCTCGAAGCCGGCGAAGTCCAGGCCTTGGAGCCTGTTCACGACGCGGCGGAGCGTGGACGCGCCATCCGGCAGGGCGCCCGCCTGCCCGGGCGCGGCTTCCCAACGGACTTGTCCGTCGGCACGCCAGAGAAGCAGCGCCCCCACAAGGGTCCCGCCGGGGTCGGAGACCATCAGGGAGCCGTCGAAGTGGTTGGGCTGCAGCCAGCCCGCCACCGCTCCCGTGCCGGAGTCGGTGCCGGAGTCGGTGCGGAAGCGGAACACCAGTCGGCTCGGCTGCACCAAGCGGGGGGCGAGCTGGAGCATCTGCGTGTCGGCGCGCTGGGTGAGACCGACGGTCGTGAATCCCCGTCCCCGCAGCGGCACGAAGGATGCGTCGGTCTGGCCCTGCTCGTGGATGACGTCGAAGACCTGGCCGAAGGCGTCGACGACCCAGGCTCGCCGCAGGCGGATGTGGCCCCCGCGCAGCGGATGGAACCGCGGACCGGCCGAGTCGTCGCCGTACGGCATCGGCGCGGCCCGCTCGACGTTGCCAAGCAGCGCCCGCGTCGGCTCGTCGGCCTCGTGGAACTGCGCCGGGTCGCGCTGGACGAGCTGTTCGTGGAAACCCGTCATCGATTGCGCGAGCAGGTCGGCCGACGCCAGCCGTTGCTTCACCCGGTCGAGGGCGGCGCGGGTGGCCGCCAGCGAGTTCTTGCGTTCCATCTCCGCGGCTGCGGTCTCCTGCGGATCGACCGCAGCGTTCTCAAGCCGCTCGTAGATCGCGTCCGTCGCGTCACGCAGGGCGCGGGTGGCGGTCCCGCTCAGCAGACAGCGGCCCTGGATCGTCTGAGCCCGGGAGTGGTCGAAGTCGGAGAGCCCGTTCCAGGCGAGCTCCTCGCCGTCGAATTCCCAGGTGACGAGCTCGCCCTCCGGGGTCGCGGCGTGGCTCGGGTACCAGGTGGTGCGCCAGGCGAGGTAGACCGGCCGCCACGGCCTCGACCACTCCTCGACGGCCACGGGTGAGGGCCGGACGCCGTCGAAGGCGGCATCGATGGTCGGCGTCGGGCCGGGCTCCTCGGTGTCCGGGCTGGGCCACAGGCGCCGCTGGAGGTCGACGAGCTCGAGGGGGTCGACCGCCGCGGCGGTCTGCGCCGCCAGCCAGTTGCGCCATCCATCGTCGAGCAGCACCAGCTCGGTCAGGATCGACCCGGTCGCCGCCGGGAGCGGCTTCCCCTCCAGCATGGCACCGAAGAAGGCGCCCACGACCTGGTCCGGCCCGAGCCGGGTCTCCCCGAGCCGCAGCTGCAGCGTCGGGCCCCCGGCGGCCTCGGAGCCGCTGGCAGCGCGCACGAAAAGCCGTCCGTCATCGCGGTACTGCCCGTCGCCGCCGTGCTTGCTCGACGCGCGGACCCCCGAGACGACGACGACCGGGTCGGCCGGCGCGAAGAAGCGGGCCCGCGGGGTCTCGTGGAGCGTAGGCGTGGCGGCCGCGGCGCCCGGGATCTCTGCCAGACTGGCACCGACGGCGTCGGAGGCGAGCTTTTCTGCGACGGCGCAGCGCTTCGCGTCGCGCGCGTTCCGCGCCTCCCCCGCGGGAAGGGCGTCCTCATACTGCTGCGGCGGGGTCCCGTCCTCGCCTTGCGGCACAGCGAGCCAGCCTTGCAGCTCAGCGAGCCGGTCGATGATCTGCTGGCTCGAGGGGTCCGCGCCCGAGGCGGGGTTCGCCACGTCCCGGTGCCGCCGGGACTTCCACCACACGGCGTACAGCTCGCGTCGCGCGGCCCACAGCGCGGCCTCGGCCTCCTCGAGCCGACGCTGGCAGTCGTTGAGCTCGTCCAGGTCCTGCTCGAGCCCGATGGCCCGCAGCAGGTCCGGCCCCTCGGGCATCAGGCGGTCGCTGTCGGCCGCGGAGCCGTCCTCGGGTGCCCGCAGGACGACGTCGAAGACGACACCGCCGGGGTGGGACGTGAAGCCGTCCTGGTGCAGCCGCCGGTCCAGCTCCGCCACGCCACCGGCACGTTCGTAGACGTCGAGGAGGTCGTGCTCGAGCGCCTCGAACAACGTGGCGAGATGGTCCGCGTCGTCGTCGAGGTGGTCCTCCTGGGCCAGCAGGAACCCGAGCACGGCCGCAAGGGCGTCGGTGCTGCTGCTGCCGATGGCGAGGTGCGGAAACAGCGACCGGGTGCCGGGCTCGACGTCCGCGGCGCCGCCGGGCCGGCGCAGGCCGGCCGCGTCGCCCAGTCTCGGACCACCGTCCGCGCCGGCGATGTCGCCGAAGCCGGTCGCGTCGCCGGGCTCCGGGTTGCGCCACCCGGCGCGGCTGCGGATGGCCGTTCGGGCGAACGCGGAGTCCGCGCCGCGGGTGAAGGGCTGCGCCGGGCCGCGGAAGCCAGTCCAGCGCACCCCGTAGACCATCCCGTGCAGGACCGTGCTCGAGGGCACCAGGCCCTGCGCCAGCGCCTGCTCGAGGGCGTCGTCCTCGCCGGTCGTCCAGTCGAGCGCGTCCATCACGCGCCGCCAGTCCTCCGCCGGGAGGGTGGACCCCGACCCGGCGCCGCCGAGGTCGGCGACGTCTCGGCCCAGGCGCGCGGGGTTGCGCATCGGGTCCGACCCGTCGGGGTCGGAGTACCACCCGATCACGGCGTAGGACAGCACCGCGGCGGGGTCGTCCTCCGTGGCCAGGTCGTCGAGGGGATCGTGGAGGGCGAAGACGTTGTCGATGTTCGCCACGCTCGCGGCGTACGCCGGGTCCAGGTCGTGCATGCGGGTCGTGCCGGCCGTCTCGGGCCCCAGCGCCGTCATCGCGACGACATGGGCCGGCGCCGCGCCGGCCTCGCGTGGCCAGCGGCTGAGCTCGGTGGCCCGCCCCAGGTAGTCCACGCCTCCGGCGACCGGGAACGGGTTCGTGCCCTCCGGACCGACGTGGTTGCTCTCGACGACCCAGGCTCGCGGCTCCACCGGTCGCGTCGGCTCGTCGGGGTGGCGCGTGGTCCGCACGACCAGCCACCGGTCAGGCACGTGCGGGGCGCGCAGCCCGGTCATGCCGCCCTCGCCGTCGCCGCCGTGCCACTGCCCCACGGTCAGGGCGTCGGGCAGCAGCCAGTGCACCGTGACGCCCGTGCGCGGCCGGTCGTTGTCCCGCGCGAAGGGCGGCGGCTCGATGGGCAGCACCCGGTCCGCGCCTGCGTACGTGCGCGCCGAGACCGACCAGGTCGTCGCCCGCCGGTCGTTCTCGTTGACCACGAGCGCCTCGACCTGGATCGGGACCAGCAGCTCGATCGGAGCCGTCATGGCTGCCCCTCCCCTACCGCCGGATCGAAGTGCTGCTTCATCGCCGTGGAGATCATCTGGGCGGCCAGGTCGCCCGGCCCGAAGACGCCGCCGCCAACGAGCCCGCGCTGCACCAGCCCGTCATTGGCCAGCACGTCGGCCGTGGCGCCGAGGTCGACGCGGCCCGCCAGGTCGGACCGGTGGGGCCGCCACACCGCGTCCACGCGGCCGGTCTGGCGGGCAGCGTCGGCGTCCTCGCGGGCACCGTCCGCGTCGCTGAGGTCGCGCGTGGTGACCTGGCCGTCCGTCAGGCCGAAGTGGAGTCCCTCGCGCGGCTCGCTCACGACGACCAGGTCGGGGACCCGGTCGAAGAGACACAGCATGAGGTCGGGCGCGAGCCGCTCGAGGCGGAGCAGGGGGACGTCGGCGCCGGCGTCCCCAGCCTCGGCACCCTCGTAGCCGGTGACCTCGAGCCCGGGCCATCCCGAGACGATCTCGGAGCGCATCAGGAAGCCCGCGCGCACACGCGAGTCGCTGGACGCCTCCTCCTCAGACACCGCCTCCTCCGACACCGCCTCGCCTCGCAGGTCGCGGCGCAGCTTCCCGGCGGCGACCTCGGTCGCCTCGCGCACGCTTCCGTGCAGGACGCGGTGGAAGCGGAGGTCACGCTGGGAGTGCACGCCCACGCTGAAGGCGCCGTCGACCATTGCCTCGACCCAGTTCGCGTCGAGGTAGAAGAACCGGATCGACTCCCGGGGCAGCATCGTCTCGTCCGCGACGACGTGCTCGAAGGGGACGCCGTAGAGCAGCGCCAGGCGGGCCAGCCACGACTCGACCTCGGGCGGCACGTCGGCGCCGGCCAGCTGCGGCAGGCCCAGCCGCTCGCCCAGCTGCTCAGGCGCGGGGGGCGAGTCCGCGGCGCCGACGGGACCGGTGCCGGTCATGCCACACCTCCGGCCAGCCGGGCCTTGGTGTCCGGGGCGGCGGGGAGGACGGGGCCGATTCCAGGGCGGAGCAGGCCCCCGAGGACGTCGTCCGTCGCGTGACGAGCGACCGCGGTGGCGAGGGCGTCGGGGTCCCAGATCTTGAGCACCAGCTCGCGCAGCTCCTCGGCCAACCGGCGGCGGTCGGCGTCGACCGCGGAGGCGGTCTCGAAGGCGCCCGCGTCCCAGACTTCGTCAACCAGCTCGGCCAGGCGCCCCCGGAAGCGGCCGCCGGGCCCGCCCGGGTCCACGATGTCGGTGCGGTCGGGGTCCCAGATGTCCAGGACCAGGCTGGCGATGTCGTCGACGACCCGGTCCCGCTGGGCGCGCGGGGCGAGACCCGGCGTCGGGGACCAGAGGACCGGTAGGCGTGAGCGGATCGCGGCGTCGAACCGCTCCCGCTCGGCGATCGCCGCGTCGTCGGGATCCCAGGTCGCCAGCACGAGCTCGCGCAACCCGACCTCGAGGGTGATCCGCGCCGCGTCCAGGAGCTCTGAGCTCGCGCGGTCCTCCTCCCGCCACCGCCCGGCGCGCTCCTCGAGGTCCTTGATCGCCTGCAGGGTCGTCATCCGCGCGTGGTGGGCGCGCACCTGCTCCTGGGCATCCAGCCAGTCGCCGTGGGCCTGGACGCGCTGCCGCCAGCCCATGAGCGTCGCCGCAAAGCCGGCGTCCGCGAGGGCAAGCAGCCGGCCGATCTGCCAGGCCACCGCATAGGAGGCATCGAACATGCCGAGATCGGGGTGGTAGACGAGCCCGGCCTCGGCACTCGGCAGCGGGCCACCCGCGCCGCTCCGGGGCACCGGCACGGGCGTCAGCGGTCCGCGGTACCAGGCGACCGTCGTCTCGCCGTGTCGCATGTCGTAGCGCAGAGGCACGAAACCGTCTCCGATCGCCTCGGTCACGACCTGCGCCGCCCTCGCGAGGCGATCCGCGTCGGCCCCGGTCGCGGCGGGTGCCTCGCGCTCCGGCGCCGATCGCGCGGACACGAGCCGACCCACGTCGAGCTCGTCCATCAACGACTCGAAGGACCCCCGGTCTCTCGAGGTGAAGGACCACGACGCCAGCGAGACCATCCGGCACGGAGGATCCCCGGCGCTCGCGGGCGGGCCCGACCTGCTGCTGGCCGGGAGCGCGTCGCGCCAGCCCTCCAGCGAGACCAGGTGAACGGTGTTGACGCCCTCCCCCGGCACCCGGTTGGCGATTACCACCGAGAACCAGCCGTCCTCGTCGAGACCGAGCAGCTCCTTGCCGTCGGTGCGGACCTCGCGCACGTGCGCGGTCCAGGGCAGGTCCGACTCCGCGGGGAGCACCGCGTCGAATGTCGCCGCCGGGATGTCGACGACCGTCAGCCTCGGCTGGTCGCCCTCCCCCGGATCCGGGGCGTCGGTCAGCGCCGGCAGGCGGTGGGTGGCCGCCGCGGCCGCCCCCAACAACTCCGCGTACGTCCCGGTCGCCGTCGGCGGCGCCGGCGCCGGGTCGTCGGGCCGGAAGACCAGCAGGGCCAGCCAGGGCACCGGCCACGGCGGCCCGGGCTGCCGTCCACGGGTCGCGTTGTCGCCAGCGATGTCGATCTCCCACGGCAGGCCGCGACGCCGCAGCACCACGTGCGGCAGCACGCCCGTGTGGTCGCCGGCACTGTTGGCGGGTGGGTAGGCCGCGTGCACGTCGTCGGCACCCAGGCCGAACCGCGGCCCCTCCACCCTGAGTCGCTGGTCTCGCTCGAAGGTCTGGAGGTGCTCCGGGACCTTCGTGCCTCGCTCGACCGTCTGCCGGACCTCGATCTGGTAGGAGCCGGCGGCGAGCGCCGGCAGGGCATGGTGCTCGAAGCGGATCTGTCCCGGCTGCAGGCTGCTCATGCGGACCCCACCGGGACGCCGGCGCGCACGAGCCGAATCATCCGACGCGCGGAGGGGTCGGCCTCGGGCGGCCGCAGACCCGCCCGCCCGGGTTGCCAGTCGCGCCGCACCGCGTTAGACCCCCGGGCGAAGCCGAGGACTCCCTGGACGCTCCACGCGGGCCTGCCCTCGACGCGCACCCGGACGGTGACGTGGTCCTCGGAGGCGAGCAGGTCGGCGGGGACCGCGTAGAGCAGGGCCACGTCCGCCTCGCCGTCCCGCGCGGCATGCCGCGGCACCAGCCGGCGCAGCGCCTCCCGGTCGCCGCCGAGCAGCTCGACCTCGAGCCCCGCCGCCGGGGAGGCAGCCGGCGACGACCCCCTGCTGTACCGCACCACGACGGCGATCGTCTCGGTCCCGGCCGGCAGTGTGGTCCTCGTCCAGCCCGGGCCGCCCGAGCCCCCTGGGGTGTTGGCGCGCAGCATCGCCGAGCCGCGGAGGGTGCCGACCCGGTCGCCCGCGTCGGCCTGGGTCGTAACCAGGCCACCCTCGGCCAGGAACACGCGCGGGGCGACCCGCAGCAGCAACGAGCCGGCGCGCCACCCGTGCACCGAGCTCGCGGCGTGGCCCGGGCCCGGACCGGCCGTCACGATCACGCGCGCGGTGTCCCGGCGCAGGTCGAGACCCGTGGAGCGAACCTCGTCGCGGTGCGGCTCTCCGTAGCGGTCCAGCTCGACCACGCGCACGGCGAGGCCACCGGCCTCGGCGGTGACCGCGCTGACGTCGCCGTCGCCACCGTCGGCGCGGTCGATCTCGAGGCGCGCCGCCGGCGGGGCTCCCGTGGCGGGTCGACCGGCCCCGGCGACGTCGTCGGCGTCGAGCTGGAAGATCGCCCCCGTGCCGGCGCCCAACGCACGCTCGAGGCTCGGCGCGTCCGCGGCGTCCCGGGCTGGATCGGCGTCGAGCACCAGGTGGCTGGAGCCCGCCACCGGGGCCACGGGCCGGACGAGGTCGGGCCGGGTGGAGACCTCGGCGAGCAGCTGCACGAGCAGCCGCCGGAACCCGGCCGGGACGGACAGGTCGACGCCCGGCGGCGGGTCGAGCACCGGCTCGGCAGCCGGCCGTGTGGCCGGGTCGCCGAGACGGTCGGGCGAGCCCAGCATGGGCAGCGAGGCCAGCTGGGTCGCGTGGCGCGCGGCGTCGGCGGCGAGCACGGCCTGTCCGACCCCCTGGGCCAGGGCCACGTCGCCGCCGAGGAAACCCCGCGACGCGAGCTGTTCGATCACGGTCGCCCGGAGCGCGTCGGCCGGGTCGCCGACAGTCCGGGCGATCCGGTCGATGACCGTCTCCTCGGCGTCGAGAACCGGCCCCGGCCCGGCCAGGGCGGCGGGGCCCGGCTGCAGGGGGAGCCACCGGTCCCGGCGGGTCCTGGTGAGCGCGAAGGCGGCGAGCGGGAGGGCCGCCGTCGCGGCGCTGGTCGACGCCGCGGGACGCAGGCCCGAGACGCCGACGATCTGGCCGGGCAGCACCTCGGCGCTGGGCGTGGCTGGCGACGGCGACGTCGCTCCACAGCTGTCGGGGAACGCCGACGCGCACGAGACCGAGCGCCGCGTGGTCGCGATCGACGCCGAGGAGCGCACCGGGCGTGCCGTCGTCCACGAGCCTCCGCAGGCGCACGAGGTGCTCCGAGCCGATGGGAGCGGTGCCCATGGGCTGGATGCCCACAGGAGCCCGTTGGTCCTCCGCCCCGCTCGGCGTCAGGTCCACCTCGGCGCCGTCCGCCGCGACCAGCACCACCTTCGTGCAGGGGACCGCGCTCCGCGTCGCCCAGGAGAACGCGTCGGCCCGGACGACCCACTCCCGCCAGGTCTCCGTGCCGACGGTGACGTCCACCTCCCGCACCAGTCCCGAGAGGACCTGGATCTCGCACACCGCCGCCTCGGCCGGGAGGAAGGCGTCGCGGAACTCGGGCCAGGTGAGCTCGCGCGTGGTGGGCTTGGGGCTGTCGATGTCCCCGAAGCCGACGTCGACCGCCATCACTCCCCACGTGACGCGGGCGGTGCCGGCGAAGTCGGGGCCCCAGACCCGCACGGCAGCGCCGACCGTGGCGGCCAGTCGCACGGGCCCCAGGATAGTGTCGGTCTGGAGCGCGACGTGGACCGTGGCCCCGATCGTCACGTCGTAGAAGAACGGCTCCCACGCGATGAGGAAGTGGGCCCGGAGCACGAACGAGGCGGCCAGGCCACCGTCGCGGTAGGCGGCCTCCAGCTGCCCGCCGGCCATCACGCAGGACGGCGTCAACGCGAAGTAGGCCTCGCCCTTGACCGTGAGCGCACCCTTCGTCCAGGCGATCCCGAGCCGCGGGACCACCGGGTAGTGGTCCGGGCGGCGGAACCGCGGGTGGTAGCCGCCCAGGGACAGCACGACGTCGCCGGCGTGAGGGTGGTCACCGAACCACAACGCGAACGCGAAATGGCCGGTGAGGCGGCACTCCGGGTCGAGCACCCAGCTGTTGTCGGTCAGCATCGCCTCGGCGAGGGCCGAGCCCGCGGCTGGCTTGACGCTCACCTTCAGCGCGAGCTCGGCGCGCACGTAGGGCGGGCCCTTCCTCGGCAGGGTGACGTCGGCGAGCCCGAGCAGCAGGATCTCGACATCGTGCCCGAGGCGGACCAGAGCGACGACCCGGGAGTCGATGAGCCGGAAGGAGCTGAACTTCACTCCCGCCGCCAGCCAGTAGGAGCCGATGCGGGCGGGGACCGACCCCTGCGCCATGAGGCTGTCCAGCATCGCCGTTGCGTCCTCGAGCGTGGGCGGCGCGTCGGGGCCGCTCAGCGCCCCCAGGAACGGGTGGGTCGCGACGTCCTCGATCGCCGGCGGGACGAAGTCCCGGTTGTAACCGAACCCGAGCGCCAGGCCGGTGACGTGGAACGCCGGGGGTCCGCCGAAGTCGCGGTTCAGCGCCGCGAAGACGAACATCGACACCTCGCCCATGACCTCGGCCAGGGCCCCGACGACGGACACCGAGAACGCCGGCGTGCGGACCGTGGCCGACCCGACGAACTCCTCGGTGCTCGCCTCCCCCTGGCCGGCCGGCGCGGCCCGGCGCAGGAACATGCCCTCGACCTCGACGTCCCCGGAGCGGTAGGAGACGCCGACCCCGTCGAGGTCGAGGACCGGCGCCAGCTCGGAGAGCGGCGTGCTGAGCCCGAGCCCCATCAGCGACAGGCGCAGCCCCGCGAGCTCGACGGAGGCGTCCAGGCGGATCGTGATCGCCTCGTCGGCGTAGGCGAATCCGGCCCGGGCCAGGTGGACCGGTCCGATGGCTCGCTGCACCGGCACCCACTTCGTACTGTCGTCGGGGACCGCCGGCGGCGGGGGGTCGGTCGCGGGGCCGGCCGCGTCCCCGGGGTCGTGTGCGCTCTCGCCCGCCGCGGCGGGATCGGCGGCGTCCAGCTCGAGCACGGCGGCGCCGAGGCCGAGTCGCCCGGTGACGTTCAGACCGGCCCCGAACCCGGCGGCGGGCAGGCCGCTTGCCCCGTCGACGGAAGTCAGCACCGCGTTGATCGTCGCCACGTCGTCGGCGGCGATGTCGCCTGAGCTCGCCACCACGAGGCACCCGAACGATGCGCCGGGGTCGGGGAAGAGCCGACCGATCAGGGGGAGGTCGGGGTTCAAGTCCGTCCGGCCCGTTCACGTCCACCGCCAGGAGGGCCGTGGCGTGCCCGTCCGCCTTGCGCCACGCCAGGGTGACTTGGGCAACGTTGACGTCGGTACGCGGGAGGCCGAGCTGCCCAGGCGCGAGGGAGGCGAGGTCGATGCGGCGACCCGTTCCATCGTGGTACGTAGCCACGACGAGGGACTCCTCGTCCCCGTCGCGGATGACCATGTCCAGAGTGACCGGATCAGTTCCACCGAGCGTGAGCCGACCACCGAAGCGCACCGTGTCGCCCTCCGGCGCCTTCCGGACGTCGATGTCGAGCGCGAGGCCCGCCGACTGCTCGCGGTGCTCGGCCGGCAAGGTCGGGGCGCCGAGGTCGAAGACCAGCCACCCCTCGCAGCGGGCGGTCAGCTCCACGGCGTCGCCGGTCGTGCGGAACCGCACGTCGACCTGCGTGATCGACGCACGGTCGAGGAACGCCGGCGCCAGCGCCGCCTCGACCCCGAGCGAATCGGCCAGACGGTCCAGGAGGTCGTCCAGACCCATCACGCCGTCCTCGCCCGGGAGCTCGCTCAGGTCGAGCCGGATCTCGACCTCGGTCAGATCGGCGGCGGACTCGTACCGGAACTTCACCCCGGCCTGGGGAAGACCACCGGGATCGAGCCCAGACATCCCCAGGTGCGCCAGGAGCGCCACGACGTCGCCCGCCTCGGCGGCGAGGGACCAGTCGCCACCCTGGAGGGATCCGCTCACGGCAATCGCCATCGGATCCTGGTCAACCGCCCCCTCGAGCTCCCCGCTGCCCGCCAGGCCCACGCGGACGTCGGCGGCTCCGTCCGCTCTTATCAGGACGCCGACCTCGACGGTCACCTGCTTCAGGGTCACCGGCCCGATGACCCAGCCGTCCCCGCGAGGGGCGAACTCCAGCACGGCGTCGAACGAGCGGGTGGGCAGCGAGCCCCTGAGGATCAGGTCCGAGATCTCCAGGTCGCTGTGGTCGAGTCCGTCGACTCCTAGCTCTGAGAGGAGCTCGTCGAGCGGCCAGTCTGCCGACTCGTCGGCCTTCCTGAGACTGAACACGCCGTACTGCACGTGGAGCCGTGCCTCCAGTGCCACCTCACCCAGGCTGACCGTCGTGCTGACCTCGGACGAGGCCTCATCGGCCGACGCGTCGAGCATGTCGAGGAGGTCTCCGACCCAGGACATCTCAGATCTCCTCGAGCTCGACATCATCGAGAGCGAACAGGACCATCTGCGCGGGCAGCTTCCGGCGCATCTCTTCGATCCCGCTGGGCAGCTTGAAGAACCTCCGCCACCGATGCGTCCTGCCTGCCTCTTCGAAGGCGGCCGCCCAGTCCTCCCTGCCCTGCTGACCCAGCAGAAAACGATGTTGCTCGTTGACGATCAGGGCGTTCGACCGAAAATCGCGACCGTAGTGGTGCAGCCGAGAACCGGCATCCCAGATCCCAGGGTCCTGGAAAACCTTCTGGATCTCCCTTCGGGGGCCACCTTCCCTGGGCCTTGGCTTCCGGTCCACGTCGTTTCTCCTGAACCAACCACTGGAGGTTCGACGGTTCTCCATCAAGATGCGGGCGTAGGCGTCGAGGAGGGTGTCGAGCTCGCTGTTCGAGCCGGCAAAGTCGTTTCCCGTCCGCGTCAACGGAACGCCCCGGCGGGTTGGGTGGGCCGGTTCTTTGTTGACGTCGCGGATCGCCCGCAACGCGTTGATCAGACAGGCCTCCCCGATCGGCCACAACCGACCGGGCCTGGCGTTGTTGATGCCCGGCCCGCGGCGCCCTTCGAGCTTCGTCGGAAGCCGGGACCCGGCCTGCGCCACGGGGTTCACCTGGGTGCCGGTGCCGTGGGATCCCGGCATCCGGATCAGGGTCACCTCGGGCGACGAAGCGCCGGACTGCTTCTCGTACTCGTAGTCCAGGGTGCCAACCGACTCGCCGTCCAGGCAGATCCGCACCTCTTCGAGGGGGAAGAAGGTCCGGGGGTCGTCCTCCATCACTACCCGCACCACGTGGTCAACGTTCGGATAGACCGTGAGCGTCTCGAAAGGCTCGATGACTCTGGGCCCGCCACCCATCGTGCCCGTGCGGGCGACGGTGTCGAGGAGCCACAAGAAGACGGGCGGCGCACGGAGCCCCTCCAAGTGCAGGCGTGCGGCAATCATGGTCGCCAAGACGGCCCCTCGGCTGTGGCCGAG
Organism: uncultured Actinomycetota bacterium; assembly: GCA_963731985.1. Lineage (GTDB taxonomy): Bacteria > Actinomycetota > Actinomycetes > Propionibacteriales > Nocardioidaceae > Nocardioides. The sequence goes on along the minus strand of CAVSYA010000008.1, from coordinate 3,300 downwards.
CAGGCAAACCCGTTGTGGGTTGTTCTTCTTGATGAACGTGACCGCGTCCGCGCAGGCGTCCAGGAGGAACTTGTTGGACGTGTTGCGGACCTCGGGGCCGTCGAACAGCACCTTGACATGCGGCTTGTCCGGCGTGGCCCCGGGCAAGTCCGCAGGCAGCACTTCTCCCGCGGCCGCTGTGAGGTCGTAGAGCGCCCTCATCAGGGTCCACGGCTCGCTGCGATCGTGAGAGGTGCCGATGCAGAAGATGCTCAGGGTCTCCATGCCAACCCCCACACGCACCTTCGGCGCAGAGCAGGTCGTGACGCCGAGGCGGTCCGAATTCCGGGCCTCGAGACCAAGAAGGCACACATAGGCAATGCGGCCTTTCTGCCCTCTCGTGCCGGAGCCTAGGCCCCAGCGGGGAAAAGAATTCTGCGACACTAGCAGGATCGTCGGCGGCGCGACCACGGCCAGGTTTCGCGCTAACGTTCCCCGTCACGGCTGTACCGGGGCAGAAACGGCGAGGACCGCATGAACACTCATTCTGCCGATCAGCAGAAGTACGCCGACGCGATCGGGGCCAGAGTCCGCGTCGGCAACGCCGCGTCGATGCTGCGCACCGGAGCATCCAGGCGTTGTGGATCATCGTGATCGTGGCCGGAGCCGGGGTCCCTCTCACCGAGGCGCTCGGCGGGCCGGCCTGGATCGGTCCGATACTCGGCTTCGTGGTGGTGGTGGCTGTCGGCATCGATCGCATCTTCGGCAGGACCACCCCGGCCGCCTCCGCACAGGACGCCCTGCGGCGCGGCCTCGCCCGCGAACGGCGGCTCTTCCTTTCCGGGGCTTCCCCCTACGACGCAGCCGACGCGCCTTCGATCTCTACGCCGAGCGCTCCGAGCGGCTGATCGCCGACTACGACGAGGCCATGGTGGCGTGCTCCAGCACCCTCACCCGCCGGCGAGAGTGACGTCGACGCGACCCCGCTGCTCAGGGCACGGGGGCGTGCCAAGTCGCGCCGACGACCGGGCCGGCCCGAGCACGTGGCAAATGGAAGGAGAACAGCCCACCCGACGCCCCCGGCCCGTTTGCGCCATAGGGGGGGAGGGACGCACCTCCGCTCTCCGGGGGTTGAGCGGGAACGCTCAGGGTGTGTACGCTGTGTACACGCCTCTGAGTGCGGGAGAACACCGATGGCTACCGCGAGTGTCAACTACGGCAGCGCCCGAGAGGCGCGCGAGCACTTCAAGGACCTGCTCGACGCCGCCGACGAGGGGCGTCCGGCTACGGTCACCCGCGACGAGCGACGGGTCGCCGCAGTCGACGCCGACCGGCTCGTGTACTTCCTGACCCGTCTCCATCCCTCTGGCGTCCAAGCCGTCGCCGACGGCGATGGTTGGAGCCTCTTCCTTCCCGGTTTCCCGGTTGCGGCGGACGGCGCCACCATCGAGGAAGCCGTCGAGGAGATGGTCGACGCCCTGCGCGACTATGCCGAGGCTTGGACCGAGCGGCTGCGGCTCGCCCCAAACCACGCGGACAACTGGGGACTGGTGCAGATTGTCACGCTGGCCTCCGACGACCAACTCCGCAACTGGCTGCTGGCCGCCTGACGGCCCGTGCCCGACAAGCGGCCTCCGGCCACCCGGACAGATCACGCGACCTTCTGCACGACCGAGGGCTGGACTGAGCGCAAGCGAGCCACCGGCAAGCGCGGCACCCATCACGTCAACTATGAGTTGCCGCTGCCGGATGGCCGGATCCTCTATACGCGGATCAGCCACCCGGTCGACCGGACCGACTACGGGCCAAGCATCTGGTCGCACATCCTGCGAGACCAACTGGAGGTCACTGCTGACGAGTTCTGGAACTGCGTCAGCAACCAGGTGTTACCGGGCCGGGGGCAGGCGCAGCCAGTCGCTCAGGCCATTCCGCTTGGAGTGATCCGCACGTTGACCCAGGAGGCCCACATCCCGGAGGCCGAGGTGCGCGCCATGACGAGAGCAGAAGCCATCGCCCGAATGACGCACTTCTACACAACCGGGAACTGACTTCGCCTGCCGCCTGGCTCGGCACCCAGCAACACCGATCAGCATGATCACGATCCGCATCGCGCCACATGCCCTGGCTCTCGCCGTCCAAGGTCGCGGCTGGAGGTGGTGTGCAGCGCGTCGCTGGGTCGGATGTAGCGCTCGATGAGGACGTCGATGCGGCGGTGGCGGGCTGGGCCGCGATTCGGTCGACGGGTACGCCGGCCAGGGCGGCGCTGGTGGCATGGATGGGGGTGAGCCCCGCCAGCTCGATGGTCGGCGCAAGCGACCGTGGCGACGGGGGTGCGGACGCAGCATCAGGTGTAGCGGTCATCGGCCGGCTGTAGGCCCGGCGGCCCCCAGAGTGGCCTTCCCCAGGAGCGCGCCGGGCCCCAACGACACCCGCGGTGCCGGGGTCGGTGCCGGGGTCGGCGGCGCACTCCGCCGCTGGTCTCGGGACCGGCTCGCTCGCCGGAAACGTGCGAATACTTGGAGAGTTGCCACTCCGTCCTCCTGGGTAAGGACGGCGGGGACAGACCCTGACCTGCGGGTTTGGTGGAGCTGAGGGGATTCGAACCCCTGACCTTCTCATTGCGAACGAGACGCGCTACCAACTGCGCCACAGCCCCGGGCGTGGCCGGGGGTCGCCCGGCACGACATAAAACGTAGCACCAGGCCGCGGGCCGTTCCGAATCCGCGCGGCCCTCGGGGCCTCAGCCGGGCGGCCGAATCCCCGGTGCGCGTCGGTTCTGCGACCGCCCCGCGCGGCGGGCCCGTGCGCTCAGGAGCCGACGGCGCGCTCGCCGTCGTCGCCGCCCGCCGAGCGGGCCACGCGCTTCGCGCTCGCCTGGGCGATCCGAGCGTCCTCGTCGGTGCGGCCGGACGTCCACACGCCCGTGGCGTCGAGGTCGATCGTGCGCACCGAGCGGCGGATCGCGGTGTTCTTGTGCACGTAGGTCGGCAAGGTCACAGGAACCGGGTCCCACATCGCCGATGCCCGGGGGGTCGCGTCCGGCGAGGAGGTATCCGCGGCGGGCGCGACCTCGTCGCCGCGCTGGTCCTCGTCGTCGGCTTCGCCATCGTCGGCGGAGAGCTCGTCGGTGTCCGCGCTGCCGTCCTCGCTGGTCTGGGTGTCCCTGGTCTGGGTGTCCCTGGTCTGGGTGTCCCTGGTCTGGGTGTCCAGGGTCTGGGCGCCGGCGCTCGGCCGGGCGGGACTCTCGTGGTGCTGGAGCGGGGCGGCCGCGGTCAGGGCGACCCACGCGGCCTGCTCGCCGCGCACCATCACGCGGCAGAC
>CAVSYA010000007.1:0-351907 GCA_963731985.1 uncultured Actinomycetota bacterium | reverse complement strand
GACCGATCGAACCGGCTCTGACCAGCGGAAACGCATATCAGAGGCGGCGCCGATCTTGACGTAGGACGCCAGATTGGACCTCTACTGGTCGCAACCCCCTCAGGTGACTATTCGTCGGTGGGGTCTCGTCGTCCTGGGCCAGCGTCTCCAGCAGCAGGAGAGGTCGGCCGCGACTTCGGGCTTGGCGATGGAGTGATCACGTGTGATCTGGCTTGAGGAGTGGCCGAGCTGGCGTGAGGCCAGCTCGGACGTCGTGGCTTCGGAGATCGGGGTGCCCACGGTCTTGCGGAACGTGTGGGGAGTCACCCACTCGTAGCCGGTGTCCTTGCGGATCTGGCGCCTGAACCGCCGCGGCCCGGGTGGGTTCGTGGGAGCTCATCTGCCTGATCACGAGGCGGGGGCGTGCGCGGTCGTCGATCAGCAATAGGCCTCGGTCTGCCGATGCGGTCGGCCGGGTGACCGCCGCGCTTCCGCGTCGTCGGCGCGCCGCCCGTGACTCCGGGCCGCGGCGACGGCGGTTCGGACGTCGTCTAACGACCGTTGCGCTCCCGGTGGCTGCAGCCAGGCCAGCAGCAGGGGCGGCGCATGCCCTCCTCGAGCTCCTCGCGCGTGCGCCGGATGCGGCGCTCGCGGGTCGGGGCCCTCTTGGCGTCCTCGACCCAGCAGATGAACTCGTTGCGGGCGAGCGGGGTGATGTCCAGCCACGCATCCATCGCCTGCCGGTGCCCCAGGAGCTCCCGCTGCAAGTCCTCAGGCAGGTCGTGCACCGTGCCGGCCGGAGTGGTCTGGCTCATGGAGCCCATGAAACCAGACCGCCCCGCGGGCCGGCGTTGCCGGCGTTTGGCGGGAACCCCGGGGCCGTGGTCGAGTGAGCGCCGTGATCGACCCCCGGTTCGTGTGGCTGGGTGCCCTGCTCAGCGTCGGCGGAGCGGCGCGCTACGCCTGGTTGACGCTGCGGGGCCGCACCCGCCCCAACCGGGTCACCTGGTTCTTCTGGGCTCTGGCACCCACCATCGGCTTCCTCGCACAGCTCGACGAGGGGGTGGGCCTGCCGTCCGTGCTGACGCTTTCGATCGGCATCGGTCCGGCCCTCATCTTTGCTGCGTCTTTCACCAACCGCGACGCCTACTGGAGGGTCTCCCGCTTTGATCTCTCCTGCGGCGGCGTCTCGGGGGTCGCTCTGTTCGTGTGGCTGGTCCTGGACGACCCCACCGGTGCGGTCGTCTTCGCCGTCCTGGCGGACCTTGTCGCAGGGGTGCCGACCGTTCGCAAGGCCTGGCGCCACCCCTCGACCGAGCACCCGACGGTCTTCGCGCTCGGGGGTCTCAACGGTGTCATCGCCCTGCTGACGATCCAGCGGTGGGATGTCGCTACGTGGGCGTTCCCGGCCTACATCGCCCTCTTGGGCGGCGCGCTCGCGGTCATCGTGGTCTGTCGTCAGGAGCCGGCCGGTGCGGCCACCTCGGGCCGCATCGCCGGTGTGTAGCGCGTGGGGGAGAGGCTCGTACGGGCTGGCCGCGGTGGCTCCTCCATGTGGTCACTCGGGGGGTTCGTGTTGCAGGAGACGCCGGGTCTCGCTCGCCTGCAGATCAGAGAGGTGTGCGGCAATGCCGCCGAGCTCCCGTGCGACCCGCTGGAGGGACCGAGGCTCCCGGAGCATCGGGCCCAGGTCGGATCCCACCGCGGGGCAGGCGGCCGTGGCGGACGTGAGTTGACGGGTGGTGAGACCGAGCTTGATGGCGAGGCCGAGCGTGTTGATCAGCTCGCCGTACTCCGGTCCGAGGAGGTGGGCACCGACGATCTGGTCGTTCGACTGGTCGACGAGGATCTTCGCGGCGGTCGTCTCGCCGATCCGGTAGTTGGAGTACCAGTCGCTGGTGTTGGAGTAGCGGACGACGAGGTCGATCCCGGCCTCGCGGGCTTCTGACTCCAGCAGGCCAACGCGGGCGGGTTCGGGACGGTGAAGACCGCGGTGGGGATGCCGGCGTAGTCCGGGGCCTGGGTGGCGCCCTTGATCATGTTCGAGGCGGCGACCTTGGCTTCGGACACCGCGACCTGCGTGAGCGGCATGCCTGCGGTGTCGGCCGAGTCTCCGGCGGCCCAGACGGCCGGGTTCGTGACGCTCTGCAGGAGGCTATCGACCCGGATGCCGTGCTCGCCCCACTCGACGCCCGCGGCGTCGGACCCAGGTCGGCCAGCTCCGCGACCCGTCCTGCGCCGTGCACCACGAGGTCGGTCTCGACCGTCTCCCGTGATCCGCTGTGTTCGAGGGTGACGCGATAGCCACCTCGGGACGGCTGCGCGTCCACGATGGTCGTGGCGCGACGCAGGTGGATGCCGACCTCTTGGCCGCGATCGACCAGGCGCTCATCGAGGTCGCGGTGGCGAGATCCAGGAAGTCGGTGCTGTCGATCAGGTGCTCGTGGCCTGGGAAGTCCAGGGGGCGGGGGCGGGCGCCGGTGGTGACCAGGAAGCGGTCGGCCTCGTATGAGGCCCCGTCGAACTCGAGCCGGCGAGGCCCGGTGAATCTCGCGTGGCCGTGCAGGGTGGTGACTCCACGGCCGGTCAGGCTGTCCTCCATGCCTGGGGGGACCGGGTCGGTGAAGCCGTGCTTGTGCTTCCTCAGGTCCGGCCAGTTGATCGACGGGCCCGCGTCGTCGATCCCCTTGCCGCGCATCACTCGCGCGCTGTCGATGATCTCGGCTCCTCGGCGGAGGGTCTGCTTCGGGTCACACCCGCGCAGTGCGCAGGTGCCGCCGTAGGGGAGTGCGTCGACCACGGCCGACTGTGCCGCTGGCGGCGCCCGGCGTCTTCACGTGCCGGTCATCGAGTCGGGCCACCGGATCGCGTCATCGGGCCAGCACGGTGCCCATCATGCCGCGGTCCTCGTGGTCGAGGATGTGGCAGTGGTAGACGGTCTTCCCGCCGAAGTCCTCGAACGCGACACGGACCCGGACCCGGTTCCGGGCGGGGACGTTGACCACGTCCAGCCAGAGCGGGTCGGAGACCTGCTGGCCGTCGACCTCGATCAGCTGCATCGGCCACGCGTGCAGGTGGAACGGGTGATCCAGGGGGCTGTCGTTGCCGATGGTCCACTCCTCGACGGTCCCCAGGCGGACCCGCTGGTCGATGCGGTCGGCGTCGAACTCCAATCCGTCGAGGGTGAAGCTCATCGGGCCACCGTCGCCGCCCATCATTCCCCTCATGCCCATCTGGAAGGTGATCAGGCGGCGCCCGTCGACCTCGGCCTCCCGCAGGTCTCGCCTGGTGGGTGCGGGGGCGACATCCCCCCGGTCCGGCCCGTCTCCGGGGCCGACCTCGAGCCGGGCCAGCGTGACCGGTCCATCCCCCCGCAAGCTCGGACCACCGCCGCCCATTATCCCGCCCATCATGCCGCCGCGATCGACCGGCTGCGCGATGAGCTCGCCGCTGCCTTCGGTCAGGTCGACCACCAGGTCGAGCCGGTTTCCGGGAGCCAGCACGACGTCGCTCAGCGTGACGTGCTCGGCCAACCGGCCCACGTCACGCCCGACCACTCGTGGCTCCTGTCCGGGCAGGTCCAAAGCAAGGTAGCGGGAGGTGCACCCGTTGACGATCCGCCAGCGTTCCCGTTCGCCGGCCCCTGCCTGGAGACGCGGCACGGACTGGCCGTTGACCAGGACGAGCTCGCCCTCGCGGCCCATCATCTGCTCCGGGGTGGAGGGCGTGACCAGGGATCCGCCGCTGTCCAGGGTGATGTCGGAGACCACCATGACCCGCTCCCGGTCGACGTCGATGTCGTCGGCCGCGGCCTCGACGATGATGGCGCCGTAGAGGCCGCCGAAGACTTGGTCGGCGACGTTGCCGTGGTGGTGCGGGTGGTACCAGTACAGGCCGGGTGGGTGGTCGTCAGGGAGCCGGTACTCGTAGCGCTGCGTCTGGCCCGGCTCGACGGCGAGGAAGATGTTGTCGCTGTTGCCCTCCGGAGAGACGTGGAGACCGTGGACGTGGAGATTGGTGACGTCCTCCAGTCGGTTGACGAGGTCCAGGCGCACGGTGTCCCCCGGACGCAGCCGCAGGCTCGGGCCGGGGACGCCGCCGTTGTAGCCCATCGTCTGCGCCTGCCGCCCGGCGACGTCGTGCGTGCCCAGCGCGGCTTCCAGCCGGACCTGGAGCCGCCCGCCCTGGCTGCGGAGGACCTCGGGTTCGGTGAACGATTCGCCGGTGACGGCGTCCAGGACGGACGGGTTGAGCTCGCGCCACACGCCGAGGCCGCCGACCGTGGTGCTGGCCAGGCCGAGCCCGCCCATCGTGAGCACGGTCCGGCGGCCGATCGACTTCACGAGGCGCCTCCTTCCTTGAGGACTCGGAGACGGTGCCGGTAGTCCTCGGTGCTCAGCTCCCCGGCGGCGTACCTCTCGTCGAGCATGCGGAGGGCGGACTCTCCGGACTCCGGCGAACCACTCGGCGTGCGCCGTGACGAGTCGACCAGACCACCCACGAGCACGCGGACCGCAGTGATGACCAGCAACGTCACCCCCACGACCAGGAGCGCTGCATACAGGACGACGGTCACGACTCCGGCCTCCACGGCGTATCAGTCTCGTTCTCGGCAACGCATGTCAAGAATACCCCTAGGGGTAACCACAGCATGCCCGGCCTCGCCGTGTCGTGTGTGGTGTGCACGTCGGGCCGACGCAGACTGAGCCGCTCCGGTCCCGACGGGCCCGGCCCGAACATATCGCCCGCCCGTGGGATGACGTAGCGCCCATCGTCATCAGTCCCCTGCTCCGGGAGGTGCTCATGGGAGAGGTCAAGGGGCTCTCGTAGGGTGACGCGACCGGCGCGTGGCGGGAGGCGGACGCGTGAGCCGGGTCAGGGGCCGGGAGAGAAGCCAGCGGCCGATTCGCCTGGGACTCCGCGCGAACGCGGTGCAGTGCACGATCCTGGTGGCGATCAACGCCCTCGTCGGTGGCATGGTCGGCCAGCAGCAGACATCGCTTCCGCTGCTCGCCGAGGCCGAGTTCGGGCTCACCGGCTACATGTTCACGTTCACCTACGTGGCCGCCTTCGGCATCACCAAGGCGGCCGCCAACTATGTTGCCGGCGCGTGGTCGGACCGCTTCGGCCGCAAGCCCGTGCTCGGCGCCGGGTGGCTGTTCGCGGTGCCGGTGCCACTCATGCTGATCTGGGCCCCCAGCTGTGCTGGGTCCTGGCGGCACACGTGCTGCTCGGCATCAACCAGGGCCTGACGTGGTCCACGACGGTGATCATGACGATCGATCAGGTCGGCCCGAAACGGCGGGGCCTCGCCATGGGCCTGAACGAGGCCGCTGGCTACGGCGCGGTGGCCCTCACCTCCATGGCCGCCGGCTACCTCGCCACGGAGTACGGCCTACGACCGGCGCCGTTTCTGCTCGGGCACTGCTACGCCGCGCTCGCGCTCGGCCTGGCCACACTCGCGGTGAAGGAGACCGGGGGGACGCCACGCTCGAGGCGGCCGAGCACGTGCCCCCTGCAGGAGGGAGACACGACCATCCCCGCGGTGAGCTCAGCAACCGCGACGTGTTCACACAGACCAGCTTCCGCGAGCCGGCGCTGTCCCCGGCGAGCCAGGCGGGCCTGGTCAACCATCTCAACTTCGGCCTGCCCTGGGGCCCGTTCCCACTCTTGTTCGCCGGCTCGGGTCTTACGGTGGGCCGGATCGGGGTGTTGTTCGCGCTCTACCCCGCGGTCTGGGGCGTCGGTCAGCTCTTCACCGGTGCGCTGTCGGACCGGTGGGGGCGCAAGCACCTCATCACGAGCGGGATGCTTGCTCAGGCCACCGCGCTCGCCGGGATTGCGAGTGCCGACTCGTTCGGCCTCTGGGCGGCCGGCACCATGCTGCTGGGTGCAGGCACGGCGATGGTCTACCCGACCCTGCTCGCCGCGACCGGTGACGTGGCCCATCCGGCCTGGCGGGGCAGGGCCGTCGGCATCTACCGCGTCTGGCGCGACCTCGGCTACGCGGTTGGTGCCCTCACGCGCGGTGCCGTCGCCGATCTGTGGGGCCTGCGCACCGCGGTATGGGTTGCAGCAGCAGCGGTCAGCGTCGTCTCGGCGCTCGTCGTCTCCTCCGGATGTACGAGACACATCGTCAGCCGACGCTGAACCCGACACAGGAGGGAGAGACCACGAATGGGTAGACGCCGTGCCCAGCGCGGCGACGGTGACGTCGTCTCGGCGCAGATTCTTACCGGACGCGGGTGCGTGGGGTGCGAGCCCTCGCCGTCACCGGCGACGCGTCGCGCCCGGAAAGGGCACCTCGACCACGCGAGCCGCGCGTGGCTCGGCCCCGATGCTGACCTCGACGTACACCTCGGTGCCTGCAGCGAGGTGGGCCGCGTCGAGCATGCCCAGCGCGACGATGGTGCGCAGTCGTGGGGACCACGCGGCAGACGTGACGCACCCGGCCGGCTGCTGGCCGGCGTGCACCGGCCAGGGGTCTCGCGGCCCCGCCACCTTGGCGCCGTCGATCAGGAGCCCGCAGACCCGGCGCGGGACACCGCCGGCGTGCTGCCGGCGCAGCGCGTCGAGACCGATCGCCTCGATCGGGGCGTCGAGGGCGCAGTAGCGCCCCAGCCCGGCCTCCAGCGCGGTGTGCTCGCGGGTGATGTCGGTGCCGAAGCTGGGCAGCCCAGCCTCGATCCGCTCGATCTGGTTGGGGCAGCCGGGTCTGACGTCGTACGGCACGCCCGCATTCATCAGCGCGTCGTAGAGCTCGCCGGCGAGGACGGGGGCGTCGACGTAGACCTCGAAGCCGCCCTGGCTGCTCCACCCGCTTCGCGCGACGACGAGATCGCGACCCTGGAACGGGAGGGCCGCCCAGCCGAAGAACCGGATCGCCCGCGCCGCCTCGCCGAAGACTGCGGTCATCAGGTCGTCGGCGCGGGGCCCCTGGACCGCGAGCGGCCAGACCTCCGGCTCGTGCACCCGCACGTCGAGGCCCACGCCGCGCGCGATCCCCGCTGCCCACAGCACGATGTCGGAGTCGGCGACGGAGAACCAGAAGCGGTCCTCGGCCAGCCGGAGGGCGACGGGGTCGTTGAGCAGGTGACCGTCGTCGTCGCAGATGGGCGCGTAGCGGCACTGGCCGACGGCGAAGCTCCGCAGGTCACGGACCGTGAGCAGCTGAGCGAGCCGCGCCGCGTCCGGACCGACCAGCTCGACCTGTCGCTCGCACCCGACATCCCACACCTGCACCGCGCGCCGCAGGTGCGCGTAGTCGATCGCGGCCCCGCGGAACTCGGTGGCCAGCAGCATGTGGTTGTAGACCGTGTACGCCCGGACGCCCGCAGCCTCCACGCGGGTCGTCAACGGGGTCGAACGGGTACGCCGGCTGATGGTGAGGGCAGGCCGGGTCACGGCCCCGTCCACTGGATGGGGCAGATCTCGGCGCTGCGGCCATCGAAGTTCCACACCCGGCCAAAGGCGCGGACCTTGCCCAGCGAGGCCTCGGCGACGGTGACGTCGGGGCCCATCCAGTAGTCGGTGTTCGTGACCGTGACCTGCCCATGGGAGTCGGCGCCGGGAACCGGGGCGACCGCGCCCTTGATGGCGCGTCCCGCGGTCAGGGTGCGGGTCTCACCGTCCTGGCCGAACTCGACCGGCGCACGCTCGGCCCCGAGGTACTCGCCCACGAGCAGGTTGAACAGGCCCGTGCTGCCGCGAGCCTTGCCCCGGAAGATCGTCTCGAGCGCCGCGTACTGCTCGTCATCGGCCCGCTCGTCGATCCACAGGGCCAGCGTCCAGTTGCCGCGCTCCATCTTGCCCGGGATGTCGAGCAGCATCGCGACGTTCAGCCCCGACAGGTCGACCTCTCCCGCGCGGCCGCTGTCGATGCGCACACCGGACCAGGCTTGGCAGTACCCCTCCGTCGGCGGATGCTTGCCGAGCGATATCACGCACGGGCAGAAGACCGTGCAGTTGCAGTTGAGGATCAGCTCACCGTGCAGCGACCAGGGGTCCATGTCAGATTCTCCATTCGGGCTGTGCCCATGTGCTGGTGGTTCATGTCGTGGTGGGGAAGGCTGACGCGCCCGGCGGTCCGTCGAGTCCGACGAGGACCGCGAGGCCGGCGCCGAGCAGCGCGAGACCCAGCGGCGCGGAGACTCGGTGGGCCAGCCCAGGCATCTTCTCGACGGCCATGAGCAGCGCACCGAGGCCCATGAACGCGAGGCTGTGCACTCCGCCGACGAAGGCCAGCAGCATCAGTGCCCAGCAGCACCCCAGGCAGGTCAGGCCGCTGCGCAGGCCCATGCGAAGCCCGCCGACGGTGCCGTCGCGCCAGTGGCGGAGGAAGAACGTCATCGGGGCGGCGCACGCGGTGACGCAGCGTCGCTTCAGCGGCGAGAACTGGTAGGCGCCCGCCGCGAGCAGCAGCCCCGCCGTCAGCCACCGGGCGGAGCTGCGGCCCCCGTCGTCGACCAGGTTCAACCCGGTCAGCGACAGCTGCAGCCCGGTCGCCAGGACGGAGAATCCCAGCCAGAGCGCGAGGTAGCCGCCCAGGAAGGCCCACCAGGAACGCGCGGTGGAGGTCGCCGTGATGGCACGCAGCGAGGCCAGGACGGGCACCGCGGTCGGGGCCATCATCGCGACCGCCATCAGAGCCCACAGCGCGCCGAGCGTGGCGGCGCCCTCGCTGGACATGGACATCGATCCGCCCGCTGCCATCTGGTGCTGATGGCGGAACAGGAGCGCCCAGGCACCGGCCACGAGGACGCCGAAGGGCAGCCACGGAGACCGCAGCAGCGCCGGTGCGGATCGGGCCGGAACGCCGACGAGCGACACGCCGTGAACTGTAGTGATGGGGCCTCGGGCGGGCAAATGACGCGGCCGACTCGATTCCGACGCGTCGAGCGCGCAGTCGATGTCCGCTCGGCCACGTCCCCCTTGCGGTCACCCGACGTGCCGATCAGGATGGGGTCATGAGCTCCGTGCAGAGGCGCTGGCGTGAGCTGTCGGCACGGCAGCGAACCGGGATCCTGGCTGCGGCCGTGGTCCAGGTCGGCCTTCAAGCCGCGATGCTGATGGACCTGCGACGGCGACCCGCGCACCGGGTCCGCGGCAACAAGCGCGCCTGGGTGGCCGCGTCGTTCGTGAACTTCGCCGGACCGATCACATACTTCCTGCGCGCCAGACGCTGATCGACCTGCTCGGCCCCACCTATGCGGGGGCCCTGCAGGCAGGGGGTTGGTGGTGCTCCCCCTGCTCGCCGAGCTCCTCACTCAGCGGACCACCGAGAGCCAGGACGACACCCACGATCAGCGGGGTGGCCCACCACATCCCCGGATCGTTCTCCCTCGAACCGACACTGCTCCGAGCGCCACTGTCGATCAGGTTCGGAAGGGGGGACGGTGGGGGGCAGCACGGTGGGGGCAGGGCCGTGCAGGGCAGCACCCTGCAGGGCAGAGCGATGCCGATGCGACGATCTTCAAGAACGTCTCATGTTGTCGCGTCTCCCGAGCCTGGGCCCGGCGATGCCCCTGCCGAGCGCTGGGTGAGCACTGCTCGTGCGCACTCCAACCGGGCGACGGGGATGCGGAAGGGGGAGCAGGAGACGTAGTCGAGGCCCGCTGACTCGAAGAAGTGGATCGAGTCCGGGTCACCGCCGTGCTCGCCGCAGACACCGACGTGCAGGTCGGGCCGTACCGCTCGACCCTTGGCGACGGCGCTCGTTACCAGCGCGCCGACGCCCTCGGTGTCTAGGGACTCGAAGGGCGAGACCGACAAGATCCCCTGGGCGAGGTACGTCGGGAAGAACGAGGCCTCGACGTCGTCGCGGGAGAACCCCCAGGTCATCTGGGTGAGGTCGTTGGTGCCGAACGAGAAGAAGTCGGCCTCGGGAGCGATCCGGTCAGCGGTCAGGGCCGCACGCGGGACCTCGATCATCGTCCCAACGCTGTGCGGCAGGGCCAACCCGCGTGCAGACTCGACCTGCGCCGCCACCTCGGCGAACTGACGGCGCATGAGGACGAGCTCCGAGACGGTCGAGACGAGGGGCACCATGATCTCGGGCCGGGGGTCACCGCCGGCCTCGATCCGATCGGCGGTCGCCTCCAGGACGGCACGGGCCTGCATCAGGACCAGTCCGGGCACCACGACGCCGAGGCGTACCCCGCGCAGGCCGAGCATCGGGTTCTGCTCATGGGCTCCACGGACCGCCGCCAGCAGCTGGCGACGGGCGGGGTCGCTCTCTCCGCGCTCGTCCTGGAGGGCGACCTCGACCGTCAGGCTCGTGAGGTCGGGCAGGAACTCGTGCAGGGGAGGGTCGATCAAGCGGATCGTGACGGGCAGTCCGTCCATCTGCTCGAGGATCTGGGCGAACTCCTGGCGTTGCAGGGGCAGCATGGCGTCCAGGGCCGCGCCCCGCGCGGCGTCGTCCTTCGCGAGGACGAGGTCCTCGACCAGCGCGCGGCGGGCACCGAGGAACATGTGCTCGGTGCGGCACAGCCCGATGCCCTGGGCGCCGAACCGCCGCGCCCGCGACGCGTCCGCGGGGGTGTCCGCATTCGCGCGCACCTCCATCCGTCGGACGCTGTCGGCGTGGCGAAGCAGTGTTGCGACGGCCTCGACCAGGGCGTCATCGATGCTCTCGCCGTCGAAGTACTTGACCAGCGGGGAGTCGACGACCGGGACCGCGCCACGGAAGATCTCCCCGCTCGAGCCGTCCACGGAGATGACGTCTCCCTCGTGCAGCGTCGGCCCGCCGCGGACCTGGACCTGCCTTGCGGCGAGGTCGATGAGCAGGGCCTCTGCTCCGCAGACACAGGGTCGGCCCATCCCGCGAGCCACCACCGCGGCGTGCGAGGTCTTGCCACCACGGCTGGTCAGCGTGCCGCGGGCGGCGACCATGCCCTCCAGGTCGTCGGGGTTGGTCTCCTCACGCACGAGGATGACGTCCTCGCCCCGGCTGCTCCGGGCGACGGCTGTCTCGGCGTCGAGCACGAGACGACCCACGGCAGCTCCGGGAGAGGCGCTGATGCCGGCCGTGAGGGGGGCCCGCTGGGCCTCGGTGTCGAATCGCGGAAACATCAGGCGCACGAGCTGGTCGCCGGTGATCCGCAGCAGCGCTTCGTCGAGGTCGACGAGCTCCTCGCGGACCATGGTGTGGGCGATCCGGAAGGCCGCCTCGGGTGTGCGCTTCCCCACGCGGGTCTGCAGCATCCAGAGCTTGCCGTCCTCGATGGTGAACTCGATGTCACACATGTCCCGGTAGTGCAGCTCGAGCGTGGACATGTATCCCAGGAGCTCGTCGTAGGACGCCTCGTCCAGCTCGGCGAGATCACTGAGGGGCATCGTGTTGCGGATGCCGGAGACGACGTCCTCTCCCTGTGCATGCTCGAGATAGTCGCCGTACACGCCGCTCGCGCCGGTCCCGGGGTCGCGCGTGAACCCGACACCGGAGCCAGAGGAGCTCCCCCGGTTGCCGAAGACCATCGCCTGCACGTTCACCGCGGTTCCGAGGTCCTCGGGGATGTGTTCGCGCCGTCGATAGAACGTGGCGCGCGGGGTGTGCCAGGAGTCGAACACCGCACGGACGGCGAGGTCGAGCTGCTCGCGGGGGTCCTGGGGGAAGCCTCGCCCACTGTGCTCCAGCACCAGCTCCTGGTACGTGTCGACCAGCGCACGCAGGTCGTCGACATCGAGGGCGTCGTCGGTCAGGCGCGCTCGGGCATCCTTGCTCCCGGTGAGCGCGCTGGAGAAGACCGTGGGCTCGATCCCGAGCACCGTGGTCCCGAACATCTGGATCAGCCGCCGATAGGAGTCGTAGGCGAACCGCTCGCCACCGTGGCGGGCCAGGCCGTGGACCGACTCGTCGTTCAGGCCCACGTCGAGGACCGTCTCCATCATTCCGGGCATGGAGAATTTCGACCCCGACCGGACCGACACGAGCAGGGGGTCTGCCCGGTCGCCCAGTCGCCGACCCATGTGCTCCTCGAGTCGAGCGAGGTGCTCGCCCACCTCGGCGTCGAGGCCCTGGGGCACCGACCCGCTCCGGAGATAGGCGCGG
Organism: uncultured Actinomycetota bacterium; assembly: GCA_963731985.1. Classification (GTDB taxonomy): domain Bacteria; phylum Actinomycetota; class Actinomycetes; order Propionibacteriales; family Nocardioidaceae; genus Nocardioides. The sequence continues at coordinate 339,876 of CAVSYA010000007.1, read as the reverse complement.
CACGCCTCGGTCGTGATGGTGAACCCGGGCGGGACCGGCAGACCGAGCCGGCTCATCTCGGCGAGGTTGGCGCCCTTGCCGCCCAGCAGATCGGCCTGGGAGCGGTCGCCGTCAGCGAAGTCGAGCACGTAGGTGGTCATGCTCGGGCCGGGGTGGGTGCGCGGATGTGGAGCTCCTTGGGTGGGAGTGCCGGGGGACTCGGGCGGTGTCGCCGACGATCGCGTGCGGCGGATCGGACTGCTTCGAGCGTGTCCGGCGACCCACGGGTGCGGCAGGGGCGAAGGTCCCACGGCCACGGGCGCTGAGTCAGTGGTCGCCTTCGTGCGGGCGGTTCCGGTTCACCGGGTCACTCCGGGTCCGCTCGGAGGCGTCGCGGGACCCCGGCGTCGCTGGGTGGGGCGGAGGCCAGACGCACCTTGGCGTCGACGACCCGGACCCGGTCGGTGCCGACCAGCACCGGGTTCAGGTCGAGCTCCGCGATCTCCGGCACGTCGAGCGCCAACCGGCCCAGCGACACCAGGCACTGCTGGAGGGCGGCCACGTCGGCGACGGGGCGGCCCCGGTGGCCTTCGAGCAGCGGCCGGATCCGCAGCGACCCGACGGCACGGGACGCATCTCGTGGGCTGACCGGTGGGAGCAGGAAGACCCGGTCGTCCCAGACGTCGATGTCGACGCCCCCGGCGGCCACCAGGACCATCGGCCCGAAGGCGGCGTCGCGCACCATCCCCAGGGCGACTTCCACGCCATCGACCATCGGCTGGACCAGGACCGGGACCTCCGGGGTTCCCAGGATGTCCGCGAACGAGGCCAGCGCCTCCTCCACGGCGGACGGTGAGTCGAGTGCGGTGCGGACCAGGCCGAGATCCGACTTGTGGACGATCTCGGGGTCGGCCACCTTGATCGCCACCTCCCCACCGAGCGTCCTCGCGACGTCCAGCGCGGCCCGGGTCGTGGTCGCGACCTGGCCGATCGGGGCCAGGCCGTACGGCGCGAGCAGATCGGCCACCCCTGCTGGGGGGATCCAGCCGCTGCCGCTGCCGATGCCGCCGTCCCCCGCCTCGACCAGGGTGCGGCCGACCCGGGCCGCGGTGGCGGCGCGCTCCCGGTCGATGGGCTCGTCCTCGATATGCGGAACCCGCCGCCACGCGGCGTACGACGTCGCGTGCGCGAGGGATGCGAACGCGGCCTGCGCCGACTCGAACCGAGTCACGCCGGGCGCTCCGCCGGGCACGTCCTCGCCGTAGCCGATCAGCAGGACCGGCTTCCCCGGCGCCCGGGGCCGCAGCTCGGTGAGGGCGGCCTCGAGAGTGCCCGGATCAGTCATCACGGTCGCGACGAGGAGAACCACGACGATGTCCACCTCGTCCGAGTCCAGCACGGGAGCCAGCGCTGCGGCGAGAGACGCGGCGGTGATCCCGGCCCCGAGATCCACGGGGTTGCTGATCCCGACGGTGCCGCTGACGCACCGGCCGATCTGCTCGCGGAGGCCCGTCGAGAGCTCGGGAACCGCCAACCCGGATCGCTCCGCCTCGTCGGCCGCGAGCACGCCCAGTCCGCCGGCATTGCTCACCACCGCCACCCGCCCCCCGGCCGGGAGCGGCTGCTCGGTGAGCAACCGGGCCGTGTGGACGAGGTCGTGGTCATCGCGACAGGCGATCACGCCGGACTGGACGAACAGGGCGTCCACGCCGACGGCCGAGGTCGCCGCGGCAGCCGTGTGGGACGCGCCCCCGCGGCGACCCCCGCCCGAGCGGCCTCCGACGACGGCGAGCAGCGGCTTCACCTGGGCGAACCGGGCGGCGAGTCGGGCCAGCTTGCGGGCGTTGCCGAAGGACTCGAGGTAGAGCGCCGCCGCGGTGACCTCAGGGTCCTGCAGCCACGCGGCGAGCAGGTCGTTGCCCGACACGTCGGCCTTGTTGCCGAGCGAGACGAAGGACCGGACACCGAGGCCGGTCTGCCGGGCCAGGTCGAGCAGGGCGATCCCGACGCCGCCGGACTGCGAGGCGATGGCCAGACCGCCGGCCGGTGGGGTCAGGCTCGCGAACGTGGCGTTCAGCCGGACGTCCGGGTCGTTGGCCAGCACCCCCAGGCAGTTCGGACCGACCAGCCTGATGCTGTGCTCGCGGGCCACGCGCTGGAGCCGTCGCTGGCTCTCCGCGCCCTCGGGCCCGATCTCGGCGAAGCCGGAGGAGATCACCACCACCGACGAGACGCCAGCCGCGACGGCGTCGGCCATGGCGTCGGCCACCAGGGCCGCCGGGACCGCGACCACGGCCAGGTCGACATGCTCGGGCACCTGGATGAGGGAGCGGTAGGTCGAGGAGTTCTCCGGGTCGCCAGCGGCCGGGTGCACGACGTAGGTCCGGCCGGAGAAGCCGCCTCGGCGGATCGATCCGAGAACCGCCGCGCCGGTGCCGGTCCCGTCGCGTCGGACGCCGAGCACCGCGACCGTCCGGGGCCGGAGCAGGGGGGCGAGGGAGCGGGCCTCGGCCTGGCTCTCGCGTTCGTCGGCGGAGGACAGCGAACGGCTCGACGTCGTCGTGTCCACGGTGAGCTCCACGACTCCCGACGAGGAGTGCTGGGTGATGGTGAAGCCGGCGGCGGTGAACACCTCGAGCATGGCGCGGTTCTCGGTGAGCACATCCGCCGTGAACACATCGATGCCCATGCCGTGCCCGGCGGCCGCGAGGTGCTCGAGCAGCAGGGTGCCGAGGCCGCGTCCCCGGTCGGCGTCGGAGACGAGGAAGGCGACCTCCGCCGTGACCGGGTCGATCCGTTCGGCGGTGGCGGTCGCGACGATCTGCCCGCGATCGGTCGCGACCAAGGCGATCGCCACGTCACCGCTGCTAGAGAACAGGTGCGCGACGTAGTCCCTGCCGGCGGTCTTGCTGGCCATGAAGAAGCGCATCCGGACGCTGCGGTCCGACGCCTTGGCATGCAGCTCCTCCAGACCCGGCCGGTCGGTGGGCAGGAGCGGCCTGATCACCGCGACGGATCCGTCGGTGAGCAGCACGTCGGCCGGCAGCGGGATCACCGGAGGTCACCGCCCTCCGTCTGGGGCGCCACCACATGGTCGGCAGCGCAGAGCGAGCCGCTCCCGACGACGCCCCGCAGGCGCTCGCTGGCCTCGGGGGTCATCTCGACCGGATCGGGCACGGCACACTCCTCACTCGGCTACCCCTGGAGGCAGCCTCGCACAGCGGACGACGGGCAGGGCCGATGGTCCCGTCATGGAGGGCTGCCCCCGGGGCGAGCCCGAGCCGTCCTCGGGCCACCCGGTCGGGTGATCTTTCCCTGATGTGACCGGCCATCGTCGAGCATCACCGCAAGCGAGGCCCGGAGGCGGCGCCATGAGCAGTCCACGCATCCACCGTGTCACCAGCAGCGACGGCGTCACCATCGCCGGTGCCGTGCACGGCGACGGCCCACCGCTCGTGTTCCTGCAGGGCGTGATCGGCGATGGAGACCTCGACTGGGATGCGCTGACTCCCCGGCTGAGCTGCCGGTTCACGTGTCATCTCCCGAGCTGGCGGGGCCGGGGTCGCAGCGGCGACCACCCCGACCTCGGCTTCCCACGTCTCGTCGACGACGTCCTTGAGTACGTCGAGAGCCTCGGGGAACCGACCGGCCTGGTGGGCTGGTCCGCCGGCGCCGGGCTGGCGCTCGCGGCGGCGCCACGCTCCGACGCGGTGACCGCGGCGGCCCTGCTCGAACCCCTGACGCCGACCCGCATGGAGACTCATGAGAAGGCAGCCCTGGGTGGGGCCGTCGCCCGCATGGCCGAGCTGGCCACCGAGGGCAGACCGACGGAGGGGATCACGGCTTTCGCGGGCTTCGTCTTCAGCGACGAGGAGATCGCCGCCATCGCCGGTTACCTCGAGGCCGCCGGGCGCTACGTCCCGAGCGTGCTGAGCTTCTTCCAGCAGCAGAGGGAGTACCGGGGTCCCACGCACGAGGACGCCGCCCTGCTCAGGTCGATCTCCGCTCCCGTCCTGGTGCTGGTCGGGTCGGACGCCAAGCCGTACGCCGTGTCGGCTGCGCGGTACGTGGCAGACCAGCTGCCGAACGCACGGATCCGGGAGATTCCGGGCGCGGGGCACGCGGCGCCGCTGACCCACCCGGCGGCCCTGGCAGGAGACCTCCCCGCGTTCTTCGCCTCGCCCGGCTGACGCCGGCGAACAGGTGGGGGACACGGGCTTGGGTGTGGGGCGGTGATTGGCGAGACTGACCTCCATGCGTGGCATCACCTGGACCGACCTGGCCATCGCCCTCGTCTCGGCGGCCGCGGGAGCGCTGCTCCTCATCCTCGGCGTGCATCTGGTCTTCCGCCTGGTCGCGCGACGGTGGGAGCCCGCCGACCGCTTCCTGCGCGCCGCCCGCATCCCGTTCCGGATCCTGGTGCTCACGCTGGCCCTGAACGGCGTCGTCCTCGGGGTCCGCGGCGAGCGGACCGAGGTCTGGTGGCAGGTCAGCACCCAGGTCGGTCGGATCCTCTCGATCTCCGCCGGTGCGTGGCTGCTCGCCGTCATCCTGCTCTTCTTCGTCGACCTGGCCCTGCGGGGGGCGGACCTCGACCCGGGCAGCCCTCACTCCGGGCGGGTTCGCACCCAGATGCTCGTGGTGCGGCGGCTCGTGGTCGCCGTGGTCGTGGTCGTCGCCATCGGCGCGGTCCTCTTCACCTTTCCGGGGGTCCGGGCGGTCGGCGCCAGCGTGCTGGCGTCCGCCGGCTTGATCTCGGTGGTGGCCGCCCTCGCGGCCCAGAGCACCCTCGCCAACGTCTTCGCGGGGATGCAGCTCGCCTTCAGCGACGCCATCCGGATCGGCGACGTCGTGGTCGTGGCCGAGGACTACGGATACATCGAGGAGATCACCCTCAGCTATGTCGTGGTGCGCACCTGGGACACCCGCCGGCTGGTGCTGCCGTGCACCCATTTCACGACCACCCCCTTCGAGAACTGGACGCGGCGCCACGCCTCGGTGCTGGGCACGGTCGTGCTGGACCTCGACTTCCGTGTCGACGTGGAGGCGATGCGCTGGGAGCTCTCCCGCATCCTGCACCAGACCGAGCTGTGGGACCGCGACGCCCAGACCATTCAGGTCGTCGACGCCGTCGGCGGCTTCGTCCAGGTCCGGGCCGCGATGACCGCGATCAACCCGCCGACCCTGTGGGACCTGCGCTGCCATGTGCGCGAGCAGCTGGTCGCCTGGGTCCGCGACCAGGACCCCGCGGCGATGCCGCGCTTCCGGGTCGTGGACGCGCCGCCGGTCATCCCCGGCGACGAGGTGTCCCGCCGACGAACCCGGGCCGCCGTCGGTGGGGCCGCGGGACCCAGCCAGCGGGTGAGCGGGGCACGCGCCGGCAGCGGGTGGAGCGCAAACTCGTCCAGAACGGGTGATACGACCTCCGCCGTCGCCGCGAGTCTTGGCCCTCACACCGAGGGGATGTGGTCCATGCTCCTGCGCCCGGCTCGCCCGAATGCTGCCATCGCCTGGCTGTTCATCGTGGGCTCCGCGTGTTCATGCTGGGCTCGGTGCCGCCCTACGCGAACGCCGGTCGGGGGCCCCGCCGACGCACTCACGTACTTCGTCGGCTCGCTCTTCTTCACCGCGGCGGCATTCGGACAGCTCGTCCAGGCACAGAGCCCGGCGATGACCGGCCGGCCGGACGCCGGGCCGGCCAGCGCGGGCCCGTCGCGCTGTGGGCCTGGCTGCCGTACGACCGAGGCTGGCGCGCCGCCGCAGTCCAGTTCCCCGGGACGCTCTGCTTCAACGTGAGCACCCTGTTCGCCCTGGCGCAGAACCTGACCGCGCGGCAGGAGGACCGGCACATCTGGCGCCCCGACTTCTTCGGGTCCACCCTGTTCCTGGTGGCCAGCGTTCTCGGCACCTCGCCGTCGCGGCGGCCTCCGCGGGATTCGGCGCTCTCCGGCATCGCGCATCGCCTGGCTGAACATGGTCGGCTCGGTCCTCTTCATGGGCTCGGCCCTGCGCGAGCTTCGTCCTGCCCCACGCGGGCGAGCTGGTCAACAGCCCGGCTTCCGCCGCGGGCACCCTGCTGGGCGCTGCCTGCTTCCTCGCCGGCGCCGCCCTGATGTTCCCGGCCTGGCGCTGAGTCCCGTGCCGAGACGTCTGCACCCATCGTAGCCCCAGCCCGAAGGAGAACGAGATGACGGACACGCCGCACCGCACCGAGGCAGACGCGCTGCTCTTCGGGAACCGCTTCCTGACGCAGGAGGTGCCGACCCGCGACTTCCCGGAGACGGGCATGACCGCCCAGGACGCCATGCGTCTCGTCGCCGAGGACCTCGCCCTGGAGGGTGACCCCGCTCGCAACCTCGCCACGTTCGTGACGACGTGGATGGAACCGGAGGCGCGGCGGGTCATCGTGGACAATCTGCACCGCAACTTCATCGACCACGCGGAGTACCCCCGGACGGCGGAGATCGAGAAGCGCTGCATCCGGATGCTGTCCGATCTCTTCCACGCCCCCGGCGACGGCGACCGGTGCGCGTACGCAAGGGCTCGTCCGAGGCGATCATGCTGGGCAGCCTGTCCCTGAAGTGGAACTGGCGAAGCCGCCGCCAGGCCGCCGGGCAAGTCGACCGCCAGTCCGAACCTGGTGTTCGGCGGCGACGTCCACGTGGTCTGGGAGAAGTTCTGTCGCTACTTCGACGTGGAGCCACGCATCGTGCCGCTCCAGCCGGGACAAGTACACGATCGGGCCGGAGGACGTGGAGCCGCACGTCGACGAGAACACGATCGGCGTCGCCGCCGTGCTGGGCACGACGTTCACCGGCCACAAGGACGACATCGTGGGCATCAACGACCTGCTGGTGCGGATCAGGAGCGAGCGCGGCTCTCGACGTCCCCCTGCACATCGACGGGGCCAGCGGTGGCTTCGTGTGGCCCTTCCTCTACCCCGACTCGCCGTGGGACTTCCGACTGGAGCAGGTGCGTTCGATCAACGTCTCCGGGCACAAGTTCGGACTCGTCTATCCGGGGATCGGGTGGCTGCTCTTCCGCGAGCCGGCCGATCTCGCCGAGGAGCTGGTGTTTCAAGGAGAACTACCTCGGCAAGACGGACTCCACCTTCACCCTGAACTTCTCGACCGGCTCCGCGATGGTCCTCGCCCAGTACTACAACCTCATCCGCTACGGGCGGGCCGGCTACACGTATGTCATGAGGAACATGCAGGAGAACGCGCAGGTGCTCGCGGAGAAGCTGGAGGCCATGGGGCGCTTCGAGGTGATCGGACCCGACGACGAGCAGCTCCCGCTCGTGGCGTTCCGGCTGGCGGCCGACGACGGGTACGACGAGTTCGACATCGCCTGGCAGCTCTCCGCCGAGCGTGGCTGGATGGTGCCCGCCTACACCCTGCCGCCCGACGCGCAGAGCGTGACGATCATGCGCGCGCTGGTGAAGGAGACGATGAGCCGCGAGCACGTCGAGACCCTCGCCAGGGACATCGATGAAGCCTGCCAGACCCTCGCGCGCAAGGGGGGCGCCCACGAGTCCGAGCGCCGTCAGATGCTCAGCAGCCCCGGCCACTGACGGCTCCGGCCAGCGGCGACGATGCCGTTTGGGTGACCGCTCGCCGACGTGCCGGCCCTAGCGGGTCCGCGCAAGAAGGGACTGAATCGTGGTCTGGGCAGTGCTGGCGGCGTTCCTCACCAAGAAGCCGCCGGCCGTCCAGGCCGCGGTCCTGGGCCTCAGCCTGGGGTTGTTCGTGGCCGCCGCGGCGGAAGCCGACAAGCGGGATTCGCTGCTGAGCAGCATGCTCGCGATCGCCGTGGTGACCGGCGCCTTCGGGGGCCGGCCTGTTCGACGCCGGCCTCACCTATCAACGACGGCACCAGTGGACGCCCGGTGAGCCGGCCCCGATCTGGCTGCTCGCCGTCTACCTCGTCGTCTGGTTGCTCGGCCTGGCGGCCGCGCTGCGGGCCCTCTTCGGCGACGGCGGGGTTCAAGGTCGCCGTGCTGGCGATCGTGCCCGTCCTGCTGGTGGCCCCGACGGCGCTGGAGGGGATGCGTCGGCTGCTGCACCGCCTGAGTGCGTCAGTGTGAGCGGTCAGGACGGCGGCGCCGCCGAGTTCGCACAACGGAAGCCGAGGTTGCCGGAGGTCGACTCGGGCGTGTTGCTGGACCTGGCCGCCACCCGGTAGCGGTTGCAGTAGGAGTCGTGGCACAGATAGGAGCCCCCGCGCATGACGCGCTGCTCCCCATGATCGGGGCCCCGCGGTGATGCGCTCGGGGAGCGCGCGTAGTAAGCGGGGTCGAACCAGTCCGCGCACCACTCCCAGATGTTGCCGGCCATGTTCCAGAGCCCGAAGCCGTTGGGCGAGAAGGCCTTGACCGGTGCCGTCGTCAGGTGGCCGTCCTCCTCGGTGTTGAGCGCGGGGAAGCGCCCCTGCCAGATGTTGCACATCCACCGGCCGCGCGGCGTCAGCTCGTCGCCCCAGGCGAAGCGCCGGCCCTCGAGGCCCCCGCGCGCGGCGTACTCCCACTCGGCTTCGCTGGGCAGTCGCTTGCCGGCCCAGGAGCAGTAGGCCCGCGCGTCGTCCCAGGAGACGTGCACCACGGGGTGGTTGGCGCGGCGGGAGACGCCGGTTCCCGGGCCCCCCGGGGCTCGCCACGAGGCGCCGCGCACCGCGAGCCACCAGGGCGTCTCCCGGGGGACATTGACCACGTCGCGGCGATCCCCGTCGAAGGCCAGGTGGAACACCGCGGAGACGCCAAACGCCTCCGCGTCGGTGACATGTCCCGTGGCCTTCACGAAGGTGGCGAAGGCCGCGTTCGTCACCGCGGTTGCGTCCATGAAGAAGGGCTCCAGCCCCACCGTGTGGACAGGAGACTCACCGTCCGCGGGGTAGCCCTCGGCGAAGGAGTCGCCCATGGCGAACCGGCCGCCGGGCAGGGACACCTGGCCGCGGAGGTTGCGGTGGAGAGCCGCCTGGACCGGGCGAGCGGTCGTGGGTGCCGCGCCTTCACCCGTGTCCCGGGCGGGGGCGCAACAGGGCGTCCGGTGGGCCACCTGCGAGGTCAACCGAGGATCTTGGCCTTCTCGCGGGCGAATTCCTCCTCGGTCAGGACGCCCTGCGTCCTCAGCTCGCCCAGCCTCGCGAGCTGGTCGATCGGGTCCGGGCCCGCGGCGGCCTCGGGTGGCGCCGGGGGCGGTGGCGGCGCGTATGCGCCCTCGCCGTATCGCGCGGCCTGGCGCCGTTGAACGCGTCCGCTCACGGCCGTGGCCGTTCCCGCGATGGCGGCCGTGCGCGCGACTCCTCGCAACAGTCCAGGCATGTCGTTCTCCTCAGCTCGTCGATTCCATGGTACCGAGGCGCTCCGCTGCCTCGAGCGCCTCGAGGGCATCCGCCACGTCCTGGGCCGGGATGCGGGCGCTGGCCACGAGCTCGCCACCCGACTCCATCGCCGCCGCCACGAAGGGCACGGCCCACAGGTTCTCGTAGACGAGGAGCGCGGCCAGCCGGCCCGGTTCCATCGCGGCTGCCGCCGCCGCCACGTCCTCGTCGCCCAGCAGGCCCGAGCGCGCCCACGCCAGGGCGCCGAACCCGCCGAGGCGCTCGTCGGCCGCGTCCGCCAGGTCCAGCGCGTACGTCGTGCCGTCACCCGCCTTGCCGACCACCAGGACGTCGAAGACGCGGACCACTCCGCGCTCGACCAGCGCCAGGATCTCCTCGGCCGCGCGACCGGTCAGCCGGTCGTCCGGGAACTCGATCAGCACGAAGTCGATCGGGCCATGGGCGTCATGTGCTGTCATCGTTCTCCACTCTCCTCACGCCGGGCGTCTCGACGAGTCTGTGCCGAGCACCCTCGCGTCCCGACCGGCCGACCGCATCACCCGGAACGGACGAGCCCCCAGGTATGTCCCGGTCTCCGGCACCCTAGCGCTTGAGCTCGCTGCCGTGCACGGTGACCGCCCAGATCACCAGGATGGCGATCGCGATCATCGTGACCGACCAGATGGGGAACGCCGCCAGGAAGACGACGTTGACGACGGCGCTGAGCAGCGCGAGGGCGACCGTGACGATGCGAGCCCACATCTTTCCGGAGAAGAGCCCCACGCCCGCCGCGACGACGATCACGCCGCCGATGATGTGGACCCAGCCCCAAGCGGTGTAGTCGACGCTCACGACCAGCTGTGACTGGCCCACCAGGAAGTAGTCGTCCTGGAAGAGGGCCACGAGCCCCTGGATCACGTGGAAGGTTCCGAGGAGGGCCATCATGAACCCGGCAAAGCCGATCCAGCCGACCCAGCCGCTCATCTCGGTCGGCTCGACGCTCGATGTGCTCTGCTGCCGCGCGCCGGTGCTGCGCTGCGACCCCGCCGTCTGTGACATGACGCTTCCTTTCGTCGTGGCTCCTGAGGCTGCTCAGCCTGCGCGCCCTGCTCGTCGGTCGCCTCGCCCGTTGCGGGTGAGACCCCGGGGGAGGGGGAAGGGACCTGCGCACCCCGGGGTGCCGGGGCTACTGAAGGGCCGAAGTGAGCCGCGCGAAGCCATCCAGGACGGTCGCCCTGCGCGGTTCTTGCAGCCACTCCTCCAGCGTCAGCTCCCTGCTGATCGCCCGGTAGCCCTGCTCGACCTCCCGCATCTCGGTCACGAACGACCGCGAGCGGACCAGGAGGGAGATCTCGTTGTTGAGCCCGAAGGAACGCATGTCCATGTTGCTGGAGCCGATGAGCGCCACGGCGTCGTCGACGCTGAAGTGCTTCGCGTGCAGGATGAACGGCCCCGGGTACTGGAAGATCTTCATCCCGGTCCGCAGCAGCGCCTCGTAGTAGGAGCGTTGGGCGTGCCACACCATGCCCTGGTCGCCGATCTCGGAGACGAAGAGCTCGACATGCACGCCTCTCGCGGTGGCGGCCATCAGGCCCCGGAGCATCGAGTCGTCGGGAACGAAGTACGGGCTGGTGATGATGATGCGCTCGCGCGCGGCGTACAGCAGGCTGAGGAAGAGCTGGAGGTTGTTCTCGACCTCGAATCCGGGACCACTCGGCACCACCTGGCAGCTGACGTCGCCGGCCGTGTGCGACGTCGATTCCGGGCCCTTCTCCGGTGCCGTCGGAGCCGGCCGCTCCCCGGTCTCCATGTACCAGTCCGTGGCGAAGACCATGTCGATCGACGCCACCACCGGCCCCTCGATCCGGCACATCAGGTCCTGCCACTGCAGCCCTCGCTTGATGTTCGCCGATTTGTTGTACGTGCGGTCGATGAGGTTCTGGGACCCCATGAACCCCACGCGGCCGTCGACCACGAGGAGCTTGCGGTGGTTGCGGAGGTCCAGGCGCTGGTAGCGGCCGCGAAGGGGTTGGACCGGCAGCATCAGCCGCCACTGAGCGCCCATGGAGGCCAGGCGCTCCAGCGTCGCGTCGTAGTCGCGGGTGTGGGACGAGGCCCAGTGGTCGAGCAGCACCCGCACCGTGACTCCACGGGTCGCGGCGGACTCCAGCGCGTCGAAGAACACCCCCGTCGTCTGGTCCAGGGACAGGATGTAGAACTCGACGTGCACGTAGGACGTGGCAGCATCGATCTCGGCGGCCATCGCCGCCAGGGAGCCCTCGTAGTCCCCGATCAGCTCCGCGCGATTGCCGTCGACCATGGGAAAGCCGGTGAGGTTCTCGGCGAGGGTGACGACCGGATCAAGCCACTCCGGCTGAGCGTCCGGGCTCCCGGCCGATCGGGTTCCGCGCAACTGCGCGGCGGCGACCTCGGTCATCTCCGCCTGCTTGCGGCGCCTCTCCTTGGGGAGGCTCTTGCTGCCGACCAGCAGGAAGAGCACGGCCCCTAGCACGGGGATGAAGAACACCGCGAGCAGCCACGCCATCGCGGCGGTCGGGAGCCGGTTGCGGGGGATGACGACGAGGGCCACGAGGCGGATCAGGAGGTCGATCACGACGGCCCCGGCCCCGAGCCCGAGGGCCGTCTGCACATTGCTCAGTTCCATTGATCGCTCAGTTCCATTGATCGCTCAGGCCCATCGCTCCAGCCTCGTCCCACGGTGGTCTCGCTCGGCGCCGACAGCCACATTCTGCCCCCTGCTCGCTCGCGCCAGGTCACCCGAGACAGACGAGTGTGGCCGCCATCGCCATCGCCATCGCCATCACCGGTTCCGGCGCCAGATGCTCCCGTTGAGGGCGGTGGCGAAGCCGACCCAGGCGGCATACGGCCACAGCGCAGCGGCCGCACGGCCGTCCACCGTCGTGGCCCGACGGACCAGGGCCGCGTTGAGACCGTTCAGCGCCGCGATGACCACCAGACCGCGGGCGGGCGACCTCCCGCGGAAGAACGCCCAGTTCCATCCGGCGTTGACCACCAGGTCGGCCGCGGTCAGCGCCAGCAGCCCGGGACGCTCCTCGGGTCGGCCCTGGTCAGCCATGCGACCGGTGCCGTAGGCGATCGCGACGTACAACGGGGTCCACACCAGCGGGAAAGCAGCCGGTGGGGGCTGCCACGGTGGCTTCTCGAGCGACTCGTACCACTCCGAGTCGGGGTCGGTGCCGAGGACGCCGACCCCGGCGGCCGCGGCGGTCATCAGGGACGTCCACACGGTCGCGCGCATGTCCCCTTCCTATAGGGACCCGAAAGCAGCGGTGACCGCTTCGCTCGGCGATCGGCGCTATCCGTCGTGCTCGACCTCCCCCTGGGTGCCCGGGGCGCCGTGGCGTAGCGCGGCGCGGCGTTGCTGGACGGTTCCGAACAGCACGCGGGCGATGACGCCGATCATCACCATATTGACGACCATCTGGGCGGTGACGATGAGCCGGGCCGACTGCGACGTCGCCACCACGTCCCCGAAGCCCACGGTGGCGAAGACCGTGACGGTGAAGTACGCCGCGTCCGGGCGCGTGAGCTTCTCGTTGAAGCTGCCCGGACTCGACTGGGCGACCGCGAAATAGGTCGATGCGAAGGCGAAGAGCAGCAGGGCGAGGCTCACAGCCAGCGCCTCCGCCCCTCGGACCACCGGATACCCCGACCGCGCCACCGCGACGATCTGCACGGAGACCACCACGACCAGGATGAGCAGGGACAGGCCCAACCGCTGCGTGGCCTGCGCGGCCTGCGACTCGAGGGGCGCGATCGCGAAGACCACGCCCAGGGCTCCCGTCACCGTGACGGTGCGGACGATGGCGGCGACGACCGCCACAGGAGGGGCCCAGGCACGGCGTCGCTGGCCTCGGGAGGGCCGAACCTCACCGGGTGACGCGCCAGCAGGAGGCGAGCCGGTCGACTCAGCCACGCGTGTCACCTCCGTGTTCACCGCGGGTCCTCCGCCGTCGGCCGGAGGCGGGGTCAGGTTAGTGGACGGGCACGTCCGGGGGGGTCGCACGCGCCGGTCGCGCGAGCAGACGCCGGTGGTCCGTGCGGTCGCCCGGGGGGCTAGGAGGAGTAGCGGACGTGGACGTGGCCGATCGTGCCGTTGAAGGGGAAGGGCGCCCGGTCGACGTAGTCCCGCGAGACGGGGCTGCCGAGACAGGTGCCGATGTCCAGGCAGTCGTTGGCGGTGACGAGCAGGGGCACGCTGACCGGGACCTGGCCGGAGCCGACGACCTCGACGTCGGCGTCGATGAGCACGGTGTTCGCCCGGTTGCCGAGCGCGGGGGCGCAGAACTCGGGAATCCGCGTGGTGGTGCCCTCGAAGTCCCACTCCCGGTACGGGGGGCGTAGACGGACTCCTGCATGGTCCGCCCGGCGATGCTCGCCGACGGCGTGGGCGGGACGGGCAATACCTCTTGAGGGGTCATACCAGGCGCGCTGGTCAGGTCGGCGTCGGGTCGGTGGGGGTCGGGCGCGCGGGAGGGTGGGCCACGAGCTCGACCAGCAGCAGCACCACCGCCACGACCACGAGCAGGGTCAGCGCGAACCCTGCCGTGGGGTGGGCCGCCAGCGCATAGGCGACCAGGGCCAGGCCGAGGACGGTCACGCGGATCGGCGTCCGGTACGCGAAGACGGCCGCCCCGGCCCGCCCGGTTCCGAGGCCGACCCGGGCCGTCCCGTGGCGGCCGACGTCGAGAGCACGCGTGGTGCCCCGGCGTACGGCCGTCGGGGCCGGAGCCGGCCCGGTGACCCAGGCGATGGCGGCGATGGCCAGGAAGAGCACCAGGACGGCCCGCAAGTTGACCCGGATGAACAGCACCATCGCGTCATAGACGGCGGCGGCAGCGTCGGCCGGTAGCTCGTCGGTGGGCACCGCGTCGAGGTACACCACGCGGAAGCCGTTGAGCGCCACGCCGAGGAGGACCATCGACAGCGCCACCACCAATGCCCCCGCGACGAGCGTCTTCCGGCGGGAGCGTCCGATGGCCACCGCGACGCCGAGCAGGACCAGCGCGAGCACCGGCAGGGTCCGGGACGCGGTGCCGATGAGGCGGATGGCGTCCTGTGCCTTCTCGATGTCCGGCGAGGTGAAGATCGTGAACTCCGCGTTGACGGTCGGGATCCTCGAGGCGAGCGCGAATCCCGAGTCCGTGAGCCTCTTCTTGACCGACTCGACGACGGGTGCGAGGTTCACGCTGATTGTGTCGCCCTGGGCCTCAACGGCCCCACCCGTCTCGCCCGTCAGGACGGCGACCACCTCGTCGTGCGCCGCGCGGTTCGCTGCCACCCACGCCTGCCGGAACTCCTCGGACTCCACCAGGCGCAGCACCTGCTCGTGCACGAAGCCCTCCACGCCGTTCGCCAGGGGCGTCGCCAGCGCCGACAGGCGCGTGGCCACCCTCGGCGGCAGGCCTTGCTGCTCCAACGCGTCGACGGCCTCCTGCGTCACCGCCTTGACGTCGAGGCGGTCGAACACCTCGGTCGTGACCCGGTCCGCGATGGCCGCCTGCACGGCCGGATCCGAGGCGAGCGGCGCGATCGTCTCGGCATAGCGATCCGTGTCGCTGATCTGGTCCTCGGCCCAGATGGCCACGACCGCCATCGGTGCCAGCAGTCCGACGAGCACCAGCAGCACCGTTACGACGATCGGTCGCCACACGCCGGACCGGGCGGGGGCGGCCTCTGCGGTGGGCGGCTGATCTCCCTCCCGGGCGCGGGCCACCTCGACCTGGAGCCGGGCCAGCTCGGCCCGGAGCTCGGTGACCTCGTCGTCGGCGTCGGTCATGCACAACTCCCTTCCACGCTTGCAGGCCACGCGTGGTGGCCCCGGACCCGACCGTTCATCCCCGCCTCGTTGGCTGCCATCCGTCTCGACTGGGACGGTGGTTCAGGGGCTCGCTCGCCGCATCCCCTGCAACGGGTGAGTCCGGTGTCAGCCTGCCTGCCTGCCTGCCTGCCTGCCGGCCGGCCGTCGCGTCGGTTGCGCGCACAGCGCCCGGCCGACGTCGCGGGATGTTCGACCTGGCCTGCTGCCAGGCCTCGGCGACGTCGCCGGTGGAGCCAACTGGCACGTCAACCGGCCTTGCCGGGCTGGGCCGCCGCGGCGGCCTCCTCGGCCTCGGCCCGCACCGCCACGGCGGGGGTCGGGAGCGCCATCGTCACGACGAACGAGACCGCGACCGCGACCACGACCTCGGGCGTCACCGACAGGCCGTCGGCGCCGAGCAGCAGCACCGCCAGCAGCGTCGAGGTCAGCGGCAGCTTCAGCATGGCGGCACACATCGCACCGATGCCCATGCCGAGCGCCGGCGTCAGGTCCATGCCGGGCAGCCCGCTTGCGGCGATCCCCAGCGCGGCGCCGATGTAGAGGGCCGGGAACACCGGTCCACCGCGGAAGGCACTGAGCGAGAGCCCGTAGACCAGGGACTTGCACACGATCAGGAGGATCAGGACGCCGACGGTGTAGTCGGCGGCGTTCTTCACCAGGACGGGAAGCGTGTCCTGGCCGGAGAACAGGACGTCGGTGAAGCTGTTGCCCGAGATCAGGTCGTAGGCCACCGCGGTGAGGCCGATCGCGACACCGAGCACCGTGGTCACCAGCACGCGGTTGAGGTGCACGATCGGGCGGATGCTGAAGCCGACCAGACGGATCGCCCACGCCAGCAGGGCGGCGACCACGCCCATAGCCAGCGCCCAGCCCAGGCTGCCCACCGTGGGTGTCACCGCGGGGGGCAGGCCGGTCAGCGAGAGCGAGAAGGTCCCTAGGCCGGTCCAGCCGTCGAGGCCCACGAAGACCAGCGTCCCGATGCCGGAGGCCAGGAGGCCCGGCAGCGCCACGAGGCTCAGCGTGATCCCGCCGACCCCGGCGGCTTCCATGATCAGGAAGGCACCGAGCACGGGGGAGCCGAGCAGGGTGCTGATGGCCGCGAAGCTGCCGGCGGACGCCATGATCGTGAGCGCCATGGGTGGGGCGTCCTTGCGAGCCAGGTGCACGGTGAGGGCGCCCAGCCCACCACCGATCGCGATCAGGGGGGCCTCGGGACCGAGGACGGCCCCGAGGCTGAGGGTGGCCAGCGCGGCGAGGAAGACGGCCGGGAGCTCCCGCGCGGAAGGGTGCCCGCCACCGGTCTTGAAGCCGAAGGCGGGGGAGTGGCCGCCGTTGCCCGGCAGGTGCCGGATCACCAGCCCGGTCAGCAGACCGCACAGCGCGAGCCACGGCACCGGCCACCACGCCGGCACCGGCCCGTCGACGAGGTCGCGGGGCAGGTCGGTGAAGATCCATTGCTGGATCTCGGCGACGAGCGCCAGGAAGCCGTACGACACGGCGGAGATCGGGATGCCGCTCGCGGCGGCCAGCACGAGCGCCGAGACGTATGCCTTGGACCGGATAACCGCGACCGGATCCATGGCCGGCGCCGCGGAGCCAGGCGGGGCGGGTGATTCAGACATGCCTCGGCGCCTCTCGTCAACGGTTGCTGCCGCGATGGTGGCAGAACCCCCGTGCCGGCCTCCCGGCCCGACCCGGGGTCAGTCGGGGATCGTGACCACGTCCACGATCCGCACGCCCAGGGAGCTCAGGTGGTTGAGCACTCCCTGCAGCTCCTCCTGGTCGACCACATCACCGGTCAGGGTCGTGTGCGCCCGCTGCGCGGAGGGTGTCAGCTGGGGGAACGCTGCCAGGGACTCGTCGCTGACCTGTTGGTCGAGACGAATCAGGATGCGTGTCACGACGGAGACCCCCGGGTCACGTGCTGCCGGGGCAGCAGCCGGGAGCCATGACGTGAGATCGCGCGCGCAGCGGCTGCGAGAAACGGGGTTGCCATCTGCTGACCCAGCACGCGACTCTCCTCCCGCCGGACGGAACAGGTCCGCCGTGTGCATGCACCGTAGGTTCCGCGGCCCCCGGGGCCCTCACGCGAATCGGGCGAGGGGGGGCGTGAGGGGACGGGGAGAATGGGTGAAGGGGATCGGGCGAGCGAACCGGATCGACGCAGGTCGCCCGCCGGGTCACCGCGGATGGAGACGAGGAGCGCGGATGGCCAGGCTGACTGTTTGGGAGTTCGACGGCGCCGAGGGCGCGGAGGATGCCGCGGCGACGCTCGTGGCTCTGGCGCACGAGCATGCCGTGATGATCGACGACGCGGCGACCGTCTCGTGGGCGGAAGGGGAGAGGAAGCCCCGGACGCGCCATCTCGACAACCTCCCTGGATCCGGCGGACTGGGGGACGCCTTCTGGGGACTGCTGTTCGGCCTCGTCTTCTATCTTCCGCTCCTCGGCGCCGCCATCGGCGCGGCCACCGGCGCGTTCTCGGGATCGCTCTCGGGGGTCGGGATCGACCATGTGTTCATCAACCGGGCGCGCGACCGGATCACGCCGGGCACCTCCGCGCTGTTCCTGATGTCCTCCGGCCACGTCCCGAACCTCGTCGTGGACGCGCTCGCAAGGCACGCGCCCTCGGAGCTGGCGTTCGCGGACCTCGGCCGCGAGCAGGAGCACGCGCTGCGAGCGGTGTTCGCGGACTGAGCGCCCGTCGTCGTGACGCCGGGTCGAACGGATCACGCCGCCCAGACGAATGGCCGACCGTGGTTGATGCCTCGCCGCGCGCGGAGGCGCTACGATGCTGGACGACGACTCAACCTAGCGTCGTAGAGAGGCGCTACCCCCCTCCGGGTGGGGACTGGACACCGACAGGGAGCACCCGCGGGGGCTCCCCGACGAACGGCCGATCCGGAAAGGGTGGGGTGCGCTGTGGTCTCGGCGACACAGGAGCCCGCGCGCAAGTCCGGGCTGGCCGCGCCCGAGGCTCCCGCTGGCGAGCGGGAGGCCCCCTCGGCGTGGGTCCAGCGACGCTCGCCCATCCAGGGGGCCCCCTGGCTGCCGCGTGCCTGCCTCGCGCGCGGGGTGCTCTGGAGCAGACTGGACGACGCCACCAGTCGTGGGGTGACCATGGTGGTGGCACCCGCCGGATCCGGGAAGACCCTCGGGGTCGCCGGCTGGCTCCAGGAGTCCGCCTGCGGTCACGGGGCCCGGTGGGTCAATGCGGACCACACCGTCGACGTCGCCCGGCTCGAAGCGCTGCTCGGGCCTCCCGGGGGTCGGGGCGACGAGGGGCCGCCGATGGTGGTGGTTGACGACGCGCACCTGCTTCCCTCGTCCTCGGTCCGGTACCTCGACGAGCGGCTGGACGTCGACCCGGAGGGCATGCGCGTCGTGTTGCTCACCCGATGGGACCTGCCCTTGCGCCGCCTGGTGCCCGAGCTCCTGGGTCATCTCTCGGTGCTGCGAGGCGACGTCCTGCGACTGAGTCCCACCGAGATCGTTCGCCTGGTGGCCGAGCACGCCCGGACCGACTCCCCCGACGTCGTCGCCGCGATCGCGAGCCGGGCCGACGGCTGGTGTGCAGCCGTCGTGCTCGAGGCCCGTGCCAGCGCCGCCGCACCCAGTCGTGGCGACTTTCTCCGGCGCTGCCGGACCGCCGGTCCCGGGGCCGCCGATCTGATCGCCGGCGAGGTCTTCGCGTCCTTGAGTCCGCGCGAGCGGCACCTGTTGCTGTGCGTCACGGACGAACCGACCGTGACGACCGACATCGCCACGCACCTGACGAGGGACAGCCGCGCGGGGGAGGTCCTGGCGACGCTGGAGTGCACCGGCCTGCTGGTGAGCCGCGTCGGCAGCGGAGGGGGCGATCTCGCCGACGAGGACGCAGCGGACCCTCATGCCCGGTTCCGCATCCACCCGCTGCTCCGCGAGGTGACCAGGCGTCGGCTGGTCGCGGGTGGAGTGGACGTGATGCAGGCCCGGGCGACCGTCCTCCGCGCTGCGCGGCTCGACCTCGCGCACGGGCACACCTCTCGTGCCTTCCGCAGACTGGTGACGCTCGGGGAGTACGACGCCGCGGCTCAGGTCCTCGCCGACGACGGCCCCAGACTGCTCTCGGAGGGCCAGGCGCGGACGATCGAGGTCCTGGTCCGCCGGGCCGGCGCCACGATCGAGACGCGTCCGGACACTTGGCCGGCGATCGCCTGGGTCCGCTGGTCCTCCTCCGACGCCGACTCCGCCGCGCACTGGTCGGGGCGGGTCGTGCGTCAGCTCGCGCTCGACCCGGACGCGGTCCCGGCCCTGCCGGCTGCCTGGATCCGGTTGCGCCGCGCGCGCGTCGGGTTGACGTCCGCCGACGAGGCGGTGCATGCGGCGCGGGTGCTGCTGGCAGATGGCCACAGCGCGCCGCCGCCGCCCTACCTGCCCCTGCTGCTCTGTGAGCTCGGCGCGGCCGAGAACTGGCTCGGCGACCTGGTGGCGGCCGAGCAGCACCTGGGTGAGGCCGTGCTGCACAGCCGCAGCCACGGTCTGGGCTCGCTGACGGCCGAGTCGCTGTCGCACCTCGCTCTGACCCAGTTCATGGCCGGGCGGGAGCAGGCGTGTCAGGCGCTCGCCCTCGAGGCCGTGGAGGCAGTGGCGGCGCTGGAGGCCGCCGACTGCGACGAGGGCATGACCCGGCCCGCTCGCGGGCGGGCCGAGACCGCCCTGCAGCTGGTCGCGATGCACTCACTGCCGTCGCTCGGCCCGGCCGCCGGCGCCGCCGCCGCCGAGCCGAGCGCCGCCGACGACCCTGCGGGCCGCTTCTGGCAGTGGATCCACGCGGCGCGCGCGGCCTTGAGCGCAGGGTCGGTCGCCCAGGCACAGCGGCTTCTCGAGCGGGCGTTCGCGGGCCCCCCGCTTCCGCAGCACCTGCGGGTCGCCCTGCTCGTCGATCGGGCGATTCTCGGCCTGATCACCGGCGACCGTCAGGTTCTCGAGCGGATCGCCGGCGAGCTGCAGACGCTGGGCGCGCACGGCGAGTGCGGATGGGTGCGGGCGGCGGTCGCCGACCTCCGCGGCGACCTCCGGCTGGCAGCAGCCCTCTACGTCGAGGCCAGCGGGACCGAGTGCCGCGCCCAACCTCCGACTCGGGCCCTCAGCCTCGTCTGCGCTGCCCAGGTGCACGACTACCTGGGCGAGCAGGACAGGTCGGTCGCGTTCCTCGCGGAGGCGGTGTCGCTGACCCGGGCTCGGCGCTGCGCGGCGCCCTTCCTGGGCTGGAGCAGCCACGGCACCCGGGTGGGCCAGCTCCTGGCTGCCCCCTCCACCACGCCCTCGGAGTGGGCCGACGGGCTCCGCGTCGCCTGTGGCGAGCGTCCCTCGATCGTCTCGGCCTTCCGGTCTCTCGTGGCAACCGAGCGCGAGCTGGGGTCGGTCGCGCCGTCGGGTCTCCTGCCGATGCTCAGCCCGCGCGAGCGCGAGGTCCTCCACGAGCTGGCGCGGGGGTCGACGTACGCGGACATCGCGGCCAACCTCTTCGTGAGCCAGAACACGGTGAAGACGCACGTCTCCAGCCTCTACGCGAAGCTGTCGGTCGGCCGGCGCAGCGAGGCGCTGGCCGTCGCTCGCAAGGCTCACCTGTTGTAGCGCGAAGCGCGTACCCGCGCCATGCGGCACAGCCTCCTCGACACCGGGGAAGCGGTCGAAGATCCGCCAGCGGTGCTCATCGGGGACGCCGGGCCCGCTGAGTGGCCGCACGGCAACACAGCCGGCACCCGTGGGAGTCATGCCGAGAGCGCCGGGCTCGGGAGCATTCCTGAGCGAGGACTGATGGCACGCACGACGCTCGAGGGCGGTAGTGTCGAGCGTGAGCCAGTCTGACCCCAGGCGGTGCCGTTCAGCGTTCCGTCCGGAGTCCCGTTGGCCAGCCACGTGTCCGCCCCCGCCGCACCGACGGCCCCGCGCCTGCGCGCCGTCGTCGCCCGCACCGTGGCGAGCCTGGCAGTCGCGGTGGTGGCGCCGGCGGCCCTCTTCTCGGCGACGTTGCTGGTCTTCGACGTGTACGTGGCATTGGTCGTGGCGCTGGCCTGGGTGGCGGGTGCGATGTGCTGGCGATGGGGGACCGGACGCCCGGTCTCCGGGTTGCTGATGCTGACGCTCGGGATCATGGCCGTCAGGACGGTGTTCACGTTGGCGACCGGCAACACGTTCGTCTATTTCATCCAGCCGGTGTTCGCCGACGGAGCCGTCGCGGCGCTGTTCCTCGCCTCGTTGCTGACCGCCACGCCGATCGTCGCCCGCATCGCTCCGGACTTCTATCCGGTCGACGCGGCGCTGGCTGCTCGCCCGGGGGTGCGGCAGCTGTTCCGGCGACTGACGCTGCTGTGGGGCCTGGTCGTCGCGGCGAAGGGAGGCCTGACGCTGTGGCTCCTCCAGTCGCAACCCTTGGTCGACTTCGTGCTCATCAAGAACGGCGTGATCATCACCCTGACGTGTGCGGCGGCGGGTGTCACCGTGGCGCTCTCGGCGATCGTGGGTCGCCGGGAAGGTCTCTTCCATCTTGCCTGAGCCGACGGCTCACGACACCCTGTGTCGTCGGCGGCCGTCACGGCGCCGATCCCTGGAGGTGTGTCATGCGGGACCGCAACGCCCGAGGTCGAGCCGAGCAGGCGAGGCCGAGGGACCGACTGGGTCGTCCCCTCCCGTACGGCTCCGAGGGAGTGGAGCCGGTCTCGGAGGAGCCCCGGCCGCCGGCGGAGACGCTGGCCGTGGCGCGTGAGCTGCTGGATTCCGGGAGGCCGTTCTCGGCGCACGAGGTGCTCGAAGTCCGGTGGAAGACCGGCCCGGAAGGCGAGCGCGACCTGTGGCAGGGCTTGGCCCAGCTCTGCGTGGGTCTGACCCACCACGCCCGCGGCAACAGGGCGGGCGCGTCGCGGCTCGTCGAGCGAGGCGCGGGGCGTCTGGACGGTTACGGGGCCACGCGCGGGCCGACGTACGGGCTCGACCTCGCCGCCGTCGTGGCGTGCGCCCGGGGGCGGGTCGACGGATGAACGCGTCCTGCCCCGGCGCTCAGCCGAGGCTGGGCAGCTTCTTCAGGGACTCCTCGACGGACGCCCGGAGATCGTCGTCCTCGAATCCGTGATCGGTGACGCGGCCCGCGAGGTAGGCGTCGTAGGCGGCGAGGTCGAGGTGGCCGTGGCCGCACAGCGCGGTCAGGATGACCTTGTCCTCGCCCGTCTCGGTGCACCGGTGCGCCTCGTCGATCGCGGCCGCGATCGCGTGCGTCGGCTCGGGCGCCGGCACGATCCCCTCGGTGCGCGCGAAGAGCACGCCCCCGGCGAAACACTCGGTCTGCGCCTTGGCCACCGCCTCGATCTCGCCGGTCGCGTAGAGGTGCGAGATCAGCGGGCTCATCCCGTGGTAGCGCAGGCCGCCGGCGTGGATCGGGTCCGGGACGAAGTCGTGGCCGAGGGTATGCATCTTCATGAGGGGGGTCATCCCGATGGCGTCGCCGAAGTCGTAGGCGTAGGTGCCCTGGGTCAGCGACGGGCACGCGGCGGGCTCGACCGCCCGCACGGTCGGCGACATCCGCCCGGCCCACCTCTCGCGCAGGAACGGGAACGCGAGCCCACCGAAGTTGGACCCGCCACCCGTGCAGCCGACCAGCACGTCAGGGGTCTCGCCGACCTTGGCGAGCTGCAGCAGCGCTTCCTCACCGATGATCGTCTGGTGCAGCAGCACGTGGTTGAGCACGCTGCCCAGCGCATAGTTGGTCGCCGGGTCGCCGGCGGCCATCTCGACCGCCTCGCTGATCGCGATCCCCAGCGAGCCGGGGGAGCCGGGGTCGCCGGCCAGGATGCTGCGTCCGGCCTCGGTGAGATCCGACGGGCTCGGGTGCACCGTGCCGCCGAAGACCTCCATCATGATCTTGCGGTAGGGCTTCTGGTCGTACGAGGCCCGCACCTGCCAGATCTCGCACTCCATCCCGAACTGCGCGCAGGCGAAGGCCAGCGCCGTGCCCCACTGGCCCGCCCCGGTCTCGGTGGTCAGCCGGTTCACCCCGGCCTGGGCGTTGTAGAAGGCCTGCGGCACCGAGGTGTTCGGCTTGTGGGAGCCGGCCGGTGAGACGCCCTCGTACTTGTAGTAGATCCGGGCCGGGGTGCCCAGCGCCTTCTCGAGCCGGTGGGCCCGGTAGAGCGGGCTGGGCCTCCAGAGCCGGTAGACGTCGAGGACCTCGGGAGGGATCTCGACGTACGGTTCGGTCGAGACCTCCTGATCGATCAGGGCCATCGGGAAGAGCGGCGCGAGGTCCGCGGGCCCCACCGGCTCCCCGGTGCCCGGGTGCAGCACCGGGGGAGGGGGCTCGGGCAGGTCGGCGAGCACGTTGTACCAGCGCGTCGGCATCTCGTGCTCGTCGAGCTGGATCTTGTGCTGCGTGCGCTCGGTCATGGGCCGTCCTCGTCCTGTGTCCACAGTGGCTGCTGGCGCACCCTAGTCGTACCCGCGGTGCCGGGGTGACGCAGCCTGCGAGGCCCCCTCGCGGTCGATCACCTGATGACCGGCACGACCTCGACCGTGACCGAGTCGCTCGCACCGTCGAGCGTGGCCGTGACCTCTGTCGTGCCAGGCGATACGGCGGTGGCCCCGCCTCGGTCGTCGACCTCGAGGATCGCGGTGTCCCTGGAGACCCATTCGACGTTTTGGGTGACGTCGTTCGAGCTGTCGTCGTCCAGGGTGGCCTGGGCGGTGAGGGTGCTGGTCTCCCCCGGAACCAGCTCGAGCCCGTTCGGGTCGATGACGACCGACACGATCTCCGGTGAGTCCGCACGGACCGAGACGTCGGCGCTGTCGCCGAGGTCGCCGAGCTCCGCGGTGACCTCGGCGTCGCCGGATGCCCGGGCGGTGGCTCGACCCTGGTCGTCGATGTCGAGGACGGTCGGGTCGCTGGACCGCCAGTCGACGTCGCCGGTCAGGTCGATGGTGCTCTCGTCGACCCGTGTGCCCTGCGCGGCAAAGGTCTGCGTGTCACCGGGGAGCAGTCGAGCACTCGCCGGCTCGATCGTCACCGAGACCAGCTGCGGCGGCTCTGCGACCACCGAGACGTCGGCGCTGTCGCCGAGGCCGTCGAGCTCCGCGGTGACCTCGGCGTCGCCGGGTGCGAGAGCCTCGGCCCGACCCTGGTCGTCGATGTCGAGGACGCCCGGGTCGCTCGATGCCCAGGCGACGTCCCGGGTGAGCTCGGAGCCGCCACCGTCGGGGCCCTCGCCCCGGACGACGAACGCCATGCTCTCGCCAGGCCGCAGCTCACCTCCGGGCGGCTCGATCGAGATGGATCCGAGCACGGGGTCCGCGACGGTGCCGGGAGCCTTCGGGGCGGCGTCACCGGCGATGGCGACAACGGTCGTGGTCACCACCGCGATCGCGACGATCGCGGCGCCCGCGACCGCCTGGGTCAGGGCCAGCCGTCTCCGGAAGGACCTCATGCCCCCTCGCAGCGCCACCTCCGGGTCCGCAGGGTGCAACCGCGCGCGTTCCTCGGCAGCAGAGCGGATGCGCTGATGAGTCGGGCCCTGAGTCACCAGGCACCCCCGGTGGGCGTCACGGCGCCGGGAGCCGACCGTGCCTGCCGCAGCCGCGTCTCCACCTCGCTCGTCTCCTCGTCGAGGATCGCGGCGATCTGGGGCCGCGGGAGGCGTGCGAACTCGTGGAGCACGACGACCACCCGCTGCTCCCAGGGGAGTCTGGCGATCAACGCATGCGCCGGGGCCGTGGCGGCCTCCGCCCGGGCCCATCGCCGGTGCGCCGTCGCCATCGCGACCAGCACGCACAGGACGTAGGCGCGGATCTCGGGGCCCGTCGCGTCGCCCCGCCAGCAGCGCACGGCGTCCGCCCAGGACGCCTCGAGGATCCGGGTCGCGTCGGCGGGATCGTCACAGAGCAGCTGTGCGCAGATCTCCAGGTCGGCCTTCTGGTCGACGAAGGCCGATCGCAGCTCCTCCTCGCGGGTCTCCACCGCCGCGGAGACCTTCACACCCACCGGCAAGCCGAACTCCACGTTTCGCACCGTCGGCAGGACGACGGCCGCCAGCAAGAGTCCGGTCGCCAGGGCGATCAGTCCCAGGCCTTGGAGTTCGCCGAACCAGGCGCCGACCGCCCCCAGGGTCAGACCAGCCATCGCGAGCAGGACCCGTGAGGGCCGGACTGCTTCGCGCCAGGATCGTGGCGGCACCTCGCACACGGCTGTCCCCCATTGCAACGTCTGCAACGTCGCCCACCATCGTTCTCGCATCCGGCCGCGGTGTCTAGTGGCGGCGCACGCGCCCGGGCTCCGGATGGGCCGTGACGTGGGCCTTGACGCGATGGCCTCGGTGGGCCAATCTGCTCGGCATCGGCTCGATCGCACACGGGCGACCGGGCCGGTGAGGCCTTCGGGGGTCCGATGCCAAAGACAGCGGCTCCGCGGGTGGTCGAGGTGCCGGCCGCCCAGAAGTCCTTCAGCGCCGACGCCCTGCCCGACGTGTTCGATGGGCGCGACCGGCTCTACCGGGCCGGGCTGACGCCGCTGCCCCCGAGGGTGGACGTCCGCCCCGAGGAGCGGCACGTCCTCACCCAGGAGGGCAACTCGTGCACCGGCCACGCTGTCGCGGCCATGGTCAATGCCGTGTTGCACCATCACCCGGGGCCGACCGGGGAGCCCATCAAGGTCAGCCCGTACATGCTGTACGCGATGGCGCGTCGCTACGACGAGTTCGAGGGGGAGGCGGACCTCGGGTCCTCGCTGCGGGGAGCGTTGAAGGGTTGGTACCACCACGGGATGCTGCGAACGGAGGACTGGCCCTCGCTGGGCGCCGAGCCGGACCTCGACCTCGACCGCGACCTCGCGGCGAAGGCGATGTGCTACCCCTTGGGCGCCTTCTACCGGGTCAACGCCTTCCGCCTCGACGACATGCAGTCCGCCGTGACCGAGCTGTACGGCATCGCGGCGTCCGCGGCCATCCACGAAGGGTGGGTCGCACCGACCCTGCTCGAGCGCGACGGAAGGACGATCGCTGTCATCCAGCGCCGGGAGAACTCCCCGCCCCTGGGCGGCCACGCCTTCGCCATCGTGGGCTACAACGAGGTCGGCTTCCTGGTCCAGAACTCCTGGGGCAAGGGGTGGGGAGTGGGCGGTTTCGCCACGCTGCCCTACGACGACTGGCTTGCCTCCGCGTACGACGCGTGGGTGGCGCGACCGGGGGTGCGCAGTCTGGTGACGGCCGGGCGCGCCGAGAAGCTCATCGTGGACGGTACGGGTGCCCTGGCCACCCGGGCCGGGCCGGATCTCGTGCTGCTGCGGGATCACGTGGTCAACCTCGGCAACGACGGGCGCCTGTCCACCGACGGGCGCTTCCGCAGCTCGCCGGCCCAGATCGACGCGATGTTCGAGCAGATGGCGGCGCACCACGATCACTGGGCCACCTCCGGGCCTCGGGAGCCCCGCCGGATCGTCCTCTATGCGCACGGCGGCCTGAACGATGAGTCCACCGGTCTCGAGATCGCGCAGAAGCACCTCAACTGGTGGCTGAACAACCAGGTCTATCCCGTCACCTTCGCCTGGCAGACGGGGGCGGTCGAGACGCTGGTCAACGAGCTGACCGACCTCGCGCAGGGCAGGCTGCCCTCGGGGGGCCTCGGCGACCACCTCGTCGAGCAGTTCGACCGGCTGGTGGAGAAGCTCGCGGGCAGCAGGCTCCGATGGATGTGGTCGGAGATGAAGGAGAACGCGGAGAAGGCGTCCGGGGGCAGCGTGGAGCCGTGGCCCGGCGGCATCCCCGCACGGGTGGCCGACCTGCCCGGGGCGACGCTGACGGCCGCGCGTCTGCAGGCCTACTGCCAGGCGCACGCAGGAGTCGAGGTGCACCTGGTCGGCCACAGTGCTGGGTCGATCTTCCACACCCATCTCCTGCCGCAGCTGGTCGAGCGCGAGGTGCCGGTCACGTCCGTGACCTTCCTGGCGCCGGCGGTCCGCGCGGACCTCTTCGCCGCCAAGGCGCTGCCGCACCTGCGTCAGCCGGGGGTCCGGTTCGCGTCTTTCGCGCTCAACGACCAGCGCGAGCTGGACGACGTGGTCGGCGTGGGAGGCACGGGGATCTACCAGAAGTCCCTGCTGTACCTGGTCGCGCGCGGGTTCGAGCGGCCCGCACCGGGCGAGACCGAGGTGCCGCTCCTGGGCATGCAGCGCTTCGCGGAAACCCACCTGGACGCGATGGTCCGAGAGATGGGGCACGGGGAGCTGGTCTGGGCGCCGTCCACCGCACCACCGGCGAGCCGCACCGACGCCCGCACGCACGGTGGGGTCGACGACGACGCGGCCACGATGACGTCGACCCTGCTGCGGGTCCTCGAGTGCTCGAGGGACGCGTTGGAGCCGGTGACGACGTACGAGCCGCACGCGCGGCTGGTCGACCCCGGCCCCCGCCCCGTGTCCGCGCCCACCATCGACGGGCTCCGGTGGGCCGGCTGGCAGCCGGGATCGCCCACGAGCGAGAAGTCCTGAGAAGAGACGACCAAGGAGGTGCCGTGATGGCGACCAGCAAGAGTGCACCGCAGGGCCACTGCCAGCTCAAGCCCCAGACGGTTCCGGTCCTGCCCCCCGATCTCGAGCCGGGGCGCGCGAGTGCCATCCGCCGGATCCGGGGCAAGTGGGTCAACGGGACCGTCCTGCACTACTTCTTCCTGGGCGGCCCGACGGCTCAGCAGCAGGCGGTGCGGGACGCCTTCGCGACCTGGAAGGCGCTGCCGATCGGGCTGGAGTTCGTCGAGGTGACGGACCCCGGCGAGGCCGAGGTCCGCGTCTCCTTCGCCAACGACGGCTCGTGGTCCTACGTCGGCAAGGACGTGCTGGGCATCCCCGAGAGCGAGGCCACGATGAACTTCGGGTGGGACCTCACGACCGACTACGGCCGGGACACGGCGCTGCACGAGATCGGCCACACACTGGGGCTGCCGCACGAGCACCAGAACCCCTTCGCGGGCATCGAGTGGGACGAGGAGGCGGTGTACACCACGTTCGGCGGCCCGCCGAACAACTGGCCCCGCGAGCAGACGTTCCACAACGTGCTGCGCAAGCTCGACCCGAACGACGTCGAGGGGTCGAAGTGGGACCCGAACTCGGTGATGGAGTACTGGTTCCCCGAGGGACTCATCATGGAGCCGGCGAAGTACGCGGACGGGCTGCAGCCCGCCGGCGGCCTGTCGGCCGCCGACAAGAAGTGGGCCAAGCAGTGGTTCCCCGCGCTGAGGACGACCCACCCCACGCTGCGCCCGTTCGAGTCCAAGGCGCTGAGTCTCAAGACGGGACAGCAGGCCGACTTCACGCTGGAGCCGGGCGCGACCCGCACCTTCCACTTCTCGACCTTCGGGCGCTCCGACACGGTCATGGTGCTCTTCGAGGAGGTCGACGGCGAGCTCCGGTTCGTCGCGGGCGACGACGACAGCGGTCAGGGCCTGAACGCGCAGTTCGACGTGAAGCTCTTCCAGACCAGGCGCTACGTGCTGCGGGTGCGGCTGTACTGGGCGGGAGCCTCCGGGCGCACGGCGGTCATGTACTGGTGACGCTCCGAGGCGGGGCGAGGGCGGCGTCCGGGCGGGCGCCGCGCTGCTAGGTTCCCGGCATGCTGCTCAACCCCTCGACGTACCGCCCCGACCACTTCGATGGCGAGACGCAGCGCCTGCTGCGCGCCACGATCGACTGGTTCGAGGAGCGGGGCCTGCGCAAGCTGGTCTCGGACTACCACGAGCACGTCTTCTACTCCGACTTCCTGGAGTTCGCGGGCAAGGAGGGGCTGTTCTCCACCTTCCTGACCCCCCGCGCGGACGCGGATGGTCACCCGGACAAGCGGTGGGACACGGCGCGGATCGCTGCGCTCAGCGAGGTGCTGGGCTTCTACGGGCTGAACTACTGGTACCCGTGGCAGGTCACCATCCTCGGCCTGGGGCCCGTGTGGCAGAGCGACAACGACGACGTCCGCCGGCGAGCGGCGATGGCCCTGGACGCCGGCGGCGTGGCGGCGTTCGGCCTCTCCGAGAAGGAGCACGGCGCCGACATCTATGCCAGCGACATGGTGCTCACGCCGGACGGCGCTGGCGGGTACCGCGCGAACGGCTCGAAGTACTACATCGGCAACGGCAACTGCGCGACCACCGTCTCGGTCTTCGGCCGCATCGACGGCGTGGAGGGTTCCGAGCAGTACGTGTTCTTCCACGCCGACTCGACCCACCCGAGCTACGAGGTGATCAAGAACGTGGTGCCGACCCAGATGTACGTGGCCGAGTTCCGGCTCACCGACTACCCGGTCGCCGCCGAGGACCTGATGCACACCGGGGAGGCGGCCTTCAGCGCGGCGCTGAACACGGTCAACATCGGCAAGTTCAACCTGTGCTTCGGCGGCCTGGGCCTGAGCACGCACGCGTTCTACGAGGCGGTCACGCACGCGCACCACCGCCGGCTCTACGGCAAGCGGGTCACCGACATGCCCCACATCCGGCGCCAGCTCGTCGACGCCCACGCCCGGCTGATCGGCATGCGCCTGTTCTGCGACCGCGCCATCGACTACTTTCGGTGCGCCAACGCCGAGGACCGGCGCTACCTGCTCTACAACCCGGTCACCAAGATGAAGGCGACCACCGAGGCCGAGAAGGTGCTCTCGCTGCTCGGGGACGTGGTGGCCGCGAAGGGATTCGAGGCGGAGGGCTACCTCCCGCTCGCGATCACGGACGTCCGGGGCCTGCCGAAGCTCGAGGGCACGGTCGCGGTGAACCTCGCGCTGATCGGAAAGTTCATGCCCGCCTACCTCTT
Organism: uncultured Actinomycetota bacterium; assembly: GCA_963731985.1. GTDB lineage: Bacteria > Actinomycetota > Actinomycetes > Propionibacteriales > Nocardioidaceae > Nocardioides. The sequence goes on along the minus strand of CAVSYA010000007.1, from coordinate 309,907 downwards.
CGACCCCCGCGAGCAGCCGGAGATCCCGGTGCGCCGCGACCCTGCCGACGACGCGTTCCTCTTCCGCCAGGGGCCGGCCCGGGGGCTGGGCGCGGTCCGCTTCCACGACTGGCGCACGGCGTACGCGGGTGCGTCCGGCATCCCCAACGTCGCCCGCTTCACCGAGCAGGCCGAGGCGTTCGTGCGGCTGCTACTCACCGCCCCGCCGGACGAGCAGCAGATCAACGACATGGACCTGATGCTGAGTCTGGGTGAGCTGTTCACGCTGATCGTCTATGGCCAGCTGATCCTCGAGCAGGCCGGGATCACGGGGGTGGACGACGACCAGGTGGACGCCGTCTTCGACGTGCTCGTGCGCGACTTCTCCGCCGAGGCCGCCGACCTGCTCGGCAAGCACGGCGCCACCCAGGCGCAGCAGGAGTGGGCGCGGGGCGCCCAGCGACCCCCCGTCGCGGACGAACAGCGATTCCAGCGGCTGTGGGACGCGGTCGCGGAGCTCGCAGGCTCCTACACGATGAACCCCTAGCCACCGGTGCGCAGGAGCGGAGCCAGCAACCGCGCGGCCAGGATGAGGAAGACCGCGGCGAAGGCAACGAACCCGCCGGCGAGACCGGCGCTCGCGGCGGGGTCGTCGTTGAGCACCATCACGACGGCCATCGCCGCCACGGCGCTCCCGAGCAGGGCCGCCCATCCGACGACGGCGTGTAGGAGCAACGGCGCCCACGCGGAGCGCCGGAGGGCTCCCACGGCGGCGAGGACCAGGAGCGGGACGACGACGGCGAGGTCCATCCACTTCACGATCCAGAACACGGTCGGTGCCTGGGTGTAGGAGACGTCGTCGGGCGGGCCGGCGATCACGTCTGCCAGGCCCGGCAGGTGCAGCCCGAGCACGAGGAACGCGGCGACCAGGAGCAGGGCCGACGCCGCGGTGCGGCGCATCGCCCGGCCGGGCCGGGGGAGCGCGGTCGCGTCGACCGCGCGCCACGACCCGACCAGGCCCGTGCCGGCGAGCCAGAACACGACGAGCAGCAGCGGGAACGCCCGCTCGCTGTTCCCCTCGGCGCGCGCGAACTCGCCGCCCACCGCCAGCTGGGTGGACAGGTAGAGCGCGAACGCCGTCGGTGCCAGCGCCAGGACCGGCCCCGCCGGGTGCCCACGCCAGGTGAGCACCCCGGCGGCCACGCACGTCGGCGCCACGAGGACGAGGGCGACGAGATCCCCGCCGACCACCTGATTCCGAACGTCCTCCCCGATGTGGTACTCGACCCATCCCAGCGCCAGCGGGCCGATGAGCGCTGCGGCGGCGAGGCCGGCTGCAAGGAGGAGGAGAACGACGGCCCGGACCCGGGCCGTCACGTCGCGAGTCCCTGGACCACCGCCGCGAGCAGGAGGAGGTTCCCCGCGGTGCCCGCCTTGGCGTCACCCCACGCGGTGAAGATCATGGTCTGGGAGGTCACCAACGCCACGACTCCCACCGTCCACCACCACGCCACCCCCACGCCGAGCAGGACGGCCGAGAGGGTGACGAGCGCTCCCGCGCCGAGCCAGGCGACCCCGCGGGCGCGGCTGATCGGCCGACGCAGCTGGGGTACCTCTGCCCAGCCGAGGCCCTTGGCCGCGCCGAGCAGGTGGATGAGCCCGTGGAGGACCAGCACGACCGCGACACCCCAGCGCACCATTCGCCTGAGCCACCTTTCCGGGGGGTTGTGGGGCGAGCATCCGCCGCGGCACCCGGGGAGTGACAGGGTCCGGGGTCCTCGGCGCGGTGACCCTGGCCCCGCTCAGCTGCGCGGTCGGCGAGCGAGGTAGACGGTGTTCGCGGACTCGCCGCCGGTCAGCGGATTGGGGAACGGCACGACGTGCGCGTCGGCCTCCTCGAAGGCGGTGGCCAGCCGGGCGACGAACGCCGGCTCGGGCGGCTCGTCGGACCACAGGGCGAACGCGCCGGCCGGGGCGATCATGGCGGCCGCCGCGCGCAGACCGCTCTCCGTGTAGAAGTCGCCGTGGTCGGAGCGCAGCGGCCAGTCGGGGGCATGGTCGATGTCGAGCAGCAGCGCGTCGACGGCCATGGGGGTGCGGCCGGAGCGCACCAGGTCGAAGAAGTCGTCGCGCACGAATCGGGTGCGGGGATCGGCCGCCAGCCCGCGGGTGTCGTCGAAGAGCCCGCGCCGATGCCAGGAGAGCACCGGCTCCAGCGCCTCGACCACCGTGAGGTCGGCGACCCTGGGGTCCTCCAGCGCCGTCTGCGCGGTGTAGCCGAGGCCGAGACCGCCGACGAGCACGACCAACGCATCCCCCTCGATCGCCGCCAGGCCGATCCGGGCCAACTCGCGCTCACCGGTCGTGAACTGGCTCGACATCAGGAAGTCGTCGTCGAGCTTCACCTCGTGGACCTCACAACGGGTCACCGGGTCGTAGCGCCGCCGGAGACTGATCGTGCCCCAGGGCGTGTCGCTCCAGTCGAGCTCCTCGAACCTCATCCGGTGAGGCTAGCCGCGCCCCGGTCCGACCGCCGGAACCCGGCGTAGGATGGGGTCCCTCATGTGGCGGGGACGGGCTATGGAACGGGATTCTCTCCGTTGACCCGGGCGTTCGCGAACTCGGCCGAGGCCTACGACTCCTTCCTGGGCCGGTACTCCCAGCCGCTGGCGAGCGTGTTCGCCGATGCCGCCGGGGTGGGCAGGGGGATGAGGGCCCTGGACGTCGGGTGCGGCCCGGGAGCGCTCACGCGCGTGCTCGTCGACCGGCTCGGCTCCCGTGCGGTGGCGGCGTGCGACCCGTCACCGGGGTCGGTCGCCGAGTGCGCCGCGCGGCATCCGGGCGTGGACCTGCGGCCGGGCCGCGCCGAGGAGCTCCCCTTCGAGGACGCCGCCTTCGACGCCGTTCTCGCCCAGCTGGTACTGCCCTTCGTGGGCGAACCCGCGCGCGCCGCCACCGAGCTCCGGCGCGTGGTGCGCCCCGGCGGCATCGTGGCCGCCTGCACGTGGGACGTCGCCGAGGGCATGGAGATGCTGCGGCACTTCTGGGACGCCGCGCTGGCGGTCGACCCCGAGGCGCCCGACGAGGCGCGGGTGCTTCGCTTCGGCCGAGCCGGCGAGATCGCCGACCTCTTCGCCTCGGCGGGCATCGAGGATCTGGAGGAGACCACCCTGACGGTGGCGGCGACCTACGGTGACTTCCACGAGCTGTGGGAGGGATTCCTCGAGGGCGTCGGTCCGGCCGGCGCGTACTGCGTGGGAGTGCCGCACGACACGCGGACCGCGCTGCGATCGGCCATGTATCGCGAGGTCGGCTCCCCGACCGGACCCTTCACGCTCGGTGCGGCCGCCCGGTGCGCCACCGGTCGAGCGCCCGCGACCTGAGTCGCGGGCGCTCCCGCCGCCGTGGTTTCTTGACCCGTTCCAGAAACTGCGCGAGGCTCGCGTCGTGCCCACCCTCGACGAGCTCGAGCACCTGCTGCGCGGTGCGAGCCTGCGCGTGACCCGGCCGCGTGTCGCCGTCCTCGAGGCTGTGCACGCCCAGCCGCACGCGGACACCGAGTCGATCAGCGACGCCACCAGGACACAGCTGGGCCAGGTGTCGCACCAGGCCGTGTACGACGTCCTGCGCGTGCTCACCGAGCACGGGCTGGTGCGGCGCATCCAGCCCTCCGGCTCGCTCGCGCGCTACGAGGCGCGGGTGGGCGACAACCACCATCATCTGGTGTGCCGATCCTGCCGTCTGATCGTCGACGTCGACTGCGCCGTCGGCGAGCGGCCCTGCCTGACCGCGGCCGACGATGCCGGCTTCACGGTCGACGAGGCCGAGGTCGTCTACTGGGGCCTCTGCCCCACCTGCTCGGCACAGCCCGTTGACCCGCCACACCTGACCCGCCACACCTGACCCGCCACACCTGACCCGCCACACCTGAACAGCCGCCCAGAACCGCTACCCCGGAAGGAACCCCGTGTCCCAGGACCATGAGACCCGCGTAGGCGAAATGAACGTCGAGGAGGCGGGTGGCTGCCCGGTGATCGGCGGCGGCCAGCACCCGACCGAGGGGGGCGGTGGCAACCGGCGCTGGTGGCCGCAACAGCTCAACCTCACGATCCTGCGCAAGCACAACGCGGTCGCGAACCCGATGGATGAGGACTTCGACTACGCGCGGGCGTTCGCCGCGGTGGATCTCGACGAGCTCCAGCGTGACGTCGAGGAGGTCATGACGACGTCGCAGGACTTCTGGCCGGCCGACTTCGGGCACTACGGCCCGCTCTTCATCCGGATGGCCTGGCACAGCGCGGGCACCTACCGCATCCAGGACGGTCGCGGTGGCGCGGGAGCCGGCATGCAGCGCTTCGCCCCGATCAACAGCTGGCCCGACAACGGCAATCTCGACAAGGCGCGGCGTCTCCTGTGGCCGGTCAAGCAGAAGTACGGCAACAGCCTCTCCTGGGCCGACCTCATCGTCTTCGCCGGCACCTGCGCGCTGGACTCCATGGGCTTCGAGACCTTCGGCTTCGCCGGGGGCCGCCGCGACGTGTGGGAGCCCGACGAGGACGTCTACTGGGGCCCCGAGACCGAGTGGCTCGGGGACGAGCGCTACCACGGTGACCGCGACCTGCAGAACCCGCTGGCCGCCGTCCAGATGGGCCTGATCTACGTCAACCCGGAGGGGCCGAACGGCGAGCCCGACCCCGTCGCCGCGGCGCACGACATCCGCGAGACCTTCAGCCGGATGGCGATGAACGACGAGGAGACCGTCGCCCTCATCGCCGGGGGCCACACCTTCGGCAAGACCCACGGCGCCGGCGACCCGGAGGCGCACGTCGGCCCCGAGCCCGAGGGCGCCCCCCTGGAGGCGCAGGGTCTCGGCTGGCTCAGCACGCACGGCAGCGGCAAGGGTCGCGACGCGATCACCAGCGGCATCGAGGTGACCTGGACCGCGCGGCCGACCCAGTGGTCGAGCATGTACTTCGAGAACCTCTTCGGCCACGAGTGGGAGAAGGTCAAGAGCCCGGCGGGCGCCTGGCAGTGGCAGCCCCGGGACGGCGCCGGCGCGGACACGGTCCCCGACCCCGAGGACGGCTCGCTCTCCCGCCCGCCGACGATGCTCACCACCGACCTGTCGCTCCGGCTGGACCCGGTCTACGAGCGGATCTCCCGGCGCTTCCAGGAGAACCCCGACGAGTTCGCCGACGCCTTCGCCCGCGCGTGGTTCAAGCTCACGCACCGCGACATGGGCCCGATCGAGCGCTACCTCGGCCCGCGTGTCCCCGATGAGGAGCTGCTCTGGCAGGACCGCGTCCCGCAGGTCGACCACCCGCTGGTCGGCGACGCCGAGATCGCGCAGCTCAAGGAGCAGGTCCTGGCCAGCGAGCTCACCGTCGGGCAGGTCGTCTCCACCGCGTGGGCGGCGGCCGCCTCCTTCCGGGCCAGCGACAAGCGCGGCGGGGCGAACGGCGGTCGCATCCGCCTCGAGCCCCAGGCCCAGTGGGAGGTCAACGACCCCGCCACGGTGGCGCGGGTGCTGGGCACCCTGGAGAGCATCCGGGAGTCCTTCCACGCCGCTCAGGACGGCGGCCTGCGCATCTCGATGGCCGACCTGGTCGTGCTCGCCGGGTGCGCGGGCGTCGAGCAGGCCGCGCGCGACGCCGGCCACGAGCTGACCGTGCCCTTCACGCCCGGGCGCACGGACGCCACGCAGGAGCAGACCGATGTCGACTCGTTCGCGGCGATCGAGCCCTCGACCGACGGGTTCCGCAACTACCTCGGCAAGACCGACATGCCGGCGGAGTACCTGCTGGTCGACCGGGCCAACCTGCTCGACCTCGGCGCGCCGGAGATGACGGTGCTCGTCGGCGGGCTGCGGGTGCTGGGGGCCAACCACGAGCAGTCGCCGCACGGCGTGCTGACCGACCGGGTCGGGCAGCTGACGAACGACTTCTTCGTCAACCTGCTCGACATGGGCACCACCTGGCACCCGACCACCGACGCGCAGGATCTCTTCGAGGCCCGGGACGCCGCCACGGGCGACGTGCGTTGGACCGGCACGCGCAACGATCTCGTCTTCGGCTCGAACTCCGAGCTGCGCGCGCTCGCCGAGGTCTACGCGAGCTCGGACGGTGCCGAGAAGTTCGCGCGCGACTTCGTGGCCGCGTGGGACAAGGTGATGATGCTTGACCGGTACGACCTGGCCTGATTGCTGAGCTCGGGCTCGAACAGCTCGGGCTTGATTGCTCGGGCTTGATTTGCTCGGGCCTGACAGCTCGGGCCCGAGGGAGGAGCGACCACCGTGGACGTGTGCCCGGCACCATGCGCGCGGCGGTGACGACCCACCACGGGGGGCTCGACGCCATCGAGGTGCGCGAGGTGCCGGTGCCCCGGCCGGGGTCCGGCGAGGTGCTGGTGCGCGTGACGGCGGCCGGCTGCAACAACACCGACCTCTGGACCCGCGAGGGCTCCTACGGCACGGCGGACGACCCGGCGGCGAAGGCGGGCTGGCTCGGCCCGCTGGACTTCCCGCGCATCCAGGGCGGCGACGTGGCCGGGGTGATCGCCGCGGTCGGCGACGGGGTGCCGGCCGCGCGCGTCGGTGAGCGCGTCCTGGTCGACCCCGCGCTCTACGACGGTCCGGGCCCGGACGCGCTCGTGGCCGACGTGCTCGGCAGCGAGCGGGACGGCGCGTTCGCCGAGTACGTCGTCGTGGCGACCGGGCGCGCCCACGGGGTCGACGACTCGCCGCTGAGCGACGTCGAGCTGGGCGTCGCTCCCGATCGCCTTCGGCACCGCCCTGGGGATGCTGGAGCGTGGCGGGGTGGCCGGGGGGCACACGGTGCTGGTCACGGGCGCCTCCGGCAGTGTGGGTCTGGCCGCCGTGCAGCTCGCCCGGGCCCGCGGCGCGCGGGTGGTCGGCGTCTGCAGCGCGGCCAAGGCGGAGGGCGTCCGGGAGGCCGGCGCCGACGCGACCGTCGACCGGGCCCGCGGCCGCGTGATCGACGACGCCGCCGCGGCCTCGCCCGCGGGGTACGACACCGTCATCGACGTCGTCGCCGGCGGCATCGTCGCGCCGGGGCTCGGGCTGCTCCGCCCGGGCGGTCGCTGGGTGGTCGCGGGGGCGCTGGACGGCTGGGCGGTGGAGCTGGACGTGCGTCGGCTCTACCTGGCGAACATCGCGCTGGTCGGCTCCACCATGCACACCCCGCGCGTCTTCGACCTGCTCGTCGACGTCGCCCGCGGCGGTGGGGTGCGGCCCGTGGTCGCGGCCACGTTCGGGCTCGACGAGGTTGCGGAGGCCCAGGAGCGGCTCGCGCGGCGGGGGCACGTGGGCAAGCTCGTCATCGTTCCGGGCTGAGGGCCTCGAGCATGTCGTCGAGCTCGGCCAGCTCGCGGCCCGGCGGCAGGACGATCGTCGGCATCTGGGCCCCGGCGGCGTACCAGCGGTCCAGCACCGCGGTGGCGTGCTCGGGGGTCCCGCCGACGGTGAGCTCGTCCACGAGAGCGTCGGCGGCAGCCGGGAGCTCGTGGGTGCGCGGGGTGGGGTTGGCCGCGATCACCGCCTCCACGGCGTCGCCGTGCCCCATCCGGGTCAGGGTGTCCCGGTAGAGGGGCCCCATGCTGACCACGTAGAAGCTGATCCACCACGCGGCCACGCCGCGCGCCGCGACGGGATCGGACGACACCGCGGCGGGGATGCACGGGCACACGCGGGGCATCGGACGGGTCAGGTCTGGGCGGTTGGCGGCCCCCGCGGAGAGCAGCTCCATCCCCTCCGCCAGGCCCGAGAGAGGCAGCAGGAAGGGGATCCAGCCGTCGGCGAGCGCGCCGCACGCGCGCACGGCCCGCGGTCCGAGGGCCGCCAGGTGCACGGGGATCGCCGTCGTCGGCGTGACGGCCAGCCGCAGCCCGCGGGTGCCCGCGGACGCCACCGGCTCGGCGCGCTCCCCCCGCAGCAGGCCGCGGACCTGCCGCGTCACGGCCTCGAGCCGGGCCACCGGCGCGCGGAACTCGACGCCGTGCAGTCCCTCGGCGAGCGGCGGGCTGCCCGCGCCGAGTCCAAGGGTGAACCGGCCCGCGGAGATGTCGTCCAGCGAGGCCGCCAGCATGGCGATGCTGGCCGGGCTGCGACCCCAGACATTCAGCACGCCGGTCCCGAGGCCGATGCGCTCGGTCCGCGTCGCGACCTCGGCGAGCAGCGCACCGGCGTCGTGCCCCCAGCCCTCGGCGAGCGAGAAGCTGTCGAATCCGAGCTCCTCGGCGCGGGTGGCCACATGCAGGACGACCTCGCGACGGGTCTCCAGCGGCGTGAGCCCGACGGCGAGCGGCCTGTGCTGGTGCATCGACGTCCCGTCCGTTCGCGTGTGCCTCCACTGTGGTCGGGCCGGTGCCGGATGTACAGGCCGGTTCGCCCCGAGCGACCGGTCCCGGTCGCGGAGGAGCTTGCGATCCCGTACGCCGTGGAAATCAGCTCCGGTTCCTCCGCGTGGAGCGGGCTGACGGCCGGGGCGTCGACCTAGCCTGAGCACGTGCGTCTCGCTCCCGCTCCACCGGCCCGGACGGTTGCCCTGGACCTGGCCGGCGCCGTGGACGGAGGGTCGCTCGCGATCGCCGCGGCGATCATCGCGGCCGGCTACGTCGTCAAGATCGTCGCCGTGTGCGTCGTGCCGAGCAACCGCCGACCGGCCTCCGCGATGGCGTGGTTGATGCTGATCCTGGCCGCGCCGCTCGGCGGCCTGCTGCTCTTCCTGACCCTGGGGCGCACCAGCCTCGGCCGCCGCCGGCGAGACCGGCGTCGTGGGGCGCAGGACGCGATCCGCGCCCACACCGCCGAGCTGGTTCCGAGCGCCGCGACCGGGCCGCCGTACGTCGCCTCGGTCGCGCGACTGAGCCGCGCCCTGGGAACGCTGCCGCTCCAGGACGGCAACGCCGTGACGTTGCTGGCGGACTACGTCGGTTCGATCGCGGCGATGACCTCCGCGGTCGAGCGCGCCACATCCTCGGTGGAGGTGGAGTTCTACATCACCGCGTGGGACGAGACCACCGGCCCGTTCTTCGACGCTCTGGTGGCGGCGGGGGAGCGCGGCGTCGACGTGCGACTGCTGCTGGACCACATCGGCTCGCGGGGAATCCCGGGCTGGAGGGACCTGCGCCGCCGGCTGGACGGCGCCCCCCTGCGGTGGCGGGCGATGCTCCCGATCCACCCCCTCAGGGGGCAGGTGCGCCGCCCCGACCTGCGCAACCACCGCAAGATCCTCGTCGTGGACGGTCGGACGGGCTTCATGGGCTCGCAGAACCTGGTCGAGCCCGGCTACAACAAGCCGAAGAACCACGCGGCCGGGCGCACCTGGGTCGACCTGGCGGTGCGGGTCGAGGGGCCGGCGGTCTCGGCGCTGCGCGCGGTCTTCGCCAGCGACTGGTATGTCGAGACGGGCGAGAGCATGGTCGACGACCTGCTCACCGGGGAGTCGAACGCCGTCCCGACCGCCGACGTCTCGTGCCAGGTGCTGCCCAGCGGGCCGGGCTTCCTCACTGAGAACAACCTGCGTGTCTTCACGACCCTGATCTACTCGGCGCAGCGCCGGGTCTCCATCACCAGCCCGTACTTCGTGCCGGACGAGCCGCTCCTCTACGCCGTGACCACGGCGGCCCAGCGCGGCGTCGACATCGAGCTCTTCGTGAGCGCGGTCGGGGACCAGTTCATGGTTCAGCACGCGCAGTGCTCCTACTACCAGGCGCTGCTCGAGACGGGCGTGCGGATCTTCCTCTACCCGGCGCCGGCCGTGCTGCACGCCAAGCACCTCAGCATCGACGACGACGTGGCCGTGATCGGGTCGAGCAACATGGACATGCGCTCCTTCGCCCTCAACCACGAGGTGTCGATGATGCTGACGGGCGGCGACGTCGTCCGCCGGCTGCGCGAGGTGGAGGACGGCTACCGCGCCGTCTCGCGGGAGCTGACCGAGGAGGAGTGGCACGGGAGGCCCCGCCGCTCGCGCGCGGTCGACAACGTGATGCGACTGACCGCGGCGCTGCAGTAGCCGGGCGGCGCCCCCGCCGGCCGCACCAGCCTCAGGCGGGATCGGCGTTGGTCGCCCAGGCGTGCGCGACCAGGCCCCGCAGGGCGCAGGCGTCGATGTCCTCGACACGCTTGACGTAGACGCAGCGCCTAGGGGGCAACCCGGGCTCCGTCGCTGCCGAGCGGCACCTCGCCTTCGGCCTTGGTGCCCGTGACGGGACCGAGCTCGATCTCGCGTCCGTTCGTGGTCTCGAGCGTGACTTCCATGGAGTCGGGGACGACGGGCTCGAGGCGCTTGAGCAGGTCCGCCTGAGGTGGCAACCGGGAGACCTGACGGACCTGCACCCGGATCGTGCCGAGCGAGACCTCGACGTCCGTCACCTGCGAGCCGGGGGAGTCCTTCACCCACGTCTCGGCCTCGGCCTTGATCTGGTTGGTCCAGGAATCCAAGAGGTAGGTGGCCACGGAGTTCACGACCAGCGGGAGGGAGACCACGACCATCAGCGCGGTGAGCACGACGTAGGGTCGCCGGCTCGCGGGTCGCCTCTTCAGCGCCTCGGTGGTGTACCCGAGCAGGCCGAACATCAGCACGCCCGCCATCATCAGCGCGAGGATGTTGGACAGGAAGAGGATGAGCGCGCCGAGCGCGGCCTCGGGCTCGGCCTCACCGATGCAGATGCCGACCACCGCCAACGGCGGCACCAGCGAGATCGAGATGGCCACGCCCGGCAGCACGGCCCCGACATCGCGTCGTGCCAGGGCCACGGCGCCCGCCAGGCCCGTGGCCAGAGCGGCGACGAGGTCCAGGAGCGACGGGGAGGTCCGTGAGGAGACCTGCCCGTTGGTCAGGACATCGGTCCCGCCGGGCAGCAGGAGGGAGAAGAGGAAGCCGACGACGATCACCAGCACCCCGCCGCCGACCACGTAGACCAGGGAGGCGTTGCGCTCCTGCTTCGCGATGCCCATCGCGATGCCCATGATCGGTGTGGAGAGCGGCGCGATGATCATCGCGCCGATCACGGTCGCCGTGGAGTCGTTGAGGATCCCGGCCGAGGCGATCACGCCGGAGAGCGTGAGCATCGTCCAGAAGCTGGAGAGCTTGGCGGCCCGGTCGCCGTGTCGCAGGTCCAGCTCCGCGGTCAGCTCCTCGAGCGTGCGACGCTGGCTCGGCGGGAGCATCTTCTGCCGCAGCGACACAAGCATGGCTGCATTATGCGGCCCCGGGGCCCGCGGGAGGACACCACCCTTCGGCGTGTCCACGCGGGTTACCGTCCGTGCCATCCGACGAAGGGGTTCACGCATGGGTCAGGACAGCGCGAGCACCGAGGTCTACGACTACGTGCGGGGGGCTCGCACCGCACCATGTACGTCCAGGGGCCCGCGGCATTCGCGAAGCAGTTCAAGACCACGCGCGACTGGGAGTACTACTCCGAGCCGGAGCCCTCTCTCGACGACCGCGTCATGTACCACCCGCGCGGCAAGATGCTCGGCGGGTCCAGCGGGCAGAACGCGATGATCTACCTCCGCGGCCACCACAGCGACTTCGACGCCTGGGCCAGCGACGGCGCGACCGGGTGGTCCTACGACGAGGTGCTGCCGCTGTTCCGGCGCTCGGAGCGCAACTCCCGGGGCGCCGACGCCTACCACGGCGACGACGGCCCCATGCACGTGCAGGACCAGCGCTCGCCTCACCTGGTCAGCGAGGCGCTCGTCGACGCCATGGGCGCCACCGGGCTGGCGCGCACCGACGACTTCAACGGGCCGAGCCAGGAGGGGGCGGGGCTCTATCAGGTGACGCAGAAGCGGGGCCGGCGCCGGACCACGGCGGACGGGTACGTGACGCCGGCCCGGCGCCGCAGGAACCTCACGATCCTGACCAAGACGCTGGTGACGCGGGTCCTGCTCGAGGGCGGCCGGGCCACCGGCGTCGAGCTCGAGGGCGTGCGCGGGCGCCGCGAGGTCCGCGCCCATCGCGAGTTCGTGCTCTCCGCCGGGGCGATCAACACCCCCCAGCTGCTGATGCTCTCCGGGATCGGCCCGGCAGACCAGCTGCGGGAGCATGGGATCGACGTCGTGCTCGACCAACCCCACGTGGGTCAGCACCTGGCCGGCGCCGTCTTCTCCACCCGCGGCGGCGACGAGCCGCCGGACGTGCAGTTCATCGCCGGGCCGGCGTACTTCGTCGACCACGGCCTCGCCGAGCACGCCACCCCCGCCTACCTCATCGGCTGCTCGCTGCTGGGGCCGCAGAGCGTGGGGCACCTGCGGCTGCGTAGCGCCGACCCCCACGACAAGCCGGTGATCCGCAACAACTGGTTCTCCGCGGCAGCCGACATGGATGCGATGGTCGCCGCGATCGAGCGCGCCAGGGACGTCGCCGCGGCGGATCCGCTGGCCCCCTACACGGACGACGAGATCCACCCGGGGGAACCGGCCAAGAGCCGTGCCGAGATCGAGGAGAGGATCCGCCAGGAGGTCTCGCACACCTACCACTCGACCTGCACCGCCCGCATCGGACCGGAGGGTCGGGGCGTGCTGGACCCGGCGCTGCGGGGGCACGGCGTCGGCGGGCTGCGCGTGGCCGACGCCTCGGTCTTTCCCCGCGTCCCGCGCGGCAACACCCACGCGGCCGCCCTGATGGTCGGCGAGAAGGCCGCCGACCTGCTGCGCGTCGGCTCCTGAGCGGCATGGGCAGCGTTGCGCACACGTGGGCGCACGCGAGCGTCGACCTCGACGACCTGCGTTTCGACGTCCGCCTCGCCGGACCGGAGGACGGCGAGCCCGTGCTGCTGCTGCACGGCTTCCCCCAGAGCTCCCGGAGCTGGACGGCCGTCGCCCCGGATCTGGCGGCAGCGGGCCTGCGCCTGCTCGCGCCCGACCAGCGCGGCTACTCGCCCGGCGCGCGCCCCGACGGCGTGGCGGCCTACGGCGCCGGACCCCTGGCCGCGGACGCCCTGGGGATCGCGGCGGCGCTGGGCCACGAGACCTTCCACCTTGTCGGGCACGACTGGGGCGCGTCGGTCGCGTGGTGGGTCGCGGCCCATCACCCCGACCGCGTCCGGAGCCTGACCGCGCTGTCGATCCCGCACCTGGCGGCCTTCGGCCGGGCGCTGGTCGAGGACGCGGAGCAGCAGCGCCGGTCCGCCTACATCCGCCTCTTCCGCGAGCCGGGCAGGGCCGAGAAGGAGCTGATGGCCGATGACGCGCGGAGCCTGCGGGCGATGTACGAGGGCGCCGTCGCCGAGGAGGACGTCGCCGCCTACGTGGCGATGATGCGTGACGGCGCGCTGACGCCGGCGCTCGCCTGGTACCGCGCCATGGGCAGCGAGCTGGGTGCCCTGCCGCCGGTCCGGGTGCCGACCACCTACGTCTGGGGTGAGCAGGACCTCGCGGTCTCGCCGGCCGCCGCCGGGGCCTGCGGGGAGTTCGTCGAGGCCGACTACCGCTTCGAGCGCCTGCGGGGCGAGGGCCACTGGACCCCCGACACCGTCCCGGGCCTCGTGGCCCGAGCCGTGCTGGGGCGCGTCGCCGGCTGAGGTGGGGCCGGTAGGAAAGCGGGCGGCCGGTTGGGCCGTCGGCAAGACTGAGCGCATGGCCCGCCCCCGACGACCGCGCCTCGCGCGCCTCGCGCGCGGCCGCCGGTCGTTGCTCGTCGGCGCTGCCTCCGCCCTGGCGATCGTCGCCGCCGTGGTCGCAGCCGGTCCGGGCACCGACGACGGGTCGACGACCCGGGTGGCCGAGGAGGAGGTGAGCGTCGACGTCGGCCCCGAGGCGGACGGGGAAGAGGTCGCGCTCGACGTGTCGGTGTTCACCCCGCAGTCGGCGGCGCCCGGCGCGGATGGGGATGGCCGCCGGGCAGCGGTGCTCCTCGCCCACGGTTTCGGCGGCAGCAAGGACGACACCGCCGGTCTCGCCCGCGAGCTCGCGGCCGACGGCTATGTGGCGCTGACCTGGACGGCCCGCGGCTTCGGCGAGTCCGGCGGCCTGATCCACCTCGACAGCCCGGACTACGAGGTGGCCGACGCCTCGGCGCTGCTGGACCTGCTGGCCGAGCGTGACGACGTGCGCCTCGACGGCGACGGCGACCCGGTGGCCGGGATGGCCGGCGGCTCCTACGGCGGCGCGGTCTCCCTGATGGCGGCCGGCTACGACGACCGGGTCGACGCGATCGTCCCCGCGATCACCTGGCACGACCTGGGCGAAGCGCTCTTCCCGCAGAACGCCGTGCCCGCCGGCGACGGCGACGTCCCGGAAGCCGGCGTGTTCAAGCAGCGCTGGGCGTCGCTCTTCGTCTCCGGGGCGCTGGCGCCCGGCGGCGCCGAGCCGGGCCGGGGCGCGGCGGTCTGCGGGCGCTTCGCGCCGGACGTCTGCCGGCTCTTCGCGCGGGCCGCCACGACCGGCAGGGCCGACGCGCAGACGCGGGAGCGGCTTCGATACTCCTCGCCGGCGCCGGTCCTGGGGCAGATCGGGGCCCCGACGCTCCTGGTGCAGGGGGCGCAGGACTCGCTCTTCGGGCTCGACCAGGCCGACGCCAACGCGCGCGCGATCGCCGCCACAGGCACCGAGGTGGCGGTGCACTGGATCGATGGCGGACACGACGCGATGGGCTCGTCGCTGGGGGAGACCGACCTCACCGAGCCGGCGCTCGCCTGGTTTGACCACCACCTGCGCGGCGGCCCGGCCCCGGGCACCGGTTTCGAGCTCGCGCTGCCCGCCCCCCGACTGGGGGACGACGGCCCGACGCTGCTGAGCGCGCCGGCGTACACCGGGCGAGGCGAGACGACCCTGGGTCTCGACGGCGGCACCCAGCCGGTGCTCTCGCCGGCCGGCGGGGAGCCGGCCGCGATCACCGGGTTGCCCGGGGCCGGCGAGGCGCTGAGCGCCGCGGCCGAGTTCGGGGGTGGCGCCGCCTTCGCCCTCGCGGCGCTGCCCGGCCAGACGGCGGTCTTCGAGAGCGAGCCGGTGGCGGAGACGGTCACGGTCGCGGGCGCCCCGCGCGTGCGGCTCTCGGTCGCCTCCTCGGTGCCCGAGGCGACGCTCTTCGCCTCTGCCTGGATCGTGTCCGCCGACGACATCCCCGCCCTCCCGCGCCAGCTGGTCTCGCCGGTCCGGCTCGGGGACCTGAACGCCGCGACGCCGACCGAGGTCGAGGTGACGCTCCCGTCGTCGGCCTATCGCCTCGAGCCCGGCGAGCGCCTGCGGGTCGTGGTCGCGAGCACCGACGCCGCCTTCGCCGTCCCCGACGAGCAGCGGCTCTACCGGGTGGGCCTCGCTGATCCCGAGGTCGTCCTGCCGACGGTCGAGGCCGCCCGGGTCTCGGGCGACGCGCTGGCCCCGACGCCGCTCGTGGTCGGAGTGGGCCTCGTGCTGCTCCTGGCCGCGGGGCTCGCCGTCGCGGCCCGGCGCCGTTCGACCGCCCACGCCGCCGAGACGGACGCGGACCTCGCGGACGTGCCTCTCGACGTGGCCGGGCTGGTCAAGGAGTACGGCGACGGGTTCCGTGCCGTCGACGACGTGACCTGGCGCGCCGAGAGCGGGCAGGTCGTCGGGCTGCTCGGACCCAACGGTGCCGGCAAGACCACGACCATGCGGATGCTCGTCGGCCTGATCCACGCCGACGCCGGGTCGGTGCACGTGCACGGGGAGCCGGTCGCCCCCGGTTCCCGCGTGCTCGGTCGGGTCGGCGCGCTCATCGAGGGCCCCGGCTTCCTCCCGCACCTCACCGGTCGGGCGAACCTCGACGCCTGGTGGGCCGCCACGGGACGCCCGGCCGCGGAGGCGCAGGTGGACGAGGCCCTGGCGGTCGCCGACCTCGGAGCGGCGGTCGACCGGCCGGTCCGCTCCTACAGCCACGGGATGCGTCAGCGCCTGGGCATCGCCCAGGCCATGCTGGGCTGGCCCGAGGTGCTGCTGCTCGACGAGCCCACGAACGGCCTCGACCCGCCGCAGATCCGCAAGCTGCGCGGGGTGCTGGCCCGGTACGCGGCGAGCGGTCGCACCGTCGTCATCTCCAGCCACCTGCTCGCCGAGGTCGAGCAGACCTGCAGCCACGTCGTGGTGATGCATCGCGGCCGGGTCGTCCTCTCCGGCGCCGTGCCGGAGCTGCTCACCGCAGCCACGACCACCGTGCTCGGCGTCGGGGGGGCCACCGCGGACGCCGTCCGGGCCCTGCGCGCCGTGCCGGGCGTCGAGCAGGTCACCCCCGAGGAGGACCGGCTGCGTGTCGAGGGCGAGGCCGACCGGCCCGCCCTGGTGGCCGCGCTCGTGGCTGCCGGTGTGCCCGTCCTGTCGGTGGACGGGCGCCGCCACCTCGAGGAGGTCTTCATGAGCCTCGTCGGCGACGACTCCGCGGCCCAGCTCGCCGGGACGGGCGCGGGTGCCCGATGAGCACGACGAGCCGCGACGCGGGAGCCCGCGCCCCGCTGCCGCTGCGCGCCGAGCTGGGCCGACAGCTGCACCGGCGCCGCACCCGGGTGACGGCGCTGCTGCTGCTCGTCCTGCCGCCGCTGCTGGTCGGCGCCTTCGCCCTCGGCTCGGACGACGAGCCCGGCGCGGCGCCGGACTTCGTCGACCTCGCGCAGGTCGGCGCCGCGAACTTCGCGATCTTCACGCTCTTCGCCTCGACCGGCTTCCTCCTGGTCGTGACGTTCGCCCTGTTCGCCGGTGACGCCGTCCCGGCCGAGGCGAGCTGGGCGTCGCTGCGCTACCTGCTCGCGGCACCGGTCCCGCGGGCGCGGCTGCTGCGGGTCAAGCTCGCGGCGGCCCTGCTCTCCTGCCTGGGTGCGCTGGTGCTGCTGGTCACCTGGTCGCTGCTCGTGGGCCTGGTGGCCTACGGTTCCAACGGGTACCGCTCGCCGACCGGGGCGCAGCTGGGTTGGGCCGAGCTGGCGCCCCGGCTGCTGCTCGCCGTCGTGTCGCTCTTCACGGTGCTGCTCTTCGTCGCCGCGCTGGCCTTCATGGTCGGCACGCTCACCGACGCGCCGCTGGGCGCCGTCGGCGCCGCGGTGATGGTCACGATCGTCTCGAACATCCTCGACAGCATCAGCGCCCTGGGCCGCGTGCGCGAGGCGCTGCCCACCCACGAGTTCTACGCCTGGGCCGGGGTGCTGCAGGACCAGATCGCCTGGGACGGCATCGTCACCGGAGCCCTCTGGTCGCTCGGGTACGCCGTGGTGCTGACCACCGCCGCGTTCGTCCTGTTCGCCCGCAAGGACATCCTGAGCTGATCCCCCCTGGCCGGGTCGAGGGCGGCAACGCGGGCAACCTCTCCTGGGGATCTTCACCGCGACGCCGCGAGGCGAGCCGTGGCGCCGGCGCGCGTGAGCGGAATCACGCGCCCGGACCGCGGCGGGGTGGATTGGTCTGGACGATCCGGGGGTAGGCGGGGGAGGACCGGTCGATGCCCACCCCCGAGGAGCAGCGGTGCGCGCGCACTCCCCCCGCCTCCGCCGGAGCCCGGCGCGCCGGCGCGTCGTCGACCCGCTCGTCGGCGTCGGCGCCGGGGTAGTCGGGGCGCTCACGCTCGCGGCGTCGCTCCTCGCCTTCGGGACGAGTGCCTCGGCCACCCTCGAGGACGCCTACGAGCCCCTCTCCTCCGCCGTCGACTGAGGGACGATCGACCGCGGCCGGCCCGACGGCTCAGCGGCCGGTGAAGACGGGGCTGCGCCGCTCCCGGCGGGCCGCGGCCGCCTCACGCACGTCCTCGCTGGCCCAGCAGGCCGCAAAGGTCCGGTCGGTGGTCTCCGCGTCGGCACCGGTGAGCACCGCCTTGTTGTGCGCCAGCGTCAGCGGCGCGAGCGCGGCGACCTCGTGGGCCCAGGCGAGGGCCGCCGCGAGGTCGCCGGCCCGGTCCGCGAGCCCGCACGCGAGGGCCTCGTCCCGGTCGAGACCCTCCGCGGCGAGCATCAGCCGGCGGGCCGGGCCGTGGCCGGCGAGGTCGGCAAGGGTGCGGATCGTCCACGCATCCACGGCCATGCCGTTGCGGGCCGTCGGGACCGCGAAGCGCGCGGTCTCTCCCACCACGCGCAGGTCCGCGGCCAGGGCCAGTTGCGTACCCGCCCCGATGGCCGGACCGTTGACGGCAGCGACGACCGGGACGGGAAGCCGGGTCAGGCCGTGCACCAGGCCGTACAGGGCCTCGATGAACTCCTGGGAGTAGACGCCGCCGAGGTCGGCGCCCGAGCAGAATGAGGTGCCCTGCCCGGTGAGGACGAGCACCCGGGCGCCGGCGTCGACCTCGTGGCGGGCGGCGGCGTGCAGCGCGCGACACTGGTCGAGGTCGAGCGCGTTGCGGCGCTCGGGTCGCCGCAGCTCGAGGACAGATACCGCGTCGTCGCGCGTGGTGCCCAGCATCCCCCGAGCCTAGGAGGCCACCCCCGGGGGTGTGGACGGCACCCCGGCGGACGACTGGCCCGCCCTCGCTACGGTATGGGGCGTGCCCCGGACGACCTGCCGCCGCGCCCGGATCGCCCGACCCCCGCTCACGATGCTGGCCGGCCTGGCCCTCGTCACCCTGCTGGCCCCGGCCTGTGCCGCACCGGGCGCCGGCAACGACGGGCCGGACGCGGGGACCGGGTCGACGTCGCGGCCGCCCGCGGGGGCGGCCAGCGCCGTGCCGGGGGACGACCGCGACCAGCCCTCGGGCTGGGGGCCCACCCGCGGCGAGCTGGCGCGGGCGGCCGCGATGGTCGCGGAGTGGGACGCCCCCCGGCTGGCCGGCCAGGTGATCGTGGGCCGCTACGACGGCTCCGACGCCGCGGTCGCGGGCGACCTGGTCGCAGACCTGCACCTCGCTGGCGTCTCCGTGACCAGCGAGAACGTGGTCGACGCGGCGCAGGTCCGCGAGACGACCGCCGCCGTCGCGGAGGCGGTGGACGCCGACGGGCGCGACTTCCCAGCCGTGGTCGGTGTGGACCAGGAGGGCGGGACGGTCTCACACCTGGGGGGCGTCGTCACGGAGTTCCCGCCGTTCTCCGCCGCCGGACAGGCCCTGCGGGCCTCGGGGAGCACGGGCCGCGCCGCGGTACGGGAGGCTGCGCGCGCCACCGGCCTGGAGCTGCGCGACCTCGGGTTCACGTGGGTCTATGCCCCCGTGGCGGACGTGACCGTCGGCGCCGCGGACCCGACCATCGGGTCCCGATCGCCGTCCACGGACCCCGAGCTCGCTGCGCGCGCCGTCGCGACCGCGGTCACTGGATACAACCGGGCCGGCGTGGTGTCCGCGACCAAGCACTTCCCCGGCCACGGAGCCGCCACCCAGGACAGCCACCTGACGCTGCCCCGGCTCACGACCGATCTCCCCGGCCTGCGCGAGCGCGAGCTTCCGCCGTTCGAGGCGGCCGTCGCCCAGGGCGCCCCCTCGGTCATGGTCGGCCACCTCGACGTGGCGGGCCTCTCCCAGCCGGGCGTGCCCACCAGCCTGGCGCCCGAGACGTATGCGTTCCTGCGCGAGGACCTCGGCTTCGACGGCGTCGCCATCACCGACTCGTTGGGGATGGGCGCCGTCTCCGTGGACCCGCGCCCGGCGCTCAGCGCCCTGAACGCCGGGGCCGACCTGCTCCTGATGCCGGCGCAGACACGGGCGACCCACCGGATCGTCGCGGGTGCGATCGAGGCCGGGCGCATCCCCCGGGACAGGATCGAGGAAGCGGCGGCGCGCGTGGTGGCGCTGCAGATGTGGCAGGCGCGCGCGGCCGGGGAGCGCCCGGTGCCCGCAGACGTGACCTCCGTCGCGGGCGACGCGGCGGATGCGCTCGAGTCCGCTGCCAGCTCCACCGGCGCCCCGGCCCGGTAGTTTCGCTCCATGGGGTTCTCGGAGCACAGCGGCTACGGGGCCGCCTACGGCAAGGACCACGAGACCACGGGCCACGCGACGAGGGCCGACCACGACGCGGTGCAGGGGGACGCCGGCATCCCGGCCCTGCCGACCACCCACGAGGAGGCCCGGGCGGACCTCGTGGGCAGCGACCTGGTCCGCGAGGTGCTCGGCAGCGAGCTCCTCGGCGCGTTCGTCGCCTGCCGCGACGCCGACGCCGCGTGGGCCGCCGAACACTCCCGCGAGGAGACGATCGCGTCTCTGCGCTGGTTGTACTGACGCAGACCGGGGGTCGGGGAGGTGCGCGCCTCCCCGGGTGGGCGGCGTCGGCGCGGCGTGGTCCATGATGGACGCGCCCGCCGGCTGGCGTGGCTCGTGACCACCCGGAGGACACCGTGAGGCGATGGCTCGTCCAGCCCACAGCCGTGGTGCTCACGGCTGCTGTGCTGACCGCGTGCTCGGGGGGTCAGACCGAGGCCTACTGCAGCGACCTGGAGGCGGCACAGGCGGAGATCGACCAGTTCGAGGCGGGTGACCTCACGAGCTTCGAGCAGGTCTTCGACACCATCCGCGCGCTGGCGGACGAGGCGCCGGACGAGGTCTCCGAGGACTGGCAGACCCTCGAGGGGTCGCTGGAGGATTTCGAGACCTCGGTGAGCGAAGCCGGCATCGAGCCCTCCGACCTCGAGAAGCTCGCGCAGGGCGAGCTGCCGGAGGGCATCGACCCCCAGAAGCTGGACACCCTCGGCGAGAGCCTCCAGAGCCTGGACGACACGGAGTCGGGCCAGGCCGAGGACGCCATTGCCGCGCACGCCCAGGAGGAGTGCGACCTCGACCCGTCCGAGTCCGGCAACGGCTCGGAGTAGGTGCCGGAGCGGCCCGAGGGAGCGGGCCGAGCGAGCGGGGCGTCGCCGCCGGGCCACCAGGCGTGCGGTGGCCCCGAGCGGATCTTGTCGCGTTCCGGCCCCCCATGTCCGCGGCCATGCGTACGGTCGTGAGGTCGCTGCACCAGCCAGGGGGGACCGGGATGCTGAGAAGGAAGGCGCCTCGCGGTGCCCGTGGGAGGCTGCGACCGTCGATCGGATGGAGGGTCGCGGCGCCTGTCCTCGCCGGCTGTCTCGCGCTCGCGTCCTCGGGCGCGCCCGCTCCCGTCCGGGCGGCCCCCACCGCCGCGGGCGCCGGCGTGGTGTCGAGCGCCTCCGGTCCCGCCCCGGCGAACCGGCGCCGGCCCAACATCGTGATCGTGTTCACCGACGACATGAGGCTGGACGACCTGCCCTACATGCCGCGCACGCGTCGGCTCATCGGGAACGCCGGGGTGCGGTATTCGCGCGGTCTCTCGGAGAACCCGCTCTGCTGTCCCTTCCGCGCCGTGCTCCTGACCGGCCAGTACACCCACAACAACGGAGTCCTGACGAACAAGGGCGAGCACGGAGGCGTGGCAGCCCTGAGCGAACAGGCCACCCTCAACGTCGCGATGGAGCGGCGCGGCTACCACACGGCCTACATCGGCAAGTACTTGAACGGCTACCCGTCCTCCCGCACCCGGCGGGGCCGCAGGTACGTCCCGCCGGGTTGGACCGAGTGGCACGTCCCCGTGCGGCACATCTACAACTACGACCGGGTCACGATGAATCACAACGGCCGCCTGCGCACCCACGTCGAGCATCGAGCAGACCTCCTGGCCCGCATCGGCAGCCGGACGATCACCCACCTCGCGCGCAAGGACAAGCCGTTCTTCGCGGCGATCAGCTACCTCGCGCCGCACAGTGGAGCCACCTCCGCCGGATGGAGCCCGCCGGTGCCGGCCCCGCGACACGCCGGCTCACTCCGGGGCCGGATGCCGGCGAGGATGCCCGGCGCCTTCAACGAGGCCGACGTCTCGGACAAGCCGGCGTTCATCCGGCGCCTCTCCCTGCTGTCCCCGAAGCACAAGAAGGCCATGCGCCGCCTGCGCCGCCGGCGCGCCGAGTCGCTGGCGTCGGTGGACCAGGCGATCGCCCGTCAGGTCGCCGCCCTGCGACGGGCGGGCGCGCTGCGCAACACGATCGTGGCCTTCGCCAGTGACAACGGGCTGCTGCTGGGCGAGCACCGCCTCCGGGCGAAGAAGATCGTGCCCTACGAGGAGAGCATCCGCGTGCCCCTGATGATCCGGGGCCCCGGCTTCCCCTCGGGCACGCGGGACCACCGTCTGGTCGGGGCCGTGGACCTGGCGAGCACCTTCGCTTACGCGGCCGGCGTGGCGGCACACCTGCCGCACCCGGTCGACGGCCGTGACCTGCGGCCGAGAGCAGCCCGCGGGGTCCTCCTGGAGACAGGGCCGAAGCTGGTCGGAGGCCCCATCCCCGGCGTGCGCCGGGCCTACGTGGGAGTACGCACCGAGCGCTTCATGTATGCGCGGTACTGGACGGGTCAAGAAGAGCTCTACGACCTCACCACGGATCCCTACCAGCTGGACTCGCTCCACGACGACCCGGCGTACGCCGCGACGCTGGAGGAGCTCCGCGCAGACACCCAGCGCCTGAAGGACTGCTCGGGAACCGCCTGCCGCGAGTGACGGCTCCCGGGACGGGCGGGGCCGGGAGCCACCCGGCGCGGCTCCGAGCGGTGGTTCTCCCCGGTGCGCCGCTAGACTGCCGGGGTCCGGACCCCCCAGCCCCGAAGGACTCCGCGCCGCCCCATGGACGGTTCTCGACCTAGCCGGCTCTGCCGTGCCGGCGGCGCCCGCGCCGCCCCGGGAGAACGATCGTGACCGCGTGGCTCCTGCTGGCCGTCACGGTGCTGCTGGTGGCGGCCTGCGGCCTGTTCGTGGCCGCGGAGTTCTCCCTGGTGACGGTGGACCGGGCGGGCGTCGACCGGGCCGCGGAGGCCGGCGACCCGGGCGCCGCCGGGGTCCAGGCGGCGCTGCGCAGCCTGTCGACCCAACTCTCCGGTGCGCAGGTCGGCATCACCGTGACCAACCTGGCCATCGGCTTCCTGGCCGAGCCCGCCATCGCCACGATCGTCCGCGAGCCCCTCGAGGGTCTCGGCGTGCCGGAGGGGGGCGTGGCGCCGATCGCCCTCGCGATCGCCCTGGCGCTGAGCACGGCCGCGACGATGATCTTCGGCGAGCTCGTACCGAAGAACCTCGCCATCGCCGCCCCGATGCCCACGGCCCGCTTCACCCAACGCTTCCAGCGCTTCTTCACGGCTGCCAACGCGCTGCCCATCAGGCTGCTCAACGGTTCGGCCAACGCACTCGTGCGCCGGCTGGGCGTCGAGCCGCAGGAGGAGCTGCGCTCCGCGCGCAGCTCGCGCGAGCTGGCGTCGCTGATCCAGCGCTCGGCCGACGTCGGGACGCTGGACCCCGACACCGCGGAGTTGATGGAGCGCTCGGTGGAGTTCGGCACGCGCAGCGCCGGCGAGATCATGACGCCTCGCGTGCGCACCACCAGCCTGCAGGCCACCGAGCGCGCCAGCGCGGTGATCGACGCGACCCGGGCCACCGGCCACTCGCGGTTCCCCGTCCTCGACGCCGACGACGTGGTGGTCGGCACGGTGCACGTCAAGCACGCCGTGGCGCTGCCGGTGCACGAGCGCGCGACCACCCGGCTCAAGCACATCATGGTCAAGCCCATCGTCGTCCCGGACTCGCTGCGGCTCGACCCTCTGCTGGCGCTGCTGCGTGCGGACGGCTTCCAGATGGCGATCGTGCTGGACGAGTACGGCGGCCAGGCAGGCATCGTGACCCTGGAGGACGTCGTCGAGGAGATCGTCGGCGACATCGCGGACGAGCACGACCGGCGCGGTTCGCAGGCCGTCGAGAGGAGCGACGGGTCGTGGTCCTTGAGCGGACTGCTGCGGCCCGACGAGATCGACGACCTCACGGGCGTCGAGCTCCCCGAGCACGACGACTACGGCACCGTCGCGGGCCTCCTCGTGAGACATCTCGGGCGGGTGCCGGCCGTCGGCGACATCGCCGAGGTCCCGGTGCCCGACCGCAGGGACGCCGACGAGCCGGGGGAGTGCCTCGCCGTCCTGACGGTGGAGAAGATGGACGGCCTGCGCGTGGACCGGCTCTCCCTGCGGCTGCTGGACTCGCCGACACCGACGGGAGAGTCGGTGTCGGGTGATGCCGCGGTCCAGGGATCGTGGTCGCGGGGGTCGGGGGAGCGGCGATGAGTGACTACACGGCCCTTGCCCTGGCGGTGCTGCTGCTCCTCCTCAATGCCTTCTTCGTCGGCTCGGAGTTCGCGCTCATCTCGGCACGGCGCAGCCAGATCGAGCCCCGCGCCCAGGAGGGGTCGCGGGTCGCGCGCACGACGCTGTCCGCGATGGAGAACGTCTCGCAGGTGATGGCCGGCGCCCAGCTCGGCATCACCGTGTGCTCGCTGGGCCTCGGCGCGGTGGGCGAGCCCGCGGTCGCCCACCTGCTCGAGGGGCCCTTCGAGGCTGCTGGCATGCCCGATGCGCTGCTCCACCCGGTGGCCTTCGCCGTGGCTCTCTCGGTCGTGGTCTACCTGCACGTCGTGCTCGGCGAGATGGTTCCCAAGAACATCGCCATCGCGGGCCCCGAGCGCTCCGCGCTGCTGCTGGGGCCGCCGATGATGCTGGTCGTCACCATGCTGCGCCCGATCATCGTCGCGCTCAACGCGATCGCGAACGGCATCCTGCGGATGCTGCGGGTCGAGCCCCGGGACGAGGTCTCCTCCTCCTTCACCCGCGAGGAGGTCGCCGCACTGGTGGAGGAGTCCCGCGGGGAGGGCCTGATCCGCGAGGAGGAGTACGACCGGCTGGCCGGCGCCCTCGGGTTCACCGAGAAGACGGTGGCCTCCGTCGTGCTCCCGGTCGAGTCGTTGACCACGATCTCGCCCGATGTGACGGTGGCCCAGGTCGAGGAGGCGTGTGCCGCGACGGGCTACAGCCGCTTCCCGTTCCTGACGGCGGACGGGAGGCTCACCGGCTACCTGCACGTGAAGGACGTGCTCGAGACCGACGAGGTTCGTCGCGACCGCGTCGTGGACGAGACGTGGCTGCGCCCCTTCGCCTCCGTGTCGCAGGACGCCCACCTCCACGATGCGCTGGAGACGCTGCAGCGCAAGGGCGCCCATCTCGCGCGGGTCGTCGCCGAGGACGGTCGCGTGCTCGGACTGGCCACGCTGGAGGACGTCCTGGAGGAGCTCGTGGGCGAGATCCGCGACGCCGCACACCACGACGAGCCGGTGTGACGTGCCTGCACGGGCCCCGGCAGACCTGACGGCTAGGGTGGCCGACGGGTCCAGCGGAGAACGGAGGACGTCGTGAACCACGCGTCCGGCCCGGCGCGCGTGTGGACGGTGCCGAACCTGCTGAGCGCCCTGCGCCTGGCCGGTGTGCCGCTCTTCCTCTGGCTCGTGCTCGGTCCCGAGCTCGACGGCCTGGCCCTCGGGGTGCTGCTGCTCTCCGGCATCACCGACTACCTGGACGGTTGGCTCGCGCGCCGCTGGGACCAGCAGTCGGCGCTGGGCGAGATCCTCGACCCCGTGGCCGACCGGCTCTACATCCTCGCCGTGATCGTCGGGTTGGCGCTGCGCGAGGTCATCCCGTGGTGGGTGGCGATCATCCTGCCCGCGCGGGACGTGTTCCTGTGGTGCCTCGTGCCACTGCTGCGCACCCGGGGCTACAGCGCCCTGCCCGTGCACTTCCTCGGCAAGGCGGCGACGTTCAACCTGCTCTATGCCTTCCCTTTGCTGCTCCTGGGCGAGGGCGAGAGCACGATCGCTACCCTGGCCGAGGTGTTCGGCTGGGCCTTCGCCGTCTGGGGCATCGCCCTGTACTGGTGGGCGGGTCTGCTCTACGCGTGGCAGGTGCGTCGGCTGCTCGCCACCACCGAGCGCCGCCGGCCCGCCTCGAGCCGGCAGCCCGATCGCCCCGTCGATGAGACCGAGGATCAAGGAGGACGCCCGTGATCGCCGCCCTGGGCCTGCTGGCCGGGATCATCCTCGGGCTGGTCCTGCAGCCCGACGTGCCGCTCGGGCTCGAGCCCTACCTGCCGATCGCTGTCGTCGCCGCCCTGGACGCCGTCTTCGGAGGGTTGCGCGCCCACCTCGACGGCGTCTTCGACGACAAGGTCTTCGTCGTCTCGTTCACGTCGAACGTATTGATCGCGGCGGGCATCGTCTACCTCGGCGACAAGCTCGGCGTCGGCGCACAGCTCTCGACCGGCGTGATCGTGGTCCTGGGCATCCGCATCTTCTCCAACGTCGCAGCCATCCGACGGCACCTGTTCCATGCCTAGCTCCCGGGTCGTCGTCGGCGTCCTGCTGGCCGTCCTGGGCTTCGCGCTGGTGACCCAGGTCGGCTCCAGCGCGGAGAGCGACGAGTACGCGGGCTTCCGCGAGCAGGATCTCGTGGACACGCTGACCCGGCTGGACGGCGCCGCCGAACGCGCCGAGACCGAGATCGACCGCCTGGAGAACACCCGCGGGGAGCTGCTGGACGACGGTCCGGCGCGGCAGGCGGCCCTGTCCGAGGCCCGCTCGCGCGCCGAGTCGCTGGCCGTGCTCGCGGGCACCGTGCCGGTCACCGGGCCCGGCATCCGGTTCACCGTCACACCGCGTGGCGGCGGCATCGAGGTGGGCTCGGTGCTGGACACCGTCCAGGAGCTGCGCACCTCGCTGGCCGAGGCGATCGAGATGAACGACCGCGTGCGCCTGGTCGCGAGCAGTGCGATCGGCGATGCCGGCGGCGGTCTCGAGGTGGATGGCGAGGTGCTGGGGCCGCCGTACGTCATCGAGGCCATCGGGGAGCCGACGACGCTGGAGGCGGGCCTGACCTTCGCCGGCGGACCCATCGAGACGCTGGAGGAGGAGGGCGCCCGCGTCGAGGTGGAGCTGCTGGACCGTGTCGAGATCGCCAGCGTCCGCCAAGGGCCCGGCACGGCCGGGACCGGCGTCGACCGGGACGGCTCGGAGCAGTAGCCTCACGCTCTCCGGACCGCAAACCCCAGCCAGGAGGACCCGTGTATCCCGAGGACCTGAAGTACACAGCGGAGCACGAGTGGGTTCGCAGCCCCGGCGATGCCGAGGGCTCCGTTCGCATCGGCATCACCGACTACGCGCAGGACGCCCTCGGCGACATCGTCTATGTCTCGCTGCCCGGGGTGGGCGAGAGCGTCGAGGGTGGCTCCACGTGCGGAGAGCTCGAGTCGACCAAGTCGGTCAGCGACATCTACGCGCCGCTCTCGGGTGAGGTGGCGGCGGTCAACGACGCGCTCGACGCTACTCCCGAGATCGTGAACAGTGATCCGTACGACGGCGGGTGGCTCTTCGAGCTGGTTCCCGCGGATGCCTCCGCGGTGGAGTCCCTGATGGACGCCGCGGCGTACGAGGAGTCGCTACAGGGTTGAGCGCCGGACTGATAGCGTCATCTCGACACTCAGCCTCAGCCGTGGGCTGAGGGTTTCTCGTACCTGGGAAGGCTCCGACCGATGCCGTTCTGCACGTCTTGTGGGAGGCAGAATCCCGACGACGCCCGCTTCTGCGCGCAGTGCGGCACGCGGCTCGTCGGTGCCTCCGACGAGCCCGCCGCCCCGCCCGTCGAGGAAGCCGAGCCGGCGACAGCGACCATCACCTTCGGAGGGGTGGAGCAGACCGAGTCGTCCGACCGTCAGCTCGATCCGGTCGACGCCGCGGCGGTGGACGCGCTCCCGCAGGGCCACGCCCTCCTCGTGGTGCAGCGCGGTCCGGGGGCCGGCAGCCGGTTCCTGCTCGACGAGGACCTGACCACGGCCGGGCGCCACCCCGACAGCGCCATCTTCCTCGACGACGTGACCGTCTCCCGCCGCCATGCCGAGTTCCGGCGCGCCGAGGACCGCTTCAAGGTCTCCGACTCCGGCAGCCTCAACGGCACCTACGTCAATCGCGACCGCATCGACGAGGTGCAGCTCAAGGACGGTGATGAGGTGCAGATCGGGAAGTACCGCCTCGTCTTCTTCTCTGGCCACGCGGGCTGACCAGGCGTGTCTGCCTCCACCGCCGGCGCCGCGGGGGCCCCGCGGGAGCGGATGAACATCGGTCAGGTGCTCGACCTGCTCCGCGAGGACTTTCCCGGGGTGACGATCCCGAAGATCCGCTTCCTCGAGGACAAGGGACTGATCAAGCCGGAGCGGACGCCGGCCGGCTACCGCAAGTTCTGCTCCGACGACGTCGATCGGCTGCGCTACGTGCTGCGAATGCAGGGCGACCACTACCTTCCGCTCAAAGTGATCGGGGAGCACCTCGACGCCATCGACCGCGGGCTGGAGCCGCCGCCCATCGAGCCCGTGGTCCCGCGAGTCCCCTCGGTGGCGCTCGCGGCCGACGGACTGCCTTCGTCCGAGTCGTTCCGTCGCCGCAGCGATCTCCGCCTCTCGCGCAAGGAGCTCGTGAAGGTGGCCGAGATCGACGAGGCGCTGCTCGACCAGCTGGAGCAGTTCGGCCTGGTCCGGCCCCGCCCCGGCACCCGGCACTACGACGCCGACGCGCTGGTCGTGGCCACGACGGCGGGCGAGCTCCGGGCCTTCGGGCTGGAGCCGCGGCACCTGCGCGCGTTCAAGACGGCGGCCGACCGCGAGGTCGGGCTGGTGGAACAGGTGGTGGCGCCGCTGCAGCGCGGCCGGGACTCCTCGGCGCAGGCTCGGGCGGCCGAGACCGCCAGCGAGATCGCCGCTCTCTCGGTGCGCCTGCACGCGACCCTGGTCAAGGCCGGGCTGCGCACCTCCTGAGGCCCGCGGGGCGCGCCGGTCGGCGCCGATCCCGCGGGCGGCCCGGGCCTGTGGCGCGGGAGTAGGGTGGGCGCCATGCGCGAGGTGGATGTCATCGGGGTGCGGGTCGAGATGCCCTCCAACCAGCCGATCGTCCTGCTCCGCGAGGTCTCGGGCGAGCGCTACCTGCCGATCTGGATCGGGGCCGTGGAGGCCACCGCCATCGCCTTCGCCCAGCAGGGCGTGGTGCCCCCGCGTCCGCTGACGCACGACCTGTTGAAGGACGTGCTCGAGGTGACCGACAACGCGCTCGCCGAGGTCCGGATCACCACGATGAAGGAGGGCGTCTTCTACGCCACGCTGGTCCTCGGCTCCGGTCTCGAGGTGAGCGCCCGGCCCTCGGACTCGATCGCGCTGGCCCTGCGTACCGGCTCGAAGATCGTGTGCGCGGAGGAGGTGCTCGACGAGGCCGGGCTCGCCGTCCCTGCCGAGCAGGAGGACGAGGTCGAGAAGTTCCGCGAGTTCCTCGACCAGGTCACGCCGGAGGACTTCGAGGGCCCGACGGGTTCCTGACCGACGCGTCGTCGGCGAACCCTCAACCTGAGGGTGAGGGTTCGACACGCCGCCCGGTGCGTTGACCACCCCCCGGTGGCGCCCTACCGTGAACAGACTTCGTTGTAACTCCACGGCTGTGGTCACCGCCTTGGTCTCCTGGCCATCCCCGGGGGTTTCGCGCAGCGGAGGACCAGCGATGGAGGATCACGTGGGCAGTACCGACGACGGGCAGTCGAGCGACGGGCCCGCCCAGGAGGCCGCCGCCAGCGCTGACGAGCAGGGCCTGCTCTTCACCGACGACGTCTCCCCCCTGCCCAGCGACACGGGCTACCGCGGCCCCACGGCGTGCAGCGCGGCGGGGATCACCTACCGCCAGCTCGACTATTGGGCGCGCACCGGGCTGGTCGAGCCCACCGTGCGTGGCGCGACCGGGTCGGGCACGCAGCGGCTCTACTCCTTCCAGGACATCCTGCTGCTCAAGGTGATCAAGAGGCTGCTCGACGCCGGCATCTCGCTGCATCAGATTCGCAGCGCCGTCTCGCACCTGCGCGAGCGCGGCACCCACGACCTCACGCGCGTCACGCTGATGAGCGACGGCGCGTCCGTCTACGAGTGCACCAGCGACGACCAGGTCATCGACCTGCTCCAGGGCGGGCAGGGCGTCTTCGGGATCGCGATCGGCGGCGTCTGGCGCGAGATCGAGGGCACGCTGGCCGAGCTGCCCAGCGAGCGGGCCGCCGCCGCCGAGCAGGAGGACGGGCCGACCGGTGACGAGCTGGCCGTGCGACGCGCCGCCCGCTCTGCCGGCTGAGACCGGCGCGGCCCTCGAGGGGGAGGAGGCCGCGCCGCGGACAGTGCTAGGTTCGGAGGTGCCGACGACCCGCGACGGGAGAGTCTCCGAATCGGTCGGCCGCCGGGGCTGCGCCCCGATGGTCCGCATCGAGCCGGAGCGCCGAAGGGGCAATTCCTCCCCGGAACCTCTCAGGCGCCAGGACCATCGCGGGAAGGCAGCTCTGAAGCGGACGGGCACCGTGGCCGTGCGCGACAGAAGGGGAGGCCACCCGGACGTCGTCCCCAGGAGCCCCCACGATGGTTGATCCGTCCCCCACGACAGGGACCACCTCGAGCACCCCGACCGACCTGGCCGGCCTGGACCATGCGGTCCCCTTCGCCGATCGGCACATCGGCCTCGGCCCCGAGGACACCGCTACGATGCTGGAGCGGCTCGGTCACGAGAGCGTCGAGGCGCTCATGTCCGCCGCCGTGCCCGACGCGATCCGTCAGCTCGGGGAGCTCGACCTGCCGGCCGCCGCCACCGAGACCGCGACGGCACGCGAGCTGCGGGCGCTGGCCGACCGCAACCGCCCCGCCGAGGCGATGATCGGCCTCGGCTATCACGGCACCGTCACGCCGGCCGTGATCCGGCGCAACGTGCTCGAGGACCCGAGCTGGTATACGGCGTACACGCCCTACCAGCCGGAGATCTCGCAGGGTCGACTCGAGGCCCTGCTGACCTTTCAGACGATGGTCAGCGACCTCAGCGGCCTGCCGACCGCGAACGCCTCGCTCCTCGACGAGGCGACGGCCGCGGCCGAGGCGATGACCCTGGTGCGGCGGGCGAACAAGAAGGCCACCGGCCCCTTCGTGGTCGACGCGGACGCCCTGCCGCAGACGATCGACGTGATCCACACCCGGGCCGACGCCCTGGGCATCGAGGTTGTCGTCGCCGATCTGACCGGCGGGCTCCCGGAGACCGAGGAGCCGCCGAGCGGCGTCCTGCTGCAGTACCCGGGCGCCTCCGGCCGGATCGCCGACCCCCGCGCGGTCATCGAGCAGGTGCACGAGGCCGGCGGCCTCGCCGTGGTGGCGGCGGACCTGCTCGCGCTGGTGCTGATGACCGCGCCGGGCGAGCTGGGCGCCGACGTGGTGGTCGGCTCCTCGCAGCGGTTCGGTGTCCCGCTCTTCTACGGCGGTCCGCACGCCGGCTATCTCGCGGTGCGCTCCGGCCTGGAGCGGCACCTGCCCGGGCGCCTGGTCGGCGTGTCCAAGGACGCCGAGGGCCGGCCCGCCTACCGGCTCGCGCTCCAGACCCGCGAGCAGCACATCCGCCGCGACAAGGCGACGTCCAACATCTGCACGGCTCAGGTGCTGCTCGCCGTCGTCGCGTCGATGTACGCCGTCTACCACGGGCCCGCGGGCCTGCGGCACATCGCGACCCGGACGCACCGGTACGCCACGACCCTCTCCGCCGCGCTGCGCTCCGCCGGCATCCCGCCGCTCGAGCAGCCGTTCTTCGACACGCTCGAGGTCCCGGTGCCAGGACGGGCGGTCGAGATCGTCGAGGCCGCCCGCCGGCTCGACGTGCACCTGCGTCTCGTGGACGACGACACCGTGGGAATCTCCACCTCGGAGACAACGACCCGCGACGTGCTGCACCGCGTGCTCGCCGCCTTCGGGGTGGAGGAGCCCGCCGAGGCGGTCGACGCCGCCGAGGGGTCCGCCGAGGACGCGATCCCGGAGGCCCTCCGGCGCACCGGGGAGATCCTCACGCACGAGGTCTTCCGCACCCATCACAGCGAGACGAGCATGCTGCGCTACCTGCGGCGCCTGTCAGCCCGCGACTTCGCGCTCGACCGCGGGATGATCCCGCTCGGCTCCTGCACGATGAAGCTCAACGCGACCACGGAGATGGAGCCGGTCAGCCTGCCCGGGTTCGCCGACCTGCACCCGTTCGCGCCGGCCGCCGACGCGGAGGGCTACCGCGAGCTCATCGACCAGCTCGAGGGCTGGCTCGCGGAGGTCACCGGCTACGACGAGGTCTCCATCCAGCCGAACGCCGGCTCCCAGGGCGAGCTGGCCGGGTTGCTGGCGATCCGCGCCTACCACCACGGCCGCGGCGACCCGCGGCGCGACGTCTGCCTGATCCCCTCGTCGGCCCACGGGACCAACGCGGCCTCGGCCGTGATGGCCGGGATGCGCGTGGTGGTCGTGGATGCCGCGTCGGACGGCGCCGTGGACCTCGACGACCTGCGCGCCAAGTGCGAGACGCACGGGGACCGCCTCGCGGCGATCATGATCACCTACCCGTCGACGCACGGCGCCTACGAGGACTCGGTGCGCGACCTGTGCAAGATCGTCCACGACCACGGCGGGCAGGTCTACGTCGACGGGGCGAACCTGAACGCACTGCTGGGCTACGCCCGTCCCGGTGAGTTCGGCGGGGACGTCTCGCACCTGAACCTGCACAAGACGTTCTGCATCCCGCACGGCGGTGGTGGGCCCGGGGTCGGGCCGGTCGGCGTGCGTGCCCACCTGGCGCCCTACCTGCCGAGTCACCCCGCCCACCCGGAGCCCGACAAGCGGTCGGGGATCGGGCCGATCAGTGCGGCCCCCTACGGCTCCGCGGGCATCCTCCCGATCACCTGGGCCTACGTGCGGCTGATGGGCGGTCCCGGGCTCGGCCGCGCCACCGCCGCGGCGGTGCTGGCGGCGAACTACGTCGCGGAGCGGCTCGACGAGCACTTCCCCGTGCTCTACCGGGGCCACAACGGGCTCGTCGCCCACGAGTGCATCCTCGACCTGCGCACGCTCGCCAAGGAGACGGGCGTCAGCGTCGAGGACGTCGCCAAGCGGTTGATCGACCACGGCTTCCACGCGCCGACCATGTCGTTCCCGGTCGCGGGCACGCTGATGGTGGAGCCGACCGAGTCCGAGGACCTGGCCGAGCTGGACCGGTTCTGCGCGGCCATGATCGAGATCCACGGGGAGATCGAACGGGTCCGCGCGGGCGAGTGGGACCCCGAGGAGTCACCCCTGCGCCGGGCACCGCACACGGCTCGGGCGCTGGCCGGCGACTGGGACCGCCCCTACTCCCGCGAGCTCGGCGCCTTCCCGGCCGGGCCCGACCCGGACAAGTACTGGCCGCCGGTCGCCCGCGTCGACCAGGCCTACGGCGACCGCAACCTGGTCTGCTCCTGCCCGGACCCGTCCGCCTTCGCGGAGGACGTGCCCCCCGACGCCCCCGCCGGCCCCGACACGGGGGCGTCCCGCTCGTGACTCCGCTGCTCGGGGGCACCGAGCGCGCGGTGCTCGCATCGGTCGCGCGAGTCCAGGCGGAGCGTCAGATCCCCTCGGTCATGGCCGGGGTGGTGCGCGAGGGCACCCTGGTGTGGAGCGGCGGCCGCGGGTCAACGGTGACCGCGGCCGACCTCGCCGGCGCCAGTCATCTCCCGCACGCCGACACCCAGTACAAGGTCGGCTCGGTCACCAAGACCATGACGGCGGCCCTGATCCTCCTGGCGCGGGAACGCGGAGAGCTCTCGCTCTCCGACCGGGTCAGCCGCTTCCTCCCGCGGGGCCCGTTCCCCGACGCCACCCTGCGCAGGCTGCTCTCGCACGCCGCCGGCCTCGCCGCCGAGCCACACGGGGACTGGTGGGAGCGCGTCGACGGCGGTGACGTGGACGACCTCCTGACGGCGCACGCCCACGCGGGGCCGTTGCTCGAGCCGGGCGCGCAGCTGCACTACTCGAACCTGGGCTACGGCGTGCTCGGAGCGGTGCTCGAGCGCGTCGCCGGCACGAGCTGGCTGGAGGCCTGCGAGGAGCAGCTGTGGCGACCGCTGCAGATGACGCGGACCTCCTACCTGCACCAGGAACCCCATGCCACCGGCTTCGCGGTCGACGCGCTCACGGGTGAGGCGACGGTGGAGCCGCTGCCGGACACGGGCGCCATGGCGCCGGCGGGCCAGCTCTGGAGCACGGTGACAGACCTGGCCACCTGGCTGACGGCCCTGGTCGACGCCGAGCGGTCCGTCCTCTCCGCGGCGTCGCTGCGCGCGATGGCCACGCCCCAGGTCTCCGCCCCGGAGGACCGCGACGGCACGTCATGGGGCCTCGGTGTGTCGCTGACCGTCGCCGGCGGCCGCAAGCTGATCGGGCACGGCGGTTCGATGCCCGGCTTCTGCTGCGGCGTCCTCGCCGACGCCGACAGCCGCACCGGCGCGGTCGTGCTGAGCAACGGCGCCTACGGGCTCGGCCCCCTGGCGCGCGAGGTGCTCGAGACCGTGCTCGACCGCGAGCCCCCGATGCCCGAGGAGTGGCAGCCGGTCACCGCCGTCCCCGACGGCGTGCGCGACGTCGTCGGCACCTGGTACTGGGGCCACGCGCCCTCCGTGCTGCGCTGGGACGGCCAGGAGCTGCGGCTCGATCCGGCCTCCGGGCCCGGACGCTCGATGCGGTTCGCCGCGTCCGGCGAGCCGGACGCCTGGGTCGGCACGCGGGGCTACCTCACGGGGGAGACGCTGCGCGCCGT
Source organism: uncultured Actinomycetota bacterium (assembly GCA_963731985.1). Lineage (GTDB taxonomy): Bacteria > Actinomycetota > Actinomycetes > Propionibacteriales > Nocardioidaceae > Nocardioides. The sequence continues at coordinate 275,535 of CAVSYA010000007.1, read as the reverse complement.
CCGGCGCGGCGACGGCTCCCTCAGCCACCTGGAGGGCGCGACCTTCGTCTACACCCGGGTGCCCTACGACGCCGCGGCGCCCATCCCGGGCGGGCCTCCTGCACGATGAGCACGCACCACGAGCGCGAGCGGACCTGGTCGCCCGGCGCCGACACCGAGCTCCCGGACCTGACGGCGCTGCCGGGTGTCGTGGGCATCGGCACGCCGCCGCCCCGCCACCTGGTCGCCACCTACCTCGACACCCCCGACCTCACCCTGGTGCGGGCCGGCATGTCGCTGCGCCGCCGCCGCGGAGGTGCCGACGAGGGCTGGCACCTCAAGCTGCCGGTGGGGGAGGGCCAGGACGAGGTGCACCGACCCCTCGACGGTGACCACCTCGCGGCGCCCGAGGACCTGTGCCGCATCGTGTCCGGCTACGTGCGGGGGCGGGACCTGGTGCCGGTCGCCGAGATCCGCACCCACCGGACGGCGCACGACCTCCGCGGTCCCGACGGGCGGGTCCTGGCCGAGCTCGCCGACGACCGGGTCGAGGCCCGTGCCCTCCCGGCCGTGGCCGAGCAGGTGGAGTGGCGCGAGTGGGAGCTCGAGATCGTGGACGGCGACCCCGCGCTGCTGGCGGCCGCCGACGAGGTCTTCGCGCGCGTCGGCGTGCGGCCGAGCGCGGTCCAGCACAAGGTCGAGGTCGTGCTGGGTGACCGCCTGGCAGCGCACCTCGCCGTCGCGGCCGAGCACCGCGACAGGGCGCCCACCGCCGACGGGCCCGCGCGCCGCGTGCTGCACGAGCGACTGATCCAGCAAGGGGACGCGATGCTGCGCCACGACGCCGGGATGCGGCGCGACGCCCCGGGCAGCTTGCACCACGCCCGTGTCGCCTGCCGCCGCCTGCGCGCCGCGCTGGCGACGTACCGCCCCCTGGTCGACCGTGAGGTGAGCGACCCGCTGCGCGCGGAGCTGCGCTGGGTGGCCCGCTCGCTCGGCGAGGCCCGGGACGGGGAGGTCGCCCACGAGCTGCTCGCCGGATTGGTGGCGTCCCAGCCCGACCGGCTGGTCCGCGGCCCCGTGCGCGACCGTCTGGAGGAGGCCTTCTCCGACGCCGAGCGTCGCAGCCGCGCCGAGACGGCCGAGGTGCTGGACTCCGATCGCTACCTCGCCGCGCTCGACGCCCTCGAGCGGCTGGTCGCCGCCCCGCCGTGGACCCCGGAGGCCGAGCGCCCGGCGGCGGACGTGCTCCCCCCGCGGGTTCGCCAGGACTGGAAGCGGCTGCGCCGCCGCGTCGACGCCGCGGCCGAGGCCGACGAGGACGCCCGCGACGCGGCGCTGCACGGGGCCCGCAAGGCGGCCAAGCGGCTGCGCTACGCCTGCGAGGCGGCGGAGCCGGTGTGGGGCCGCGACGCCGGGCGGCTGCGCAAGGCCGCCCGCGAGATCACCCAGGTGCTCGGCGAGCGACAGGACACCACCGTGAGCCGCCAGCGGCTCCTGAGCCTCGCCGAGCAAGCGGAGGAGGCCGGCGAGAGCGCCTTCACCTGGGGTCGCCTGCACGGTCTCGAGGAGGCGCGCGCGATCGAGCGCGGCCGTCACTTCTGGGACGTCACCTGGCCAGCCGCGCAGCGGAAGAAGCTGCGCCGCTGGCTCTGAGGTTGCTGGCCGGCCCGGGCGCGTGGGGGCCCGGCCGATGGGAACCCGGCCGATGGGAACCCGGCCGATGGGAACCCGGATCGGAACCCGGCCGATCGGCACCCGGCCGATGGGCACCCGGGCCTCGCCACCCTCAGAGCGCCTGGCTGACGCTCGACATGTGGAAGTCCGGCACCCGCAGGGCGGGGGTCGCCGTGCGGGAGAAATACTCATCGCCCCACTCACGGCCGAAGCTCGGCGCGGTCGCGGAGGCCTGGCTGAACCGACGCAGCAGGTCGAGCGGGCTCTCGTTGAAGCGGAAGTTGTTCACGGCGCCGGTGATCTCGCCCCGCTCGACGAGGTAGACGCCGTCGCGCGTGAGGCCGGTCAGCAACATGGTCTGCGGGTCGACCTCGCGGAGGTACCAGAGGCAGGTCAGCAGCAGTCCGCGCCGCGTGTCGGACACCAGGTCCTCGACGCCCCCGGACCCGGCGTCCACGTCGAGCACCAGGTTGTCGACGTAGGGCGTCACGGGCTGGCCCGTCATCGTCGCGGAGTGTCGCGTCTGGATCAGCGAGGTCAGGACGCCGTCGTCGATCCATCGAGTCGGGCCCAGCGGCAGCCCGTTGTCGAAGACCGACTGCTGGTTGCCGGAGGCGGTCGCGGCCACGAACGGCGCGCACTCGAGGCCGGACAACGCCGGGTCCGAGCGCAGGTGCACGCCCTCGGGCGCGACCCGATCGCCGATGCGCGTGCCGCCGCCGCGTCGGCTGTAGGCCGACTGTCCCTCGTGCGCCACCCGGGCGCCGGCGGCCCCGTAGGCCTCGATCGTCAGGTCCGCGACCGCGCTGGGCGGCAGGATCGTGTCGTAGCGTCCCGCATCGAGCGAGACCGGTCGCTCGGCCCACCCCAGGCGCTGCGCGAGCTCGGCGTCCATGCCCAGCGGGTCCACGTCGGCGAAGTCGCGGGTCGCGCCGCCCACCCAGGCGCTGCGCGTGAGATCGGCGCTCTTGCCCGTGCAGGACCAGTGCCCGGTGGGCTGCACGTGCCGCAGCCGCAGCCCGGTGCTGGAGGCCAGGTACGTCGTGACCATCTGGTGGTCGACGAAGCCGTAGAGCAACCGGTCCGCAGCCCTCGCGCGTCCGAACGCCTCGCCCAGCGCGGGGGCCACGGCGGCGTAGACCCCGATGTCGGTCGGCACCGGCGCCTCGGTCCAGTCCTCCGCCGCGTCCTGCCCCGAGATCAACGGGGCGGCGTCCTCGGCCGGCTCCGCGTCCCGGGCCGCGGCGTCGGCACCCTCGACCAGGGTCAGCACCGATGCCTCGTCCGTGGCGATGCCCGAGACGGATCCGGCGCGCTGCCCGGAGGCATCGCGCACAAAGGAGATGACCGTCGTCGTGGTGTGATGCATCTGGCCGTTGGTGGTCAGCGTGTTGTTGGCCCACCGCAGGTTGGCGCTGGTGGCCTCGCGTACCAGCACCACGCACGCGTCGGCGGTCGAGGCCTCCAGGGCTCGCTCGGCGAGCTGCTGCGCAGGGAGCTGGTGCGAGCTCGAGGGGGCCATCAGCGCGCCGCCTCGTCATCGGTGTTGAGGACGCGGACGCCGCGGAAGAGCGAGGTGGGACACCCGTGACTGACGGCGGCCACCTGGCCCGGCTGCGCCTTGCCGCAGTTGAAAGCGCCGCCGAGCACCCAGGTCTCCGGCCCGCCCACCGCCTCGAGCGCGCCCCAGAACTCGGTGGTCGTGGCCTGGTAGGCCACGTCGCGCAGCTGGCCGCGCAGCTCGCCGTTCTCGATGCGGTAGAAGCGCTGACCGGTGAACTGGAAGTTGTACCGCTGCATGTCGATCGACCACGACCGGTCGCCGACGACGTAGATGCCGCGCTCGACCCGCGCGATCAGCTCGTCGTTGCTCGGGCCTTCCGGGTCGGCGGCCAGCGAGACGTTGGCCATGCGCTGGATGGGGATGTGCCCGGGGGAGTCGGCGTAGGCACACCCGTTGGAGCGTCCGCCGTTGAGCTCGGGGTGCATGCCCGCGGTGGGCCGGTCGAGCTGGTAGCCCACCAGGACGCCGTCGGTGATGATCTCCCACGACTGCGCCGCGACGCCTTCGTCGTCGAAGCCCACCGTGGCCAGCCCGTGCTCCGTGGTGCGGTCACCGGTCACCTGCATCACCGGCGACCCGTAGCGCAGCGTGCCGAGCTGGTCGTAGGTCGCGAAGGACGTCCCGGCGTAGTTGGCCTCGTAGCCCAGCGCCCGGTCGAGCTCGGTGGCGTGGCCGATCGACTCGTGGATGGTGAGCCAGAGGTTCGACGGGTGGAGGACGAGGTCGTAGGTGCCGGGCCTCACCCCCGGGGCGCCCAGCTTCTCCTCGAGCAGGTCGGGCACGACGTCCAGCTCGGCGTCCCAGTCCCAGGCACCCTGCTCCGCCCCGCCGGCGACGTACTCCCAGCCGCGCCCGACGGGTGGGGCGATCGAGGCCATCGAGTCGAAGACGCCCGTGCGCCCGTGCGTGCCGGAGGCCTCGAAGCCGGGCTGCATCCGGACCCGCTGCTGGGTGGCCGTGGTGCCGGTCAGGTCGGCGTAGAAGGTGTTCTCGTGCACCTGGACGAGGAAGGAGGTCGCGTGCTCGACCGCCTCGTGGCGGCGCAGTCGGGCGGACCAGTCACGCAGCACGTCGGCCTTCTGGCCGGTGGGCAGCTCGAGCGGGTTGGCCACGTAGGAGGAGACCCAGGTGACGTCCGCGTGCGGGGGCTCGGGCGCCAGCACGACGGGCCGCGTCGTCATGCCCGCGGCGACCCGCGCGACGCGGACGGCGGTCTCCGCGACCGCGACCGCCGCGTCGGGGCGGAGCAGCACCCCCGCGGCGAAGCCCCACGCGCCGCCGTGCACCACCCGGACCGAGAACCCCAGGTCCTCCTCGTCCCCGGCGGTCTGCAGCACCTCGTCGCGGACGCCCAGGTACTGCTGGCGCAACCGGTGCACCCGGAGCTCCGCGTGCTCGGCGCCGAGCTCGCGGGCCCGGTGCAGCGCCGCGTCGGCCAGCGCGCGCAGCGGGAGGGCGGTGAACGAGGGGTCGAGCCCGGCTGCGTTCATGCCAGGGAACCTGAGTTCATGCCCGGGAACCTACGACATGGGCCCGGCGCGGCGTGGCCCGGCGGGTCCGGGGAGCACGGGTCCCCGGTGCGCTCAGACGTGGTGGGTGAGCCGGCCGGTGTCCACGTCGTAGAGGAAGCCGCCGACGCGGGTGCGTTCCGGGACCAGCGGGTGCGTCACGACCCGGTGCACGTCCTCCGCGAGCGCGTCGAGCTGGTCATCGACGACGTGGAAGTGCTGCCACGTCGCGTCGACTCCCGCCGACGCGCTGACCCGCTGGCGCAGCTCCTCCTCGGTGCTGGAGGCGACGGCGCAGCGGGTGTGCGGTACGACAAGGATCCGCTCGACCTGGAGCAGGTGAGCTCCCAGCACCAGTGCCTCGAGCGCCTGGGGGGTGACCCGGCCGCCCGGGTTGCGGAAGATCTTCGCGTCGCCGGGCGAGAGCCCGAGCATGCCCAGCGGGTCGATCCGCGAGTCCATGCACGTCACGATGGCCACGCCCGCATGGGCCACACCGTCGAAGCCGGCGAGGTCGAACGTCTCCGCGTACGTCGCGTTGGCCGCCAGGAGGTCATCGAAGTCTCCGCTCACGGCCCGTACGGTAGTCGACCCCCGTCAAGCGGACCGCAGCAGGTCGGCCCCGCTCAGCTGGCGGGTGTCGACCCCGCGGAAGAGTGCCAGCGCCAGTCCGGCGGCGAGCAACGCGCAGACCGCGGCTCCCGCGAAGACGACCTGCTCCTGCGCGATCCCGGCGTCGGTGAGGAGCCGGGTGAACTCCGCGCACCGCGACCTCCCGTCGCAGACCTCCTGCACCGGCGGCAGGTCCCGCTGCTCCGCGTAGTAGGCGCGCAGGCCCAGCGCCGTGAGTGCCGAGATCCCGACCAGCATGCCGACCATCCGGGCGACCACGACGAGGGCGCTCGCGAGCCCGTGCACGGCCGGCTCCGTGCTGGCGAGGACGGCGGCGTTCACCGGCGCCAGCGCCAGCCCGAAGCCGAGCCCCCCGACGACGAGGACCACCGTGGCCGTGGGTCGCTCGAGGCTCTCGGCGCCCCACCGGCTCATCAGCGCGAAGCCGGTGGCGGCGAACAGCATCCCGACCGCGGCCACCACCCCCGACGGCACCCGGCGCATCAGGTAGCCCCCGGCGACGGCGCCGACGGGCAGCGCCACGAGGAAGCGCAGCAGCACCAGCGCCGCCAGGAGCTGGGAGTCCGGGTAGAGGGTCGTCCGCGCGAAGAGCGGGATGTCGATCAGCGCCGCGATGAGCGCCGAGCCCACCAGGAAGCTGACCACCAGCGAGCCCCACGCGGCCGTGCGTCGCAGCGCGCCGCGGGGCACGAGCGGCGTCGAGGCGCGCCGCAGGTGCAGGACGAACAACACCACCGCGAGGGCCGACCCGAACAGGAACCACGGCCCCTGCGGGGAGAACACCTGAACCTCGGGATCGGCCGTCGCGAAGGCGAGGATGACCCCGGCCAGGGCCACCCCCAGCAGCAGGGAGCCGGGCAGGTCGGCCTCGCGGGCGGCGCCCCACCAGTGGCGCAGGTCGACCAGCGGGCGGCGAGCCGTCAGACAGCGCGCCAGGAACAGCCCGAGCGCGCCGATCGCGACCAGCCCGGCGGGCGTGAACCACCGGCTGCCCCCGGTCACCGGGATGAACAGCCGACCCCAGGTCAGGTCGCGCATCAGCACCGCGGGCTCGCGGACGACGAGGACCCACGCAGCCAGGAGGATGACCAGCAGCGCGATCGCGACCGGATCCGGGACGCGCGAGGCACGGGCGGATCGGCCCGGATCGGGGACCGCGCCGGCCCGCGCGCCGAGGGCGCGGATCGCGGTCGCCAGCAGCAGCCCGACCGCGAGGTTCAGGGCGAAGATCGCCCGCCAGTCCGCGACGGCGAGCACGACGGCGCCGAGCAGCGGACCGACCACGGAGCCGATCTCCTGCACGGCCGACACCACGCCCAGCGGGACGCCGCGCCGCTCGGCGGGGTAGAGGTCCGCCACGAGCGCCAGGGTGGCCGGCACGAGTCCGCCGCCGCCCACGCCCTGGAGGAAGCGACCGGTCACCATGCTCGGCAGGTCGTAGGCCAGCGCCGTCACCAGTGACCCGACGGCGAAGACCACGAGCCCCGCGACCAGCACCGGGAGCCGCCCGCGCAGGTCGGCGATGCGTCCGATCAGCGGCAGCATCGCGACGTAGCCGAGCAGGAACCCGGAGACGATCGGGGCGGCGCGCTGGAGCTCGTCGAGCGGGATGCCGGCCGAGCCCATCATGTCCGGCAGCGCCAGGACGACGACGTAGGTGTCCGCAGCGGCGAACGCGACGGCGACGGCCGCCAGCCCCAGCAGAGCGCGAGCGGCGGGGTCGGGCCGGTCAGCTCCTCGCCCCGCCACGCCGTCGCTCACGGGGCGGTGATCTCCGGATCACTCCCGTAGTCGTCGAAGCCGATGGTGTAGGTGACCGGCTCGACGTCGGGATAGAACGCGCCGGTCAACGTCGCCTCGCGCAGCTCGCCCTCGTCGGTGATGGTGTACGTGGCCTCGAAGGTGCCCGCGGCCGACGGGATCACGCCGGCGACGGCCTCGCCGGGCACGGTTCCGGAGTACTCGGTGAGGACCTCGCGGTTCTCCTCGCCGCCGCGGACGCTGTCGCCGACCTCGACGTCCTCGGTCGCGGGGAGCAGCGCGGGGAAGCCCCCCTCCGCATCGAGGAAGGTCGCCGGGTCGGGTGCGCCGTACGCCGCGGGATCGACCTGCGACCAGCCCGGCGTGAGCGGTATCTGGGCGTAGACCGTGCCGTCGACCGAGATCAGCGGGACCTCGAACGTGTTGCCCGCGAGCGGCACCCGGATCAGGCCGTCGAAGGCCGGCGACCGGTTGGCTTGCCCCTCGGCCCCCAGCAGGCCCGTCACGCCGTCCGGTAGCTCCTCGGTCTCGAGCACGAGGCTCAGCCCGCTGGTCTCGGCGAGCGTCTGCTGCGCGGCGACGAGGGCGTCGCCCGGGTCGCTCTCCTCGCTCGACGGACCGTCTCCGGACCCGTCGCCCGTGCAGGCCGCCACCGCGAGCGCGAGCGCCAGGACGAGCGGGAGCGCGAGCCGGCGCACACGGGGATCAGGCGTCTGGCGGAGCATGCCTGGAGCCTTGCACACGGGTGGCGGTCGGCTTGACCACGAGCCCGGTCACCCGCCGGGTCGCGCGGGGTCGCTCGCGGTCCCGGGGAAGCGCATCGCCACGGCTCCGGCCACGGCCGCCACCGCCTGGCCGACGGGCTCGCCGGAGCCGTCGCGGCGCCCTCGGGTGCCGGGCAGGTCCACGGGCGCCCCGCTGCTCGCGGCCGCGCGGGCCGGAGCGGGCCCGGCCCAGGCGAGCAGGAGGGTGTCCTCGCCCTTCAGGAACCGGTGGCACCGCACGCCGCCGGTCGCCCGGCCCTTGGCCGGGTACTCGCCGAAGGGCGTGACCTTCACGCTGCCGCTCTGGGCGTCGGGCAGCACGTCGCCGGACCCGGCGCTGGTGACGAGCACCGCGCCGTCGGGGGACGCCGGATCGAAGGCCCCGAAGAACACCACCCGGTCCTCGTCGCCCGTCTTCATGCCGGCCATGCCGCCGGCGGAGCGACCCTGGGGGCGCACCGTCGAGGCGGCGAAGCGGAGCAGCCGGGCGTCGCTGGTGACGAAGCAGAGCTCCTCGTCGCCGGTGGCGAGCTCGACGGCGCCGACCACCTCGTCGTCGCCCTTGAGCCCGATCACCTCCCACTCCTCGCGGGCGGGCACCTCGGGGTTCACGCGCTTCACCACCCCGTGGCGGGTGCCGAGCGCGAGGCCGGGCCCGTCGTCGCGGAGCCGCGCGAGGCACAGCGGTCGCTCGCCGGGCGCCAGCGAGAGCACCTCGCTGACGGGCAGGCCGCCCTGCAGGTTCGGCTCGTTGGCCGAGGCCGGGATCGCCGGCAGGTCGAGCACGCCGAGCCGCAGCAGCCGACCGCGCGAGGTGACCATCCCGACCTCGCCCCGGGCGGTGGTGCGCACGGCGGACACCACGACGTCGTGGTTGGTGCGGCCGCCGCCGGAGCCCAGCTGCTCGTCCGTGCTGGAGCGCGCCAGCAGCCCGGTCGAGGAGAGGAAGGCGAAACACGGGTCGTCGGCGACCTCCAGGGCGGTCGCCGCGGTCGCGGGGGCACCTGCGGACTCCAGCAGCACCGTGCGCCGCGGGGTCCCGTAGGTCCGGGCGACCTCGCCGAGCTCGTCGGAGACGACCGCGCGCAGGAGGTCGTCGTCGCCGAGGACGGCGTCGAGATCGTCGATGACGCGCTCGAGCTCGGACTTCTCCTTCTCCAGCTCGATCCTGGAGAACCTGGTGAGCCGGCGCAGCGGCATGTCGAGGATGTAGGTGGCCTGGGTGTCCGTCAGGTCGAAGACGGTCATCAGCCGCTCCTTGGCCGACGCCGCGTCGTCGCTGGCCCGGATCAGCTGGATCACCTCGTCGATGTCGAGGATGGCGACCAGGAGTCCGTCCACCAGGTGCAGCCGGTCGGCCGCCTTGCCGCGGCGAAAGACGCTGCGGCGGCGGACGACCTCGAAGCGGTGGTCGAGGAAGACCCGCAGCAGCTCCGGAAGGCCGAGCACCTGCGGCTGGCCGTCGACCAGGGCGACCGTGTTGATGCCGAAGGAGTCCTCCATCGGCGTCTTCTTGTACAGCTCCTCGAGCAGCGCCTCGGGGTGGAAGCCGCCCTTCACCTCGATGACCAGGCGCAAGCCGTGCTCCCGGTCCGTGAGGTCGGTGATGTCCGAGATGCCCTGGAGCTTCTTGGCCTGCACCAGCGTCTTGATCCGCTCGATGACCCTCTCGGTGCCCACACCGTAGGGAAGCTCGGTGACCACGATGCCCTTGCGCCGTGGCGTGAGGTTCTCCACCCGCGCGCTCGCGCGCATCTTGAAGCTGCCCCTGCCGGACGCGTAGGCCTCGCGGATGCCGTCGAGGCCGACGATCTTGCCGCCCGTGGGCAGGTCGGGGCCCGGGACGAAACGCATCAGGGTGTCGACCGACGCGCTCGGGTGCGCGAGCAGGTGCTTGAGGGCCTGCACGACCTCGACGAGGTTGTGCGGAGCGATGTTGGTCGCCATCCCGACCGCGATCCCGGAGGCCCCGTTCACGACGAGGTGGGGGATCGCCGCGGGAAGCACGCCGGGCTCCATCTCGCGGCTGTCGTAGTTGGGCCGGAAGTCGACCGTGTCCTCGTCGATCGAGTCCGTCATCGCCGTCGCGGCCGGCGCCATCCGGCACTCGGTGTAGCGCATCGCGGCGGGCGGGTCGTCGGGGGAGCCGAAGTTGCCGTGGCCGTCGACCATCGGCAGGCGCATCGACCACGGCTGCGCCATCCGGACCAGGGCGTCATAGATCGCGCCGTCCCCGTGCGGGTGCAGGCGTCCCATCACCTCCCCGACGACGCGGGCGCTCTTCACGTGCCCGCGGTCGGGTCGCAGGTTCATCTCCGACATCGTGTGCAGGATGCGGCGCTGCACCGGCTTGAGCCCGTCCCGCGCGTCGGGCAGGGCACGGGAGTAGATGACCGAGTAGGCGTACTCCAGGAAGGAGCTGCGCATCTCGTCGCCGACGTCGATATCGAGGATGTGCTCCTCGAAGTCGTCGGGCGGGGGTGGGGGGGTGCGTCTGGCCATGGGGGCATTCTCGCTTCCCTCGCGGCTCGTGCGCGGGCGGGCACGCCCCCGGACCCGCTAGATTCGGGCCCGTGAGTCCCGAACCCGCGAGCGCCGCACCGGCCGTCGCGCCGCGCCACTGGGAGGCGGACGTGCTGCTGCGCGACGGTCGCACGGCTCACATCCGGCCCATCCGCCCCGACGACGCCGAGCTCCTGGTGGACTTCTACAGCCGGGTCTCCGAGCGGTCGAAGTACCTCCGCTTCTTCGCCCCGATGCCGGACCTCTCGGCCCGGGAGGTGCAGCGCTTCGTCCAGGTCGACCACAACGACCGGGTCGCGCTGGTGCTCCTGGTCGGCCAACGGATGATCGCGGTCGGCCGCTTCGACCGCATCGACCCCGCGCAGGCCGAGGTCGCCTTCCTCGTCGAGGACGCGTACCAGGGCCGCGGCATCGGCCAGATCCTCCTCGAGCACCTGGCCCAGGCCGGCCGGGAGCGTGGGGTCGAGCGCTTCATGGCCGAGGTCCTGCCGGAGAACACGCAGATGATCCGCACCTTCCGCGAGGCGGGCTACCGCGTCGCGAGCGAGTTCGAGGACGGCTACATGGTCCTCGAGTTCCCGATCGACCCCACGGAGACCGCCATCGGCGTGATGCAGCAACGCGAGCACCGCGCCGAGGCCGCCTCGATCGACCGGTTCTTCAACGCGCGCTCCGTCGCGGTGATCGGCGCCAGCCGGCGCTCCGACACCATCGGGCAGGCGCTGGTCCGGCACCTCGTCACCGGCGACTACGCCGGGCGGGTGTACGCCGTGAACCAGGCCGCGACGGCCGTCTCCGGGCTGCCGGCCTACGCCTCCATCGGCGACATCCCCGACGACGTGGACGTGGCGCTGGTCGCCGTCCCGGCCGATGCGGTGCAGGACATCGTCCTGGACTGCGCGGCCAAGGGCGTGCACGGCCTGATCGTGATCTCCTCCGGCTTTGCGGAGACCGGTGAGGAGGGGCGGCAGCGCCAGCGGCGGCTCGTCGGCCTGGCCCGGTCCTACGGGCTGCGCCTGATCGGGCCGAACTGCCTCGGCGTGATCAACACCAACCCCGAGGTGTCGCTCAACGCCTCGCTGTCGGACCTGATGCCGCGCCGCGGAAGGGCGGGCTTCTTCTGCCAGTCGGGCGCGCTGGGCTCGGCGATCCTGGAGAAGGTCAACAACCGAGGCCTGGGCCTGTCCACGTTCGTCAGCGCCGGCAACCGCGCCGACGTCTCCGGCAACGACCTGCTGCAGTACTGGGAGGAGGACGAGGCCACCGAGGTCGTCCTGCTCTACCTCGAGTCGATCGGCAACCCGCGCAAGTTCTCGCGCATCGCACGCCGGGTCTCCCGGCGCAAGCCCGTGATCGCGGTCCGGTCCGGCCGCACCACCCAGGGCGTGCCGATGGGTCACTCCGTGCGCTCCATCGCGGCGCCGCAGCAGGCAGTCGATGCGATGTTCCGCCAGGCCGGTGTGATCCAGGTGGACACGCTCGAGGAGATGTTCGACGTCGCCCAGCTGCTGGCGCACCAGCCGCTGCCGCGCGGTCGGCGGGTCGCGATCGTCGGCAACTCCGACGCGCTCGGCCTGCTCGCCGCCGACGCGGCGGCCGCCGTCGGCCTGGTCGTCAACCGGTCGGTATCCCTGGGGGCCGAAGCGGGGGCCGAAGAGTTCGAGGACGCCCTCGACTCGGCCATCGACGACCCCGAGATCGACTCGGTGATGGCCGTCTACATCCCCGCGCTCAACGTCACGGGCGAGGACGTCGCCAATGTACTGGCTGCCATCGGGGAGCAGTCCGAGAAGCCGCTGGTCACGACCTTCCTCGGCGCGGAGGGCATCCCGGAGCTCCTGCGCGTGCCCGACGTCGCCGGCAACACCGCCGGGCGCGGCTCGGTGCCGTCGTACCCCGCGGTGGAGGCGGCGGTGCGGGCGCTGGCGCTCGTCGTGCAGTACGCCGTGTGGCTACGCGGCAACCGGGAGGACCAGCCGGCCGATCGGGACGACGAGGAGCCCGACGACGGGGCCGCGCGGCGGCTCGTCAACGAGGTGCTCATGCGTTCCCCGGAGGGACGGGAGCTCGAGCGGGAAGAGCTCACGACGCTCCTGGCCGCGTACGGCATGACGCTGTGGCCCGCCACGTCCGTGGCCGACCTGGAGGCGGCCACCGCGGTCGCCGCGGAGCTGGGCTGGAACGTGGTGCTCAAGGCGACGGCCGAGGCGGTGCGTCAGCGGCCGGACCTGGCGCACGTCTGGCGCGGCATCCACACGCCCGAGGAGATGACCGACGCCTGGCAGCACCTCACCAGCGTCGCCGGGGGGGCCGGGCCGGGCGAGCTCGTCGTGCAACGCAACGCGCCACCGGGCGTGCCGGTCGCCATCGGCAGCATCGAGGACCCGCTCTTCGGTCCCGTCCTGTCCTTCTCCGTCTCCGGGCCGTTCACCGAGCTGCTGGGCGACAAGTCCTACCGGATCCCGCCGTTGACGGTCTCGGACGCGACGGACATGGTGCGGGAGATCCGGGCCTCGCCGATGCTCTTCGGCTATCGCGGCAGCGAGGTCGCGGACGTCGACGAGGTCGAGCGCCTGCTGCGCCGGGTCGCGCGCCTGCAGAACGACATGCCGCAGGTGCGCAGCCTCGATCTCTCGCTCGTGCTCGCGGGACCCTCGGGCGCGAGCCTGCTCACCGCCTCGGCGCGCGTCGAGCCGGTCGCCGACCCGCGCTCGGACTGGTTCGTGCGGCGCCTGAGCACGATACCCGGGGGCACGCTCCCGGGGTGATGCCCGGATCCACGCCCAGCTGAGTCCCGGGGGGTCGTGACAGACTGCGCCCATGCGCAGCCGCACCGACCCCGCCGCCCGTCTCCGGGAGGCCATCCACCGCACGGGCTACTACCCCGAGGTGGTCCAGAACGGGGTGACGGGCGCGATCGGCGGCGAGGAGGTGGTCTCCTTCTTCGTGCACCACGAGCCGACCATCGAGAACGACGAGGTCCGCCGCCACATCACGGTCGTGGTGCTCACGCCGACCCGCCTGGTGCTCGCCCACACCGACGAGCACGCCGGCGACGACCTGCTGCCGGAGCCCTACACCTCCACCTCCACCGAGGCGATCGCGCTCTCGGCGGTTCGCTCCGTGGTGGTGACACGCATGACGGCGCAGCCCACACGCGGCGCGCGGCCGCCCGCGGAGGCGGTGCTGACCGTCGGCTGGGGCGGCGCCGGCCGGATCGACCTCGAGCCCGCGGGGTGCAGCGACCCCGAGTGCGACGCCGACCACGGGTACACCGGGGTGATGTCGCCGGACGACTTCTCGCTGCGGGTCTCCGCCGCGGCCGACGGCAAGGGGGCCGTCGAGGGACTGCTGGCCTTCGCCGACTCCCTCTCGGCCTCCACGCACGGCACGGTCGTCGGGGCCGGCGCGGAGCGCCGGGGCTGATGGGGGCGCCCCTGGGCCCGGGCGACCCGGGCGGCTTCCTCATGCCGGCCTACGGACGGCGCTCGGTCGCCGACGTCCTGCCGGCCGTCGCTTATGCGCTGGGCGCCGGCGACGCGGTCGGTGCGGTTCCCCTCGACCTGAGGCTCCCCGAGGCGCCGGCATACGTCGTCCTGCTCGTCGACGGACTGGGAGCCTGTCAGCTCCGGGAGCACGCGCACGCCGCGCCGTTCCTCGCCGGCCTGCTCGCCGCCGACCCTCGCGCGACCGCCACCGCCGCGGTCCCCTCGACCACGGCCACCAGCCTGACCAGCATCGGCACGGGGCTGCCGCCGGGCAGGCACGGCGTCGTCGGCTACACCTCCCGCGTGCCCGGCACCGACCGGCTGCTCAACGCGCTGCGGTGGGACGCGGCCGTGGACCCGCGGCAGTGGCAGCCCCACCCGACCGTCTTCGACCGGATCCGACGGGAGGTCGAGGTGACGGTCGTGAACAGCCGCGAGTTCGCCGCGTCGGGGCTGACGACGGCCGCGCACCGCGGCGCGGAGTACGTCGGGGCCGACAAGGTGGGGGAGCGGATCGCCGCGGCGGCGGCGCTGGCCACCCGCAACGGCGCCGGCCCGTCGCTGACCTACCTCTACGAGTCCGACCTCGACTGGACCGGCCACCGGCACGGGGTCGACTCCGCGGCCTGGCGACAGGAGCTGAGGGCGGTCGACGGCCAGGCCGAGCAGCTGCGGGACGCGCTGCCGGCCGCGGCCCGCCTGCTGGTGATGGCGGACCACGGCATGGTCGATGCCCCGGCCGCCGGTCGGATCGACGTGGACAGTGGGGCGGGAGCGGAGGCCGGGCTGCGCGACGGTGTGCCGCTCGTCGGCGGCGAGGCGCGCTTTCGCCACCTCTACTGCCGCGGCGGCGCGGTGGAGGACGTGGTCGCCACCTGGCGCGGCGTGCTGGGAGAGCGCGCCACGGTGCTCACCCGGGACGAGGCGGTCGCGCAGGGCTGGTTCGGACCCCTGGACGCCGGCGTCCGCGCGCGCGTCGGGGACGTGGTCGTCGCGGCCCGCGGCGACTTCGCGGTCCTCGCGACCGAGGGCTTCCCCTATGAGGACAGGCTGATCGGCATGCACGGCTCGCTCACCGAGGCCGAGATGCTGGTCCCGCTCCTGGTGGCCTAGCGCTCGGTCGCTCAGCCGGAGAGCCACCCCTCGAAGGCGCGGGCGTCGTATCCGCGGCCGAGGAAGGCGGCGACCAGGTCGGCGGCGTCCCGGCTCCCGCCCGGGGCGATCACCCTGTCCCGGTAGCGGTGCGCCACCTCGGGGGCGAGCAGATCGGCGGGATCGAAGGCCGAGAACAGGTCCTTCGCGATCACCAGGGACCACATGTACGTGTAGTAGGCGGACGAGTAGCCCTCGAGGTGGCTGAAGCCGCAGTGGAAGTGCACGCTCTCGGGCAGGCGGATCAGGTTGTACTCCGTCGCCAGCTCGTGCAGCCGGGCGGTGAGGTCCTCCGGCACCTCGAGATGGAAGCGGTAGGAGACCGCCGCGTAGAACATCTGCTGCCGGGCGAGGAAGCCGCGACCGAAGTCCTCGGCGGCCTTCATCCGCCGCACCAGGTCCGCCGGGACCGGCTCGCCGTCCTCGTCGGTGGCGAAGGTCGCCAGCACGGTCGGATCCCAGGCCCACTCCTCGAGCAGCTGGCTCGGCGCCTCCACGAAGTCCCACTCGGTGGCCACCCCGGAGAAGTCGGCCCAGGGGTGCCGGCCGGCGAGCACGTGGTGCAGCAGGTGTCCGAACTCGTGGAAGAGCGTGACGACGTCGCCGTGCTCCATCAGCCCGCGCGGGAGGTTGCACACCAGCACGCCCTCGGCGAGCTGGCGGCCGAGCACCCCGGGCGTCAGGTCGAACTGGGCGGCGTGGTTGTACTTGCCCTCGCGCGGGTGCAGGTCGAGGTGGATGCGGCCGATCCGCCGGTCGTCCAGGAGCACGTCGTGGGTCGCCACGTCCTCGTGCCAGCCGGTCGCGTCGGGGACCTCGGCATAGGTCACGCCGAACAGCCGGGAGGTCACGTCGAGCAGGCCGCGCCGAACCTTGTCGAAGGCGAAGTATCGGCGCACCTGCTGTGCGTCGACGCCGAGCTCCTCGCGGCGCAGCACCTCGGACCAGTAGCGCCAGCCCGAGGAGTCGATCGGGTCGTCCTCGCCGTCGCGGGCGGCCCGCTCGCGCAGCCGGGCGAGGTCGCGGCGCCCCGATGCGTCGGCGGCGGCGGTGAGCCGCTCGATGAAGGTCCCGATCGCGTCGCCGTCCTCGACCATCTTCGGCTCGGCGTCGTAGGTCGGCCAGTCGGGGTAGCCCAGCAGCTGCGCCTGCTCGCGCCGCAGCGCCAGCAGCTCACCGAGCACGGCGTCGTTGTCCGGCCAGCCGACGTCGAAGTGGCTGCGGAGGACCGCCCGCCGGGCCCGGGCGTCGCGGCTGAACGTCAGGAACGGCATGGTGTCCGGGTAGTCGCTGGTCAGCGTGACCACGCCGCCCGCGTGTGCCTGATCCGTCTCGACCGGGTGCTCGGCCACCCAGTCCGGCGGCAGGCCCGCGAGCGCGGAGGCCGGCACCGTGGTGCGCCGCTTTCCGTCGCGGACATGGCGGGCAAAGGTCTGCGCGAGCTCGGTCTGGCGCGCCTGGAGCTCCCGCAGACGGGCACGGGTCGGCTCGTCGCGGTCGACGCCGGCCCGGCGGAAGTCGCGCAGGGCGTGCGCCAGCACCCGGTCGGCGCCCTCGGGCAGCGCGGCCAGGTCGCGTCCCGCGATCGACGCGAGCCGCTCGTGCACCTCCGCGTCGAGCAGGAGGTCGGTGGAGAAGCCGTGCGCGGCCTGCAGCCCTGCCTCCGCGGCCTCGCGCACGTCGGGGTCGGGGTGCACCTCGGCGAGCAGGGAGGACGCCGCGGAGGCGTTGCGCAGGTGCAGCCGCACCTCGTTCCAGGACTCCAGCGCGCCGACGTCGCCGTTCGGCCGCTCCAGCAGGGCTGCTCGGGACGCCCGGGCCGCCGCGAGCTGGTCCTCGACGCGACGGTGCAGGAACGCCGGCCAGCCGGCGTCCACCGGCGGCAGCCGCAGGGGCCGGGGCGGGTTCGGGGGCGGCTTCGTGGGCGGGGTCACGGCGTCAGGCTAACCAGCGCCTCCACCGGGGGGGCCTGCCTCCGGCCGGTGCCTCCCGCCCGCGGCGGCGGACCGCCCGGGTGGGAGTCACCCCTGTGGCGGAGCGCACCGGGCCCTAGTCTCGACGGCATGCGGTTCAGACACCTCGGCAACAGCGGGCTCAAGGTCTCGGAGATCACCTATGGCAACTGGCTGACCCACGGGTCCCAGGTCGAGAACGACGTGGCGGCGCAGTGCGTGCGGGCGGCGCTGGACGCCGGCATCACCACCTTCGACACGGCCGACGTCTACGCGAACACCGCGGCCGAGTCGGTGCTGGGGGAGGCGCTCGCCGGGGAGCGACGCGAGAGCCTCGAGATCCTGACCAAGGTCTACTTCCCCACCGGCCCCCGCGGCCACAACGACACGGGGCTCTCGCGCAAGCACGTGATGGAGTCGATCGACGGCTCGCTGCGCCGCCTGCGGACGGACTACGTGGACCT
This sequence comes from uncultured Actinomycetota bacterium, assembly GCA_963731985.1. GTDB lineage: Bacteria > Actinomycetota > Actinomycetes > Propionibacteriales > Nocardioidaceae > Nocardioides. The sequence continues at coordinate 258,070 of CAVSYA010000007.1, read as the reverse complement.
CTACCAGGCCCACCGCTACGACCGGTTCACTCCGCTGGAGGAGACGATGCAGGCCTTCGCCGACATCGTGCACCGCGGTCAGGCGCACTACATCGGGGTCAGCGAGTGGAGCGCGGACCAGATCCGGGCGGGCCAGGCGCTGGCGCGCGAGATGGGCTTCCGGCTCGTCTCCAACCAGCCGCAGTACTCGATGTTGTGGCGGGTGATCGAGGACGAGGTCGTCCCCGCCAGCCGCGAGCTCGGCCTCTCGCAGATCGTGTGGTCACCGATCGCCCAGGGCGTGCTGACGGGCAAGTACCGGCCCGGTGAGGCGCCGCCGGAGGGCTCGCGGGCCACCGATGACCAGGGCGGCGCGGACATGATCTCGCGCTACCTGAACGACCAGACCCTCACCGCCGTCCAGGGGCTCAAGCCGGTCGCCGACGAGTTGGATCTCTCCCTGTCGCAGCTGGCCGTGGCGTGGGTCCTGCAGAACGACAACGTCGCCGCGGCGCTGGTCGGCGCGTCTCGGCCCGAGCAGGTGCACGAGAACGTGGCCGCTGCCGGCGTCCGCGTGCCCGAGGACGCGATGGCCCGGATCGACGAGGTGCTCGGCGACATCGTCGAGCGCGACCCCGCGCGGACCGCGGAGCAGACCCCGGCGCGTCGGTTCAGCTGACGTGGAGGCCAGCCCGCTCATCTCGGCGGCGTGCCTGGCGATCCTGCTGGAGCAGGGGCCGGCGCAACGGCCGGCGGTGCTCGACGTCCGGTGGCGGGTCGGCGGCCCGCTCGGCGTCGAGGAGTTCGAGCGCGGCCACATCCCCGGGGCGGCGTACGTCGACCTCGACGCCGACCTGGCGGGGGCCAGCGGCGAGGGGCGGCACCCGCTCCCCGACCCGGCAGACTTCGAGGCCGCGATGCGCGCGGCGGGGGTGGACGACGACCGGACGGTCGTGGTCTACGACGACTGGTCCGGGCATGCGGCGGCCCGCTGCTGGTGGCTGCTGCGCCACCACGGGCACCGCGACGTCCGCGTCCTGGACGGCGCCTGGTCCGCCTGGCGCCAGGGCGGGGGCCACGGCGGGGGCCACGCCGAAACGGGACGCTCGCACCCGGGCGGGGGCACCTTCACCGCCCGGCCGGGGGCGACCCCGGTGGTCGACGCGGACGGCGTGACCGACATGGAGGTGCTGGTGGACGCCCGCACACGGGAGCGCTTCACCGGGGAGTCCGAGCCGATCGACCCGGTCGCCGGCCGGATTCCCGGAGCGGTCAACATCCCCACCAGCGCCAACCTCGAGGCCGACGGACACTTTCGCCGGCCCCGCGAGCTGTCCGCGCTCTACGCCTCGGTCGGCGCCGTGCCGGGCGTGCGCGTCGCGGCCTACTGCGGCTCCGGCGTGACCGCTGCCCACGACGTGCTCGCGATGGAGATCGCCGGCGTCTGTGCCGCTCTCTACCCCGGGTCCTGGAGTGGCTGGATCACCGACCCCTCCCGCCCGGTGGAGCGCGGCTGAGGACTGCAGGGACGGTCCCGGCCCGAAGGCGCGGCGCCGCGCCGCGCCATGCCTGGGGGAGCTGCGCACCGCGAACGCGCGGCCGAGCGGGTCTGGCGGTGGCGTGGCGTGGTCGGCAGGCTGAAGCGGCCGCGGGTGAAGCCCGCGCCGCCGTCGGCGAAGGCCATGTGCGCCGCGTGCCGCGCCTCCTGCTCCTCCGTCCCTGAAACCGGGGCCAGCGGCAGGTCCGTGCGTCTCGCCTGCGGGGCGGATGGGCGGCGCGGCGCTTCGACGTAGACGGACCGTCGTCACTCGCCTGAGGTTCCCCGCCGCGGGACGAATCGCTCGATCTCATCGGAAAGGAACGGCCGTTGCGTCGTCCCTCCCGGCGCTCCTTACGGCGCCGGTGACGACGCATCACGCCGAGGCCGAACCCGACCAAGGCCCCCGGATACCGCCCACCACGATGGTGAAGAGCCACCAGTGTTCTGGATGACGAAGACGATCGGCACCCAAAGCCAGGGGAGCGAGTCGCCCGCCCCACCGCCGAGTCGGCGACCCTCCCGCCTCGCGTCATCCTGCTGGCTCATCACGGCCTCCTGGGGGCCCGATCCTGTCCACCATCGGTGGGCGCCGTCCCGATCGCGGCCGACGAGCTGGCCGAGCTGGTCGCGGCCCGGTAGAGGGGACTACTCCGGCTGGTTGTTCCGGTCCCCGTCGATCAGGAAGGAGGAGTGCACGTCGTCGTACATCAGGTGCGCCACGAGCCCCTCGACAGCGTGCGGCAGGTTGTGGCAGTGGTCCATCCAGAGCCCGGGGTTGTCGGCGACGAACGCGATCTCATAGGTCTCGCCGATCCCGACCTCGAGCGAGTCCACCAGCCACGGGCTGCCGGTGGCGGGTTCGCCGTCCCGGGAGAGGACGACGGCGTGGTGTCCGTGCAGGTGCATCGGGTGGGCCTCGTCGCTGTCGTTGACGATCCGGAAGACCACCACGTCGCCCTCGGAGACCATGTACATCGGGACGTCGGGGTAGAGGCCGCCGTTCACCGTCCACCACAGGCCCGGCCGGCCGTCCAGGAAACCGGGGCGCTTGCCGATCACGTAGTCGAACCGCCGATCGGCCTGCTCGGGGTCGAAGTCCAGGGGTTGCGGATCGCCGTAGGCGAGCAGGTCCAGGGCCTCGTCGGGCACCGGGTCGGGCTGCGCGTCGGTCGGGTCCTCGCCGAGGACGACGGCCGAGGTGCCGGCGGCGTCCACCCGCACCCCGTCGTCGGGGACGGTGAGCCCCAGGTCGACGCGGCCACCCGCGGCGAGATCGAGTCGGACGCCGTCGACCGCTCCCGGCCGGTGCACCTCACCACCGTCGACCGCCAGCACTCGGTATGAGGCCCCGGTGACCCACAGAGGGAGGACGACGTTGTCGGTGTTCACGATGCGCAGCCGGACACGCTGGCCGGCCTCGGCGTCGACCGTGCTGGTTCCCGTCCGCCCGTCGAGCGACGGCCCGTCCCCGTAGTCGTGCACGGCGATCACCCGGTCCAGCACCTCGTCGTCCCGGACCGGCGGCTGGACCACGAGAGTCCCGAGCAGCCCGCGCCGCACCTGCTCATGGGAGACCTGGTGGGAGTGGTACCAGAACGTCCCCGCCATGTCGGGGATGAAGCGGTAGGTGAGCTCCTCGCCCGGAAGCACGGCGTCCTGGGTCACCCCGGCCACCCCGTCGGCCGCGTTCGGGACGTCCACGCCGTGCCAGTGGATCGTGGCGCCATCCTCGACGTCCTCGTTGACGAGGGTGACCTCGACCATGTCGCCGACGGTCGCCTCGATCCGCGGTCCCGGTGACGTGCCGTTGAAGGTGTAGCGGGCGCCCTCGGTGCGCGCGGTCAGCGTCGCGGTGACGTCAGCCGGGTCGTCGTCCGCGACCAGGGTGTCCACGGGCGCGGCCTCGTGGTCGTGCGGCGCGGCCGGCCCGCCGCCCCAGTCGACGTAGCCCATCTCGGCCATGTCGTAGCTGTCCGGCAGCAGGCTCGACCACCACATCCAGCCGACGGGTGCGATCAGCGCGGCAGTCGCGGCAGCGGCGATCCACGCCCGGCGGCGGACGACCATGCCTGGATCAGCCGGGCACGGCGCGGTCGCGGTCGACCGCAGGGGCGGCGGTCGCCGTCGGCACGGCGCGGCGGCCGGCAAGGATGGCCACGGCCAGCAGCACGATCGCGTTCACGCCGTGCAGCGCGCCGAAGCTGGGGTCGAGCGACCGCGAGAGGATGGGGAGGAGGACGACCTGGAGCACGATCAGGCCAAAGATGCCCAACGCCCACAGCACGCCCTTCGGCACCCTCGCGAAGAAGGACGTGATCAGGAGCGCGAGCGAGACCAGCGGGATCAGCAGGAGACCGTTGAAGAACATGTGAATGGCGAAACCCCACTCGGCCGTGAACAGCATCTCCTCGTTGTCCGACTCGAGCACGGCCTTGTTGACGACACCGCCGTCGTTTGCGATCCAGTCGGTCAGCCCGAAGAAGGCCCAGGCGATGGCGCCTGCCTGCACCACCACCAGCACCGCGATCGTGTAGGCCAGAGCACGGTAGACCTTCATGACGTGCTCCCGTCTGCAAGCGGCTACGGCCGGCTCGACCCCCCTTGGGGTGAGTGTCTTGCAGAGAGTGCAAGAATGGCTCGGCTATTCCGCCAGAACGCCTCCACGCTGACTCAAGGCGCGGACTACCAGTGCACGCCGCGGAACACCCGGGCGAGCATCATCTGCTCCTGCTCGGAGGTCGCGCGGGCGGCCGGATCCACCGGCTTGGGTGCCGCGCCCTTGGCGGCCGCCGAGTCGGGGAACACGTGGTAGGCCATGTTCAGCACCCGGAAGGCGAGGTGCGGGGCCAGCGTGTGCAGCACCGCCCCGGCGTTGCCGAGCGCGGTGTTGATCTCGTGCGGCTTCTCGACCAGCGCCTTCACGACCAGGTCGGCGGCCTGCGCCGGCGAGATGGTGGGGAACTTGTCGTAGAGCTTGGTGGGGGCGATCATCGGCGTCCGCACCAGGGGCATGTGGATCGTGGTGAAGGTGATCCCGTCGCCGACCAGCTCGCTGGAGACCACGTTGCTCCAGGCGTCCAGCGCGGCCTTGGAGGCGACGTACGCCGAGAAGCGCGGGGGGCTGGTCTGCACACCGATCGAGCTGATGTTCACCACGTGGCCGGAGCCGTTGGTGCGCATGGCGGGGACGAGCCCCATCACCAGGCGGATCGCGCCGAAGTAGTTCAGCTGCATGGTGCGCTCGAAGTCGTGGAACCGGTCGGTCGAGAGCTTCAGCGAGCGGCGGATCGAACGACCCGCGTTGTTGACGACCCCGTCGACGCTCGGGAGATCCTCGGCCAGCTGCTTGCAGAGCCCGTCGATGGCCTCGAGGTCGGAGAGGTCGCAGGGGTAGACCAGCGCCCTGCCGCCGCGCAGGACGATCTGGCTCCGGAGGTCCTCGAGCTTGTCCTTCCCGCGCGCCACCAGCACCGGGATGCCGCCCGCCTGGGCCACCTTGAGCGCCGTGACCTGGCCGATGCCCGAGGAGGCGCCGGTGATGACCACGTGCTTGCCGGCGAGCGCGGCACGGTTCTCGGTGTCGTCGCCGGTCGAGGTGTCGAGGTGGTCCTCCCAGTAGCCCCACAACGTCCGCGCGTAGGACTCCAGGTCCGGCACCGCGATCCCCGAGCCGGCGAGCGCCTTCTCGGTGCGGCGGGAGTCGAAGCGCGCCGGGAAGGAGGTGTGCGCCAGCACCTCGGCGGGCACGCCGAGGCGCCCGAGCGTCTGGTCCAGTGCGATGCGGGCCGGCAGCGAGCGCAGGGCGGTGTTGAGCAGGGTCAGCGGGCGCACGCGGTGCGGCAGCCGTGAGGTCACGGCGCCCGTGGTGCGGCGGTCGATCGGCGTGGCGAAGCGAGGCGCGCCCGCGGCCGCGCAGAAGGTGTTGATCACGTCGATCACGGGCTGCGGGTCCGGGTTGACCAGGTGGAACGCTTCGCCGTCGTGGTCCGGCAGGTGGGCGATGTGGTCCATCGCCTTCGCGACGTAGTCGACCGGCACCACGTTGGTGTCGCCGAGGTCGATGCCGAGGAGGGGGACCCACCCGGGCAGCCCGTCGCGCAGCCGCTTCATGAGAGGGAAGAAGTAGTAGGGGCCGTCGACCTTGTCCATCGCGCCGGTCAGCGAGTCACCGACGACGACGGCAGGACGGTAGACGCGCCACGGCAGGGCGCTCTCCTCGCGCACGATCCGCTCGGACTCATACTTCGTGCGGTGGTAGGGCGAGGGCAGCTGCTGACCCTCGTCGAACATCGACTCCTCGAACCGGCCGACGTACTCTCCGGCCGCGGCCACCGAGGACACCTGGTGGAAGCAGCCCGCGCGCAGCGACTCGGCGAGCTGCAGGGCGTGCCGGGTCCCGCCGACGTTCATCGTCTCGTTGGTGGCGTCGTTGGCGGTCATGTCGTAGATGGCCGCGATGTGGAAGAAGTGGTCGATCGTGCCGGCGTGCGCCTGGACCCAGGCGGGGTCCACGCCGAGACCCTCCTCCGAGAGGTCACCCACCACCGGCGTGACGCGGTCGGATCCCCAGTGCCGGACCAGCGCATCCATGCGTCCGAGCGACCCCTCGCGGCACAGGACGAAGACCTCGCCTTCTCGGTGGTCGACGAGCTCGTCCACGAGTCGTCGCCCGATGAACCCGGTCGCGCCGGTCACGAAGTAGGACATGGGCGGAGCCTAGTCTGCCGGGACCCGCGGCTCCTACCGCGCGCGGAGGTGGGACTCAGGGGACCCCCCCGGCCCGGTCCAATCGGATGGGCCCGGCCCAATCGGATGGGCCCGGCTCAGTCGGATTGGGCCGTGCCGAACATGATCTCGTCCCAGCTGGGGACCGAGGCGCGTCCGCGGGACTTGCGCACGCGCCGGTGCGGCGCCGACGGAGCAGGCTGCTCCGCCTCCGCGTCCGGTGCGGTCTCCTCGGCGGGGACGGGGCTCTCGAAGAGGACGTCCGAGGGGTCGGGCCGGGGCCGGGGCTGGTCGTCGCGGACGCGACGGGCCGTCTCGGTGAGGTCGAGGGTGGTCTCCTCGGCCAGGTCACCGGCCGCCGCCTCCTCGCCGGGCGTGGCGTCGGCGGACGAGACGTGCCCAGCGGGGTCCTCGGACACGACCGCGAGCGCGTCCTCGCCCAGGGGCAGCTGGTCGTCCACGAGGCTGACGGCGCTGCGCCGCGCGCGTGCCGCCTCGAGGTCGTCGCGGTGGGCGGAGGCTGGCACGGGCAGCGCGTCGCCGACCAGCCACCGTGCGTCGTCGCCCTCCAGCTGGACGTAGTTGCCCGGCGTGTCGAAGACGAAGGTCGCCGACCCGCTGCGCTCGCTCGTCTCGAAGGCGGCCGTGAGCTCCCAGCGACCGTCGTCGCGTCGCCAGGCGTCCCAGTCGACCGACTGGTCGTCGACGCCGAGGGTGCGCAACCGGTTCGCGACGGCGTCGCCCAGGGTGCGCGCGGTCGTCGGAGTCGCGGCCTCGGAGGGCCGCCGGCGGATCGAGGAGCGCTGCGCCCGCTGCGCGATGTGGATGCGCTCGGCCAGCACGGGCGCGGCGAAGGGCATCACGCGCTCCACCGAGGTCCCCGCGACCTGCGCGACCGACTCGGGGGTCTGGCCGGCCCTGATGCGGGCCTGGATGTCGCGGGGACGGAGCGCGCTGTCCATGTCTTCTCCCTGTGCCTGGTCCCGGGACGGGTGTGCGTTCCCGGCGAGCCTACGACGTGCGCGGCCTCGGTCGGCGCAGCCGCGACCGGCGCGCCCCGCGTCGCCGCGCGCCGGGGGCGCGGCCGCCCCGGGGGCGCCCTAGGCTCATCCGGTGCCCGACCCCGTGCCCGTTGCCGAGCTCGCGCCGCTCCTGACGACGCTGGACCTGACCGGCGTCTTCGTCTTCGCCCTCTCGGGCGCGCTGGTGGCCGTGCGGCAGGCCCTGGACATCTTCGGCGTGATCGTGCTCGCGGGGGCGACGGGCCTGGGTGGCGGCCTGCTGCGCGACGTCCTGATCGGGGACGTCCCTCCCGTGGCGCTCACGGACTGGCGGTATCTCGTCGTGCCGGTCGTGGCCGGCCTGGTGGCCTTCGCGGCACATCCCGCGGTCGGCCGGATGGAGCGCTCGATCACCGTCTCGGACGCCGGCGGCCTGGCGCTGTTCTGCGTCGTCGGCGCCGTGAAGGCCTACGACGCGGGCCTCAGCGTGCTGGCGGCCGCCCTGCTCGGGGTGGTGGCCGCCATCGGCGGCGGCATGATCCGCGACGTGCTCGCGGGTCGGGTGCCCGTGGTCTTCGGCGGGGAGCTCTACGCGATCCCGGCGCTGGCCGGGGCCGCCGTCGCCGCCGGCGGCGCAGCGCTGGACCTCCCGGTGGCGGCCGTGGCCGCCGCGGGGGCCGCCGTCTGCCTCGCCTGGCGCCTGCTGGCCGTGTGGCGCCACTGGCAGGCGCCGCTGCCCCGCGGCACCAGCTGGTGGCGCGGGACGGCTGGCTAGCCCTCGCGCCCGGGTCCGAGCGCGGGTTCGCGACCGGGCTCCCGACCGGGCACGGCCAGGGCGCTGAGCAGGGAGAGGACGGCGGCGCAGAGGCACACCAGCCACGCGGGCGACGCCCCGACGGCGTCGACCGCAGCGCCGCCCAGGGCCGCGCCCGCGGCGACGCCGCCGATCAGGCCGGTGTGCACCAGGCCCAGCCCCTCCGTCAGGCGCCCGCGCGGCACGGTCTGCTCGGTGAGGGCGATCAGGGCGACGAGCGTCGGCGCGATCGCGACGCCCCCGATCAGGAGGAGCACCCCGAGCAGCGGCAGCGACCCCACCCCGGCCAGCGGCGCCATGGCCACCGACAGCCCCGCGGTGCCGAACCGCAGCCGGGTGCCCGGCCCGATCCGCCACGTGATCGCGCCCGTGACCAGACCGGAGACGAGGCTGCCCAGCGCCAGCAGGGCCAGCAGGGGAGCGGCCCACGCCTGGGAGCCGCGCTCCTCGCCGAAGGCCACCGTGATCACCTCCGCCGCACCGAACACGACACCGAGCGTGCCCGCCGCCAGCAGCAGGGGCACGAGCACGCGCCACGGCAGGGCCGGACGCGGGGTCGCGTCGGGGCCGGGGCGGTGATGCGGGGGCTCGGTGGCGCGCTGGGCCGCGTAGACGAGCGCGCCGCCCGTCCCGGCGACGACGGCGGCCGCGATCCCCGCCGCCGGGTCGATCAGGGTCGCCAGCAGGGTGACGAGCACCGGCCCGCTGATGAAGACCACCTCGTCGGCGACCGCCTCCAGCGCGAAGGCCGTCTGCCGATCCTCGGGCCGCCCCAGCACGTGCGCCCAACGGGCCCGCACGCAGGAGCCGATCTGTGGCAGTGCGGCGCCGCCGACCGCCGCGGCCGGCCAGACCACGGAGGCCGGCGCGCCGACGCGGACCAGCAGGACGAGCGCCGCCATCGCCACCGCGAAGACGACGGCAGCCACGCCGAGCACCCGGCCCTGCCCGTGGGCGTCCGCGAGGCGGGCCTGCACGAGCGAGGAGACCGCCTGGGCGACCGTGTAGACGGCCGCCACGGCACCGCCGGCCGCGTAGGATCCCGTGGCCCGCTCCACCAGCAGCACGATCCCGATGTTCACCATCGCGATGGGCAGGCGGCCGACCAGCGCTGCGGCGAAGAACGGCCGCGCCCCCGGGGTGCCGAGCACCCGCCGATAGGCCGTCAGCAGTCCCCGGCGGCCGCCCGGCTCCACCCCGCCCGGTCCGTCGGCAGCGGTCGGGTCGCTCACGGCGGCGACTCTAGGGGTGCCACGAGCCACACCCCGCGCCACGGCACGGGGTCCCTACGATGAGGGCATGCCTGCCGCCCTCCCCCCGCCTCCTGCGGGCGCGTCCGACGTGGCGCCCTACGACGCCGTCCTGCTGGTGTCCTTCGGGGGACCCGAGAAGCCCGGGGACGTCGTGCCCTTCCTCGAGAACGTGACGCGCGGCCGGAACATCCCGCGCCGGCGCCTGGAGGAGGTGGGCGAACACTACTTCCTCTTCGGGGGCCGCTCGCCCATCAACGACCAGAACCGGGACTTCCTCGCGGCCCTGCGGGCCGACCTGGCCGCCGCCGGCATCGACCTGCCCGTCTACTGGGGCAACCGCAACTGGGACCCGTTCCTCGCCGAGGCGCTCGCCGAGATGGCCGCCGACGGGGTGCGCCGGGCGGCCTGCTTCTTCACCTCGGTCTACTCCTCCTACTCCGGGTGCCGGCAGTACCGCGAGAACCTCGCCGAGGCGGACGCCGCCGTGCGTCGGACGGGGCTCGAGCCGCCGGTGCTGGACCGGCTGCGGCTGCCCTATAACCACCCGGGCTTCGTCGAGGCGAACGTCGACGCCACGCTCACGGCGCTCTCCGACCTGCCGACCGGAGCGCGCGAGGGAGCGCGCATCGTGTTCGTGACGCACTCGATCCCGGAAGCCATGGCACAGGCCAGCGGCCCCGACGGCGGCGCCTACACCCGCCAGCACCGGGCCGTGGAGGAGCAGGTGGTGCTCGGCGTCCAGGAGCGGACGGGACGGCGGCACGACCACGACCTCGTCTTCTGCTCGCGCAGCGGCCCGCCACAGGTCCCGTGGCTCGAGCCCGACGTCAACGACCACCTCGCGGCGCTGGCCTCCGCCGGGGTGCCGGGCGCGGTGCTGGTGCCCATCGGGTTCGTCTCCGACCACATGGAGGTCATCTACGACCTCGACACCGAGGCACGCGAGACCGCGGACGGCCTGGGCCTGCCGATGGCGCGCGCCGCCACGGCCGGCGTGGACCCCCGCTTCGTCGCCGCCGTGCGGGACCTGCTCCTCGAGCGCGCCGCGGCCGAGCGGGGCGGGGCGCCGGAGCGGCGGACGGTGGGTGCGCTGCCTGCGGTCCACGACCGCTGCCCGGCGCGCTGCTGCCCGAACCCGCGGGCCGAGCGGCCGGTCCTCTGCGGCGCGGCCTCGGATGCGGAGATGGTCGCCGGGAGCACCCGTGCCTGACCCCGGCCCCCCGGCACGGCCCGACCCGCTGGAGCTGCGCGACGTCGGCCTCGACGTCGCGGTCCGGGCAGCCGCGCTGGTGCGCCATCGCGGCGAGGACGAGGTGCGGGTCGCCGCCACCAAGAGCAGCGCCACCGACGTCGTCACCGAGGCCGACCGGGCGAGCGAGCAGCTCGTCGCCGAGCTCCTCGCCGCCGTGCGCCCGGGCGACGGCCTGCTGGGTGAGGAGGGCGCCAGCGAGGCTGGGGATTCCGGGGTGCGCTGGGTGGTCGACCCCATCGACGGCACGGTGAACTTCCTCTACGGCCTCCCGCAGTTCGCCGTCGCCCTGGCCGCCGAGGTCGACGGCCAGGTCGTGGCGGGCGTGGTCATCAACGCCGCCACCGGGGTCGCCTACGACGCCGCCCTCGGTCACGGCGCCCGGCGCGATCGCGTTCCCCTCGAGGTCCGGGGGCCGGCGCCGCTGGCGGAGCGGCTGGTGTTGACCGGATTCAGCTACGAGGCGGCGCTCCGCGAGCTCCAGGCCCGGGCGCTGGTCCGGCTCCTGCCGCGGATCCGTGACGTGCGCCGCTTCGGCTCGTGTGCGCTGGACCTCTGCCACGTCGCCGAGGGCAGCGCCGACGGCTACGTCGAGGAGGGCGTCAACCTGTGGGACCACGCAGCCGGCGGCCTCATCGCCCGCGAGGCCGGGGCGCGCACCTGGGTGACCATCGGGGCGGGCGGGCGCGAGCTCCTGCTCTGCGCCCCCGCGCACGGCTTCCATGAGCTGCGCGACGCCGTCGCCGACGCCGGCTTCCTCGCGGCCCCGGAACAGGTGCCGGCCGGGGAATAGCCTCCGCGCCCGTCCTGTTGTCGCTGCGTCCGGGTCCGGACAGGCCTCCCGATACCCACTTGCTGCGCCTCATGGTGCACAATCTGGCGCCGACCGCTGGTCTCCGACCCCCGGCACCCCGCGGCTGAACCTGCCCCCAGGAGTGGACCCACATGGCGACTGACTACGACGCACCACGCAAGACCGAAGAGGAGAACAGCGAGGAGAGCATCGAGGAGCTGAAGGCTCGTCGCCACGACAAGAACTCCGGCAAGGTCGACGAGGACGAGGTCGAGGCCGCCGAGTCCTTCGAGCTGCCCGGCGCCGACCTCAGTCACGAGGAGCTGGCCGTCGAGGTGAGGCCCAAGCAGTTCGACGAGTTCACCTGCCAGAGCTGCTTCCTCGTGCATCACCGCAGCCAGCTGGCCGACGAGAAGAAGATGATCTGCCGCGACTGCGCCTGAGGACTGAGGACCGTGCCCGGGGTGGAGCCCCTCAACCGTCGAGGGGCCTCAGTCGTCGTCCGTGCCCAGGCCCGGCGGCAGGTGGCCGGTCGACCTGACGTAGTAGTTCGCGGCACGCCGGCTGGCCAGCATCCGGGCCATCTGGATCATCGCGCCGCTGGCGACGGCCCAGGCGACCGCCTCGCGCATGGCGACGTCCGGGTCGGCCGGGTTGGCCGGGGGGGCCTTGCCCGTGGCCGCCTTCCACGAGGTGTTGAGCGTCTTGCGCGCCACCATCGCCGCGCCCACCGTCGAGGCGAGCGAGAAGACCGACCAGGTCTTGGAACCCGAAGCCATGCGACCTCCATCTCGAGACTGGCCGCCACCCTAGCCGCCGACGAGCACCACTCGGGTGATCAGGAGGGGCCACCCGCGACATCGCCCTGCCGGGCTCCCCGCAGCTCCTCGACGAGCCGGGCCGGCTCGCGCGAGCTCAGCAGCCAGTACGGCGTCGGGTCGAGCGGGTCGCGCAGCTCGACGCGCACGCTGCGCGAGAGGTAGGGACGCAGGAGCAGGAAGGCGCGGGCGTCGGCCTCGACCCCCGCGGCGCGCCGGGTCTGGTCCCGGTCCAGCGCGACCGCGGGACCGAGGTGGCGCACGGCGATGCGCGCCCGGCCGGCGCGCAGCTCCGAGCCTTGCTCGCCCGGACCCAGCTCGATCCGAGTGCCGCCGTAGCCCGCGAACAGCGCCCACATCGCCACCACCGCGAGGCCCGTCACGGCCCACGCGGCCGGCGCGGGGATCGCGACGACCAGCGCGAGCCACAGGGTGGCGAGCAGCATCGTGCCCTGCACCCACCAGCGCAGCGGGACGCTGAGGCGCTCGGTGTAGCGGCGTTCGGGCACGGGTCCAGCATCCCACCCGACGCACCGGGGTAGCCTGCCGACCCGTGGCTGCCCCGACTGCTTCCCCCGGCCCGGACCCGACCCACGCCGGCACGGTGGACGTCGCCGCGCGGCAGCTGGATGCTGACCTGCCGCTCCCGGCGTACGCCCACCACGGAGACGCGGGCGCGGACCTGCGCACCGCCGTCGACCTGGTGCTCCCGCCCGGGGCGCGGGCGATGGTGCCGACCGGCGTGGCGATCGCCCTGCCGGAGGGGTACGTCGCGCTGGTGCACCCCCGCTCGGGGCTCGCGGCCCGGCACGGGCTGTCGATCGTGAACGCCCCGGGCACGGTCGACGCCGGCTACCGCGGGGAGGTCATGGTGCTGCTGGTCAACCTCGACCCGGCCGAGCCCGTCGAGCTCCGCCGCGGGGATCGCATCGCGCAGCTGGTGGTCCAGCGCGTGGAGCGCGCCCGGTTCCTGGCGGTCGAGACCCTCCCGGAGTCGGGGCGCGGCTCCGGCGGCTACGGTTCGACCGGGGGTTTCGGTCCCACCCCCGAGGCGCCAACCGAGGAGGCGACGTGAGGTTCCGCCGCAAGCCCGCGCCGTCGGCCGAGGACGCCCCGCTCGCCGGGGACCCGGCTCCCGGCGAGGGGGAGCCCGCCGCGGACGAGACGCCCGGCGCGGCCCCGGAGGCAGCCGCCGGCCCGCGGGACGCCGGGGACCTGGCACCCGGGCAGCTGGACGCGTTGGTCGATCTGGGAGCCCTCCTGGTCCCGCAGCGCGAGGGCCTGCAGCTGCGCATGCAGGTCGACGACGCGACCCAGGAGGTGCAGGCGGTCCTGCTCAGCGGGCCCGACGGCGCCCTGGAGCTGATGGCCTTCGCCGCCCCGCGCGGCGACGACGAGCTGTGGGACGAGGTGCGGCCGCAGCTGGCGGCCGACATGTCCCGCCGCGGCGGCACGGCCGAGGAGACCGAGGGCCCGTGGGGCACGGAGCTGACGTGCCGCCTGCACCTGAAGCGCGACGACGGCTCGAACGCGGTCCAGCCCTCACGGATCATGGGCATCAGCGGCAAGCGCTGGATGTTGCGCGCCACGCTGCTCGGCCGACCGGCGCTCGAGGCGGAGGCGGCCGGGCCCTGGGAGGAGGTCCTCGCCGAGGTCGCGGTCCGCCGCGGCTTCGAGCCGCGCGGGGTGGGGGAGAAGCTTCCGATCGTGCTTCCCCCGCAAGCCCGGCCGCTCGAGGACTCCTGACCTAGGCTGGAGGCGTGACCGAGACCGGAGGCCGGCTGCGCCGCAGCCTCAGCAAGTGGGCGAGCGCGCACGACCAGCACGTGCGCGACCTCAGCCGGCAGAGCGCCGATGCCGGCTGCGTCCGGATCGGCGAGGCCCCCGACCGCAAGCCCGTGCGGCTGCGCGGTGCGCTGCACACCGTGAGCCTGCGCCCGCGCGGCGGCGTCCCCGCCCTGGAGGCCGAGCTGGACGACGGATCGGGCCGCATCACGCTGATCTTCCTCGGCCGGCGGCGGATGACCGGGATCGATCCCGGCCGGAACATGGACGTGGAGGGCCGGATCGGCCTGCAGGACGGACGGCGCGTGATGTTCAACCCGCGCTACGAGCTGCGTCCGTGACCCGCCCCCAGGGCGAGGGGGCGTCCCCGGCCACCGGGTCGGAGCAACCCGAGGGGCCGGTCCCGCGGGAGGCCGCCCACCCCGACGCCGGCACGGTCGAGGCCCTCGTCCGCGCCCAGCTCGCCAAGGCGCTCGGTGGCCGCCGCGGGATGGCCGAGGCCGCGGTGCCGACCGCGCTGTTCACCCTCGTCTGGTTGATCGGGAGGGAGCTGACGCCCGCCCTGGTGATCAGCCTGGCCGCGGCCCTCGTGCTCCTCGCGGTGCGGCTCGTGCAGCGCAGCACCGTGCAGTTCGTGGTCAACGCGCTGGTGGGCATCGCCATCGGCTGGCTCTTCGTGGGGCTCTCGGCGAGCTCCGGCGGCAGCGCCGACGACCAGGCGCTCGCCTACTTCCTTCCGGGCATCCTCTACAACGCCGGCTACAGCGTCCTCCTGGCTGGCTCCTGCCTGGTGGGCTGGCCCGTGGTCGGCTTCATGGTCGGCTCGGTCACCGGTGACCCCACGGCCTGGCGCAGCGACCGGCAGGTCGTGCGCCTGTGCTCGCGGCTGACGTGGATGCTCGTGCTGCCCTGCGTGGTGCGGGTCGCCGTGCAGGCGCCCATCTGGCTCGCGGCGACGGGCGGCTCCCTCGAGCCAGCCACCGCGATCGCGGTCCTCGGCGTGAGCAAGGTGGTCATGGGCTGGCCGCTCCAGCTCGCGGCGCTCGCGGCGATGGTGTGGCTGCTGGCGCGCAACCGCACGCCCCTGAGCCCGACCTGAGGTTCAGTCGCCCGGGTGCAACGACGGCGCGAGCAGCTTCTCGAGCTCGTTCTCGACGCTGGCGGGCGCGACGAACAGGAGCTCGTCGCCGACCTCCACGGGCTGCTCGCTCGAGGGCAGGTAGACCTGACCGTCGCGCAGGATCGTCACCAGCGCGCAGTCTTCGGGGAAGGGGATCAGCCCGATCGGCTTGCCGACGTAGGGGCTGTCCGCAGGCAGCGTCATCTCGACGAGGTTCGCGTTTCCCTGCCGGAAGGTGAACAGCCGCACCAGGTCGCCAATGGCGACGGCCTCCTCCACCAGCGCGGACATGATCCGCGGGGTGGAGACGTTCACGTCGACGCCCCACGCCTCGGTGAAGAGCCACTCGTTGTTGGGGTGGTTCACCCGGGCCACCGTGCGCGGCACGCCGAACTCGGTCTTGGCCAGCAGCGAGGTGACCAGGTTCACCTTGTCGTCGCCACTGGCCGCGATGACGACGTCGCAGCGATCGAGTGACGCCTCCTCGAGCGAGGACATCTCGCAGGAGTCGGCGAGCAACCACTCGGCGTCCGGCGTCAGGTCGGGCTTGATGGCGTCGGGGTCCTTGTCCATCAGCAGGACCTGATGGCCGTTCTCGATCAGCTCCCGGGCGATGGAGCGACCGACGGCGCCGGCCCCGGCGATGGCAACCCGCACGACTCAGTCCTCCGGGCCGTTCTCGATGACGGAGTAGGCGTGCGCCGCGTTCTCCTCGCGCATCACCAGGTGCAGCAGGTCGCCCTCCTGGATGACCGAGTCCCGCGTGGGGAGCGTGCCCTCGCCGAGGCGGTCGATCCAGGCGATGCGGGAGCGCGACTGCTCCTCGAGGTCGATCGCGCGGTGGCCGACCCAGACCTTCGGCGCCGGGATCTGGTCGACGCGAACCGTGCCCGAGGGGTCGCGGAAGTCCGGCTCCGCGCCGGCGGGAAGCAGGCGGCGGAGGATCTGGTCGGCGGTCCACTTCACGGTCGCCACGGTGGTGATGCCGAGCCGCTGGTAGACCTCGGCGCGGCCGGGGTCGTAGATCCGGGCGACCACCTGGTCGATCCCGAACGTCTCGCGGGCCACCCGCGCGGCGATGATGTTCGAGTTGTCGCCGCTGGAGACCGCGGCGAAGGCGTCGGCGCGCTGGATCCCGGCCTTCGCGAGCATCTTCTGTTCGAACCCGACGCCGGTGACCTTGTCGCCGTTGAACTCGGGACCCAACCGCCGGAAGGCGTCCGGGTTGGAGTCGATCACCGCGACGGTGTGGTTGCGGTCCTCGAGGTCGCGGGCCAGCGTCGAGCCCACCCGCCCGCAGCCCATGATCACGACATGCACGGGCTCACGGTATCCCAGCGGAGCCGCGGACCGGGGCCACCGTGCTCTAGCCTCTGCTCTCGTGGGTGTCCGCGACGTCTCCAAGCGCATCCTGGTGGGGCGCAAGCTGCGCAGCAGCCAGGGCGAGGCGCTGTTGCCCAAGCGGGTCGCGCTGCCGGTCTTCGCCAGCGACGCGCTCTCCTCGGTGGCCTACGCGCCCGACGAGGTCTTCATCATGCTCTCGCTCGCCGGCGCGTCGGCGTACGTCTGGTCCTGGAAGGTCGGCCTGGCCGTCGCGGTGGTGCTCGCGGCCGTGGTGGCGTCGTACCGGCAGACCGTGCACGCCTACCCCAGCGGCGGCGGGGACTACGAGGTCGCCACCCGCAACCTGGGCCGGACGGCCGGCACCACCGTGGCCAGCGCCCTGCTCGTCGACTACGTGCTGACGGTGGCGGTGTCGATCTCCTCGGGGGCGCAGTACGCCGCCGCCGCCGTGGACTACCTCTCCGGCCACGAGGCGCTGGTGGCCTGTGGGATGGTGCTGCTGCTGATGGCGCTGAACCTGCGCGGCGTGCGCGAGTCGGGGGCGTGGTTCTCCTGGCCGACCTACCTCTTCATCGTCGCCATCCTCGGGACCTGCGGGATCGGGATGGCGCGCTACCTGACCGGGGACCTGCCGCGGGTGGAGAGCGCCGACCTGCTCATCCGTGCCGAGCCGGGCTACGAGGACCCGCTCACGCAGTTCGCGCTGATCTTCCTGCTGGCGCGGGCGTTCTCGTCGGGCTGCGTCGCCCTGACCGGCGTCGAGACGATCTCGAACGGGGTGCCCGCCTTCCGGCGGCCCAAGAGCCGCAACGCGGCGACCACGCTGCTGCTGCTCGGGATGATCGCCATCACCATGATGGTCAGCGTCATCACGCTGGCCCGGGAGATGGGGCTGCGCTACGTCGACCCCACCGACATCGACCGGCTGCGCACCGCCACCGGCGAGGCCGTCCCGGCGGACTTCGACCAGGACACGGTCATCGCCCAGATCGCGCGGGGGGTCTTCGACTTCTTCCCGCCTGGCTACTACGTCGTGGTCTCGCTGACCGCCATCATCCTGATCCTGGCCGCCAACACGGCGTTCAACGGGTTCCCCGTGCTGGGCTCCATCCTCGCCCAGGACGGCCTCGCGCCGCGGGCGCTGGGGGCGCGGGGTGACCGGTTGGCCTACAGCAACGGCATCGTCGCGCTGGGGCTGATGGCGATCGTGCTGATCCTCGCCTTCGACGCCCAGGTGACCCGCCTGATCCAGCTCTACATCGTCGGTGTCTTCATCTCCTTCAACCTCAGCCAGCTCGGGATGATCCGACACTGGACCCGCGAGATCGGGCGGGAGAAGGACCCGGCCCGGCGCCGCTCCATGCACCGCTCCCGGGTGATCAACACCATCGGCCTGTGCTTCACCGCGGTGGTGCTCGTGGTGGTCCTGGTGACGAAGTTCCTCGCCGGCGCGTGGCTCACGCTCCTGGCCATGGCGGTCTTCTTCTGGCTGATGCGCCAGGTCAGCGGGCACTACGAGTCGGTCTCGGAGGAGCTGGCCGGCGACGAGCAGGACAAGGTCCTGCCCACGCGCGTGCACGCCATCGTGCTGGTCGCGAAGCTGCACAAGCCGACGCTGCGCGCGCTGGCCTTCGCCAAGGCGACCAGGCCCAACCTGCTCGAGGCGATCTATATCGGCGTGGACGCGCCCGAGACCAACAGGCTCGTCGACGAGTGGGACCGACGCAGGATCGACGTGCCGCTGAAGGTGCTGCACTCGCCGTACCGCGAGCTGGTGCGCCCGGTCGTCGACTACGCCGGCGAGATCCGCCGATCGAACCCGCGCGGCGTCGTCGCCGTCTATATCCCGGAGTACGTCGTGGGGCACTGGTGGGAGCAGCTGCTGCACAACCAGACGGCCCTGCGGCTCAAGGGCCGCCTGCTCTTCGCCCCCGGCGTCATGGTCATCTCGGTGCCCTACCAGCTGCGGTCGTCGATCGCCGCGCTGGAGCGGGAGGAGCGCGAGTCGACGCGGGTGCGCGCCGGGGACCTGCGACGCGGCCGCGTGGCCGACGAGGGGTCCCCTCCGGGACGGGTGAAACGCCGGTGAGCCGGCCGCCCGGTCGCGACCGGACGCGCCGGGGTCGAGGCCGGGGGTCGCGCCGGACGCCCGCCGACCGGGGTCCGTCGCACGTCGGGGAGCGGCACACCGTCGAGGTCGGGCCGCTCGCGCACGGTGGCCACTGCGTGGCGCGGGTCCCGGTCCCGGACCAGGGGCCCCAGGGGGCGACGCGGGTGGTGTTCGTGCGGCACGCCCTGCCCGGGGAGACGGTCGTCATCGACATCACCGAGGGTTCGGCGAAGGACCGTTTCTGGCGGGCGGACGCCGTCGAGGTGCTCGAGCCCTCGCCGGACCGGGTGTCGCCGCCCTGCCCGTACGCCGGCCCCGGCCGGTGCGGCGGCTGCGACTTCCAGCACGTGGCGCTCCCTCGGCAGCGCGCGCTCAAGGCCGACGTCGTGCGCGAGCAGCTGTGGCGGGTCGGCCGCATCGACCTCGAGCAGCTCGGGCTGGACCTGAGGGTCGAGGCCGTGCCGGGAGATCAGGACGGACTCCGCTGGCGGACCCGGCTTCGGCTGGCGCTCGACGACGCGGGGCACGTGGGGATGCGGGCGCACCGCTCGCACCGCATCGTCCCCCTCGACGGTCCCGAGGACTGCCGGATCGCCGCCCCCGGAGCCCGCGTGGAGGTCACGACCGGTTCCACCGACGCCGACACGGTGCTCGCCGAGCCCGCCGGTCAGGCGGGGGAGGGGCCCGTCGTCGAGGCGGTCGCCGCCGCCGGCGGCGAGCACCGGTTCGCCGTCGCTGCGGACGGCTTCTGGCAGGTGCACCCCGGTGCCCCGGCGACGCTGGTGGATGCGGTGCTCCAGATGCTGGCGCCGGGACCGGGGGAGCGGGCCCTGGACCTCTACGCCGGCGTCGGGCTGTTCGCGCGCTATCTCGCCGACGCGGTGGGACCCGACGGCGAGGTCGTCGCGGTCGAGGGAGACCCCGTGGCGGCGAGCCACGCGGCCGACAACCTCGCCGGCCAGCCCGTCCGCGTGCTCGCCGGGCGCGTGGACGCCGTGCTGCGGGCGCAGGGTGACGCGGGCGACCCCAGGGGAGGGAGCCGTGTCGACGTGGTGGTCCTCGACCCCCCGCGCGAGGGGGCCCGCCGCGGGGTCGTCGACCTGGTCGCCGCCCGCCACCCGCGGGCGGTGGCCTACGTGGCCTGCGACCCGGCGGCGCTGGCCCGGGACCTGCGCACCTTCCTCGACCACGGCTACCGGCTCTCCGGGCTGCGGGCCTTCGACGCCTTTCCGATGACCCACCACGTGGAGGTCGTGGCCCTGCTCGAGCGCGCGTGAGGGGCCGAGAGGGGCGCTGCTCCGGCTGGTGTATCTTGATATCAAGATAGTTCGTTCCGCCTCAGGGGTGACCCGGGTTCCGCGTTCACCGCGGCGACGGCAGGATGGGCCCCGAGGCACGCGAACGACCCCAACCTCCGAGGAGATGCGGCAGATGGCGAGCACGGACAGCTTCGGTGCGAAGAGCACCCTCGACGTCGACGGAAAGTCCTTCCAGTACTTCCGGCTCGACCAGGTCACCGGCGAGGGGCTCGACGTGGCGTCGCTGCCGTACTCGCTCAAGGTCCTCCTGGAGAACCTGCTGCGCACCGAGGACGGCGAGAACATCACCGCCGAGGACATCCGGGCGGTCGCCGGCTGGGACGCCGACGCGGAGCCCAGCCAGGAGATCCAGTTCACCCCGGCGCGGGTGATCATGCAGGACTTCACCGGCGTCCCGTGCGTCGTCGACCTCGCCACCATGCGCGAGGCGATGAACGACCTCGGCGGCGACGCGACCAAGATCAACCCGCTCGCACCGGCCGAGATGGTCATCGACCACTCCGTGATCGCGGACGTCTTCGGCACGCCGGAGGCCTTCGAGCGCAACGTCGAGATCGAGTACGAGCGCAACCGGGAGCGGTACCAGTTCCTGCGCTGGGGCCAGGGCGCGTTCGACGACTTCAAGGTCGTCCCGCCGGGCACCGGCATCGTGCACCAGGTCAACATCGAGCACCTGGCGCGCGTCGTCTTCGAGCGCGAGGTCGAGGGCGAGACCTACGCCTACCCCGACACGCTCGTCGGCACCGACTCGCACACCACCATGGTCAACGGCATCGGCGTCGTCGGCTGGGGCGTCGGCGGCATCGAGGCCGAGGCCGCCATGCTCGGCCAGCCGGTCTCGATGCTCATCCCGCGCGTGGTCGGCTTCAAGCTCTCCGGCGACCTGCCCCCGGGCTCGACGGCCACCGACCTGGTGCTCACGATCACCGAGATGCTCCGCGAGCACGGCGCGGTCGGGAAGTTCGTCGAGTTCTACGGCCCGGGCGTCACCGCGCTGCCGCTGGCCAACCGGGCCACCATCGGCAACATGAGTCCCGAGTTCGGCTCCACCATCGCGGTCTTCCCGATCGACGAGGAGACCATCAAGTACCTCGAGCTCACCGGGCGCACGCCCGAGCAGCTGCGGCTCGTCGAGCGCTACGCCAAGGAGCAGGGCATCTGGCACGACCCGGACGCCGAGCCGCGCTACTCCGAGCGTCTCGAGCTCGACCTCGGCGAGGTCGTGCCGAGCCTCGCAGGCCCCAAGCGCCCCCAGGACCGGGTCGCGGTCACCGACGCCAAGCGGTCCTTCCGCGGGGCGCTCAGCGAGTTCGTCGGCGAGGGCCAGGACGCCGAGGGCTACGACGACAACGTCGACGAGAGCTTCCCTGCCTCCGACGCGCCGGCCCACTCGGGCAACGGATCCCCCCCGCCGTCGGACCACCTCAGCGCCGCGCCGCAGGACCAGGACCGTCCCAGCAGCCCGGTCACGGTCACCTACGAGGACGGCACGACGTTCGAGCTCGACCACGGCGCCGTGACGATCGCGGCGATCACCTCGTGCACCAACACCTCCAACCCGTCGGTGATGATCGGCGCGGCACTGCTGGCCAAGAACGCGGTCGAGAAGGGCATGAACCGCAAGCCCTGGGTGAAGACCACCCTCGCCCCGGGCTCGCAGGTGGTCAGCGACTACTTCGAGCGCGCCGGCCTCACGCCGTACCTCGACAAGCTGGGCTTCAATCTCGTCGGCTATGGCTGCACCACCTGCATCGGCAACTCTGGTCCGCTGATCCCGGAGGTGTCCCAGGCGGTCCAGGACCACGACCTCGCGGTCGTCTCGGTGCTCTCGGGGAACCGGAACTTCGAGGGCCGGATCAACCCGGACGTCAAGATGAACTACCTGGCCTCGCCGCCGCTCGTGGTCGCCTACGCGCTCGCCGGCTCCATGGACGTCGACCTCTTCGAGGACGCGCTCGGCACCGACAACGACGGCAACGACGTGCACCTGAAGGACCTGTGGCCCTCCCCGCAGGAGATCCAGGAAGTCATCGACTCCGCGATCAGCTCGGACATGTTCGACACGAACTATGCCGACGTGTTCGCCGGTGACGAGCGCTGGA
Source organism: uncultured Actinomycetota bacterium (assembly GCA_963731985.1). Taxonomy (GTDB): domain Bacteria; phylum Actinomycetota; class Actinomycetes; order Propionibacteriales; family Nocardioidaceae; genus Nocardioides. The sequence continues at coordinate 236,118 of CAVSYA010000007.1, read as the reverse complement.
AGTCGCTGCCCACCCCCGAGGGCGACATCTTCGAGTGGGACGAGGACTCCACCTACGTGCGTCGTCCGCCCTACTTCGACGGCATGACGATGGAGCCGTCGCCGGTCGAGGACATCGAGGGCGCCCGGGTGCTGCTCAAGCTCGGCGACTCGGTGACGACCGACCACATCTCGCCCGCGGGTGCGATCAAGAAGGACAGCCCGGCCGGGACCTACCTCGCCGAGCACGGCGTGCAGCAGCGGGACTTCAACTCCTACGGCTCACGGCGGGGCAACCACGAGGTGATGATCCGCGGCACGTTCGCCAACATCCGCCTGCGCAACCACCTGGCGCCGGGCACCGAGGGCGGCGTCACCAAGGACTTCACCGCCGACGGCGAGATCACCTCGGTCTACGAAGCGGCGCAGCACTACCAGGACCAGGGCACGCCGCTCGTGGTGCTGGCGGGCAAGGAGTACGGCTCCGGGTCCTCGCGCGACTGGGCGGCCAAGGGCACGGCCCTGCTGGGCGTGCGCGCCGTCATCGCCACGTCCTACGAGCGCATCCACCGCTCGAACCTCATCGGCATGGGCGTGCTGCCCCTGCAGTTCCCCCAGGGCGAGGACATCGAGTCGCTGGGTCTGACCGGCGAGGAGTCCTTCTCCATCACCGGCGTCACCGGGCTCAATGACGGTGGCATCCCGGAGACGATGCACGTGGCCGCGGGCGACATCGAGTTCGACGCCGAGGTCCGCATCGACACCCCCGGTGAGGCGAACTACTTCCGGCACGGCGGGATCATGCAGTTCGTGCTGCGCAACCTGCGAGCGCAGGACTGAGCCGGCCCGGGCCGGCCGGCGGGAGTGGCGGGACTCGACTGGCCGCTGGTGCTGCTCGTCGTCGCTGCCGCGACGGCGGGCGGCTTGGTGCAGTCCGTGGTCGGGATCGGCCTCGGGCTGTTGACCACGCCGGTGGTGGCCCTCGTGGAGCCGTCGCTGGTGCCCGTGCTGCCGCTGTGGCTCGGGCTCGGCACCGCCGGGACCATGATGTTCCAGGAGCACGCCCACGTGGACTGGCGGTCGCTGCTGTGGACGATGCCGGCCCGGGTGCCCGGCATCGTCGTGGGTGCCTGGCTGGTCGGCGTGGCCAGCGACGCCGGCATCGCCCTCGGCGTGGCCGTGGTGGTGCTCCTGGCCGTGGCGGTCACGGCGCGCGGCGTCGTGGTCCCGTTCACTCGCACGAGCCTGTCCGCCGCGGGGTTCGTCTCCGGCGTGACGGGCACCGCCACCTCGATCGGCGGGCCGCCCATCGCGATCGTCTTCGCCGGCCGCGAGCCGGCGGTGGTCCGCTCCACGCTCGCGGTGTTCTTCTTCGTGGGGGTGCTGCTCGGGCTCGCGGGGCTCTGGGTGGTGGGTGAGGTCACCGCGGACGCGACCGCGCTGGCGGCCCTCGCCATGCCGGGCGTCCTGGTGGGCATCGTCGCGGGCACGCTCGTGCGCCCGCACGTGCCGCGCCAGCACTTCCGCTTCGGCGTGCTCGCGATATGCGCCCTCTCGGCAGTGGTGCTGCTCGCCCGCTCTGTGGTGTGAGGCCCCTCCTCAAGGGATGATGCCGCCATGAGTCGAGCAGTGCAGATGCGGATCACGGGTCGCGTCCAGGGCGTCTTCTTCCGGCGGTACGCGGCGCAGGAGGCGAGGCGCCGGGGGGTCGGGGGCTGGGCGAGCAACGAGCCGGACGGGTCGGTGCTCGTCCAGGTGGAGGGCGACGACGACGCCGTCGAGGCGATGATCGCCTGGTGCCGCCAGGGCTCGCCGGCGGCCGCCGTGGAGCGGGTGGATGTGCAGGACGTCGACCCGGAGGGCGCCGGCGGCTTCGAGATCGGCTGAGCCCGCGATGGCCGCGATGGCTACGGTGGCCCCATGATCGTGGCGTTCAGCATCAGCCCGTCCGGCTCCGATGGCACCGGCGGCGTCTCGGAGGCGGTGGCTGCCGCTGTCCGCGTCGTCCGCGAGTCCGGCCTGCCGAACGAGACCAACGCGATGTTCACCAACATCGAGGGCGAGTGGGACGAGGTGATGGCCGTGCTGAAGCGATGCGTAGAGGTCGTCGGGGCGGTCGCCCCGCGGGTCTCGCTGGTGGTCAAGGCGGACATCCGTCCCGGCCACGAGGATCAGCTCGCCGGCAAGGTGGAGCGCATCGAGTCCGTGCTGCGCGACGACGCCTGACGCCCGGACCCCCACCCGGCCAATCCGCGCTCTGGCAGCATCGCGGCATGGACTCCGAGACCAGGACCTACCGCACCGGCGACCGCCAGGTGGTCCTCGACCTGACCGACGACTGCCGGCGCTTCGCGAGGGGCGGCGGCGACGGGCTGCTGCAGCTCTTCGTCCCGCACGCGACGGCGGGGATCGCGATCATCGAGACCGGCGCCGGAAGCGACGACGACCTGCTCGCCGCGCTCGGCGACCTGCTGCCCGCCGACGAGCGCTGGAAGCACGCGCACGGCAGCCGCGGGCACGGCCGCTCGCACGTGATGCCGGCCCTCGTGCCGCCGTACGCCACCGTGCCGGTGCTCGACGGTCAGCTGGCGCTGGGCACCTGGCAGAGCATCTGCCTTGTCGACCTCAACGTCGACAACGACCTGCGCACCGTGCGGTTCTCCCTCCTGGGCTGAGCACCCGGTCGAACGTCTGTTCGATATCAGGGTATGCTCGACCGGGTGGTCACCTACGCCGCGCCGCCCGGCTGGCCGGACCCGGTCCGCCCGCCGCACGCCCCGGACTGGGAGCGGACGGCGGTGAACTGGCTCTTCGACATCAGCCCCGCGGAGTACCGAGGCTATCCCGCGCTCCGCCGGCACGTGGTGCTGCTCGCGCGCTTCGCCGTGCTCGGCGTGGAGGCCCAGCAGGCCGCCTGCCGTCGCGGCCTGAGCGAGGCTCGGGGGGCGCTGCGGGAGGTGGCCGGCCCGGACGCGATCGAGGCCGGCGTCCAGACGTGGCTGGCTGAGGAGGCGCGGTTGCAGGGGCTGCGCCGCGCGGTCGGGCTGGTCGAGGAAGCCCTGCGGGGCAGGCGCTACCGCGCCCGGCTGTAGGCCCTAGTCGTACCAGGTGCCGCCGCACTCGCGACACACGTACTCGCGGGTCTGATGACCCTCCTCGTAGTCGATCTGCACGAGCCGCAGATCGTGATCGTGCACCCATTGTGGTGGGGGCGCCAGACCTTCCGTTGCATCCCGAGCCTGCTGGGGCGTCATCCCGTGCCACCTCTTGTCTGGAAAGACGTCTGGGGGAAGATGGGGACGGAGGTGACCGCTCCGGCCCGTCGAACAGTGTCCCGTTCCGGCTCCGGAAACCCGGAGCCGCCACGCCGGGCCGCTATCCTGAGCGGGTGGGTTCTCCCTGCCAGGACGATGACCGGTGAGGCACTTCAGTAGCGTAGTGCTCGTCGACCGACGGGGCCACCTTCTGCTCCAGGAGAGGGACGAGCACGCGGGCATCGACCCCGAGCGCTGGGGCTTCCCGGGGGGTCACCTCGAGCGGGACGAGTCGCCGGAGACCGCCGCTCGTCGCGAGCTGGCCGAGGAGACCGGCGTCCACCTGCCCGGCGCACTCGTCGAGATCGGCACCTGGTGGATCACGCATCAGGACCCGGCGGCGGATGCCGAGCCGGACGAGGTGCACCTCTACGCCGCCGCGGTGAACCTCGCGGACGGCGACGTGGCCTGCCACGAGGGCCGCCGCATGGTCTTCGTGGACCCCGCGGTGGCCCGCGACCTGCCGCTGACCGTGGCGGCGGCCGTCATCCTGCCCGACTTCCTCGACTCCCGGCTCTACGGCAGCATGCGGTCATGACGCCCCCGCATGAGACACCGCAGCCCGTGACGCCCCAGCACTCCGCGTCGCCCACCGCTCGCCCGTACGCCTCGTTCCGGGTCGTGGCGGTGCACTCGCCGGGCGCGGAGGACGTCGTCGTGGCGACCTCGGGCCCCGACGAGGGCGCCGTCTACACCGGCACCGAGGACGGCGGCATCGTGCGCGTCTCCCACGACGGGTCGCGCGTCAGCCGCGTGGCCAGCACGAACGGGCGGCCGCTGGGCATCGAGATGCTGCCCGATGGCCGGCTGCTCGTCTGCGACGCGCACCGCGGCCTGCTCGCGGTCGATGCGCGCACGGGGCCGGGCTCCGGGGGCGGCGCGGTCCAGGTCCTGGCGACGGAGGCCGACGGCACCCCGTTGCGGTTCTGCAACAACGCCGCGGTCGCCGGGGACGGCACGATCTTCTTCAGTGACTCCTCCGCGCACCACGGGATCGAGGAGTGGAAGGCCGACTTCGTCCGCAACACGCGGTCCGGGCGACTGCTGCGCCGCACCCCCGACGGTGACCTCGCGGTGCTCGAGGAGGGCCTCGCGTTCGCCAACGGGGTCGCGCTGGCTGCGGACGAGTCCTGGGTGGCCGTCGCGGAGACGGGCGCGCGCACCGTGGTCCGGCGCTGGCTCACCGGGCCGCGGGCCGGGACACGCGACCGACTCTGCGACGACCTCCCGGGCTACCCGGACAACATCGCGCTCGGCACCGACGGCCTGGTCTGGGTGACGCTGGCGAGTCCCCGCGACCCGATCGTCGAGCGGCTCCAGCGGGGCCCCCTGTGGAGCCGCAAGGCCTCCACCCGCATCCCCCAGCGGCTCCAGCCGAAGCCGAAGCGCACGATCCGCGTCCAGGCCTTCGACGCCACGGGTGCGCTCGTGCGCGACATCGACGTGGACCACCCGAGCTTCCACATGGTCACCGGGGTGCGCGAGCACGAGGGGCGCCTGTGGCTGGGCAGCCTCCACGAGCCCGCCGTGGCCTCGCTCGATCTCTGACCCCCCCACAATGCGCGCGGCGGGCCGATAGACTGGGCGGTCATGGCACATCTGGACGACATCGCGAGCCCGCGCGATCTGCGGTTGCTCGATGAGGACGAGCTGGCTCTGCTCGCGACGGAGATCCGCGACTTCCTGGTGCGCACCTGCGCGCGCACGGGAGGGCACCTCGGCCCCAACCTCGGGGTCGTCGAGCTGACGCTGGCCCTGCACCGCACGTTCGAGTCCCCCCGCGACCGGATGGTCTTCGACACGGGTCACCAGGCCTACGTCCACAAGCTGCTCACGGGGCGTCGCGCCGGGTTCGAACGCCTGCGGCAGGAGGACGGGCTCTCGGGCTACCCCAGCCAGCAGGAGTCCGAGCACGACCTCGTGGAGAACTCCCACGCCTCCACGTCGCTCTCCTACGCCGACGGGCTCGCCAAGGCCTACGCCATCCGCGGCGAGGACCGGCATGTCGTGGCCGTGATCGGCGATGGGGCGCTCACCGGCGGGATGGCCTGGGAGGCCCTGAACAACATCGCGGTGGCCCGCAACAGCCGCCTGGTGATCGTCGTGAACGACAACGGTCGCTCCTACACGCCCACCATCGGCGGGCTTGCGACGGCGCTCACCTCGCTGCGCACGAACCCGCGCTACGAGCGGGTGCTCGAAACGGTCAAGAGGCGGCTCAACGCGGTCCCGGGCGTGGGTCACGCGACCTACGACGCGCTGCACGCCGTGAAGAAGGGACTCAAGGACGCCCTCGCGCCGCAGGGTCTCTTCGAGGACCTCGGGCTGAAGTACGTCGGCCCGGTGGACGGGCACGACCCGCAAGCGCTGGAGCAGGCGCTCTCGCGGGCGAAGCGCTTCAACGCGCCGGTGATCGTGCACGCCCTGACCCGCAAGGGGTTCGGCTACGACGCCGCCGAGCGGCACGAGGCCGACCAGTTCCACTCACCCGGGCCGTTCGACGTGGACACGGGGGAGGAGAAGCCCAAGGGCGCCATCTGGACCGACACCTTCGCCGAGGAGCTCGTCCGGATCGGCGAGCGCCGCCCCGACGTCGTCGGCATCACCGCCGCAATGATGCACCCCGTGGGGCTGGATCGCTTCGAGGCGCGGTTCCCCGAGCGCACCTTCGATGTCGGCATCGCCGAGCAGCACGCGGCCACGTCGGCCGCCGGCCTGGCGATGGGGGGCCTGCACCCCGTCGTGGCCGTGTACGCGACGTTCCTCAACCGCGCCTTCGACCAGGTGCTGATGGACTGCGCCCTGCACCGCTGCGGCGTCACCTTCGTCCTCGACCGCTCCGGCGTGACCGGCGACGACGGTGCGAGCCACAACGGCATGTGGGACATGTCGGTGCTCCAGGTCGTGCCGGGCCTGCGCCTGGCCGCCCCCCGCGACGCGACCCGGCTGCGCGAGCTGCTCAACGAGGCCGTCGACGTCGATGACGCGCCCACGGTCGTCCGGTTCCCGAAGGGCCCCCCGCCCGCCGACCTCGAGGCCGTGGACACGGCGGGCGGCTGCGACCTGCTGGCCCGCTCGGGCGCGCGAGACGTGCTCGTGGTCGCGGTGGGCTCGATGGCCGCGGCCGGCGTGGACGTGGCCGCGCGACTGACGGCCCAGGGCATCGGGGCCACGGTCGTCGACCCCCGTTGGGTCAAGCCGGTGGACCCGGCGCTCATCGAGCTCGCCGCGTCGCACCGACTCGTGGTCACCGTCGAGGACAACGGGCGCGTCGGCGGCGTCGGTGCCACGTTGCTCCAGGCCCTCGCCGACGCGGGCGTCCGCACCCCGGTGCGCATCCACGGTATCCCGCAGGAGTTCCTCGCCCACGCCAAGCGGGCGGCGATCCTCGACCGGGTGGGACTGACGGCCCAGGCCATCGCCCTCGAGGTCGTGGAGGACGTCACGGCCTGGGCCGGGGATGGCTCGCTGCTCGATGCCGACCCCACGCCCTGAGCGGAGTGCTCGACCGGCGCCGCGGGCCACCGCGGCGCTGCTGGCGGTAGCGCTCGCGGGCCCCGTCCTGGCGGCGTGCACCGCGGGGGAGACCCCCGCGGGCGGCGAGGAGCACTCGGCGCAGCCCACGCCCGAGGAACGGCCTCGCTCGCAGCTCGCCCCGGTCCTGCAGCGCCTGCTGGACGATCGGGCCCACGCCATCCGCCACGGCCGGCAGCGGGCCTTCGAGCGCACCCTGGCCGGCGGGGACGCCGCGGCGCTGGTGACCGAGGAGCGGCTCTTCCACAACTTCACGACGCTGCCGCTGGCCCACTTCGGCTACGAGCTGGACGACCGTGGCATGCGGCGCAACGGCGACCGGGTCACCGCCCGGGTGTGGCGGTCGATGCAGCTGCGCGGCTACGACACGGTCCCGGTCCGGACCCTCGACCGGGTCAGGTTCGAGCGGGCACGGGGCAGCCGACGCGGGTGGTTGCTCCGCTCCGGCACCGACGAGGAGTGGCGGGAGGAGCATGACGTCCCCCTCCAGGCGTGGGACGTCGAGCGCATCGCGGTGCAGGAACACGGCGGTGTCCTCCTGGTGCTCGACCGCGAGAGCCGCGGTGACGCCGCCGCCCTGCTGGACGCCATCGAGAAGGGCGTCGCCGACGTGGCGACACGGGTGCCCTACCCCTGGGACGCGTCCGTGGTCGTCTACGCGCTGGCCGACCGCCGCTTCCTGCGCCGGCTCGGAGACCTCCCCGGGGGGAACCCCGAACGGCTGGACGCGGTGACGTTTCCGGTCCGCTCCGAGGGCGTCACGGGCGACCTCGCGAGCACCCGGGTCGTGCTGGCACCGCGGATGCTGCGGCGCCGCGAGGACGTGCGCGACCGACTGATCCGCCACGAGCTGGTGCACGTGGCCCTGGGCGCGCGCGACGACCGCGTGCCGACCTGGCTCGCCGAGGGCCTGGCCGAGTGGGTCTCCGCGGCCGGGCTGCCGCCCGAGGAGCAGACCATCGCCGGCGCCGCGGTCGAGGTGGCCGTCGACGGCGTCGAGCGCCTGCCGGCCGACGACACGTTCCACGACGACGATGCCGGCGTCACCTACGGGATCGCCTGGTTCGCCTGTGACTACATCGCGGACGAGTACGGTGAGGACGGCCTGTGGGACCTCTTCGATGCCCTGCGCGCGGCGGCGGGCGAGGAGACGGACGAGGTCCTCCGCGAGCGGGTGGGCCTCGACGGCGACGAGCTCGCGGACGCGGCGGCGCGACGGATCGTGTCGACCTTCGGATGATCCACCGCGTCCGCGCGGCCGGCGGCGGCGGGGCGCCCCGCCGCGACCACGAGCCAGGCCCTAGGCTGGCAGGCGTGGTCGATCCGACGGAGCTCGTGCACATCGTGGACGAGGTGCCGGAGATCGATGCGGTGCCGGACCGTGCCGACGGCCCCCGCCCGCGCCTGCCCCTCATCCTCGCTCTCGAGGGCTTCCTGGACGCCGGCAACGCGGGCTCCCTCGCCGCCTCCCACCTCGAGATGGGCTCGGAGGGTCCCGTGGTGGCGACCTTCGACGTGGACGTGTTCCACGACTACCGGGCCCGCCGGCCCCCGGTCACCTTCGTGCGCGACCACTACGCGGACTACGACGCGCCGCGCCTGCTGGTCCGGCTGCGGCTGGACCGCGACGGCACGCCGTTCCTCCTGATGCGCGGGCCCGAGCCGGACACCCGCTGGGAGGGCTTCGCGCGCGCAGTCCGGGCGGTGCTGCGCCGGTTCGGTGTCGACCGGGTCGTCGCCATCGGCTCGGTGCCGATGGCGGTGCCGCACACCCGGCCCGTCGCCATCACCCCGCACGCCAACGACCCGTCCCTGCTCACGACCGAGAGCCCCTGGCGCGGCGAGCTGCGCGTGCCCTCCAGCGCCCAGGCGCTGCTCGAGCTGCGGCTGGGGGAGTGGGGGCACGCCGCCCTGGGCTTCGTCGCGCACGTGCCGCACTACCTCGCTCAGCTGGACTACCCGCAGGCCTCGCTGAGCCTGCTGGAGCACGTGGGAGAGGCCGCCGGCCTCTCCGTGGACCTCGACCCGCTGCGCAGCGCGGCCGAGGCCAGCGAGGGCGAGATCGGGCGCTACCTCGCCGCCCACGACGAGGTGCAGGAGGTCGTGCGCGCGCTCGAACGCCAGTACGACGCGTTCCAGCAGGCCGAGGACGGGGGCGCCGGACTGCTCGCGGAGGACCGGCCGCTGCCCACGGGCGAGGAGATCGGCCAGCAGTTCGAGCAGTTCCTCGCCCGACTCGACGATCCCGGCGACGAGGACCCCGCATGAGCGATGACCCGGGCATGAGCGAGGACCCGGGGCACACGGCGCTGGAGTCGCTGCTGGACCTGGAGGTGCTCGACGTCGACCTGTTCCGGGGCCGGCAGGCGCGGAGCGAGCGGGCGCGGGTCTTCGGCGGGCAAGTGGCCGGCCAGGCGCTGGGCGCCGCGGTGCGCACGGTCGAGGAGCGCTACACGGTGCACTCGATGCACTCCTACTTCCTGCTCGCCGGCGACTACGGCGTTCCGATCATCTATGACGTGGAGCGGATCCGGGACGGCCGCAGCTTTCACACCCGCCGGGTGGTCGCGCGGCAGCACGGACGCGCGATCTACTTCCTGACGGCGAGCTTCCACCTCGATGAGCCGGGGCCCGAGCACCAGGACCTCGCGCCGGTCGTGCCCGGACCCGACGAGGGCATCAGCTACACGGAGCTCCTGCGGGGCCGGCGGGACGAGGGCAGCAAGGAGGCCGAGGCGCTGCTCAAGGAGTGGGCCGACATCGACGCGCGCTGGCTCGGCAGCTCCCGCGACGGACTCTCGGAAGACCCGGAGCACCCGGCGCGCAGCAGGATGTGGATCCGCATCAACCGCGACCTGCCCGATGACCCGGTGCTGCACCAGGCCGCCTTCACCTATGCCAGCGACATGAGCCTGCTCGGCGCCACCCTGGCCGCGCACGACCTGCGGCCGCCCGCCGTGATGATGGCTTCTCTCGACCACACCATCTGGTTCCATCGGCCCTTCCGGGCCGACCAGTGGTGGCTCTATGACCAGTGGTCCCCGTCGGCCCAGGGCGCCCGGGGCCTCGCCCTCGGCCGGGTCTTCACCCTGGACGGGACGCTGGCCGCGACCGTCGCTCAGGAGGGCCTGATCCGCCCCGTGCGGTGAGCCTCGTCGGAACTACACGTCTGTGCTTTCCTGACAGGGTGCCCGATGCCGTGTTTGCCTAGCGTGACGCTGTGACGGCTGATCACTCCCGGGGAGGATGTGACGGCCCCGCCGGCCCCAGCCTCGAGGTGACCCATGGTCGATTCCCGACGCCCGCTCCTGCTCGCGCGCAGACGTGTGGTCCGCGTGGCGGTGACGGGCCTGGCGGCGGCCGGCCTCGTCGTCGGGACGGCGGCCGGCGGGCCGCTCGCGTCCCTCGGGAGCGCCGGGGCGGCCGGCGGCGTGTACGAGATCCCGTTCCCCTGCGGCCAGACGTGGACCGGGAGCACGCGGTCCTACCACAGCCCCAGCCGATACTCGGTCGACTTCAACGCCCCGGACGACTACCGCGCCCCCGTGGTCGCCTCAGCGGCCGGCAGCGTCGACACGGCGTACTCCTATCCCTCGGGCGGCTACGGCCGCTGGGTCCGCATCGACCACGGCGACGGCAGGAGCACGCTCTATGCCCACCTCGACAGCACGGCGGTGAAGGTCGGCCAGCGCGTCGCGCCGGGTGAGCTGATCGGTCGCCTCGGCACGTCGGGCAACTCGACGGGACCCCACCTGCACTACGAACAGCGCGAGGGGTCCTCCGTCGTGCGGCCGCGGTTCAGCGGCTCGGCGTACGGCTACGGCACGACGACCTCGCGGAACTGCCCGGGCACGGGCCGGGCGCGGGGCGACGTGCCGCTGGCCGGTGACACGCGTCGCGGCCCGCGGGCCGAGCTGGTCATCTTCCGGCCGCAGGCGCGCTCGATCTTCTTCATCAAGCGCTGGGCACGGCCCTCGACCCGGATCCGGTTGGGGGGCCGGCGCTCGCGCCCGGTGCTGGGCGACTGGAACGGCGACGGGAAGGAGCAGCCCGGCGTACGCCTCCCCGGGCAGCGCCAGTTCCGCCTCCTCACACCGTCCGGCGCCCGGCAGAAGCTGACCTGGGGCCGGAAGAAGGACCGGCCGATCGCGGGCGACTGGGACGGTGACGGCGACGACGAGGTCGGGGTGCACCGCCGCGCCAAGCGCCGGGTGCTGCTGCGCCGCGATCGTGGCGGCGTGACCCGGATGATGCTCGGCGACCGGAACGACGTCGCGGTGACCGGCGACTGGAACGGCGACGGGCGCACCGACACCGCGGCCTTCGACCGCAAGACGGCACAGTTCACGCTGCGCACGCTCCAGGCGAACGGCCGGCGATCGGTCAGGCGCGTCTCCTACGGCCGGCCGGGCGACCTGCCGGTCTGCGCGGACTGGAACGGCGACGGCGTCACCGACCTCGGTGTGTGGCGTCCCTCCGAGGCCGTCTTCTACAAGCGCAAGGCCGCCTCGCCCACGTCCTCCCGCTGGACCACGAAGGCGGTTTCCTACGGCGAGAGCCGCTGACGACGGGGCCCCGCCCAGCACTCAGACCGGGCGAGTGCATCCCAGCACGTGCGGGGCGCCAGACCTCGGCGAGCTCAGCGAGAAGCCGTAGCCGGCACCGATCGGGCGCGACCCGAAGGCCACGGACCCCGGCAGCACCAGGGGCTTCTTGAAGGCCACGTCCACGCGGACGGCGTCCGGCAGCCGGTTCTCCAGCGCCGCGAGGCAGCGGGCCTTGGTCCACATGCCGTGCGCGATCTGGCGCGGGAAGCCCAGCGCCTTCGCCGTCCACGGGTAGAGGTGGATCGGGTTGCGGTCGCCGGACACGGCGGCGTAGCGCCGACCGAGATCGGCGGGCAGCACCCAGCGGATCCCCGACGCCGGGACCTCCTCGAAGGCCGGCCCCGCGGGTGCGTCCGGGTCTCCCGGGCCGCGCCGCAGGTAGGTCGAGGTGCTCTCCCAGACGATCTCGTCGGCCCGCCCCGGCGAATCCTGGCCGTGCAGCCCCCTCCCGCTCGCCCCGGTGCTCGCTGCGGACGTGACGAAGTCGAGCGCGACGCCCTTGGCGTGCGGCCGTCCCGGGCCCACGGAGGTGGTGACCACCAGCGTCTCGCCGATCCCGATCGGGCGGTGCTGGGTGATCGAGTTCTCCACGTGCACGGTGCCCACCGCCGGGTACGGGAACGCCCGGTCGGTCATGATCGCCAGGTGCAGCGGGAACGCGAGTAGGTGCACGAACGGCACCGGCGCGACGTCCTTGACCGGGAACCCGCAGACCCGGGCGTAGGCGTCCACCGCCTCGCGCTCGACGCGGACGCCCGAACGCTCGTAGCTCAGGCCGGCGAAGCCGTCGGCGGACCGCTTGCGCACGCCCGGCAGCGACCCGACGACGGGCAGCGTCGGCAGGGCCGCGCGGGCGAGGGTGCCCAGGCCGCCGGGCTCGCCCTGCAGCGTGCGGGTCTCCGGCCGGGACTCTCCGGCCATGTCAGGCCCCCAGCATCATCTGGCCGCAGACCCGCACCACGTTGCCGTTGACGGCGGTGGAGCCGGGGTTCGCGTACCAGGCGATCGTCTCGGCGACGTCGACCGGCAGTCCGCCCTGGGACATCGCGTTGAGCCGGGCTCCGACCTCACGGGTGGCGAACGGCACGGCGGCGGTCATCTGCGTGACGATGAAGCCCGGGGCCACGGCGTTGATCGTGATGCCGTCCTCGAGCTCGCCCGCGAAGGCGTCGACCAGGCCGATCACGCCGGCCTTGGACGTAGCGTAGTTCGTCTGGCCCATGTTGCCGGCGATGCCCGCGATCGAGGCGACGCCGATGATGCGGCCGTTGGCGTGGACGACGCCCTGCTCCAGCAGCTCGGCGGTGATCCGCTCGGGGGCACCCAGGTTCACCGCGAGCACGGACTCGAACCGGTCGGGCTGCATGTTGGCGAGCCGCTTGTCGCGGGTGATGCCCGCGTTGTGCACCACGACATCGACCCCGTCGTGCTTGGTGCGCAGGTGGTGCGCGATGCGCTGGGGGGCGTCCTTGGCGGTGATGTCGAGCACGAGGTGGTCGCCACCGAGCTCCTTGGTCAGGGCGATCAGCTCGTCGGCGGCCTGCGGCACGTCGACGCCGACGACGGTCGCGCCGTCGCGGTGCAGCACCCGGGCGATCTGCTCGCCGATGCCGCGGCTCGCGCCGGTGACCAGCGCGACCTTGCCGGCCAGGGGCAGCCCCCCGCCCGGGACCTCAGCGGCCTTCGTCGTGCCGGTCGAGCCGACGCGGACGACCTGCCCCGAGACGTATGCCGACTTCGGCGAGAGCAGGAAGGCCAGCGTCGAGGTGAGCGCGGCCTCCTCGGCCCGGGGGGCGAGATAGACCAGCTGCGAGGTGCCCCCCCTGCCGACCTCCTTGCCCAGGGAGCGGGTGAAGCCCTCCAGGGCGCGCTGGACGACGCGGGCCTCGCCGGAGAGCAGCGCGGGGTCCGTGCCGACGACCACGAGGCGCGGGCAGGTCTCGAGGCTGCGCATCAGCGGCGTGAAGAAGTCGCGCAGCGCGCCGAGGCCCTCGACGTCGGTGATCCCCGAGGCGTCGAAGACGAGACCCTTGTGACGGGCGCCCTCACCGGAGGTGCCGGCGGGGTCGGTGACCGGCGCGATGTCCAGCCCCTTGAGCAGCGCGGGCAGGGCCGCCGCCACGCGACCGTCCCCGCCGATGGCGACGGTGCCCTTCACCAAGGGGTCGCCGGGGGTGTAGCGCTCGAGCGCGACCGGGTTCGGCAGGCCGAGGTTCTTCACCAGCAGCTTGCCGATCGGGGTGCGCACAAAGGCCTGGTAGCGGTCAGTCATGGGACTCGTGTCCTCCTTGCGGTGGGCGTTCTGCAGCGAGTTTCGCACAAGGCTACTGGTGAGTAATAATCGCTCCCAGCATCCGCCCGAACCAGGAGAGAGACATGCAGTCGCACACCCGCCGGGTCGCCGTCATCGGCGGCAACCGCATCCCCTTCGCGCGCTCCAACACCGCCTACGCCACCGCCTCCAACCAGGACATGCTGACCGCGACCCTGGACGGCCTGGTGTCCCGCTACGGCCTCGAGGGCGAGCGCCTCGGCGAGGTGATCGCCGGCGCCGTGCTGAAGCACTCCCGCGACTTCAACCTCACCCGCGAGTCGGTCCTGGGCTCGCGGCTCTCGGCCGAGACCCCGGCCACCGACATCCAGCAGGCCTGCGGCACCGGCCTGCAGGCGGTCATCCAGGTCGCCAACAAGATCGCGCTCGGCCAGATCGAGGTCGGCGTGGCCGGTGGCGTGGACACCACCTCCGACGCCCCGATCGCCGTGGGCGAGGGCCTTCGCCAGGCCCTGCTCGCCGCCAACCGGGCCAAGGACGTCACGGGCCGGCTGGCCGCGCTGGCGAAGATCCGGCCGCACGACCTCGTCCCGGCACTGCCCCGCAACGGCGAGCCCCGCACGGGCCTCTCGATGGGCGAGCACGCGGCCCTGACCGCCCTGGAGTGGCAGGTCGGTCGCGAGGAGCAGGACGAGCTGGCGGCGACCTCGCACCAGCGTCTCGCGGCGGCGTACGAGACCGGCTTCATGGACGACCTGGTCTCGCCGTTCCGCGGCCTCGAGCGCGACCAGAACCTGCGACCCGACTCCACCGCGGAGAAGCTGGGCACGCTGAAGCCGGTCTTCGGCAAAGGCGAGTCCGCCACGATGACGGCCGGCAACTCCACCCCCCTCACGGACGGCGCCTCCACCGTGCTGCTGGCCTCGGAGGACTACGCCCAGGCCCGGGGCCTGCCCGTGCTGGCCTGGTTCACCGCCTACGAGACCGCCGCGGTGGACTACGTGCACGGCGGCGAGGGCCTGCTGATGGCCCCGGCCTACGCCATGGCCCGGATGCTCGAGCGCGAGGGCCACGCGTTGCAGGACTTCGACTTCTACGAGATCCACGAGGCCTTCGCCTCGCAGGTGCTCTCCACACTGAAGGCATGGGAGGACCCGGTCTTCTGCACGGAGCGGCTCGGCCTCGACGCTCCGCTCGGCGCGATCGACCGGACCACGCTCAACGTGCACGGCTCGTCGCTCGCCGCGGGTCACCCGTTCGCCGCCACCGGCGGGCGCATCGTCGCGACGCTGGGCAAGCTGCTCGACCAGGCCGGCAGCGGAAAGGGCCTGATCTCCGTCTGCGCCGCGGGCGGCCAGGGGGTCACGGCGATCCTGGAGAAGTAGCGCCGCCGTCCGGCAGCAGCGCCCGCACGGCGCTGATCGGATCAGCCTCGTCGGGCCGCTTGTCGTCGCGGTAGCGCACCACCCGGGCGAAGCGCAACGCGGCGCCGCCGGGGTAGCGGGTGGAGCGCTGGACACCGTCGATGGCGACCTCCACGACCTGCTCGGGCCGCACACGCACGACGTACCCGTCGTCGGCGACGGCCAGCTCACCGAAGCGCCCGGTCTGCCAGGCCAGCATCTCGTCGGTCATCCCCTTGAAGGTCTTGCCGATCATCACCCATCCGTCCGGGCCCGCGGGCGCGTCCAGCCCCGCGTCGTCGCGGGCGGCGAGGTGGATGTTCGACAGCCATCCCCGGCGCCGGCCGCTGCCACGCTCCACCGCGACGACGACGAGGTCGAGGGTGTGCACGGGCTTGACCTTCACCCAGCTCGCCCCGCGGCGGCCGGCCTCGTACGGTGCGTCGAGCGACTTCACGACCACGCCCTCGTGCCCCTCGGCCACCGCAGCGCGGGCGAACTCCTCCGCCGCGTCGGCGTCCGCCGTCACCATCCGCCGCACCCGGTGCTCCTGGGGCACCAGGCCCGTGAGCAGCTCGACGCGCTCGCGCGCCGGGACGTCGAGCAGGTCGCGGCCCTCGAGGTGCAGGAGGTCGAAGAAGTAGGGCGAGAGGACGAAGGCCGCGTCCTCGTGGCTGGCGGTGCGCGAGGACGTCTCCTGGAAGGGCCGCGGGCGCCCGTCTGGTCGCAGCGCCAGCGCCTCCCCGTCGAGGACGACGCGCTCGGCCGACAGCGCCCGGACGGCCGCGACGACCTCCGGCACGCGGCCGGTGATGTCCTCGAGGCTGCGGGTCAGCACGAGCACCCGGTCGCCGTCGCGGTGTGCCTGGATCCGGATGCCGTCGAGCTTGGTGTCCACGGCGACCTCTGCCGCGCCGCCGGACGCGCCCCCCACCTTGGCGAACGCCCCCGACACGTCCGGGGCGGAGGAGGCCAGCATCGGGCGCACCGGGCGACCCACCTCGAGCCGGAACTGCGCCAGCGCCTCCTCGCCGCCGGTGAGCGCGGCCGTGGCGGCGGCGCTGGTCGATCCCGCGAGCATGGCCGCGCGCCGCACGGCGACCAGCGGCACACCGGCCGCCCTCGCCACCGCCTCCAGCACGAGGGCGTCCAGGGCGCCCTGGCGCACCTCCCCCGTGACCAGTCCGCGCAGCCACGCCTGCTCGTCGGCGGTCGCCCGCCCGAAGAGGTCGGCGACCGCCTCGGACCGCGCCGCCCCGGAGCCAGGCCCGGACAGCGACCCCCACCGCGCGAACGCCGCGTCCACCTCGCGCACGGTCAACGACGGCTCGCGGGCCGGGGGCGGAAGGTGGCGCAGCCCGCGCCCACCGACCCCCGTGCGCCGCTGCCGCAGGGTGCCGCCGAGCCAGCTGGTGAGGACGTCGACCTCCGCCGGGTCGTCGGCTTCCACCCGGGCGAGCAGCCCGGCCAGCGCGGCCACCTTCTCCGTGCGGCTGCGGGTCGCCGCGACCGCGGCAGAGGTCGCGACCATCTCGGTGAGGAGCACGCGCCCATCGTGGCTCACCCCCCGTGACTCGCGCCCCGTGACTCGCCCCCCCGTGACTCGCCCCCCCGTGACTCGCCCCCTGAGTCGCCCCGGGTGCCGCGTGCGGCCCGGCGCCCCGACTACGGTGGCCATGTGAGCACGGCCCCGGCGCCACCGCGCCCCGCGACGCGCCGGTGGCGGCCGGACTGGCCCTGCCGGGTCGGCGAGGCGCTCGCCGCCCACCGTCGCGGGCGCGGCGACCCGACGTTCCGGACCGACGCAGCGGGGCGCCCGTGGCTGGGCCGGCGCACGCCCGAGGGGCCGGCGACGCTGGTGCTCGAGGCCCGGCCGTCGGGGGGCGAGGTGCGGGCCGGCGCCTGGGGGGCCGGGGCCGCGTGGATGCTCGAGAGGGTGCCCGACCTGCTCGGCGCGGCGGACGACCCCACCGGCTTCGTGCCGCGCCACCCGGTCCTCGTCGAGGCCGGGCGGCGCCACCCGCACCTGCGCATCGGGCGCTCCGGGCTGGTGCTGGAGTCGCTGGTGCCCGCGATCATCGAGCAGAAGGTCACCGGGCAGGAGGCCTTCGCCGGCTTCCGTCGCCTGGTGCACCGGTACGGCGAGCGCGCCCCGGGTCCCGGCGCCCAGGTCGGGCTGTGGCTGCAGCCGGACCCGGCGACCCTGCTCCGGGTGCCGTCCTGGGAGTGGCTGGCGATGCACGTCGACCCGCAGCGCTCGCAGACCGTGGTGCGGGCGGCCCGCGTCGCGGCCTCCCTGGAGCGCGCGGCCGACCTGGGCCCCGCGGGGATGGACCGGTGCCTGCGGACCGTGCCGGGCGTGGGGGAGTGGACCAGCGCCGAGGTGCGCCACCGCGCCCTCGGGGACGCGGACGCCGTCAGCTTCGGGGACTACCACGTCGCCCGGGACGTCGGCTGGGCGCTGACGGGCGCGCCGTTCGACGACGAGGAGATGCGGGGCTACCTCGAGCCATGGCGCCCGCAGCGCGGACGCGTGGTGCGGCTCCTGGATGCCGCCGGGCTGCACCGGCCGCGGCGCGGCCCGCGGATGGCGCCGCGGACCCACCTCCCCGTGCGCTGAGACCTACAGCAGCGGGCGCAGCGGGCCGAGCACCCTCTCGGTGAACTTCCGCTGGAAGGACCGCGCCTGCCAGCCCGACGCCGTGAGCTCCTGGGCGTGCGACTCGTCGGTGGCGAAGATCTCCTCCAACGTCCGCGCGAAGCCGGGGTCGATCACCTCGACGTTGATCTCGTAGTTGCCCTGCAGGCTCAGGCGGTCGACGTTCGCCGTCCCGACGCTCGACCAGCTGCCGTCGACCGTCGCCGTCTTCGCGTGCACCATCCCGCGGGACCTGAAGATCCGTGCGCCGGAGACGAGCAGCTGGGCGTAGTAGCCGCGCGAGATCCAGTCCGCGACGACGTGGTTGGAGGTGCGGGGCACGAGCAGGCGCACGTCGACGCCGCGCCCGGCCGCGTCGGCGAGGGCGTCCACGAAGTCCTGGTCGGGGATGAAGTAGGCGACCGTCATCCAGATGTTCCGGCTGGCCCGGTGGATCGCCTCGAGGTACATCGAGCGGATCGGGAACATCCACAGGCGTGGCACGTTGCGCTGGAACCGGATGTGCGGGTCCCAGGTGGAGGCCGTCTCGATCAGCAGCGGCCTCTCGCTGCGGCGGACCAGGCGCCGCCGGTGCAGGTTCCAGAAGTCCGCGAAGGCCCGCTTGAGGTCCCACACCCCGGGCCCGGTGATGCGCACGTGGGTGTCGCGCCACTCCGTGGCGTACGGCGCGCCGATGTTGTAGCCCCCCACGAACCCGACCTTGTCGTCGACCACCAGGATCTTGCGGTGGTCCCGGCCGTAGCGTCGCAGGTCGAAGAAGCGCCATCCGCCGTTGTAGACCGGGTAGCGCATGGCCTTGACGGGGGCCGGGAAGTGCTTGAAGCGGGGCGAGACCACGAGGTTGGCGAAGCCGTCGTAGATGACGTGCACGTCCACCCCGCGCCGCGCCGCGTCGACCAGGGCGGCCTTGAACCGCACGCCGACCTCGTCGCCCTTCCAGATGTAGGTCTCGAGCAGGATCTGTCGCTCCGCGCCCTCGATCGCGGCGAGCATGGCGGCGTACAGGTCCTGACCGAACGTGTACGTCGTGATGGTGCCCCCGCCGACGGGCACCTCCTGGGGAGGGGTGATCGGGAAGGGCTTCGGCCGCCTGCCCCGGCGCCGGTAGGAGTCGACCAGGGAGAGCCCGATCGCCAGCGCGAGCTGCGCGCCGAGAATGCTCAGCACCACGCGGCGCAGGAGACCGATCCAGCGCCCGGTGGTGGTTCGGGAGCGTGGCACGGGTCCAACCTAGCCGCCGGGCGGGTGGGGCGCGGGCACGGCACCGCGGCTGGACGTCGGCGCCCGCACGTACGCTCGTCGCATGCGACCCACCACCGACCTCGAGCGTCGTGTCGCCCCCTTCGAGGTGGAGGCCGAGTACTCCCCGAGCGGTGACCAGCCCGCCGCCATCGCGGAGATCACCCGCCGGGTCCGGGGCGGCGAGCAGGACGTGGTCCTGCTCGGCGCCACCGGCACCGGAAAGACCGCCACGATCGCCTGGGTGGCCGAGCAGCTGCAGCGGCCGGTGCTGGTGATGCAGCCCAACAAGACGCTGGCCGCGCAGTTCGCCAACGAGCTCCGGCAGCTCTTTCCGCGCAACGCGGTGGAGTACTTCGTCTCCTACTACGACTACTACCAGCCCGAGGCCTACGTCCCGCAGACGGACACCTACATCGAGAAGGACTCCTCGATCAACGAGGAGGTCGAGCGGCTGCGCCACTCCGCGACCAACTCGCTCCTCACGCGCCGCGACGTCATCGTGGTCTCGACCGTCTCCTGCATCTACGGCCTCGGCACGCCGCAGGAGTACGTCGACCGCATGGTCCGGCTCAAGGTGGGCGAGGAGCGCGACCGCGACGCGCTGCTGCGCCGCCTCGTGGAGATCCAGTACACGCGCAACGACATGAGCTTCACGCGCGGCACCTTCCGGGTGCGCGGCGACACCCTCGAGATCTTCCCGATGTATGAGGAGCACGCGGTCCGCGTGGAGTTCTTCGGCGACGAGGTCGAGCGGCTGATGACGCTGCACGCGGTCACGGGAGAGGTGATCACCGAGGACCCGGAGCTCTACGTCTTCCCCGCCTCGCACTACGTGGCGGGCCCGGAGCGCATGGAGCGCGCCATCACCGGGATCGAGGCCGAGCTCTCGGGGCAGCTCGAGCAGTTCGAGAAGCAGGGCAAGATGCTCGAGGCGCAGCGGCTGCGGATGCGCACCGCCTACGACGTCGAGATGATGCGGCAGGTCGGCTCCTGCTCGGGCATCGAGAACTACTCGATGCACATCGACGGCCGCCCCCGGGGCTCCGCGCCGAACTGCCTGCTGGACTACTTCCCCGAGGACTTCCTGCTGGTCGTCGACGAGTCCCACGTCGCGGTGCCGCAGATCGGCGGGATGTACGAGGGCGACATGTCCCGCAAGCGCAACCTGGTGGAGCACGGCTTCCGCCTGCCCAGCGCGATGGACAACCGACCGCTGCGCTGGGAGGAGTTCCAGACGCGGATCGGTCAGACCGTCTACCTCTCCGCGACCCCGGGGAACTACGAGCTCGATCGGGTGGGGGGATCCACGCCGCCCCAGGTCGTCGAGCAGATTATCCGCCCCACGGGGCTGGTCGACCCCGAGGTGGTGGTCAAGCAGACCAAGGGCCAGATCGACGACCTGATCGGCGAGATCCGGGAGCGCGCCGAGAAGAACGAGCGCGTCCTGGTCACCACGCTGACCAAGAAGATGTCGGAGGATCTCACCGACTACCTCCTCGACGCGGGCATCCGCACGCGGTACCTGCACTCCGAGGTCGACACGCTCAAGCGCATCGAGCTGCTGCGCGACCTGCGCCTGGGGGAGTACGACGTGCTCGTCGGCATCAACCTCCTGCGCGAGGGCCTCGATCTGCCCGAGGTGTCGCTGGTCTCGATCCTGGACGCCGACAAGGAAGGGTTCCTGCGCTCGGACAAGTCGCTGATCCAGACGATCGGTCGAGCGGCGCGCAACGTCTCCGGGCAGGTGCACATGTATGCCGACGCGATCACGCCGTCCATGGAGTCGGCGATCGACGAGACCAACCGGCGCCGCGCGAAGCAGGTCGCCTTCAATCGCGAGCACGGCATCGACCCCACGCCGCTGCGCAAGAAGATCGCGGACATCACCGAGATGCTCGCTCGCGAGGACGAAACGACCCAGGAGCTGCTCCAGACCTGGGCCGGGACCGAGGCCAAGGGCCGCTCGGGCGGCGTCAAGGCGAAGGCACCGGTCCCCGCGCTGACCCGCGGCGCCGGCGAGGCCGGCCACCACGCCGCCGACCTGCCCAGCTCCGATCTGGCCCAGCTGGTGCACGACCTGACCGAGCAGATGCACACCGCGGCCGCCGAGCTGCAGTTCGAGGTCGCCGCCCGCCTGCGCGACGAGATCTCCGAGCTGAAGAAGGAGCTGCGACAGATGATGGAGGCCACCAAGTGAGGACCTGGCACGTGAGGACCTGGCCACGCGGCCGGGGCGGGCCGGTCAGTCGGGCAGCGGCGGCAGCCCGCGCCGGTGGCGCTTGCGCGCGCGGCGGTCCAGGCGGCGCAGCTCGTCCTGGGTGATCTGCTCGCGCTGGACGGCGACCCGCCCCAGGTGCAGGAGCGTCGCGAGCATCACGAAGAGCGGCCACGGGAAGGCGTCCGAGAGGTCCGGCAGGCTCACGGCCACCCAGATCACCCAGCACACCAGCGAGGCGGAGAGGAATCCCCACAGCGCCTCGCGGCGCTTGCGCCGGTACTCGGCGTCCGCCCGCTCGCGCAGCACCCGCGCCGGCACCCCAGGGCCGGTCCCCGGTCGCAGCACCTCCGCCGGCAGCAGATCCGAGAGCAGGGCCGGGAGCTCGCCCAGGTGCCGGGCCCCGGCGGCCAGGGACGCGCGCTCGTCGTGCTCCTCGCGGGTCAGGCGGCCGTCGGCGTACGCCTCCCCGAGCACGCCGAGCACGACCTCGCGGTCGGCGTCGGCGGCACGCAGGCCCGCGTGCTGCGGCAGCCGCGGGTCGTGCGGGATCGAGGCCCAGGGGTCCTGCTCCACCCGGGCATCCTAGGTGGGCCGCTCCGGCGCGCCTACGTCGCGCCGGGCGTGCGGCCCCGCCTGACGCGCGCGACGAACGGCAGCAGGGCGAGGATCACCAGCAGCCGGAACAGCTGCAGCGCCAGCACGTAGGTGACGTCCGATCCGGCGTCCGCGGCCAGGGCCAGGACCGCGAAGAGCCCCCCGGGTGTGGTGGCCAGATAGGCCGTCAGGGGGTCGACCTCGGTCGTGGCCGCGAGGATCACGCCGAGGCCCGCGCAGAGCAGCACCAGCAGCAGGACCAGGCCGAGCACCGCGGGAAGCATCCGCGCGATGGCGCGCAGGCTCTCCTGGGTGAACCGCAGGCCCACCTGCACGCCGATCACGAGGAAGCCCAGCCACTGGCTCCAGCGCGGGACGGACACCGGGCCGAGGACCTCCGTGGTCGCCAGCAGCGCGGCGACGACCAGCGCGCCGAGGAGGGCGGCGGTGGGCACGGGCAGCAGGCGGGCGAGGGCCAGGCCGGCGGTCACCGAGCCGACGACGAGGGCGAGGTCCGCGGCCGGCGGCGTGCCCGGCTGGGCCAGCGCCCCCTGCCCCAGGTCCGGCCGGAACACCAGGGCGGTGACCACGGGCATCACCAGCAGCACCACCAGCACGCGGAGGTACTGCACGACCGTGACGACGCGCTCGTCCGCCCCGAGGTCGCGGGAGACCGCGACCACCCCGGAGGCGCCGCCCGCAATGAGGGCGAAGGCGCCCGTCACGCGGGAGACGTCGCGCCGCAGCGCCAGCGCCCGCCCCGCGGCCAGCGAGAGGCCCAGGGTGCCGGCGGTGACCAGCACGATCGGCAGCGCGTCCCCGGCGATCCCGCGCAGGGCCGTGACACTGACCTGGGCGCCGATGGTCACGCCGATCAGGGCCTGGCCCGCGCGGAAGACCCCGGGCGGCAGCGAGAGCCGGACCGGGGAGCGCAGCGCGTGCACCAGCCCCCCGGCGAGCGCGCCGAAGAGCACCGGCGAGGTCAGCCCGACGGCCCCCAGCAGGGCGCTGGCCGCCGCGGTGACGGCGGCGACCTCGAACCAGCCCCGGGCGCGCGCGCCGCGACTCCCGGGGGTCATCGCGCCTCCGATCCCGGCGCTCCGACCGGTCTGGGCACCGGCGTCGCCGGGCACGGTGTTGGGTCCGCAGACGCTAGCGTTCCGGCCCTGACCGCGGGACGCCGGACGCTGCGGCGGGGGCCGTCCGCGAGGGGCCGGGGTGGGGGTTCGGCACGGGATGGTCGACGTCCGCGCGCCACCCGGGCAGGATCGGCGCATGGCGTCCGAGCTCGAGACCGACATCCTCGTCGTGGGCGCCGGGCCGACAGGTCTCTACGCCGCCTACTACGCGGGCTTCCGCGGGCTCCGGGTCGCGGTCGTCGACTCGCTGCCCGAGCTCGGCGGGCAGGTGACCGCGATGTACCCCGAGAAGGCGATCCTCGATGTCGCCGGCTTTCCCTCGGTGAAGGGCCGCGACCTGGTCACGGGCCTGGTCCAGCAGGCCGCGACGGCCAGCCCCACCTACCTGCTGGAGCGCACCGCGACCGCCCTCGAGCCGCAGTCCGACGATCACGGTGCCCCCGGCGGCGTCGTCGTCGTCCTGGACGACGCCACCCGCGTCCGAGCCGGCGCCGTGCTGGTCACCGCCGGCATCGGCCGCTTCAGCCCTCGCGCGCTCCCCGCCGGCGAGGGCTGGCTCGGGCGGGGCATGGAGTTCTTCGTGCCGAGCTTCGAGCCCTATGCCGATCGCGACGTCGTGGTGGTCGGCGGCGGGGACAGTGCCTTCGACTGGGTGATGCACCTCGAGCCGCTGGCGCGCAGCGTGACGCTGGTGCACCGGCGCGACCGCTTCCGCGCGCACGCCCGCACGGTCCAGACCGTTCGGGCGTCCTCGGCGCGCCTGATCACACCCGCCGAGGTGACGGCGCTGCGCGGGGACCCCGACCTGTGCGAGGTCGAGGTCACCTCGCGGGGCGGCCAGCCGGAGGAGGTCACCACGCTCCGAGCCCAGGCCGTGATCGCGGCGCTCGGCTTCGTCGCCGACCTCGGCCCCCTGGAGGAGTGGGGGATGGCGGTGCACAAGCGGCAGATCCTGGTGGACCCGGCGATGCGTACCAGCCTCCCGCGCGTCTTCGCCGCCGGCGACATCACCGACTATCCCGGCAAGGTTCGGTTGATCGCCGTCGGGTTCGGGGAGGCGGCGACGGCCGTCAACAACGCCGCCGTGGCGATCGACCCGAGCGCCCACGTCTTCCCGGGCCACTCCAGCGAGGCGGGCTGAGGTGGCGGACGCTCCGCAGACGGGGGGAGGTGCGCGGCGCCCGGGACGCGACCGTGTCCGGATGGATGCCGGGCAGGCGCAGGCCTTCCTCGAGGACGCCGCCGGCCGGGGCGCCAAGCTCCAGGTCGCCACGCTCGGCGCCGACGGGCACCCGCACCTCACGACGCTCTTCTTCGTCGTGGACGGCGGCCTGATCTGCTTCTGGACCTACGGGAGCACTCAGAAGATCCGCAACCTCGAGCGTGACGACCGGGTCTCGGTGCTCGTGGAGGACGGGGAGGCGTACGACGAGCTGCGCGGGGTCTCGGTCCGGGGGCGGGCGGAGATCGTGCGGGACCCGGACCGCGTGCGCGCGATCGGCACCGCGGTGGCCTGCCGGATGCTCGGCGTCGGCTCTCCGGAGCAGCTCGGCGAGGAGGGCCGCTCCCTGGTGGCGCGCCAGGCCCGCAAGCGCGTCGGCGTCGTCGTGCACCCGGAGCGGGTGGCGAGCTGGGACCACGCCCAGGGCAGCGCTACCGGCAGGTAGCCCACCCGCTAGCCTGTCCCCACGACCTTCCGGCGCCCCACCCGTGCTCAGGACCGCCGGGACGACCCCGAGGGGAGGCCGCCGGGTGCGCGTCGCACTGCTGTCCTACCGGAGCAAGCCGCACTGCGGCGGACAGGGCGTCTACGTCCGGCACCTCAGCCGATCCCTTGCCGTCCTCGGCCACGACGTCGAGGTCTTCTCGGGTCCGCCGTATCCCGAGCTCGATCCGTGCGTGCGCCTGACCCGGGTCCCCAGCCTGGACCTCTACCGGGAGCCGGACCCGTTCCGGATCGTCTGGCCGTGGCAGATGCGCAGCGCCACCGACGCGCTCGAGTTCCTGGTGATGTGCACGGGCGGCTTCCCCGAGCCGCGCACCTTCAGCCGGCGCGTGGCGAGGATCCTCCGCGATCGTGGCGGCGAGTTCGACGTGGTGCACGACAACCAGACCCTGGGACCGGCGCTGCTCGGCATCGCCGCGCGCGTGCCGATGGTCACGACCATCCACCATCCCATCACGGTCGACCGGCGCATCGATCTGGCCGAGGCGGCGACCCGCCGCCGTCGGATCGGCGTGCGCCGGTGGTACGGCTTCCTGCGCAGCCAGGGGCGGGTCGCCCGCCGGCTGGAACGGATCCTCACGGTCTCGGAGTCCTCGCGCCGCGACATCGTCGCCGACTTCCGCGTCGACCCCGATCGGGTGGACGTCGTCCCGCTGGGCGTGGACGACGGGTTCGGCCCCCCGCAGACCCCTCGCGTCCCCGGCCGGATCGTGGCCATGGCCAGCGCCGATGCGCCCCTGAAGGGCATCGGCACGCTGATCGAGGCGGTGGCCAAGCTCCGCACCGAGCGCGAGGTCGAGCTGCTGCTGGTCGCCCGCCCCCAGCCGGGCGGTCGCACGGAGCGCCTGGTCGCCCAGCACGACCTGGGCGACGTCGTCCGCTTCGTCCACGGGGTGGCGGAGGCCGAGCTCGTCGAGATGATGGGGTCGGCGGAGATCGGCTGCGTGCCGTCCCTGCACGAGGGCTTCTCGCTGCCGACCGTCGAGCTGATGGCGTGCGGCACCCCGCTGGTCGCCTCGCGCACGGGCGCCATCCCCGAGGTGGTGGGGGAGGACGGCGCCTGCGCCGACCTGGTCCCGCCCGGGGACGTCGACGCGCTGGCCCAGGCGCTGGCGAGGCTGTTGGACGACCCCGGGCGCCGGGCCCGGATGGGCGCCGCGGGGCACGCCCGGGCGCGCGAGCAGTTCAGCTGGCGGGCGGTGGCCGAGGCCACCGCTGCCGTCTACGCCGAGGCGGTGCGCGCACACCGCCCGTTGCCGGGAGGAGCCCCGCGATGCTGACCGTCGACTTCGAGCGCCTGGGGCTGCGGCCCGGGGAGCGCGTCCTGGACATGGGCTGCGGCGCGGGCCGGCACGCGTTCGAGATGTACCGGCGGGGCGCCGACGTGGTCGCCCTCGACCAGGACGCCGACGAGCTGGCCGACGTGCGCGAGCTGTTCGCGGCCATGCGCGACGAGGGCCAGGTCCCCGCCGGCGCCGAGGCCGACGTCAAGGAGGGCGACGCCCTCGCCCTGCCCTTCCCCGACGGCGAGTTCGACCGCGTGGTCGCCGCCGAGGTCCTCGAGCACATCCCGGCCGACGTCCGGGCGATCAGCGAGCTGGCCCGCGTGCTGCGCCCCGGGGGCACGATGGCCGTCAGCGTGCCCCGGCGGCTGCCCGAGCTGGTCTGCTGGAGGCTGAGCACGCAGTACCACCAGACGCCGGGCGGCCACGTCCGCATCTACACGGCCGGGGGGCTGCGGGGCAGGCTGACCGCCGCGGGGCTCGTGCACGAGGGGACGGCGTTCGCGCACGGCCTGCACACGCCCTACTGGTGGCTCAAGTGCGCCGTCGGGGTGACCCGCGACGACCACCCGCTCCCGCGGGCCTACCACCGCCTGCTGGTCTGGGAGATCGTCGCGCAGCCGGCCGTGCTGCGCTGGGCCGGGCGCGTGCTCGACCCGCTGCTCGGCAAGAGCCTGGTGCTCTACCTGCGCAAGCCCGAGGCAGGCTGACGCCCATGCCCGCAGCGGCCCCGCGCCCGGGCGCGCCCACCGGCGTGCCGTGGGTCAGCGGCATCCTGGACGCCGGTGACGTCGCGCGCACGGCCGCGTCGATCGCCGCACTGCAGGAGCCGTGCGGCGCGATCCCGTGGTCCTCCGGGAGCCACACGGACGTGTGGAACCACGTCGAGGCGGCCATGGCGCTGCTGGTGGGCGGCCAGGTGGAGGCGGCCGAGCGCGCCTACGCCTGGGTGCCGCCGCTGCAGCGTGCGGACGGGTCGCTCCCGATGTCGGTGGTCGGCCGCGACGTCGTCGACGACCGCGCCGAGGCCAACATGTCCGCCTACCTCGCCGTCGGCGTCTGGCACCACTGGCTGATGCGGCGGGAGGTCGACTTCGTGCGGGCCTACTGGCCCGTCGTGCGCGACGCGCTGGACTACGTGGTCGGCCAGCAGCTCCCCTTCGGCGGGATCGCCTGGGCGCAGGAGTGGGTCGGCGGGTCGGGAGAGCGTCGGCCCGGGGCGAGGAACACCGAGGCCCTGCTCGCGGGGTCGGCCAGCATCTACCAGTCGCTGCGGGCGGGAGTGGCGCTCGCCGACCTGCTGGGGGACCCGCAGGTCGAGTGGGAGCTGGCCGGCGGCCGGCTCGGCCACGCCCTGCGCCACCACCGGGACCTGTTCCTGGACAAGTCGGTCTTCTCGATGGACTGGTACTACCCCGTGCTCGGCGGGGCAGTGCGCGGCGACGCCGGCCGCGCGCTCCTGGCGAGCCGGTGGGAGGAGTTCGTCGTGCCGGGGCTCGGCGCGCGGTGCGTCTCCACCAACCCGTGGGTCACGGCCGCGGAGACCTGCGAGCTGGTGATGGCGCTCGACGCCGTCGGCGACCGACGCGGGGCGAGGCGCCTGCTCGCGGATGCGCAGCACCTGCGCGACTGGTCGGGCGCCTACTGGACCGGATGGGTCTTCGGCGAGGACGTCCTGTGGCCGGAGGAGCACACCAGCTACACCGCCGCCGCGGTGATCCTGGCGGTGGACGCCCTCGGGGAGCACCACGGGCACGCGACGCCGGGTTCCGGGATCATGCGAGGCACCTCGCTCGCCGAGCACTTCCGCGGGCTGGGGCTGGAGTGCGGCTGCTCCTCGGACGGGGCCCGGCTCCCCCGGTAGTCGACCCGGGGTCGACCGGCGGGGAGGCGACGGTGTCAGCCGACCGGGTCGCCCGCCTCGCCCGCCACGCGACGCAGCACCCGCAGCGAGCCCAGCCCCTCGATGCGGGCGAAGCACCCACCGGCCAGGGCGCGCCGGTACACCTCGTACGGCGGCCGACCACCCTCGGCCGGGTCGGGGAACACGTCGTGGATGACGAGCAGCCCCCCGGGCTGCACCCACGGCGCCCAGCCCGCGTAGTCGGCATGCGCCGGCTCCGCGCCGTGGCCCCCATCCAGGAAGAGCATGGTCACGGGGGTGCGCCAGAGGGCGGCAACCGCCGCCGAGGCGCCGACCACGACGACAACGGAGTCTTCGAGCCCGGCGTTCTCGAGCGTCCGGCGCAGGAACGGCAGGGTGTCCATGCGCCCGGTCCGCGGATCGACCACGCCCGGGTCGTGATGCTCCCAGCCGGCCTGGTTCTCCTCGGAGCCGCGGTGATGGTCGACGGTGACGACGGCGCCCCCGACCGCTCGCGCGGCCGCCCCGAGCCAGACGGTCGACTTGCCGCAGTAGCTGCCCACCTCGAGGACCGTGCCGTGCGGCAGGCGCTCCCGCGCGAGCCGGTGCAGCAGCGCGCCCTCGCGCTCGGGCATGAAGCCCCGTGCCGCGCGGGCATGCGCCAGCAGGTCATCGGGCAGGGCGCTCACGGCGGGAGGCTAGCCGTCCTCGGCGCCGGGCGCCGGAGGGGATCCCGGCGCCGTCATGCCGGCTCGCCGCCGGCCGTCGGTCGCAGCCGCTCGTCCAGGAACTCCAGGACGCGGTCGACGGCCACCTGTTGGCGGTGCTCGGTCACGGTCGAGTGGCCCTTGCCCTCCAGGTCGACCCGGATGAACGCGTCGCCGAGCACCCGCTCGAGCGTCTCGAAGCGGGTGCCGACAGCCGGGT
This sequence comes from uncultured Actinomycetota bacterium, assembly GCA_963731985.1. Taxonomy (GTDB): domain Bacteria; phylum Actinomycetota; class Actinomycetes; order Propionibacteriales; family Nocardioidaceae; genus Nocardioides. The sequence goes on along the minus strand of CAVSYA010000007.1, from coordinate 207,358 downwards.
CGGAGGCGTAGCGCAGCCCCAGGACCGCGCACCCGCTCGCCGCCCGCTCCTGGACCCGGGCGAGGTCGGCGGGGGAGAGGTTGAGATCGGCGGAACGCGCGCGGCCCACCGCGAAGGGCACCGACGGCTGGCACAGGACCGGCGCGGCCACGGTCTCATCGACCATCATCGCAAGGGCGAAACCACCGGTGAAACACATGCCGAGCGCACCGACACCGGGGCCGCCGAGCTCGGCGTGCAGCTCGGCGGCCAGGCTGCGAAGCCAGCCGGCCACGGGCGTGGTGACGCCGGTGGCCAGCTTGGTGAACTCGGCCCGGATGCACACCTGCGCGATCGAGCGCGCGACGCTCCCGACCCCGGACGGCGTGCCCGCCCTGCCGAAGAGGTGGGGCATCACCACCGTGTAGCCGGCCGCCACGAGCTCCTCACCGAAGCCGATGACCTTCGGCGTCGGGCCCGGGATCTCGTGCACGACCACGACGCCGGGCCCGGTGCCCTTGCGGTAGACGGGATAGGTGGTGGGGGTGCCGTTGACCGCGGCGGTGTGCTCGCCGCGCCTCCAGCTCGCCAGGGAACCCATGACCGTGCATCCTGCCAGCCGGCCGGCCGCGGGTGGGGGTGTCGCGGCCCCCGACGGGCAGAGCGGACAATGGGGGCATGGCCGACCGGGACAGCGCTCGCGCGCGGGTGCGGCTCGCCCACGAGACCGGGCAGCCCGAGGCCGCCTTCGACGGCGTGGCCGCCGGCCTCGGCTTCGAGTTCCGCCCCGGCGAGGACATCGCGGTGCCGGCCACGGGCGCCGCGCACGAAGCCGCGCTGCGCTTCCGGGAGGTGCTCGGTCGCTTCGCCACGGGCGTGACGATCGTGACCGCGGTGCACGAGGGCGAGCCGGTGGGCCTGACCTGCCAGTCCTTCACGAGCGTCTCGCTGGACCCTCCGTTGGTCCTCTTCGTGCCCGCCCGCACCTCGCGGGCCTGGCCCCGGATCGAGCGGGCCGGCGCCTTCTGCGTGAACGTGCTGGCCCGCGGCCAGCAGGACCTCGCCGAGGTGTTCGCCTCGCGCGGCACGGACAAGTTCGCCGGCGTCGAGTGGCGTCCGGGTGTCACGGGCGCGCCCGTGCTCGCCGGCGTGGTGGCCTGGGTCGACTGCGTCCTGCACGCGGTGCACGGCGGCGGGGACCACCTCGTCGTGCTGGGACGGGTGCGCGACCTCGGCGCGCCCGGGGACGCCGACCCCCTGCTCTTCCTCGAGAGCCGCTACCGCGGCGCCGACCGGGGGCCTGAGGGGTCGGTCAGCCCCGCGCCGTGAGCACCTGCGGGCCGTCGTCGGTCACGGCAATGGTGTGCTCCATGTGCGCGCCGCGGCAGCCGTTGCCGGAGCGCAGGGTCCACCCGTCCGGGTCGGTGTAGATCTCGTCGGTGGTGTGCAGGAACCACGGCTCGATCGCGATGACGAGGCCGGGCTTGAGCTTGAAGCCCCGGCCCGGGCTGCCGTCGTTGGGCACGTGCGGGTCGCCGTGCATCGTGCGGCCGACGCCGTGCCCGCCGAACTGCGTGTTGATCCCGAGCCCGGCCCCGCGGGCCACCTGACCGATCGCGTGGCCGATGTCCCCGATCCGGTGGCCCACCCGCGCGGCCCCGATGCCCGCGGCGAGCGCCCGGTCGGTGACGTCGATGAGCCGCAGGTCCTCGCCGCGGGGGGTGCCGACCACGAAGGAGAGGGCGGAGTCGGAGACCCACCCGTCCACCGAGACGGCGAAGTCCAGGCTGAGCAGGTCGCCGTCGGCCAGCGCGTAGTCGTGGGGCAGTCCGTGCAGCACCGCGTCGTTCACCGAGGTGCAGATGACCTTCCCGAAGGGCGAGGCGCCGAAGGACGGGTGGTAGTCGATGTAGCAGGACTCGGCGCCGCGCTCGGTGATCATCTCGTGCGCCCACGCGTCGATCTCGAGGAGGTTCGTGCCGACCCCGACCTTCTCGCGGAGCGCCGAGAGCACCTCGCCGACGAACCGCCCGGCGGGGCGCATCTGCTCGATCTGGGTCGGGGTGCGCAACTCGATCATGCGCTCGAGCCTAGGCGCTGCCCGGGCCGGGCGGGTCAGTCCGGGTAGCTGGGGAACGGCGTCGTGCGGGCGAGCAGGATCGCGCGGTCGCGGAGGAAGGGCGTGGACTGCAGGTAGAGCCACGGCCGCCCCGCCCAGACGTAGGCGTCCACGTGCCGCCTCGCGAGCGCCCGGACCGCGTCCGGCAGCCCCCAGGCGGGGTTGGCGACGTCCGCGGTCGGCGGGATGCCGAGCGTGACGCAGTGTCGCTCCGACCTGGTGCGGCACGCGGGCGCGTTGTTGAAGTCGCCCCGGTGGTGCCGCTGGTGGTGGCGCCAGGTGAAGGGACGTCCGTTCTCGGCCGTGTCGACGGTGAAGTGCTTGTCCCGGAAGCCGGCGACGCCCAGCCTCTCCACGACGCGGGAGCCGAAGCGCACCTGCCTGCCGACGCCCTCGTAGTGGGTGACGTTCATGTGGAAGCCCCGCGCCGCGCCGATGCCGGAGCCCCGGAGCAGGTGGACGACGCTCATCGGGTCGAGGTGGTTCCAGCCGGCGGAGCCGACCTCGATGTAGACGGTCGTGTTCGGCAGCGTGGCCAGCTTGCGGACCTGGTAGGCGATCAGCCGCTTGTAGACCTTCGAGCCTCCGGGGGCGCACTTCTGGAAGGGCCCGTCGGGCTGCACGATCACCTGCGCGTGCGTGTCGTCGAGCGCCTGGACGAAGTGGTCGACCCAGCGGCGGTAGCTCTCCTTCATCGCCTGCGTCGGCAGCCGCCGACAGGCGTCCCCCTGCCACGGGTCCACGCGGTAGGTGGTCAGCTGCACCAGGACCTCGGCGTCGCCGCCGGTGGCGTTGGCGACGTACGCGTCGACCTTGCGCGCAATGTCGCCGTCGGGGATCCACCGGCCGAACCACTTGGCCTTCGGCCGCAGCGCGATCCGGCCCAGCATCGCCTTGTCGTCCCCGCTCGCCCGATCGTACGGCTCCCAGGCCAGCTCGGCCTTCCCCTGGTAGACGCCCCAGGTAGGGCCGGCCAAGGGGTTGTCCGGCGCCCCGCGCGCCCCGGAGCCGCTGCGGGGGTCCGGGTCGCCCGTGGCGACCGTGCGGCTCGGGGCCGCCAGCGTGGGGCCGGTCGAGACCAGGAGGGCAGCCAGGACCAGGACCAGAGCGACGGTCAGGGCCAGGGCCGGGCGTGCGTATCGGGCGATCACCGTCATGACGCTACGCAGCGGCGGCCCGGGGCTGCGGGTCTTTCGCCCGGTATGGCCCGAGCGGGCCATGGGCTCCCTCGGTTCGGGCCAAGCAGGCGCCGCCCCCTTGGGAGCGCCGCGAACCGGTTGAAGCCATCTTCTGCCGTTCGCCGCGCCAGTACCCCGCGATTGAGGTGTTCTTGAAGTGTTCTTGCACGTTCGCTGAAGGAGACCCCCATGTTCAGAGCACACTCTTCGCCGCCCCGGGTGGCCTCACCCGCCCGTCTCTTGGCCGCCCGCCTCCGCCGGGGGATGGCCCTCGGCACCGGCGCCGTGCTCGCCGCCGGGCTGCTCGCCGGCGTGGCCACGAGTCAGCACGAGAGCGTCCTCCCGTCGGGCACGTTGCAGCCGGTGGCTGCCGCGAGCAGCCCCCCGCTGCGCACCTTCACGCTCAACATCGCCTTCTCGCTCGGGGTGCAGCGCGCCCGCGCCGACATGCGTCGGGCGGTGACCCAGCTCGATGCGTCGGTCGGCGGCTTCCAGGAGATCTCCCAGGGAGTGGACCGGGACGCGTTGATCGGGGTGCTCAACCACAACAACTGGGGTTGGTACATCCCCGCGACCGACGGGCGGCCGCTGCCCATCGTCTGGAGGAAGAGCCGCTTCGACCTGGTCAGCGGCACGTCCTTCATGGTGCACGGCCCGGTGGGCAACACTCCGGCCCGGTACATCAACGTGGTGCGGCTGCGCGAGGTCGCCACGGGCCGCATCTTCGGCATCACCAACACCCACACCATCGCGGGCGCCTCCAGCGGCGCCCAGGCGACCAACATGACCCGGATCCCCTACCTGCGCGACCACCTGCAGCAGCTGCGCGCGGAGATGCTCGCGCTGCATCAGGACACCGAGCAGGTCGTCGCGCTCGGCGACCTCAACGTGAACTACCTCGCCGACCTGAAATACCAGGTCGCGGGCCTGCCGACCGACGCGCTCGGCGACATCGTCAACTTCGACATGCCGCTCGAGGGCTCCCGCGGCCAGACGTCCCTGCTCGACTACACGATGAGCCTGCAGGCCGGGAGCCTGGACAAGACGGCGGGACGCATCGCCCGGGGCTTCAACTCCGACCACGATGCCGTGGTCGTGACCTACGACGTCGACGCGACGGGTCCGCCGCCCGTGCCGGAGCCCGCGTCCGTCTTCGCGCCGGGGCCCATCACCAACGCCGTGGGCATCGGCCCGGACGAGGCCCGCGCGGTCCTCGACGGTTGGGTCAGCGCCATCGCAGCGGCCAAGTCGGGCACCATGGTGCGCGTCGCCACGCCGCGGATCCGCGACAAGGCGGTCGCCACGGAGCTCCTGCTGGCGCAGCAGCGAGGCGTCACGGTTCGCGTCCTCACCGACCGGGGGACCCGGCCCTACTGGGAGCAGCAGCTGGCCACGAGGCTCAGCGGCGGTTCCTGGCTGCGGACCGCCGGGTTCGCCAGCCGCGCGAGCCTCCTGCTCGTGGACCGCGCCGGCGGCACGCCGGCGCTCACGCTGAGCACCTCGGCCCCGCTCATCCCGCGCTCCATGACGCAGGCGATCGCCAACGCCTACCAGGCGACGAAGCCCGAGACCTTTGCCGCCTTCGAGCGCGTCTTCCAGGCGCTGAACTTCGGCACGGCCGCGGACGCCCAGGGCGCCGAGACACCCGTGGGCGAGGACCTCACCGTCCGCTTCGGCCCCTACCAGGCCGACCTGCCGGACCCGGTCGCGCGGGACATCCGCCCCATCCAGTGCACCCCCACGAGCCCGCGCACGCATGAGGGGCGGACCCAGGTCCGCGTCGCCGTCAGCGCGTGGCGCGGCGAGCGCGGTCTTGCCCTGGCCAAGATGCTGGCTGCCCGATCCCGCTGGGGCTGCAACGTCCGGGTGCTGAGGGGCCCCGGGATGGGCTCCACCGTGGAGCGGCTGCTCCGGGACGACGGCGTGGCCGTCCAGAGCGCGCCGCTCGGCGAGACACTCCTGCTGGTGGACGGTCGGTACGGGGACGACCTCGACGCCCAGCGCAGCTGGACCGGCACGGGGACGTTCGACCCCGCCGGGCTGCCGGGGGTCTCGCAGACGCTCCTCACCCGCGAGACGTCCAGCCACGACACCTACCGCGCGCAGTTCGACCGGGAGTGGGACCGCGACTGACAGCCCGGCGGCTCACCAGCCCCGGGCGCGCCACTCGGCGAGGTGCGGACGCTCCTCACCCAGCCGGCCGTCGCCTCCGTGGCCGGGATAGAACCAGGTCTGATCCGGCAGGGTGCCGAAGACCCGAAGCTCCACGTCGTCGACGAGCTGCCGGAACGCCTCCGCGTCGCCGAAGGTGGCGCCCACGCCCCCGGGGAAGAGCGAGTCGCCGGTGAACAGGTGCGGGTGGCCCCCGGGGTCGTCGTACCGCAGGGCGACCGAGCCCGGCGTGTGCCCGGCCAGGGCGATCACGGACAGCCGCTGCTCGCCGACCGCCACCTCGTCCCCGTGCTCGAGCCGGCGGTCGACCGCGACGCCGGTCTGCTCCTCCACGGCCTGTGTGTCGGGCGCCCCCACCAGCGCCGCCGCGCCGGTGGCCTGCACCACGGCCCGCAGCGCCCGGTGGTGGTCCCAGTGCTGGTGCGTGGTCACCACGGTCGCCAGGCCGCCCTCCCCGATGAGCCGGCGGAGCCGCTCGGGCTCGTCGGCCGCGTCGATGAGCAGCTGCTCACCGGTGCGGCGGCACCGCAGCAGGTAGCAGTTGTTCGACATCTGCGGGTCGACCGCCACCTTGGTGATGCTCAGGTCGGGCAGCTCGCGGGTCTGGGCCGGGCCGCCGGGCTTCACGTCGCCGCTGTAGTCGCGCATGCGGACAGGGTAGGACCGACCGTCCCCGGGGTCGGTCACCGCCAACGGCCCAGCGCGGGCGGGCGGCCGGCGGAGGCGTGCAGCGTGGCCCGGTCACCGCGGCCCACCAGCCACCAGGCGAGGTCCGCGACCGGCCCGGTGACCACGACGGCGTCGCCCGTCGGCTCGCCGAGCCACCAGGTGCGCTCGAGGTCGGTCGCGCGCAGCCCCAGCGGCCCGCCACCGGCACGGTCGGCGATCGCCCGCTCCAGCAGGTCCACGGCGAAGTCCACGGGCCAGTCGCCCGGGCCGTAGTCCAGACCGAGGTCCGCGTGGTGGACCTCGACCTCGCGCCGTCGCGTGTCCGGGATCTGCCGCACCGGCATCTCCCGCTCCCCGGGAAGGCGGCTGAAGGTGGCGTCGTACTGGTCGGGGGGGAGCCCGTCGAGCTGGGCGCGCAACCCCCCGGTGCCCTCCAGGAGACGGTCCCACACGGCGTCGACCGGCTCGGCGGCGAGGTCCGCGATCTCGGCGTCCCGCTCGTCGAGGGAGGGGTACATCGGGACGGGTTCGCCCTTGCGCACACCCTCCACCACGCCCGAGAGCGCCTCGGCATGCAGGGCGAGGTGGGCCACGACGTGGCCACGCGACCAACCCGGCAGGAGCGACGGTTCCCGGAGCTCGGCATCGCTCAGCCCGTCGACGTCGCGGAGCAGGCAGTTGTCGGCCTCCCGGAGCGCGGCCCAGATCTCGGCCTCGCGGCCGCCCCCATGCAGTTCAGTCATCCGCCCATCCAACAGCACGCGGGCACCACAGGGGGAGGGAGAAGCGCCGGTTCGGTGGGGACTGTTGGCGCTCCGTGAGAATCTGGGGCCGCATCTCGTGTCCCCGCCTATCTCGTGTCCAGGAGTCCAGGAGCCCGTGTCCGACCAGCTGATCATCCGAGGTGCCCGTGAGCACAACCTGAAGGACATCTCGCTGGACCTGCCCCGGGACTCCCTCATCGTGTTCACGGGCCTCTCCGGGTCGGGCAAGTCCTCGCTGGCCTTCGACACGATCTTCGCGGAGGGGCAGCGGCGGTACGTGGAGTCGCTCTCGGCGTATGCCCGGCAGTTCCTGGGCCAGATGGACAAGCCCGACGTCGACTTCATCGAGGGGCTCTCGCCGGCCGTCTCGATCGACCAGAAGTCCACCTCCCGCAACCCGCGGTCCACGGTCGGCACGATCACGGAGGTCTACGACTACCTCCGTCTGCTCTACGCCCGGGTCGGCCGCCCACACTGCCCGACCTGTGGCGCCCCGATCGAGAAGCAGACCCCCCAGCAGATCGTGGACCGCGTGCTGGCACTCGAGGAAGGGCGCCGGTTCCAGGTCCTCGCGCCCGTGATCCGCGCCCGCAAGGGGGAGTACGGCGAGCTGTTCCGGCAGCTCCAGACACAGGGGTTCTCCCGGGCCCGCGTGGACGGCACCACCCACCCCCTCGACGCCGTCCCGGCCCTGGACAAGCAGAAGAAGCACACGATCGAGGTGGTCGTCGACCGCCTCGCGGTCAAGGCCACCGCGAAGCGACGGCTCACCGACTCCGTCGAGACGGCCCTGGGGCTCGCCGGCGGGCTGGTGCTGCTGGACTTCGTCGACACCCCGCCGTTGGCCTCGGGCGAGCCCGACCCCGGCCGCGAGCTGCGCTTCTCGGAGCGGATGTCCTGCCCCAACGAGCACCCGCTCGACACCGACGAGCTCGAGCCGCGCTCGTTCTCCTTCAACTCGCCCTTCGGCGCGTGTGCGGAGTGCCACGGCCTGGGCACCCGGATGGAGGTCGACCCCGAGCTGGTCGTGCCCGACCCGACCGCGACGCTGGGCGAGGGCGCGATCCAGCCGTGGAACAGCGCGCACGTCGCCGACTACTTCCTGCGCCTGCTGGGCGCGCTGGGCGAGCAGGTCGGGTTCGAGCTGAACACGCCGTGGGAGGAGCTGCCGCCCGGTGCGCGGAAGACGATCCTGACGGGGCACGCCTCTCGGGTCCACGTCCGGCACCGGAACCGGTACGGCCGCGAGCGGTCCTACGACACCACGTTCGAGGGGGTGCAGTCCTACGTCGAGCGGCGGCACCGCGAGGCCGAGTCCGACACCAGCCGGGAGCGGTTCGAGGGGTACATGCGGGAGGTGCCCTGCCCCGCGTGCGGGGGCAGCCGGCTCAAGCCGGTCTCCCTGGCGGTCACGTTGGGCTCTCGGGAGGACGGCGGCCTCAACATCGCCGAGGTCTGCGCGCTCCCGATCAGCGACGCCTCGACCCACCTGACGTCGCTGGAGCTCTCGCCGCGGGAGCGGCAGATCGGCGAGCGGGTGCTCCGCGAGATCCAGGAGCGGCTGGCCTTCCTGCTCGACGTCGGGCTCGACTACCTCTCCCTCGACCGCGCCGCGGGGTCGCTCTCGGGGGGCGAGGCCCAAAGGATCCGGCTCGCCACCCAGATCGGGGCCGGGCTGGTCGGCGTCCTCTACGTGCTCGACGAGCCCTCGATCGGCCTGCACCAGCGGGACAACCGACGACTGATCGAGACCCTCGAGCGACTCCGCGACCTGGGCAACACGCTGATCGTGGTCGAGCACGACGAGGACACGATCCGCGCCGCGGACTGGGCCGTGGACATCGGGCCGGGCGCCGGCGAGCACGGGGGCCAGGTGGTGCACAGCGGGTCCGTCGCCGGCCTGCTCGACCACGCCGACTCGCGCACGGGCCGCTACCTGTCTCGTCGCGAGGAGATCCCGGTGCCGGCCGTGCGCCGACCGCAGACTCCCCAGCGCTACCTGAGGGTGCACGGCGCCCGTCAGAACAACCTGCACGACGTCACCGTGGACTTCCCGCTGGGCACCTTCACCGTGATCACCGGCGTCTCCGGGTCGGGCAAGTCCACCCTGGTCAACGACATCCTGTACACCGCCCTGGCGCGGCACATCTACAACGCCCGCACGGTCCCGGGGCGGCACCGCCGGATCAGCGGGCTGGAGCACGTGGACAAGGTGATCCACGTCGACCAGTCGCCGATCGGCCGCACGCCGCGGAGCAACCCCGCGACCTACACCGGGGTGTTCGACCACATCCGCAAGCTCTTCGCCTCCACCGCGGAGGCCAAGGTCCGGGGCTACCTGCCGGGCCGCTTCTCCTTCAACGTGAAGGGCGGCCGCTGCGAGGCCTGCTCCGGCGACGGCACGCTGAAGATCGAGATGAACTTCCTCCCGGACGTGTACGTGCCCTGCGAGGTCTGTCACGGCGCCCGCTACAACCGCGAGACGCTGGAGGTGCACTACAAGACCAAGACGATCGCCGAGGTCCTCGACATGCCGATCGAGGAGGCCGCCGACTTCTTCGCGGCGGTGCCCGCGATCGCGCGACACATGCGCACGCTCTGCGAGGTGGGCCTGGGGTACGTCCGGCTCGGCCAGCCCGCCACCACCCTGTCCGGCGGCGAGGCGCAGCGGGTGAAGCTCTCCTCCGAGCTGCAGAAGCGCTCGACCGGCCGGACGGTCTACGTGCTCGACGAGCCCACCACGGGCCTGCACTTCGACGACATCCGGAAGCTGCTCGGCGTGCTCTCCGGCCTGGTGGACAAGGGGAACACCGTGCTCGTCATCGAGCACAACCTCGACGTGATCAAGACGGCCGACTGGCTCATCGACATGGGGCCCGAGGGCGGGTCGCGCGGCGGCACCGTCGTCGCGTCCGGGACGCCGGAGCAGGTCATCGCGGTCGAGGCAAGCCACACGGGCCGCTTCCTCGCGCCCATGCTGGAGGGTCGCGGCGCCCGGGTCGCCGAGGCACCGGCCACCGCGGCCCCGCCCGGGGCCACCACCACGAAGCGACCGGCGAAGAAGGCCCCGGCCCCGAAGGCCGCCGCGAAGAAGGCCCCGGCCACGAAGCCCCCCGCGAGGAAGCGCGCTCCGCGCAAGACTCGTCCACCGCAGGGCTGACCCGGCTCGACCGGGCCACCGGCGCGTCCGGCGCGGCTTCGCAGCGCGGATTCCGGGGCCGCCGCTAGGCTCACCGCCAGGATCTCACGCGGAGGAGCGCTTTCCATGACGTTGTCCCACGGTTCCCACGGTTCCCACGGTCCCGGCTGTTCCGGCACCTGCCGACCCCTGTCGCGTCGGCACGCCATCGCCGGTGTCGCCGCCGCCGGCCTCGGCGCCTCTCTCCTCACCGCCTGCGGCGGCGAGGATGGAGGCGGGGACGCAGGAGGGGAGGCGGGAGGCTCGGCCTCCGGAGGCTCCTCGGGCGAGTCCGGCGGGGCATCGGGCGGCATTCCGGACGGTCCGCTCGCGACCGCCTCGGAGGTCCCCGAGGGCGCCGGCGTGATCATCGAGCAGGCCGGGGTCGTCGTGACCCAGCCGACAGCCGGTGACTTCAAGGCCTTCTCGACGACCTGCACCCACCAGGGCTGCGCGGTCAACGAGGTCGCCGAGACCATCGTCTGCCCGTGCCACGGCAGCCAGTTCTCGATCACCGACGGCTCGGCGGTGCAGGGCCCCGCCACGAGGCCGCTCGCGACGATCCCGATCACCGTGGAGGACGACCAGGTCCTCCCGGGCTGATCCGGAACCCCACCGCGGCGCAGCGGGCCCTCCTCGACCCGCGACGGTCGGCGGCGGCTCGTAGGGTTGGGCCGTGGGCTCGCCAGCGTCGTACCGTCCGGCCCCGGGGTCGATCCCGACCCAGCCGGGCGTCTACCGGTTCCGCGACGGCAAAGGCCGCGTGATCTACGTCGGGAAGGCGAAGAATCTGCGCGCTCGCCTCTCCTCGTACTTCCAGGACGTGGGCCACCTGCACCCGCGCACGGCCACGATGGTGACGACCGGCGCCTCCGTGGAGTGGACCGTCGTGGGCACCGAGGTCGAGGCGCTGCAGTTGGAGTACTCCTGGATCAAGGAGTTCGACCCGCGGTTCAACGTGAAGTACCGCGACGACAAGTCCTATCCCTGGCTCGCCGTGACGGTGGGGGAGGAGATCCCCCGCGTCATGGTCGGGCGGGGCCGCAAGCGCAGGGGGACCCGCTACTTCGGGCCGTACGGCCACGCGTGGGCGATCCGGGACACCGTCGACACCCTGCTGCGGGTCTTCCCGATGCGCTCGTGCAGCAACGGCGTCTTCAAGCGTTCCCAGCAGGTGGGCCGTCCCTGCCTGCTCGGCTACATCGACAAGTGCGTCGCCCCCTGTGTGGGCCACGTGACGCCCGAGGAGCACCGCCGCATCGTCGACGACTTCTGCTCCTTCATGGCGGGCCAGACCCGGCCCTTCGTCCGCCGGATCGAGCGCGAGATGTACGCCGCCTCGCAGGCGCAGGACTACGAGCGGGCCGCGCGACTGCGTGACGACCTGGGCGCGATCGAGCGCGCCCTGGAGAAGCAGGCGGTCGTGCTCGGCGACGGCGCCGACGCGGATGTCGTGGCGCTGGCCGAGGACCCGCTCGAGGTCGCGGTGCAGATCTTCTACGTGCGGGGCGGGCGGATCCGCGGTCAGCGCGGCTGGGTGGCCGACCGCGTGGAGGAGGGAGAGACGGGTGACCTCGTCGAGGGCTTCCTGCTCCAGCTCTACGTCGGCGAGGACCGCGAGGCGATCCCGCGCGAGATCCTCGTGCCGGATCTGCCCACGGAGGCGGAGACCCTGGAGGAGCTGCTCTCCGAGCGGCGCGGGAGCCGGGTGCGGATCCGGGTGCCGCAGCGGGGCGACAAGCGGTCCCTGCAGGAGACGGTCGCCCGCAACGCCGAGCAGGCGCTGGCGCTGCACCGCACCAAGCGGGCCAGCGACCTGACCACGCGGAACCGGGCCCTGGAGGAGATCCAGGGAGCGCTGGCGCTGGAGGAGGTCCCGCTGCGCATCGAGTGCTACGACGTCTCCAACCTCCAGGGGAGCGAGGTGGTCGCCTCGATGGTCGTCTTCGAGGACGGCCTGGCCCGCAAGTCGGAGTACCGCCGCTTCGTCGTGCGCGGCGTCGACGGTCAGAACGACGTCGCCTCCATGCACGAGGTCATCACCCGCCGCTTCCGCCGCCTGCTCGACGAGCAGAGCCGCAGCGAGCACGTCGTCACCGAGGACGGACCGATGCTGGTGGACCCGGAGACGGGTCGGCCGCGCACGTTCGCCTACGTGCCCGGCCTGGTCGTGGTGGACGGCGGGCCGCCGCAGGTCGCGGCCGCCCAGCGCGCGCTGGCGTCGCTGGGGATCGACGACGTGCCCGTGGCAGGCCTGGCCAAACGGCTGGAGGAGGTGTGGCTGCCGGAGGACGCCGAGCCGGTCATCCTGCCGCGCTCGTCGGAGGCCCTGTACCTGCTGCAGCGGATCCGGGACGAGGCGCATCGTTTCGCGATCGCACACCACCGCAACCGCCGCTCCAAGTCCATGGTCGAGAGCGTGCTCGATGACGTCCCGGGACTCGGCGAGGTGCGCCGCACGACCCTGCTCAAGCACTTCGGCTCGCTGAAGAAGCTGCGCGCGGCCGAGGTGGAGCAGATCGCCGAGGTGCCCGGGATCGGGCCCCGCACCGCGAGTGCCATCAAGGATGCGGTCGCGGCGTCGGGGCGGACGGGCCAGACTGGTCGCGCCGGCGCCGGTGCCGGCCCGGACGCGCCCGCGGGGCCCGGCGCCGGGATCCAGGTGAACACGGCGACCGGCGAGATCCTCACCGACGCACCCCCGGAAGCCCCCCCGAACGGCCCCCAGCAGAGCCAGGAGACCTGATGCACCCGCACGCTCCGGCGTCCGACCCCGCGTCCGACCCCGCCTCCGGCCCGGCATCAGACCCGGCATCAGACCCGGCATCAGACCCGGCATCAGACCCGGCATCAGACCCGGCAGCCGACCCGGCAGCCGACCCGGCATTCGATCCGGCATTCGACCCTGGTGGCCCCACGCCCCCGACGCACACGGGCGAGCTGGTCATCGTGACGGGTATGACCGGTGCCGGGCGCAGCACCGCCGCCAAGGAGCTGGAGGACCTCGGGTACTTCGTCGTGGACAATCTCCCGCCGAGCCTGGTGAAGGACGTCGTCCGGCTCGTGGACGAGAGCCGCGGCCCGGAGCAGCCGGTCGGGGTCGTGGTCGACGTTCGGTCGGGGTCCTTCTTCGAGACGCTGCAGTCGCACCTGGCCCGGGGTGCGACCGGCCGCCGCACGACGCTGCTGTTCCTCGATGCCACGGACGACGTGCTGGTGCGCCGCCAGGAGGCGGCCCGCCGCCCGCACCCGTTGCAGGCCGACGGCCGGCTGCTCGACGGCCTCGCGCGCGAGCGCGTCGCCCTCGCGAATCTGCGCGCGTCGGCCGACACGGTCATCGACAGCACGAACCTGAACCCCCACCAGCTCACCGAGCGGGTCGCCGACGCGTTCGGGAGCACGGACGCGCTCCGCCTGCAGGTCACGGTGGTCAGCTTCGGCTTCAAGTACGGCATTCCGGTCGACGCCGACCTCGTCGCCGACATGCGCTTCCTGCCCAACCCGCACTGGGTGCCCGAGCTCCGCGAGCACACCGGGCAGTCCCCGGACGTAGCCGAGTACGTCACGTCGCGCCCCGAGGCGGGGCGGTTCCTCGACCAGTACCTCCCCGTGCTGCGCACCGTCGCGCAGGGGTACCTCCGCGAGGGCAAGCGGTTCATGACGGTGGCCATCGGGTGCACCGGCGGCAAGCACCGCAGCGTCGCCATGACCGAGGAGGTCACCCGGCGGCTCCGCGACGGCGGGCTCGACGTGCGGGCCGTGCACCGCGACCTCGGGCGGGAGTGAGATGTCCGGACCCCGGGTGGTCGCACTCGGTGGCGGTCACGGCCTGCACGCCACCCTCTCGGCCTTGCGCATCCTGACGGACGAGGTGACCGCCGTGGTCACCGTGGCCGACGACGGCGGCTCCTCGGGGCGGCTGCGCCGGGAGTTCGGCGTGCTCCCGCCGGGAGACCTCCGGATGGCCCTGGCCGCGCTCTGCGGCGACGACGAGTGGGGTCGGACCTGGTCGAGCGTCCTGCAGCACCGGTTCGCGGGCGAGGGCGAGATGCGGGGCCACGCGGTGGGCAACCTGCTCTACGTCGGCCTGTGGGAGCTGTTGGGGGATCCCGTCGACGCCCTGGAGTGGGTCGCCAGACTGCTCGGCTCGCGCGGACGCGTGCTGCCGATGGCCCGCGAGGCGCTCGACATCGTCGCGCGGGTGCGGGGGCTCGACGAGGCGGATCCGAGCGCGGTGCAGGAGGTCCGGGGCCAGGTCGAGGTGGCGACCACACGGGGACGCATCCTCTCGGTCGCGATCGACCCCGACACGCCGGCGCCGTGCCCCGAGGCGATCGCAGCGGTGCGGGAGGCCGACTGGGTGGTGCTCGGACCCGGCTCCTGGTGGACCTCCGTGCTCCCGCACCTGATGGTCCCCGAGCTGCGCGACGCGATCACCCACACCGCAGCCCGCCGCCTCGTCGTGCTCAACCTGGCCGAGCAGCGGGGCGAGACCTCGGGGTACGGGCCGGCCGATCACCTCGGCGCCCTGCGCGACGTGGCCCCCGACCTGCGGCTCGACGTCGTGCTGGCCGACCGCTCCACCGTCTCCGTCCCGGACGGTCTCCGCGACGCCGTCGCCGCGGCCGGCGGCAGGCTCGAGCTGGCCGACGTGACCGAGCCCGGCGGGGCGCCGCGACACGACCCGGGCCGCCTGGCCGACGCGCTCATCCATGTGCTCACGCGTGGGGGGTCCGGGGACCGAGGACCCGGCGCCGGTGATTGACGACCGTGACAGGATCGCGCCATGGCGATGACGGCGCAGGTGAAGTCGGAGCTCGCGAGCACCCGGATCACGAAGTCCTGCTGCCGCAAGTCCGAGGTCGCCTCGATGCTCCGATTCGCCGGCGGACTGCACATCGTCAGCGGGCAGATCGTGGTGGAGGCCGAGCTCGACACCGGCGCCTCGGCACGGCGGCTGCGCAAGGACATCGCCGAGGTCTACGGACACCGCTCCGACGTGGTGATGGTGCAGGGCAACGGCATCCGCAAGGGCAGCCGCTTCCTCGTGCGCGTGGTCCGGGAAGGCGAGGCGCTCGCCCGGCAGACCGGGCTGCTCGACCAGCGTGGGCGCCCGGTCCGCGGCCTGCCGCCGCAGGTCGTCTCCGGCGGCGGCTGCGACGCGGTGGCGGCCT
The DNA here is from genome assembly GCA_963731985.1 of uncultured Actinomycetota bacterium. GTDB lineage: Bacteria > Actinomycetota > Actinomycetes > Propionibacteriales > Nocardioidaceae > Nocardioides. The sequence continues at coordinate 192,125 of CAVSYA010000007.1, read as the reverse complement.
GGCGCGGCGCCTTTCTGGCGCACGGCTCGCTCACCGAGCCGGGGCGGTCCTCGTCGATGGAGGTCACCTGCCCCGGGCCCGAGGCAGCCCTGGCCCTGGTCGGCGTCGCGCGGCGGCTGGGCATCGGCGCGAAGGCACGCGAGGTGCGCGGTGTCGACCGCGTGGTGGTGCGCGACGGTGACGCCATCGGGGCGCTGCTCACCCGCTTGGGCGCGCACGAGTCGCTGATGGCCTGGGAGGAGCGGCGGATGCGCCGCGAGGTCCGGGCAACCGCCAACCGGCTGGCCAACTTCGACGATGCCAACCTGCGGCGCTCCGCACGCGCCGCCGTCGCGGCGGGGGCGCGCGTCGAGCGCGCGCTGCAGATCCTGGCCGACGAGGTGCCCGACCACCTGCAGCTCGCGGGGCACCTGCGGCTGCAGCACAAGCAGGCCTCGCTCGAGGAGCTGGGCCAGCTCCACGAGCCGGTGCTCACCAAGGACGCCATCGCCGGCCGGATCCGCCGTCTCCTGGCGATGGCCGACAAGCGCGCCGAGGAGCTCGGCATCCCGGACACGGAGTCCTCGCTGACCCCTGAGATGCTGGCCGAGGACGCCTGACCGCGGATGAGCGCCCGTTATAGGGTCGTGTCGTCGGTTGACCCCGGCGCCCTGAGACGGCGGGCGTCCCCAGCGTGGGCACAGCCCCCTTCCTGATCCGAAATCCCGATTCGAGGAGCAAGCAGTGACGGTTCGCGTAGGCATCAACGGCTTTGGTCGCATCGGCCGCAACATCTTCCGGGCGGTCCGCGCGTCGGGCGCCGACGTCGAGATCGTGGGCGTCAACGATCTCACCGACAAGAGGTCGCTCGCCCACCTGCTCACCTACGACACGATCCTCGGTCGCCTCGACGTCCAGGCCGAGGCGACCGACGACGCCATCGTCGTCGGCGAGCAGAAGATCCTGGCGTTCTCCGAGCGCGACCCCGCCGCCCTGTCGTGGGGCGACATCGGCGCCGACGTGGTCATCGAGTCGACCGGCCTGTTCACCGACGCCAACCAGGCGCGAGGCCACATCGACGGCGCGGGCGCCAAGAAGGTGATCATCTCGGCGCCGGCCAAGAACGAGGACGTCACCCTCGTCATGGGCGTCAACGAGGAGCAGTACGACCCGAGCGCGCACACCGTGATCTCGAACGCATCGTGCACGACGAACTGCCTCGCGCCGATGGCGAAGGCGCTGAACGACGAGTTCGGCATCGTCAAGGGTCTGATGACGACGATCCACGCCTACACCGCCGACCAGAACCTGCAGGACAACATCCACAAGGACCTGCGGCGGGCGCGCGCGGCGGCCCTCAACGTGGTGCCCACCTCGACGGGTGCCGCCAAGGCGATCGGCCTGGTGATGCCCGAGCTCAAGGGCAAGCTCGACGGCTACGCCCTGCGGGTCCCGGTGCCGACCGGGTCGGCCACCGACCTGACGTTCGAGGCTTCCCGCGAGACCTCCGCCGAGGAGGTGAACGCCGCCGTGCAGAAGGCGGCCGACGGCAGGATCCTGCGCTACTCGACGGCCCCGATCGTCTCCAGCGACATCGTCACCGACCCGGCCAGCTGCATCTTCGACGCGCCGCTGACCAAGGTGCTTGGCAACCAGGTCAAGGTGGTGGGCTGGTACGACAACGAGTGGGGCTACGCCAACCGCCTCATCGACCTGACCGAGCTGGTCGGCTCCTCGCTCTGAGCGGGCGGCGGCAGACGATGGCTGACGGCCCCTCCACGGTGGAACAGCTGGGCGATCGGCTGGGCGGGCTCCGCGGCCGGCGCGTGCTGGTCCGCTCCGACCTCAACGTCCCGCTCGACGGCTCCACCATCAGCGACGACGGCCGCATCCGGGCCAGCGTCCCGACCATTCGCGCGCTCAGCGAGGCGGGCGCCCGGGTGCTCGTGGTGGCCCATCTGGGCCGCCCCCAGGGAGCACCGGAGCCGGCGTCCTCGCTGGCCCCCGTGGCCGACCGGCTCGGCGAGCTACTCGGGCGCGAGGTGGCCTTCGCGGGCGACACCGTCGGCGAGCAGGCGGCGGCGGCCGTCGCCGCGCTGGACGAGGGCGGGGTCCTGGTCCTGGAGAACGTCCGCTTCGAGCCCGGCGAGACAAGCAAGGACGAGTCCGAGCGGGGCGATCTGGCCGACCGGCTGGCGGGGCTGGCCGACGCCTTCGTCTCCGACGGCTTCGGGGTCGTCCACCGCAAGCAGGCGTCGGTCTACGACGTCGCCCTTCGGCTTCCGCACGCCATGGGCGGGCTGGTCGCCGACGAGGTCGAGGTGCTCCGGCGGCTGACCGAGACGCCCGATCGTCCCTACGCCGTGGTGCTCGGCGGCTCGAAGGTCTCCGACAAGCTCGGGGTGATCGACCACCTGCTCGGCAGGACCGACCGGCTGCTGATCGGCGGCGGGATGGTCTTCACGTTCCTGGCGGCACAGGGGTACGGCGTGGGCGGCAGCCTGCTCGAGGAAGAGCAGCTCGAGACCTGCCGTGCCTACCTACGCCGGGCCGAGGACCTGGGGGTGCGCATCGTGCTGCCCACCGACGTGGTGGTCGACACCGCATTCCCCTCGGGCGACCGCGCACCCCAGCCCCGCGTGGTCGCGTCCGGCGCCATCCCCGAGGACTGCCTGGGTCTGGACATCGGCCCCGAGTCAGGGCGCGCCTTCGCGGCCGCGCTGGCCGACGCACGGACCGTGTTCTGGAACGGTCCGATGGGCGTCTTCGAGGTCGACGCCTTCGCGGGGGGCACGCGAGCGGTTGCGGAGGCCCTGACACGGGTCGACGGGCTGACCGTCGTCGGCGGCGGCGACTCGGCGGCGGCCGTGCGCCGACTCGGCTTCGACGAGGCCGCCTTCGGCCACATCTCGACCGGCGGTGGCGCCTCCCTCGAGTACCTCGAGGGCAAGCGGCTCCCCGGACTGACCGTTCTGGAGGACTGATGACCGGACCGACGACCACGCAGCGCACCCCGCTGATGGCGGGCAACTGGAAGATGAACCTGAACCACCAGGAGGCGGTGGTGCTGGTCCAGAAGCTCGCCTGGACCCTCTCGGACAAGCGGCACGACTACGGCAAGGTCGAGGTCGTGGTGCTGCCGCCCTTCACCGACCTCCGCTCCGTCCAGACCCTCGTCGATGGGGACCGACTCTCCGTCCGGTACGGGGCGCAGGACGTCTCCACCGAGGAGTCCGGTGCCTTCACGGGCGAGATCTCCGCCACGATGCTGGCGAAGCTCGGTTGCTCCCACGTCGTGGTCGGACACTCCGAGCGTCGCGAGCAGCACGCCGAGTCCGACGGGGTCGTCAACGCCAAGGCCCATCGCGCGCTCGCCGCCGGCATGGTCCCGATCGTCTGCGTGGGCGAGGGTCTCGAGGTCCGCCAGGCCGGCGACCAGGTGGCGCACACCCTCGAGCAGGTCGAGGGCTCGCTGGCCGGCTTCAGCGACGAGCAGGTGGCGGGCCTGGTCATCGCCTACGAACCGGTGTGGGCCATCGGCACCGGCGAGGTGGCCACGCCGGACGACGCCCAGGAGGTGTGCGAGGCGATTCGCGCGTCCCTGCGCGAGCGGCACGGGGACGCGGCCGCGGACAGCGTCCGCATCCTCTACGGCGGCTCGGTCAAGGCGGCCAACGTGGCCGCGATCATGGACCGCTCCGACGTCGACGGGTGCCTCGTCGGGGGTGCGAGCCTGCAGATCGACGAGTTCAGCGGGATCTGTCGGTACTACGACATGCCGATGATCTGACGCGTCCCTCCGGGCCGGGATCTGACCCGGATCCGATGCCGTGCCGGTCGTCGTGCCTGCCCTCCGGGTGTCGTAGGGTGCAGCCGTGACTCTCTTCCTCACCATCCTGCTGATGATCACCAGCTTGCTGCTGATCCTGCTGGTGCTGCTGCACAAGGGCCGCGGGGGCGGCCTGTCGGACATGTTCGGTGGGGGCGTGTCCAGCTCGCTCGGCGGATCGTCCGTGGCGGAGCGCAACCTCGACCGGTTCACGGTCGGGATCGGCCTGATCTGGTTCGCGTGCATCGTGGCGCTGGGCCTGCTCGTGGCCTACGACGTCTAGGCCCAGGAGAAGGAGAGCGCCGTGGCGAACGGTGGCGGAGGCAACGCGATCAAGGGCAGCCGGGTCGGCTCGGGACCCATGGGGGAGGCGGAGCGCGGCGCCGTCGTCCCTCGCCAGGCCGTCACCTACTTCTGCGCGCACGAGCACCGATCCGTGGTGACGTTCGCGGTCGATGCGCTGGCCCCCCGGACGTGGGACTGCCCCCGCTGCGGCCTGCCCGCCAGTCTCGACGCCGAGAACCCCCCACCGGCGCCGCGCATCGAGCCGTACAAGACCCACCTGGCCTACGTGAAGGAGCGCCGCTCCGACCAGGAGGCCGAGCAGATCCTCGACGAGGCGCTGCGGCTGCTGCGCAGGCGCCGGCGGGCCGGCGAGATCGCGTAGGCCCCTCGCGCCCTACAGGGAGCCGGCCGCCGGCTCGTCGAGGTACCAGCGCACCTCCGGCGCCTCCAGGAGCGCGGCTCCGGGCGCGACGTCGGCGCCCAGGTCGGCGCGTCGCGTCTCGGCGACCGCATCGGCCTTCCCCGCTCCGACCACGAAGAACCACACGGCGCGCGTGCGGGCCAGGGTCGGGAGGGTGAGCGAGATGCGCTGCGGCGGCGGCTTGGGCGCATCGGTCAGCCCCACGGTCGGCGCGTCCCGCACTCCTAGGGCAGCGTGACCGGGAAACAGCGACGCGATGTGCCGGTCGGGCCCGAGGCCCAGCATCAGCACGTCGAATCCGTTGGGCGCGTGCTCGCCGAGCCGGGCGGCGTACTGCTCGGCGGCGGCGTACACGTCCGGGGCGTCCTCGGTGGAGGGCATCGCGTGCACGCGGGCGGGGTCGACCCCCACGTGATCGAGCAGGGCCTCGCGCGCCTGCTTCTCGTTGCGGTCCGGGTCGTCGGGCCCCACGAACCGCTCGTCGCCCCAGAACACATCCACCCGCGACCAGTCCACGTCGGGGGCATGTCCCGCACCGGCGCGACTCAGCCGGGCAACCTCGCGGTGCACGGTGTCGGCCACCGAGCCGCCGGTCAGGCTGATCGCCGGCACCTCGTCGCGGGCCTGGGAGGTGGCGAGGCGCTCGAGCAGGTCGTGGGCGGCGGCCGTGAACACCTCCGCCTTCTGGGCGCTGACCCGGAGCTCGCCAGCGCTCATGCGTCCGTCCCGCGCGCCGACGTCAGCTGGTCCGCCACCGTCTGCTCGAGCTCGGACCAGGAGTCGGCGAACTTCTGGACGCCCTCCTCCTCGAGGACGACGAGCACGTCGGCGAAGTCGACACCGGCGGCCTCGAGCCGGTCCAGGACCTGCTGGGCCTCGCCCTCGCGGCCGGTGACCCGGTCGCCCTCGACCTCGCCGTGGTCGGCGAACGCCTCCATCGTCTGCTCGGGCATGGTGTTCACGGTGTCGGCCACCACCAGCTCGGTCACATAGAGCGTGTCGGGGTAGTCCGGGTTCTTCACTCCCGTCGAGGCCCACAGCGGACGCTGCACCTGCGCGCCCGCCGCGTCGAGCTCTGCCCAGCGCTCGGAGGAGACGACCTCGCGGAAGGCGGCGTGGGCCAGCCGCGCGTTCGCGACCGCCGCCGTGCCCATCAGGGCCTGCGCCTCGTCGCCGCCGAGCTTCTCCAGCCGCTTGTCGACCTCGCCGTCCACGCGGGAGACGAAGAAGGAGGCCACCGAGGCGATGGAGCCCAGGTCCAGACCGGCGTCACGCGCCCGCTCGAGGCCCGTGAGGTAGGCGTCCATCACGGCCCGGTAGCGGTCGATCCCGAAGATCAGCGTCACGTTGACGCTGATCCCCTCGGCGATCGCGGCCGTGATGGCCGGGAGTCCCGCCTCCGTCGCGGGAATCTTGATGAAGGCGTTGCGCCGGTCGACGACCCGCCAGAGGTCCCGGGCCTGCGCCAGCGTGCCCTCGGTGTCGTGGGCCAGTCGGGGCGCGACCTCGATCGAGACCCGGCCGTCGGCGCGCGTGCGCTCGGCGACGGGAGCGAGCACGTCGCAGGCCCGCCGCACGTCGTCGGTGGTGATCTCACGGATCGCGCGCGCGACGTCGGCGCCGTCGGCCGCCAGGGCGCGCACCTGCTCGTCGTACCGCTCACCCTCGGCGAGGGCGCCGGCGAAGATCGTCGGGTTCGTGGTCACGCCGACCACCGACCTCGTGTCGACCAGCTCGGCCAGGTTGCCGCTCTCGAGGCGCTCGCGGGAGAGGTCGTCGAGCCAGACGGAGACGCCGGCGTCGGACAGGGCCTTCAGTCGATCGGACATCAATATCCCTCCAGGGATGTGCACGTCGTGTGCGATGGATCGGATGAGATGGGTGGGGTCGGGGGGCACCGCCGCGGGTTCAGCCCGACAGCGAGGCGATGCTCTCTCGGGCCGCGTCGGCCACGGCCTCCGCGGTGATGCCGTACTCGGAGTAGATGCGGGCGTACTCGGCGCTGGCGCCGTAGTCCTCGATGGAGACCGAGCGCCCGTGGTCGCCGACGACCTCGCGCCACCCGAGGGCGATGCCGGCCTCCACCGACACGCGGGCCCTGACCGTCGGGGGCAGCACCGCGTCGCGGTAGGCCTTCTCCTGCGCCTCGAACCACTCGCGGCACGGCATCGACACCACGCGGGCCTCGACCCCGTCCTGGGCGAGCAGGCGGCGGGCCTCGACCGCGAGCTGGACCTCCGACCCGGTGCCGACGAGCACCACGTCGGGCTCGTCGTTCTCGGCGTCGAGCAGCACGTACGCGCCCTTCTCGACGTCCTGGGTGTCCCCCCACCGGGTGCCGTCCACGTCGCCCCGCGGGAACGTCGGCACGTTCTGCCGGCTCAGCGCCAATCCCGCCGGTCCGTGGGCGCGCTCGAGGATCGCCCGCCACGCCGCGGTGGTCTCGTTGGCGTCGGCCGGCCGGACCACGTCGAGGCCCGGGATGGCCCGCAGGGCGGCGAGGTGCTCGATCGGCTGGTGCGTCGGGCCGTCCTCGCCGAGCCCGATGGAGTCGTGCGTCCACACGTAGGTGACCGGCAGCTTCATCAGCGACGCCAGGCGCACGGCCGGGCGCATGTAGTCGGAGAAGGTCAGGAAGGTGCCGCCGAAGACCCGGGTGCCGCTGTGCAGCGCGATCCCGTTCAGGATCGAGCCCATCGCGTGCTCGCGGATGCCGAAGTGCAGCACCCGGCCGCGCACCGGGTCCCCGGTGAACTTGTCCGTGGACCGGTCCTTGGGGATGAAGGACGGGGCGTCGTCGATCGTGGTGTTGTTCGACCCCGCCAGGTCGGCGGAGCCACCCCAGAACTCCGGGACCGTGGCCGCGACGGCGTTGATCACCGCCCCGGACGCCTTGCGCGTCGCCGTACCTCCCTCGTCGGCCTCGAAGGTGGGCAGGTCGTCGTCCCAGCCGTCGGGAAGCCGACCCTCGCGCAGCCGCATCAACGTCGCGAAGGCCTCGGGGTGCTGCTCACGCCAGGGGGTGAACTGCCGGTCCCAGGCCTCGCCGGCCGCGGCCCCGCGATCGCGCAGCGCGCGGGTGTGCTCGAGGACCGCCGCGGGCACCTCGAAGCTGTTCTCGGGGTCGAACCCGAGGATCTCCTTCGTCGCCGCCACCTCGTCGTCGCCCAGGGCCGCGCCGTGGGCGCTGCCGGTGTTCCGGGCGTGCGGCGCCGGCCACGCGATGATCGTGCGCAGCTGGATGAAGCTGGGGCGGTCGGTCTCCGCCTTCGCGGCCTGGATGGCGTCCCACAGCGCCGGGACGTCCTCGCGGTAGTCCTGCCCGGCCGTCCAGTCGACCGTCTGCACGTGCCAGCCGTAGGCCTCGTAGCGCTTGGCCACGTCCTCGGAGAGCGCGATGTCCGTGTGGTCCTCGATGGAGATCTTGTTGGCGTCGTAGATCAGCACGAGGTTGCCCAGCCGCTGGGTGCCGGCCAGCGAGGACGCCTCGCTGCTGACGCCCTCCTCGATGTCGCCGTCGCTGGCCAGGCAGTAGACGTAGTGGTCGAAGGGCGAGGACCCGTCGGCCGCCTCGGGGTCCAGCATCCCGCGCAACCGGCGGCTCGCCATCGCCATGCCGACGGCGTTGCCGACGCCCTGGCCCAGCGGCCCCGTCGTGGTCTCCACCCCGGCGGTGTGCCCGAGCTCGGGGTGCCCCGGCGTCTTGCTGCCCCAGGTGCGCAGCTCCTTCAGGTCGTCCAGCTCCAGCCCGAACCCGCCGAGGAACAGCTGGAGATAGAGAGTCAGCGAAGAATGTCCGCAGGAGAGCACGAACCGGTCCCGGGCGATCCAGTCCGGATCGGCGGGATCATGCCTCATGGCCTTCTGGAACAGCAGGTACGCTGCGGGTGCCAGGCTCATCGCGGTCCCGGGGTGCCCGTTGCCCGTCTTTTGCACGGCATCCATCGCCAGCACCCGGACGGTGTCGACCGCCAGGTCGTCCTGCTCGGTCCAGTCCAGCTCTGCCTGTGTGCGGTCGCTCTCGGCTTCTGCGGTCAACGCGCTCCCTTTCGTCGTCGGCGGGCGCTTCCGAGACTACTCATCCCGGGCGATAGACTGAGCCCCGCACCCCAGGCGTATCCCCACCCCTTCGAGGACACCCGTTGACCCACGTCGGCCACTCGGCCACCTCGGCGTCGCGTGGCGCGCGCGGCGAGCGTGCGGAGCGGGTGAGCACGCGGGACGTCGTCGCCGCGTACGTCGGCCTGACCAAGCCACGGGTGATCGAGCTGCTGCTGCTGACCACCGTGCCCGTGATGTTCTTCGCGCAACGCGGGGTTCCTCCCCTCGGCCTCGTCGCCGCCACCGTGGTGGGCGGGTCGCTGTCGGCCGGCTCGGCCTCGGCCCTGAACTGCGTCTACGACCGCGACATCGACGAGCAGATGCGCCGCACGCGCCGGCGCGCCCTGCCCCGGCACCTCGTCACGCCGCGCGCCGCCCTGGTTTTCGGGCTCGCGCTCGGCGTCGTCTCGACCGTGGTCCTGCTCCTGTGGGTGAACGTTCTCTCGGCCGTGCTCGCGGTCGTGGCGAACGCCTTCTATGTGTTGGTCTACACGATGGTGCTCAAGCGGCGGACGACCCAGAACATCGTGTGGGGCGGCCTCGCGGGCTGCTTCCCGGCGCTGATCGGGTGGACCGCGGTCACCGGCTCGCTGGCCTGGGAGCCGGTGGTCCTCTTCGGCGTGGTCTTCTTCTGGACGCCCCCGCACACCTGGGCGCTTGCCCTGCGCTACCGCGACGACTACGCGCAGGTCGACGTGCCGATGCTGCCCGTCGTCGCCTCGGCGCACACCGTCGCCCGCCAGGTGGTGCTCTACGCCTACGCCATGGTCGCCACGAGCCTGGTGCTGTGGCCGCTGGCCGAGACCGGCTGGCTCTACCCGGCGGCGGCGCTGGTGCTGGGCGGCGTCTTCCTCACCGAGGCACACCGGATGCTGGCGCGCGCACGCGGTACGGAGCAGCTGGCGACGATCAAGCCGATGCGCCTGTTCCACCACAGCAACCTCTACCTGTCGCTGCTCTTCGTCGCGGTCGCCCTCGACCCGCTGCTGCCGATCTGACCCGCCGGTCCGACGGGCCGGTGTGAGTCGCCGGTAGGAGTCCCGGTGAGAGTCGGGGTCGGTGACCCCGGTCGCACCCTCAGGCCACGGCCGCGGCGAGGGTCGCGAGGGAGTCCTCCAGCTTCTCCTCGGGCACCAGCGGGAACGGCACCTGGTCGAGCAGCGCCGGGTCGGTGACCGCGCTCCAGTCGTAGGTGAGGGTGACGAGCGTCTGCCCCGAGTCCTGCGGGTCCAGCTCCCAGACCCATTCCCAGCCCGGCGGCTCGGTGCCGGCGGGCGCGGTCTTCCATGCCAGGAGGTGGTTCTCCTCGTAGCCCACGACGTGGTTGTCGGTCTGGTAGTCACCGCCCATGTGGTCACCGGACATGTTCATCCGGAACTGCTGCCCGGTGCCGGTGATCCGGTCGGCGTGGTCGACCCCGCGGATGAACCCGGACCCGTCCAGCTCCCGGTGCCGGTGGGGATCGCTGAGCACCGCGAAGATACCGTCGGGCGGCGCGTTGATGATGCGGTGGGCGACGACTCGCTCGTCTTCTGTGGTCATGCCCCCACCCTCTCGGACGCCGCGGGCCCCGACACCCCCCGGGGGGAGGGACCCGGGGAGGAGCGCGTGGCCAGCACCACCGCGGCCAGGGCCGCCGAGAGCAGCGCGGCGCCGAGCATGTGCGCCGCCACCAGGGCCTCGGGCAGGTCGGTGAAGTACTGCACGAAGCCCACGACACCCTGCGCGAGCTCGAGTGCGAGCAACGTCGCGGCTGCGCGCACCACGGGCTGCTCGCCCGCGCGCCGGGCCGTCCAGAGGACTGCCACCGTCACGGCGAGGAGCCCGTAGACCGCCCAGGCGTGCACGTGCGAGACCGTCTGCGGGTCCAGGCCCGTGCGTCGGGAGTCCAGGTCGCCGGAGTGCGGCCCGCTGCCGGTGACGACCGTGCCGAGCCAGAGCACCACCCAACCGGCCGCGAGCGTCGTGACGGCCAGTCGTCGGGTGCTCGCGGAGGCGGCGGGCCGGGCCGGCCCGCGCAGCACGTCGAGCAGCACCACGCAGGTCGCCACCAGGGCCATCGAGACCAGGAAGTGCAGCGCGACGACCCAGGGGTTCAGGTCCGTGAGCACGGTGAGCCCGCCGAGCAGCGCCTGGGTCGGGATCCCCAGCGCCACCAGTCCGGTCAGGCGCGTGGCCCGGCGGTGCCCGGAGCGCCAGGCCACCACCAGCGCGGAGATGGCGATCACGACCAGCAGCCAGGTCAGCATCCGGTTCCCGAACTCGATGACGCCGTGTATGCCCAGCTCGCCGTGCGGACGGTAGGACTCGGGCGTGCAGCGAGGCCAGGTCGGGCACCCCAGGCCGGATCCGGTGAGTCTCACGGCGCCGCCGGTGAGCACGATCGCGATGTTGGCGACCAGGTTCGCGACCGCGAGCGGCCACAGCCAGCGGCGCGCGCGCTCGCGAGGCAGAGCAGACATGTTCACTCCCATCGGAACAGCCGGGAGGCGAGGAACGTGCCGACGACGCCCCAGGCTGCCAGCACGAGCAGGGGCAACGCCGCGATCGTTCCCTCGAGCAGCCCGGCACGCATCGCGTCGCCGAGCGCCGCCGAGGGCAGGACGGCCAGGGCGTCGCCGGCGGCGCCGTAGGACGACCGCGGCAGCACGACGGCGCCGCCCGCGAGCAGCAGCAGGTAGACGAGGTTCGCGGCGGCCAGGGTGGCCTCGGCGCGCAACGCCCCCGCGAGCGCCAGCCCGAGTCCGGCGAAGGCGGCCGTCCCGAGCACCGCCGCCAGCACGGCGCCGAGGAGACCGGACCCGCCGGCGGGTTGCCAGCCGAGCGCGAACCCGACCGCGCAGATCACGACCGCCTGCAGCACCTGCACGGCGAGCAGCGCCACCACCTTGCCGAGCAGCAGACCGCTCCGGGGGAGCGGGGTGGCGCCCAGCCGCTTGAGCAGCCCGTAGCGACGCTCGAAGCCCGTCGCGATGGCGAGCGAGGTGAAGGAGGTCGACATCACGGCGAGGGCGAGCACGCCGGGGGTGAGCACGTCGACGGCCGTGTCGGGCAGGTCGAGGCCCAGCCGGCGGGCACCCTCGACGCCGCCGACCAGCGCGATCACCGGGATCACGACGGCGAGCAGCACCTGCTCGCCGTTGCGCAGCATCAACCGCGCCTCCATGGCCGCCTGGGCGCGCACCATCCGGTGGAACGGAGCCGCGCCCGGCGCCGGAGCGAACGCGCTCACGCGGGCACCTCCTCGGGCTCGGGCGGGCCGGCGGTCCGCCCGGTCGCGAGCTCGCGGCCGGTGAGCTGGAGGAAGACGTCCTCCAGGTTGCGGCGCCCGAGCGTGAGCGACTCCGGCAGCACCCCGTGCCGCTCGCACCAGGCCGAGACCGTGGCCAGCGTCCTGGCGTCGGCGGTGCCGCTGATCAGCAGGCTCTGCGCCGTCAGCGGGGTCACCTCCACGTCGCCGCCGAGCTCGTCGCGCAGCGACCCGGGCGCGCCCGGGGGAAAGGGCTCGGTCACGACGAGGCGGATGGTGGCGTCGCCGCGCGTCCGGGTCAGCTCCGACGGGGAGCCCGAGGCGATCACCCGGCCGCGGTCGATCACGTGGACCAGGTCGGCCAGCTGCTCGGCCTCGTCCATGTGGTGCGTGGTCAGCACGATCGTCACACCGGCGTCGCGCATCTCGCGCAGCAACCCCCAGGTGCAGCGGCGAGCGGCCGGGTCCATGCCGACGGTGGGCTCGTCGACCACGAGCAGCTCGGGGCGGCCGATCACCGCCATGGCCAGGCCGAGCCGCTGCTGCTGCCCACCGGAGAGACGCCGGTACGGCGTCCGGCCGCAGTCGGCCAACCCGAGCCGCTCGATGAGCAGGCTCGTGGGTACAGGGTTCGCGTGTAGCGCGGCCAGGTGCCGCAGCATCTCCTCGGCCCGGGCGCCGGACCAGGCGCCGCCCGACTGGAGCATCACGCCGAGGCGGGGGAGCAGGGCGCGCCGGTCGCGGACCGGGTCCAGGCCGAGGACGCGCACGGACCCGCCCTGCGGCCGCCGGTAGCCCTCGCAGGTCTCCAGCGTGGTGCTCTTGCCCGCGCCGTTGGGGCCCAGCACGGCGGTGATCGACCCGCGCCGGACGCGCAGGGAGAGACCGTCGACCGCCACCTTCTCCCCGTAGCGCATGACGAGGCTCTCGACGACGACCGCGTCGGGGTCGGGGCCGGGGGCGGGATCGGGGACGGACACGCCTCAAGTCTAGGAACCGGTGCCGCGCGCCTCGGCGGCGAGCCGGTCGAACGCCTCGGGCGGCTCCCGCCAGAGCGGCGCTGAGCCGGACTCCGCGGCCCGCATCGCCCGCCACACCCGCTGCGGCGTGCACGGCAGGTCGACATGGCGCACCCCGAGGTGCCGCACGGCGTCGACCACCGCGTTCTGCACCGCCGGCGTCGCTCCGATCGTGGCCGATTCGCCGATGCCCTTCGCGCCGAGCGGGTTCAGCGGGGTCGGGGTCTCGGTGCTGGAGACCTCCAGCGCGATCGTGTCGGCGGCGGTCGGGAGCGCGTAGTCCGCGAACGTGGTCGTCAGCGGTGTGCCGTCGTCCGCATACGCGAACTCCTCCCACAGCGCCTGGGAGATGCCCTGCACCGCGCCGCCGTGCTGCTGCCCTGCGACGATCAGCGGGTTCAGCACCCGGCCGCAGTCGTCGACGGCGACGTGGCGCAACGGGGTCGCGCGGCCGGTCTCCGTGTCGACCTCGACCACCGAGACGTGCGCGCCGAAGGGGAACGTGGCGCCGTCCTGGTGGAAGTCGGTCTCGGAGCCGAGCCCGCCGTCGTGCTCGTGGGCGTACGCCGCCACCTCGGTCCATCCGACGCCCGAGCCGGGCACGCCCTGGACGGAGAACGCGCCGTCCTCCAGCACCACGTCGTCCGCGTGGGCCTCCAGCATCCGGGCGGCCACGACGAGCGCCTGCGCGCGCACCTCGTCGGCCGCCTGCCCCACGGCGTTGCCGGCCATCTGCAGCGAGCGGGACCCGCCGGTCCCGCCACCGGAGCGGACGTGCGCGGTGTCGGACTGCTCGTAGCGCAGGTCCTCCAGCGGGATCCCGAGCCGGTCGGCGACGATCATGGCGAACGACGTGGCGTGACCCTGGCCATGGGCCGAGGCACCCGACGACAGCGTCGCCGTGCCGTCCGAGTGGACCCGCACCGATCCGAACTCGTCGCCGCCGAAGCCGGTGATCTCGACGTAGACCGCGATGCCGATGCCGAGCTGCCGGGGCTTGCCGGCCGCGCGCCGCCGGGCCTGCTCCGCCCGCGCCGCGTCGACGTCGGCGATCCGCAGGGCCTCCCGCAGGGGCAGGTCGAAGTCGGCGACGTCATAGGTCGCCCCGGTGCGCGTGCGGTAGGGGAAGGCGTCGGGGGGGATGAGGTTGCGCCGGCGGATCTCCTCGGGCGCGAGCCCGAGCTCGTCCGCCGCGACGTCCATGAGCCGCTCCAGCAGCGCGGCCGCCTCCGGTCGCCCCGCGCCCCGGAGCGCACCGACCGGCGCGGTGTTGGTGAGCGCGGCGATGCCGGCGTAGCCGAGCCGCGGGATCTCGTACGGACCCTGGGCCATGGTCCGCGTGGGGCCCACCGCGAGCGCCCCGCCGAAGCCGGCGTAGGCCCCGCAGTCGCCGACGACCCGCAGCCGCAGCCCGGTGATCCGGGCGTCGGCGTCGAGGCCCAGCTCGGCGTACTGGACCTGGCCGCGGCCGTGCATCGACAGCATGGCCTCGGTGCGAGTCTCGGTCCAGGCGACGGGCCGGCCGATGCGCCGGGCGGCCGCGGCGACGGCCGCGTGCTCGACGGCGATGCCGGCCTTGCCGCCGAAGGCACCGCCGACGTGGGGCGCGATCACGCGCACCCTCGCCGGCTCGAGCCCGGTATAGGCGGCGAGGTGGTCCCGGGCGAGGTGCGGCTGCTGGGTGGCGAGCCACGCGGTGAGCACGTCTCCGGTGGGGTCGACGAGCACGGCGTGGCCCTCGATCGGGGACGTCGCGAGGCGGCGGTTCTCCAGCCGCACCCGGACCACGTGCGCGGCGCCTGCCAGCGGGTCGTCGTCGCGCGAAGGCGCGTGGGCGGCCACGTTGCCCGGGAGGGCGTCGAACTGCCCGGGCGCTCCCGGGGCCAGCGCCTCCTCCATCCCGGCGACCGCCGGCAGCGGGTCGTAGTCGACGTCGACCCGTTCGAGGGCGTCGACGGCCTGGGCCCGGGTCTCGGCGACGACCATGGCGACCGGGTCGCCGACGTAGCGCACCCGCCTCCTGGCGAGCGCCGGACGCGCCGCCTTGTCGGTGATCGTCACGTAGGCTGGCACCGGTCGGTCGCCCAGGTCCTCGCCGGTGAGCACGGCCAGCACGCCCGGGCCCTCGGCGGCCCCGCGGGTGTCGATACCCCTCACCACGGCGTGGGCGACGGGGCTGCGCACGAACGCGGCGAACGCCGTCTCCGGGACCCTCAGGTCGTCGACGAACCGCGCCCGACCCGTCAGGAGGTCGGGGTCCTCGACACGGAGGACCGACTGTCCGAGCAGCGATCCGGGCACGCGGCACACGATAGACCCCGCAGCGGGGGTAAGGCTCTCCTTACTTGAAGGGCCCGTCCTAATAACGGCACACTAGTGTTGTGGAATTCACCGGAGCGCCCGTCGACGTCCCTCCCGGGGACGCTCCGACGCGTGCCCGCGTGGTCGCCGGCATCGGCGAGCATGGTCCCTCCACGGCCGCCCAGCTCGCCGAGCAGCTGGCCCTGACCCCCGCCGCGGTGCGGCGCCACCTCGACCACCTGGTGCATGCCGGCGTGCTGGAGGAGCAGGAGCGCCGGACCCACGGCCCCCGCGGCCGAGGGCGGCCGGCGCGGCAGTTCCGGCTCACCGACGCCGGGCGCGGACAGCTCGACCAGCAGTACGACGACCTCGCCACCGAGGCGCTCCGGTTCCTCGCAGAGACGGGGGGCGAGGAGGCCGTCGCCGCGTTCGCGCGGCGGCGGGTGGCCTTCATCGGGCGCGACTACGCCCTCGTGACCGCGCAGGAGCCGACGCTCTCGCCGCCCGAGGCGCTGGCGGAGGTCCTCTCGCGGGGCGGGTACGCAGCCTCGGTGCAGGACAGCCCGGTGGGGGAGCAGCTGTGCCAGCAGCACTGCCCGGTCGCCCACGTCGCCGAGGAGTTCCCCCAGCTGTGCGAGGCGGAGACGACCGCGATCGGCCAGGTCCTCGGGCGGCACGTGCAGCGGCTGGCGACCATCGCCCACGGCGACGGCGTCTGCACGACCTGCATCCCCGACCTGCCGGGCGCCGACCGGGGCGACGCCCGGCCCCACGTCCCGAACCCCGGAACCCGGACACCCCCCGAGCACCAGACACCCCACCAGAAGGAGTCGGTCAGACGATGACCTCGATCACTCAGCCCAACGGCTCGACCAAGGTCGAGCAGCTCAACCCGGAGCTGCAGGGCATCGGCCGCTACGAGTTCGGCTGGTCCGACCCCGACACCGCTGGCGCCACGGCGCAGCGGGGCCTCAGCGAGGCCGTCGTGCGGGACATCTCGCAGAAGAAGTCCGAGCCGCAGTGGATGCTCGACATGCGCCTGAAGGGCCTCAGGCTCTTCGACCGCAAGCCCATGCCGACCTGGGGCTCCGACCTGTCGGGGATCGACTTCGACAACATCAAGTACTTCGTGCGCTCCTCGGAGAAGCAGGCCGCCACCTGGGACGACCTCCCCGAGGACATCAAGAACACCTACGACAGGCTGGGCATCCCGGAGGCGGAGAAGCAGCGCCTCGTCTCGGGCGTGGCCGCGCAGTACGAGTCCGAGGTGGTCTACCACTCGATCCGTGAGGACCTCGAGGCCCAGGGCGTGCTCTTCCTCGACACCGACACCGCGCTGCGGGAGCGCCCCGAGCTCTTCGAGGAGTACTTCGGCACGGTGATCCCGGTCGGCGACAACAAGTTCGCCGCGCTGAACACCTCGGTGTGGTCGGGCGGCTCCTTCATCTACGTGCCGCCCGGCGTGCACGTCGACATCCCGCTGCAGGCCTACTTCCGGATCAACACCGAGAACATGGGCCAGTTCGAGCGGACGCTGATCATCGTCGACGAGGACGCCTACGTGCACTACGTCGAGGGGTGCACCGCGCCGATCTACTCCACCGACTCGCTGCACTCGGCGGTCGTGGAGATCGTGGTCAAGAAGGGCGGCCGCTGCCGCTACACGACCATCCAGAACTGGTCGAACAACGTCTACAACCTCGTCACCAAGCGCGCCACCTGCGAGGAGGGCGCGACCATGGAGTGGGTCGACGGCAACATCGGCTCCAAGGTGACGATGAAGTACCCGGCGATCTACCTGATGGGCGAGCACGCCAAGGGGGAGACGCTGTCCATCGCGTTCGCGGGCGAGGGCCAGCACCAGGACGCGGGAGCCAAGATGGTGCACGCCGCGCCGCACACCTCCAGCTCGATCTTGAGCAAGTCGGTGGCGCGCGGCGGCGGCCGGACGTCCTACCGCGGCCTGATCCAGGTCAACGAGGGCGCGCACGGCTCGAAGTCGAACGTGCTCTGCGACGCCCTGCTGGTCGACCAGGTAAGCCGCTCCGACACCTACCCCTACGTCGACATCCGCGAGGACGACGTGTCCATGGGTCACGAGGCGAGCGTCTCGAAGGTCTCCGAGGACCAGCTGTTCTACCTGATGTCGCGGGGCATGGAGCAGGACGAGGCGATGGCGATGATCGTGCGTGGCTTCGTCGAGCCGATCGCGAAGGAGCTCCCGATGGAGTACGCGCTGGAGCTCAACCGCCTCATCGAGCTGCAGATGGAGGGCGCGGTCGGGTGACCTGCCGGTCGACCTGACACCCCGGCAGCGACCAGATCGTGACCCCGAAACACCGCGACAGGAAAGAGTCCACGACGTGACCGTGACTGATGCTGCCCGCGAGCCCGTGGCGTCCGCGCCCGAGCTCGAGCGGGTGGAGTCCCACCTCAATCCGCCGCCCTCCTACGACCTCGACGACCACCCGGTCCCGACCGGTCGCGAGGAGGTGTGGCGCTTCACACCGCTCAAGCGGCTGCGGGGCCTGCTCGACGGCGAGGCCTCCGACGCGCACCTGACGTGGCACACCGACGTCCCCGAGGGCGTGAGCCTCTCCGAGATCACCACCGAGCAGGCGCGCGAGGCGGGCGAGCTGCCCCCGAACGACCGGCCCTCCGCGCTGGCCGTCGCGAACGCCGGCGGCGCCGTGCTGGTCGACGTCCCGGCCGGGACCGAGGTCGACGAGCCGGTGATCCTCCGGCTGGCGGGCAACCACGCCGACGACCTGGTCTGGGGCCACGTGGTCCTGCGCTTCGGGGCCTTCTCGAGGGCCACGGTCGTGCTGGTGCACACGGGCTCCGCGCGCTACAGCGCGACCACCTCGGTGATCGTCGGCGACAACGCGACGGCGAACGTCGTCTCCCTGCAGGACTGGGCCGACGACGCGGTCCATCTCGGGCGCGACGCGATCCGCGTCGGGCGGGACGCCTCGGTGCGGCACACCGCGATCACCTTCGGCGGCGACGTGGTGCGGATGCACGCCAACGTGCGCTACGACGGCCCCGGCGGCGAGGCCGAGCTGCTCGGCCTCTACTTCGCCGACGAGGGGCAGCACTTCGAGCACCGGCTCTTCGCGGACCACACCGCGCCGCACACCAGGAGCAACGTGCTCTACAAGGGGGCCCTGCAGGGCCAGGGCGCGCGCACCGTGTGGATCGGCAACGTGCTGATCCGCAAGGAGGCCGAGGGGATCCAGACCTTCGAGGAGAACCGCAACCTCTTGCTCACCGACGGCTGCCACGCCGACTCGGTGCCGAACCTCGAGATCGAGACCGGTGACATCGAGGGCGCGGGGCACGCCTCCGCGACGGCCCGCTTCGACGACGAGCAGCTGTTCTACCTGCGCTCGCGCGGCGTCTCCGAGAAGGAGGCCCGGCGGCTCGTGCTGCACGGCTTCTTCAACGACCTGATCCGCCGCGTGGGCGTGCCCGCGCTCGAGGAGCGGCTCACCTCCACGGTCGAGGAGGAGCTGGCGAAGAACGTCCTGCAGGGCTACGAGCCCGCGACCACCGGAGGTGCCCGATGAGCCTCGAGCGCGCCTGCGCCCTAGCAGACATCCCCGACGGACGCGCCCTGGCGGTGACGATCGGCGCCTATGACGTCGCCATCGCCCGGCACGGCGACGAGGTGCACGCGGTCCAGGACGTGTGCAGCCACGCCTCGGTGGAGCTCAGCGATGGTGACGTCGACGGCGGTCAGATCGAGTGCTGGCTCCACGGGTCGTGCTTCGACCTGCGCAGCGGCAAGCCCACGGGGCTGCCGGCCACCGAGCCGATCTCCGTCTTCCCGGTCGAGGTGCGCGGCGACGACGTGTACGTCGACACGGGGGAGACCTCCAACGGCGTCCCGCCCACGTGACCGGCCACCCACGACCGGCACCCGGCCCCCGGCCCAGTGACCCGGCCCCAGACCCAGAACAGAGACCCAGAACAGAGACCCAGAACAGAGACAAGGAAGCGCCTCACATGAGCACCCTCGAGATCCAGGACCTGCAGGTCTCCGTCGACACCGATGACGGCCCGAAGCCGATCCTCAAGGGCGTCACGCTGACCATCAACGACGGCGAGACGCACGCGATCATGGGCCCGAACGGGTCCGGCAAGTCCACGCTGGCCTACTCGATCGCCGGGCACCCGAAATACCACATCACCGGCGGCAGCGTCACGCTCGACGGCCGGGACGTCCTTGCGATGACCGTCGACGAGCGCGCCCGCGCCGGCCTCTTCCTGGCCATGCAGTATCCCGTCGAGGTGCCCGGCGTCTCGGTCGCGAACTTCCTACGCACCGCCAGGACCGCCGTCGACGGCGAGGCCCCCAAGCTGCGGCACTGGGTCAAGGAGGTCAACGGCGCGATGGAGCGCCTGAACCTCGACGCGAGCTTCTCGCAGCGCTCGGTCAACGAGGGCTTCTCCGGTGGCGAGAAGAAGCGCCACGAGATCGCCCAGCTCGAGCTCCTCGACCCGCGGGTCGCAATCCTCGACGAGACGGACTCCGGGCTCGACATCGACGCCCTGAAGATCGTCGCCCAGGGCGTGAACCGCTTCCGCGAGCAGGAGGGCAAGGGCGTCGTCCTGATCACGCACTACACGCGCGTCCTGCGCTACATCACGCCCGACCGCGTCCACGTCTTCATCGACGGCCGGATCGCCGACCAGGGCGGCCCCGAGCTGGCCGACGAGCTCGAGGCCGAGGGCTACGACAAGTACCTGCCGGCCAAGGTCTGAGGCAGCGGTCATGCAGGGTCTGCTCCCCGGCCTCGAGGTGGTCCGCAAGGACTTCCCGATCCTCGAGCGTTCGCTCGCCGACGACCGGCGACTGGTCTACCTGGACAGCGCGAACACCTCGCAGAAGCCCCAGGTGGTGGTGGACGCGATGGTCGACCACCTGGAGCGGCACAACGCCAACGTGGCCCGCGCCATGCACCAGCTCGGCGCGGAGTCCTCCGAGGCGTTCGAGCACGCCCGCGACGTCGTCGCGCGCTTCATCGGCGCGCCGGAGCGCGACGAGGTGGTCTTCACCAAGAACGCCTCCGAGGCGCTCAACCTCGTGGCGCGCACGCTGGGCGACCGAGGCGAGCGCCAGGTCGGCGAGGGCGACGAGGTGCTGATCTCCGAGATGGAGCACCACTCCAACATCGTCCCGTGGCAACAGCTGTGCGAGCGCACGGGCGCGACGTTGCGCTGGTTCGGCCTCACGGACGACTACCGGCTCGACCTCTCCGCGGTCGACGACCTGATCACCGAGCGCACCGCAGTCGTCTCGCTGACGTGGGTCTCCAACATGCTCGGCACGGTGAACCCGGTGGCCGATATCGCCCGCCGGGCCCACGAGGTGGGCGCCCTGGTCCTGCTGGACGCCTCGCAGGCCGCGCCCCAGATGCCGATCGACCTGGCCGCGATGGACGAGGCCGAGCGCCCCGACCTGCTGGCCTTCACCGGCCACAAGACCGTCGGTCCGACCGGTATCGGCGTGCTCTGGGGAAGCCGGGCCGTGCTCGAGGCGCTGCCGCCCTTCCTCGGCGGGGGCGAGATGATCGAGGTGGTCCGGATGGAGGGCTCGACCTACGCGGGCCTCCCGCACAAGTTCGAGGCCGGCACGCCGCCGATCGTCGAGGCCGTGGGCCTCGGCGCGGCGCTGGAGTATCTCGGCGGACTCGGCATGGGCGCCGTGCAGGCGCACGAGCAGGCCATCACGGCGTACGCGCTGGAGGGGCTGGCCACCGTGCCCGGCCTGACCGTCCTCGGCCCGACCGGGGGCCGCGAGCGCGGAGGCGCGATCTCCTTCGAGATGGCCGACCTGCACCCGCACGACGTGGCCCAGGTGCTCGACGCCCGCGGCGTCGCCGTCCGCGCCGGTCACCACTGCGCGCGCCCGGCGCACGCGCGCTACGGCGTGCAGTCCTCCACGCGCGCCTCGTCCTACCTCTACACGACGCCCGCCGAGGTCGACGCCCTCGTGGCAGGCCTGGAATACACCCGCTCGTACTTCAAGTTGGCCTGAGAGAGACGACACCGGAACGGGAGCCATGGATCTCGACGCGCTCTACCAGGAGATCATCCTGGACCACTACAAGCACCCCCACCACGCGGGCCTGCGGGACCCGTTCGAGGCGGAGGTGCACCACGTCAACCCCACCTGCGGCGACGAGCTGACGCTGCGCGTGCACCTCGAGGGCGAGGCCGGCGAGGAGCGGGTCGGCGACGTGTCCTACGACGCGCTCGGCTGCTCGATCTCCCAGGCGGCGACCTCGGTGATGACCGACCTCGTCATCGGCCGGCCCGTCGCACAGGCGATGACCGTGCACCAGGAGTTCCTGGCGCTGATGCAGAGCAAGGGGGGCGTGGAGCCCGACGAGGACGTCCTCGAGGACGGCATCGCCTTCGCCGGTGTCGCCCGGTTCCCCAACCGCGTGAAGTGCGCGCTGCTGGGCTGGATGGCCTGGAAGGACGCCACGTCGACCGCACTGGCCCGTGCCGGCAGCGGGGCGGGTGCCGCCCCCGCCGGAACTGAGACAGACTGATGACCGGACCCGACCGAGGAGCAGCGATGACCGAGTCCCTGTCCGACCGCAAGCCCGACCACAGCGACCTGCCCGAGGTGGACACCTCGCAGCGCGACGCCACCGCCCCCGGCGGCAGCCGGGTGAGCCCCGAGGAGGTCACGGAGGCGATGAAGGACGTCGTCGACCCCGAGCTCGGGATCAACGTCGTCGACCTCGGCCTGGTCTACGACGTCCACGTGGACGAAGGGTCCAACGCCGTCATCGACATGACGCTCACATCGGCCGCCTGTCCGCTGACCGACGTGATCCAGGACCAGACCGCGGCCGCGCTCGAGGGCCTGGTCAACGACTCGGTGATCAACTGGGTCTGGATGCCGCCCTGGGGCCCGGACAAGATCACCGACGACGGTCGGGAGCAGCTGCGGGCGCTGGGCTTCAACGTCTGAGGGGCTTCACCCTCTGAGGGGCTCCCCGCGCCGGCGGTCCCGGGCCACCCGCCACGCCACGGCGCCTCCCGCGGCGACGGCGACGAGACCGACCGCCCACGGCGCCCAGCCGGGCAGGCCGCCGGTGGTGGCCTGCTCGATCGTGCGCGCCTCCTCGGGGGCGGCCAGGGCATCCGGGTCGCAACCGCCGGGATCGGGGGCCTCGCCCCCCGGCGCCACGGCGAACTCGTAACGGCCCTCGAGCCGGTGACCGTCGGCGTCCCTGGCCACGTAGGCGACGGCGTAGACGCCTGGCCCCAGCTCCTCCGAGAACGCGCAGATGCTGTCGCCGGCCACGCTCGCATCCCCGACCCGCAGCGGGCGGTCCTGGTCGTCGTAGAGCGCCAGGTAGCCCGGTGCCTCCGGTTCGAGCTCGCCGAAGTCGATCCGCAGCAGACCCGCGCCGGGCGCGAGCTCCGCGCCGGGCCCGGGCGACCCGCCGACCACGTCGGAGTGTGCCGCCGCCGGCGGGGCGGCCACCAGCGCCAGTGCCCCGAGGGTGGCCAAGGTCAGGAGAAGTCGGCGCATGCCAGGCGGTTGTCCATCGCGTCGGCCGGGTGGACCACGACCGCCGGGGCGCCGTTCTCGACCCGCTGGTCGTTGGTGACGGTCGCCTCGCCGGCGCCGTCCGCGCTCGATGCGAAGCCCAGGTGCACCTCGTTGGGCGGCACCTCCGCACCGCCCTCCTCGAACTGGAAGTGCGGGCCGCCGTTGTCCGCGGCGCAGGGCCGGGCGTGCAGGTGCGCGACGTACTCGGTGTCGGGCTCGAGGCCATCGAGGCGGATCGTCACCGTGGTGCGGTCGTCGCTCTGAGTGAGCCAGGCCCGTCCGGTGACCCCGTCACTGCCGGGTGGGGCCGTGTCCAGCACCGTGAAGGCCCCCCGTCGCACCTCGCCGTCGACCTCGTCGGCCGGGGTGGCGTCGGGCTCGTCCATGCCGCTCATCTCGGTCGACTCCCCGGTCCCGCTCTCGGCCGGGGTCTCGCCGTCGCCGGCACATCCGGCGAGGGCCACCACCATCGCCACGGCGACCAGGGGGCCCGGCGTTCGCGCACGCATGCGGCCAGCGTACCGGCCGGTAGGGCTCGACCCCCACTAGCGTGTCCGCATGGCCGAGGCCCATCGCGACCCCCGGACCGAGGTGCTGGTGCCCGCCGAGCGGGTCGAGCGCTGGGTCCTGAACTTCAACGGCCGTCACGGGCACACCGGCCTCCAGGTGGTCGAGGGCGCCCTGACCGGGACGGCCAGCGACGGGTCCTCCTTCACGGCCCGGTTGCCCTTCGGAGCCGCCTACGACGGTCTCCCGGACGCGCGCGGCTTCGCGCAGGCCGTGGCACGGCCCGACGCGTGGGGCCTGCTGCTGGTGCGCAAGGGCGGTTTCGCGGTGGCCCGGCTGGCCGGCGACCGCATGACCGCGTCCAAGACCGGGCAGCGCCACGTGCAGGGCCGCAGCAAGGCCGGCGGACAGAGCCAGCAGCGGTTCGCCCGGCGGCGCGAGCAGCAGGCCCGGACGGCGTACGGAGCCGCCGCCGACCACGCGGCCCGCGTGCTCGAGCCGGTGCGCCGGGGGCTGCCGGTGGTGACCGGCGGTGACCACGGCGCCGTCGCGGAGGTGCTGGCCGACCCCCGCCTGGCAGCGCTGGTGCGCGACGAGCGGTTCCTGCCGGTCCCCGACCCGCGCCGCGGCGTGCTGGAGGCCGCGGTCACCGACGCCGCCGCCGTCGCGATCCGGGTGGTGAACGCCGATGCCTGACCCGGGCGATGCCGGATGGCAACCGGAGCCGGGCTGGCAACCCCTGTCGGCCGGGGCCGCCACGTCGACCCTGGGGGTGTGGTCGGCGCGGATCGACGGCCGTGCCGCCGTGGTCAAGCGCCTGGCCCGGCCGCGGCGTGGCGACCCGGCCGAGCTGTCGGACCCGGCCCACGCGGCCTACTGGAGGCGCGCCGCCGACGTGGCCGAGGCCGGGCTCGTGCGGGGCACCCCGGGGCTTCGCGGCCCCGAGCCGCTGGACGTGGCGGAGGACGACGCGGGCGTCACGGTCGTCGAGGAGCGGGTGCCCCCGGGCCGGGTGAGCGGGGTCCTGGGGGCCGGCGCCCTCGCCCGGTTCGCCGGGGCCGACCTGCCGGCGACCGCACGAGCGCTGGCCCGGCGTCAGCAGCGCGACCGGGTCGAGCGCGTCGCCCGGCGCGGCGGGTGGACGCTCCTGGCGCGCACGCCGGTGGCCGACCTCAGCGACCGCCTGTGGCGGCGCCGCGAGATCCTGCTCTCCCGGCTGGACGCGCTCCCGAGCGTCCCCCAACACGGCGACCCGGTGCCCGGCAACCTGTGCGGGCGGCACGAGGACGGCCGCACGGTCCTCGCCGTCGACTGGTCCACGCTGGGCCACGGCCCGGTCGGGGCGGACCTCGGCTACTGGTCGCTGAGCGCGCGCGAGGAGCTCGGGGTGCTGCTCGCCGCCTACCTCGGGGCGCTGCCTCCCGAGGTTGTGGGGGCCGGGGCCGACGAGGAGGCCGTCGGGCTCGCCGCGCGGGTGAGCGCCGTCTTCACCGTCCTCACCCGGGCCGACTGGGCGCTGGCCAGGGTCGCGCCCGGGGAGGGGGCGCTCGCGGCCAAGGTCCGCCACCCCGTGGTGGCCCCGCACCTGCGGGCGCTGCAGCGGCAGCTCCCGCAGCTGGAGGCCCTCCTCTCGGCCTGAGGCCCGGTCCCTAGACTGGGCCCTGATGATCAGCGCTCACCACCTGGAAGTCCGTGCGGGCGCTCGGCTCCTGATGGAGGACGTCAGCTTCCGGGTCGCACCCGGCGACAAGGTCGGGCTCGTCGGCCGCAACGGCGCCGGGAAGACCACGCTGACCCGGATCCTCGCCGATGACGCCCTTCCCGCGCGCGGGCACGTCACCCGCACCGGGTCGGTCGGCTACCTGCCGCAGGACCCGCGGTCGGGTGATCCGGACCAGCTCGCCCGCGAGCGGATCCTCTCGGCGCGCGGGCTCGATCAGGTCGTCCTGCGCCTGCGCGCGGCCGAGACCCAGATGGGGGACAGCGACCCCGACGTCGCCGAGAAGGCGATGCGCCGGTACTCCCGGGCCGAGGCCGACCTGCATGCGAGCGGCGGGTATGCCGCCGAGGCGGAGGCCGCCACCATCGCCCACAGCCTGGGCATCGAGGATCGCCTCCTCGGCCAGCCGCTGCGCACGCTGTCCGGCGGCCAGCGCCGGCGCGTCGAGCTGGCCCGGATCCTCTTCTCCGACGCCGAGACGCTGCTGCTCGACGAGCCGACCAACCACCTCGACGCCGACTCCGTGGTGTGGCTGCGTGACTTCCTCCGCTCCTACGCCGGCGGGCTGGTGGTGATCAGCCACGACACCGCGCTGCTCGAGGAGACGGTGACCAAGGTGCTCCACCTCGACGCCCAGCGAGCCGCGATCGACGTCTACAACATGGGCTGGCGCCGATACCTGGACCAGCGCGAGACCGACGAGCGGCGGCGCAAGCGGGAGCGGGCGAACGCCGAGACGAAGGCCAAGCAGCTGACCGACCAGGCCAACCGGATGCGTGCCAAGGCCACGAAGGCCCAGGCCGCCCAGTCGATGCTCAAGCGCGCGGAGAAGATGATGGCCGGCGTCGAGGACGAGCGCCGCGCCGACAAGGTGGCCCGGATCGCCTTCCCCGAGCCCGCCTCCTGCGGCCGGACCCCGCTCACGGCCTCCGGGCTGTCCAAGTCCTACGGGTCGCTCGAGGTCTTCACCGACGTCGACCTCGCCGTCGACCGCGGGTCGCGGGTGGTCGTGCTCGGCCTGAACGGCGCAGGCAAGACCACGATGCTGCGGATCCTCGCCGGCGTCGACGGGGCCGACACCGGCCGGGTGCTGCCCGGGCACGGCGCCAAGGTCGGCTACTACGCCCAGGAGCACGAGACGCTGGACACCTCGCGCACGGTGCTCGAGAACCTGGCGTCGGCGGCGCCCCAGCTGCAGGACACAGAGGCCCGCTCGGTGCTCGGCTCGTTCCTCTTCTCCGGCGACGACGCCCACAAGTCGGCGGCGGTGCTCTCCGGTGGCGAGAAGACCCGCCTGGCGCTGGCGATCCTCGTCGTCTCGAGCGCGAACGTGCTCCTGCTCGACGAGCCGACCAACAACCTCGACCCCGCCTCGCGCGAGGAGGTGCTGGCCGCGATCCGCACCTACCGGGGCGCCATCGTGCTCGTGACCCACGACGAGGGCGCCGTGCGCGCTCTCGAGCCGGACCGGGTGCTGCTGCTGCCCGACGGCGACGAGGACCTGTGGAACGAGGACTACGCCGAGCTCGTGGCGCTGGCGTGACGCCGTCGCCGGGAACAAAGCGGCCTCGTCCGGGCGTTGTGGCCGCCGAGTAGCCCGCCGCCGGTGGGCCGGAGGGTGATGGGCGAGGGAGGTATGCCGTGTCAGGCATGACCGGGATGGGACCGGCCTTCCGGCACATGCGTACCGACCGCAGCGCAGCCGACTCCCGCATCGATCGGGGAACCGTGCGGCGGGTGCTGGGCTTCGCGCAACCGCACCGCGGCCTGATCGGCGTGTTCTTGGTGCTCGTCGTCGCCGATGCCTGCCTGGTCGTGGCGAACCCGCTGCTGATCAAGCGCATCATCGACGACGGGATCATCGGGAAGGACACCGGCCTGATCACCCTGCTGGCCCTCGCCATGGTCGGGGTCTCGCTGCTGGGGGCGCTGCTGACGATCGTGATGGGCTGGTTCTCCTCGCGCATCGGGGAGGGCCTGATCTTCGATCTCCGCACCCGGGTCTTCGGGCACGTGCAGCGGCAGTCGCTGGCCTTCTTCACCCGCACCCAGACCGGCGCGCTCGTCTCCCGGCTCAACAACGACGTGATCGGGGCCCAGCGGGCCTTCACCTCGACGCTCTCGCAGACCGTGTCGAACTCGATCGCCGTGGTGGTCGTGGGTATCACGATGCTCGCGCTCTCCTGGCAGGTGACCCTGCTCTGCCTGGCCACCTTCCCCGTGCTCTTCCTGATCTCCCGGTCCGTCTCGGGAAGGCTGGCGGGCCTGACGCGGGACCAGATGGACGGCAACGCCGACATGGGCAACGCGATGACCGAGCGCTTCAACGTCGGCGGGGCCACGCTGCTCAAGCTCTTCGGCCGTCGCCACAGCGAGGACGAGCTCTTCGCCGACAAGGCGGCCAACGTGCGCGACCTCGGCATCCGCATCGCGCTGATCACCCGGATCTTCACGACGGCGATGATGACGGTGCCGGCCATCGCGACGGCGCTGGTCTACGGCGTGGGGGGCCGGCTCGTCGTCGAGGAAGCGATGACCATCGGCACGCTCACCGCCCTGGCCACGCTGCTGCTGCGCCTGCTCGGCCCGCTCCAGGGACTCTCCAACGTCCGGGTGGACGTGATGACGGCGCTCGTGAGCTTCGAGCGCGTCTTCGAGGTGCTCGACCTGCCCTCGATGATCACCGAGCGCGACGACGCGCACGACCTGCCACCCGGGGCGGCGAGCCTTGCCTTCGACCGCGTCCGCTTCACCTACCCGCGGGCCGACCAGATCTCGCTGGCCTCGCTGGAGACCGTGGCGCGCACCGAGAGCCGGGACTCGGGCGAGGTGCTGCACGAGGTGTCGCTGCACGCGGCGCCGGGGGAGATGGTCGCCCTCGTCGGCCCCTCGGGTGCGGGAAAGACCACCGTGACCCACCTCGTTGCCCGGCTCTACGACGTCACCGGCGGCACCGTCCGGGTCGGCGGCGAGGACGTGCGCGACCTGCGGCTCGAGTCGCTGGAGGGGGCGGTCGGCTACGTCACCCAGGACGCGCACATGTTCCACGACACCGTGCGCGCCAACCTCGCCTACGCGCGCCCCGCCGCCTCCGACGAGGAGATCTGGTCGGCGCTCGACGCCGCGCGCATCGGGCCGCTGGTGCGCGGGCTGCCGGACGGCCTGGACACGGTCGTGGGCGACCGCGGCTACCGGCTCTCCGGTGGCGAGCGGCAGCGGCTGGCGATCGCCCGCCTGCTGCTCAAGGCGCCGCCGATCGTCGTCCTCGACGAGGCGACCGCCCACCTCGACTCGGAGTCCGAGACGGCGGTGCAGCGCGCCCTCGACGCCGCGCTGGCCGGACGCACCTCGCTCGTGATCGCGCACCGGCTCTCCACGGTGCGGCACGCGACGCGGATCCTCGTCCTCGACGAGGGCCGGGTCGTGCAGCAGGGCACGCACGCCGAGCTGTTGGCGGCCGGCGGGCTCTACGCGGACCTCTACCGCACCCAGTTCCTCGACGACGTCTCGGAGGTGGACGCGGACGTGGAGCCGGCGCCGACCGCCTCCCGCTGACTCCGCTCCCCTCCGCGCCGGTCCTCGCGCCGGCGACCGGTCGCCCTGCCGGTCACGCGCCGCCACTCGTCGTAGGCGAGATAGCCGAACCCCCCCAGGGCGAGGAGGCCGAAGAACCACCACTGCAGCCCGTAGAAGAAGTGCGGGCCGTCGTTGAGCTCGGGCAGCTCGGCGGTGGCCAGCGGCTGCTCGGCCTCGGGACGCTGCTCCGCCAGCTGCACGAAGCCGCGGTAGACCTCGCGGTCGAGGTCCGAACCGATCGCCGCGCTGTTGATGGCCCGCGTGGAGCCGTCGGTGACCTGCGTGCTGTCGCCCTCGGCGTCCAGCCGGACGTAGCCGGTGACCCGCACCTCGCCGGACGGGGGCGCGGGGACCTCGGCGGGCGCGCCGCCGTTCTCGGTCGCGAGCCATCCGCGGTCGACGAGCACCGCGGGACCGTTGGCCGGCACCAGCGGCGTGACCACCTCGACGCCCGCGCGGCCCTCCCGGGTGCGGTAGCGCACGACGACCGTGTCCTGGGCGGCGTACTCGCCGGTGGCGACGACGCGTCGCCACTCGTCCCGCTCCGCGGGCGGGTCGTCGGCCGAGAGCACCGACCCGACGGCCACCGGCGCCGCCGCCTCGTGGGTGCGCACGAGCTCATTGCGCTCGCGGCGATCCTCGAGCCGGCCGAACTGCCAGCTGCCGAGCTGCCACGCGAGCACGCCCAGCACCACCACCACGACCGCGAGGAGCACCCAGCGACGGGAGAGGAGGAAGCGAAGCGAGCCCACGCTGAGAGGCTAGCCCGCGGCGGGCGTGCGACCGGAGCTCCCGCTGGCCCGCGGCCCTACACTCGGAGGTGATGTCGACCACCCAGACGAGCCAGCCCTCCGACCGCCCGGCCCTGCTGCCGCTGGCGGACACCTACGGCCGCGTCGCCACCGACCTGCGCGTCTCGCTGACCGACCGGTGCAACCTGCGCTGCTCCTACTGCATGCCGGCCGAGGGCCTCGACTGGCTGCCGAGCGACGACGTGCTCACCGACGACGAGGTCGTCCGCCTGATCCGGATCGGCGTGGAGCGGCTGGGCATCGAGGAGGTCCGGTTCACCGGCGGGGAGCCGCTGGTCCGCCGCGGGATCGTGGACATCGTCCGCCGGACCCGCGAGGTGGGCCCCGACCTGGAGATCTCCCTGACCACCAACGCGCTGGGGCTCTCCCGGACCGCGGGGGCGCTCGCGTCCGCGGGTCTGGACCGGATCAATGCCAGCCTCGACACCGTCCGCCAGGAGACGTTCGCCACCATCACGCGTCGCGACCGGCTGGACGACGTGCTCGTCGGCCTGAGCGCCGCCAAGGCGGCGGGCCTGGGCCCCGTCAAGATCAACGCGGTGCTCCTGCGGGGCCACAACGACGACCAGGCGGCCGAGCTCCTGCGCTGGTCGATCGAGCACGGCTACCACCTGCGCTTCATCGAGCAGATGCCCCTGGACGCCCAGCACGACTGGTCGCGCGCCGCGATGATCACGGCGGCCGAGATCCTCCAGAGGCTGTCGGCGGAGTTCTCGCTCCGGCCGGCCGCCGAGCCGCGCGGCAGCGCCCCTGCCGAGCTCTTCGAGGTGGTCGGCCAGCAGATCGAGGACACCCCGGCCACCGTGGGCGTCATCGCCTCCGTCACCCGTCCCTTCTGCGGGGACTGCAACCGCGTCCGCCTGACGGCAGACGGCCAGGTGCGCAACTGCCTCTTCGCCCGCGAGGAGTCCGACCTGCGCGCGGCGCTGCGCGACGGGGCGGACGACGCGGAGCTCGCCGACCGCTGGGTGGTCGCGATGCGCGGCAAGCGCCCCGGCCACGGGATCGACGACGAGAGCTTCCTCCAACCGGACCGCCCGATGTCCGCGATCGGCGGCTGAGCGCCGAGTCGACCGGGTCAGTCGTCCGTCGGCAGGTCCTCGACGGCGACCGCGTCCTTCAGAAAGCCCCGGTCCTCCAGGAAGCGGGCCAGGGAATCCCGGTGCGCCTCGCAGGCCAGCCACACCTTTCGGCGCTCCGGGGTGTGCAGCCGGGGGTTGTTCCAGCGCAGTCCCCAGCGCGCCTCGGTGCGACAGTCGCGGGCGGAGCAGATCAGCTCACGCACGGCGAACCTCCGGCTCTCGGAGGTCGAGGGTGCGGGTGCCGAACGGCCACGGGGGAGGCCCTCCGGCACCCGCCCGACGCGCGCCAAGCAGGGGTGCCGGGCGCGTCGGTTGATTCTTGCACGGTGCCGGTGGGGGGCCGCGGTCACCCGAAAGGACGACCCTCGCGCGCCGTCCCGGCGCCGTCACCTCAGGCTCGGGCCATCCGCACCCGACGGGAGGCCGCGATGGCGGGTGGGCATCTCCACCAGCCGGAAGCCGTCGTCGCGGGCGCTCGTCGCGTTGGCCATGACCACGGCGACGTACGGCAGGAACACGGCCCCGACCAGGAAGAACCACATCGCCCACCCGGGGGCCGTCAGCACCGCGCCGACCACGCACACCGTGCGCAGGCCCATCGACCAGAGATAGCGGCGCTGCCGGGTGCGCAGGTCCACGTCTCGACTGGTCGCGGCCTCCGTGATGCGGATCGGCTCGTCGCGCGCCTCGGCGCGAGCGCGTGTGCTGCCTCGTCGTGCCATGCATGAAATTCTACGTCGCTACGATCACCAGACCAGCCCGCAGGAAGTCCCCGCTCGCAGCGCCCCGGAGGCACCCATGACCAACCGCACCTATCGCGTCTCGGAGATCGTCGGCACCTCTCCCGACGGCATCGACCAGGCGATCCGCAACGGCGTCGAGCGCGCCTCCCGGACCCTTCGCCACCTGGACTGGTTCGAGGTGACCGAGGTGCGGGGCCAGGTCAAGGACGGTCAGGTCGAGCACGTCCAGGTCGGCATGAAGGTCGGTTTCCGCCTCGAGGACGACTGAGCCACCCCGGTTCATCGAGGGGCTGGTTCATCGAGCGGCTGGCTCATCGGGGGGCTCATCCTGTCCGCGCGCGCGGCCGGGTGGTTTCGCATACCGCACGGTAATCACTACCGTCGCTGGGCGTGAGCAGATCAGTACTCGTGACCGGAGGCAACCGCGGCATCGGCCGCGCGATCGCCGAGGCGTTCCTGGCCGAGGGTGACCAGGTCGCCGTGACCACCCGTAGCGGAGGCGCGCCCGAGGGATGTCTCGACGTGCGCTGCGACGTGACCGACCCGAGGGAAGTGGACGCCGCCTTCGCGAGGATCGAGGAGGAGCACGGCCCCGTGGAGGTGCTGGTGGCCAACGCCGGCGTCACCGCGGACGGGCTGCTGCTCCGGATGTCCACGGACGACTGGTCCTCGGTGCTCGACACCAACCTCACCGGCTCCTTCCACCTCTCCAAGCGGGCCGCCCGGGGCATGCTGAAGCTGCGCCGCGGCCGGCTGGTCTTCCTCTCCTCGGTGGTCGGGATGCTCGGTTCGGCGGGTCAGGTCAACTACGCCGCCTCGAAGGCCGGCCTCGTGGGCATGGCCCGCTCGCTCGCCCGCGAGCTCGGCTCGCGCGGCATCACGGCCAACGTCGTCGCGCCGGGCTTCGTCGAGACCGACATGACCGAGGCCCTCACCGAGGACCAGAAGAAGGCCATCAAGAGCCAGGTGCCGCTCGGGCGGTACGCCTCCCCTGAGGAGGTCGCTGGCGCCGTCACCTGGCTCGCGTCCGACCGGGCGGCGTACGTCACCGGGGCCGTGATCCCGGTCGACGGCGGTCTCGGCATGGGCCACTGAGCCCCGACGGACCCGGGCCCGATCCGGCAAGCACCGACCATCGGCACGCAACAGAGAGGCAGGGGATGGGACTCCTCGACGGCAAGCGGATCCTGGTCGCAGGCGTGACCATGGACAACTCGATCGGCTTCGCGACCGCAAAGCTCGCGCAGGAGCAGGGCGCGACGGTCCTGATCAGCAACTTCGGCAAGGCGCTGGGGATCACCCGTCGCATCGCCAAGCGGTTGCCGCAGGAGACGCCGGTGCTCGAGCTGGACGTCACCGACCCCGACCACCTCGAGCGGCTGCCCGACGCCGTGCGCGAGCACGTCGACGGGCTCGACGGCGTCGTGCACTCGATCGCCTACGGCAACCCGGAGACGCTGCTCGGCGGCAAGTTCCTGACCGGTCCGTGGGAGGACGTGGCCCAGGCCGTCCATGTCTCGGCGTACTCGCTGCAGTCGCTGGCCACCGCGTGCCGCCCGCTGATGAGCGACGGCGGGTCCGTGGTCGGGATGACCTTCGACGCCACGGTGGCGTGGCCCGCGTACGACTGGATGGGCGTCGCGAAGGCCGCGCTCGAGTCCACCTCGCGCTACCTGGCCCGCGACCTCGGGCCGGATGGCATCCGGGTCAACCTGGTGGCCGCCGGCCCGCTGAAGACGCTGGCGGCCAAGGCCATCCCCGGCTTCGCCGATCTCGAGGAGATGTGGTCCGGGCGCGCCCCGCTGGGCTGGGACAACACCGACCAGGTGCCGACCGCGCGAGCCGTCTGCGCGCTGCTCTCGGACCTCTTCCCGGCGACCACCGGCGAGATCGTGCACGTGGACGGCGGCTTCCACGCCATGGGTGCCTGAGGGGGGTGCCCGAGGGCTCCTCCGGGGCCGGGAATCGGGCGCATGATCGGGCGCATGGCGGGGCGCAGCGATGGGTAGGTTTCGGCCATGACTGCCTCACTCGTCGAGCTCAGGGTCCTCGAGGGGCCGAACCTCTACTTCCCCCGAGCGGCCATCAAGCTCACGCTCGACGTGGGCACCCTGTCTCGCGCCTCCGACCAGACGGCGGTCGCCTTCGGGCGCCGGATCGGGCTCTCCCGCTCCCGCCCGGGTGCCCCGGGCAGCGGCTTCCGGCAACGGTTCGCGGCGCGCGCGGTGGAGCGTCTCGTACGCGCGGTGGCCCGCGAGGCGGGCACGTCGCGCCTGGCCGTGCGGGTGCGCTCCACGGCCGACCCGGACCAGCTCATCGTCGCCTTCCCGTGGAAGCACCGCACCCGAGCCCGGGCGCTCGGCACGGCGGTCGGCGAGGTGCTCGACGCGCTGCCGGACGCCGATCTCGCCCGGGCGGACGTGGACGGGGTCGTCAGCGCCGCGGCCGAGAAGGTCGCCGCCAGCGAGCTCGGCGAGGGCCCCACCACGCTGACGCCGAACGTGCCGGTCGTCGCGGTGACGGGCACCAACGGCAAGACGACCACCTCGCGGATGATCGCCCACATCGCGCGCACGCACGGGCACCTGGTGGGGTGGTCGAACACCGACGGCATCTACATCGACGGCGAGCTGGTGCAGCCCGGTGACTACTCCGGCCCCAGCGGCGCCGGGCGGGTCCTGGCGCACCAGGAGGTCCGCTTCGCCGTCACCGAGACCGCCCGGGGCGGGATCCTGCTCAAGGGCATCGGCCTGACCCGCAACGACGTCTCCGTCGTCACCAACGTCACCGCCGACCACCTCGGGCTGCACGGCATCGACACCGTCGACCAGCTGGCCGAGGTCAAGTCCGTCGTTCCCCAGATCACGCGCAAGAGGGGGTGGGCGGTGCTCAACGGGGACGACCCCCGCGTCTTCGCGATGCGCGGTGTCATCAAGGCGCGGCCCTGGCTCTTCTCGCGGGATCCGGACTCCCCGGCGGTGCGCGAGATGCTGGGCTCGGGCGGCGGCAGGGTCACCACCGTGATCGACGGCTGGGTCACGGTGCTCGAGGCGGGCGAGGACCCCGACCCGCTCGTGGAGCTGGTCGAGGTCCCGATGACCTTGGCCGGGCTCTCCCGCTTCAACGTGGAGAACGCGCTGGCCGCGGCCTCCGCGTCACTGGCCGCGGGCATCCCGCGCGAGGACGTGGTGCTCGGCCTGCGCTCCTTCCTTCCGGACGCCGAGCACAACCCCGGCCGGATGAACTTCTTCACCATCCCCACGCCCCGCGGCGAGGTCTCCGTGGTGATGGACCTGGCGCACAACGAGGCCGGGCTGGAGGCGATGTTCGAGATCATGAACGGCGTCCGGCCCGACGGTCGTCGGATCATGCTGGGACTGGGGGTCGTCGGCGACCGCACCCAGGAGCTCATCGAGGTCCTCGGCGAGATCGCCGGCAAGGGCGCCGACGTGGTGGCCATCGGCCACAAGGAGAAGTACTTCCGCAGCCGCACCCGCGACGAGCTCGACACCTGGATGCGCGCCGGTCTCGAGCGCGTCGGCGTGGTCGACGTCGCCTCCTACGACACGGAGGTCGACTCGCTCGCCGGCCTGGTCGCCGACGCGGAGCCGGGGGACGTCGTGGGGCTGATGTGCCACGCCGAGCGCGAGGAGGCCTACTCCTGGATCGCCGAGCACGGCGGCACTCCGGACACCCCGCAGCGGCTCGTCGCAAAGGTTCGCGCCGCCCGCTCGCCAGAGTGACGCCCCCCGACCATCGGCCCGGCCATCGCCGGGGCCGGCCGCACGCGCGGCGGCGTCAGGTCGCGGGCGTCTCCACGGCCTCGGGGGGCGGCGACCAGTCCGGGTCGGCGCCGGGCAACGCAGCGCTGTAGCCGGAGCCGGCCTGGGCCTGATGGGTCCAGCTCTCCAGCTCCTGCATCACCGCGGCGTGCTGGTCGACACAGACGACCACGAGGTCGCCGCGGCGCGCGCGGGCCATGGCCGCCCGCACGGCCTCGATCTCCTCGTGCACCTCCGAGACCTCCCGGCAGGGCGCCCCCGCGGAGATCGCCGCACGGACTCCCTCGGCGACCAGCGCCGCCGTCTCGCCGCGCTGGCGACCGCGCAGGCCCTCGTCCTCGCGGACGAGGAGCGTGTCGAAGTGCTGCGCGGCGATCTCGCCGAGCTCACGCATGTCGTCGTCGCGGCGGTCCCCGGCGGTGGCGATGATGCCGATGCGCTGGGTCTCGTCGTCCAGCGCCGAGGACGATTCGGACACGCGGTCCACGAAGTCGCCGAGCATCCGCATCCCGGGCGCGTTGTGGCAGTAGTCGACGATCACGTTGATGCCGTCGACGTCCACCTCGTTGAGGCGGCCGGGGGAGAGGTAGTAGTTCGTGGAGAACGTCCGCAGCCCCTGCCGGATGTCGTGCAGGGGGGCCCCGGCGGCGAACGCCGCCGCCGCGGCGGCCATCGCGTTCTGCACGTTCATCCGCGCCCGGCCACCGAAGGTGGCGGGCAGCAGGTGCGTCCACGCGAGCTGCATCTCGCGGCGGCCGTGCTTGACGAGGATCATCTCGCCGCGTTCCGAGGGCTCGAGCACCAGCGCCTTGCCGCCGCGGCGGCAGTGGAGCTCGATCATCTCGCGGGTCTGGGAGCCGGGCTCCTCCATGGAGATCCAGACGACCTGGCCGGCGCACTTGCGGCGCATCTCCCGCACGAGCGGGTCGTCGGCGTTCAGCACGGCGTGCCCGTCCCGCGGCACGGCGCTGACCAGCACCGACTTCACGTCGGCGAGCCTCTCCACCGTGTCGATCCCGCGGAGCCCGAGGTGGTCGGGCGCCACGTTGAGCACCACGGCGACGTCGTTGCGCTCATAGCCGAGGCCCTCGCGCAGGATCCCGCCGCGGGCAACCTCGAAGACGGCCATGTCGACGCGGGGGTTCTGCAGCACCATCCGGGCGGACTTGGGCCCCGAGGCGTCCTTGCGGATGACCAGCCGCTCGTCGATCACGACGCCGTCCGTGGAGGTCATCCCGACCTTGCGGCCCATGCCCTTGAAGACATGGGAGATCATCCGCGCGGTCGTCGTCTTCCCGTTCGTGCCGGTGACGGCGACGATGGGGATCCGCGACGCCGCGCCGGGCGGGAAGAGCATGTCCACCACCGGCTTGGCGATGAACTGGGGCTCGCCGATCGTCGGGTGGGTATGCATCCGGAAGCCCGGCGCGGCGTTGACCTCGCAGATGGCACCGCCGGTCTCACGCACCGGCTCGGTGATGTCGGGGCAGATGAAGTCGATGCCCGCGATGTCGAGGCCGACCATCTGGGCGGCCTCCTCGGCGATGTCCACGTTGTCGGGATGCGCCTCGAGCGTGCGGTCGATGGAGATCCCGCCGGTGGACATGTTGCCCGTCATCGCGAGCTTCACCAGGGTGCCGGCGGGCGGCACGTCGGTCATCTCGTAGCCCTGCTCCCGGACCAGCGCGGCTGCCGCGTGGGTGACCGTGATGCGGGTCAGCACCTTCTCGTGGCCGACGCCGCGGCGAGGGTCGGCGTTGGTGAGGTCGACCAGCTCCTCCACGGTGCTGGTGCCGTCGCCCGTGACGGAGGCCGGTGAGCGCTCGGCGATCGCCGCGACGCGACCGTCGATGATGAGGCAGCGGTAGTCCCTGCCGGTCACGTAGGACTCCACGACGATGTAGCCGCTCCTGGACTGGCTCACGGCGGTGTCCCAGGCCACCCGCACCTGCTCCTCGTCCTGCAGGTCCAGGCAGACCCCGCGCCCGTGGTTGCCGTCCAGGGGCTTGATCACCACGGGGAATCCGATGCGCGCGGACGCCCGGACCGCCTGCTCGACGGTCCGCACCGTCTCCTGGCGCGGCACCGGCAGGCCGGCGGCCGCGAGGAGCCGGGTGGTCAGGTCCTTGTCGGAGGCGATGTCGACGGCGATCGAGGCCGTCTCGGAGGTCATGGTCGCCCGGATCCGCTTGGCGTTGACACCCTGGCCCAGCTGGACCAGCGAGGCCTTGTTGAGCCGGATGTAGGGGATGTCCCGGGAGACGGCCTCGTCGAGGATCGCCTGGGTCGAGGGGCCGAACGCCGAGCGCTGCGCCTGCTTGATGAACTTCTCCAGCTCGATGTCCCAGTCGAAGGCGGGCTCGGCCTCCACCAGGTGATTGACCAGCCGCACGGCGAGCGCCCCGGCGGCGAGCCCCACGCCCTCGTCGTAGTGGGCGTAGATCATGTTGTAGACCCCGGGGCGCCCCTTGACCATCCGCGTCTTGCCCCGGCGCACGTCGTGCCCCACGACCTGCTGGAGGGCGAGCGCGCAGTGCTCGGCCACGTGACCCAGCCAGGTGCCCTCGTGCAGCCGCTCGACGAATCCGCCCCGCCGTCCGCGGGAGCAGGTGTGCTCCCGCAGACCCGGGAGCATCGCCAGGAGGTGGTCGGTGAACCCGGGGATGGTGTTCGTCGGGAACTGCTCGAGCGAACCCAGATCGACCACCAGGTGGATCGCGGGGTCGAAGGACCAGATGTTGGCACCCCGGTAGACGCGGGTCTCGAGGATCGAGAGATCGGGCGCGGGGCGGTCGGTCACGAAGGTGCTCCGTTCGTCGGGTGCTCGCGCGCGGGGACGGGTGGTCGGCCCGGGTCGAGCGGATCGGGGTCGAGCGGATCGGGGTCGAGCGGATCGGAGCCGAGCGGATCGGAGCCGAGCGGATCCGGGTCGAGCGGATCCGGGTCGAGCGGATCGGGGCCGAGCGGATCGGGGCCGCGGGGATCCGTGGGAGCGCCCGCCACCTCGTCCGCCGCCTCCGCGGCCCCGTCGCGCTGGGCCAGATCCGCACGGGCGGTGGCCTTGCGGCGCCGGGCGAGGCGGCGGCGCAGCACAGCGGGGCCGGCGTCGCCGGCCGCGATGTCCTTGGCCAGCTGACGCAGGTCGCGGCTCGCGGTGTCGAGCTCGGCTGCCTCGGCGGGGTCGGTCTCCACCGGTCGCGGCGCCAGGCGCCGACTGGTCAGGTCGAAGCTCGACCCGGCCGGCAGCACGTGCAGCGTGACGCCGCTGGCCAGCAGCGGCGAGCCCCGCCGCGCCTCGTGGGCGTTGGAGACCACCTTCGCCGGATCGAAGACCGTCACGGCGCCGCGGCCGAGGACGCTCAGCATCTCGTGACCCGCCTCGGAGCGCTCGATGATGGCGGCGGTGTCCTCATCGACCCCGATGCCGAGCAGCTGAGGCGACTGAGCGCAGATCATCAGCAGCCGGCCGTAGCGGTTGCGCTGCGCGAAGTGCTGGTCGATGACTGTCGCCTGGACGAGCCCCAGGCCCGCAGCCACCTGGGTCATCCGTTGTCGCGGCGTGGAACCTCCCGAGCCGAAGGCGACCATGTGCGAGGACTGGATCGACGCCCCGGCCGAGGTCCCGGCGATCACCACGCCACGTCCGTGCGCCTCGATCAGCGACTCGCCGAAGGGCGTCCCGCAGATCACCCCGGAGAGCTTGAGCTGGTTGCCTCCGGTCATGAAGACGCCGGTGATCCGCGAGTCGGGTCCGAGCGGGTCGAGGAACGCCGGGTCCGCGGCGTCCTCCCGGCTCTCGGGCCGCACCGAGACCACGTCGGCAGCGCCGAGTCGTCGGAACAGGGCGTCGTAGACCTCGACGATCTCGTGACCGAGCGACGATGCCGTCGCGACGACGGCGATCCGGGCATCGGGGCCCCCGGCGCGCCGCACGAAGTCCGAGAGGATCTTCGCCTTGCGGAGCTTGTCCTCCGCCCCGCCGACGATCATCAGCTGTCCCTGCGGCATGACAGGGAAGGCTACGCGGTGCGAGTGTGGGCCCTATGACCGGTGGGGACGCAACGACCAGGACGCTCGTCGTCGTCCGGCACGCCAAGGCCGAGGCCGGAGCCGGCACGGACCACGAGCGCTCCCTGACCGACCGCGGACGCCGCGACGCGGCGGCCAGCGGCCGGTGGCTCGCTGGGTGCGGACTCACGCCCGACGCAGCCCTGGTCAGCGACGCGGCCCGGACGCGGGAGACGTGGACCGAGATCGCCGCCGCGGCCGGCTGGGGCCTCGAGGCCGACGTCGACCGCGCGGTCTACACGGCCGAGATCGACAGCGCGTTCGACCTCATCCGCGCCCTCGACGACGGCGTGGAGACCGCGCTCATCGTCGGCCACAACCCGACGGCGGGATCCCTCGCGCACCTGCTCGACGACGGGACAGGCGACCCCGAGGCGGTGACGCGGCTCCTGTCCCGCGGCTTCCCGACGTCCGCCGCGGCCGTCTTCGAGGTCGCCGGCTCGTGGGCCTCCCTCGCCGAGGGCGGCGGCGCGCTCCGCGGTTTCCACGCCGGGCACGCCGAGTAGCGCGCCCACGGCGCACGGCGCCCGGGGGACGGCCGGCCGTCACCCGCCGCCGAGCGGCGGGGAGGGCGTCACATACCCCGCCTCCGCATCGGCCGCCTCGACCTCCTCGCGGGAGATCCCGAGCAGGTAGATGATCGCGTCGAGGTAGGGCACGTTGACCGCTGTGTCGGCGGCCTCGCGCACCACCGGCTTGGCGTTGTAGGCGATGCCGA
This sequence comes from uncultured Actinomycetota bacterium, assembly GCA_963731985.1. Taxonomy (GTDB): domain Bacteria; phylum Actinomycetota; class Actinomycetes; order Propionibacteriales; family Nocardioidaceae; genus Nocardioides. The sequence goes on along the minus strand of CAVSYA010000007.1, from coordinate 152,353 downwards.
GCCCGGCGGCCGAGAGCATGTCCAAGTCGTTCGCGCCGTCCCCGATGGCGATGGTGGAGTCCACCGAGACGCCTGCCTCCGCCGCGAACTGGCGCAGCGCCGCAGCCTTGCCGGCCCGGTCGACCACGTCACCGAGGATGCGCCCGGTCAGGCGGTCGTCGACGACCTCGAGCTCGTTGGCCCGGGCGAAGTGGATCCCGAGCTCGTCGGCGAGGCGGTCGGTGACCTGGGAGAAGCCGCCGGAGACGAGGGCGAAACGGTAGCCGAGCCTGGTCAGGATCCGCACCAGCGTGCGCGCGCCCGGCGCCAGCACGATCTCGTCGTAGACGCCGGCCAGCTCGGCGACGTCGAGGCCCTCGAGCAGCGCGACGCGGCTGCGCAGCGACTCCTCGAAGTCGAGGTCGCCGCGCATCGCCCGCTCGGTCACCCGGGCGACCTCGTCCGCGCAGCCCGCGCGGGCGGCGAGCATCTCGATGACCTCGCCCTGGATGAGCGTGGAGTCCACGTCCATCACGATCAGGCGCATCCCCCGCCGCAGGAGGTTGGCGGGCTGCACCGCGACGTCGATGCCCTGGCGGGCTCCCTCGGCGGCGACGTCGGCGCGCAGCCGGTCGGGATCGGCGCCCGAGACGTGCAGGTCGATCGCGGTCACCGGGTAGCGCGCCATCCGCTCGATCCGGTCGATGTTGGCGCCCAGGTCGGCGATGCGGCCGACGATGGCCGCCAGGGCGCGCGCGGTCAACGGCATCCCGATGACCGTGACGTGCGACCGGCCGCCCGGGCGCCCGAGGTTGTCGCCCCTGCCCCGGTCGACCTCGACCACCAGGCCCAGGTCCTCCGCCGCCGCAACCACCTCCTCGCGCAGCCGCCTCCACTCGCGCGGAGCCGTGACCAGCAGGCCGAGCACGAGGCGGCGGCGCAGCACGATCTGCTCGACGTCGAGGACCTCGACGCCGGCCCGCGCCAGCACTGCCAGCACCTGCGAGGTGACGCCCGGGCGGTCCTCGCCGCTGAGCGTGACCAGCAGCGTGCTCGTCGGCTGATCCTCGACAGGGTGCCCGTCCGCGTGCGCGTTCGACTGCATGATCACCGCAGGCTAGCGGCCACCGGCCACCGGCCGGACGCCCCCGGTCAAACGGGCGGCCACATCTCGGGAGAGCAGGCGGCCACGAGCGCCCGTCGGCCGGCGCGCTCCAACGGACGCAGCGCCTCCGCACGCCGGGTCGCCTCCGGCGCCGTGACGGCGCCCCCGTCGTCCGCCAGAGCGAGCCCGGCGATGCCGAGGGCCTGCAGGCCGCGGGCCGCCAGGGCGACGCAGCGCGGGGGGACGCCGCGGGGGGACGCCGGCGCCGGGAGGTGCCGCAGGTCCATGAGAAGGTCCGCCACCTCCGGACGCCAGCGCGCCACGTCGAGACGCACCAGCGCGTCGGTGCTCTCCACAAGAGCCTGGCGCAGGCCGCGGTCGGCTTCGCCGACATCGGGCAGCTGCCGCCGTGCCGCGGGGCGGGCGACCCACACCACACCGGCACCGGTCCGCTGGGGCACCAGCCCGAGCGGACCACCGTCCATCGCCACGACGACCGCCTCGCCCGCCTCCAGCGCCGCGGCGTTGAACGCGCTCGGCCCGCCGAGGCCGAGGGGGTCGCCCTCGGCGGGCAGCGCCAGGCCCGCCGTGCGGGCCCCGCGGCGGCGCAGCGCCCCGAGCGCCAGGAGCAGCGGCTCGGCCGCGCCGGCCCCACCCCGGTCGACGGGGCCCGGATCGACCGGGTGGTCTCCCAACCCGGCGACGTGGTGCGCGGCGTCGTCGCCGACGAGGGCGTCCAGGACATGGTCGGTGACCTCGTGGCCGCGCAGCCACGCCGTCAGCCACCAGGCGAACCGCGCCGACGCGGGCAGCGCGTCCGGCGCGTCGAGCTCGGCCCGGGCGTGGGTGGAGGGGTCCACGGCGCGGGATCGTACGCCGTCTAGGGTGGCGCCCATGTCCGTGGTCCTCGACTTCGCCGAGGTCAGCGTCCGCCGCGGTGATGCCCTCCTGCTCGACGGGGTGTCGTGGTCGGTGGAGGAGGACGAGCGCTGGGTGGTGCTGGGGCCCAACGGCGCCGGAAAGACCACGCTGCTGCAGCTCGCGTCGGCCCAGATGCACCCCACGTCCGGCGTTGCCGGTGTGCTCGACGAGGTGCTCGGGGCAGTGGACGTCTTCGACCTGCGCCCCCGGATCGGCCTGACCAGCGCCGCGCTCGCGGAGCGCATCCCGCGCGAGGAGACCGTTCACGACGTCGTCGTCAGCGCGTCGTACGGCGTCCTGGGCCGCTGGCGGGAGGCCTACGACGACCTGGACCACGGCCGGGCGGCCGGCCTGCTGCGCGAGCTCGGCGCGGCGCGGCTGGCGCATCGGAGTTTCGGAACCCTCAGCGAGGGCGAACGCAAGCGGGTGCAGATCGCTCGGTCCCTGATGACCGACCCCGAGCTGCTGCTGCTGGACGAGCCCGGCGCGGGGCTCGACCTGGGTGGCCGCGAGGACCTCGTCGCAACGCTCGCGGTGCTCGCCATGGACCCCGACTCGCCCGCGACCGTGCTGGTCTCGCACCACGTCGAGGAGATCCCGCCCGGGTTCACCCACGCGCTGCTGCTGCGCCGGGGGCGGGTCGTGCGCGCCGGCTTCATCGAGCACGTGATCACCGACGCCGGGCTCTCGGAGACGTTCGGCCTCCCGTTGACCGTCTCGCACGAGGACGGACGCTGGGCCGCGAGGCGCCGCCCCGGCCGGCGCCGCACGACCTGATCGCCCGACCCGCGGCCCGGGCTGGGTCGCTGGCGCGCCGCCAGTCGCCGGATAGTGTGGAGCTCATGGAGTGGTGGGGGGACTACGGGTGGGCCGTGTGGCTCGCCAGCGCGCTCGGGCTGGGCGTGCTGGAGATGCTGAGCCTGGACCTCGTCCTCATCATGCTCGCCGTCGGCGCCACGGTCGGCATGGTCGCCGCGCTGCTGGGCGCCCCCGTCGTGCTCCAGGCCCTGCTCGCCGCGGCCGGCGCGGTCGCGATGCTGGCCGTGGTGCGTCCCCAGCTTGCCCAGCGCATGCACGGCGGCCCGGAGCTGATGCTCGGGCCGCGCAAGCTGATCGGCATGCAGGCGGTCGCCGAGGAGGGCTTCGACGCACACCACCCGGGGACCCTCAAGATCGACGGGGAGCGCTGGACGGCCCAGCCCTACGACGAGGGCGTCCGCATCGAGGCCGGGGCGACGGTGCAGGTGCTGCAGATCAAGGGCGCCACGGCGTTCGTGCACCCCGTGCCTCAGCTGGACGACTGACCGCGACCGCCCCCGGCGGCCCGCGACACGTGAGGAAGGGAAACCATGGAAATCGTCGTGCTGGTCCTGCTCGTGCTGGTGGGCCTCGTGGTCGTCACCACGCTGGGCAAGGCCGTACAGATCATCCCGCAGGCGCGGGCCGGGGTCGTGGAGCGGTTCGGCAAGTACAAGGAGACGCTGCAGCCCGGCCTGAACGTGGTCGTGCCGTTCGTCGACCGGGTGCGCTACCAGATCGACATGCGCGAGCAGGTCGTCAGCTTCCCGCCGCAGCCGGTGATCACGGAGGACAACCTCACCGTCTCGATCGACACCGTCATCTACTTCCAGGTCAACGACCCGATCGCGGCGACCTACGAGATCTCCAACTACATCTCCGCCGTCGAGCAGCTCACCATGACCACGCTGCGCAACATCGTGGGTGGCATGGAGCTGGAGGAGACCCTGACGAGCCGCGAGAACATCAACCGTGGTCTGTCGGGGGTGCTCGACGAGGCCACCGGGCGCTGGGGGATCAAGGTCAAGCGCGTCGAGATCAAGGGCATCGACCCGCCGCCGTCCATCAAGGACTCGATGGAGAAGCAGATGCGCGCCGACCGCGACAAGCGCGCCACCATCCTCACCGCCGAGGGCCAACGGCAGTCCGCGATCCTCACCGCCGAGGGCAACAAGCAGTCCGCGATCCTGAACGCCGAGGGCGACCGCGAGGCCGCGATCCTGCGCGCCCAAGCCGAGCGGGAGTCCTCGATCCTGATGGCGCAGGGTGAGGGACAGGCCATCCAGACGGTCTTCCAGGCGATCCACGACGGACGCCCCGACCAGTCCCTGCTGGCCTACCAGTACCTCCAGATGATGCCGAAGATCGCCGAGGGCAGCGCCAACAAGGTCTGGATCGTGCCGAGCGAGATCGGCACCGCTCTCGAGGGCCTGGGCTCGACGATGAACAGCCTGCGCGGCATCCCCGACGAGGTGCCGGGCCCGCGCACGCGGGTGTCGACCGACCCGTCGGCGGCCATCGACGAGCACGCCGACGACGCGGCGCGCGAGGCGCGCGAGGACGTCCAGCGGGCGATCGAGGAGGCGCGCCTCGCCGCGTCGCCGCGTCGCTCGGGCAAGAAGCCGACCGACCCCGTCGTGCCGACCGACCCCGTGGTGTCGACCGACGACGGCGGTGCGGAGCCCGACGCCACGCCGTGAGCCCCGCGGAGCTGGCGGCGATCGTCGCCGCCGGCGTCGCAGCGGGCACGATCAACACGGTCGTCGGCTCCGGCACGCTGATCACCTTCCCGACGCTGCTGGCCTTCGGGGTCCCCCCGGTCACCGCCAACGTCTCGAACTCCATCGGCCTGGTGCCGGGCTCGGTCTCCGGGGCGATCGGCTACCGTCGCGAGCTGCGCGGGCAGCGGCGCCGGGTCCTGCGCCTCGGGTCGGCCTCGCTCCTCGGTGGGGTCGTCGGCGCGGTGCTGCTGCTGGCGTTGCCGGCCGAGGCCTTCAGCACCATCGTGCCGGTGCTGATCGTGCTGGGCCTCGTGCTCGTGGTGGGCCAGCCCCGGATCTCGGCGTGGGTGGCGAGGCGGCACGAGGCTGCCGGTGGTCCTCCGCTCGATGGCGCCCGGTGGGTCTGGCCGGCGGTGCTGGGCACCGGGGTCTACGGCGGCTACTTCGGTGCCGCCCAGGGGATCCTGCTGATGGCCGTGATGGGCATCGGGATCACGGACGACCTGCAGCGCCTCAACGCCGTGAAGAACGTCCTGGCCGCGCTGGTCAACGCCGTCTCGGGCGCGGTCTTCGTCGTGGTGGCGGACGTCGACTGGGCCGTCGTGGCCTTGCTCGCCGCCGGATCGGTCGTCGGCGGCCAGCTCGGGGCCCGCTACGGCCGTCGGCTGCCCGCGCCCGCCCTGCGGGCCGTCATCGTGGTCGTGGGCATGGTGGCGCTGGTGGTGTTCGTGACCTCGTCCTGACCGGCTGCCGCCGCTCGCCACCCGGGGGACGCCCGGGTGCTGCCTGAGGGTTCAGCCGACCCTGAGCACCTGGGTGCTGCCGAACTTGTCGTGCCAGCCTCGGTTGCCCGGGTCGCTGCTGATCGTGACGGCGATCGCGATGACTGCCGCGAGCTGGGCAAGCCCGCCGATGAATCCGAGGAAGGGGATGATGGCGGCCAGCCCGAAGGCGAGGAAGATGTTGCGCTTGACCGACTGCTCGATCGTCGGGTTCCCACCCGACTCGCTCACGACACGGAGCTTCAGCACCATCTTGCCGAGCGTCTGCCCGCGGCTGGTCTCCAGGAACACGAAGTAGCCCATCCAGATCGCCGTCTGCACGACGGCGAGGATGGCGGACTCGGCGTAGCCGTCCCCTCCGAAGGCGCTGAAGCTTCCTGCGCCCCCGCTGACCAGGCCGACCGCCGCGATCAGGATGCCGACGACGATGCTCAGGACGACGAAGACCAGACCATCCAGGAATCGGGCGCCGAAGCGGACGCCGACGCCGGCGGCCTGGGCGTGGGCAACGGCCGGCTCGGGGGGTGGTGTTCCGCCGTACGGGGGTTGCTCGGTCATGGCCATTCCTCCGGGCTCGGTGGCCCCCGTGGGGGGGCCAGACACCCTCCAGCCTAGGGCCGGGACGGCTCCCGGCGCCGCCTTTTCGCGGCTCCGGCGACGGCGAGTCAGAGCCAGGCGCTCCGCCACCGGTCGAGGACGTCATACGCGCGAGCCAGCGGCTCGGGCCGGGAGAGCAGGACGTCGTGCCGTGCCCCGTCCACCGCGACGCTCGTGACGTGGGCACCCAGCGCCGGCGCCCAGCGCCGGATCTGCTCGACGTCGAGGACGATGTCGGCCCCGTGCACCTCCTCGTCCATCGCGGTGGGACGCGCCGAGCGAGCCGAGGACAGGACCAGGACCGGACAGCCGACCTCCAGGCCGCGGTGCAGCCGCGCGTGGCCCGCCCGGATCGCCCGCAGCCAGCCGGCGAACACGGGATAGGACTCGACCGGCTTCCAGCGCAGGTCGAAGTCATGGTCACCCTCGTGGTCGCGATGCAGGCTGCGCACATAGAAGCCGGTCACGTTCCGCGGGAGCTCCCGGTGCGGCATCCGCGCGCCGACCTGGCGCAGGACCTGGGTGCCGAGGGTGCGCAACCACCAACCGCCGTGCATGTCGAGCCACGGGGAGTTCAGCACCATGCCGGCCAGCTCCCGCAGCGGGCGGCCCTGCCGGCGGCGCCGGTCCGCCCACAACGCGACGACCAGGCCGCCGGTGGAGTGCGCGGCGATCACCACGCGCCGGTGACCGTCGCGCTCGGTGATGCGGCGCCACGCCTCGTCGAGCTCCGGCTCGTACTCCCGGAGGTCGCTCACGTAGTTGGGCGTCTGGTGCTCGCGCAACGAGCGGCCGTACTTGCGCAGGTCGAGGCCATAGGTGTCGCGGCCCCGGGCGGCCCACCAGTCGGCGTGCTCGACGTGGAAGAAGTAGTCGGCGAAGCCGTGCACGTGCAGCACCGCGGCGTCGTGCTCGGGCGGACGACGCACGAGCGTCGCGACGACCTCGCCCTCGCCGTCCGGCTCCAACGGGAGCGTCTCGGCGAGCCAGGGCTCGCCCAACACGTCGGCCACCGGGGTCTGGGTCACCCTCGCATCCTCCCAGCCCGGCCGCGGCGCCGGTCCTCCCGCCCGACGATCTCGCTCCCGGCCTCCTGCCGCAGTCGCGGGCGCGGACTCAGACGGTCTCGATCGCCTGCGTCGGGTGCGGCGCCGGGTCGTTGGTCTGCCCGGTGTGCACGGCCTCCTCGATCCGCTTGCCGATCTCGGCGTCGACGTTGCTCCAGTACTCGAACGCGCGCTGGAGGACCGGCTCGCTGACGCCGCCGAGCAGGTGGCCCGCGACGTTGGCGACGAACCGCTCCCGCGCTGCGTCGTCGAAGACCTCGCGAACCATCGTGCCCGCCTGCGAGAAGTCGTCGTCCTCCTCCCGAAGCGTGTAGGCCGCCCGCACGAACTCCCCGTCCGTCTCCCAGCTGTCCCCGGCCGGACCGGTGAGGTCGGAGTACGGAGCGTCGTAGGAGTTCGGCGCGTACTTCGGCCGGTCGCCCGTGTGCTGGTAGGCCATCGGGCCGTCGAACTGGTAGGTGTAGGCACCCTGGACCCGGTGCTGGTTGACCGGCAGCTGCTGGTAGTTCGGGCCGATCCGGTAGCGGTGCGTGTCCGCGTAGGCGAAGACGCGGCCGAGCAGCATCTTGTCGGGCGAGAAGCCGATCCCCGGCACCACCGCACTCGGCTCGAAGCTCGCCTGCTCGATCTGCGCGAAGAAGTTCTCCGGGTTCCGGTTCAGGGTCATCTTCCCGACCTCCTGCAGCGGGTAGTCGCTGTGCGGCCACACCTTGGTCAGGTCGAAGGGGTTGATCCGATAGGTCTTCGCATCCTCGTACGGCATGATCTGGACCTTCAGCGTCCAGCTCGGGAAGTCGCCCGCGGCGATCGTGTTGTAGAGGTCGCGGCGATGGAAGTCGGAGTCCTCGCCCGCGATGCGGTTGGCGTCGTCCTGCGTCAGGCACTCGACGCCCTGGTCGCTGATGAAGTGGAACTTCACCCAGAACTTCTCGCCGGCGGCGTTGTACCACATGTAGGTGTGGCTGCCGTAGCCGTTCATGTGCCGCCAGCTCCTCGGGATGCCGCGGTCGCCCATCAGCCACGTGACCTGGTGTGCGGACTCCGGGGTGAGCGTCCAGAAGTCCCACTGCATGTCGTTGTCGCGCAGCCCGTTGCCGCCGCGGCGCTTCTGCGAGCGGATGAAGTGCGGGAACTTCATCGTGTCGCGGACGAAGAACACCGGTGTGTTGTTGGCGACGAGGTCCCAGTTGCCCTCGTCGGTGTAGAACTTCAGCGCGAAGCCGCGGGGGTCGCGCCAGGTGTCGGGCGAGCCCTGCTCGCCGGCGACGGTCGAGAAGCGGGCGAGCATCTCGGTGCTCGCGCCCTGCCGGAACACGGCGGCCTGGGTGTAGGCCGACATGTCCGCCGTGCACTCGAAGGTGCCGAAGGCGCCGGAGCCCTTGGCGTGGACGTTCCGCTCCGGGACGCGCTCGCGGTTGAAGTGGGCCATCTGCTCGATCATGTGGTGGTCGTGGAGCAGGATCGGCCCGTCGGCGCCGACGGTGAGGCTGTTGCGGTCGCTGGGGGCGGGGGCGCCGGTCCCCGTGGTCGAGCCTTGGGTCTGCGTCATGCGTCGTCTCCTCGGTAGGGGGTCGGCGAGGCCGGCCCCGGTCGTCACCCCAGACCATCACGCACTCTGGAGCGAATCAAGAACACCGTCCGAATGCGTGAGACAGGCGCCGGGCAGCCGGGGGCTCGGGGAAGAATGCCGGTCATGCGCGAGCCCGACGAGACGGACCACCCGCCGTACCCGGTCGGGCTACGCCTGGCCGGCCGGCGCGTGGTGGTCGTCGGCGGCGGGCACGTCGCCCAGCGCCGGGTGCCGGTGCTGATCGGCGCGGGCGCGAAGGTCACGCTGATCTCGCCGGAGGTGACGCCCGCCCTGGAGGGGCTCGCAGCCGAGCTGACCATCGAGCTCCGGCGGTTTGCCGAGAGCGACCTCGACGGCGCCTGGTATGCGATCGCCGCCACCGACGACCCCGAGGTGAACGCGAGCGTCCTGGCGGCCGCCGAGGAGCGCCGGATCTTCTGCGTGCGCGCGGACGACGCGCGCCGGGCCAGCGCCTGGACGCCGGCCGTCGGGCGGCACGCGGGCGTCACGCTCGCCGTGCTCGGCAACCGCGAGCCGCGCCGCTCCGCCGCCCTCCGCGACGAGCTGATGGCCGCGCTGGCCGATGGAAGCGTGGCGGCGCGCGACGCGCTCGATCGGACGCCGGGGGTCGTGCTCGTCGGCGGCGGTCCCGGCGACCCCGAGCAGGCGACCGTGGCCGCGCGGCACGCCCTCGCCTCGGCCGACGTGGTGGTCGCCGACCGGCTGGCCCCGCGCGAGCTGCTCGACTCGCTGGGCGCGCACGTGGAGCTGGTCGACGTGGCCAAGCTGCCCCGGGGTCGCTCCGCCGCCCAGGCGGAGATCAACCGCGTCATGGTCGAGCGGGCCCGAGAGGGCAAGCGGGTCGTGCGCTTCAAGGGCGGCGACAGCTTCGTCTTCGGCCGCGGCTACGAGGAGGTCCTGGCCTGCCGGGAGGCCGGCGTCCCCGTGACCGTGGTACCCGGGCTGACCTCGGCGGTCTCGGTGCCGGGGCTCGCCGGCATCCCGGTCACCCACCGCGGCGTCGCCCACGAGGTCACGGTCGTCTCCGGGCACCTCGAGCCCGGTCACCGCGACTCCCTCGTGGACTGGCAGGCGGTGGCCGGGATGCGCGGCACGATCGTGCTGATGATGGCGGTGCAGAACGCGGCCGCGATCGCCGGCGCACTCGTCGCGGGCGGGCGCGGGCCCGCCACGCCCGTGGCAGTCGTGATCGAGGGGAGCATGCCGGCCGAGCGGACCGTGCTCTCGACGCTGGGCGACCTGGCCCGCGACCTCGAGGAGCAGCAGGTGCGACCCCCGGCGATCATCGTGGTGGGCGAGGTCGTCGCGGTGGCCCGTCCGGGGCACTACCCCCGGGACGGGGCCTGAGCCGTGGCCACGCTCATCCCCCTGAGCGATCCGGGCGACCCCCGGCTGGCCGACTACCGGGACCTGCGCGATGTCGCGCTGCGCAAGCACCTCGAGGCCGAGCACGGCCTCTTCCTGGCCGAGGGGGAGAAGGTCGTGCGCCGCGCGGTCGAGGGCGGCTACGCGCCCCGGTCCTTCCTGATGGCCCCCCGGTGGCTGGCGGGACTGGCCGACGTCCTCGACCGCTCCGCGGCACCCTGTTACGTGCTCGACGAGCGGCTGGCCGAGGAGCTCACCGGCTTTCACGTCCACCGGGGCGCGCTCGCTTCGCTGCACCGGCGCCCGCTGCCCGTCATGGAGGAGGTGCTGGCCGGCGCCCGGTCGGTCCTGGTGCTCGAGGACGTCGTCGACCACACCAACGTCGGCGCCGTCTTCCGGAACGCGGCAGCGCTCGGGTTCGACGCCGTCCTGCTCTCGCCGCGCTGCGCCGACCCGCTGTACCGGCGGTCCGTCAAGGTGGCGATGGGCGCCGTCTTCGCCGTGCCGTGGGCCCGCCTGCCCGACTGGCACGGGGCCCTGCCGGCGCTCACCGAGGCCGGGTTCACCACGGTCGCGCTCACACTGACGCCGGACGCCCTCCCCGTGGACGAGGCGGTCGCCGGTGTCGACCGGCTCGCGCTGATCCTCGGGTCGGAGGGCCCCGGCCTCTCGGCGCGCTGGCAGGCCGCGGCCGACCGGCGTGCGGTGATCCCGATGGCGGCGGGCGTCGACTCGCTCAACGTCGCGGCGGCCAGCGCGATCGCCTGCTGGGTCGCCGCTCGGCGCTGACCCTGGCTACGCCGCGGGCCAGCCCTCCGGGAACTCCTCGGCGGCCTCGCGCTGCTGCTTCTCCAGCCTCCTGCGCAGCTTGGTCGGCAGCCGGTCGCCGAAGACGGTGCCGCGCGTGTGGTCGGTCTCGTGCTGCAGGCAGCGGGCCAGCAGGCCGTCCCCCTCGTAGGAGACCGGCCCGCCGTCCAGGCCGAAGCCGTCGACCCGGGCCCGGTCGGGGCGCGCGCACTCCACGAACGCACCCGGGAACGACAGGCAGCCCTCGTCGTCCGTGTCGAGGCGGCGGTCCCTGCCCTCGGGGAGCGTGACCTCGGGGTTGGCGACCACGCCGACCACCCGCTGACCGCTCTCGACGGGGCAGTCGAAGACGAAGAGCGCCAGGTCGACCCCGATCTGGCAGGCGGCGAGCCCGACGCCGTCCGCGGCATACATGGTCGCCGCCATGTCCGCGGCCAGGGTCCGCAGCTCCTCGTCGAAGGAGTCGACCGGGCGCTGCCGGCGGTGCATCACCGGGGTGCCCCAGCGGGTCACGGGACGGACGGTGCCGCCGGGGGGCAGGGGACCGTGCGGAGCGAGCGGCCCCGGGCCCTCCGCTGAGCGCTGCGGCGAGACGGGCATGCGCCGGACTCTAGCCCGTCGCCCGGGACCCGAGGCAGGCCCGGCACGGCAGGCCCAGCGGGGACCCGCGTGCCCCCACCGGGTGGGATGCACGCGACGGGGCGGGGCAGGGTGGGGGAATGGGAGCGGATCACTGGAGCACGCAGACGGACGACGGGCGCACCGGGCGGATCGTGGAGGTGCTGGACCAGGCCTTCTCAGACCTGATGGACCGGGACCCGGGGGCCTTCCGCACCAAGTACCGCAAGATGGCGCGCGACCCGCACGCCTTCTACCGCGGCACGGCGTGCCTGTTCTTCGCCGACGTCACCGGGCAGGACGATCCCTGGGCGACCGGGGGAGCGGAGCGGATCTGGGTGCACGGTGACCTGCACGTCGAGAACGTCGGGACCTACCTCTCCTCCGACGGCCGCCTCGTCTTCGATGTCAACGACTTCGACGAGGCCTACCTGGGGCACTTCACCTGGGACCTGCAGCGCTTCCTCGCCTCGTTGGCGCTGACCTGCTGGCAGAAGGCGCTGCCCGAGGACGAGATCCGCCGCCTGATCGGCGTCTTCGTGGCCTCCTACCTCGGTCAGGTCGACCACTACGCCGCGTCCGACGACGACGACTTCGCGCTGCGGCTGGACAACAGCCACGGGCCGATCCTCGAGGCGCTCCGCGCGGCGCGCATGAGCCGTCGCGCCGACCTGCTCGGCCCGATGACGGAGCAGGACGGCGACCGGCGCCGCTTCCGCGAGGGCGCCACCATCTTCCGGATCGACGCCGCCGAGCGGCGGCGCGTGCTCGAGGCCTTCGAGCGCTACCTGGAGACCGTTCCGGAGAACCGGCGCGCCGATCGCGGCGTGTTCTACACGGTGCAGGACGTGGTGGGCGCGTCCGGCTTCGGGATCGGCAGCGCCGGCCTGCCGGCGTACAACCTGCTGCTGGAGGGCTGGAGCCAGGCGATGGACGACGACGTCGTGCTCTCGATGAAGCAGGGGAACGTGCCCGCGGTCAGCCGGTTCGTGGACCGCAGCGCTATCGAGTCGTACTTCGCGCACGAGGGAGAGCGAACGGTCGTCTCGCAGCACGCCCTGCAGCGGCACACCGACCCCCTGCTGGGGCACGCGGAGATCGACGGGGTGGGCTACGTCGTCTCGGAGCTGTCGCCCTTCGGGATCGACCTCGCGTGGGACGGGGTCACCGAGCCCGAGCAGATCGCGGGCGTCGTCGAGGAGCTCGGCCGGGCCGCCGCCAAGGTCCACTGCGCCTCCGACGAGGACAGCGACCAGACCCTGGTCGAGTTCCAGGTCGAGCACGTGATCGTCGCGGCGGTCGAGGGTCGCCGCGAGGAGTTCGCCTCGTGGCTCACCGATTTCGCCCTCGGCTACGCCGAGCAGGTCCGCCGCGACCACGCGCTGTTCGTCGACGCGTTCCGCTCGGGGCGGATCCGCGTGTCGGCCGTCTGAGGGCGCCGCCATGAGCGACGAGTCGCCCGGCGACGAGGTGGTCGAGCTGGCCCACCAGATGTTCGACCTCGCGCGGGAGGGCCACGCGGAGCGGCTCGCGGCGTACGTCGACGCGGGCGTGCCGGTCGACCTGACCGACGCGGCCGGGAACACGCTCCTGATGCTCGCGGCCTACCACGGCCACGCCACAACCGTGGAGTCCCTCGCCGAGCGCGGGGCCGACGTCGACCGCCTCAACGACCGCGGCCAGTCGCCGCTGGCCGGGGCGGTGTTCAAGGGAGAGGACGAGGTCGTCTCCTCGCTGCGGCGCCTGGGCGCCGACACCGAGGCGGGCTCGCCCAGCGCGCGGGAGACGGCGGCCTTCTTCGGCCGGGACCATGCCTTCCCGCCGGTCGAGTAGCCGCGCATCGCCCCGGTGGAGACGGGCCCCGCGCGGGACTAGAGTCGGCTGCCGTGCGCTTCCTGGACGACCGGCCCCCGCCCTACGACCTGACCTACGACGACGCCTTCATGGTGCCGGGGTCCTCAGCGGTGACCAGCAGGTACGACGTCGACCTGGCCACGACCGACGGCTCCGGGGCGACCATCCCCCTCGTGGTCGCGAACATGACGGCCATCGCCGGCAAGCGGATGGCCGAGACGGTGGCCCGACGCGGGGGGCTGACGGTGATCCCCCAGGACATCCCGGCCCCGGTGGTCCGCGAGGTCGTCGCCTGGGTCAAGCAGCGGCACCACGTCATCGACACGGCGATCGAGCTCACCGGCCACCAGACGGTGGCCGAGGCCCTCGCGCTCATCCCCAAGCGCGCGCATCGGGCCGCCGTGGTCGTGGAGGACGGCCGCCCCGTCGGGGTCGTCTCCGCCGACGAGTGCGCCGGCGTCGACCGGTTCGCCCAGGTCCGCGACGTGATGGCCCCCTGCCCGCTGCTGCTGCCCGCCGGACTCGACCCGCGCGAGGCCTTCGACCGGCTGGACGCAGCCCGCCTGGCGCTGGCGCCGGCCGTGGACGCCGACGGACGACTGGTCGGCGTGCTCACCCGGCCGGGAGCGCTGCGCGCGACCCTCTACGCGCCCACTGTCGACGACCGCGGGCGGCTGCGGGTCGCCGCTGCGGTCGGCGTCAACGGTGACGTCGCGGCCAAGGCCTCGGAGCTGCTGGGCGCCGGGGTCGACGTCCTCGTCGTGGACACCGCCCACGGCCACCAGGACCGGATGATCGAGGCCGTGCGTGCCGTGCGGGGGCTGGACCCCGCGGTCCCCGTGGTCGCCGGCAACGTGGTCTCCGCGGAGGGCACGGAGGAGCTGGTGGCCGCCGGTGCCGACATCGTCAAGGTCGGGGTGGGGCCCGGCGCGATGTGCACGACGCGGATGATGACCGGCGTCGGGCGGCCGCAGCTCTCCGCGGTGCTGGACTGCGCCGCCGCGGGGCGGCGGCTGGGCAAGCACGTCTGGGCGGACGGCGGGGTGCGGCACCCGCGCGACGTCGCCCTGGCCCTGGCGGCAGGCGCCTCGTCGGTGATGGTCGGCTCCTGGTTCGCCGGCACCTACGAGTCGCCGGGCGACCTCGAGCACGACGCGGAGGGCCGGCCGTACAAGAACTCCTTCGGGATGGCCTCGGCGCGCGCCGTCGCGACGCGAACCGCGGGGGAGTCGGCCTTCGACCGCGCGCGCAAGGCGCTCTACGAGGAGGGCATCTCCTCCTCGCGGATGTACCTCGACCCCGAGCGGCCCGGCGTCGAGGACCTGATCGACCAGGTCTGCTCGGGGATCCGCTCGGCCTGCGCCTACACGGGCGCGCGCTCCCTGGCCGACCTGCACGAGCGCGCGGTGCTCGGCGTGCAGTCGACGGCCGGGTTCACGGAGGGGCGCCCACTGGCGACGAGCTGGTAGTCGGGGCCGGGCTCAGCCCCGGGAGCTGCGCGGCGTCCGCCCCTTGGCGACGCCCACGAGGGCCTGCACGTCGTCGGCGTCCCGCGACCGCAGCCAGACCATGCCCACGGGGTGCTGGAGGCCGTCGCTCACGGGCCGGTACGCGACGTCGCGGCGGTGGTGCAGCCGGGCGAGCGACAGGGGCACGACGGCCACCCCGCCGCCCCCCGCGACCATCTCGATCGCCCGTCGGACCGGCGTCGGCGGGACCGGCACCGGCGTCTCGTCGTCGAGGTCGACGAGCGCGACCTCGTCCACGGCCGTGAACACGTGGTCCCCGGGGACGACCACGACCGGTACCTCGTCGTAGAGGTGCACGACGTGGCAGCGCGACCGGTCGGGCTCCGCGCCGCCGAGGCGAGGGTCGAGGCGAGTCAGCGCGACATCGATCCGGTCCCCGTCGAGCGCGGCGGCGACGTCGTCGAGGTCCACCGGCAGGAGGACCAGCGGTGGCCGGCCGCCCCGGCGCCAGCGCTCGGCCCACTTGTCGGGGGTCGTGCCCTCGACGAAACCCAACCGCAGCGCCCTCACGCCCAGCACGGTAGGCCACCCGCGGTGGCTAGGCTCCGCGGGAGACATCCGCCCGCGAGAGGAGAGCCGTGCGCATCACCGGAGCCGTGCTGGAGGAGATCGGTCGGGAGCGGCCCTACGACCGGACGCGCCCGCTGACCGTGGCCGACGTGGACCTCGCCGATCCCGGCCCGGGCGAGGTGCGGGTCGCCATCGAGGCCGCGGGGCTGTGCCACTCCGACCTCTCGGTCATCGACGGCAACCGCGTGCGCCCGGTGCCCATGCTGCTCGGCCACGAGGCCGCCGGCCGCGTCGAGGCGCTGGGGGAGGGCGTCGAGGACTTGCAGCGCGGTCAGCGCGTGGTGATGACCTTCCTGCCCCGGTGCGGGAGCTGTGAGGGCTGCGCGACGCAGGGGCGGCGCCCGTGCCTGGCGGGGTCGGCGGCGAACAACGCGGGAACGCTGCTCTCGGGGGCGCGGCGGCTGACCCGGGACGGCGAGCAGATTCAGCACCATCTCGGCGTCTCGGGCTTCGCGACCCACGCGGTGGTCGACACGCGTTCCCTGGTCCCCGTCGGAGACGACGTCCCCGCCGAGGTCGCCTCGCTGATGGGCTGCGCGGTGCTGACGGGCGGGGGGGCGGTGCTGCACGACTGCGACCTGAAGCCCGGCCAGACCCTGGGTGTGGTCGGTCTCGGCGGCGTCGGGATGGCGGCCGTGCTGACCGGCCTGGCGACCGAGGGCGTCGAGGTCCTGGCCGTGGACCCGCTGCCCGCAAAGGTGGAGAGCGCTCGTGCGCTGGGCGCGCACCGGGCCATGACGCCCGACGAGGCCGCGGAACAGGGCGTGCGCGCCGATGCCGTGGTCGAGGCGGCCGGCAGCGCGCGGGCCTTCGAGACGGCGCTCGCGCTGACCGGCCCGGGGGGCCGGACCGTCACTGTCGGGCTCCCGCACCCGGACGACCGGGCGTCCGTGTCGCCGCTCCAGCTCGTGGCCGAGGCCCGTACGATCGTGGGCAGCTACCTCGGCTCGGCCGTGCCCAGCCGTGACGTCCCCCTGCTCATCGACCTCTGGCGCCAGGGGCAGCTGCCGGTGGAGCGGCTGGTCTCGGGCCGGATCCGGCTCGAGGCGATCAACGCCGGCATGGACGCGCTGGCTGACGGCACGACCTTGCGCCAGATCATCGAGATCGGCTGACCTGTGCACAACCGGGTGCCGACGGGCATGATCGCCGCAGTCGAGGAGGCAGAATGATCCAGCTCACGGAAGACGTACCCGTCAACGTGGTCGTCGCGACGGCGCACGGGCGGGTGGATGCCCAGGAGTACGAAGAGGTGCTGCTGCCGGCCATCGCCGCGGCGTGGGCCACCCGCAAGGGGGTGCGCCTGCTCTACGTGCTCTCCGAGGATTTCGACGGCTACGAGCTCCAGGCCGCCCTGGAGGACGCCCGGCTGGGCCTCCACCACTGGTACGACTTCGAGCGGATCGGGCTCGTCACCGATCACGACTCGTACCGGCTGCTGATCGGGGCGCTGGGCTTCCTGATGCCGGGTCACGCGCGGGTCTTCCACCTCTCGGAGGTCGACGCCGCCATGGAGTGGATCACGGCCGAGCTGGACTGACCGGGGCCGGCCGCGGCCTCGCGGCGGTGCCCGGCGCACGGGTCGGCGGGAATGTCCGGCCTGCGGTCCGTGTTCGGCCGGGTGCCGGCGACCCCGGCGTACGTCGACGAAGGAGAACCCCGTGAGCAACATCCTGTTCGTGGTGACCGGAGCGGACCACTGGACGCTCGAGGACGGCACGAAGCACCCCACCGGATACTGGGCCGAGGAGCTCGTCGTTCCGTTCCGCACCTTCACCGGTGCCGGACACGACGTGAGCATCGCGACCCCCGGCGGCGTGGAGCCCTCGGTCGACGCGGGCAGCCTCGCCGCCGAGGTCACCGGCGGTCAGGAGCGGACCGACGAGCTCGAGGCGGAGATCGGCCGCATCGACCAGCTCGCGCGGCCGCTGCGGCTCGAGGACGTGGACCCCGACGACTACGACGCGGTGTTCTACCCCGGTGGGCACGGCCCCATGGAGGACCTGAGCGTCGACCGGACCTCGGCCCGCCTGCTCACCCGCACGCTGGCCTCGGGAAAGCCCCTGGGCGTGGTCTGCCACGCGCCCGCCGCGCTGCTGGCCACCGAGGGCGCGGAGGGCGGCTCGCCGTTCGCGGGCTACCGGCTCACGGGCTTCACCAACGCCGAGGAGACGCAGGCCGGGCTGGCCGATGGTGCACCGTGGCTGCTCCAGGACCGCCTGGTCGCCCTCGGCGCCGACTTCCAGGAGGGCGAGGCCTGGGCGCCCCACGTGGTCTCCGACCGCAACCTGCACACCGGCCAGAACCCCGCATCCTCGGGTCCGCTGGCCGAGGAGATGCTGAACCTGCTCGGCTGATCGGGACCTCTGCGAGAGCAGGTGCGCCTCAGGTGACCTCGGGCTTCGGCCACGGGCGCCGGTGACACCGCTGGGCCCGCCGCCTAGGGTACGCGGAGCGGCGGCGGCGGAGGAGACCTGGTGACGAGCGACCCTGGGGCGCACACGGTCCTGGCCACGGCCGAGGGCGAGGCGTTCGGCTCGCTGCGGCAGCGCCCGACGTCCCGGCAGGAGCGCTTCGCCCTGGGCCGGGCGCAACGCAAGCGGGTGCCCCGCAAGGCTCTCGGGCGATGGGACGCCTCGGCGGGCCGGCGGGACCCGGTGCAGCTGATCCAGGAGTCACATCGTGGCCGCGTGGACGAGCTGGTCCCGATCCGCGTCGGTCGGATGATCAGCTCGCCGTACGGCTTCCTGCGCGGCACCGCCATCGTGATGGCCGCGGACGTCGCCGGACTGCCGGCCACCGGGATCACCCCCGTGATCTGCGGCGACGCACACTTGGGGAACTTCGGCTTCTACGCCTCGCCCGAGGGTGAGCTCGTGATCGATCTCAACGACTTCGACGAGGCGCATCCGGGGGGGTGGGAATGGGACCTGCGGCGACTGGTCGCCAGCATCTGGGTGGCCGGGCGGGAGAACTCCTCCAGCGAGAAGCAGTGCAAGCAGGCCGTCACCTCGTGCGTGTCGGCCTATCGGGCGGAAGTGAACTTCCTGGCCGAGCAGCCGCTGCTGATGCGTTCCTACAACCGCCTGGACGTGAAGCGCCTGCACGAGACCGCCACGGAGAAGACGCTCCGGGCCGAGATCGGCCGATCGGTCAAGCGGGCGCGCAGCCGGACGAGCGATCGCGCTCTGCCGCGGTTCACCCGCGAGCACGAGGGGCGCCGGCACATCGTGGAGGAGCCTCCGCTGATCACCCACGTCGCCGAGCAGGACGGCGAGCTGATCGCGGCCGCGCTGGATGACTACCTGACCACCTTGGCTCCGCACTGGCGGCGGATGCTGGGCGGCTACACCCTGGTCGACATCGCCCACAAGGTCGTCGGCGTCGGCAGCGTCGGCCTGCGCGCCTATGTGGCGCTGCTCGAGGGCAGCACCCCGGAGGACGTGTTGTTCCTCCAGCTCAAGCAGGCGCGCCGATCCGTGCTGGCCGAGCACGTGCACGGCGAGTCGGCCTGGCACGCTCACCAGGGCCAGCGCGTGGTGGAGTACCAACAGGCGCTGCAGACGGTGAGCGATCCGCTCCTCGGCTGGACCACCATCGCGGGGCGGCAGTACTACGTGCGGCAGTTCCGGAACATGAAGGGCACCATCCCGCTCGACGCCATCGATCCGGCGGCGCTGACCGACTACGCCGGGATCGTCGGACACCTGTTGGCGAAGGGTCATGCTCGCACCAGTGGCGCCTCCATGATCGCGGGCTACGCCGGGGGATCCGACAAGCTGGAACGGGCGATGGCCCACTTCGCCCGGGCCTACGCGGACCAGACCGAGGCCGACCACGCCGAGCTGGTTCGAGCGGTCCGGCGGGGTGCGGTACCGGTCACGGAGGGCGCTCTGGATCGGACCGGCTCCGCCTTCCGCCCCTGATCTGTCGGGAAGACACCCGACAGCTGTCCGATCCTGACCTTGGTGTCGCCCCTGCTGGCGATCGGCTTGGTGGTGGCCACCCGCAAGGTGCTGCTGAGTCTCGGTCTCGGGGGGGCCGGAGCGAACGACTCCGCCTTCGCGGCGCTCCTGCTGGTCGCCCTGGTGGCCACGATCGGGCTGGACATCGGTCCGATGCGCACCGAGGAGCGGCGCGCGATCCTGGAATTCGTCCTGCTGGTGGTCGGCGTGCTCGGCGGCAGCACGTGGACCGGGCAGCGGGCCGCCGGCTCGTGGTCGGTGGTCGACATCCTCGCCTCGGCCGACGTCACGTTCGCGCTGATCGTCGGTGGCGTGCTCGGCCTCGCGGCCGGGCTGTACTACTACGTGCGCGACACCGCCGAGAACCCGAAGTTCGGCACCAGCACCTTCGGCCGCGGTTGGGTGGAGGGCGGCACGTCCATGATGCCCGCGGTCAGCATCCTGATCCTCGCCTGGGTGCTCGGGGCACTGGTCGCGGCCCTCGGCACCGGGGAGTACCTCGCCGGCCTGATCGAACGCGCCTCGATCTCCCCGTCGTGGCTGGTCCCCATCGCGTTCCTGATCGCCGCCGCCATGGCCCTTGCCACCGGCACCTCCTGGGGCTCCTTCGGCCTGCTGATCCCGCTGGTCGGCGGCATCATCAACTCCCTCGACGCTCCCGAGCTGCTGTTGCCGGCGCTGGGCGCGGTGCTCGCCGGTGCCGTCTCGGGCGACCACGCCTCCCCGATCTCCGACACGACGATCCTCAGCGCCACCGGGGCGGGGTGCTACGTGATCACCCACGTCACCACCCAGCTGCCCTCCATGGGCACCGCGGTCGTCGCCTCGACGGTGGGCTACGTGATGGCGGCCCTCGCCGGCTCGGCGGCCCTCGGGCTCGCGGTCACCCTCGTGGTCACCGGCGCCCTGGCCTTGGTCGCCATGCGGGTCTGGGGGCCGGTCGTCGACTCTGCACAGATGCCTGACCGCCAGGGGACGGGGAGGGCCTGAGTGTCCGTTTCCGCAGTTCGCGCGGGTGTCCGAGGGGGACTTGGACCCTGCCCCCACTTCGTCGCTCCTGGACGGTGGCTACCGGAGCGGGCCCGATGCCCGGCGGCGATGGAAGCCCTTCGCTGGCCGCGAACCGCTGGCAGCGCCTTTCTGGGCGGCACTGGGTTTGGACCAGAACGCAAGCAATGGGATAGATGGCACTTGCCCGAGGCGGCGCCGTCGGACTTGCCGTTCTACGGGCCCGTCTCGATCGGAGCGCGTCGCGCATGCCGATGGGCTCGCGGGACGCGCTGCGGGTGGGGATCCCCTCGCGGGGCTTGACCAGTAGCCGATCGGCTCGTGGGACGACCAGCACGGGTGGCCAGACCGCGGAAACGACGCCTCACTGGCTTGCGGGACAGCGGCGACCGGAGCAATCCTGCTTCGGGCAACCTGCGCTCGCCGTCAGCACCGGCTAGGTGGCAGGCGGCCCCTCGTCGACGTGGTGCACGCGCAACCCATCGGCCAGCTCGGTCCCGTGCGGGGCGAACGGGTAGTCGCGAAGGTCGCGGAACCGGTCCTCGTGAGTGCGCAGCGCCTGCATGCCACCACTCTGGCCGGCCGAGGCCACGATGCCCTCGGCCCCGCCTCAGGCGGTGGCGACGTGCGCGTCCGGCCCCGGGTAGGTCAGTCCTTCGTGGCCGTTGCTCCACCTGACGAGGTACGGCGGGCCGCCGTCATCTCCCTGCACCTCCAGGATCTCCCCCTCGCGACGGGGTGAGTCGACGCGGTTGCTCTCGACGACCAGCCGGTCGCCGACCTGTGCCTGCATGGTCACCACCTCCTGCTCCCACGATGCGCCTCGCCGACGGCGCCGACAAGGGCCGACGTCGAATCGGCGGTTCCACCCACGCGCCGACCGACCGGAATGCGACGTCCCTTCACCGCTGCTTGCGGCCTCACGCCACTGCTTCGTCACACCAACCAAGCGTCGCAACAGCCTCGACGTCGGCCGGACCAGCCAGCTTCTCGATCATGTCCACGGGCCTGCGGGGATTGTTGTTGCGCCACGCCACCGGGTGCCATCGGTAGCGTTGGAGGGTGTTGGGATGGGACGTCAGTCGGCGACTGCCCGGCTATGCTCGGTTGCGCCGCTACCGGCGGTCCTGGCTTCGGTACGACGTCCTGGCCGGCGTCACAGTTGCGGCGTACCTGATTCCGCAGGTGATGGCGTACGCCGAAGTCGCCGGGCTACCTCCTGTCGTCGGGCTGTGGGCGATCGTGGGCCCTCTACTCGTCTATGCCGTGTTGGGCTCCTCACGACAGCTGTCGGTCGGGCCCGAGTCCACGACCGCGCTGATGACGGCGGCTGCGGTGGGTTCGATCGCCGCCGACGACCCGGCACGCTATGCCGCCTTCGCGGCAGCGTTGGCGCTGGTGGTCGGTGCGTGGTGCATCCTCGGCTGGGTCGGCCGACTCGGGTTCCTCGCGGACCTGCTGTCGAAGCCCGTGCTCGTCGGGTACATGGCGGGGATCGCCGCGATCATGGTCGCCAGCCAGCTCGGCAAGCTCACCGGCATCGACGTCGACGCCGACTCGTTCATCAGCGAGATCGCGTACGTCGCCGGCCACCTTGACGAGATTCACGGGCCGACGCTTGTTCTTGCCGCGTCGGTGCTGGCGCTGCTCCTCGTCGGCGACCACCTGCTGCCCCGTTCGCCCGTTCCCTTGGTGGGGATGCTCCTGGCCGCAGCCACGGTCGCGGTCTTCGACCTCGAAAGCCGTGGAATCGCCGTCGTCGGAGATATCCCCTCGGGGCTGCCGGCTCCATCCCTTCCCTCGGTCACTGCGGGCGACGTGGGGTCCCTGCTGCTGCCTGCTGTCGGGGTGGCGATCGTGGCGTACACCGACAACGTGCTGACTGCGCGTACCTTCGCAGCCCGCAACAGATACGCCATCGACGGCAACCAGGAGTTCCTCGCCCTCGGTGCCGCGAACCTGGCGTCCGGCGTGATGCAGGGGTTCCCGGTGAGCAGCAGCGGCAGCCGCACGGTGATCGGGGACTCCCTCGGAAGCCGGAGCCAGCTGTACTCGCTCGTCGCGCTAGCGACCGTCCTGCTGACAGTGGTGTTCCTGCGACCCGTTCTCGCCGCCTTCCCTGCGGCTGCGCTGGGCGCGATCGTGGTCTACGCGGCCATCCGCTTGGTCGACATCGTCGAGTTCCGGCGGATCGCACGGTTCCGCCGCAGTGAGCTGTTCCTCGCGCTGACGACGACGGGCGCCGTGCTGGCGCTCGACGTACTGTATGGCGTCCTCGTCGCGATCGGGCTGTCCGTCCTGGATCTGCTGCGCCGGGTGGCACGTCCCCATGACGGGATCCTCGGGTTCGCCCCTGGGATAGCCGGTATGCACGACATCGACGACTACCCGGACGCGAGGGCGGTCCAAGGGCTTGTCGTGTACCGCTACGACTCGCCGCTCTTCTTCGCCAACGTCGAGGACTTCAAGCGGCGGGCGCTGGCGTCCCTCGACCGGGCCGCCGCCCCCATCGAGTGGTTCCTGCTCAACGCGGAGGCCAACATCCAGGTGGACATCACCGCGATCGACGCCCTCGAAGAGCTCCGTCAGGAGCTGGACCGCCGCGGCATCGTCTTCGCGATGGCCAGGGTCAAGCAGGACCTGCTCGACGATCTCCGCCCATCGCGGTTCGTCGACCGGGTGGGCGAGGATCGCGTCTTCATGACGCTGCCTACAGCGGTGCTGGAGTACATCCGCTGGTACGAGAACAAGCACGGAGAGGCACCGTCCGGCGCTCCACCGGCCGCCTGAGCGTCCTCGGGCGAGGCGCACCCCCCGCCCGGGCCACCGGGTCGGGCTCTGCACCCCAGACGAGCGGCGGCCGTCGACATGGCCCCGGTGACGCCCCCGAACCTAGAGCGCGGAGAGCCCAGGGACCACGTGCTCGCCCAGAGCGCGAACAAACGTGGCTGGATCGTTGCTCGGCGGCATCACGTGGACCTCGTCGATGCCGATGTCAGCGAAGGCCCTCATCTGCTCAACGAAAGCAGCGCCGTCCGCTGCAGGATCGGCTGGCGCCATGCACGTGATGGTCTTGCGCAGACGGTCGTAGGAGGTGCCTTCGTTCTGGCAGTGCTCGCGCAGGACCTCCAGCTGGTGGACCGTCCCGGAAGCATCTGCCGGGTCGCCGAAGAGGTTGCAGGCATCGGCGTACTTCGCCACGAACCGAAGGGTCTTCCTCTCCCCGGTCCCGCCGACCATGATCGGCGGCGTGCGGATCGGTTGCGGACGATTCAGGGTGCGGCGGAGCTGGTAATGCACGCCGTCGTACGGGCCCTCGTCGTCGCTCCACATCTGGCGCACGATCTGGAGAGTCTCCTCCAGCCGTTCGAACCGCTCCTTCGTAGAAGGGAACGGTACGCCGAGTCCGACCGCCTCCTCCTCGTACCAGGCGGCGCCAATCCCCAGCAGTGCGCGCCCTCCGGAGAGCACGTCGAGAGTGGTGACGATCTTGGCCAGCAAACCAGGGTGGCGGTACGTCGTCCCGGTGACCAGTAGTTGCAGCTCGGCCGACCTCGTGTGCGCTGCGAGGAAGCCGAGGGTGGTGTAGCCCTCCAGCATGTTCAGGTCCGGCCCACCGACCATCTCCATCTGCCAGTAGTGGTCCATCACAGAGAGGTTGTCGATGCCGCCTTCGTCGACCGCTGTGCCGGTCGCCGCCAACATGGGCGCGATGGCCGGCGGGCCACCCTCGAAGTCGTAGGTCACGAGGTGCACTCCGAGCTTCATGACTCGAAACTACAGCGTCCGCAGCCCCTGCCTGCGTGTCGGGACCAGCGACCGCAGGTCGGAGCGAGGTGGGCGGGTCAACTGGCCGCATTCGTCGCTCCGACCCTCACTCGACGGAGGTTCTTCGGGGACTTCGTGGTGACGCAGGGGCGCATGGGTCGCGGCCCCGGCGGGCGGAGGCGAGAAGCATCGCCGCCTCGGTGTTGGCCGCCTGCCTTCTCGCGACGATCCCGCTGGTGGCGGCCTGCGGCGGCTCGTCGCCGTCGGGCTCGGGCTCAGCGAAGTCCCGTTTGGTCGACTGAGGACCATCGTCACGGGGGTGGGGTGAGCGAGCTGGGCGCGGGATGCTGCGGGTTCATGAGGTGGCCTCCAGCGGGTGTGGACCTGAGTCGTGGACCGACTCGATCCATGGTGCGAGCCACCCGCTGTGAGCACGCTGAGGAGCGGCCACTCAGCACGGCCACCTCACGCGGCGCTCATCGTGGGCCGGCCAGGGTGGCGCACGCGGCTGCGTACTCGGCCGCCAGGTGCTCGACCGACAGGTGCACATATCGGCTGGTGGTTTCCGGGCTGGCGTGTCCCATCAGCTCGCGCAGCGCGGGCAGGTCGATCCCGCCGGCGGCGAGCTCGGTGCCGTAGGTGTGCCGCAGCCGATGGGGTCTGACCCGGGTCGCGCCCGAGGCTTCCCGGTGCCGACGGAACAGTGCCCGCAGCCCGGCTTCGCTGACCGGCGCTCCGGTGGTGGGGCCGCGCAGCACCACGAAGCACTCCGGGGCGCCCAGCCCGGTGGGCGTTCGTGGCGCAGGTAGCCGGCCAGTTCGGCGAAGAACGCGCGGTCGACCGGGACCACTCGTTCTCGTCCGCCCTTGCCGATGACTCGCAGTCGTCCTCGGCCCTGGTCGACGTTGGTGAGCAGGAGCCCGCGGACCTCGGCCGAGCGCAGTCCGCCCAGCAGCATGGCAAGCACCATCGCCCGGTCCCGGTGGGTGCGCAGTCCGGACAAGAAGGTCTGCACGTCGGCCAGGTCCAGTGACTCGGGGAGTCGGCGCTGTTCGCGGACCAGCCGTCCGCCGCCACGGGCGCGCCCCGGGCCCAGATGTCCGAGCATGCCTCGCGAGGTGGCCCGCAGCCCCTGCCCGCGACGTGGCGCCGGGACCGGGTTCGACTCGCGGAACCCGCTCATCACCAGGAACTCGAAGAACGCACGGACGGCGGCGACCCGGCGGTTGATCGTGGCCGGTGCCGCGCCGCACTACGCGGCTTGAGCCGGACCACTCTGTGGTGCGTTGCCGGTGTGCGCGCGCCCTGCCAGTCCACCCAGGCGAAGACGTCTATCGGCTCCACCGCTGACAGCGCGATCTGCTGCTCCTCGAGGAACCGGGCGAGGTTGGCCATGTCGAAGGAACAGGCCCGAACCGTCGCCGGGTCGGCCCGGGCTTCCTCGAGGTGCTCGGCCACGGCGGGGAGCTTCTCGGCCAGGGTCTCGGCGACGCGGTCGAACTGGGCATGGACCGACTTGGCGTCGGGCTGGTCGTAGATCGAGTGCAGCAGCGCCTTGACCCAGCCCCACGACGACCTCGGGGTCCACGACGTCGAGTACGACCCCGCCGGCTGGGTCGACTGGTCACGACCAGCGGCGGCTGCACAGTAGCCTCGGCTACCTGACCCCAGCAGCACGCATGGAGCGAGCAGGTGGGGCAGTTTCGGGGTTCAGGCCCGCCGCTGCCCAGCTCGTAGTCGCGGCCGATCTCGAACGCGTTCTTGCCCGCATGCCTCCGCGGCCGCCGGGTGAGGACGATCTGCAGACGCCAGAACAGCCACTCTCACCGAGGCGAGACACGGCGACGTTCACCGCTGGACCTCCTGCCGCCGCTCGAGGACGGTGGCTCCGAGCATGGCCTCGAAGTCCCGCTCGAAGGGAAAGGCGCAGGGATCGGCGTGGCCGTGTTCGCGGGTGCACCGGTCGTGGTCTTCGGACCCGAGGCAGCGGCCGAGCCTGGCGCTGTCCGCCAAGCAGGCCGGCCAGTCGCGTGCGGGTCTGGGTCAACACCTCGATCGCGGCAAGGTCGCCCGTCTGGTAGAGGTTCGTCTTCACCTGGTCCCTGGTCGCGATCCGCGGATTCGGACCCTCCCATCGTCTCTGACGGGACGGCATAATGAGCGCACCATCGCGGCGGGTGCGGGCTCGCCACGACTCTCGGAAGGATCGACATGGCCAAGCTGGACCCAGCCGAGTTCGTCGCCCAGTTCTACGCATGGGCCCGAGAGGGCCCCGGGGACATCTCGTACCACGTCGGAGCGAAGCTCGGCGTCGTGAAGATCCGTGAACGCGGGATTGACACCTTTCCGTGGGGTCACGGCGCCTACAGCGAGGGCGGCCTCGCCCTGGGAGGCGCGCTCGCGCGCGACGGTTCGGCGGTGTCAGCCCTGTCCGGGCGGTTCGTCGTCCTCTTCAGCGACCGCCCGTCGCACGGCGGTGAGTGCCTGTTCGCCAAGGAAGAGGGCGACATCCAGGACATCACTGTGTTCGAGGACGGCAATGTCAGCATCATGCTGCGCAGCTGGGGTGACGTGGTCCTCTGGCTCGAGAACATCACCTGCTATTCCGAAGGCTTCCTCACGGGGGTCCGCACCGAGGCCAACGGCGAGTCTATGGTCACCCTGGCGTTGCGCAGGCAGTCGCTCGCCGAGGTGGGTCGTCAGGACTGGCCGTAGCCTTCGGGCCGGGGCAGGCCACGCCCCGGGACGCCGCGCGGCGCCCCGGGGAACCCGTCGTCAGCTGGTGCCCTGGAGGGTCCGTGACCCTCCGCCCGCGCGCGGGCTGGGCACGCGCTCGCCCTCGCCGAGCTCGGCCGTGGGCTGGATCGGTGCGGTCCAGGTCGCCTGCCAGGTGTTCGGGGCCGACGATGCCGTCCACCACGAGCCCCGCGTGCGCCTGCAGCGCGCGGCACGCCTGTTCGCTCATCGGCCCGTAGATGCCGTCCGCCGTGATCGCGTGCCCGCGCGCGACCATCTGGGTCTGCCGCTGGAGCACGTCGGCGCCCTGCATCATCGACGGCTGGCGCAGCAAGCGGCCCGGAAAGGGGGAGAGAGCGCCCAAACGACGGCGGCGTACGCGCTGAAGGGGCTGATCCACTGTGCCATCTGCACGCGCAAGATGGCCGGAGAGCGCTACAACACCGGAGCGGACGACCCGAAGCGGCCTCGCCACGTGCGGTATCGCTGTCGCTCGCGAGATCTCGTGCCCGGCGGCCCGCACGTGGCGTCTCACCCGGCCAATGTGCGGATCAAGCAGGCCGACGTCCTCGAGCTGCTGGCCGACCGGATGGCCGACCTGTTCGCGCCGGCTGGGATGGAGGGCACACGACGAGCACTGGTCGGCGCGGCCTCTGCCCCGAGCCTCGCCAGCGCGCGCGCATCCCAGCTGAAGCAACGGCTGAGCGAGGCTGAGGCACGCCTCGGGCGGCTGTGCGACTCGATCGAGGCCGGCGTCGATCCGGTCGCGTATGCGCCGCGAATCAACGCCGCGCATGCCGAGGTCGACGCCTTGACGGCGGAGATCACGGTACATCCCGCCGCCGCCAACCCAATCAGCCCTCAACAAGTAGAGGAGCTTGTCGAAGAGTTCGCCCAAGCGTCACAGGAGATCTTCGGCCCTGACGCCTATCCGGCCGACTTGCACGCGTTCTTCTGCGCGACCAATCTGTCCCTCGCCTTCGACCAGCCCGGTCGGCGGCTCGACGCGGAGATCAACCTGGGCCCCAAGGGGCCCGCCCCTCACGCCCCAACTGCTCTCACCGCAGGTGGGGGTAAAGATCGTGTCCGAGGGGGGACTTGAACCCCCACGCCCTAATACGGGCACTAGCACCTCAAGCTAGCGCGTCTGCCTATTCCGCCACCCGGACGAGTGCGGGAAGAAGACTAGCAAAGCGGCGACCCCCCTTGCCGCGCCGGGGAGGGCTGTCAGGATGGCCTCATGGGCACCGAGGAGGAGCAGCCGGGCGCCCCGGGCGAGCGGGCGTACGACCCCACGGCGGAGGTCGTCGAGCTGTGCCGGGAGCTCATCCGGATCGACACCACCAACTACGGCGACGACGAGGGCCCGGGGGAGCGGAAGGCGGCGGAGTACGTCGCTGCGCTGCTCGACGAGGTCGGGATCGACGCCGAGATCATCGAGGGCGTCCCCGGTCGCGCGAACGTGCTCGCCCGCTGGGGGGGCGAGGACTCCGACGCGCCGCCCCTGTTGGTGCACGGCCACCTCGACGTCGTCCCGGCGGCCGCCGAGGACTGGCAGGTCCATCCCTTCTCCGGTGAGATCCGCGACGGCTACCTGTGGGGCCGCGGCGCCGTCGACATGAAGGACTTCGACGCGATGGTGCTCTCCATCGTGCGGGCCCGCACCCGGGCCGGCCGCCTGCCGTCGCGGCCGATGGTGCTGTGCTTCACGGCCGACGAGGAGGCGGGCGGCCACCACGGTGCCGAGATCCTGGTGCGCGACCACCGCGACTGGCTCGCCGACTGCACCGAGGCGGTCGGCGAGGTGGGCGGCTGGAGCGCCACCGTGCGCGGCAAGCGGGTCTACCTCGTGGAGGCCGCCGAGAAGGGCATGGCCTGGATGCGTCTCACGGCCCGCGGCCGGGCCGGCCACGGATCGATGATCAACCACGACAACGCCATCACCGAGCTCACGCGCGCCGTCCATCGCGTTGGCGAGTACGAGTGGCCCGTGCGCCTGACTCCCGCCATGGAGGTCCTGCTGGCCACGGTCGGCGAGCTGGCCGGGGTCGAGGCGACCCCGGCGAACGCCGAGGACCTGATCGACGAGTTCGGCGGCGCCGCACGGATGCTCGGCGCCGTCATCAAAAACACCACGAACCCCACCCAGCTCGCCGCCGGCTACAAGGTCAACGTGATCCCGAGCGAGGCGACGGCGCACGTGGACGGCCGGTTCCTGCCCGGCTTCGAGGACGAGTTCTTCGCGACGCTCGCGGAGCTGACCGGCGACCGGGTCGACATCGACTTCGTGAGCCACCAGCAGCCCTGGGAGACGCCGTACGACGGGCCGATCGTGGAGGCCATGCACCGCTCGATCCGCAGCGAGGACCCCGAGGGGATCGTCGCGCCGTACCTGATGAGCGGCGGCACGGACGCCAAGCACTTCCGCAGGCTGGACATGCGCTCCTACGGCTTCACGCCGTTGCGGCTGCCCGACGACCTCGACTTCACGGCGCTGTTCCACGGCGTGGACGAGCGGGTGCCGACCGACGCGCTGGAGTTCGGCGCCCGCGTCTTCGACCGGTTCCTCGACGACGTGTGACCGCACCGCGGCCGGCGGACGTCATGCGGCTCGCCTCGCATCGCGACCGGCGCGCATGACGCAGCGGGACGACGTCATGCGGCGCGGTCGCCGCAGCAACCGGGCCGTCTGACCTACGCCGGCGCGGGCGACCGACCGCTCACGCGACGGACGTGCGCCGGCGGATGATCTTGCGCCGCAGCACGACGCGTCGGGTCCCGTCGGCGGTGAGCCGGACGCGGTGCAGCACCCACCCGCCGCGCTCGGCCCGCTCGGCGAGGAGCCGGGCCACGGCGGAGCGCGAGAGCTCCCGCGGCAGCGTCGCGCGCTCGTACTCCCACTCCACCCCCGGCGCGGGGATGCTCACGCCGACTCGCCCCACTCGATCCTCCACCTGATTCTTCTCCGGGCCGACACCCTAGACGTCAGTCGGTCGAGACGTCATCGAGTGCCCCGATGATCTCGCCGGGCAGCTCGAGCTCCTCCACGCCGAGGGCGCCCCGCAGCTGCGCGGCCGTGCGGGCGCCGACGATCGGCGCGGTCACGCCGGGCCGGTCGCGCACCCAGACCAACGCCACCTCGAGCGGCGTCCAGCCCAGCCCGTCGGCCGCCCGCACCACGGCCTCGACGATCCGGGTGCCGCGCTCGTCCAGGTAGGCCCCCACGAACGACCCGAAGTGCGGGGACGCGGCGCGCGAGTCCGAGGGCGTGCCGCCGCGGTACTTGCCGGTGAGCACGCCCCGGCCCAGCGGGGACCACGGGAGCACGCCGAGCCCGAGCGCCCGGGCCGCGGGGAGCACCTCGTCCTCGGCGTCCCGGCGCATCAGGGAGTACTCCACCTGCGTGCTCGCCAGCGGCGCCCGGCCCGGCACCGTCCCCTGCCAGGTCGCAGCCTGCGCCGTCTGCCACCCGGCGTAGTTGGAGACCCCGACGTACGCCGCCCGGCCCGTCGCGACGGCCGCGTCGAGGGCCCCCAGCGTCTCCTCCAGCGGCACGTCGTCGGACCACGTGTGGACCTGCCACAGGTCGACATGGTCGACGCCGAGTCGGCGCAGTGACGCATCCAGTGCGGCGAGCAGGCGCCCGCGCGAGACGTCGACGACCCGCTCGCCGCCGCGTCGCGCGATACCGGCCTTGGTCGCGATCACGAGGTCGTCGCGCGCCACCACCTCGCCGATCAGACGTCCAACCAGCTCCTCCGAGGCGCCGTCGCCGTAGCCGGCCGCCGTGTCGACGAGCGTCCCGCCCGCCTCGACGAACGCGGCGAGCTGGTCCTTGGCCTCGTGCTCGTCGGTGTCGCGGCCCCACGTCATCGTGCCGAGCCCGAGCCGGGAGACCCGGAGGCCGGTGCGGCCGACGGCGCGAGGCTGCATGCCCGCAGGCTACCGAGCAGACCGCGCCGGGCCTCGGCGGCTCGCCGGTCGCCCCGTCCGGTCCGCCTCGGAGGCGAAGTCTAGGGTGGTGCCCCGTGGTGGACCTCCTGAAGGCCGTCGCCCTCGGCATCCTCCAGGGCCTCACCGAGTTCCTGCCGATCTCGAGCAGCGCCCATCTGCGGATCTTCCCGGAGCTCCTGGGCTGGGGAGATCCCGGCGCCGCCTTCACCGCCGTCATCCAGATCGGCACCGAGCTCGCCGTGCTCCTCTACTTCCGCAAGGACATCTGGCGCATCGCCTCGATGTGGTTCCGCTCGCTCGTGCGGCCGGAGTACCGGGGCCACATCGACGCCCGGATGGGCTGGTACATCATCATCGGCTCGCTCCCGATCGTCCTGCTCGGCGTGACCTTCAAGGACACGATCGAGAACGACTTCCGCAACCTGTGGTTGATCGGGACGACGCTCATCGTCTTCGGGCTCCTCCTCGGCCTCGCCGACCGGGTCGGCGCCAACAGCCGCGCCATCAAGGAGCTGAACCTGCGAGACGCCGTCCTGATGGGCGTGGCGCAGGCCGCCGCGTTGATCCCGGGCGTCTCGCGCAGCGGGGCGACCATCTCCATGGGCCGCTTCCTGGGCTACGAGCGCGCCGCGGCGACCCGCTACGCCTTCCTCCTCGCCATCCCCGCCGTCGTCGGCGCCGGGCTCTTCCAGCTCAAGGAGATCCCGAACGGCGACAACCAGTTCGGCTGGGGCCCGACGATCGTGGCGACAGTGGTGTCCTTCGTGGTGGGGTACGCCGCCATCGCCTGGTTGCTGCGCTACATCTCGACGCATTCCTACGCGCCGTTCGTGATCTACCGCGTGGTCCTAGGCAGCGCCACCCTGGCGCTCGTGGCGGGCGGCGTGCTGGTCGCCTGACCCGCGGTTCGGGGCAAACCTCCCGTGTCCCCTCGGCCACCGCAGCAGCAACAGGACCGCGGCGACGCCGAGCGCCAGGGCCGTCGCCGCGAGGACGACCTCCAGGCCGAGCCGGGGGGCCAGCGCCCCGACCACCGGGGGCGCCGCGACGGAGCCGATGGAGCCGGCGATCAGAGCCAGCGTGAACCCGTCCGACGGCCGCTCGGGCAGCGCGTGCCAGGTCCAGATCGCCAGCAGGGCGGACCCGCCCATGAAGCCCGGGCCCAGCAACGCTGCCGAGCCGAGCACCACGGCGGCGCCGCCGACCGGCAGGGCCAGCAGCGCCAGGGCGACGGCGACGAGGCCCAGGCAGGCGCCCCCGACGCGCACGACGCCCACGCGCTGCACGGCGAGCCCGGTCGCGAGCCCGGCGCACCCGGTGATCCCGATGGCCACGTAGACCAGCGACCCGACCGCCTCGGGCAGCCCCCGGTCCTCCACCGCCGCGGTGGCATAGGTGAAGTAGATGACGGTGCTCGAGATGAAGAGCGTGGCATAACCCAGGGGCGCCCGGACGCGCGCCGCATCCTGGCGCAGCCGAGCCGGCATCGTGAGGTCGGCGGGGCGCCCGCTGTCGCCCCAGGGCTCGAGCCGCGGCACGACCCGGAGGTCGGTCACCGCCGCGGCCGCCAGGAGCACCGCGGTGATGCCCCAGGCGACCCGCCAGCCGAGTGGTCCGCTCGCCAGCCCCACGAGACCCAGCAGGATCAGGCCACCCGAGGTGCCGGTCGTGACGAGCGAGAGCAGCAGGGACCGCCGCTCGGGCGGCGCGGTCCGTGAGACGAGGTCGGAGAAGGGCGACCAGACCAGGCCGGCCGATGCCCCCGTCGCCACCACTCCCACCGCCAGGACGCCCGGGCCCGTGGCGATCGCGACCAGGGCGGCGCCGGCGGCGCCGAGCGCCGCGCCGAGCACGGTGGGCGCCCGCGGGCCCCGGGCCCGCGACAGCGGTCCGATGGCGAAGAGCGCCGCCACGAACCCGGCGAACGTGGCACCCCCCATCACGCCCGCCAACCACCCGGGCAGGTTCAGGTCGCCCTGCACCGCCGGAAGCGTGAGGCCGTAGATGTACCGGGCCATCCCGAACGCGACGCCGACGACGAGAGCGCCCGTGAGGGCCACCGATGTACCACGCCGTAGAGCCATGGCCCACAGCGTGTCAGTTGCTCAAGGGTTCCCACCATTTCGGGCTCGTTCGTCCTGGGTCAGGGCGCAGGGTCGGGATCAGAGCCAGCCCGAGCGCTTGAAGAAGATCCACAGCCCGACCGAGCTGCCCACCATGAGCAGCAGCGCGAAGGGGTAGCCGAGCGACCAGTCGAGCTCCGGCATGGCGGAGAAGTTCATGCCGTAGATCCCGGCGATCAGGGTCGGCACCACGACCAGGGCCGCTCCCGCGGAGATCGTCCGCATGTCCCGGTTCTGCTGCACCGACACCTGGGCCAGGTGGGCATCGAACGCCGTGGACAGCAGCGTGTCCAGGTCGTCGACGACCCCGGCGACGCGTTGCAGGTGGTCGTGCACGTCGCGGAAGTACGGCGCGGTCTTCGGGTCCACGCCCCCCACCTCGCCAGCGGCGAAGCGACGCATCGGCTCGCGCAGGGGGAGCACCGCCCGCCGGGTCTCGGCGATCTCTCGCTTGAGGGTGTAGATGCGGGCCGCCTCGTTGGTGCGGGCCTGGGAGAACACCGACTCCTCGACCTCGTCGACATCCCGCTGGAGCGACGATCCGACCTGCTCGTAGTCGTCGACCACGTGATCGCAGACGGCGTAGATGACGGCGGCGGGCCCGTGGCTGAGCACCCCGGCGCGGTCCTCCAGGAAGCGCCTGCTCCCCGTCAGCTGTCCCCCCTGCCCGTGGCGCACGGTGACCACGAAGCCCTCGCCCGCGAAGACCGCCAGCTCGCCGGTCTCGACGGCGTCCTCCGCATCGACGTACCAGAGCGTCTTGACCACGAGGAAGAGGGTGTCGTCATATCGCTCGAGCTTGGGACGCTGGTGGGCGTTCAGGGCGTCCTCGACGCTCAGCGGGTGGAGCCCGAAGGCCTCGGCAGCGGCGTCCAGTTCGTGGCGCGTGGGATCGTGCAGCCCGACCCAGACGAAGTCGTCCTCGCCGGCGTCGGCGCGCAGCTGCGCCAGCCCGTCCGGCGAGCAGGCGCCGCCGTGGTTGCTGGCGACACGCTCCCCGGAGCGGTAGACGGCGCTGTCGACGATCACGCGGCAGAGGGTACGCGCGCCGGCTCGCTAGGCTCCGCCACATGGCCACCGTGATCCTGCTCCGGCACGGACGGACCCGTGCCAACGCGACGGGCCTGCTCGCCGGGCGCGCCGGAGGCGTCCGCCTGGACGCCGCGGGGGAGGAGCAGGTCGTGCGCGCCGCGGAGCGCCTGAGCGGGCTCTCGCTGGCCGCGATCGCCTCCAGCCCGCTGGAGCGCTGCAAGCAGACCGCCCGGGCCGTGGCGCGCGCACACCCGGCCGCCCCGGAGATCGAGGCCGACCGCGGCCTGCTCGAGGCCGACTACGGCGAGTGGCAGGGGCGCGACCTCCGGGAGCTCGCCAAGGAGAAGCTCTGGCGCACGGTCCAGGCGCAACCCTCCGCGGTGACCTTCCCCGGCGGCGAGTCGATGCGCGCCATGCAGGCCCGCGCCGTCGAGACGGTCCGCGGCCGGGACGCCGCCGTCGAGGCGGCCCACGGCGAGCACGCCGTGTGGGTGGCCGTCACCCACGGGGACATCGTGAAGTCCGTCCTGGCGGACGCGCTCGGCATGCACCTCGACGCCTTCCAGCGTCTCGCCGCGGACCCGGCGTCGCTCTCGATCATCCGCTACACGCGCGACCGGCCCTACGTGCTGGCCGCGAACACGCACGCCGGCGACCTGTCCTGGCTGGGGACCAAGCCGAAGGGGCGCCGCCGGCGGCGCCCGAGCGACGCCCCGGTCGGGGGCGGGGCCGGCCCCGGAACCACCGCACGACCGGCGCCACGCGGCTAGGGCCCGCCCCTAGAGTGAGGGTCATGGCCCCCGTCGTCCACGACTTCGACCCCCCGGAGCGCTTCATCGCCGGCACCGTCGGCGAGCCGGGACAGCGCACCTTCTTCCTGCAGGCCCGCAGCGGCGGCCGGGTGACCAGCGTGGCCCTGGAGAAGCAGCAGGTGGCGGCGCTCGCCGAGCGGATCGACGAGCTGCTCGACGAGGTCATGAACGCCAGCGGCGACCAGGCCGCGGTCGTGCCGGCCGTCGCGCCGCGGGCCCTGGAGGACTCCGAACCCCTCGACCAGCCCATCGAGGAGGAGTTCCGGGCCGGCACGATGACGCTGTCCTGGGACCCCGACGACCACCGGGTCGTGGTCGAGGTCTTCCCCTACACCGAGGCCTCCGTGGTCGGCCCGGACCAGCCGGAGGAGGAGATCGAGGAGCCGGAGCCCGAGGAGGTGCTCCTGGTGCGGATGCCCGCCGGGCTCGCCCGCGCCTTCGTCAAGCGGGCGTCCCAGGTGATCGGCGCCGGACGCCCCGACTGCCCCTTCTGCGGCGGCCCCGTGGACGCCGACGGACACCTGTGCCCGCGCGCCAACGGCTTCCGCCGCCGCGACCCGACGTGACGGACGCCGACGGCGCGGACCTCCTCCAGGCCGACCTGCTGCTGCACGGGCGCGTGCTGCCGGCGTCCAACGCCACCTTCGTCGGCGAGATCGCGGGCACCCGGGTGATCTACAAGCCGGTGGCCGGGGAGCGCCCCCTCTGGGACTTCCCCGAGGGCACGCTGGCGGGCCGGGAGGTGGCCGCCTACCTGCTCTCCGAGACGCTCGGCTGGCGCATCGTGCCCCACACGTTCCTGCGCCACGGCCCCCACGGGCCCGGGATGGTCCAGCTCTGGCAGGAGCCGGACGACGAGGCCGAGGCCGTCGACCTCGTCCCGGCGGGCCGGACGCCGCCCGGCTGGCGCCGCGTCTTCGACGGCGTGGACGCCGAGGACCGGCGGGTCTCGCTGGTGCACGAGGACACCGGCGCGCTGCGCCGGATGGCGGTCTTCGACGTGCTCGTCAACAACGCGGACCGCAAGGGCGGCCACGTGCTGGCGCTGTCGGACGGCCACCGCTACGGCGTCGACCACGGGGTGGCCTTCCACGCCGAGCCCAAGCTGCGCACCGTCTTGTGGGGCTGGGCGGGGGAGCCGCTGACCGCCGAGGAGATCGACGCCGTGGCCCGGGTCGCGCAGAGCCTGGAGGGTGACCTCGGCGCGCGGCTGCGCGACCACGTCACGCCCCGCGAGGTGGCGGCCGCCTGCCGCCGGTGTGCCGCGCTGCTCGCCGCGGGGCGGCTCCCGCAGCCGTCCGGGGAGTGGCCGGCGATCCCCTGGCCACCCTTCTGAGCGACCCCCGTCGTTAGGCTGCGGCGCATGCGCACGTGGACAGCCCCCGACCTGCCCACCCTGCCGGTCACCGGGCCGGAGGTGAGCCTGCACGACACGGTCACGGCCGGGCGGGTGACCAGCGTCCCCGAGGACGGGACGGTGCGGCTCTACGTCTGCGGCATCACGCCGTACGACGCCACGCACGTGGGGCACGCCGCCACCTACCTGGCCTTCGACCTGTTGCAGCGGGCCTGGCGGAACGCCGGGCACGACGTCCGCTACGTCCAGAACGTCACCGATGTGGACGATCCTCTGCTCGAGCGGGCCACCGCGGTCGGGAGCGAGTGGACCGAGATCGCCGAGCGGGAGACCGAGCTCTTCCGTCACGACATGGCCGCGCTCCGCGTGCTGCCGCCCGACCACCTGATCGGCGCGGTCGAGGCGCTGCCGCAGATCGTCGCGCTGGTGGAGGAGCTGACCGAGCGCGACGCGGTCTATGAGGTCGAGGGCGACCTGTACTTCTCGGTGACCGCCGACCCCGCCTTCGGCGAGGTGTCGGGCTGGGACCGCGACGCGATGATGGCCGTCTACGGCGACCGCGGGGGCGACCCCGGGCGCGCGGGCAAGCGGGACCCGCTGGACTGCATCGTCTGGCGCGCCGAGCGCGACGGCGAGCCGGCCTGGGACAGCTCCCTAGGCCGCGGCCGGCCGGGCTGGCACGTGGAGTGCACGGCGATCGCGCTGGAGCACCTGGGCACGACCTTCGACGTGCAGGGCGGCGGCAGCGACCTGGTCTTCCCGCATCACGAGATGTGCGCCGGCGAGGCGCAGGTGGCCCGCGACGGCGCCCCCTTCGCCCGCGCCTACGTGCACAGCGGGATGGTGGGCTACGACGGCCACAAGATGTCGAAGTCGCGGGGAAACCTGGTGTTCATCAGCGCGCTGCGCCACGCCGACGTCGACCCCATGGCCATCCGGCTGGGGTTGCTGCGGCACCACTACCGCGCCGACTGGGAGTGGACCGACGACCAGCTCGGGGACGCCGCCGACACGCTCGCCCAGTGGCGCGGCGCCGTGGCCCTCGGCGCGGGCGCCCCCACCCAGGAGGTCACCGCGCAGGTGCTGGCCGCGCTCGCCGATGACCTCGACGCCCCGCGCGCCGTCGCCGCCGTCCAGGACTGGGTGGACGCCACCATCGGTCGCGACGGGCTCGCCGACACCTCGGACGCCCACGCCGGCGCCCGGGTCCTGACCCTGGTCGACGCCGCCCTGGGCCTCGCCCTGTGACCCGGGGCCTCGCCCTGTGACCCGCCCGACGGGGCGGATCAGCCCGCCGACGGGCCCTGGGTCCAGCCCGGTCCGTCGTCGCGCCGCTTGAGGTAGCGCTCGAACTCGCGCGCGATCGCCTCCCCCGAGGCCTCCGGGAGGTCCGCGGTGTCGCGAGCCTCCTCGAGCGTGCGGACATAGTCCGCGATGTCCTCGTCGTCCTCGGCCAGCTCGTCCACCCCGCGCTCCCACGCCTGGGCGTCCTCCGGCAGGTCACCGAGCGGGATCGAGATGCCGAGCAGGTCCTCGAGCTGGCCGAGGAGCGCCAGCGTCGCCTTCGGACACGGCGGCTGGGCGACGTAGTGCGGCACGGCGGCCCAGTAGGACACGGCGGGCACGTCCAGGCGCACGCAGGCATCCTGGAAGACCCCCACGATCCCCGTCGGCCCCTCATACGTCGACGGCTCGAGCTTGAGCCGGTCCAGCAGCTCGGCCTCCGTGGCGGAACCCGTCACCGGGGTGGGCCGCGTGTGCGGCGTGTCCGCCAGCAGGGCACCCAGCGTGATCACGAGCCGGCCGCCGATCTCGTCGCAGGCCGCCAGCAGCTCGGCGCAGAACTGTCGCCAGCGCATGTTCGGCTCGATGCCGCGGATCAGGATCACGTCATGGTCCAGCCCCGGCGGCGACGCCACGGCCACCTGGGTGCTCGGCCAGGTGATCTGCCGGTCCCCCTGGGCGTCCGTGCCGACGATCGGGCGGTTCATCTGGAAGTCGTAGAAGTCCTCGGGGTCGATGGCGCCGACCACCCGGGCGCCCCAGACCTCCATCAGGTGGTCGACGACCGAGGAAGCCGCGTCGGCGGCGTCGTTCCAGCCCTCGAAGGCCGCGATGACCACGGGATCCACCAGCTCCGCGACGTCCTCGATCTCGATCACACCACCAGCCTAGGCCCCGTCGCCGGGCGACCGAGGATTTCGCCCCGACGCGCACCGGTGCCACTCTTGAGGACACCATTCGGGACGGGTGTCCACCAGATGGACATCGGCCGCGGCCCCCGTCCTACCCTCAGGAGACCCGGAGGAGAGGAACCGACCGTGACCCGACCGCCCGACCACCGCCCCGACCGCAGCGACGAGCTGCGGCGGATCATGGCGGAGCGGATCCTGGTGAACGACGGAGCGATGGGCACGGCGATCCAGCGGGACCGCCCGGACGAGGCGGGCTACCGCGGCGAGCGCTTCCGGGACTGGCCGAGCGACCTGGTCGGCAACAACGACCTGCTCACGCTGACCCAGCCCGAGCTCGTCGCCGCCATCCACCGCGAGTATCTCGAGGTGGGCGCCGACATCATCGAGACCAACACCTTCAACGCCACCGCGATCTCCCTGCGCGACTACGGCCTCCAGGAGATCGCCTACGAGCTGAACCTGGAGTCCGCCCGGCTCGCCCGCCGCGAGGTGGACGCGGTGGCGGACCGGGAGCGGCCGCGCTTCGTGGGCGGGGTCCTCGGACCGACGACGCGCACCGCGTCGATCTCTCCCGACGTCAACGACCCCGGCGCGCGCAACGTCTCCTTCGACGAGCTCGTCGAGGCGTACACCGAGGCTGCCCGTGGTCTCCTCGACGGCGGCTCGGACCTGATCTTCATCGAGACCATCTTCGACACGCTGAACGCGAAGGCAGCGGTCTTCGCCCTCGAGGGCCTCTTCGAGCAGCGGGACCGGCGCTGGCCCGTGGTCGTCTCCGGCACCATCACCGATGCCTCCGGGCGCACGCTGTCGGGGCAGGTCACCGAGGCCTTCTGGCACTCGATCAAGCACGCGCGGCCCCTCCTGGTCGGGCTGAACTGCGCGCTCGGCGCCAAGGAGATGCGGCCCTACGTCGCCGAGCTGGCGCGCGTCGCCGACTGCTACGTGCACGCCTACCCCAACGCCGGCCTGCCGAACGCCTTCGGCGAGTACGACGAGGCGGCCGCCGAGACCGCCGCCATCCTGGGCGAGTTCGCCGAGGCCGGGCTGGTCAACATGGTCGGCGGTTGCTGTGGCACCACGCCCGAGCACATCTCGGCCATCGCCGGCGCCGTGGCGGGGCGCCCGCCCCGCGAGCCCTGCCAGGTCGAGCCGGCCCTGCGCCTCTCGGGTCTCGAGCCGCTCACGATCACCCGCGACAGCCTGTTCGTGAACATCGGCGAGCGCACCAACATCACCGGCTCGGCGCGGTTCCGGCGCCTGATCAAGGACGGCGACTACGACACCGCGCTCGCGGTGGCGACCCAGCAGGTCGAGAACGGTGCGCAGCTCGTCGACGTCAACATGGACGAGGGGATGATCGACGGCCCCGAGGCGATGGACCGCTTCCTCAAGCTCGTCGCCTCCGAACCCGACATCTGTCGCGTGCCCCTGATGGTCGACTCCTCGAAGTTTCATGTGATCGAGGCCGGCCTGAAGTGCGTGCAGGGCAAGTCGATCGTCAACTCGATCTCCATGAAGGAGGGCGAGACGGCCTTCGTCGAGCAGGCCCGACTGGTGCGCCGACACGGCGCCGCGGCGGTCGTGATGGCGTTCGACGAGGAGGGCCAGGCGGACTCGCTCCAGCGGCGGAAGGAGATCTGCGGCCGCGCCTACCGGATCCTCACCGAGGAGATCGGTTTCCCGGCCCACGACATCATCTTCGACCCGAACGTGTTCGCGGTCGCCACGGGGATCGAGGAGCACGCCCGCTACGGGCTGGACTTCATCGAGGCCTGCCGCTGGATCAAGGAGAACTGCCCGGGGGCGAAGATCTCCGGCGGCATCTCGAACGTCTCGTTCAGCTTCCGGGGCAACAACCCCGTGCGCGAGGCGATCCACGCGGTGTTCCTCTACCACGCGATCGCGGCCGGGCTCGACATGGGCATCGTGAACGCCGGCGCGCTGGCCGTCTACGACGAGGTCGACGAGCAGCTCCGCGACCGCATCGAGGACGTCATCCTGAACCGCCGCGAGGACGCCGGCGAGCGGCTGCTGGAGATTGCGGAGGAGTACAACCGCGACGGCCAGGCCGTGGAGGCGACGACGGAGGAGTGGCGCTCCCTGCCGGTCGAGGAGCGGATCACCCACGCCCTGGTGAAGGGCCTCGACGCCTTCGTCGAGGAGGACGTCGAGAAGCTCCGCGGCCAGATCGCCGAGCGAGGCGGCCGCCCCATCGAGGTCATCGAGGGTCCGCTGATGGCCGGGATGGACGTCGTGGGCGACCTGTTCGGCTCGGGCAAGATGTTCCTGCCACAGGTGGTGAAGTCCGCCCGCGTGATGAAGAAGGCCGTCGCCTACCTGATCCCCTTCATCGAGGAGGAGAAGCGACAAGACCCGTCCCTGGCGACCGCCAAGGACACCAACGGCACGATTGTGATGGCGACCGTCAAGGGCGACGTGCACGACATCGGCAAGAACATCGTCGGCGTCGTGCTCGCCTGCAACAACTACGAGGTCATCGACCTGGGGGTGATGGTGCCGGCCCAGAAGATCCTCGACAAGGCGATCGAGGTCGAGGCCGACGCGATCGGCCTCTCGGGGCTCATCACGCCGTCGCTGGACGAGATGGTCACCGTCGCCACCGAGATGCAGCGCCAGGGCTTCGAGATCCCGCTGCTGATCGGCGGGGCGACCACCTCGCGCGCCCACACCGCGGTGAAGGTCGACCAGCGCTACGACCAGCCCGTGATCTGGGTCAAGGACGCGTCCCGGTCGGTCCCGACGGTCGCCAACCTGCTGCACGCCGAGGGCCGCAAGAAGCTGCTCGCCGAGGTCGGGGCCGACTACGCGTCGCTGCGGGAGCGGCATGCCGGCAAGGGCCAGAAGAAGCAGGTCCCGATCGCGGACGCCCGCGCCAACCGGCCGGTGATCGAGTGGGACGGCTACACCCCGCCCGAGCCCCGGGAGCCGGGGGTGACCGTCATCGGGGACCAGGACCTCTCCGTGCTGCGCGAGTACATCGACTGGCAGCCCTTCTTCAACGCCTGGGAGATGAAGGGCCGCTTCCCCGACATCCTGAACAACCCCCAGACCGGCGAGACCGCGCGCACGCTCTACGACGACGCCCAGACCATGCTCGACCGGGTCATCGAGGAGAAGTGGCTGACCGCCCGGGGGGTCTACGGCTTCTTCCCCGCCGCCTCGACGGGCGACGACATCGAGGTCTACACGGGCGCCGACCGCTCGGAGATCCGCACCGTGCTGCACCACCTGCGGCAGCAGGGCGAGCACCGCGAGGGCGTGCCGCACAAGTGCCTCGCGGACTACGTCGCCCCCCGGGAGACCGGGCTCGCCGACCATGTCGGCGGCTTCGCGGTGACCGCGGGTATCGGCCTCGCGGAGCGGGTGGAGCGGTTCAAGGCGGACCTGGACGACTACTCGGCGATCCTGCTGGAGTCGCTGGCCGACCGGCTGGCCGAGGCTTTCGCCGAGTACCTCCACGAGCACGTGCGCACCCGGGCCTGGGGCCACGCGCCCGACGAGCGGCTCGAGAACGCCGAGCTGATCGCCGAGCGCTACCAGGGCGTGCGCCCGGCGCCGGGCTATCCGGCCTGCCCCGAGCACACGGAGAAGGCGACGCTGTGGGAGCTGCTCGACGTGGAGGAGAGCGCCGGCATCTCGCTGACGGAGTCGATGGCCATGTGGCCGGGCGCAGCGGTCTCGGGCTTCTACTTCTCCCACCCGCGCTCGCAGTACTTCGTCGTGGGGCGGCTCGGCCGCGACCAGGTCGAGGACTACGCCGGGCGGAAGGGCTGGACCCTGCGCGAAGCGGAGAAGTGGCTTTCGCCCAACCTCGGGTACGACCCCGACGACTGAGCGCGGGGGGCGAGATGATGCCGGGCGACCGCACGCCGGCCGCGGTGCTGTGG
Organism: uncultured Actinomycetota bacterium; assembly: GCA_963731985.1. Lineage (GTDB taxonomy): Bacteria > Actinomycetota > Actinomycetes > Propionibacteriales > Nocardioidaceae > Nocardioides. Next base: position 110,188 of record CAVSYA010000007.1, on the reverse strand, counting down.
GACATGGACGGCACCCTGGTCGACACCGAGCCGTACTGGATCGAGGCCGAGCACGAGCTCGCCGCGGCGCACGGGACCACATGGACCCATGAGCAGGCGCTCCAGCTCGTCGGCAACGACCTGCTGACCTCGGGTGCGGTGATCCGCGAGCAGATGGGGCTCCCGCTCACGCCCGCGGAGATCGTGGACACGCTGCTCGACGGCGTCGTCGCCCGCGTGCGCCGAGCCGTGCCGTGGCAGCCCGGGGCGCGCGAGCTCCTGGCCGACCTGGCCGGCTCGGGAGTGCCCTGCGCCCTGGTCACCATGTCCTGGCGCCGGTTCGTCGCACCCGTGCTCGAGGCGCTCGACCAGGACGTCTTCGCGGCGGTGGCCACGGGGGACGAGGTCTCGCACGGCAAGCCGCATCCCGAGCCCTACCTGGCGGCGGCCCTGATGCTGGGCGTCCGGGCAGCACAGTGCGTGGCGATCGAGGACTCCGAGACCGGTGTCCGCTCGGCCGAGGCCGCCGGGTGCACCGTGCTCGTGGTGCCGAACCACGTCGAGGTGGCGCCGGGGGAGCGGCGCGTCTTCGTCTCCTCCCTCACCGGCCTGGCGGCCACGGACCTGCGGCTGCTCCCCGCCTGAGGGCGGCTGCGGATCGTTGCCGTTTTGCGACCTCTCGTGCGGCCCCACCCGGTGGCGCCCGCGCAGCGCGGGTCGTAGGTTCGGCCTCTCGTGCATCCCCGACACCGTGGCGGGGGGAGAACCACCAAGGAGACGACGTGAGGCTAGGCACGCACGACGGGGGCGACACCCGCGGGACGCGCGGGGACGGGCGAGGACGACGCGCCGTGGTGGCCGTGGCGGGACTGGGCCTGGCCCTCTCCGGGCTGGCGGCCTGCGGCAGTGACGACGGCGGCGGCGGCGAGGGCGGGTCCGCCGGGGGGGCCCCGTGGATCCTCGGCACCACCGACAAGGTGACGTCGCTCGACCCGGCCGGCGCCTACGACCTGGGGTCGTGGACGTTGATGTACAACACCTACCAGACCCTGCTGACCATCCCCGCCGGCGAGAACGAGCCGCAGGGCGACGCCGCCCAGACCTGTGAGTACACCGACCCGCAGACGTTCAGATGCACGCTTCAGGAGGGCCTGACCTTCGCCAACGGCAACGAGCTGACGTCCTCGGACGTGAAGTTCAGCCTCGAGCGGAACATCACCATCGCCGACCCGAACGGCGCCTCCGGTCTGCTGGCCAGCCTCACCGACGACGAAGGCAAGCTGGCCGAGAACGCCATCGAGACCCCGAGCGACACCGAGGTCGTGTTCAACCTGAACAAGCCGGACACGACGTTCCAGTTCGTCCTGACCACGAACGCCGCCGCGATCGTCGACGAGGACACCTTCCCCGCCGACGCGATCGCGGACAACAGCGAGGTGGTCGGCTCGGGTCCGTTCACGATCGACCAGTACGAGGACGGCCAGCAGGCGGTGCTCACCTCCAGCGGCGAGTACTCCGGGCCGAAGGAGGCGCAGTCCGAGCGGGTCTTCGTCCAGTACTTCCAGCAGCCCGCTCAGCTCAAGCAGGCCGTGGAGAACGGCGAGGTCGACGTCGCCTGGCGCAGCCTGAGCCCCACCGACATCAACGACCTCGAGGGCAGCGACGCCGTCGACGTGGCCAAGGGTGAGGGCTCGGAGATCCGCTACTGGGTCTGGCAGCTCGGCACCAAGACCGGAAAGCAGCAGCCCGTCCGGCAGGCCGCCGCGGCGCTGATCGACCGGGAGGCCATCGCGAAGAACGCCTACGCCGGAACGGTCGACCCGCTGTACTCGCTGGTGCCGCCGGGCTTCCCGGGCCACATCCCGGCCTTCGCCGAGGAGTACGGCGAGCAGCCCTCGCCGGACCAGGCGAAGAAGATCCTGTCGGACGCCGGGATCAGCACCCCGGTCAAGATCAGCCTGGGCTACACCCCCACGCACTACGGCCCGAACGCCGTCGACGAGGCGTCGGAGCTCTCCCGCCAGCTCGAGGACAGCGGCCTCTTCACCGTCGAGACCAAGAGCGCGGAGTGGACGCAGTACCAGGACCTGTACAAGCAGAACGCCTACGACCTCTTCCAGCTGGGCTGGTTCCCCGACTACCTCGACGCCGACAACTACCTCTCGCCGTTCGTGGTCGACGGCGGCTTCTACGCCAACGGCTACTCCGACCAGGAGGTCAACAAGCTGGTGGCGGAAGAGCAGGGCTCCGACAACCCGGACGTGCGCGAGCAGGTCTTCGAGGAGCTGCAGCAGACGGTCGCGGAGGACGTGCCGCTGATCCCGAGCTGGGTCGGTAAGAACGTCGCCATCGCGAGCCCGGAGATGCAGGGAGTCGAGGAGACGCTGGACCCGTCCTTCATCTTCCGGCTCTGGACCGTCTCGAAGGGCTGATCACCGGGTGAGTCGGGGGCCCGGTCGCGCGAGCGACCGGGCCCCGAACCCCCGGGCGCTACCGCCCATCCACACCACTCGGAGGAGAACACCGCGCCGTGGCCTCGTCAGGCGGTTCCCTTCCCCGCTACGTCGCGCAGCGGCTGCTGCTGATCATTCCGATGGTCTTCCTGCTCACGACCATCGTCTTCCTGTTGCTGCGCGTCGCCCCCGGGGACCCCGTCGCGGCGACCGTCGGCGGCCGGCTCAGCGAGGCGGCGCAGGATCAGCGCCGCGAGGCCCTGGGTCTCAACGAGCCGCTGATCCTGCAGTACCTGGACTACCTCAGGGACGTCGCCACCCTGAACTTCGGCGAGACGATCACCGACAACCGCGCGATCATCGACATCGTCGTGGAGAACGGCGGTGCCACGCTCACGCTCGCGCTCTCCGCCTTCGTGGTGGCGCTGCTGATCGGCGTGCCGCTGGGGCTGGTCGCCGGGCGGGTGCGCGACACGGGGCCCGACGTCGGGATCCGCATCTTCGGCGTGATCACCTACGCCGCGCCGGTCTTCTACTGGGGCCTCCTCTTCCAGCTCCTCTTCGCCGGGACGCTCGGCTGGCTGCCGGCGAGCGGGGCGGCCTCGCCGGCCACCATCTTCGAGGTGCCGACGCGCACCCACATCCTGCTGCTCGATGCCGTCCTCGCGGGCAACGGGGCCGCCGTCCTCGACGTGCTCGAGCACCTGCTCCTGCCGGCCATGACGCTGGGGCTGCTGCTCTCCGGCATCTTCATCCGCCTCATCCGGGTCAACGTGATCCAGGCCCTCACCGGCGACTATGTCGAGGCCGCCCGTGCCCGCGGCATCAAGGAGCGCCGCGTGGTGTGGAACCACGCCTTCCGCAACGCCCTCGTCCCGGTGGTGACGGTGATCGGCCTCCAGGTGGCGCTGCTGCTCTCCGGGGCCATCCTCACCGAGGCGACGTTCAACTGGCCGGGCCTGGGCAACGAGCTCGTGCAGTACATCAACAACCGCGACTACGCGGCGGTCCAGGGCATCATCACGCTCTTCGCCGTGGTCGTGGTGCTGGTGAGCATCCTGATCGACATCGTAAACGCCCTGATCGACCCGAGGGTGAGGTACTGATGGCCGCCCCGCTCCGCCCCACCCCCCTTCAGCGGGTTCGTGGCCTCGGCCGCCGCCTGGTCTCGCCCTTCCGCCAGACCACCGGCCTGGCCCGGTGGATCCTGCTGACCGGGATGCTCCTGGTGGCCCTCTTCGTGCTCATGGCGATCTTTGCGCCCTGGGTCGCGCCGTACGACTTCGCGCAGGTGCGCGCGGACGGCGAGCGCTTCCCCCGGTCGGCGCCGCCGAGCAGCGAGTTCTTCTTCGGGACGACGACCAACGGGTCCTATGACGTGTTCTCGCGCGTCGTGTGGGGCTCGCGCACCGCGCTCCAGGTGGTCGTCATCTCCGTCGCCCTCTCCGTGTGCGTCGGCGCGCCGCTGGGCCTGGTCTCCGGCTACCTCGGCGGGTGGCTCGACCGCCTCCTGGTCCTGCTGATGGACGCGCTCTACGCCTTCCCCTCCCTGCTGCTGGCCATCGTCTTCTCGTTCCTGCTCAGCGATCTCTTCGGCGGCGGGGTCGTCTCGGCCGGGGTGGCACTGACCGTGATCTACGTGCCGCAGTACTTCCGGGTCGTGCGCAACACGACCGTGAGCGCGCGGGAGGCCACCTACGTCGAGGCGGCGCGTGCGATGGGCGCCCCCAAGCGCACGGTCATGGGCCGCTACCTCTTCGGCAACGTGGTGCAGTCGGTACCGGTGATCGGGACGCTCAACGCGGCGGACGCCATCGGCACGCTCGCCGCCCTCGGCTTCCTCGGGCTCGGGATCCAGCCCACGGACGCGGCCGAGTGGGGCTACGACCTCCAGCGGGCGCTGCCCGACGCGGGCGCCGGCATCTGGTGGACCGGCGTCTTCCCCGGCCTGGCCATCGTGCTGCTCGTGACCGGCCTGACGCTGGTCGGTGAGGGTCTCAACGAGACCGTGAACCCGACGCTGCGAAAGCGGAAGCTGACGGCGTTCACGCTGCCGCCGCGCGCCACCGGCGACGAGGAGGCCGACCGGTGAGCGAGGAGACGGCAGGCGCCACCCTGGGCACCCCCGCCGAGGACCCCGTCCTCTCGGTGAAGGACCTGCGGATCTGGTACGGCTCGGAGCGAGGGCCGGTCCGCGCCGTGGACGGCGTCGACCTCGAGCTTCGCCGCGGCGAGACCCTGGGCCTGGTCGGCGAGTCCGGGTGCGGCAAGTCCACCCTCGGGCGCGGCCTGATGGACCTGCTCCCCCCGGGCGCCCAGATGGACGGCGAGCTGCGGTTCGCGGGCGAGGACCTGCTCGCCCTCAGCCGCCGCGAGCGGTTCGCCAAGCGCGGCCGCGAGCTCGGCATGATCTTCCAGGAGCCGCTGACCCGGCTGAACCCATTGTTGCGCATCTCGGAGCACTTCGCGGAAACCCTGCGCACCCACGAGCCCGGCATGGACAAGCGGGAGGTGGAGCGCCGCTCGCTCGAGGTGCTGCGGCAGATGGGAATCCCGCCCACGCGCTTCCACGCCTATCCGCACGAGTTCTCGGGCGGCATGCGGCAGCGGCTGATGATCGCGCTGGCGCTGGTGCTGCGACCGGCGTTCGTGGTGGCCGACGAGCCCACCACCGCCCTCGACGTCCTGGTGGAGGCCCAGATCATCCGCGTGCTGGCGGAGCTGCGCCGGGAGTCCGACACCGCCATGCTGCTGATCACCCACAACCTCGGCATCATCGCCGAGGCGTGCGACCGGGTGGCGGTCATGTACGCGGGCGAGATCGTCGAGATCGGCGACGCCCGCGAGGTCTTCACCCGGCCACGGCATCCCTACACCCGCGAGCTGCTGCGCTCGACCATCTCGCTGCGCACGGAGGGGCTGAACTTCATCCCGGGCGCCCCGCCCGACCTGGTGGAGCCACCATCGGGGTGCCGGTTCCACCCCCGCTGCCCCGATGCCATGACCGTCTGCGCGCAGCGTGACCCCGCCCCCCGCGAGGCCGGCGGGGGCACCACGGTGGCGTGCTGGGCCGTGGACCAGCGCGACGGCGCCGTGGACCTCTCGGCCGACGAGGCCGAGCCGCTCGCCCGGGAGGAGCTGTCCGTTGCCGACGAAGCCTGAGACCACCGCGGCCAACCTCGGGGGGCGCGACGCCGCCGAGGCCGATGTCGTGCTCGACGTGGAGGACCTGCGCGTCCACTTCTCCCTCAGCAGCGGGGCCCTGAGCCGGCTCTTCGGCCGGGACTCCGGCACCGTCAAGGCCGTCGACGGCGTCGACATCGCCCTGCGACGCGGCGAGGTGCTGGGTCTCGTGGGGGAGTCGGGCAGCGGCAAGACGACGCTGGGCCGCGCCCTGCTCGGGCTGGCCCAGGCCACGGGCGGCCGCATCACCTACCACGGTGCCCCGGCCACCCCGGACGGCGCCACGCGCGACGCGGAGATCTCGGCGCTCCCGGAGCGCAAGCTGCGCTCGCTGCGCACCGAGCTGCAGATGATCTTCCAGGACCCGACGGCGGCGCTGAACCCGTCGATGGACATCGCGACCGCGATCGGTCATCCGCTGAAGATCCACGGCCTCACCGATGCCGAGGAGCTGCACCGCCGCGTCGACGACACGCTGGAGCGGGTGGGGCTCATCCCGGTCGAGCGGTTTCGCAACCGGATGCCCTCGGACCTCTCCGGCGGCCAGAAGCAGCGCGCCGTGATCGCTCGCGCGATCATCCTGGACCCCGACGTGATCGTCGCCGACGAGCCGATCTCGATGCTCGACATGAGCGTCCGGGCGAAGATCCTGCAGCTGATGCTGGACCTGAAGACCGACCTCGGCCTGACCTACGTCTACATCACGCATGACCTCGCCAGCGCCAAGTTCTTCTGCGACCGCGTGGCGATCATGTACCTCGGGCGGGTCGTCGAGGTGGGCGACACCGAGGAGATCTTCCGCGACCCGCGGCACCCCTACACCCAGGCGCTGATGAAGGCGATCCCCGAGCCGGACCCGGAGCGCAGCATCGCGCGCGACCTGCCCCGCGGCGAGATCCCGGACGCGTCCAGCCCGCCGCTGGGCTGTGCCTTCCACCCCCGCTGCCCGGTCGCCACCAGGTCCTGCGGCTGGGAGTCCCGGGACCTGCGGGCGCTGCTCGAGTCGCACTGGCTGCGGCAGTCGTCCGATTCCTACGAGTCGGAGCGCGCGATCGTCGGCGACCTCGACGCGCTGGACGAGCCCGCCAAGACCGTCCGGCTGCCGGCCGGGCCGGGCCACAGCGGGGCCGAGGTGGAGGACCTGCTGGAGCGCATCCGCACCGAGGATCCGCAGGAGCCCTTCTGGGAGGGCGTCGCCTCCATCGAGAACGCCGGCGACGCGATCGAGATGCGCTTCCACGACGGCGTGGACCCGCTGCTGCGGGGGGAGGGCGTGCAGGTGGCGTGCGTGCTGCACCCGGAGCCCCTCACCCTCGACCCCAGCCGGCCGGACGTCGAGCGCCCCTGACGCCGGTCTCCTGGACCACCGGAGCTCCGCCGCCTCAGGCGCCGGTCCCCGGTGACGGTCCTCCCGCCGGAGCGCGGACGACCGGGTCGGGCAACGGCGGGGGAGTGCCACCCTTGGCCGGACAGAGTGCCTGGTGGGCGCACCAGTCGCAGGCTCGCCCGGGCGACGGGCGCCAGTCGCCGGTCTCGGCGGCCAGGCGGATGGCGCGCCAGATCGCCTTGACCTTCCGCTCGGTCGCGAGCAGGTCGGCCTCGTCGGGGCGGTAGCGCAGGATCTCGCCGCTGCCGAGGTAGACGAGCTGGAGCATGGCCGGCAGCACGCCGCGGGCCCGCCACAGGACCAGCGCGTAGAACTTCATCTGGAACAGCGCCCGACCCTCGAACCCCTCGCCGGGCGCGCGGCCGGTCTTGTAGTCCACGACCCGCACTGCGCCGTCCGGCGCCACGTCGACGCGGTCGACGAAGCCGCGCAGCAAGAGCCGGGAGTCGAGCAGCGCCTCGACATAGACCTCGCGCTCGGCGGGCTCGAGCCGCCGCGGGTCCTCGAGCGTGAAGTAGCGCTCCAGCGCGGTGCGGCAGGACGCGAGCCACCGTGCGGTCTCCTCGCCACCCTCGTCGTCCGCGAACAGGTCGGCGACGACCGGATCGAGCTCGCGCACCTTCTCCCACGACGGCTCGAGCAGCGATTGGGCCGCCTCGGGCGTGCGCTCGGCCGCCGGGCGGTCGAAGAGGTCCTCCAGCACCTTGTGCACCACCGATCCGCGGGCCGCGGCGGGCGAGGTCGGCTCGCGCAGCCGGTCGAGGGTGCGGAAGCGGTAGAGCAGCGGGCAGGTCGTGAAGTCGGCGGCCCGGCTGGGAGAGAGCGCCCCGGTGACCGCCAGGCCGTCGACCGGTGTGGAGACGGCCTCCGCGGGGGAGTCGGCCGGCGGGTCGACCGGGAACGGGTCGACCGGCCACGGGGCCGGGTCCGCGGTGGGAATCATGCCAACGAGCCTAGGACCGCCCGCCGACACCGGCCCAGACCGCGCTCCGGGCGCGTCGGCTAGCCTCGAACAATGCCCGAGAGCGATCCCTCCGAGGGCGGGTCACCGCCCCCGACGGCTGAGCGCGGACCGCGTGCGTCGCGCCCGCGGGGCACCCTGCGGATCGGCAGCATCGCCGGGAGCGACGTGCTGGTCTCCTCGTCCTGGTTCATCGTCGCCGCCCTGATCGCGGTCGTGCTGGCGCCCCGGGTCGAGGAGGTCCAGCCCGGGCTGGGCCCGTGGAAGTACGTCGCCGGCCTGGCCTTCGCGGTCATCCTCTACGCCTCGGTGCTGCTGCACGAGGCGTCGCACGCGGTGGTGGCCCGCCGGTTCGGCTTCCCGGTGCAGCACATCACGCTGCACTTCCTCGGCGGGTTGACGGCCGTGGAGGGGGAGGCCAAGCGGCCCCGCGAGGAGTTCTGGGTGGCCGTGGTCGGCCCGCTGACCTCGCTGGCCGTGGGCGCCGGCGCGCTCGCACTGCTCCTGGTCACCCCCGGCGGCCTCACACGGCTGGCCGTCGAGGGCCTCGCCGGCGCCAACCTGCTTGTCGGCGTCCTGAACCTGGTCCCGGGCCTCCCGCTGGACGGCGGCCGCATGCTGAAGGCGGGGGTCTGGCGACTCACCGGCAACCAGCACCGGGGCACGATCGCGGCCGGCTGGGGCGGGAGGATCACGGGCCTGCTCGTGCTGCTGTGGCCCGTGTTCCAGTCGGAGGTCATCGGCGTGCCCGCGGAGCTCCTCGACTACCTGCTCGCCTTCGTGATCGGGCTCTTCCTGTTCAGCGGGGCGTCCGCCGCGATGCAGCAGGCGCGGATGCGTCAGCGCCTGCCCGGCCTGGTCGCCCGGGACCTTGCCCGGCGCACGCTCGGGGTCGCCGAGGACCTGCCCCTCGCGGAGGCCGTGCGCCGGGCGCAGGAGGTGGGCGCCGGTGGCCTGGTCACGATCGATGCCGAGGACCAGCCGGTCGGGGTGGTCAACGAGTCGGCCCTCCTGGCCGTGCCCGAGGAGCGCCGCCCGTGGGTTCCGGTCTCCTCCGTGGCGCGCACCCTGTCCGAGGGCCTGCGCCTGCCCGTCTCCCTCGCGGGCGAGGCGTTGGTGATGGCGATCAGCCGCCAGCCTGCGGCCGAGTACCTGCTCCTCGAGCCCGACGGATCGGTGTACGGCGTGCTCGCCACCGCCGACGTCGACCTGGCCTTCCGCGGGGCGTCCCGCTAGCGGCGCCTAGGGTGCGGCCCATGCCGGACCCCCAGCCAGACCCCCAGCCAGACCCCCAGACCTATCCCGACGTGCCGCACGAGGCCTGGGCGGGCGTGCACCGCGGCCCGCTGCGCGCGGGCGAGTGGGTGCGCCTGACCGACGCCAAGGGACGGCGGCACAACTTCGCGCTCGACCCGGGCCGGCGCTTCTTCTCGAGCAAGGGCCACGTCGAGCACGACGACCTCATCGGCCGCGAGGAGGGCTTCGTCGTCGCCTCCTCGGCGGGCGGTTCCTACCTGGTCTTCCGGCCGCTGCTGCACGAGTACGTCGTCTCGATGCCCCGGGGCGCCGCCGTGGTCTACCCGAAGGACGCGGCGCAGGTCATCGCGATGGCCGACGTCTTCCCGGGCGCGCGCGTGATCGAGGCCGGTGCCGGCTCGGGCGCGCTGAGCTGCTGGCTGCTGCGCGCCGTCGGCCCCTGGGGACGCGTGCTCTCCTGGGAGCGGCGCGGGGAGTTCGCGCAGGTGGCGCGGCGCAACGTCCGCCAGTTCTTCGGCGCCCCCGGGGCCGGGGAGTGCGAGGACGCGCCCCTGCACCCCGCCTGGGACCTGCGCGTCGGCGACCTCGCGAGCGAGCTGCCCGAGTCCGGGGAGCGCGCCGACCGGGTCATCCTGGACATGCTCGCGCCCTGGGAGTGCGTCGACGAGGTCGCCGAGGCGCTGGTGCCCGGCGGCATCGTCTGCGTCTACGTCGCGACCACGACCCAGCTGAGCCGACTGGTCGAGACGCTGCGCGCCCACGGCGGCTTCACCGAGCCCGACTCGTGGGAGACCCTGCTCCGTGCGTGGCACACCGAGGGCCTCGCCGTGCGCCCCGACCACCGGATGCAGGGTCACACCGCGTTTCTCGTCACGGCGCGCCGGATGGCGCCCGGGGAGAGAACCCCGCAGAAGAAGCGCCGCCCCGCCCCGGGCGCCTACGGCCGCGACTACTCCGGTCCCCGGCCGCCCGGCCTGCCGCCGCAGGCCGAGGACGAGGCGTACGACCTGTGAGCCCCCCGCAGATGCCCGACCTCCACACAATCGTGATCGACAACGGACCGTTCCCCCTGGCTCCCGGCGCGCCCCCCGGTAGGCTCGGAGGACACAGGAGGTGAGCGCCGTGCCGACATCGGACGGGATCCCGGGCCCTGACCAGCCCGCCCAGGAGGAGCTCCTGGGTCAGGTGCGCTACCTGGAGGGAGAGGTCGCCGACCTCCGCCGCCGCCTGGCCGACTCGCCCGGCCAGGCCCGCGGTCTCGAGCTGCGGCTCGCCGACACCCAGCGCTCGCTCGCGGCCGTGACCAGCCAGAACGAGCGGCTGGCGCAGACGCTGCGGGAGGCACGCGACCAGATCACCAAGCTCAAGGAGGAGGTCGATCGGCTCGCCCAGCCACCGGCGGGCTTCGGCACTTTCCTCGAGCGCCACGAGGACGACTCCGTCGACGTGTTCACCGGCGGGCGCAAGCTGCGGGTGAGCGTCAGCCCGACCGTCGAGATCGACGACCTGGCCCGCGGCCAGGAGGTCATGCTCAACGAGGCGCTCAACGTCGTGGCCGCCATGGACTACGAGACCATCGGCGAGGTCGTCATGTGCAAGGAGGTGCTTGCGGACGGCGAGCGCGTCCTCGTGATCGCGAACGCCGACGAGGAGCGTGTCGTCCGGCTGGCGCAGCCGCTGCGCGGCGAGACGTTGCGCGCGGGAGACTCGCTGCTCCTGGAGTCGCGCACCGGGTATGTCTACGAGAAGGTCCCGAAGTCCGAGGTCGAGGAGCTGGTCCTCGAGGAGGTCCCCGACATCGCCTACGGGTCGATCGGCGGCCTGGCCGGCCAGATCGACATGATCCGCGACGCCGTGGAGCTGCCCTACCTGCACCCCGAGCTCTTCGTCGAGCACCAGCTCAAGCCGCCCAAGGGCGTCCTGCTCTACGGCCCCCCGGGCTGCGGCAAGACGCTGATCGCCAAGGCGGTCGCGAACTCGCTGGCCAAGAAGGTGGCGGCCCGCACCGGCAGCTCCGGCAAGTCCTACTTCCTCAACATCAAGGGCCCCGAGCTGCTGAACAAGTACGTCGGTGAGACCGAGCGGCACATCCGGCTGGTCTTCCAGCGGGCGCGCGAGAAGGCCTCGATGGGCACGCCGGTGATCGTCTTCTTCGACGAGATGGACTCGCTGTTCCGGACCCGGGGCTCGGGCGTCTCCTCCGACGTGGAGAACACGATCGTCCCGCAGCTGCTCTCGGAGATCGACGGAGTGGAGACGCTGGAGAACGTGCTGGTCATCGGCGCCTCGAACCGCGAGGACATGATCGACCCCGCGATCCTGCGACCGGGGCGCCTCGACGTGAAGATCAAGATCGAGCGCCCGGACGCCGAGGGGGCCCGCGACATCTTCTCCAAGTACCTCACCCCCGACCTGCCGATCCACGCCGAGGACCTCGCCGAGTTCGGCGGCGACCCGGAGGCCACCGTCGGCGGCATGATCCAGGCGACCGTCCAGCGGATGTACACCGAGACCGACGAGAACCGGTTCCTGGAGGTCACCTACGCCAACGGTGACAAGGAGGTCCTGTACTTCAAGGACTTCAACTCCGGGGCGATGATCCAGAACATCGTCGACCGGGCCAAGAAGATGGCTATCAAGGACTTCCTCGACGCCCAGATGAACGGAGACCAGAAAGGCCTGCGGGTGCAACACCTGCTCCAGGCCTGCGTCGATGAGTTCAAGGAGAACGAGGACCTGCCGAACACGACCAACCCCGACGACTGGGCGCGCATCTCCGGCAAGAAGGGCGAGCGGATCGTCTTCATCCGCACGCTCATCACCGGCAAGCAGGGCACCGAGCCCGGCCGGTCGATCGACACGGTCTCCAACACCGGCCAGTACCTCTGACCGGCCCCCCTCCGACCGGCGGGTCCCACGGGCCCACCGGGCCGCCGGCGGAGGGAGGAGGGGTGCCGACCGGAGGCGTCCGCGGCTAGGTTGGTCGGGCTGGGGCGAGGTTCGCCCCCGGGAGGGGTTCTGCCGTGCTCAAGTCCATCCTCATCATCGTCGTGGTCGTCGTCGTCGCCCTCTTCCTGCTGGGCAAGCTCCGGGGACGCCGCTGACCGCTCCGGGCACGCACGCACGCGGGCCCACCCGTAGGGTCGGCCCATGAGCGTGCGCCGGGTGATGGGCACCGAGATCGAGTACGGGATCTCGGTCCAGGGGCAGCGCCAGGCCAACCCCATGGTGGCGTCCTCACAGGTGGTCAACGCCTATGCGGGCGCCACGCTGCGCGCGCGCCGCGCCCGCTGGGACTTCGAGGAGGAGTCGCCGCTGCGGGACGCCCGCGGCTTCGACATGGCCCGCCAGGTCGCCGACCCGACCCAGCTCACCGACGAGGACCTCGGGCTGGCTAACGTCATCCTGACCAACGGCGCCCGGCTCTACGTCGACCACGCGCACCCGGAGTACTCCACGCCCGAGGTGGTCACGCCGCTGGACATCGTCCGCTGGGACAAGGCGGGCGAGCTGATCATGCACGACGCCGCCCGGCTGGCCGGGCAGGTGCCGGGTGCGGCCCCGATCGTGCTCTACAAGAACAACACCGACAACAAGGGCGCCTCGTACGGCGCGCACGAGAACTACCTGATGCGGCGCAGCACGCCCTTCGCCGAGATCGTCCGGCACCTGACCCCGTTCTTCGTCAGCCGCCAGGTCGTCTGCGGTGCCGGCCGGGTGGGCATCGGGCAGGACGGGCGCGACCACGGCTTCCAGATCAGCCAGCGCGCCGACTACTTCGAGGTCGAGGTCGGGCTCGAGACCACCCTCAAGCGCCCGATCATCAACACGCGCGACGAACCGCACGCGGACCCGGAGACCTACCGCCGCCTGCACGTGATCATCGGCGATGCCAACCTGGCCGAGGTGTCCACCTACCTCAAGGTCGGCACGACCGCGATCGTGCTGGCCATGATCGAGGACCACTTCATCGACCGGGACCTCTCCGTGGACGCTCCCGTGGCCTCGCTGCGGGCGGTCTCCCACGACCCCTCCCTGAGGCACCTCCTGCGCCTCGACGACGGGCGGTCGATGACCGCGGTCCAGCTCCAGCGGGAGTACCACGAGCTGGCATGCGCCTACGTGTCCTGGAAGACGGGCGGCGACGCCGATCCCCAGACGCGCGACGTCCTCGACCGCTGGGGCCGCGTGCTCGACACGCTGGAGCGCGACCCGATGTCGCTCGCGGGGGAGCTCGACTGGGTCGCCAAGCTGCGCCTGTTGGAGCAGTACCGCGAGCGCGACGGGCTGGGCTGGGACCACGCCAAGCTGCACGCCATCGACCTTCAGTATGCGGACATCCGCCCCGAGAAGGGCCTCTACCACCGCCTCGTGCGCTCGGGTCGGATCGAGCGGCTGCTCGACGACGGGTCGGTCGAGTCGGCGATGCACGATCCGCCCACCCAGACCCGCGCCTACTTCCGTGGCCGGTGCCTGGAGAAGTACGCCGAGCACGTCGCCGCCGCCTCCTGGGACTCGGTGATCTTCGACCTCCCCGGCCGCGAGTCCCTCCAGAGGGTGCCGACGATCGATCCGCTGCGCGGCACCCGGCGACACGTGGGCGAGCTGCTGGACCGGTGCGCCACCGCCGAGGCGCTGGTCCGCGAGCTCGCCGCCAACGGCTGACCGCTTGGCGCCCCGCGCGTGGGCGCGGGTGGATAGGCTCAGGGCATCCCGCCCGTGGCGGGACTCCGGCACGCAGGATCGGGCACGCAGGATCGGGCAAGGAGGATCTGGTGGCACAGGAGCACAAGCAGCCCCGCAAGTCGACCGAGACCGAGGAGAAGTCCGAGGAGGAGGTCGCCCCCGAGTCCGATGTCGCCGAGCGCAAGGAGGCGATCGATGACGACGTCGACTCGATCCTCGACGAGATCGACGACGTGCTCGAGAGCAACGCCGAGGACTTCGTGAAGTCGTTCATCCAGAAGGGGGGCGAGTGACCCGGTGACCGACAGTGCCCGCCTCCCGGCGTCCTTCCTCGCTCCGGGCACGGCCTCGTTCGCGGAGTTCCTCGGCACCCAGGCGCCCGACCTGCTGCCCGGGCGCCGGGCCCTGCCTCCGGGGCAGGCCGGCGACCTCGCGCCGCACGGCACGACGATCGTGGCCGCCACCTTCGACGGCGGCGTCGTGATGGCCGGCGACCGACGCGCGACGATGGGCAACGTCATCGCCCAGCGCGACATCGAGAAGGTCTTCCCGGCTGACGAGTACAGCGCCGTCGGCATCGCCGGCACCGCCGGGCTCGCCGTGGAGCTGGTGCGCCTGTTCCAGGTCGAGCTCGAGCACTACGAGAAGATCGAGGGCATGACGCTCTCCCTCGACGGCAAGGCGAACCGCCTCGCGGCGCTGATCCGGGGCAACCTCGCCATGGCCATGCAGGGCCTCGCGGTCGTCCCGCTCTTCGCCGGCTACGACGTCCGCGCGGGCCACGGCCGGATCTTCAGCTATGACGTGACGGGCGGGCGATACGAGGAGACCTCCTTCCACGCGGTCGGCTCCGGGTCCGTCTTTGCCCGCGGCGCCCTCAAGAAGCTCTACCGCGAGGGCCTGGGCCGGCGGGACTGCGTGAGCGCCGTGGTGCAGGCGCTCTACGACGCCGCCGACGACGACTCCGCCACCGGCGGCCCCGACCTCGCCCGACGGATCTTCCCGGTCGTGCACCTCGTCACCGCCGAGGGCGACGCCCGGATGGCCGACGACGACGTCGCCGAGATCGCCGATGAGGTGGTCGCCGGCCGGATGCGCCATCCCGACGGACCCTCGGCCGCCCTCGGCTGACCGGGGCCGTCCCCGCGCCCGACCGACGCAGAAGGAGATCCCTCGAGCATGAGCCAGCCGTTCTACGTCTCCCCCGAACAGCTGATGAAGGACCGCGCGGACTTCGCGCGCAAGGGCATCGGACGTGGCCGCTCGGTCGTCGTGGTGCAGTACGCCGACGGCATGCTCTTCGTCTCCGAGAACCCCTCGCAGGCGCTGCACAAGGTCTCCGAGATCTACGACCGCATCGCCTTCGCGGCCGTCGGCCGCTACAACGAGTTCGAGAACCTGCGCATCGCCGGGGTCCGCCTCGCCGACGTGCGGGGCTACTCCTACGATCGGCGCGACGTGACCGGCCGCAGCCTGGCCAACGCCTACGCGCAGACGCTGGGCACGATCTTCTCCAGCGGCGGCGAGAAGCCCTACGAGGTGGAGATCTTCGTGGCCGAGGTCGGCGAGTCGCCGGCCGAGGACCAGGTCTACCGGCTCACCTACGACGGCCAGGTCGCCGACGAGCACGGCTGGGCCTGCATGGGCGGTGCGGCCGACGTGGTCAGCGCCTACCTGCGCGAGCACTACGCCGTGGGGCTGGACCTCCGCGGCGCCCTGCGGCTCGCGGTCGGCGCCCTGGGTCACGGTGAGGAGGGTGACCGGGTGATCCCGGAGGCCGACCTCGAGGTCGCCGCGCTGGACCGCACCCGAAGCCAGCAGCGCAAGTTCGCCCGGATCGCAGGAGCCCGGCTGACCGACGTGCTGGGGGAGCGGGGCCAGCCCGGTGCTACCGAGCCCGGTGCTACCGAGCCCGGTGCCACCGAGCCCGGTGCTAGCGGGCCCGGTGCTACGGAGACGTCCGGCGGCGCCCCGCCCGTCGCGCCCCCGGACGACGACTCGTAGCGCTCCGCGGGCCGGTCACGGGGAGCGGGAGGGGTCTGCACCACCACCCCGAGGCCGAGGACGTAGGCGAGCTCGGCGGCGGTGAGCAGCACGAACGTCGAGGTGACGCGGGGTTGGACACCTGCCCGGCCGACCCTGCGATGCACCAGAGACGCCCGCGCTCGCGGCGAGCCCGGGCAAAGCGACCCGGCTACGCCTACGCTGGGCCCATGGACCGGCGGATCTTCGGGATCGAGAACGAGTACGGCGTGACGTGCACGTTCCGGGGCCAGCGCCGGCTGAGCCCGGACGAGGTGGCGCGCTACCTCTTCCGCAAGGTGGTCTCCTGGGGCCGCAGCAGCAACGTCTTCCTGCGCAACGGCGCCCGGCTCTACCTCGACGTCGGCTCCCACCCGGAGTACGCGACCCCCGAGTGCGACGACGTGGTCGAGCTGGTGACCCACGACAAGGCCGGCGAGCGGGTGCTGGAGGGGCTGCTGGTGGACGCGGAGCAGCGCCTGCGTGAGGAGGGCATCGCCGGCGACATCTACCTGTTCAAGAACAACACTGACTCGGCCGGCAACTCCTACGGCTGCCACGAGAACTACCTGGTCACGCGCCAGGGCGAGTTCAGCCGGTTGGCCGACGTGCTGATCCCCTTCCTGGTGACCCGCCAGATCATGGTGGGCGCGGGCAAGGTCACCCAGACGCCCCGCGGAGCGACCTACTCGGTCTCCCAGCGCGCCGAGCACATCTGGGAGGGCGTCTCGAGCGCCACCACCCGCTCCCGGCCGATCATCAACACCCGCGACGAGCCGCACGCGGACGCCGAGCGCTACCGCCGGCTGCACGTGATCGTCGGCGACTCGAACATGTCCGAGACGACCACGCTGCTCAAGGTCGCCTCCTGCGACCTGGTGCTGCGGATGATCGAGGAGGGCGTGGTGATGCGCGACCTCACGATGGAGAACCCCATCCGGGCGATCCGCGAGATCTCGCACGACACCTCCGGGCGCCGCAAGGTGCGGCTGGCCAACGGCCGCGAGGCCAGCGCACTGGACATCCAGCAGGAGTACCTGACCCGCGCCCGGCAGTTCGTCGACCGGCGCGAGATCTCGACCCCGACCATCGACCGGGCGCTCGACCTGTGGGAGCGCGCGCTCAAGGCGGTCGAGTCCGACGACCTGTCCCTGGTCGACCGCGAGATCGACTGGGTGATCAAGTGGAAGCTGATCGAGCAGTACCGCGCCAAGCACGGGCTGCCGCTGGGCCACCCGCGGATCGCGCAGCTCGACCTCGCCTACCACGACATCCACCGACGCCGCGGCCTGTACTACATGCTCGAGCGCCGCGGCCAGGTCGACCGGGTCACCACCGACCTGGCGACGTACGAGGCCAAGTCGGTCCCCCCGGAGCACACCCGGGCCCGGCTCCGCGGCGAGTTCATCCGCCGCGCCCAGGAGCGCCGCCGCGACTTCACCGTCGACTGGGTGCACCTGAAGCTCAACGACCAGGCGCAGCGCACCGTGTTGTGCAAGGACCCGTTCCGTTCCCACGACGAGAGAGTCCAGCGGCTGATCGACGGGATGTGAGGTTAGGGTGGCGCGCGTGTTCAGCGCCCCGGTCCACGCCCCGCGGCCCCGAGTGCTGCGGCGGGCGGGCGCGGGGCTCGTCCTCTGCCTCCTCGCATCGGCGTCGGTGGCCTGCGGCGGGGGCGGCCCCGAGGTCCCCGAGGAGGCGTCCGAGGGCCTCCAGGCCGTCGAGGTCAGCGGCGAGCCGGGTTCCAGCCCCCAGGTCGAGTGGGTCGACGAGATGGCGGCCAGCGAGCTGGAGATCGAGGTGCTCGTCCAGGGCGACGGGGTCGAGCTGACCCAGGGCGACCGGGCGTTCGTCCATCTCTACGTCGGCAACGGCTTCACCCAGGAGGAGGTGCTGAACACCTACGACGGCACTCAGCCCGAGGTGCTCACCGTCTCCGAGGAGCTGACCCCGGCGATCGCCGACGCCATGGAGGGGCGCAGCGTCGGCTCCCGCGTCGCCGCGGCGGCCCCGCCCGAGGACGCCTTTGGCGATGAGGGCAACCCCCAGCTCGGCATCGGCAACCAGGACTCGGTCCTGTTCATCGTCGACATCCTCGGCCAGGTCCGGGCGGAGGTCGACGGCGAGGAGGTCGAGGAGCCGGGCGGACCCGTCCCCCGGCTCGTCACGCAGGAGGGGACCATCGCACGGCTGGACTTCCCGCCGGCGCTGAAGGGGACCGACACGCTGCAGAAGCGCGTGCTCGTGGAGGGAGACGGCGAGCCGGTGGGCAAGGACTCCTTCATCGCGGTGCGCTATCTCGGTCAGGTGCTCGGCAGGAAACGGCCCTTCGACGAGAGCTATTCCGCCGCCGAGCCCACGGTCGTCAACATCAACGGGGTGGTGCAGGGCTGGACCCGCGGCCTGCAGGGCGTGCCGGCGGGCAGCCGCGTCGTGCTGGTGATCCCGCCGAAGCTCGGCTACGGCGAGCAGGGCCAGCCCGACGCGGGCATCACGGGCGAGGACACCATGGTGTTCGTCATCGACGTGCTCGGCGTCTCCTGAGCACGGTGGCCATCGTGGGGGAGGGGTCGTGACGGGCAGGAAGAGCGAGCGGCTGCTGAACCTGCTCATCACGCTCCTGGTGCAGCGACGCCCGCTCCCCAAGGGGCGGATCCGCGCCGTGCTCTACCCCGAGGCCGGCAGCGACGCCGCCTTCGAGCGGATGTTCGACCGGGACAAGGACGAGCTGCGCAGCCTGGGCGTGCCCATCGAGGTCAGCGCCGTGTCGGCCTACTTCGAGGACGAGCCCGGCTACCGCATCCGGCCCGACGACTTCGCGCTCCCGCCCCTGGAGCTCGCGGCCGACGAGGCCGCCGTCGTGGGCGTCGCGACCAAGGTCTGGGAGCACGCGCGACTGGCCGATGCCACCTCCGACGCGGTCGCCAAGCTGCAGGCGGCCGGGATCGAGGTCGACGTGGCGGCCCTCGACCTGATCGAGCCGCGCCTGACGGCCGACGAGCCCTCCTTCGACGCCTTCTGGGAGGCGGCCACCGAGCGCCGCGAGGTGCGGTTCGACTACGCCCGGCCCGGCGCGGACCCGGCCACGCGGCACCTGCAGCCGTGGGGGGTCGTGCGGTTCTCCGGCCGGTGGTACGCCGTCGGGCTGGACACCGACCGCGGCGAGCCACGGGTCTTCCGGCTCTCCCGGGTCGCGGGCGCCGCCCGGCCGACGGGCGAGGCGGGAGCGTACGACGTGCCGGCCGGCACCGATGTGCACGCCATCGCCGCGCGTCTCGCCAGCCCCGCGGGGGCGGGGGAGGCCACCCTGCTGCTGCGGCGCGGTGCCGGACACCTGTTGCGGCGGGCCGCGTCGGCGCTCGAGGAGGGCGTGGTGGGGCCCGACGGCGAGGACGGCTGGGACCGGGTCGTGGTGCCGCGGGCCGAGCTGGCCGACGAGGTGTTGGCGCATGGCACGGACGCCTTCGTCGAGGCGCCCGGCGCGCTGCGCGAGGAGGTCGCCCACCGGTTACGTCTCCTGGTCGGGGACGACGACAGCGGGGCGGCATGAGCGCTGCCGCCCCGGGGACACCGGTCAGCACGGCCCGCGACCAGGTCGCGCGGCTGCTGACGCTCGTGCCCTTCCTGCACAGTCGCGGCGCGGTGCGGCTCGAGGACGCCGCACGGGCGCTGGGCACCACGCCGCAGCAGGTGCTCTCGGACCTCAAGGTGCTGCTCATGTGCGGCCTGCCGGGTGGCTTCCCCGACGACCTGATCGATGTCGACCTGGACGCCTTGGAGGGTCCCGGCGGCGACGGCGTGATCCGGGTGTCGAACGCGGACTACCTGGCGCGCCCCCTGCGGCTGACGCCCACCGAGGCGTCGGCGCTGGTGGTGGCCCTGAGGGCCGTCCGGGCGGGCGCCGACGAGCGGACGCTCGAGGTCGTGGACCGGGCCACGGCCAAGCTGGAGGCCGCCGCCGCGGACGGCAGCGTCCCGGCGGTCGTGGTCGACCCGCCGGCGGGAGCCGCGACGACCGTGCCGGATCCGGCGTTGCTGCCCACCCTGGAGGACGCCGTCGCGCGCGGCCGACAGGTGCGGCTTCGGTACTACGTGCCCGCCCGTGACGAGGAGTCCGAGCGCGTGGTCGACCCGCGCGGGGTCGTCACGCACCGCGATCAGCGCTACCTGGATGCCTGGTGCCACACGGCCGAGGCCCCGCGCCTGTTCCGGCTGGACCGGATCGGCGCGGCCCAGGTGCTGGACTCGGCCGTCACGACCGGCCGGGTGCCCCCGCGCGACCTCGAGGCCCAGGGTCTGTTCAGCACCGGTGACGCGGCCCACCGGGTGCTGCTGCGCCTGGCTCCTCCGGCGCAGTGGGTGCCCGAGTACTACCCCGTCGAGGAGCAGCGCCGCCTGCCCGACGGCGCGCTCGAGGTGCTGCTGCTCGTGGGCGACCCGCGGTGGCTGGAGCGTCTCGTGCTGCGCCTGGCGCCGCACGCCAGGGTCGTGGCCCCCCGCGAGCTCGCCCAGACGGCGACCAGCGCTGCCCGCACGGCGCTGCGGTGGTATGCCTGAGTCCGCGTACCATGGAGGCTGGGTGTGTGTCGGGCGCCCCGACGACGTCCCGGCCCCACCCGATCCGGAGAAGAGGGAGACATGGCACACCCGCTCATCGCGATCCCCGGCGGCTGGGAGCTCGTGCTCATCCTGTTCGTCATCGTGCTGCTGTTCGGCGCGCGGAAGCTGCCCGACCTGACGCGGAGCGTCGCCCAGTCCCTGAACATCTTCAAGCAGGAGACCAAGGGCCTCCGCGAGGACGACACCGACACGTCCGGCGGACCCGCCAAGGCCGGCCCCGACCCCCGCGAGCTCCCGCCGACCCGCGGCGCCGACGGGGACGCGCAGGGCGAGGACCCCGGGCGGCGCTCCACGGAGCGCCACGACGGCACCACCGGCTGAGCCGGGTCACCACCTGCCGTGTCCGTCGTCTCGGGGACCGTCTCGCTGCTGCGCGGCACTCCCCAGCACCCCGTCGGCGAGGACGGGCGGATGGCGCTGTCGGACCACCTGCGGGAGCTGCGCGCCCGGCTGATCAAGATGTTTCTCGCGGTCCTGGTGGGGCTGATCGTCTCCCTGTTCTTCTTCGACCCGATCTACGGCCTCGTCTACGGGCCCTACCAGAGCGCCATCGACCAACTGCCCGACAGCATCCAGTCCCAGGGCACCGTGGGCGGCGCGGGCGGCCCGCTGCTGCTCTACCTCAAGCTCTGCGGGACGGTGGCGGTCGTCGCCACCAGCCCGTTCTGGCTCTACCAGGTCTGGGCCTTCATCCTGCCCGGCCTGCACGAGAAGGAACGCCGCTGGAGCCGCGTCTTCGCCGCCATCGCGGGCCCGCTGTTCATCACCGGCGTCGTGGTGGGCTACGTGACGCTCCCGAAGGGCCTCGAGGTGCTCATCGGGTTCACCCCCGAGGGCTTGGTCAACCTGGTCGAGTTCGGCGACTATCTCAGCTTCCTCACCCGCACGCTGCTGGTCTTCGGGGTCGCCTTCGAGATTCCCGTCTTCATCGTGCTGCTTTACCTGGTCGGAGTCCTCAAGCCGTCGTCGCTGGCCGCGTACCGGCCGTGGTGGACGATCGCGATCTTCGTCTTCGCGGCTGTGGCGACGCCCTCGACCGACCCGTTCACCATGACCTTCCTGGCGATCCCGATGCTGGGGCTCTTCGTCGGCAGCGAGGTGTTCGTCCGCGTCCTCGACCGGCGTCGCTCGCGGCGCGAGCGGACCGCCGCGGCGCCCGGGCAGGAGCGCTGACGTGAGCGGCACCGTCGGCCGGGAACCCGCACCCCTGGGCGAGGTCGACCCCTTCGACCTCCCGGCGTGGCTGGTCACCGACGAGGTCACCTGGGTGGCCGAGGGCGGCGTCCTCGACGGCCACCTGGTGCCGGGCCGGCTGTCCCCCCCGAGCGAGAAGGGGGGCGGGGACGGGAGCGGGGAGGAGGCGTTGCCCTGCGACCTCCTGGCCGCGGACGAGGCCTTCCCGCTCCCGGTGGCCGCGCCGGAGACGCGACGGCTGGCCCACCAGGCCTGGCGGCACGGCGAGGTGCACCTGGGCGAGCGGGACGGGCGGCTGACCCTCGTCGTCCCGGGCCACGCGTTCGACGCCGACCGGGTCCTCGAGGCCGTGGCGCGGCTCAGCCGCGCCGTGGGCTCCGACCCCGGCCGGTACGCCGTCCTGCTGCGGATCGGCGGCCGCTAGTCTCGCCGCGTGCGCCGCGCACGGAGGGGAGCGGCCGGAGGGTGTGGGAGGGAGAGTCGGTGGCCGAGGAGCACCCGGTGCTGGAGGAGTTCCAGACCCACTACGGCTTCGCCCTCGATGAGTTCCAGCTGCGCTCGTGCCGGGAGGTCGAGGAGGGCCGGGGCGTCCTGGTCGCCGCCCCGACGGGGTCCGGCAAGACCGTGGTCGGGGAGTTCGCCGTGCACCTGGCGCTCAGCACGGGCCGCAAGTGCTTCTACACCACCCCGATCAAGGCGCTCTCGAACCAGAAGTACGCCGACCTCGCGAAGCGCTACGGGCCCGACCGCGTCGGCCTGCTCACCGGCGACAACGTCGTGAACTCCGAGGCACCGGTCATCGTGATGACGACCGAGGTGCTGCGCAACATGCTCTACGCCGGATCACGCACGCTGCTCGGTCTCGGCTTCGTCGTGATGGACGAGGTGCACTACCTCGCGGACCGGATGCGTGGGGCGGTGTGGGAGGAGGTCATCATCCACCTGCCCGAGTCGGTGGCGCTGGTCTCCCTCTCGGCGACGGTCTCCAACGCCGAGGAGTTCGGCGAGTGGCTCGAGACGGTGCGCGGGGAGACCGTCACGATCGTCGAGGAGAAGCGGCCGGTGCCGTTGTTCCAGCACGTGATGGCGGGGCGGGCGCTGCACGACCTCTTCCACGACTCGGACGTGGACGCCTCCGCCGGTTTCGTGCAGGAGGGCGCCCGCGTCAATGGCGACCTGGTGAGGCTGGCCCGCGACGACTGGGCCGCCCACCGGTTGAAGGACCGTCGCAACCCGAAGGACCGTCGGGGCCAGGGCAACCGTGGCGGCCGGGGGCGTGGCGGCCAGCGCGGGGGACCGGGCGGTCGGCAGGGGGAGCGCCGCCAGGTCGGCAACGGGCGCCGGGTGTGGATCCCCAGCCGCGTCGAGGTGATCCGGCGCCTCGAGCGCGACGGCCTGCTCCCGGCGATCGTGTTCATCTTCAGCCGCGCCGGCTGCGACGCCGCCGTGCAGCAGTGCCTCGACGCCCGCCTGCGCCTGACCCGACCCGACGAGCGCGACGAGATCCACGCCTTCGTGGAGGAGCGCTGCGCGCACCTCCCCCCGGACGACCTCGAGGTGCTCGGCTACCCCTCATTCCTCGACGGCCTGACCCGCGGGATCGCGGCTCACCACGCCGGGATGCTCCCGACCTTCAAGGAGTGCGTCGAGGAGCTCTACCAGCGCGGCCTGATCCGCTGCGTCTTCGCCACCGAGACGCTGGCGCTCGGGATCAACATGCCCGCCCGGACGGTGGTGATCGAGAAGCTCAGCAAGTGGAACGGGGAGTACCACGCGGACATCACCCCGGGGGAGTACACGCAGCTGACCGGCCGTGCCGGCCGGCGGGGCCTCGACGTGGAGGGCCACGGCGTCGTGCTCTGGCAGCCCGGGATCGACCCGCATGCCGTCGCCGGGCTGGCCTCCACCCGGACCTATCCGCTCCGCTCGTCGTTTCGGCCCTCCTACAACATGGCGATGAACCTGGTGCACCAGTTCGGCCGGGAGAGATCGCGCGAGCTGCTCCAGCAGTCCTTCGCGCAGTTCCAGGCCGACAAGGCGGTGGTGGGGATGGCGCGCAAGCAGCGCAAGGCCGAGGACGCGCTCGAGGGGTACGCCGACGCGGCCGCCTGCGACCGCGGTGACTTCATGGCGTATGCGCGGATCCGGCGGCGGATCGCCGAGGTGGAGAAGGGCGCGACGAAGGCCAGGAAGGCCGACCGCCGCGCGAACGCGCTGGAGAGCCTGACGCGCCTGCGCGTCGGCGACGTCATCCAGGTGCCGGCCGGGAAGTTCGCCGGGTTGGCCGTCGTCCTGGACCCGGGCCTGGACGGCGACGAGCCGCGGCCCTACGTGCTGACCGCGCAGAAGCAGGCCCGCCGACTGAACGCGGGCGACTTCCCGACGCCCGTGGAGTCGCTGACGCGGATGAAGGTGCCGAAGTCCTTCAACGGCCGCAACCCGCAGCAGCGGCGCGACCTCGCCTCGGTCCTGGCCAGCAAGACGCACGGCCTGACCCCCCCGCCCCGCGCACGCAACGCGTCGGCTCGGCGCGACCACCAGGCCGCGGCGCCCCCGGGACCGGCACAGGAGGCGGCCGCGGCGCTGCGCGAGGAGATGGAGGCCCACCCCTGCCACGACTGCCCCGACCGGGAGGACCACGCCCGCTGGGCGGAGCGATGGTTCTCCCTGGAGAAGGACGCCAGCATCCTGCGCCGGAGGGTCGAGTCACGCACCAGCACGATCGCCCGGCAGTTCGACCGGGTCTGCGAGGTGCTCAGCGCCCTCGGCTACCTCGACGGGGAGCGGGTCACTGAGCGGGGCAGCCGGCTGCGGCGGCTCTACAGCGACATGGACCTCGTCGCGGCGGAGGCCCTGCGCACGGGCGTGTGGGAGGGCCTCACCCCCGCCGAGCTCGCCTCGGCGTTGTCGGTGCTGGTCTATGAGTCGCGCAGGCCGGAAGACGCCGTCGCGCCCCGGCTGCCCGCCGGAGGCGCGACCCGTGCCGTGGAGCAGACGGTGCGGCTCTGGGCGCAGCTGGAGGCCCTCGAGCGCGACCACCACCTCGACTACCTGCGCGAGCCCGACGCCGGCTTCGCCTGGATCGCCTGGCGCTGGGCCGAGGGCGACGAGCTCGAGCAGGTGCTCGGTGGGACCGACCTCGCGGCGGGCGACTTCGTGCGCCAGGTCAAGCAGCTGCTCGACCTGTGCGACCAGGTGGCGGACGCCGCCGGGGACGGCGCGGTGCGCGAGACCGCGCG
This sequence comes from uncultured Actinomycetota bacterium, assembly GCA_963731985.1. Taxonomy (GTDB): domain Bacteria; phylum Actinomycetota; class Actinomycetes; order Propionibacteriales; family Nocardioidaceae; genus Nocardioides. The sequence continues at coordinate 85,207 of CAVSYA010000007.1, read as the reverse complement.
ACAGGCGTCCCGCGCGCTGAAGCGAGGCGTCGTCGCCTACTCCTCGCTGGTGGGGTGACCCCGCCTGGTGGGGGGAACCGGCCCGGTCAGCCGCTCGCCTCGGTGATCGCCTGGGCGAGCGGGGTCTCGCCGCCGACCAGGGTCCACTGCTTGCCGACGGTGCGCCCGTCGGGGATGACGGCGGCCACGCAGGCGGCCACGTCGGCACGGGGGACGTCGCCGCGCTCCACGTCCTCGCCCAGGGTGACGCGCCCGGTCGCGGGGTCGTCGGTGAGACGTCCGGGGCGCAGGATCGTCCAGGCGAGGTCCGAGCCGCGCAGGGCGGCGTCGGCGTCCCGCTTGGCCTCGACGTAGACCTGCCAGACCTCGTCCGTGCCGGCCGGGACCGGGTCGTCCACGCTGATCGCGGAGATCTGCACGAAACGCTGGACGCCGGCCTTGCGGGCGCCCTCGATGGACTTCAGCGAGCCCCCGAGGTCCACGGCGCGCTTGCGCTCGGGATCGCCGTCGGGACCACCGCCGGCGGCGAAGACCACGGTGCTGCAGTCGGAGAACACCTTCGCGAAGTCGTCGGCGTCCTGGCTCTCGATGTCGAGCAAGCGAGCGGTCACGCCCTGACCCTCGAGCTCGGCCATCTGCTCCTCTCGGCGCACGAGCGCGACCGACTCGTAGCCCGCTCCATGCAGGAGGGGGTGCAGGAGGCGGGCGATCTTGCCGCTCCCACCGACGACCGCGACCTTGCGATGCGGCGTCTCGGGGTTGTGCGTGGTCGATGCGGATGCGTTCATGTCTTCGACGCTACTGGGCACCGCTCCACGTCGGGGGGGAGATCCGGGTGCGATACCTCACCCCCCGCTCAGGCCCGGTCCTCTCCCCGCAGGACGGCCGTCAGGCGCTCCGCGGAGCTGCCCAGGCCCCAACGCCCGGTGAGCGCCGCCACGGCGTCCGGATCGGTCGGCCCGGCCGGGAGGGTGAGGTCCGGCGACCCGAGGTCGAGGTCGCGGACCACGGCGACGACCCGGGGGGCGACCGCGAGGTAGTCAGCCGCGTCCGTGATCTTGCGTCGAGGCCCGGGGGCGAGGTCGGAGCCCGGGTCGGCGGCGGCCCGCAGCAGGGCGGGGATGTCGCCGAAGCGCCCCAGCAGGGTCGCCGCCGTCTTCTCGCCGACGCCCGCGACCCCCGGGAGCCCGTCGGAGCTGTCACCACGCAGCGTCGCGAAGTCGGCGTACTGCCGGGCGTGGACGCCGTACCTGCCGACCAGCCAGGCGTCGTCGACGAGCTCGTGTCGACCGACACCGCGCGCCGTGTAGAGCACCCGCGCCTCGGCCTCCTCGTCCACGAGCTGGAACAGGTCGCGGTCGCCCGTGACGATGTCGACCGGCATCCCGGCGCCCGTGGCCAGCGTGCCGATCACGTCGTCCGCCTCCATCTGCGGCGCCCCGACGACGGGCAGGCCGTAGGCGCGCAGCACGTCGAGGATCACCGGCACCTGGGCCTCCAGCGGGTCGGGCACCTCCTCCACGTCGGCGGCGTCGCCGGCGACCTCCTCGACGACGCGGTGCGCCTTGTAGGTGCCGATGAGCTCGACCCGCCACTGCGGACGCCAGTCCTCGTCCCAGCAGCAAGCCAGGTGGGTGGGCTCGTACTGGCCCACCAGCCGGCTGATGAAGTCCATCAGGCCGCGGACCGCGTTGACGGGCGTGCCGTCCGGTGCCTGCACCGAGTCGGGCACACCGAAGAACGCGCGGAAGTACAGCGAGGCGGTGTCGAGCAGCATCAGCCGCTGAGCGCGATCGGCCATGCGGCGCAGCCTATGCGGACAGCAGCCCGCCGGCTCCGCCGAGACGGGTGCACGTGAGCGTGAGAGGGACGTAGGGAGGCGGTGCAGTATCCCGTCGAGGGAGCTCCAAACGCCCTTTCGCGAATTCCACGGCGTGTCGCCGCCAGACACGCCGAGCAAATCGGATATACGCCATGAACTCGCATCGGTGAGCCCGCCCGCTGACCTGCGCCTTTGCATGTCCCCGCAGGTCAGCCCGGCGTTGACAGGGTCCGCGCCACGCGGTCAGGGTGCCCCTGTCCGTCTGCGCAGCCCGCGGCGAGCGAATCGGCGTCCGATCGGACGCGTTGGAGGGGTCGGAACCACGAACTCCAAGACGCGGACCACCGGCGCGGGTCTCGCCCCGCGGAGGCGGATGCGAAGGGGAAACCGGGGACCGTAGACAACGGCGTGCGGTCGGCCGCCAGTCGGTCTCGGGTCGGTTCGAAGTGCCCGGTCTCCCCTTCGCACCTGCAGGAGCGCCCCGCGTGGCGCGTCGCGGGTCCACCTATCCTCGAGGCCGTGCTGCCCCTCCGTTGCGCCGGTGCCGTCGTCGCCGGCGTCCTTCTGGCGCTCGCCTTCGAGCCGGTGGCGGCCGCCTGGCTGATCCCGTTCGGGGTCGCGGGATTCGTCCTCGCGGTGCGCGACCTGCGCGGGCGCAGGGCCGTGGGGGTGGGGGTCCTCTTCGGCGCGTCCTTCTTCTACCCGCACATCGAGTGGATGCGCGTCGTGGGCACGGACGCCTGGATCCTCCTGGCCGGCATCGAGACGGCCTTCTTCGTCGTGCTCGGACCGGTCGTCGCCCGGGTCCAGCGCTGGCCGGGCGGCCCCCTCTGGGTGGCCGTCGCCTGGCTGGGCATCGAGGCCTCGCGTCCCGAGTTCCCCTCCGGCGGCTTCCCCTGGGGGCGGCTCGGCTTCGCCACGGCGGACACCCCCGTGGCCGAGGCGCTGCCGTGGGTAGGCACCAACGGGGTCGGCCTCGTGCTGGCGCTGGCGGGGGCGGTCCTCGCCGCCGCGGTCGCCCGGGTCGCCGCCATGGTCGGCGACCGCCGCCGGGAGGGCACCGGTGTCACCGTCCGAGCCGTCGCGGCCGCGACCCTGCCGACCCTCGGGGTCCTGGTGCTGCTGAGTCTGCCGGCGCTGCTGCCGTGGCGCGACGTGGTCGACCCGGCCACCCGGGGGAGCGCCGTGGTCGCCGCGGTGCAGGGCGACGTGCCGGGACCCGGCGACGACGTGCTCTATGACGGTGACCAGCTGACCGAGAACCACGTCAACGCCACGCTCGAGATGGCCCGGCAGGCCGAGGCGGGGGACGTGCCCGCCCCCGACCTCGTGATCTGGCCCGAGAACTCGACCACCCGCGATCCGTTCGAGGACCCGCGCCTGAACGCCGAGATCACCCGGGCGGTCGACGCGGTCGGCGTGCCGGTCCTGGTGGGCGCCATCGTGGACGGCCCCCGCGAGGGCACGGTCCTCAACCAGGGCATCGTCTGGACGACGGAGGGCTCCACGCCCGCCGACACCCCGCAGCGCTACGCGAAGCACCACCCGGTCCCCTTCGGGGAGTACATCCCGCTGCGCAACGAGTTCTTCCTGGACTTCGTCCGGCGACTCGACCTCGTGCCGCGGGACATGATCCCGGGCACGCGCCGCACGCCCCTGCCGGTCGGCCCCGCGCGCGTGGCGGACTCGATCTGCTTCGACATCGGCTACGACGACGCCCTCTACGCCCAGGTCATCGAGGGCGCCGACCTCGCGGTGACGCAGACCTCCAACGCGTTCTTCATCTTCAGCAACCAGGTCGACCAGCAGTTCGCGATCAGTCGCGTGCGCGCGGTGGAGACCGGCCGGTGGATGGTGGTCGCTTCCACCAACGGCATCACCGGCGTCATCCGGCCCGATGGCGAGGTCGTCGCCCGGGCAGGAGTCCGGGAGCAGGCGGTGCTCGTCGAGCGGGTCGACCTGATCACGACCGACACCCCGGCGGTGCATCTCGCACCCTGGCTGGGGCGCGGCGCCATCGCGGCCACGGCCGCCATGCTGCTGATCCTCCTGCTCCGTTATCGTCTCGCCGGGCGCCCCGGTGTGCGTGGAGGGCGGGAGAGAGAGGGACGGCGGTGGAGGCTGCGCCGGCGCGCGAGCGCACCGTGATGGTCGTCCCGACCTACAACGAGGCCGGGAACCTGGCGTGGATCGTGGGCCGGCTCCGCGCGAGGCACCCCGAGATCGACGTCCTCGTCGTGGACGACGCCTCGCCCGACGGCACCGGGAGCATCGCCGACGGTCTCGCCGTCGACGACCCCGGCATCCAGGTCCTGCACCGCGACGGCCCGGAGGGACTCGGGACGGCGTACGTGGCGGGCTTCGGCCGGGCGCTCGAGCAGGGGTACGGGGTGATCGGCGAGATGGACGCCGACGGCTCCCACCAGCCCGAGCAGCTCCACCGGCTCCTGACGCGGCTGCGCGACCCCGCGGACCCCGCGGACCTCGTGATCGGCTCACGATGGGTCTCCGGCGGCTCGGTGGTGAACTGGCCGCGGCGCCGCGAGGCCCTCTCGCGGGGTGGCAACCTCTATGTCCGGTTGCTGCTCGGCCTGGGCGTCCGCGACGCCACCGCCGGCTTCCGCCTCTACCGCCGCGCCACCCTCGAGGCGATCGACCTCGCGCGCGTCCAGTCGCACGGCTACGTCTTCCAGACCGAGCTGGTGCTGCACACCGTCCGCGCCGGGCTGCGCGTCGCCGAGGTGCCGATCGAGTTCGTGGAGCGCATCCGGGGCGAGTCCAAGATGACCGGGCGGGTGGCGTTCGAGTCGCTGCGGATGATCACCTGGTGGGGCCTGAGCGAACGCCGGGCCATCTGGCGCGCCAGGCTCCGCGGCACGCACCCCGGCAGGCCCCCGGGCGGTCCCGGCGAGGAGCCCGGGTCGGCGGGTACCGTGGAGGTATGACGCAGGCACCGCGCCCGCCCCGCCCGCGCCGGGGCCGCCTGCGCTGGGTCCTGTTCGCCGCCTTCGTGCTGGTGCCGCTGCTCGAGGTCTACGTCCTGATCCAGGTCGGCGACGTCATCGGCGCCGGGTGGACCATCGCGCTGCTCATCGGCTCGGGGTTCGTCGGATCGTGGCTGATGCGCCGCGAGGGGGCGCAGGCATGGCGCGCGCTCTCGGACGCCCTCTCCTCCGGACGGATGCCCGGTCGCGAGCTGGCGGACGCCGCCCTCATCCTGATCGGCGGCACCTTGATGCTGACCCCCGGCTTCGTCACCGACGGCGTCGGCGTGCTGATGGTGCTACCGATGACCAGGCCGGCCTTCCGACTGGTGCTCGCCCAGGTGATCACCAAGCGTCTGGTCGTGATGGGTACCGCCGGCGCCGGTCGCCCAGGCCCCAGTCGCCCAGGCCCCAGTCACTCAGGCCCCAGTCGCCGCGGCGCCGGGGGCTTCGACGCGGGCGGCCCGGGCCCGGACGCACGACCTCCCGGACCGCCGCCCGATGGCGGCGTGGTCCGGGGCGAGGTGGTGGACGAGGACTGAGGTCCTCGTCGGTGTGGGGCCTCTCGGGCTCGGACCCCGGCGACGGCCTAGGCCGACGCCTTGCGCTTGCGAGCAGTGGCCCGGTGCAGGTGCGCCGGGCCGATCTCGCCGCCGCGCAGCATCTCCAGGCGCTCCTTGAGGATGTCCTCGAGCTCGTCCGGGGACCGGCGCTCGAGCAGCATGTCCCAGTGCGTGCGGGCGGGCTTCTCGGCCTTCACCTCGCGCTCGATGCCCGAGGTGCTCTCGCCCTCGGCACCGCAGCGGGGGCACTCCCAGACCGCGGGCACCTCGGCCTCCGTGGACATCGTGATCTCGAAGTCGTGTGCCCGCGAACACCGGTATCCGACCTGCTGCCGACTCGCGAACTCGATGCCGCGCTCGTCCTCGAAGCTCTGTCCGCCGAGTCGTGCTCCGCGCAGCGTGCGCTCCGCCATGAGCCACCTCCGTTGGTTGGTCCGCGGCCACCGGGGCGGACCGGGTGGCCGCCATGACGCGGGTGGTGCGTCCTGTCACGTCCTTCAACGGTAGCGAGTCGGCGCTGATTCCCCCAAACGCCGCCTTGCTCCAGGGCATTCTTCCCCCGTCGGGCGGGCCGAAACGGGGCTTCGGGGACGCGCCGGGGCCGGAAACCGTCCGACCGGGCCCTCAGACGGTGCTGGGAGGGGTGTTGCCCGCCTCCCGGATCCCGCGGGCGGTGTCCACCCGCGTCAGCAGCAGACCACCGACGAGGAAGAAGACGATGAGCGCGAAGATCGCCGGCCGATAGGAGTCCGTGAGCTGGAACACCACGCCGAAGACGAGGGTGCCGAACCACGACGTCCCCCGCTCCATCGCATGGTAGAAGCTGAAGTACTCCGCCTCCTTGCCCCGCGGCACGAGCAGGGAGTAGTAGGACCGCGCCAGGGCCTGGGTGCCGCCGAGCACGATCCCGATCGCCGACCCCAGGGCGAGGAAGGGCACCAGCTCGCCTTCCGGCAGCACGAGCGCCACGGTCACGATCGCCATCCAGATCCCGAGGCCGACCAGGATCACGGTCTTGGCGCCGTAGGTCTCCGCAGCCCGCCCGAAGAGCAGCGCTCCGCCGACCGCGACGATCTGCACCAGCAGGTAGGTCGCGAGCACCGTGCCCGTCGCGAAACCCAGCTGCTCGACGCCGTACGTCGACGCGGAGGCGATCACGGTCTGGATGCCGTCGTTGAAGAACAGGTAGGCCAGCAGGAAGGTCAGCGTGACCGGGTAGTGCTTCAGGTCGCGCAGCGTGGCGGCGAGCTGACCGAAGCCGCGCCGCAGCACCCCGCCCGCGACCTCCTCGACCGCCGCCACCGGGTGGTTGCGCAGCCGCAGCCACGGGATGATCGTGAAGCCGGCCCACCACAGGGAGGCCGAGAGCATCGAGAGGCGCACGGCCAGACCCTCGGAGAGCCCCAGGGAGCCGTGCAGCGTCACCACGACGAAGTTGACCGCCAGCAACAGCCCGCCGCCCGCGTAGCCGAACGCCCAGCCGCGCGAGGAGACCCGGTCGCGCTCCTCCTCGTCCGCGATCTGGCACAGAATCGCGTCGTTGATGACCGTGCTGGCGCCGAAGCACAGCGAGGCCACGACATAGGAGAGGACGCCGATCTCCCAGTTGCCGTCGACACAGAAGAACAACCCCGCCGAAGCGGCGGCCCCGGCCCAGGCGAACCCGGCGAGCAGGTCCTTCTTGCGCTCGGTGCGGTCGGCGACGGCCCCCAGCAGCGGCAGCAGCACCGCGGAGAGGATCGTCGCGAAGGTGATGACGAAGGAGGGGAGGGCGCCGGGCGCAACCGACAGCCCCAGGACCGAGACCCGCCCCGGGTCGCCGACGGCGGCCTCCGAGGCGACGGCGATCAGGTACGGCGCGAACAGCACCCCGGCGATCGTGGTGGCGAAGGCGGAGTTGGCCCAGTCGTAGAAGTACCACCCCCGCTGCTCGCGGCGCCGCTGGTCGGCCGGGGTCCGCGACGGGTCGACCGGTGCGCTCACCGGTCCGCCTCCAGCCAGGCGCCCGCCTCGAGGAGCACCTCGCGCAACACCTCGGTGCGGTCCGTCATCAGCCCGTCCACCCCCAGCGCGAGCAGCTCTCGCGCCTCCTCGGGGTCGTCCACCACCCACACGTGCACGTGGGCGCGCGCCGCGTGCGCACGCCGCACCAACCGCGGGGTGACCACTGCGAGGCGCAGCGGCCCCCGGGTGAGTCGGCGCGGCACCTGCAGCGCGGCCACCCGACCCCGGGTGAGCCGTCGCACCAGCCGACCGCTGGGGACGGCCAGGAAGGCCGCCACCTCGATCGGGTGCGCCGCTGTGGGCACGCGGCCGCCGGTGAGCACCCGGAAGCGGCGCAGCCGGCGCGGCGAGAACGAGCCGACCAGGACGCGCTCCCATGCCGCACGCGCCGCCACGAAGTCGGCAAGCGGCTCCACGGCCCGCTCGGCCTTCACGTCGATGTTGAACCGGACGCCGGGGAGCGCGTCGAAGAGGTCGCCCAGCAGCGGCACCGGCTCGCGCCCGCCCACGCGGGAAGCGCGCACCTCCGCGAGCGACATCCGGGCGACCTCGCCCGTGCCGTCGGTGATCCGGTCGAGCTCCGCGTCGTGGAAGGCGAGCAGGTGGCCGTCGCGGGTGACGTGCACGTCGGTCTCGAGCCAGCCGTAGCCCAGCGCCGCCGCGTGCCGAAACGCGGCGAGGGTGTTCTCCAGCCCCTCGAGCTCGGGGTGCAAGGGCCCGCCGCGGTGTGCGAACGCCAGCACGGCGCCCGGACGGCGCCGGACGGCGTCGAGGTAGGGGTACCCCGTGACCGGCGCCGCGAGGCGGGGGCGGACGGTGCTCACGCGGAGAGCCTGCGCGACGCGGCTCAGATGTCCCGGAAGGACTCGATGCTGGCGCCCAGCTCGTTGAGCCGTTCCGAGAGGTCCTCGTACCCGCGGTGGATCACATACGTCGAGCGTAGGACCGACGTGCCCTTGCTGGCCAGCATGCCGAGCAGGATCACGACGGCCGGCCGCAGCGCCGGCGGGCAGACGATCTCGGCGCCGGAGAAGTGCGTCGGACCCTCGATCATCACCCGGTGCGGGTCGAGCAGCTTGACGTTGCCGCCGAGCTTGTTCAGCTCGACGAGATAGATCGCCCGGTTCTCATAGACCCAGTCGTGCAGCAGCGTCTGCCCCTGCGCGACGGCGGCGATGACCGCGAAGAAGGGAAGGTTGTCGATGTTCAGGCCCGGGAAGGGCATCGGGTGGATCTTGTCCAGCGGGGCGTGCAGCTCCGAGGGCTTGGTGACAATGTCCACCAGCCGGGTCCTCCCGTTCTGAGCGACGTACTCCTCCGAGCGCTCGTAACGCAGACCCATCTCCTCCAGCAGCGCCATCTCGATCTCCAGGAACTCGATCGGCACCCGCTGGACCGTGATCTCGGAGCTGGTCACGACCGCCGCCGCGATGAGGCTCATCGCCTCGATCGGGTCCTCGCTGGGGGCGTAGTCGACGTCCTCGTCGATGGACTCGCGTCCGGTCACCGTGAGCGTGGTCGTGCCGATGCCCTCGACCACGACCCCGAGCTTCTGCAGGTAGAAGCAGAGGTCCTGGACCATGTAGTTCGAGGACGCGTTGCGGATGACCGTCGTGCCGGGATGCAGCGCTGCGGCCATCAGGGCGTTCTCGGTGACGGTGTCGCCTCGCTCGGTGAGCACGATCGGGCGACCGGGCTCCACGCCCTGGTCGACGCGGGCGTGGTAGGCGCCGTCGGTGGCCTTGACCTCGAGGCCGAAGAAGCGGAGCGCCGTCATGTGCGGCTCGACGGTGCGCGTGCCGAGGTTGCAGCCGCCCGCGTAGGGCAGGTCGAAGGTCTCGGCCCGGTGCAGCAAGGGGCCGAGGAACATGATCACCGAGCGCGTGCGCCGGGCCGCCTCGGCGTCGATGTGGGAGAGGTCCAGCTCCGTCGGGGGAAGGATCTCGAGGTCGTTGTCGTCGTTGAGCCAGCGCGTCTGCACACCCAGGCTGTCCAGCACCTCGAGCAGGCGGTTGACCTCCTCGATCCGCGCGACCTTGCGCAGCGTGGTGCGCCCGCGGTTGAGCAGCGACGCGCAGAGCAGGGCGACGCCGGCGTTCTTCGAGGTCTTCACCGCGATGGAGCCCGAGAGCTTCGTCGGGCCGTGGACCCGCAAGTGCACGGGCCCCGCGCCGAGCGCGACGATCTCCGAGTCGAGCGCGGCGCCGATCTTGGCCACCATCTCCAGGGAGAGGTTCTGATGCCCCTTCTCGATGCGGTTGATCGCGCTCTGGCTGGTCGCGAGGGTGTCCGCCAGCTGCTGCTGGGTCAGCCCCCGGTGCTTGCGGGCGTCGCGGATCAGCATCCCGATACGGCCCTTGTAGTCGTCGCTCATGCGCCCACGTTATCTCAGATATGAGATAGGGTAAACCGGACCCACCCAGCCTCGCTGACGCCCGGGTTGCAGACTGGCAGCATGCGAGCAACCACCATCCACGCCCCCCGCGACATCCGCGTCTCCGACGTCGACGACCCCCGGATCGCTGCCCCGACGGACGCCGTCGTCGAGGTGGTCCGCGGCTGCGTCTGCGGCTCGGACCTCTGGCCCTACCGGGGTGAGAACGACATCGATCCCGGGTCCACGATCGGCCACGAGTGCATCGGCGTCGTCCAGGAGGTCGGCTCCCAGGTCACCTCGTTCGCGCCCGGCGACTTCGTCGTCGTGCCCTTCGACCACTGCGACAACACGTGCGCGCACTGCCGGGCCGGGGCCCACAACGCCTGCGTGAACGTGGGCGTGACCGTGAGCGGGCAGGCGCAGTACGCCCTGGTCGGCCAGGCCGAGGGCAGCCTGGTGAAGACCGACGGCCGGCCCGACGAGGCGATGCTGCCCTCGCTGCTGGCGCTGTCCGACGTGATGCCGACCGGATGGCACGCGGCCACCGCGGCCGGCGTCCGCGAGGGCGGCACCGCCGTCGTGGTGGGCGACGGCGCGGTCGGGCTCTGCGGCGTGCTGGCGGCCGCCACGATGGGCGCGGAGAAGGTGGTCGCGATGTCGCGGCACCAGACCCGGCAGCGTCTCGCCACCGACTTCGGGGCGACCCACATCATCGCCGAGCGGGGCGAGGAGGGCGAGCAGGCCGTCCGGGACCTCACGAACGGCGTCGGCGCCGACGCGGTGCTGGAGTGCGTCGGCACGAAGCAGTCCATGGACACCGCCTTCCGGGTGGCGCGGCCCGGATCGACCGTCGGCTTCGTGGGCGTCCCGCACGGCGTCACGCTGCCGGTCGGCCGGATGTTCGCGAAGAACGTCGGCCTCGCCGGCGGCATGGCGCCGGTGCGCCGATACCTGCCCCACCTGCTGGACCTCGTCACCTCCGGGCGCATCGAGCCGGGCAAGGTCTTCGACGCCACGGTCGGTCTGGAGAACGTTGCCGAGGGCTACCGGATGATGGACGAGCGTGAGGCGATCAAGGTCATCGTCCGGCCGTAGCTTCAGCGGGGAAGGGGGAGCCATGACAGGACTCGTGCTGGGTCCGCTCGTGCGCCACGTGGACGCCGACTCGGCGGTGGTCTGGGTCGAGACCGACGAGGCCACGACCGTGCGGGTGCAGGCGGGCGAGCACAGCGCCTCCGCCGCCACCTTCGGGGTGCACGGCCACCACTACGCGCTGGTGGACGTGGCCGGCCTGCCCCCGGGCACGCCGACGGCGTACACCCTCGACCTCGACGGCACCCGGGCCTGGCCGCCCCCGGACTCGCCGTACCCGTCGCCGGTGCTCGCGACGCTCGACCCCGGCCAGCCGCTGCGCCTGGCCTTCGGGTCCTGCCGCACCTCGGTCGACCACGACGCGGGCGGCAACGCCACGCACGGGGTCGACGCGATGCGCGCGTACGCGCTCCGGATGGCCGGCCTCACCGACGCGGGCGGCGACGACCCGGATGCCGACCCCATGCGCGCCACCCCGCGCCACGGGAGCTGGCCGGACCTCGTGCTCTTCCTGGGGGACCAGGTCTACGCCGACGAGACGACCGATGCGATGCGCCGGTTCATCAGCTCGCGCCGGGACATCGAGCAGGCACCGTGGACCGAGCTCGCCGACTACCAGGAGTACGCCGAGCTCTACCGGCTCGCCTGGAGCGACCCGGCGAACCGCTGGCTGCTCTCCACGCTGCCCAGCCTGATGATCTTCGACGACCACGACATCCGGGACGACTGGAACACCTCCTACGCGTGGAAGCAGCGGATGGAGGCCACCGACTGGTGGCACGACCGGATCGTGGCCGGGCTGGGGTCCTACTGGGTCTATCAGCACATCGGGAACCTCGCTCCGCGCGAGCGCGGCGAGGAGCCGCTGTGGCGGCGCGTGGCCGAGCACGCCGCAGCCGTGGCGGAGGGCCGGGCGAGTGGCGAGCTCGACCTCAGCGAGGCGTTGGACGAACTCGCGGACCGCGCCGACCAGGACCCGACGACCTACCGGTGGAGCTTCTCGCGCGACTTCGGCACCCAGGCGCGGCTGGTGGTCATCGACTCACGCGCGGCCCGCGTGCTGGAGCCCGGCGACCGCTCCCTGCTCGACGACGAGGAGCTGGCCTGGCTCGACGCGCGCATGCGGGGCGAGGTGGACCACCTGCTCGTCGGGACCAGCGTCCCATTCCTGCTCGCGCCGGGACTGCACGACGTCGAGGCCTTCACCGAGGCCCTCGCCGCGGGCGCCTGGGGCAAGCGGGCCGCAGCCTGGGGCGAGAGGATCCGGCAGGAGGTGGACCTCGAGCACTGGGCCGCCTTCCAGGACGGCTTCCGCCAGGTGGCCCACATGACCGCCGAGGTCGCCGCGGGGGAGCGGGGTCGCGCCCCGGAGACGGTCACCTTCCTGGCCGGGGACGTGCACCACAGCTACGTCTCCGAGGCGGTCGTGCGCGAGGGGACCGGTCACGGCCGGCAGCGAAGCCGGATCATCCAGGCGGTGTGCTCGCCGATCCGCAACCCCCTGCCGCGCCAGATGCGCTACGCGACCGCCGTGGCCTCCTACGGCGTCGCCGGCGTGGTCGGGCGCGCAGTCGCCGCCTCGGCGAAGGTGCCGAAGGCCGAGCTCGTCTGGGGCCTGCTGCGGGGGCCGTGGTTCGACAACAACCTGGCCACCCTCGAGATCACGGACGACGGGCTGCGGATGTGGTGGGCCACCGGGCGGGTCGTGGCCGACGACCACGAGCGGCCGATCCTCGAGCAGGTCGCGGACGTGCTCGTGCAGGGCCCGGCGCACGGGCCGGGACCCCGGCTGCCCGACCGCCGCGACCGGGCCCAGCGGTGGCGCCGGCGCACCCGCCAGGTGGCCGAGGCCGGCACGCAAGAACGCGGCGGACGTCCTCGTGCGCTGGCGCCGCCGGGCCGGTCAGCCGCGTCGCGCGGGAGGGGCCCACCGGCGCGGGTGAGACACGGCCGCGAGACGGCTGGGACCTCGATGCCGCCCGGGAGGCGCTCAGGACGAGAGCGGCGCAGGGTGGCCACTCCTAGGCGTGCGCCAGCCGGTCCGAGCGGGCGCCGGGAATCGGGGGCGGGACGCACGCGCAGTCGTCGGAGCACGCGAGGAAGCTGTGGCCCGCGTGGCCGCAGGACGGGCACGGCAGGTCGTGCGAGGTCGTGGCCGCATCTCCGCGGCGCTCGGCTGTGGCCCACATGCTGCTCCTCCCTCCGCCCGGCACTCACCGGTCACCAATCGAGCATGCGCCGCCGTGACCGCCCGCCGTGGGAGGACACGACCCCCCCGGCCAAGAGATTCGACGCATGACACGAATGGACTACACCGGCCCGAGCCGATCCGCGGGGCTGTCCGTGCGGTTGGATGGTCCCGTGGGGGACGCGGTGGGCGATCCGTTCGAGACGCACCGGGAGCGGTGGCGGGAGTACACGGCGTCACCGTGGGGCCGGATCCGGTACGCGCTCGTCGAGCGCACCTTGACCGGCCTGGGCGATCACCTCGGCGAGGGGCCCTGGCGGGTCCTCGACGTGGGCGGCGGCGACGGGCTGGACGCGGCCGGACTGCTCGCGCGGGGGCACGAGGCAACCGTCGTCGACCCGGCCCCCGCGCTGCTCGCGGACGCCGGGGCGGCGGGCTGCGTCGCGGTGCGCGGCGGTCTCGACGACCTGAGCAATGTGGCCGGGCACGGTGGCTTCGACCTGGTGCTGTGCCACTTCGTGCTGCAGTACCGGGCCGAGGGCACGGCCGACCTCGGCGCGCTCGTGGCGGCGACGCGTCCCGGCGGCCTCGTCTCCGTGGTCGCCCCGAACCCGGACGGAATGGTGCTCGGGACGCTGGCGCGCGAGGGACCGGAGGCCGCGCTGAGGGTCCTCGCCGCGCCCCGGGCGCGCACGGTGACCTTCGACACCGACGTGCGCAAGGTCCGCGCCGACGACGTGCGCATCGACCTGGAGGGGCTCGGCTGCGTGCCCGTGCGCCAGGCCGGCGGCCGGGTGGTCAACGACCTCGTCGCGGACAATGCGCGCAAGCACGACCCCGCCTGGTTCGCGCGCCTGCTCGAGCTGGAGTTCGCGCTGCACGACCGGGAGCCCTTCCGGCGCATCGGGCAGTACTGGCACCTGGTGGTGCGCGTGCCCGGCTGAGGCACTCCTAGGCTCTCGGCATGGCGCCCCGTGAGGACCCCCCGGCCGACCGCTGGTGGATCGACCCGGACGATCCGCGCAGCAATCGTCAACGGTGGCTCGCCCGCGACCCCTACATCGCCGACGGCGAGATCGGCGCCTCGATGCAGGCGGCAGCGCGGCTGACCGCGGCGTACAGCGCCAGCGACCCGGGGGACGAGCATCGGCGACGGGAGATCCTGCGCGACCTCTTCGCCGCCATCGGCCCGGAGACGGTGCTGCTGCCGCCGCTCTCGGTCGACCACGGTCACCACGTCCGCATCGGCGCCCGCACCTTCGTGAACTACGGCCTGGTGGCGCTCGACGCGGGGCCGATCACGATCGGGGACGATGTGCAGATCGGGCCCAACGTCCAGCTGCTGACGGCCACCCACCCGCTCGATCCCGGCCTGCGGCGCGCGAAGTGGGAGTCGGCCGAGGCGATCGCGATCGGGGACAACGTCTGGCTCGGTGGCGGGGTCATCGTGCTGCCCGGGGTCACCATCGGCGCCGAGACGGTCGTCGGAGCGGGGTCGGTGGTGGTGCGGGACCTGCCCGAGCGGGTCGTGGCCGTCGGCAACCCCGCTCGCGTCGTCCGCTCGCTGTGACCCCGGTCGACCGGCTCGGGACTCAGAGCTGCTGGCGCACGCCCGCCTCCGTCTCGACCCCCCGCAGCTGGTCACGCATGTCCCGGCTCAAGGCGGCGGCCGCGGGCCCGCGACGACCCAGCGGCAGCACCGCCCGGTGGTAGACGTCCTCGAGCTGGAAGGCCATCGCGGCATAGAGGGCGACCCCGGCCAGCACGAACCCGAGCACGCCCGCGGCGGTCTCCCAGGCGGGGAGGCCGCTGAGCTCGCTCACACCGGTCACGGCGAAGCGCAGGGCGCAGGTGACCAGCACCAGCACGGTGACGGGCTTCGCCAGCGACGCAGCGATCGGCACCAGCAGCGCCACCGATGCCGCGACCAGCGCCATCCCCAGGCCGGCGCTCGAGGGACCCGGCGGGGTGAACGCCAGCGAGATGCCCACGATCAGCCACGTGCCGCCGAGGATCGCCATGCCGGTGCCCGCCGCGGGGTCCCGGGCCAGCACTCCGAAGAAGGCTCCCGGGACCTGGAGCACGAGCGCGATGGCGATCACCGCGCGGCCGATCACCTGCGACTGACCGGTGGGGACCCACCCGAGCTGCAGCGCCGCCACGGTGCTGGTCACGATGACGAGGCCACACAGGCTGATCGGCAACGGATTGGCGATGGGCCGCAGCATGATCCGGTAGGGCTGCTGTTGCTCCGGCGCCTCCGACGGATGGATCTCGTCGGGGTCCTCGCGTCGCTCGGTCATCGGTCCTCCCCCTGGGGCCTCCTGGTGGGGCACCGGTCTCGACGCTACGGCGAGCGGTCGCGCCACCCCGGGTCACCCCCCTCGTGCCCATCCGGACGGGTGAGGCCCGACCATCCGGACGGGTGGGACGGGCCATCCGGACGGGCGGGTCGGGCACCGCGGCCGCGCCAAGGTGGGGCCATGCGAATGCGAGTGATCGGCAATGACACCGTCGGGCGGCACGAGGTCGGCGCGATCGGCGTGGGTTGCATGACCATGGACGGCTCCGGCCCGGTGGACCGCGAGCAGCTGCTGGACACCGTGCGAGCGGCGGTGGATACCGGCGTGACGCTGTTCGACACCGCCGACGCCTACGGGCCCGACGCCCGCGGCGCGGCCGCGCAGGGCGCGAACGAGACGCTGGTTGCCGGCCTGCTCGACGAAGCCGGCGTCCGCGACCGCGTCCTGCTGGCGACCAAGGCCGGTCACGTGCGGCTCGACCCGAGCGGGGGTTGGGACCTCGACGGCTCCGCCGGCTACCTGCGCTCCGCGGTGGATGCGAGCCTCGAGCGCCTCGGTGGCGAGCGGATCGACCTCTGGCAGCACCACCGCCCCGATCCGGACGTGGACTACGCCGAGACGCTCGGCGCGTTGAAGGAGGTCCACGACGCGGGCAAGGTCGCCATGGTCGGCCTCTCGAACGCCGACCCCGGCCAGATCCGGCAGGCGCGGGAGGTGCTCGGGGACGCGCTCGTCAGCGTGCAGAACCAGTTCTCGCCGAAATTCCGCAGCAGCCGGCCGGAGATCGACGTGTGCGAGGAGCTGGGGCTCGCGTTCCTGGCGTGGAGCCCCCTGGGCGGTCTGAGTGACGCCAAGGAGCTCGCGACGAAGCATCCCGCCTTCGCCGAGGTGGCCGAGGCCCGAGGGGTCAGCGCGCAGCAGGTGGCGCTCGCCTGGGAGCTGGCGCAGTCTCCGGTCGTCATCCCGATCCCGGGCGCCAAGCGCCCGCAGTCGGTGCTCGACTCCGCCGCGGCCGCCGACCTGGAGCTCGGCGCCGACGAGGTGGACCGGCTCGACGCGGACTGAGGCCGGCGCCGGCGGGGCCGGGGCGCCTCCTAGGCTGGCCGGGTGAGCCGTCCCGCCGATGCCGACGCCCCTTCCCCGACCATCCATGCCCGGGAGGTGGGTGACGCCGGGGAGCGCGTCGTCTTCCTGCACGGCCTCTTCGGCCAGGGTCGCAACTTCACGCAGGTCGCCAAGGCGCTGACCCCGGAGTTCCGCTCGGTGCTGGTCGACCTGCCCAACCACGGGCGGTCGGGCTGGACCGAGGACGCCGACTACACCCGGACGGCGGACGTCCTCGCCGACTGGCTGCAGTCGACGTACGACGGCCCCTCCCACGTGGTGGGGCACTCGATGGGCGGCAAGGTCGCCATGGTGCTCGCGCTGCGGCACCCCGACCTCGTGGACCGCCTGGTGGTCACGGACATCTCACCCGTCCCCAGCCTCGGCTCGGAGGAGTTCGAGCACCTGCTCGACAGCCTGGCCTCCGTCGACCTGACGACCCTGGAACGCCGGGGGGAGGCCGACGAGCGGCTCCAGGGCCGCATCGACGATCCTCGCGTCCGCGGCTTCCTGCTGCAGAACCTGCGCTCGGGAGGCGACGGCTTCGCCTGGCAGGCCAACCTCGAGCTGCTGCGCCGCGAGTTGCCGACCATCGCGGGCTTCCCGGCGCTCGAGGCCGAGTTCGACCACCCGGTGCTCTGGGTGGCCGGGGAGCAGTCGCCGTACGTCCAGGACGAGCACGCCCCGGCCATGCGCGCGCACTTCCCCCGCACCCGTTCGGTGACCATCAAGGGGGCGGGCCACTGGGTGCACTCCGAGGAGCCGGACGCCTTCGTCTCCACGTTGCGCATCTTCCTCACCTCCCCCTGACCGCCCCCTCCACGCCGCCGTGACACCCGTCACGGGCGGCGGCCCTCGCGTGCGAGTGGCTTGGAGCGGTCCGGGATGATCGTCGCCGTGTCGAGACGCTGGCTGCTCCCGCTCGTGGTCGTGCTCGTCTGGATCTTCATCGGCGGGCCGTTGGGCTCCTTCGCCGGCCAGCTGGCCTCGGTGCAGGAGAACGACAACGCGGCCTTCCTGCCCGAGAACGCCGAGTCCACCGAGGCGCTCGACGTGCTGACCGGTTTCCGCGACCAGCAGACGCTCCCGGTGACCGTCGTGATGGAGCGCGAGGGGGGTCTGACCGGCGCCGACCGGCGGGCGGTCCAGCAGTGGCGGCCGCAGCTGGCCGAGGTGGACGGCGTCGCCGAGGGCGGGGTCGGCGAGCTGCGACCCTCCGCGGACGGCGACGCGGGTCAGCTCGTGGTGGATCTCGCGAGCGAGGACGGCGAGGAGATCGTCACCGCGGTGGAGGGGATCCGGGAGGTGCTCGTGGACGCGCCGGAGGGCCTGACCGTCCTCGTGGGCGGCCAGGGCGGGGTGCTGGCCGACTTCGTCGACGCGTTCTCCGCGATCGACGGTCTGTTGCTGCTCGTGGCACTCAGCGTCGTGCTGGTGATCCTCGTGATCATCTACCGCTCGCCGGTGTTGCCGCTGGTCGTGCTGATCTCCGCCGTGCTCAGCCTGGGGGTGGCATCCGCCGCGATCTACGCCCTGGCGAAGAACGACATCCTCGACCTGAACGGGCAGAGCCAGGGCATCCTGTTCATCCTCGCCATCGGAGCCGCCACCGACTACTCGCTGCTGCTGGTCGCGCGCTTCCGGGAGGAGCTGCGCGACCGCGAGTCGAAGTACGACGCCATGCGCGCCGCCTACCGCGGGGCGTGGGAGCCGATCGTGGCCTCCGGCCTGACCGTCGTCCTCGGCCTGCTCTGCCTGCTCCTCTCGGACCTCAGCAGCCTCGCCGGCCTGGGACCGGTCGGCGCCCTGGGCGTCCTGGGCGCCATGCTGGCCGCCCTGACGCTGCTGCCGGCCGCGCTGACGCTGCTCGGGCGCCGGGCCTTCTGGCCGTTCCAGCCGCGGTACGGCTCCGCGCACGGCGACGAGGACGGGATCTGGGGTGCCGTGGCCCGCCTGGTCGGTCGCCGGGCGGGACGGGTGGCGGCCGTGACGACGGTGGTGCTCGCGGTGGCCGCGGGCTTCGCCTTCACCCTGAACGAGGAGCAGGTTCCCCAGACGGAGCTCTTCCTGACCCAGGAGGACTCGGTCGACGCCCAGGAGATCCTCGACGAGCGCTTCGACGCCGACGCCGCCAGCCCGGTGCAGATCGTGACCCCCGCGGACAAGACGCAGCGGGTCGCCGAGCTGGTCAGCGGCGAGGAGGGGATCGCGCCGCCGGTCCAGGGGGCGCCGCCGCCGGTCTTCCCGATCCCCGAGGCGGGCAGCCCCGGGCAGCCGCGCGTGGTCGACGGTCAGACCGTCCTGCTGGCGACGCTGGCCGATCCGGCCGACTCGGAGGCCGCCAGCGAGACCGTCGAGCGGCTCCGCGGGCAGCTGGAGGGCGTCAGCGACGAGATCCTGGTCGGCGGCGCCACCGCGATCCAGATCGACACCCGGGACACCACGGCCCGCGACCGCGCGGTCGTCATCCCCGCGATCCTCCTGGTGATCGTGGTCGTCCTGGCGCTGCTGCTGCGCTCGATCCTGGCCGCGGGGTTGCTGCTCGTGGCCAACGTGCTGTCGTTCGCGGCCACCATCGGGATCAGTGCGCTGCTCTTCGAGTACGTCTTCGACTTCCCCGCGAGCGACCCCTCGACCGTGCTGATCGGGTTCGTGTTCCTGGTGGCGCTGGGCATCGACTACTCGATCTTCCTGATGACGCGGGTGCGCGAGGAGGCGCTGAAGCAGGGGACGCGGCCAGGCGTGCTCAAGGGCCTGCGCGTCACGGGCGGGGTGATCACCTCGGCCGGCGTCGTGCTGGCGGCGACGTTCGCCGCGCTGGGCGTCGTCCCGATCCTGTTCCTCGCCCAGATCGCCTTCATCGTCTCCTTCGGTGTGCTGCTCGACACCCTGGTGGTGCGCTCGCTCCTGGTCCCGTCGCTGGTCTATCTGATCGGGGCACGCACCTGGTGGCCGAGCAAGCTGGCCACGCACGACGGCGAGCGGCACATCTACGGCGGGGCCCACAAGGCCTGAGTGGTGCGGGCGCCGGCGCTCTCCCAGCCGACGGGGGGTCGGCTCGGGGTGGTTGGATCAGGAGATGAGCTGGGAGACCCACCCGGTGACGCCCGAGCGCTTCGAGGACTTCGCCGCCGTGATCAACCCGAGGTGGCGGGAGTCGCACTGCTGGTGCCTCTCGCATCGCTTGCCCGCCCACCAGATCCAGGAGCTGGGCGGGGGGAGTCGGGAGCGGGCCGCTCGGGCGTTGTGCGGGCAACGGCGCCCGCCCGGCGTCGTGGCGTACCGCGACGGGATTCCGGTGGGCTGGTGCAGCATCGGTCCCCGCAGCGAGATCCCCCGCTTGGCGAGGTCGAAGCTCCTGCGCCCCGTCGACGAGGTCCCGGCGTGGGCCATCATCTGCGTCGTCGTGCGGGCCGGCCACCGGAAGCAGGGGGTCACCACCGCGCTGCTCGACGGCGCGGTGGCCTGGGCGGCCGCCGAGGGGGCGCCGGCCGTCGACGCGCATCCCGTCGACCCTGGCGAGGGGCGCATGGACCTGACCATGGCCTTCGTGGGCACCCGGCGGATGTTCGAGAAGGTCGGGTTCGAGGTCGTCGGCACCAGCGACGCCGTGGCCAGCGGGATGCCGCGGCTGATCATGCGGCGCCCGCTGTGACACGCCCGGGGATCAACGCGAGAGGAGCAGCGGATGAGCACCGACGACGCCGACGCCGTGGTGGTGGGCTCGGGCCCCAACGGCCTCGCGGCCGCGATCGAGCTGGCCCGGGCGGGCCTCTCCGTGCTGGTGTGCGAGGCCCACGAGCGTCCGGGCGGTGGGATGCGCACCGCCGCCCTGACCGAGCCCGGCTTCCGTCACGACGTGTGCTCAGCCGCCCACCCTCTCGCGGTGGCCTCGCCCTTCCTGCGATCGCTGGACCTCGCCTCCCTCGGGGTGGAGCTGCTGCACCCGCCGGCCCCGCTCGCACACCCGCTGGACGGCGGTCGGGCGGCAGTGCTCGAGCGCTCGGTCGCGGCGACGGGGGACACCCTCGGCGCCGACGCCGACCGGTGGGCTCGGCTGGTGGGGCCGGTGGCCGACGGGTTCGACGCCCTGCTGGCCGATGTGCTCGGCCCGTTGCGGCCACCGCGTGACCCGCTGCGGCTGGCGCGCTTCGGCCTGCCCGCGCTGCTTCCGGCGACGTGGCTGGCACGGGCGGCGTTCTCCGGGGAAGCCGCCCCGGCCCTGTTCGCCGGCGCAGCCAGCCATGCGCAGCTGTCGCTGCGCGCGCCGGCCACCTCGTCGTTCGGCCTCATCCTGGCCGCCGCCGGGCACGCCGTGGGCTGGCCGGTCGTGCGCGGCGGCTCCGAGCGGCTGGCCGAGGCGATGGTGCGCCGGGCGCAGGGCCTGGGCGTGCGCGTCGAGACGGGCCGCCGGGTCGCCCGGCTCGAGGACCTGCCCTCGGCCCCCCTGGTCCTCTGGGACACCACGCCCGCCCAGTTCCTCGAGGCGGCGGGGGACCGGGTGGGAGCGGCCCGCCAGCTGCGGCGGTTCCGCCGGGGGCCGGGGGCCTTCAAGGTCGACTGGGCCCTGGACGGCCCGGTCCCCTGGGCGGCCGAGGGATGCGCCCGGGCGGGGACGGTGCACGTCGGCGGCCCGATCGAGGAGGTGGCCGCGGCGGAGGAGGCGGTGGCGCGAGGCCGGCACCCGGAGCGGCCGTTCGTGCTCGTCGTCCAGCCGAGCGTGGTGGACGAGACCCGGGCACCGGCGGGGAAGCACGCCGTGTGGGGCTACTGCCACGTCCCGAACGGCTCGAAGGTCGACATGACCTCGCGCATCGAGGCGCAGATCGAGCGGTTCGCCCCCGGATTCCGGGACCGCGTCCTGGCCCGGTCGGTGCTGCCGCCGTCCGCCCTGGAGGCATACAACCCCAACTACCTCGGCGGCGACATCAACGGCGGCGCGCAGGACCTCGGCCAGCTCTTCACCCGCCCGCGGGTGGCCTGGGACCCGTACCGACTGCCGCTGCCCGGACACTTCCTCTGCTCGTCCTCGACGCCGCCGGGCGGCGGCGTGCACGGCATGTGCGGGGCCTGGGCCGCCCGCTCCGCCCTGCGCCGCTGGTCCCGGGAGCATCCCTGAGGCCGAGCGCAGCGGTCGCTGGCTACGGTGGCGCCGTGCCCCCGTACACCGCCTGCCTGGTCGACGTCTACGAGACGGTGCTCCACGTCGACGGCCGAGCGGTGCTGGCCGCGCTCGCGGCGCACGCCGGCCAGGACGTCGAGGCGTTCGGCGCGGCGATCCAGCCCTGGGGGCCCGACCTCACGGACGGTCGGGCGTCCGTCCGCCAGGCACTGGCGGCGGCGCTGAGCAGCGGGGGGGCGCGCGTCGACGAGGCGGCGGTCGACGATCTCGTCCGTGCGGACGCGCGCCTGACCCGCGAGCTGACCACCGTCGCCGAGGACACCGTCCCGTTCCTGACCGCGCTGCGGGATCGCGGCGTGCGGACGGCGTTCGTCAGCAACTGCGCCGAAAACACGCGACCCCTGCTCGAGGCGATCGGGCTGGCCGGGCTCGTCGACGTGCTGGTGCTCTCCTGCGAGGTCGGGGTCGCCAAGCCCGACCGCGAGATCTACGAGGCGGCCCTGCGCCAGCTCGGCGCCGAGGCCGCCGAGACGCTGTTCGTCGACGACCAGCGGGCGTTCTGCGACGGTGCGACCGCCCTCGGGGTCCGGTCCGTTCGCATCGACCGGGTCGACGGCGCGGGGGAGGTCGCCACGCTCGAGGAGGTCCTGGACCTCTTCTGAGCGCTGCCCCGCGCGCTTTCCGAGCCCGCTAGCGTCGTCGGCATGCCCTCCACCAGCAGCCCCCGACGCCCCGTCGTTGCCTACCTGGTGGCGGCGCTCGTGCTGCTCGTGCTCGATGCGGTCTGGCTCGTGGTCGTCGCCGGGCCGTTGTACCGCTCCGAGCTGGGAGAGCGCATCGCCGAGGACCCGGACCTGGTCGCGGGTGCGATCTTCTACGTGCTCTACGTCGCGGCGCTGACCTACTTCGCGGTGCTGCCGGGGCTGGACGCCGGCTCCGTGCGCCGGGCCGCCGCGAACGGCGCCTTCCTGGGCCTCACGGCGTACGGCACGTGGGCCCTGACCAACCGGGCCGTGCTCACGGACTGGCCGGCGGCCCTGGTGCCCGTCGACATCCTCTGGGGAGCCGCGTTGTCCGCGGTCACCGCCGCGGTCACCGTCGCGGTGGTGCAGCGGCGGCGACGAGGCGACCAGCACTGACCTCCTCCGCCAACCTCCTCCGCCGGCCGCTGGGCAGGTGCTTCGCCTCGAGCGCCTGCTGCTGAGCCGGTCCTCGCAGGGCGTCGTGCCGAGGATCCACCATCGGGGCCGGTTGGCCCTCCCGGCGGCGTGCCGGGTGTGCTACCTCTGGTCGACCGGGCCACATCTCGGATGGTCCAGCACCGCATCGGAGCTGTCGTGCCCCCTCGATCCCCAGACCGCGCGGCCCCTCGTGCGATCGCGCTCGTCACACTCGTCACCCTCGTCGGCTCGCTGCTCGCGCCGGCTGGCCCAGCCGCCGCGGCCGACGACTCCTACGTCGCGCTGGGCGACTCCTACTCCTCGGGCACCGGGACCCGGACCTACGTCCACGACGGCACCGCCTGCCTCCGGTCGCCGCGGGCGTATCCGAGCCTGCTCGCCGCCCGGCGGGGCTACTCGCTCAACCTTCGCGCGTGCTCCGGAGCGACGATCGCCGACGTCACCCGGGCGCAGCTGGGGGCGCTGAGCGGCGCGACGTCCTCGGTCACGATCTCGGTGGGCGGGAACGACGCCGGATTCGCGCGCGTGCTGACCGCCTGCGCCACGCCCTGGTGGCTCCGCAACTGCACCCGCGCCGTCGATCGGGCGGAGGACTTCATCGACGACACCCTGCCCGGCCGCCTGGCCACGCTCTACGCGAGGATCCGCACCCGGGCCCCCGGCGCCCGCGTGGCCGTCGTCGGCTATCCGCGGATCTTCGGGCGCCGCGACTGCGACGCCCTCACCTTTTTCTCGCCCCGGGAGCTGGACCGGCTCAACGTCGCCACCGACCTGATCAACCGGCGCATCCGCCAGGCGGCCGCCGCCCGGGGCTTCGCGTTCGCGAACCCCACCAGACGGTTCGCCGGCCATGCGGTCTGTGCCGAGACCGCGTGGATCCGTGGCCTGTCCTTCCCGGTCGTCGAGAGCTACCACCCCAACCGGCGGGGACACGCCCGCGGCTACCGACGGGTGGTCGGCGCCCTGGTCCCGGTGGGTTCCCGCCTCCGGGAACCGAGGCGCGGGCGCATCCCCGCCCGCGAGATCGCCCAGAGCCAGCGGCGCTACGCCGGCGTCGACGCCGGCATCGAGCCGGAGCCGGTCCGCCCGCCGAACCTGCGGTCGCCTCGGGCCCGCCGGGCGGCCGAGCGCGCAGGGGTCAGCATCGAGTGGTGGATCCGCCGGCAGCAGCGCTGACCGGGCGCGGCCTGGTGTCCCCAAGGCTGCCCGACCAGCCTGGCAGTGTCCGATAATTGACATTATGTCAACATAACGCCGATGCAGGCCGGCCGCGCACGGCTGACCCGCACCGCCACTCCCCCGCGTAGGCCGGGCGCGCGTACGTTTGCTGGTGTGGCCACCGAGCTGAGACTTCGCGATGGCACCCGGGCCCTCACCTGGACGTTGCTTCCCGAGGATCGGCAGGCGCTCGCGGAGGGCTACGAGCGGCTCGACGCCGAGTCGAAGTACCACCGCTTCCTGCACGCGATGCCCCACCTCGGTGACGCGCTTCTGGACCTCCTCGTCGACGAGGTGGACGGCGTGGACCACGTGGCTCTGGTGCTCTTCGTGCTCGATGAGGAAGGGAGCGGCGAGCCCGTCGGTGTGGCCCGGATGGTGCGCGACGGCGAGGACCCGGAGACGGCCGATGTCGCGGTCACCGTGCTGCCGCAGTACCGGGGCCGTGGGGTGGCCTCGACGCTGCTCGACGAGCTCGTGCTGGAGAGGCCGCGCGGGGTGTCCCGGATCCTCACCCACGTCACCGCCGACAATGCGGCGTCCGTGCGCCTGCTGCATCGGCTCGGCCCGACCGAGGTCCGCCCCGTGGGAGAGGGGAAGATGAGGGTCGAGGTCGAGCTACCCGAGGTTCCGGCGCCCGGCTGAGAGCCGGATGGTCATCCCGGCCGCACCTCGAGGACGTCCCGGTCGCCGGGCTGGGAACGGCGACGCAGCCAGAGCGCGACGTAGACGAGGGCCACCAGGACGGGCACCTCGATCAACGGTCCGACGACGCCGGCGAGCGCCTCACCGGAGGTGACTCCGAAGGTGCCGATGGCCACGGCGATGGCCAGCTCGAAGTTGTTGCCGGCGGCGGTGAAGGACAGGGTTGCGGTCTTGGCGTAGCCGAGGTGGAGCCGGGTGCCGACGAACCAGGACAGCGCGAACATGACGAGGAAGTAGGCCAGCAGGGGCAGCGCGATGCGCACCACGTCGAGGGGCTGGTTGGTGATCGCGTCGCCCTGCAGGGCGAAGAGCATCACGATGGTGAACAACAGCCCATAGAGCGCGAAGGGTCCGATCTTCGGCAGGAACGTGTCTTCGTACCACTCCCGACCGCGGGTCTTCTCACCGATGGTGCGGGTCAGGTAGCCCGCCACCAGGGGGATCCCGAGGAAGACCACGACGCTGAGCGCGATGGCGCCCACCGAGAACTCCGCGCTGGTCGTCGAGAGACCCAGCCAGCCGGGGAGGACCTGGAGGTAGAACCAGCCGAGGATCGCGAAGGCGAAGATCTGGAACACCGAGTTGATCGCCACCAGCACGGCGGCGGCTTCGCGGTCTCCGCCGGAGAGGTCGTTCCAGATCAGGACCATCGCGATGCACCGGGCCAGCCCCACGATCACCAGGCCGGTGCGGTACTCCGGGAGGTCCGGGAGGAGCAACCAGGCGAGGGTGAACATCAGGAACGGGCCGAGCAGCCAGTTGAGCACGATCGAGGCGACCATCAGCCTGCGGTCGGCCGTCACGCGGGAGGTCTCGGTGTAGCGGACCTTCGCCAGCACCGGATACATCATCAGCAACAGCCCGAGCGCGATGGGAAGGCTGACCGATCCGATCTTCACGGCCTCCAACACGTCATTGACGCCGGGCACCAGCCGCCCGAGGGCCAGCCCGACGGCCATGGCCGCAAGGATCCACACCGGCAGGAATCGGTCGAGCGTGGAGAGGCGACGAAGCACCTCGGCCTCGCCCTCGGGTGCGTCGACCCGCTGGTTCATGGGAGGAGAGTCCTTCGCTTCGACGGTGCTCCCAGCAGGGATGCTCAGGGTGGACAGGTGCTCAGGGTGGACAGACGGGTCAACCGGTGGCAGCACCACCACCCCGGTGTGGCAACTGTAGATGCCCGGCGAGGCGTCCGCGCGAGGACGGCCGACTTCCTACCGTGGCCGGGTGCCCATGCTGTCGGCCACGGACGCGCTGCCTCGTGGGCCGCGGCGGGTCCCCGTCGCGGGGACGTCGGCATCGGGCAAGACGACCGTGGCCGCCCGCATCGGCTCACGGTGAGCCGTCGACCTCGGCAGCGAGCAGGTCCATGAGCAGGCCGTCGTGCCATCCGCGGCCGTCGGCATCGCGTTCATAGGAACGCAGGATCCCGACCGGGCGGAACCCCACGGCCGCATAGCAGCGGATGGCCGGCTCGTACTTGAACCCCCACGCCCGAAGGCACAGGCACCTTGTCGGCGGCCGGATCGATCACCAACCGGTGGTGCCCCCGGTCGTGTACGAGGTGTCGGGCCATGGTGGCCCACGGCGGCTCGTCCCACGCCGCGCCCGTGCACGGCGGGATCGAGGAAGACGTCGATCGACGCGTGCCGATAGTCGGGGTCGTCCTCCTCGCCGTACTGCACCAGCCCGCGCACCTCGCCGTCCACGAGGACGGCGAAGCGGGCCACGTCGGGGTCACCGAAGGGCCACTGATCCGACGGCTCCTCGTTCCACCGCGATCGCACGGCGGGCGTGGCCAGGATGCGGCGCAGAGCGGGGACGTGGTCGCCGTCCACGGGCTCCAGCACCACCATCGCGCCGGCCGGTCGAGGAGGACGGAGGGGCCACGTCGCCATGGTCGGTGCTCGGCTCCTCGCTCGCAAGAACGGCGCCGGGAGTAGGGCCTCCTCCCCCGGCGACGCCGCTGCCCCCCGGCTGCCGCATCCGCACCAGACACGCTCGCCGGCGGGACGCGGCCGGCTCCCTCAGTCCTGGACCAGCTCGGCGAAGAGCTCGGCGTACTGGATCAGGTGCCGATCGCCCAGGAACTGGTCGCGGACTCGTTCCCGGGCCGCACGACCCATCCGTTCGGACCCCGTGGGATCCGCCAGCATCGAGACCAGCAGATCGGCGAAGCCGTCGAGGTCGGACGGATCGTTCAGCAGCCGGCCACTCTCCTCATCGACGATCTGGTCCTGGATGCCACCGACGCGGGAGGCGACCACCGGCCGGGCCTTCCACATCGGCTCGGTCACGGTCAGGCCGAAGCCCTCGACCAGGCTCTTCTGCACCACGATGGTGGCGTGGCGCTGCAGGGCGTTGACCAGGTGCGCGTTCTCGTCGACGTCATCCATGGGCAACGAGACCAGGTGCATCCGATCCTGCGCGTGAGCCGGCAGAGCCTTCCACAGGTCGACACACTCGAAGAGCACCTCGGCGCCCTCGGGGTCGTCACTGACCCCCAGCACATCGGGGCCGACCAGCATCAGGTGGACGTCGGGCGGTAGCCGGGACAGGTTGGCGGCGAATCCCGTCAGCACCCCGGACATGTCCTTGAGCCGGTCCCATCGGCTGACCTGCATGACGATGCGCGCGTCGCCGGGGGGCGCGCCGCCGGCGGCATGAAGGTGGCCATGGGCCCGCACCGTGCCCGGGGTCCCGTCGCGCCGAGCGAAGGCCAGGCTGCCCTGCTCCTCGGGCATGCTCACGAGGCCGGCATGGCGGAGCGTGGCGTGGACGTCCGCGTCATGGAGGTCGACGTTCTTGGTGCTGAACGGGTCGAGTGAGGGAGGGATGATCCGGAGCCGCCCCTGGTCCACCCAGCCGGGGGCATACGCCGGACGCGAGAAGATCGTGGCCTCGGCCCGGCTGACGTAGGGCTCCAGGAAGTCCCACCCGACCTCGGTGAGGTCGGTGGGTGTGTCTCGTCCGATGTGACACCGCCACACCACGTGTGCGCCCGCGGCGCGCAACCCCTCCGCCATGCCGGCCGTCTGAGGGTCGTGCAAGAGCACGATGTCACCCGGCCGCACCCGCGTCAGAAGATTCTCCAGGTTGCCGGCGAGGACGGACTCGTACTCCTCCCGTTCGGAGCCGCCCAGCCTTCTGCCGTCTCCCGGGGACCCGTGGAGGACGTTGTGAAGGCGCTTGGTGATCCGGAAGAACTCCGGGTTCCCGTCGAGCACCAGCCAGCGCGTGTCGACCCCGGCGCCGCGCGAGTAGGCAAGCAGCGTCGTGAGCATCTCGGCCACCCCGCCACCGGTTGCCGTCGCGTTGACATTCCACACGACGCGGTCGGCCAGGGCGCTCCGTGCCTGCTGGGCGAATGCCTCGAGCCTTTCGCCACGCTCGGGATCGAGCAACCTTGCCAGTCGTTGGAGGGGAACCGGATCCACGTCTACCTCGCGCATGGTGGATCTTGGCACGCGGACGTGCGCGACCTGAAGTGCCGGTAGGGCGAGTGCGCGAATCTTTCACCGCCCGACCCCCCGCGCCGAACTCCCCGGCCCCTCAGCGAGTGGGTGTGAGGATCGCTCTCACGTTCCAGGTGGGGCGGTCGACGACCGTCGGCTTGCTGCGGACGCGGCCACCGAAGAACCGGACCCTACGGAGCTTGCCGGACATTGAGCCGTACAGGAGCTTCCCGGACGCCAGCGTCAGACCCCGGGCCCTCGCGAAGTTCACGCCGTTGGTGCCGGCCCGGAAGGTCTGGGCACCCACCACCGCGCTCTCGGGCGTGTAGTAGCGGTAGAACAGCCGCCGGGCGCCGCGCACGGTGTAGTAGAGCCGGTGGGTCGCGGGGTCGAAGAACATCCCGCTCACCCGCGCAATCGGGAACGGGATCGCCACGCCGTCGTCGGGGGCGGCGCGGAGGTTCACCTCTTCTGGAGAGCCCAACGCGCCGGTCCGGGCGTCGAAGCCGCGCTGGTGGAGCGTTCCGTCGGCCCACCCGTAGGTGAGGGTCTCGCCCAGGACGAAGGCGCCTCGGACCTGGGACCAGTCCATCCCCGCGTTGGCCTCGCTCCGCTGGCCCGCGCGCCGGCCGCCCCGGTCCGCGGGCCGTCGCTCCAGGATTCCGCCCGTGGCGCGCGGCACGGCCGCGAAGAGGTCGGCGGGCAGCGTGGCGCGGGGGCTGGCCGGCACCGTCGAGCCGCCGGCCAGCGGCATGAACGCCACGCGTCCATGCCGCTCCCCGCCGATCGACGTCGTGTCGCTGCCGATCCACAGGCCAGACCCGGTGGCGAGAAGCGCCTGCGCGCCGACACCCTTGGTGCGCCCGGGGTTCCAGGACAGCGGCAACCCGTTCACCGGGTCGAGCGCCGCGATGCCGTCGCGCGGCACGGCACCGGGCCCGGGCCGGTCCCCCCGGAAGGGGTTGTTGAACCAGCGCTGGTGCCCGCCGACGTAGACGGCGCTGCCCGTGGCCGCGACCCCGTACGTCGTGTCGCCGCCGGTGTAGTCGACCCAGGTCGGGTTCCTCCGCCCGCCCGAGGTCTCCCATCGGGAGACGGTGTCGCAGAGCACGCCGCGCCTCGCCCCTCCGGAGAAGGCGCCGGTGGTCGTCACGACGAAGAAGGAACCGTTGGGGGAGAAGTCGACGTCGCGGAGGAAGGTGTTGAAGCCCGGACGGCACCTGCTCCGGTCGACGTGAAACCGGTTCGTCCGCCAGGCGGCGACGGTCGCCCGCCGGCGGGGGCGGGTGTTGAGGACGGCGACCTGCGCGCGCGGCTTCCCCGCGACCTTGGCGAAGTTACCGACCGCGACCAGCCGGGAACCGTCGGCGGTCACGTCGAACCGCACGATGCTGGTTCTCCCCCCGCCGCCCACGCTGTCCGGGTTGTAGATGCCCCGTGAAGGGGAGGTTCACGGCGTCGCGCACGGCGCCGGTGGCGGGATCCAGCGCGGCCAGGGACCGCCGCGGCCAGGTCCGCGACCGCGAGGTCACCGCCGTGAACGGCCCGCCGACGTAGAGGCGCGGCCCGCGCACGACGACCTCGGTGACCCTCTCGTCCGGCACGGCCCGGAATGACCTGACCACCGCGCCCTCGCGTGTCAGCTTGACCAGCTGCTGGATCGAGTCGTCCCCCGCCACCGAGCGGAACTTTCCACCGACGTAGATGTGTTCGCCGTCGGTGTCGAGCGAGTTGACCGTCGGGTGGCCGCCTCCCAGTCGGGGGTCGAAGTTCCGGTCGATCGCCCCGGTGGTGGCGTCGAAGGCGAAGATCCCCCTGCGGACCAGGTCGTCGGAGGGGTCCCCATAGGTCCCGGCGGGGCTGACCGTCCTGAAGCTCCCGGCGGCGATCATCGTGTTCCCGATCCGGGTGATCGCGTCGACCGATCCGTCCATGGCGTGCGGGACCGTGTCGGCCGGATCGGCCGAGACCACGCGCGAGCCATGGTTCTCGTTGACCGCCACGGCCGGGCCGCCGAGGCCGAGGACCCCGGCCAGAGAAAGGGTCAGGATGACGCGCCGCGAGCGGGAAGGCATGGCTCTCCAGGTGGTGAGGACGGCACCGTGCGGCACAGGTCGTCGGCAGCCTAGGGACGCTCCCCGGTCGTGCCATCCTCCACATGGGGTATGTGCAGGCGCCCCCGACTACCGGATCGGCACGATCACGCGCCCGAGCGGCAGCAGCGAGATGGGCACCATCTTGAAGCTGGCGATGCCGAGCGGGATGCCGATGATCGTGACGCACAGCGCGACACCGGTGACGACGTGCCCGATGGCCAGCCACAGCCCGGCGACCAGGAACCAGATCACGTTGCCGATGGCCGACGGCGCCCCGGCGTCGTGCCTGCGCACGGCCTCCCGCCCGAAGGGCCACAACGCATAGCCGGCGATCCGGAACGACGCGAGCCCGAAGGGGATCGTGATGATCAGGATGATGCAGATCACGCCGGCGAGGGCATAGCCCAGCGCCATCCAGACGCCGGCCAGGACGAGCCAGATCAGGTTGAGGAGGGTGGTCATCGGCCCAGTCTGCGGCATCGGTTCCTCCTGGGCCGGGCCCCTGACCACCGACCTGCTCCATCCCGACGACGCCGGGTACGCCGCCATCGCGGACGCCGGGAGCCGGCCGTCCGCGCCGCCTTGAGCGCGGACGGCCGACCCGCCGGAGTGTGAGGCCGGGGTGTCAGGCCCGGATCTCAGGCGAAGGCCACGACCAGCACGGCGGTCGCCACCAGCAGGATCACGCTGAGCACGCGGTAGTTGGCCAGGAACGGGATCTGCTTCTCCTTCAGGTCGCGCGTCTCGTCGTGCCAGTACTCGTTCTTCCACGTGAGCTCGTCGGTCTTGGACAGGTCCGGCGTCGGCCCGGCGAGGCTCACCACGACGATGATCAGGATCGACACCGCGAAGCTGATGCCGGCCGCGTAGAGGAACTGGAGTGGGATGATCCCGTTCACCTCGATCAGCATGAACGCGACGACGCCGAGCGGCTGCATGATCACCAGCGTGAGGAAGGCCGCCGGAGCGGACATGCGCTTCCACCCGATGCCCAGCAGGAACACCGCGACCACCGGCGGGACCAGGTAGGAGAGCACCGACTGCAGGTAGTTGTAGAGCGTCTCGAAGTTCGCGATGAAGGGCCCCCAGACGACCGCGATGATCAGCACGCCCATGGTGGAGATCTGGCCGATCCGCTTCAGGCTCGACTGCGGCGTGTTCGGCCGCAGCGTCTTGACGAAGTCCATCGTCACGATCGTCGAGGAGGAGTTCAGGATCGAGTCCACCGTCGAGGTGATCGCCGCGATGACCGCCGCCAGGATCAGGCCGCGCAACCCGGCCGGCAGCAGGTCGAAGACCAGCGTCGGGAACACCGTGTCCGGGTTCTCCAGGTTCGGGTAGAGGACCAGGGCCATCACGCCGGGGAAGATGAACAGGAACAGGAACGCCAGCTTGATGAACCCCGCGAGCAGCGCGCCCCAGCGGCCGTGGTCGAGGTTCTTGGCCCCCAGCGAGCGCTGGACGACGAGCTGGTTCGTGGTCCAGTAGTACAGGCCGATCACCAGCACGCCGGTCATCAGGCCCGGCCAGGGCAACGCCTCGTTCCCGGCGGGCAGGATCAGGCTGAGCTTCTCCTCGCCCGCCTGCTCCTGGACGGCGTCCCAGGACGGAATCGCCCGCCAGGTCGCGATCAGCACGATGAGTCCACCGATCACGGTGATCGTGGCCTGGATCGAGTCGCTGACCATGACCGCGCCGAGACCGCCGATCACCGTGTAGACCGCGGCCAGGAGGGCCAGCACGGCGATCGAGACGAAGAGCGGGATGTCCGGGTAGATCGCCCTGACGAGGATGGCGCCGGCGTACAAGGCCGCCGCCATGTCGATGAACATGTTGGCGAAGAGGTTGAACGCGGCGAACGTCAGCCGTGTCCGCTGGTCGAAGCGTTGCCCGAGGAACTCCGGGAGGGTGAAGACCTTGGAGCGCAGGTAGAACGGCAGGATGAAGAAGATGAAGACGACGAGGATCACCGTCGTCATCCACTCGTAGGCGAAGATCGAGATGCCCTGGTTGTAGGCGCCGCCGGCAAGGCCGACGAACGTCGCGCCGGACATGTTCGTCGCCACCAGCGAGAGCCCGACGAACGGCCACAGGAAGTTCCGGCCGCCGAGGAAGTACTGCTCCGACTCGTCGCCACCCTCGGCCTTGCTCTTCTTCTGCGCCCGCGCGGAGGTGACCAGCGGGATGATCCGGCTCAGCAACAGGTAGCCGATGATGATCGAGAGGTCGAGCCAGCCGACGTCGAAATTGGGTGCTCCGCCGTTCACCGGTCGCTCCTCACCACGAGCACCGGGCAGGGCGCGTGCCGCACCACGCCCTCGGCGTCGTTGCCCAGCAACACCCGAGTGAAGGCGTTGCGGCCTCGGCTGCCGAGCACGATCAGGTCGGCATCGACCTCGTCGCGCAGGCGCAGGATCTCATCGGTCGCTCGCCCCAGCCGGACGTGGTCGCGCGGGTCGAGCCCGCGCTCGCGCAGGATCCGGACGTCGGAGTCCAGGGCGTCCTGGGCCTCGGTGCGGATCCGATCCACCTGGTCGCGGTTGAGGATCGACGGGTTCGTCCACGGCGAGATGAGTGCGACGTGCACCACGTGCAGCTCGGCGTGGGTGTGCGCGATCAGGTCGATGGTCCGGTCACGCGCGAGCCCCGACTCCCGGGACCCGTCCACGGCCAGCAGCACTTTGGTCGGGAACACCAGCTCTCCTTCTCCGTTCTCAGCACACTCGGTTCTCAGCACAATCGGCGTCGTGGACCCTAGGGGCCGCGACTCAGGAGGGGCCCACCCTCACGTACTCGTCAGAAGGGGTGATCGACTCCGGTGTTCTCTCCCTCGCCGGCCCCTCGGCGGCGCCGAGCCCGGCCTAGGATCGCGACATGTCCGTGCGCGCTGGGATCGTCGTGACCGGCACCGAGGTGCTGACCGGGCGGATTCCGGATGCGAACGGGCCGTGGCTCGCCGAGGAGCTGCGCGGCCTCGGCGTGGACGTGGGACGCACGGTCGTCGTCGGCGACCGGCCCGACGACCTGGCGGCCGCGCTGCGCTTCCTGGTCGCCGACCACGATCTCGTCATCACCTCCGGCGGTCTGGGCCCCACCGCCGACGACCTGACTGCGGACGTCGTCGCGGACGTGCAGGGCCGGCCCATGCGCCTCGACGAGGACCTGCACCGCCGGGTCGGCGAGATCGTCGACCGGCTCGTCTCGCTGCGCGGCTGGTCCGGCCCGACGGCCGACTTTGCGGAGGGCAGCCGCAAGCAGGCCCGCGTGCCCGAGGGAGCGCACTGGTTGGCCCCGGTCGGCACGGCGCCGGGGCTCGTGGTCCCCGCGAGCGGCGACGGGCCACCGGTGCTCGTGCTGCCGGGCCCGCCCGGCGAGCTGCGTCCGATGTGGGAGCACGCCGTCCGCGACCCGTTCGTGGCCGCCGCCCTCGCCGGACGGGTCGAGCTGCGCCAGGCGACCCTCCGCCTGTGGGGCCCGGCCGAGGCCGAGCTGGCCGCTCTGCTGCGCCGGCTCGACGCAGACTCCCCCGGTGCACTGGACGAGCTCGAGATCACCACCTGCCTGCGCGACGGCGAGCTCGAGATGGTGACCCGCCACTCCCGGGACGCGGCCCCGGCCTACGCCGCGCTGGGACACGCGGTGCAGGGCAGGTTCGGTGCTGCCGTCTTCTCCACGGACGGCAGCACCGTCGACGAGGTGCTCGCCGAGGAGCTCCGCGCCGGGGGGGCCACCGTCGCCACGGCCGAGTCGTGCACCGCCGGGCTCCTCGCCGGGCGGATCGCCGACCGCCCGGGCTCGTCGGACTACCTGCTCGGCGGCTTCGTCACCTACGCCGACCAGGCCAAGGTCCACCAGCTCGGCGTCCCGGCCGGGCTCGTGGAGCGCCACGGCGCCGTGAGCGAGGAGGTCGCCGCCGTGATGGCCGACCGGGCCCGCGAGCGCCTCGGCGCCACCATCGGGGTGGGAGTGACCGGGATCGCCGGCCCGGGCGGGGGAACCCAGGACAAGCCCGTGGGACTCGTCCACGTCTGTGCCAGCACGGCCCGGCACCGCCTGCCGCGCCGGCTGCAGCTGCCGGGCTCCCGGGCGTCCGTCCGCCAACGCACCGTGGTCACCTGCCTCCACCTGATGCGCGAGCTCCTGGCCGTGGACCGGTGAGGCCGGTGGACGCGGCGGGCCGCGGGTGACCGCCCGCCGCCAACTCGGGCTCATCGCGAGCGTCCAGGTGCTGGCGCTCGCGACGTGGTTCTCCGCATCGGCGGTGGTGCCGACGCTCCGGGTGGAGTGGGTCCTGGGCACCGCGGGCGCCACCCTCCTGACCGCGGCGGTGCAGCTCGGCTTCGTGGTCGGCGCCGTGCTCTCGGCCGCCACGAACCTCGCCGACCGGGTGCCGGCGCACCGGCTCGCCGCGGGGGCGGCCCTGCTGGCCGGACTGTCGACCGCGGCGATCGCTGTCTTCGCCGACGGCCCCGGGGCGGCGGTGCCGCTGCGGTTCGTGACGGGCATGGCCCTGGCCGGGGTCTATCCCGTCGGGATGAAGCTGATGACCTCCTGGTTCCAGCGCGGCCGCGGCTTCGCGCTCGGCGTTCTCGTCGGCGCCCTGACGCTCGGCAGCGCGCTGCCGCAGCTGGTCAACAGCGTCGCCACGCTCCCCTGGCGCGGCGTCCTGCTGGTCTCGGCCACCCTGGCCGCGTCGGCGGCGGTGATCGCCTGGACGCTGGTGCGGCCGGGCCCGTACTCCCGCCCGGCGCCACCGCTGGCGCCGGCCTTCGTGCTCACGCTCTTCCGCGAGCCGGGGCCCCGGCTGGCCAACCTCGGCTACTTCGGCCACATGTGGGAGCTCTATGCCATGTGGACCTGGGTGCCGGCCTACCTCGCGGCGAGCCTGGTGGGCCGCGGTCTCGAGGCGGGTCGGACCACGATCGGGCTCGCTTCGTTCGCGGTCATCGGGCTGGCCGGCGTGGTCGGGTGCCTGGGCGGCGGCCTGCTCGGGGACCGGCTCGGCCGCGCCCGCGTCGCCGGCTGGGCGATGCGCGGCAGCGCCGCGTGCTGCCTGCTGGCCGCGCTGGTCTTCGAGGCGCACCCCCTGCTGGTCCTGTCCGTGCTTCTCGCGTGGGGCCTGACGGTGATCGCGGACTCCGGCCTCTTCTCCAGCTGCGTGGCCGACGTCGTCGACCCGCGCTACACCGGGACGGCGCTGACCACGCAGACCGCGATCGGCTTCCTGCTCAGCGTGGCCACGATCAACGCGGTCCCCTACGTCGTCGAGGCCACCTCGTGGCGCGTCGCGACCGCGCTCCTCGCCCTCGGGCCGCTGGTGGGCGCCGTGGCGATGGCCCGGCTCGACGCGCTGATGCGCGGCCCGACGCCCCTGACCCCCGCCGGCTCAGCGCCGGCGGCGTGAGCCGGGTGGCCTCACAGGAGCAGCGCCGCGCCGCCGGCCAGGCACGCCAGCGTCACCGCGAGCATGAGCAGCGCCCACACCGCCCCGGGCACCCCGGTGAGCCGGGCGAGCAGGTCCGCGTCCGACGTGCCCGCCCGCCGCCCCCGCCGGCTGGCCTGCATCTCCGCCACGGGGCGCGCCGAGCCGACCAGCAGGAACCAGGTCAGCGTCCAGGCCGCGAGCGACTGGTGCAGCTCCCGGCCCCACCAGGTCACGGCCCCGAGGGCCGCGCCGGCGACGAGGACCAGCAGGAGGCCGAAGAGATTGCGCACCCAGACCAGCAGCCCGGCCAGCAGCAGCACCGCGAGCCACAGCACCGCGAGCGAGCGTCCCTGTGCCAGCAGCAGCGCGGCTCCCCACCCGAGCAGCGCCGGCGCCGGATAGCCCGCGAAGGCGGTGAGCACCATCCCCGGGCCGCGGCTGCGTCCGCGGGAGACGGTCAGCCCGGAGGTGTCCGAGTGCAGGCGGATCCCGCTCAGCCGTCGGCCGGTCGCGACGGCGGCGAGGGCGTGGCCGCCCTCGTGCACGATGGTGAGCACGTGACGCGAGCGACGCCACGCGCCGGGGGCCAGCACGGCGATCGCTGCCAGGCCGGCCGTGACCAGCACGAGGGTGGTCTCGAGCGGCGGCTGGGTGCCGGTCACGTCCGCCCACACGCGATCGAGCACCCGGGCGGCGCCCGGCTGGTCCGCCGTCATGGCCGCGACGCTAGGCGGTTCCCCAAGGGCAGGGCCACCGTCGCTACCGTGGCGGTCATGGCATCCCTGAGGACACGGTCCCCGCTGACCCTGCCGGACGGCACCGTCCTGCCCCGCGTGGGCTTCGGCACCTACCCGCTGTCCGGAGAGGACGGCGTCCGGGCGATCGCCGGCGCCCTGGACCTGGGCTACCGGCTGCTCGATACCGCCGTGCGATATGGGAACGAGGCCGAGGTCGGCGAAGCCCTGCGCCGGTCGGGCGTGCCGCGAGACGACGTGCTCGTCGCCACCAAGATCCCCGGCCGGGACCACGCCTACGACGACGCCGTCGCGTCGGTGCGCGGCTCGCTCGACCGGCTCGGCCTCGACCGGCTGGACCTCGGCCTGATCCACTGGCCGAATCCCTCGCGCGCGCTCTTTCCCCAGGCCTGGCGGGCACTCATCGCCTGCCAGCAGGAGGGGCTGGTACGGCACATCGGCGTCTCCAACTTCACGCCCGAGCACCTGCGGCACATCATCGACGACACCGGCATCACCCCGGCGGTGAACCAGGTCGAGCTGCATCCGCGGTTCGACCAGGCGGCGCTGCGGGCGGTGCACGCCGAGCTCGGGATCGTGACCGTGGCCTGGAGCCCCATGGGCAAGCGCCGGGCACCGCTGGACGAGCCGGCGGTCACCGGCCCCGCGGACCGCCTGGGCGTGACGCCGGGCCAGGTCATCCTCGGCTGGCACGTCGCGATCGGCACGCTGCCCATCCCCAAGTCGGCCGACCCCGAGCGGCAGCGCCAGAATCTCGACCTGGACCGCGTCGCCCTGTCCGATGAGGAGGTGGCGGCCATCTCGGCGCTCTCGGAGCCCGACGGCCGGCTCTTCGACGGCGACCCGGACGTGCACGAGGAGATGTGACCCGCCCGGACCAGGCCCGCCCCCCCGACGCCGTGCCTGCGACCGCACGTGAAGACCCACCAGCCGGCCCGGATCGCGCCACCCTGGTCCGTGGACGCGCGGGGCGCAACGCCTGAATCGTGCGCCGCCCCACCTAGGATCGCGGCCATGCGTCCGTTCCGCTCCCGCTCCCGCTCCCGCTCACTCTCCGCGGCCGCCGCCGTGCTGCTGGGCACCCTCGCGGCCTGCTCCGGTGACGACGGCGCCAACGACGCGACCGGTTCGACCGAGAGCAACGGCGTGACCTGCTCCTACCCCGACGACGGGCGCGGGGCGGCCCGCGAGGTGGAGAAGCCGCCGGAGCAGGCGCAGTACAGCGGCGAGGTCGAGGGCACGATCACCCTGGGCCAGGGTGACCTGAGCATCACCCTCGACGCCGAGGCCGCCCCCTGCGCCGTGAACTCGTTCGCCTCGCTGGCCGGGCAGGACTACTTCAGCGACACCCCGTGCCACCGGCTCACGACCGGGTCGATCTTCGTGCTCCAGTGCGGCGACCCGACCGGGAGCGGCACCGGGGGCCCGGGCTACTCCTTCGCCGACGAGCTCTCGGGCGAGGAGACCTACCCGGCCGGCACACTGGCGATGGCGAACGCGGGCCCGGACACGAACGGCTCGCAGTTCTTCCTCGTCTATGAGGACACGGACCTCCCGCCGAGCTACACCGTGTTCGGGAGCATGGATGCTGGCAGCCTGGACCTCGTCGCCGACATCGCCGCGGGCGGGGTCGAGGGCGGCGCTTCCGACGGCCCGCCGGCCACGGACGTCACGATCGAGGGCGTCTCCCTCGAGGACTAGGCCGCGGCGGAGGGCCTGGCTCAGTCGCGCGTGAGGGCGCCGCCGTACGCCATCCAGGCCTGCACGCCGCCGTCCAGGTCGTAGACGTGCCGCAGGCCGTGCTCGGCCATCACCTTCATGGCCGCGCCCGAGCGGCGGTCGGTGCGGCAGTAGAGAGCGTACGTCCGGTCGGGGTCGAGGCCCTCGATCGTGCTCTCGAAGTCCTCGCCCTCGACGCTGATGTTGCGGGCGCCCTCGATGCGGCTCTCGCGGAACTCCCCGGGGGTGCGCACGTCGATCAGCGTCGTCCCCGGCTCCGACATCCTGCGCGCGAAGTCCGGCGGCTCGAGCGACGAGGAGTCGGGCGGGGGCTCGCCCGACGCCGACTCCTGGGCTGCCATGCACCCCGCGAGCAGGGGAACGGCCAGGACCACGGCGATCAGGAGGATCGCGGCGCGGCGAGCACGGGACCGAACCATATGGCCCAGTCTAGGAACCGGGTGGGCACGCCCCGATGGGCTCGCGGAGGAATACCATGCCATCCGTGACCGTCGACGACCCGGCCCGATGACCAGCGACGATCAGCCCGGCCTGCCCTCCCCCGGCCGCAGCCTGCGACACCAGGAGGCGCTGCAGCGCGCCGACCAGCTCACGGTGCAGCACTACGACATCCGGCTCGACCTGACCGACGGGGATGCGGACGGAACCACGACCTTTCGCTCGGTGACGACGATCGACTTCACCAGCGGGGGCGGCGACACCTTCGTCGACCTGAGGCCGGCGCTGCTGAACCAGGCCACCCTCGATGACGGCAGCCTCGACGTCGACCGCCTGGAGCCCGGTCGCCTGCCGTTGTGCACGGAGCCCGGTCCGCATCGCCTCGTCGTGGACGCGACCATGCGCTACCGGGCCGACGGGGAGGGACTGCACCGCAGCCGGGATCCGGCGGACGGGCGGTTCTACGTCTACTGCATGTCCTTTCTGGACGCGGCCCCGAGCGTGTTCGCCTGCTTCGACCAGCCCGACCTCAAGGCGCCGGTCACGATGCACGTCTCCGCGCCGACGGGGTGGACCATCGTCGGGAACGCACCCGCCGAGCAGGTGGACCACGGCCACTGGAGACTCGCCCAGAGCCAACCCCTCGCGACGTACGTCGTGACGCTCGTCGCCGGCCCGTGGCACATGCTGCACGAGGAGCACGACGGCATCCCGCTGGGCCTCAGCGCGCGACGCAGCATCGCCGGCCACCTGGACGCCGACGCGGAGGAGCTCTTCGCGCTCACCAAGCAGTGCTTCGACGAATACCACCGCCTCTTCGGCATCCGCTACCCCTTCGGCGACTACCACCAGGCCTTCGTCCCCGAGTTCAACGCCGGGGCGATGGAGAACCCCGGCTGCGTCACCTTCCGCGATCCCCTGGTCTTCACCTCGCGGGTCACGCGGGGCGCCCGGATCCAGCGCGCGACGACGGTGGCGCACGAGATGGCGCACCAGTGGTTCGGGAACCTCACCACGCCTCGGTGGTGGGACGACCTGTGGCTCAACGAGTCCTTCGCGGAGTACATGGGCAACCGGGTCACGGCGGACGTCACCGAGTTCAGCGACGCC
Source organism: uncultured Actinomycetota bacterium (assembly GCA_963731985.1). Taxonomy (GTDB): domain Bacteria; phylum Actinomycetota; class Actinomycetes; order Propionibacteriales; family Nocardioidaceae; genus Nocardioides. Next base: position 45,525 of record CAVSYA010000007.1, on the reverse strand, counting down.
TGGACGCACGACGCCTACGCGCGCCGGCAGTGGGGACTGCACGCGGACCAGCGTCCGACGACCCACCCGGTGGGCGGGAACGGCGCGATCGACGCGCGCGCGGCTCTCCAGGACTTCGACGGCATCTCCTACACCAAGGGCTCGAGCATCCTGAAGCAGATCAACGCCACCCTCGGCGACGAGGTCTTCTTCGCCGGCGTGATCGACCACTTCGAGCGGCACCGCTTCGGAAACGCCGAGATGTCCGACCTGCTGGCGAGCTGGGCGCGGTGCGGGGGGGAGGGCCTCGACGGCTTCCATCACCAGTGGCTCTCGCGCGCCGGTGCGGACACGCTCACCCTCGACCGCGAGGGGGGCACCCTGCGGCGGGTGCCGCCCGTGCTGCACCCGGCCCACCGGGCACACACGCTCTCGGTGGCCACCGCTGCCCCCGGGGACCCGTGGGCGGTCGACCAGCTGCGCATCGACGGCGCGGAGACGCCGCTCGAGGTCGGCGACCGTGCGGTCGTGCTCGACCCCTACGAGGACACGTGGGCGCTGGTGCATCCGGACCCCGAGACCCTGCGGGCCCTGCCGGGGCTGCTCGCCGACACGCGCGACGCCCGGCTCCGCGCCGGCATCTGGAACAACGTGCGCAGCGGCTTCCACAACGCCCTGGTCGACCCGGCCTGCGTCCTCGAGCTGCTCGAGGCCGCGCTGCCCGGAGAGGACAACGAGGCCGCGCTGTCCTACCTCCTGCCGTGGGCCGTGGACCGGGTCGCGCCGCTCTCGCGCGACCGCGAGGGGTTCCTGGCCCGCCTCCACGACGCGGCCGTCGATCGGGCATGGGGCTGCTCCCCCGGGAACACTCTCCAGCTGGCGGCGCTGCAGGGCGCCGTGGCCAGCGCGGGGGATGTCGCCCTGCTGCGCTCCTGGCTGGAGGGAGAGCGGCTCCCGACGGGGGTCGTGGTCGACCTCGACCTGCGCTGGCGGGTCCTCATCCGGCTGGCGGTGCTGGGGGGCGTCGACCGGGACCGCCTGGACGCTGCGCTCCGCGCGGAGCACACGGCGCGCTCCCAGGTCGACCACACGGCGGCGGTCGCCGCCCTCCCCGACGCCGAGGCGAAGGCCTTCGCGTGGGCCCGCTTCTCCGGAGAGGTCCGGGCGCCCAACGACGAGCTCGAGGCCGCCGGGACCTCGATGTGGCGCGCCGGCCAGGAGGAGCTGACCGCACCGTACGCCGCGCGGTACTTCGACGAGCTGCCCGCGGCGGTGAACCGGTTCAGCGGGTGGGTGCTCGCCGACGTCGCCGAGTCCTACTTCCCGATCACGTCCCTGGAGCAGGAGACCCTGGACCGGGCACTGGCGCTGGCCGAGCGACCCGACCTGGACGTCTCGCTGCGGCGACGCGTGCTGGACCGCGGCGACGAGCTCGGTCGGCGGCTGGCCGTCCGCCGGGTCTTCGGGAGCTGAGCTCACGCCGGTCCCCCTCCCGGCGGGCCGGACGCGGCGTACGGGCGCTCGGCGTGGGTCCGGGGCGTTGTCGGCGCCGCCTCCTAGCGTGGGCGCCATGCGCCTCCTGCACACCTCCGACTGGCACCTGGGCCGGTCCTTCCACCGCGTGGGGATGCTGAGCGACCAGGCGGCGTACGTCGACCACCTGCTGGACGTGGTGGCCTCCGAAGGGGTCGATCTGGTCCTGGTCGCCGGCGACATCTATGACCGTGCGCTCCCGCCGGTCGACGCGGTGGCCCTGGCCGACGACGCGCTGGCCCGGCTCGCCGCCTCGCGGGCCCGCGTGGTGCTGACCAGCGGCAACCACGACTCCGCACGACGGCTGGGCTTCGGGTCGCGGCTCGCCGACGCTGCGGGGGTGCACGTGCGCACCAGCGCCGCCGGGGTCGGCACCCCGGTGATGGTCGAGGACCAGCACGGCCCGGTCGCGGTGCACGGCCTGCCCTACCTCGACCCGGAGGCCGTCCGCGAGCCGTGGGGGCTCGAGTGCCGCTCGCACGCGGCCGCCCTGGGGGAGGCGATGCGCCGGGTGCGCGCCGATCTCGCGCACCGACGCGCGCGGTCAGTGGTGCTCGCCCACGCGTTCGTGGCCGGCGCCCAGCCCAGCGAGAGCGAGCGGGACATCTCCGTCGGCGGCGTCTCCCGGGTCCCGACGTCACTCTTCGAGGGGGTCGACTACGTCGCGTTGGGCCACCTGCACGGCCCCCACGTGCTCGACGACGCCATCCGCTACAGCGGGTCGCCGCTGGCCTACTCCTTCTCCGAGGCGGGCCAGCGCAAGGGCTCCTGGCTCGTGGACCTGGGCCCGGACGGGGTCAGCGGCACGTGCTTTCTCGAGGCGCCGGTCCCGCGCCGGCTCCGGCGCCTGCGCGGGCGGCTCGACGACCTGCTGGCCGACCCGCGGCACGCCGACGCCGAGGGCGCCTGGGTGCAGGTGACGCTGACCGACGCGGTGCGCCCGACCCAGGCGATGGAGCGCCTGCGACGCCGCTTCCCGCACGCGCTGGTCCTCACCTTCGAGCCCGCCGGAGGCGGGGGCAGCGGCGTTCCCTCCGCCCCGCCGTCGGGGCGCAGCGACCACGAGATCGCGCTCGCCTTCGTCGCACAGATGCGCGGAGCCGAGGCCGGCGAGGCCGAGGCCCTGCTGCTCCGCGACGCCGTGGAGGCCTGCTGCGGTGACCGGGACCTCGACCTCTCCGCACCCACGGTGACCGGGACGGTGCGCTGATGCGGCTGCACCGCCTCGAGATCGCGGCCTTCGGGCCGTTCGCGGCCCCGGTCTCGGTCGACCTGGACGAACTGTCGGACGCGGGTCTCTTCCTGCTCTCCGGGCCCACGGGCGCCGGCAAGACCAGCGTGCTCGACGCGGTCTGCTTCGCGCTCTACGGCGACGTGCCCGGCGACCGGGCCGGCGCCCGGCGACTGCGCTGCGACCGCGCGGATCCCGACGCCGCGCCGCGCGTCGAGCTCGAGGCCACGCTCGCCGGGAGGCGGTTCCGGATCGTCCGCTCCCCCGCCTGGGACCGGCCCAAGCGGCGCGGGGCCGGGACCACGCGGCAGCAGTCGTCCGTCACCGTCAGCGAGCGCGTCGCCGGGGCGTGGTGCCCGCTCACCAGCCGGATCGACGAGGCCGGTCAGCTCATCGGCGAGCTGCTGGGCATGACGCTCACCCAGTTCACGCAGGTGGCCCTGCTGCCGCAGGGCCGGTTCCAGGCGTTTCTCCGCTCCCCGGCCGACGAGCGCCAACGGCTCCTGCAGCGGCTGTTCCGCACCGAGCGCTTCGAGGAGGTGGAGCGCTGGTTGCGGGAGCGGCGCCTCGGTCTTCGGCGCGAGTGCACGGAGCACCGCCGGATCGTGGACGACCTGCTCAGCCGGGTCAGCGAGGCGACCGACACCCCGGTGCCCGTCGACCGGGACGTCGACGCGCTGGACGCCGCGGCTGGCGACGGACTTCTGGCGGCCTGGACCCACACGCTCGCGGACCGGGCGACCGCGGTCGCCGGCGAGGCAGCGGAGTCGGCGGACGCGGCCGACGCCGCGGAGCGGCGGGCGAGCGCCGACCTCCAGTCCGCCCGCGACCTGCACGAGCGCCACGAGCGACGGGCCGAGGCCCGCGCCGAGCACCGACGGCTGCGCGACGCGTCCGACGCGCACGCCCGGGACGTGACGGACCTGGCCGCCGCGCGCACCGCGGCCGTGGTGGTGCCCGTGCTCCGCCGGCGCGACGAGGACGCCGCCGCCGCGGTCCTCGCCCGCGACGAGGCCACCGCCGCCGCGCGTGCTGCGGGGGAGGTGCTCGACCTCTCCGAACCTACTCCCCCCGATCTGGCCCGTGCCCGCGACACGGCCACGGCGGCGGTCGCCGAGGTCCGCGCCGCGCTGCCGCGACGGCACCGGCTCGCCGAGGTGACGGACTGCCTCGCGGCCGCCCGCGACGAGGTCGCCGCTCGCGGCGACCGGCACGCCGGGGCGGCCCGGGCGCTGCGGGCGATGCCCGGCCGGCGGGCCGCCGCGGAGCAGCGGCTGGCGGCCGCTCACGAGGCGGCCGACGCGCTGACCGCGGCGGAGTCCGAGCTGGCCGACGTCGACGAGCGGCTCGCCGCCCATGAGGAGGTCGCGCGGCTGACGGCGCTTCACGACGAGGCGCGCAGCGCGTGGCTCGAGGTGAAGGAGGCGACCCTGGCGGCGCGGGAGACGGTCAGCTCGCTGCGCGAGGCCCGGCTCAACGGGATGGCCGCCGAGATCGCCGGCGCCCTCGCCGTCGGGGCGTGCTGCCCGGTGTGTGGCTCGGCCGACCACCCGGCCAGGGCGGTCCCCGACGCCGACGCGCCGGACGCCGATGCCGAGCGCCGTGCCCGGCGACGGGTCGACGACCTCCAGGTCCACGAGCACGCGCGCGACGACCTGGTGCGCGAGCTCGACGTCCGGCTCGGCGTCACCCGCTCCCGCGCCGGCGCGGAGAGCGCGGCGACGCTGCACGCAGCGCGGCCCGCGCTCGTCGAGCGGAGGGACGGCTTCCGCGCCCCGGCGGCGGACGTCGACGCGGCTCGCGCCGCCGTGCACGCGCTGACGCAGGAGTCCGACGCGATCGGAGCGCAGGTGCGGGCCGACGAGGTCGCGCTGGCGCAGGCACGGTCGCGGCAGGAGCACCTCGAGGACCAGGAGCAGGCCCTGGCGGGGGAGGTCGGGGCGCTGCTCGAGGGGACCGGCGCCCACAGCCTCGACGACCTGCTCGCGCGGCACCAGCGCCGACGAGACGCCTGCGAGGCGGCCCTGCGCGCGCACGAGGCGGCGGCTGCTGGCGCCGACACGGCCGAGCGGGCGGGGACGCAGCTCGCCGAGGCGCTGGCGGCGCAGCACCTCGCGGACGCGGAGTCGGCGCGCCGGGCGCACCGCTCCCCGGCCGAGATCGACGCGCTGGCCGGTCGCGTCGCTGCGCACGATCGGCAGGTCGCCGCGGTGCAGGCGGTGTTGCGAGACCCGGCGTTGGCGGACCTGGACGACCGGCCGCTCCCGGACCTCGAGACGGCCCAGGACGCGCACGCCGAGGCGCTCGACGGCTTGAGCCGCGCTCGCGCGGCAGCGTCGACGTGGGCGCGGCGCCGCGACCGGCTCGCGGGCCTGCGGGCGGACCTCGACGCGCGGCTGGCAGCCTGGGCGCCGGTGCGGGACGAGCACGCGACCGTGCGCGCCCTCGCCGCGTTCGTGGAGGGCAAGTCTGGCGACAACCGTTGGCAGATGCGACTCTCGGCCTACGTGCTCGCCTACCGCCTGACGCAGGTCGTGGCCGCGGCCAACGAGCGGCTGACCGGGATGAGCGACCGGCGCTACTCGCTCGGGCACACCGGGGGGCGCGGCGCCGGCGACCAGCGCGGCGGCCTCGGCCTGGTGGTGCGCGACGACTGGTCCGGCGAGGACCGCGATCCCGTCACGCTCTCGGGCGGGGAGACGTTCGTGGTCTCCCTCGCGTTGGCGCTGGGTCTGGCCGACGTGATCACCCGCGAGGCCGGCGGGGCCGATCTCGACACGCTGTTCGTCGACGAGGGCTTCGGCTCGCTCGACGCCGACACCCTCGACGACGTGCTCGACACCCTCGACGGCCTGCGCGACGGCGGCCGCGTCGTCGGCGTGGTCAGCCACGTCCCCGAGATGCGGGACAGGCTTACCACCCGCCTCGAGGTGCGCAAGGGCCGCGCCGGCTCGACCGTGGCGGTTCGCCACACCGACTGAGCGGCTGGTTCAGGTGTCGATGGCCTCGGCGTCGACCTCGTAGGCGCCCTGCACGATGAACTCCTTGCGCGGCGCGACCTCGGAGCCCATCAGGAGCTCGAAGACCTTCGCCGCGACCTCCGCGTCGTCGAAGGTGAGGCGGCGCAGGGTGCGGTGCCGCGGGTCCATGGTGGTCTCGGCCAGCTGGTCGGCGTCCATCTCGCCGAGCCCCTTGTAGCGCTGCACCGGGTCCTTCCAGCGCACGCCCTTCTTCGCCAGCTCGGCCAGCTTCCGCCGCAGATCGTCGTCGGAGTAGGTGTAGACGTACTTGCCCATGCCTCTCTTCGGGTTGGACAGCTCGATGCGGTGCAGCGGTGGGACGGCGGTGTAGACCCGGCCCTCGCGGATCAGGTCGGGCATGTAGGTGAAGAACAGCGTCGCCAGCAGGCAGCGGATGTGCGCCCCGTCGGAGTCGGCGTCGGCCATGAAGATGATCCGACCGTAGCGTCGCGCCTCCATGTCGAAGGAGCGCGCCGTGCCGGTCCCGACGACCTGGATGATGGAGGCGCACTCGGCGTTCTTCAGCATGTCGGAGACGGACGCCTTCTGGACGTTCAGGATCTTGCCGCGGATCGGCAGCAGCGCCTGGAACTCCGAGGTGCGCGCGAGCTTGGCGGTGCCCAGCGCCGAGTCGCCCTCGACGATGAACAGCTCGGAGCGGTCGTTGTCGTTGGACCGGCAGTCGGCGAGCTTCGCAGGCAGGGCCGAAGACTCCAGCGCGCTCTTCCGGCGCTGGGTCTCCTTGTGCTGCCGGGCCGCGATCCGTGTCTTCGAGGCGCCGACCACCTTGTCCATGACGAGCCGGGCCTGCTGCTTCTCGGCGCGCCTGGTCGAGGTCAGCCAGGTCTTCAGCTCCTGCGCCACCACCTTGCGGACGATCGCGCGGGCGGCGGGCGTGCCGAGGATCTCCTTCGTCTGACCCTCGAACTGCGGCTCGGCGAGCCGCACCGCGACCACCGCCGTGAGCCCCTCCATCACGTCGTCCTTGATGACGTCGTCGTCGTTGACCCGGAGCACCTTGCTCTGGCGCATCACGTCGTTGAAGGTCCTGGTCACGGCCTGCTCGAAGCCGCTGCGGTGCGTCCCACCCTTCGGCGTGGCGATCACATTGACGAACGAGCGCAGCTCGGTCTCGTAGCCGTGGTTCCAGCGAAGCGCCACGTCCACGCCCAGCTCGCGCTCCACCTCCTGGGGCGTCATGTGACCCTGCTCGTCGAGCAGCGGCACCGTCTCGGCGAACGACGCCGACCCCTGCAGCCGCAGGACGTCCGTCACGGCCTCGCCGGTGGAGAGGAACTCCACGAACTCGGCGATCCCCCCGTCGTGGCGGAACGACTCCTCGCGCGTCTCGCCCCCGCGGAGGTCGCGGATCACCAGCTCGAGGCCCGGCACGATGAACGAGGTCTGGCGCGCCCGGGTGACCAGCTCGTCGAAGACGAAGTCGGCGTCCTGGGTGAAGGTCTGGCGGTCGGGCCAGAACCGGATGCGCGTGCCCGAGCGCCCCTTCGCGACCCGCTTGCCCTTGCGGGTGAGGCCGGACCTCGCCTCGAAGGACCCGTGCGGCCCCTCGCCGTCGAAGACCCCGGGCAGGCCCCGCTGGAACGAGAGGCCCCGGCCGGCGGGCGAGCGCTCCACGTCGATGTCCATGCGGGCCGAGAGCGCGTTGACCACCGAGAGGCCCACCCCGTGCAGACCCCCGGTGGCGACGTACGACGTGCCCCCGAACTTGCCGCCCGCGTGCAGCTTCGTGGCCACCACCTCCACCCCGGGCAGACCCGTGCGCGGCTCCTGGTCGGTGGGGATGCCGCGACCGTCGTCGTGGACCTCCGCCGAGCCGTCGGCGTGCAGCTGGACCTCGACCCGGTGCGCCGCTCCGGCGAGCGCCTCGTCGACGCCGTTGTCGATGATCTCCCACAGGCAGTGCATCAGGCCCCGGGTGTCGGTCGACCCGACATACATGCCCGGTCGCTTGCGCACGGCCTCGAGGCCCTCGAGCACCAGAAGGTGCGCCGCGTTGTATCCGGAGGTGTCGATCGTGCTGCTCCTGGGTTGGGTGCCGGCCACACAGCGAATCTACCGGCGGCCACCGACGGCTCCGCCGTCGCCACGCGGCCCCGTCCGAACGGCCCCGTCCGCCCGCCCGAACGGGTCACGGACCGGAAACGATTGTCCCGTGGGGGCCGTTTCGCCCCGGCCGCATCCACGGGCGCGGCACACTGGTCATGTCGAGCCGGTCCAGACGTGCGGCAGCCCCGGGCTCGGGGTTGTTTGCCGGAGGATCCGCAGGGGTAGATCCATGCAGGACGTGTTGTACGACACGCACGACTCGCCTGAAGGAATGTGGGGCTCGGCCGTACTGTTGAGCCAAGACCGACGGAAGGAAAGAGGTTCCCCTGTGAACACAGCTGTTGCCCCCTCCGCCGAGCTGACGGCTGCGGACCGCTGCGACCGCTGCGGTGCCCAGGCCTACTTGCGCGTCGAGTTGCAGTCCGGTGGCGAGCTTCTTTTCTGCGCCCACCACGCGCGGGAGCACGACGACAAGATCAGGGAAGCGGCCGCGTACATCCAGGACGAGACGCACAAGCTCACCTCGACACCGGCCGCGGCGACCCAGGAGCACTGATCCCCCGACGTCCGCCCGGTCATCGGGCAGGAGAACGGCCCCGGACCCCGTGGTCCGGGGCCGTTCTCCTGTCGGGCTGACGCAGAGCACGCTGTGTCCCTGCTGCTCGCCCTGGGCTCTGCACTTGCGTTCGGCTGCGCCGACTTCGTCGGCGGCCTGCTCTCGCGCCGGACCGCGCCGTGGGCCGTCGCCTTCGTCGCCCTCGCCTCCGGCAGCGTCCTGCTGCTCGGGCTCGCCGTCGTGGTGGACGGGGAGCCGACCGGGGCCCACCTGGGCTGGGGCGCGCTGGCCGGCGTGGGCAGCGGGATCGGGACGGCGTACCTCTACCGGGGCTTCGCCACCGGGCGCATGGGCGTCGTCGCCCCGATCTCCGGCGTCGGCTCGGCCGTGCTGCCCGTGCTGGTCGGGGTCCTGGCCGGCGAGCGGCCCGGCGCACAGGTGCAGATAGGTCTGGTCCTGGCGCTGCCCGGCATCTGGCTGGTCGCCAGCGAGCCGCGCGACCCGACGGCCCGGTCGGACGGCGGCGGGCGTCGCCTCCCGCCCGGTGTGGCGGACGGGATTCTCGCCGGGGTCGGCTTCGGCACCCTGTTCGCTGCGCTCGGCCAGGTGCCCGAGGGGTCCGGGCTGCTCCCGCTGGCCGTGCACCAGGTGGTCGCCACGGTCGTCGTGGCCGCGGCCGGGTTGCTGCTGAGGCAGCCCTGGTGGCCCAAGCAGCGCGCGGCGCTCGGTGGGCTCGTCCCCGGCGTCCTGGCAGCGACGGCGACCGGGGCCTATCTCTTCGCCGCGCAGGGCGGCCTGCTGAGCGTCACGGCCGTCCTGGCCTCCCTCTACCCCGCGGTGACGGTGCTCCTCGCCCTCACCCTGCTGCGCGAGCGGGCCCCCGCAGTTCAGCTGTGGGGCCTGGTCCTCTGCGGCCTCGCCGTCGCGCTGATCGCCGGCGGCTGAGCACCGGACCCCGCACCGCGCCCCACGATCGGGCGAGCCTTCATGGCTCGGTCGGGTCAGATACCCGCGAACGCGCCATCGGCCCTCCGCTATGCCACAAGGTTGACACAAGGCCTCCACCGGACCCTCACGTCCGGCGTAGGTCTCAGGGCTCGAAACCCCGGACCGGAGGGGTCACCATGGGACGGCCCAGCGGGCAACGCGTCCTGACGACGCTCACGCTCCTCGCCGCCGTGGCCGGCGGCCTCCTGGCGACGACGACCACGGGGGCAGCGGCGGACGCCACCGCGGCGGACAGCACGCACCGGACGGGCACGCAGCGCCCGGTCGTCCGCACGCGCGTCGGCTTCACCCGGCAGGTCACGATGAACGTCGCCTACGCCATGACCCGCGCCCGGCAGCGCCGGGACATCCGGCGGACGACGCACAAGGCCGACGTGATCGGCTGGCAGGAGATCAACCGGCGCGCCCAAACCCGTGCGATCGCCCATCTCGAGGGCTGGGAGACCTACTGGCCGGGCGGCTTGCGCAGCGACGGCCAGGTGAGGGGGTACGCGGTCAACTCGGTACCGATCTCGTGGCGCCGCAGCAGGTGGGCCTTCGACCGCGGCGGCGCCCGGCTCGCGAGCGACGAGATCCCCGGGGTCTGCCGGGACCGCTACCTCACCTTCGTCGTGCTGCGCCACCGCAGGTCGGGCGAGACGATCCTGCGGTGGAACGTCCACTTCGTCCCGAACGCCCTGAACAAGAAGAAGGTGCGGCGCAAGCATCAGCGCAAGGTGGCCTGGTACCAGGCGGCCCGGACGGTCAAGGACTTCCTCGACGAGCACGGGGACCGCAGGTTCGCCGCCGTGATCGGTGGCGGGGACATCAACGGGCGCAAGGCCTTCGTGGGCGACCGGGTCTCCTACGACACGGACCACAGGGGCGTGGACTACCTGACACACATCCCGAGCTACCTGGTCCGCGCCTGGAGGCCGCGGTTCATCCAGATGAACAGCGACCACGACCAGGTGCGGGTCGCCTACACGCTGTTCCGCTGAGCGACGCCCGGGAGGCTCAGGCGGCCGAGGCCACCACGTCGCCGCGCCTGGACCCCGGTCTCGGACGGACCACCGGGATGGTGGTGGTCTCCAGCGTGAGTCCGGTCTCCAGCGCGGTGGCACCCTCCTCGACGGCGACGGCCTCGCTGACCTCGCGCAGCACGGAGGAGAGCGGGACGTCGAGGGCACCGCACAGCGACGAGAGCAGCTCGGAGGAGGCCTCCTTCCGACCGCGCTCGATCTCGGAGATGTAGCCGAGGCTCACCCCCGCCTCCTTGGAGAGCTCGCGCAGCGTGAGGCCACGCCGCGCCCGCCGGTTGCGGAGCACGTCGCCGAGCAATCGGCGAAACAGCACCATGCGCGCATCCTCTCCTCTGGTCCGGCCAACGCTACCGGATGCGGGAATCTTCCCGCGGGCTCCCGGGTCACCTGCACGGCCCGTGCGCCGAGGCGGTCAACCCGTCGGCCGGCGGGCACGCAGCGACCCGCGCTGACGCCACACGTCGCGATAGAACGCATAGCCGGACCAGAGCGTGAGGGCGACGGCGACCGCGAGGCAGGCCTGGAAGGCATAGAACGCCACCTCGCCCGGGGTCTGCAGGGCCGAGGGGAGGTCGGGGTCGCGCAGCGGGAGGATCAGGCCGCCCAGCGCGACGGCCTGGAAGGTCGTCTTCCACTTGCCGAGGTCCTTGGCCGCGATGACGACGCGGCGCAGGACCGAGAGCCGCAGCAGCGTCACGCTCCACTCCCGCAGCAGCACCAGCACGACCACCCAGATCCAGATGTCGCCGACGATGGCGAGCCCGATGAAGGCCATCCCGGTGATCGCCTTGTCCGCGATCGGGTCGGCGATCTTGCCGAAGTCCGTGACCAGGCCGCGGGCACGGGCCAGGTCGCCGTCGATCTTGTCGGTGATCATGGCGACCCCGAAGAGCACCCAGGCGACCACTCGCCACGTGGCCGAGTCGCCCCCGTCGACCAGCAGAGCCCAGCCGAAGAAGGGCACCATCACGATCCGGAACGTCGTGAGGAGGTTGGGGAGGTTCCAGTTGCTCGGCGGCTGGACGCCCGTCTTCTCGCTCATCGTGCCTCCTCGGTAGGCCGGGCCACCAGGTCCACGCCGTCGGCGGCGCTGACCACCGCCGGCACCAGGTCGCCCACGCGGGCCGGGGGCGGGGCGCCCGGGCCGTCGACGAGCGTGGTGCACCCGTCGACCTCGGGGCCCTGATGGGCCGCGCGGCCGAGGACGCCGTCCTCGTCGACCGACTCGACCAGCACCTCGACCTCCTCGCCGATCCGCTCCTCGGCGCGCTGGGCGGTGAGCTGCTCGACCAGCGCGTTCACGTGTGCGACGCGGTCGGCGACCTCGTCCCCGCCGAGCTTCCCGTCGAACGACGCGGCCTCGGTGCCGTCCTCGTCGGAGTAGCCGAAGACGCCGGCGACGTCCAACCGGGCCGCCGCGAGAAAGTCGCAGAGCACCGCCACGTCGCCCTCGGTCTCGCCCGGGAAGCCGACGATCACGTTGGAGCGCACCCCCGCGGCCGGGGCGTGCCCGCGGACGAGGTCGAGCAGCGACAGGAAGGACTCGGGGTCACCGAAGCGCCGCATCCGTCGCAGCACCGGGGCGCTGGCGTGCTGGAAGGACAGGTCGAAGTACGGCACGACGCCGGGGGTCGTCGCGATCGCACGCACCAGGCCCTCGCGCGTCTCGGCGGGCTGCAGGTAGGACACCCGCACCCGGTCGACACCGGGCACCGCGGCCAGCTCGGGGAGCAGCGTCTCCAGCAGGCGCAGGTCGCCCAGATCCTTGCCGTAGGAGGTGGAGTTCTCACTGACCAGGAACAGCTCGCGGACCCCCTCGCCGGCCAGCCAGCGCGCCTCGTCGAGCAGCTCGCCGGGGCGTCGGCTGACGAAGGAACCCCGAAAGCTGGGGATGGCGCAGAAGGAGCAGCGGCGGTCGCAGCCGCTGGCGAGCTTGACGGGCGCGGTGGGGCCGCCGTCCAGGCGCCGCCGCACGGGACGAGGCCCACTCTGGGGTCCCACGCCCGGGGGGAGGTCCGGGGCCGCGCCCACCCCGTGGCCGGGCACGCTCAGCGCCGCGCCGTCAGCCCGCGCCGGCCGCTCGGCCGGCGCGATCGGGAGCAACCGGCGACGGTCCTGCGGCGTGTGCGGATGGTGCCGCTCCCCCGCAACGATCGAGCGCAGCCGGGCCGCGATGTCGGGATAGTCATCGAAGCCGAGCACCGCGTCGGCTTCCGGAAGCGCATCGGCGAGGTCGGCGCCGTACCGCTCGGCGAGGCAGCCGACGGCCACCACCGAGCGGGGACGGCCGTCCCGCTTGAGGTCGGCGGCCTCCAGCAGCGTGTCCACCGAGTCCTTCTTCGCCGACTCCACGAAGGCACAGGTGTTGACCACGACCGTGTCGGCGCCGTCGGCCTCGTCCACGAGGAGGAAGCCACCCGCCTCGAGGCGTCCCGCGAGCTCTTCGGAGTCGACCTCGTTGCGGGCGCAGCCCAGCGTCACCACGGCCACCGCGTGGGGGGCCTGCTTCGTTGTCGTCATGATCGCCCCCGAGTATGACGCCGCGGTGCCGCCCGCGGCGAACCGAGCACCCCGCGCGGGCGGCGCGATCCCCTCATCCGGCCCGATCCTCATCAGGTGGGCGTCGCGTCCGATCACCCGTCCACGGGGTAGGTCTGCGTCGCCGACTCGCCCAGCCGCCCCATCCGGCCGCGCCAGTCACCCGCGACGGTCACCTCGACGGCACCGGCGTCGTCGGAGCTGACCTGCACCGGCGGAACGACCTGCAGCGCGCGCGACTCCCCGTAGGCCACGTCGCCGGAGAACACCGTCTCGCCGTTGCCGTCACGGACCTCGATCGTGGCGCCTCCCTGGACGGCCCCGATGAGCACCGGCACCGGCTCGGCGTCACGGGCGGTGCCGTTGTCCACCCCGGCGGAGCCGTTGCGCAGCGTGGGTGTGGGCGGCCGAACGTCGGGCGGGGCGTCGAGCATCAGCTGGGCGACCGACCAGCAGAGCACGACGGCCATCAGGGCCGCGACGAGCACCGACCAGTTCGGTCCGCCGCGCCCACGGGGGGACCGGGCACGGGCGCCCGCGCTGGCCAGCTCCGCCTCGAAGACCCGCCGGGCGTCCACCGGGGCGTGCGCATACCGCTCGGCGTATCGCGCGAGCAACGGCGCCACGTCGATGCCGAGCACCCTGGCGAGCGTGCGCAGGTGGCCGCGCGCGTAGAAGTCGCCCCCGCAGGGGGCGAAGTCGTCGACCTCGATCGACTCGATCACATGGGGTCGGATCCGGGTGCGCTCAGCCAGCTGGTCGACGCTCAGCCCCAGCCGGGTGCGGGCCGCGGCGACGTCGGGACCGATCACGGGATCGGTCGCGGGCTCCACCTGGAAGTCGTCGACGACCAGCGGCTCCACCGGCTGCCCGAGCCGGGCGATGGGGCGGACGCGATCGGTCCAGCGCGACCCCTCCTCCTCGGGGAGTCGACCGACCACGCGGACCTCTTCCGCGATCTGTGCTGCGGCGGCGGCCGTGAGGACGTCCGCCTCGTCCCGTCCACGCTCGTCCGTGGCCTCCGTCGAGTCCGTCTCCTCGTCCAGACGATCCTCGTCCAGACGATCCTGGTCGTCCGGGTCCTGGTCGTCCGGGTCCTGGTCGTCCGGGTCCTGGTCGTCCGGGTCCTGGTCGACCAGGACCTGCCGGCGGATGCGCTGCCGGGACAGCCCGCCGATCGCCCGGGCCAGCAGCAGCCGGGGATCCCGGACCCGTGGCGCGGACTCCTCGGCGTCCCCCGGGGCCTCGGGGCTCTCGGGGCTCGGCGAAACGCCAGGCCGCGCGCCGACGTCGGTGGTCATGGACGGTCCGGCGGGCCCGGCGTCGTCCGCGGGCTCCGGGCCCGCGTCCTCGGCGGCGGCGGACCGGGGGGTGCGGGCCGGGACGTCGACGACGCGGACCGACGGATCGGCCAGCCCCACGAGCTGCGCGACCAGGTCCTCCTCCGCCCCGACGAGCCGCGTCGAGGGACCGAGCGGCACGCCCAACGGGGCGCCGTACAGCCGCTGGGCAAGGCGGGCCTGGCGCCGCCCGCCGCGGTCCAGCTCGGCGAGGAAGCGCTCGGGGTCGCGGGGCATGATGGCCAGCCGGCCGTCGCGGAGGATGCCGCGTCGCGGCTGGTGCTCGAGCTCGTGCACCGCGCCCCACGGCAAGCCCCACCAGCCGCGCCCGAGACGGACGCGGACGCCCTGAGCGTCCGCGATCAGCAGCGGGATGCGCGCGTCCAGCGCCGCGCGGAGGTAGGCGACGGCCACCAGCGCCATGGCGCCGACGAGCGCCCAGTCGAGAAGCGCGTTGCTGGCCGTCGCTCGCCCCAGCCACGCGATGGCGACCGCGGAGGCCAGGACGCCGACGACCCCAGCAGCGGCGCCGTTGCGGCGCACCTCCAGGGGGCTCGCGGCCTCGGTGCGATCCTCCGGCGGCGGGACCGCATCGTCGGACGCGAGACCGACCGGACCGAGCTGCTCGAGGGCCCCCGGGGCCCGCGCTGCTGAGTTCACTGCTCCCCCTGCTGGATCGTGGCGATGAGTGCGTCGACGTCGTCGGGCTTGACCAGCACGTCGCGAGCCTTGGACCCCTCGCTCGGCCCCACGACGCCCCGGCTCTCGAGGATGTCCATGAGGCGGCCCGCCTTGGCGAACCCCACCCGCAGCTTGCGCTGCAGCATCGACGTGGACCCGAACTGCGTGGAGACGACGAGCTCGATCGCCTGCACCACCAGCTCCATGTCGTCGCCGATGTCGTCGTCCAGGTCCCGCTGCGCGGCCGCCGGGGCCGTCACGTCCTGGCGGTAGCTGGGTTGCAACTGCTCCTTGCAGTGCTGCACGACGTGGGCGATCTCCGCCTCGGTCACCCAGGATCCCTGCACGCGGACCGGTTTCGAGGCGCCCATGGGCAGGAACAGCCCGTCGCCCTGACCCACCAGCTTCTCGGCGCCGGCCTGGTCGAGGATGACCCGGCTGTCGGCGAGCGAGGAGGTCGCGAAGGCGAGCCGCGAGGGCACATTGGCCTTGATCAGGCCCGTGACGACATCCACCGACGGCCGCTGCGTGGCGAGCACGAGATGTATCCCGGCCGCCCGGGCCAGCTGGGTGATCCGCACGATCGCGTCCTCCACATCGCGCGGCGCCACCATCATCAGGTCGGCCAGCTCGTCGACGACCACGCAGAGATAGGGGTACGGCGCCAGCTCGCGCTGGCTGTCCGGGGGCAGGGTCACCTTGCCGGCGCGGACCGCTCGGTTGAAGTCGTCGATGTGCCGGAAGCCGAAGTTCGCGAGGTCGTCGTAGCGCATGTCCATCTCGCGCACGACCCAGGCCAGCGCCTCGGCGGCCTTCTTCGGGTTGGTGATGATCGGCGTGATCAGGTGCGGGACGCCCTCGTAGGCGTTGAGCTCGACCCGCTTCGGGTCGACCAGGATCATCCGGACCTCGTCCGGCGTCGAGCGCATCAGCAGCGAGGTGATCATCGAGTTGATGAAGGACGACTTGCCGGAGCCGGTGGCCCCGGCCACCAGGAGGTGCGGCATCTTCGCGAGGTTCGCGACCACGAAGCCGCCCTCGACGTCCTTGCCGAGGCCCACCACCATGGGATGGGGGTCCTGGCGGGCGGAGCCCGAGCGCAGCGCGTCGCCCAGGGAGACGATCTCCTTGTCGCTGTTCGGGATCTCGACGCCCACCGCGGACTTGCCGGGGATCGGGCTGAGGATGCGCACGTCGGGCGACGCGACCGCATAGGCGAGGTTCCTCTGGATCCCGCTGATCTTCTCGACCTTGACGGCGGGGCCCAGCTCGATCACGTAGCGCGTCACCGTGGGGCCTCGGGTGTAGTCGGTGACCTGGGCATCGATGCCGAACTCGTCGAGCACCCGCGTCAGCCGCGCGACCACCGCGTCGGAGGCCTGGGAGCGCGCCTTGTGCGGCGAGCCCGGCTTGAGCACCTGGTTGGCGGGCAACGTGTAGGTGATGTCGCCCGAGAGCGCGAGCTGCTCGACGCGCTGCGGCAGCGGCGAGTGGGGGGGCGGCTCGAGCTTCTCCTGCCGCGGACCCTTGCCGGTGTCCTCGCCCGTCGGGGCGGTCGGCAGCTCGCCGGTGCCGGAGGCGTCGGGAGCGTCGGAGGCGTGGGTCGCGCCGCCGCCCTCGGTGTCCGCGCCCTTGCGGCGCCGCCGGCGGCCGACGCCGTCCAGCACCACCGGGGAGTCGTAGGCGGCCGGGCCGGTGGGGTCGAGCCCGGCCCCGCCGGGGACGGGCCGGGTCGCGGTCTCGTCGGCCGCAGCCTCCCCGGGCCGCCGCGAGCGGCCCAGGGCCAGGTCGCGCAGCTGGGCGAGGCGCCCGGGGATGAGGTAGACGGGCGTGGCGGTGATGACGAGCAGGCCGAAGAGCGCGAGCAGCGCGAGCAACGGGACGACGACGTACGGCGTCCGCAGCAGGTCGCTGAGCAGGCTGGCGACCACGAAGCCGAGCGCGCCACCGGCCTGCTCGAGCGGCGCGGTGTCACCGGCCACCGGCTGGGGGCTGCCGTTGGCGACGTGCACGATCCCGAGCAGGCCGAGGGTCGCCGAGAGCCAGCCGATCACCTGTCGACCGGCCGGACCGACGCCCTCGGGGTCGCGCATGGTCCGGACGCCGACCAGCACCAGCGCGAGCGGCACGAACCAGCCGGCCTTGCCGATGGAGCCGGCGACGACCGTGCGGGTTGCCTCCATGACGCTTCCGGGCACCTGCCACCACACGGCGGCCGCGGCGATCACCGCGAGGCCGACGAGGGCGAGCCCGGCGCCGTCGCGGCGGTGCGCAGGGTCGAGCTCGCGGGCCTGGCGACCGAGGGAGCGCGCGACGGAGCCCGCCGCGGTCGCGACCGCCAGCCAGACGGCCGCGACGGAGCGCAGGACGCCCCGCAGGGCGAGGCCGACGGGATTCGGGCCGCTGCGGACCGCCCGCGGCGCCGGGCGCCTGGTCCTGCCCCGGGTCTTGCCCTGGGTCTTGCCGCGACCCTTCGTCGAGCCGCCCTTCTTGCGCGACGAGGCGCCACCACTGCGGGTGGTCTTGCGGCTGGAGGTACTCCGGGACGTGGAGCCCGACCCGCCCGAGGAGGCTCCTCGGGACGTGCTCGAACTCCGCGACCCCGGCGGGGAAGACGCACGGGTCGCCATGCAAGCGAGCCTAAGGGAACTTCACACGGGCACCACGCACCACACAGCGTGTCGGCCGACGAGCCGCAACCGACGACCACGGGCCCCCGCTGGCGCTCGTCCACCAGGCCGCACCCGCTGTGTCGGCGCTGCTGCTCGCCGGTCTGCTCACGGGCTGCGGCTCCGACGCCGGGGAGTCAGAGCAGAGCGACGGATCGACGCCCGAGCCTTCGGGCGCCGCCGACGGCCCCCTGGTCGCCGAGGCCGTCTCCGGCTACCGCACCGGCTTCGACGGGAACGACCAGCTCGACCAGGGCCCCCGGTTCGTCTCCTACCAGCGCGACCTGGGGTCCGGCTTCATCGGCACCCAGCGCCGTCTGGACGGCGAGTCCCTCGAGGAGTGCGTCCGGCCCCTGGGCGGCGGGCTCTTCTTCGCACCGGCGGCTCCCGCCCCGGACGAGTTCCTGGGGGGAGCGCCTCTTCGCCTGACGCAGCGTCCGGGCCGGTGGCCGGGCTCAGCTCTCGACGACCACCGGGATGATCATCGGCCGGCGGCGGTGCCGGGAGCTCACCCAGCGCCCGACGGTCCGGCGAATCGTCTGCTGCAGCTGGTGGGTGTCGCTGACGCCGTCGGCGACGGCCTTCTCCACCGCGCTGACGATGGCCGGTCGCACCTGCTCGAAGGTGGCGTCGTCCTCGGCGAAGCCGCGCGCGTGGATCTCGGGGCCGCTGGAGATCTTCCCGGTCACGGAGTCGATCACCACGATCACCGAGATGAAGCCCTCCTCGCTGAGGATCCTACGGTCCTTGAGCGAGGACTCCGTGATGTCGCCGATCGTGGAGCCGTCGACGTAGACGTAGCCGCACGCGACCTTGCCGGCGACCCGGGCGGTGCCGTCCACCAGGTCGACGACGACGCCGTCCTCGGCCAGCACGACGTTCTTCTTGTCGATGCCGACCGCGACGGCCAGCTCGGCGTTGGCCCGCATGTGCCGCACCTCGCCGTGGATGGGCAGCACGTTGCGCGGGCGCACGATGTTGTAGCAGTAGAGCAGCTCGCCGGCGCTCGCGTGGCCGGAGACGTGCACGTTGGCGTTGCCCTTGTGCACCACCCGGGCGCCCCAGCGGGTCAGGCCGTTGATCACCCGGCCTACCGCGTTCTCGTTGCCCGGGATCATCGAGCTCGCAAGGATGACCGTGTCGCCCTCCTCGATGTGCACGAAGTTGTGGTTGCGCTGAGCGATCCGGCTCAGCGCCGACATCGGCTCCCCCTGGGACCCGGTGGAGATCAGCACCTGCTTCTCCGGAGCCAGCTGGGCGAGCTGCTTGGCGTCGACCATGATTCCGGGTGGGACCTCGAGGTAGCCCATGTCGCTGGCGACGCCCATGTTGCGCACCATGGACCGTCCGACGTACGCGACCTTGCGCCCGTGCGCCGCTGCCGCATCGAGCACCTGCTGGACCCGGTGCACGTGCGAGGCGAAGCACGCGACGATGATCCGTTGGTCGCTGGCGTGGAAGACGCTGTCGAGCACCGGACCGATCGCCTTCTCGGTCGTGGTGAAGCCGGGCACCTCGGCGTTGGTGGAGTCGACCATGAAGAGGTCGACGCCCTCGTCGCCGAGCCGGGCGAAGGCGTTGAGGTCAGTGATCCGGCCATCCATCGGCAGCTGGTCCATCTTGAAGTCGCCGGTGTGCAGGACCGTGCCCGCGTTCGTGCGGATCGCCACCGCGAGGGCGTCGGGGATCGAGTGGTTCACGGCGATGAACTCGAGGTCGAAGGGACCCCACGACATCCGGTCGCCCTCGCTGACGCCGTGGTAGACGGTCTCCTTGAGCCGGTGCTCGCGCAGCTTGCCCCGCACCAACGCCAGGGTCAGCTCCGAGCCGATCAGCGGGAGGTCGGGGCGCTCGCGCAGCAGGTAGGGCACCGCGCCGATGTGGTCCTCATGGCCGTGGGTCAGGACCAGCGCCTCGATGTCGTCCAGGCGGCCCCTGATCGGGTCGAAGTCGGGGAGGATCAGGTCGACGCCGGGGTGGTCCTCCTCGGGGAAGAGGACGCCGCAGTCGACCAGCAGCAGGCGGCCGTCGTGCTCGAAGACCGTCATGTTGCGGCCGACCTCGCCGAGGCCGCCGAGCGGGATGATCCGCAGCCCCCCGGCCTCCAGGTCGTCGGGTGCGGTCAGTTCGGGGTGCGGGTGACTCACGAGGGTCGTCTCCTGGGGTGTGGCGGCCGGGAGGGCCGGTCCGGTGGTGGTGGGCGGGCAGTCAGCCCGGCAGCAGGCCGGCCGCGTCGAGTCCCGCGCGCAGCGCGGCCACCTCGTCGTCGGCCAGCGGCACGAGCGGATTGCGCACGACGCGGTTGGGCAGGACGCCGAGCAGCTCGAGAGCCGCCTTGGCGGTGGTGGCGCCGTAGTTCGCCGGCCCCATCACCGCGTCGATGGCGGGGAGGATCCGGGTGTAGGTCTCCAGCGCCTCCGTGACGTCGCCGCGCCAGAACGCCTGAGTCATCGCCCGCAGCTCGCGGCCGGCCACGTGGCCGACCACCGAGACGAAGCCGGCCGCCCCGTGCGCCAGCCAGCCGAGGTTGTCGCCGTCGTTGCCGGAGTAGACGGCGTACCCCAGCTCCCGGAGCCGCACGCCCCGGCTGAAGTCGCCGACGGCATCCTTGACCGCGACGACGGGCTCCATGCGGATCGCGGCCGCGTAGGTCTCCGGGGCGATGACGGTGCCGGTGCGACCGGGCACGTCGTAGAGCATCACGCGCACCCCCTCGCCGGCCTCGGTCACCCGGCGGAAGTGCTGCAGCACGCCTCCCTGGGAGGGCTTGCTGTAGTAGGGCGTGACCACCAGCAGGCCGTGGGCGCCTGCCTTGGCGGCCTGCGCGGCCAGCGCGGCCGAGTGGGCCGTGCTGTTGGTGCCGACCCCGGCGACGACGGTGGCGCGGTCGCCGACCGCGTCGAGCACGGCCCGCAGGATCTCGCCGTCCTCCTCGACCGTCGTGGTCGGGGACTCCCCCGTCGTCCCGGAGACGACCACGCCGTCGTGGCCGTGGTCGACGAGGTAGGTCGCGACCCGCGCCGTCGCCGCGGCGTCGACCGCTCCCTCGTCGTCGAACGCGGTGACCATCGCGGTGAGCACGTGGCCAAACGGCGCGTCGGGGGCTGGGCTCATGCGTTCAGGCTAGACCCAGCCACCGACTCCGGTGCGGCGCCACCCGCGACCGATCAGCGGGACTCCAGCCACGAGATCGTGAACCCCTCGTGCTCGTCGCGGCGCACCTCGGTCCAGGCGCCCTCGTCGTACGCCGGGTAGTGCGTGTCCCCCGCCGGCTCACCCGGCACCCGGGTCAGCACCTGGCGGTCGGCCACGGGCAGCGCGGCGGCGTAGACGGCCGCGCCACCGACGACGAAGACCTCGCCTCCGATGTCTCCGGCGAGACGGTCCGCGAGCCTCAGCGCGGCGTCGAGATCGTGCGCCACGTGGGCACCGCTCGCGGACAGGGCGGGCGACCGCGCATCGTCGCGGGTGAGCACGACGGTCTCGCGGCCGGGCAGCGGCCGGCCGATGGAGTCCCAGGTGGCGCGGCCCATCAGCAGGACGTGACCGGTGGTGAGGGCCTTGAAGTGCGCGAAGTCCGCGGGGAGGCGCCACGGGATCGCGCCGCCGGCCCCGATGACACCGTTGTCCGCGACGGCCGCGACGAGCGTGACCCGGGTGCCGCCGGGGGTCATCGGAGGAGCGTCATACGGCGATCGGAGCCTTGATCCCCGGATGCGGGTCGTAGCCCTCCACGGCGACGTGCTCGAGGTCGAAGGCGTCCAGCGACGTGACCCCGGGGTAGAGCACGAGGCGCGGCAGCGACCGCGGCTCGCGGGTCAGCTGCAGGCGGGCCTGCTCGAGGTGGTTGAGATAGAGGTGCGCGTCGCCGAGGGTGTGCACGAAGTCGCCGACGGCCAGGTCGGTGGCCCGGGCGACCATGTGCGTCAGCAGGGCGTAGGAGGCGATGTTGAACGGCACACCGAGGAAGACGTCCGCGCTGCGCTGGTAGAGCTGGCAGCTCAGCCGGCTCGGGCCGCCCGCCGGGTCCGGCGCGACGTAGAACTGGAACAGCGTGTGGCACGGCATCAGCGCCATCGCGTCGAGGTCGGCGACGTTCCACGCGGAGACGACGTGGCGCCGGGAGTCCGGGTCGCGGCGGATCTGCTCCACGACGGCGGCGACCTGGTCGACGTGGCGGCCGTCGGGGGTCGGCCACGAGCGCCACTGCGCGCCGTAGATCGGGCCGAGGTCGCCGCGCTCGTCGGCCCACTCGTCCCAGATCGTGATGCCGCGCTCCTGCAGCCAGCGCACATTCGTCTCACCGCGCAGGAACCACAGCAGCTCGCCGAAGACGCTGCGCGTGTGCACCCGCTTCGTCGTGACCAGCGGGAACCCGGCGGAGAGGTCGAAGCGCATCTGGTGCCCGAAGACGCTCCGGGTCCCCGTGCCCGTGCGGTCGCCCTTCTCGAGGCCCTCGTCGAGGACCCGGCTGAGGAGATCGAGGTAGGCCCGCACGATCAGCAGCGTACGGCGTGGGTACGGCGTGGGCCCGGCGGTGGAAGGTGACGGATCCCTCGGGGTGAGGGCGGGCCCGCCGGCCCGCTGCCCGGCCGGGGCCATCGACCACCGCGGCACCCCGCCCGGGTATGACCTCAGGCGTGCAGCGACATCGGGCCGTACACGCGGCGATCGTGCTCGTGCAGCACCACGGCGTCCACGCCCTGCTCGGCGAGCTGGCGCCACGTCTCCCCCACCCACGACTCGGCATCCCCCTGGCTGGGGAAGCGCGCATCGGCGTACTCCTCCCCCACGGCTACCTCCTCGCCGGCGGCGTCCTCGAGCCGCCACCACCACGGATGCTCCACAGGCGTCGGCGGGCGGAACGTCGGGGGCTGGTCCGGCAGGTTCACCATGGGCCGAGGGTAGGCCAGCAGGCCCACGACGCGAACCGCCCCGCGTTGACGGGAGGCCGCGCCACCCGCGATGCTGCGACCAGCGCACGAGTGGGGAAGCCGGTGAGAACCCGGCGCTGACCCGCAGCCGTGAGCGGCCGGAGACACCCGGCCGCGAGTCGGAATGCCGCTTGTGACGCCGGCTCCATTTCCACCGTCGAGGACTACGGCACGGGAGCCGGGCGCACCGCTCTCGTGGGCCCGGTCCGTGCGGATCGGAACGACTCATCGCATGAGAAGCACTGCGCTCGCCCGGCTCGTCGCCGGCCTGCTCGCCACCGCCGTCACGCTGCTCGGCCCGCTCGCCGCGGCCCCGGCCCATGCCGACGGCGAGGGAGGCGGGGGTGACGCCTTCCGCTACTGGGCGTACTTCCACGTCGAGGACGACGAGTACGTCGCGGCCCAGGGGGGCCTTGCCGACTTCACCCCGGATGACGGCAGCGTCGAGGCGCTGCGCTACGCCGCGCCAGCCGACTTCGAGGACCCGAACCTCCCCCGCGCGGACCTCGGCGAGGTGGACTTCGAGGCGGTCTGCGCCACCACCGAGGCTGGCTCCGGCGAGAAGCGGATCGCCGTGATCCTGGACTTCGGTGTCGAGGCCGATGCCCCGAGCGGCGCGGAGACTGCCGAGCCGACGGCCGCCTGCGCGTCGGTCCCGCAGGAGGCGAACTCCCTGCAGGCCCTCCAGGACGTCGCCGAGCCCCGCACCAAGAGCACGAGCTTCGGCCCCCAGCTGTGCGGGATCGACGGCTACCCGGCGACCGGGTGCTCGGAACCCGCGCAGAGCGCCACGCCTCCCGACGACGGCACCGTCGAGTTCGCGATCGCCGGCCGCGACACCGGGGAGGAGGAGCCGGGCGAGGCCACCTCCGCCGAGACCGCCGACGCGGAGGACGATGGCAGCAGTGTCGCCCTCTATGTCGCCCTGGGCGTGGTCGCCCTCGCCCTGCTCGTCGGGGGCTTCGTCCTTGCCCGCCGCAGAGCCTGACAGGCATCACCCACCACAGCGAGCCGCCCGTGCGCCCCCACCACCGCCCCAGCCACCCCCGGGTCCTGCACCCGGGGGCCTGGTGGCTGTGGGCGCTCGGCTTGGCGGCGGCCACCAGCCGCACCGACAACCCCGTGCTGGTGCTGCTCGTGATCGCCGTGACCTGGTTCGTCGCCGCGGCCCGCCGGGGCGACACCCCCTGGGCGTCGTCCTACGCCCTGTTCTTCCGGCTCGCCCTGATCGTCATCGCGCTGCACGTGGTCTTCCAGGCGCTGCTCTCCGCGCGCACGCAGGGGCTGACCGTGCTGGTCACGCTGCCCGAGCTGCCGCTCCCGGACAGCGTCGGGATCAAGATCGGCGGCGTGGTCACGCTCGAGGCCGTCCTCGCCGCCCTGTGGCGAGGCCTCCAGCTCGCGGCCATCTTCTGCTGCGTCGGCGCGGCCAACGCGCTCGGGAGCACCCGCCGGCTGCTCACGTCGGTTCCGGGGGCGCTCTACGAGATCGGCATCGCCTGCATCATCGCCCTGACCTTCGCGCCGCAGCTGGCCACCGACGCCGCTCGGGTGCGTACCGCCGGCCGCCTGCGCGGGCGGCACCGCGGGCTGCGCGGCTTCGGGCGGCTGGCGATGCCGGTGCTCGAGGGAGCCCTGGATCGCTCGGTGGAGCTCGCCGCCGCCATGGACGCCCGCGGCTACGGCCGCACCACCGGAGAGTCGCCCGGCCGCCGGCGGCTCACCGCCACCCTGGTGCTCGCGGCCGCCCTCGGCCTGGCCGCCGGCATGTACGGCCTGCTCTCCGCCCACCGGTACGGCGTCCCGCTGCTGCTCGGCGGCACGGCGCTCGCTCTCGGCGGGCTGTGGCTCGGCGGCCGGCGCACCGGCCGCACCCGCTATCGCCCCGATCCCTGGGCGCTGCCGGAGAACCTGGTCGCCGCCTGCGGCATCGCCGCGGCCGTGGCCGTGCACGTCACCGGGGCCCAGGACCCCAGCCAACTGACCCTGTCCTCGCCGATCACCGCGCCGGCGGTCCCGTTGCTGGCGGTCGGCGGCATCCTCGTCGCCGCGCTGCCGGCGTTCCTCGCGCCACCGCTTCCGGCCGACCGGGCCCCCGACCCGGGGCAGGTGCCGGAGCCGGACCGCCACGGACGCCAGCACCACCGTCACCGCCACCAGACGGAGGTGCCCGCATGAGCGCACGACCGATGGTGCGGCTCGACCGGGTGTCGGTCCGCTTCGACGGGTCCCCGGAGCCCGTGCTCCGCGACGTGGACCTGGAGGTCGAGGAGGGCGAGCTGCTGTTGCTGGTCGGCACCACCGGGGCGGGCAAGTCGACCCTGCTGCGCGCGCTGAACGGGCTCGTTCCGCACTTCACCGGCGGGACGCTCTCGGGCCGGGTCGAGGTCGCCGGGCGCGCCACCGAGACCCACCGGCCCCGCGACCTCGCCGACGTGGTCGGGTTCGTCGGGCAGGACCCGCTGGCGGGCTTCGTCACCGACAACGTCGAGGACGAGCTCGCCTACGGCATGGAGTCGCTCGGCCTCGCGCCGAGGGTGATGCGCCAGCGCGTCGAGGAGACCCTCGACCTGCTCGGACTCGCCGACCTCCGGGGTCGCCCGCTGCACCACCTCTCCGGCGGTCAGCAGCAGCGCGTCGCCATCGGGTCGGTGCTCACGACGCATCCGGGGGTGCTGGTGCTCGACGAGCCGACCTCGGCCCTCGACCCGCTCGCCGCCGAGGAGGTGCTGGCCAGCCTCTCCCGGCTGGTGCACGACCTCGGCCTGACGGTGGTGCTCGCCGAGCACCGGCTCGAGCGCGTCGTCCAGTTCAGCGACCGCGTCGCCTGGCTGCCGGGCGACGGCCGACTCGTGCACGGCCTCCCCGAGGCCGTGCTGAGGCAGACGCCCATCGCCCCACCCGTGGTCGAGCTGGGCCGACGGGTCGGCTGGCAGCCGCTGCCGCTGACGGTCCGTGAGGCGCGGCGCAGGTCCCGCGAGCTGCGGGAGCGGCTCTCGGACGTCGCGCCGCCGGGGCATCGCGGCGGCCGCCTCGGCCCCGCCGTCGTGCGCACCCGCGGTCTCGTCACCGGCTACCGCCGCCGGGTCGTCCTCGAGGACATCGACCTCGACATCCGCGAGGGCGAGGTCGTCGCCGTGATGGGGCGCAACGGCTCCGGGAAGTCCACGCTGCTGCGCACGCTCGCCGGCCTGCACGTCCCGACGGCGGGGGCGTTCGACGTAGCCCGCGCCGGGCTCGTCCCGCAGGTCCCCTCGGACCTGCTCTACAGCGCCGACGTCGCGGCCGAGTGCGCCGCCGGCGACCGGGACGCGGACGCCTCGCCCGGGACGACGCGCGCCCTGCTCGACGGCTTCGCACCGGGCGTCCCCGGCAGCCGACACCCCCGCGACCTCTCGGAGGGGCAGCAGCTCTCGCTCGTGCTGGCGCTGGTGCTGGCCGCCCGCCCGCGACTGGTGCTCCTGGACGAGCCCACCCGAGGCCTGGACTACGTGGCCAAGCGTCAGCTCGTGGCGCGGCTGCGGGGGCTGGCCGCCCAGGGGCACGCCATCGTCCTCGCCACCCACGACGTCGAGCTGGTGGCCGAGGCCGCCTCCCGCGTCGTGGTCCTCGCGGACGGCGAGGTCGTGGCCGACGGCCCGGCGAGCGACGTGGTGGTGGCCTCGCCCGCCTTCGCTCCCCAGGTGGCGAAGGTGATGGCGCCCCAGGCCTGGCTGACCGCCGGCGACGTGGTCGCCGCCCTCGGCGCCCAGGAGGTCTCGTGAGCGCCGCCCGGGCGACGGGGACCCCGCCTCCGGTCCGCCTGCACGCCTCGGCCGCCCTCGCCCTCGCCGTCGCGTCCCTGGTCGGCCTGGCCGCCTTCGGCTGGCCCTTCCTCCTCGGCCCGGCCGTGGGCGAGCGCGCCGGCTCGCACGGCTCCGACGCGCCGTGGGTCTTCGTCCTCGTGCTGCCGCTGCTGGTCGCGGTCGTGCTGGCGGAGGTGAACGCCGGCGGGCTCGACGCCAAGGCCGTCGCCCTGCTGGGCATGCTGGCCGCGATCGGCGGAGCGCTGCGCGCCCTCTCGCCAGGCATCGCCGGGCTGGAGCCCAGCTTCGTGGTGATCATCCTGGGCGGCCGCGTCTTCGGCCGCGGCTTCGGCTTCGTGCTGGGCTGCCTCACGCTCTTCGTGGGGGCGCTCGTCACCGGGGGCGTCGGGCCCTGGCTGCCGTTCCAGATGATCGCCGCCGGCTGGGTGGGGCTCGCCGCGGGTTTCCTGCCGCGCCGCGCGACCGGGCGCCTGGAGGTGTGGCTGCTGTCGCTGCTCGGACTGGTGCTGGGCGTCGCCTACGGCGTCCTGATGAACCTGTGGTTCTGGCCCTTCGCGCAGTACGGCGACGCGCTCTCGTTCGACGGCACCGCCAGGCTCGCAACGAACGCCGCCGCGTACCTGCGCTTCTACGCCGCGACCTCCCTGGTGTGGGACATCAGCCGCGGGATCAGCAGCTTCCTCCTCCTGCTGCTGGTCGGCCGGCCCCTGCTGCGCGCGCTGCGGCGGGCCTCGCGGCGGGCCGCCTTCGATGCGGCCCCGGTCTTCGAGCCCGGGCGTCGCTAGGCGCGCGCGGGTCCCTCAGCCCTTGGTCGAGGGCTCCACGAAGGGCGGGCGCACCACGTCGAAGGGCTGCGGCCGGCCGCGCACGTCCACGCTGACCTCGTCTCCCTCGGCGACGGAGGCGTCCAGCAACGCCAGCGCGATGCCGACCCGCTTGGTCGGCGAGAAGGTCCCGGACGTGACCGACCCCACCGGCGTCCCGTCGGTGGTGCTCACGGCCATCCCCGGTCGCGGGATGCCGCGGCCCTGCGCGAGCAGGCCGCGCAGGCGTCGGGCCGGACCGGCCTCCTTCTCCGCGACCAGGGCCTCGCGGCCCCAGAAGGACTCCTTCTTCCACCCGACCGCCCAGCTCGACCGGCCCTGCACCGGCGTGATCTCCGGGGAGAGGTCCTGGCCGTGCAGCGGGTAGCCCATCTCGGTGCGCAGCGTGTCGCGGGCGCCCAGGCCGGCCGGGACCAGCCCGTGCGGCTCGCCGGCCGCCATCAGCAGGTCCCACACCGCCCCGCCCGCGGCGGCCGGGTGCACGACGAGCTCGACGCCGCGCTCCCCGGTGTAGCCGCTGCGGCACACCAGCACGTGGGCGCTCGACACGTCCCCCCGACCGTCGAGGTCGAGGTCGATCTCGACGAAGGACATGAACTCGTGGTCGGCCGGGATGCCCAGGTCGGCGAGCAGCGCGTCGCTGTGCGGACCCTGGACGGCGAGGATCGCGTAGTCCTCGTGCATCGGCTGCACCTCGATGCCCGCGGGCGCGGCGTCGGCCAGCCGCTGCACCACCCCGGCGGTGTTCGCGGCGTTGGGCACGAGAAGCACGTCGTCGTCCGCGAACAGGTAGACGATCAGGTCGTCCACGACACCGCCGGTCTGCTCGTCGCAGCACATCGTGTACTGCGCCTTGCCGGGGCCGATCTTGCCGAGGTCGTTGGTCAGACAGGAGTTGACCAGGTCGGCGGCGCCCGGTCCGCTCACGCGTGCCTTGCCGAGGTGGCTGACGTCGAAGACGCCCACGGCCTCTCGCACGGCGGTGTGCTCGGCGACGATCCCCGAGCCGTACTCCAACGGCATCCACCAGCCGCCGAACTCCGCGAAACGGGCGCCCAGGGCCTCGTGTCGTTCGTGCAGCGGGGAGGCGATCAGCTCCGGGTCCCCCGTGCGGTCTTCAGCGTCCGACATGGCCGAGAACCTACCGCAGCAGCGCCCGGTCGTCGCTGGCTATCCTGCGGGGGTGAGCTCCTACACCCTGCGCAACGCGAGCCCCGCGCGGACGCGCGCCGACGCCGTCGTGGTGGGCGTGGTCAAGGCCAAGGACGGCCCGCGGTTGGCTCCGGGCGCGGAGGAGGTCGGCAAGGCCTGGGGCCGCCGGCTGCGCCCGCTGCTGGCCAGCCTCGGGGTGACGGGCAAGGCCGGCGAGGCGACCACCCTGCCCACCAACGGGACGCTGTCCTCGCCGCTGCTGGTGCTGGTCGGCCTCGGCCCCGAGGCGGAGGTCGACCAGGTCGCCGTGCGGCGCGCCGCCGGCGTGGCGGCGCGCTCGGTTCCCAACGCTGCCTCGGTCGCGCTAGCACTGCCCGCCGACACCGCCGTCCTGATCCGCGCGGTCATCGAGGGCCACACGCTGGGCGGCTACCGCTTCACGGCCTACAAGAGGGCCGAGGACGGCGACCAGGCGAGCGGCCGCTCCCCCGCCGACGCCGTGCTGCTGACCCCCCTGGCGCGCCGCAACGAGGCCCGGGCCGCGCAGCGCGACGGCGAGGTCGTCGCCAGGGCGGTCGCCGGCGCCCGGGACTGGGTCAACACGCCGCCCGGGGACCTCACGCCGCCGGCGTTCGCCACGTCGATCGGCGAGGCGCACACCGCGCTGGCGAAGGGGCGCGGCACCCCGCCGATCACGATGCAGGTGCTCGACGAGGCCGAGCTGGCCCGGCTCGGCTGCGGGGGCCTGCTCGGCGTCGGCGGTGGCTCCGACGCGCCGCCGCGGCTCGTCGAGCTCTCCTACGCGCCCGAGGAGGCGCGGGCGCATCTCGCGTTCGTCGGCAAGGGCATCACGTTCGACTCGGGGGGCCTGACGATCAAGCCGGCCCAGTCCATGAAGGACATGAAGATGGACATGGGCGGTGCCGCCGCGGTGGTGCAGGCGACCTTCGCCATCGCCGAGCTGGGGCTCCCGGTGCGCGTGTCCACGTTTGCGCCGCTGGCCGAGAACATGGTCTCGGGCACCTCGATGCGCCCCGGCGACGTCATCACCATCTACGGCGGGAAGACCGTCGAGGTCTCCAACACCGACGCCGAGGGCCGGCTCGTGCTCGCCGACGGTCTCGGCCGGGCGGTCGAGGCGGGGCCCGACGCCGTGGTCGACGTCGCGACCCTGACCGGCGCCATGGTGATCGCCCTCGGCGACCGCGTCACCGGGGTGATGGGCAGCGACGAGGTGGTGGACCAGGTGCTCGGCGCGGCCGAGGCCGCCGGCGAGGCGTGCTGGCCGATGCCCATCCCGGAGGAGATGAGCGAACGGGTGCGCTCGAGCAAGCTCGCCGACCTCGCCCAGCACGACTGGATCCGGTGGGGCGGCGGGCTCTTTGCCGGCGCCTTCCTGCGCGAGTTCACCGGGGGGCTGCCCTGGGCCCACCTCGACATCGCCGGTCCCGGCTTCCACAGCGGCGGCGCCACCGGCCACCTCACCCCCGGCGGGACCGGCGTCGCCGTCGCCACGCTCGTCGAGCTGGCGCGGGCGCGCAGCGAAGCCTGACCCGGGCCCGCAGGCCCGCTCGGTTCAGTCGCGCCGCTTGCGCTCGGCGGCCTTGCGCCGGTTCCAGTCGCGCATCCGCTGCGGTACCCCGACGACGGCGGCGTCGTAGGACGGAATGCTGTTCCGGTTCGCGAACTGGTGGGCCCACTGCACCGACGGGACGCGGCGCCGGGTCCACTCGCCGTCGTGCGCCACGAGGAGCAACGTCACCTCGCTCACGGCCGTGCGCGGCTCGACGAAGCCCTCGACACCCCGACGCTTCTCGGCCCACTCCCGCAGGTGCTGCTCGTCCGCACGGTCCGAGCCACGCACGGTCGTCGACCCGGTGCGCTCCCGGTCCTTCCCGGGCCGGCGCATCCGGGCCCTGGGGGTGCCGTGACGGAAGCGGTCGAACAGGCCCATGGGCTCCAGTGTGCCAAGAGCCACCAGTCGGGGCCGCGCGGACCCGCGGCCCGCGGGCCACCCGGAGGGGAGCAGGGCGCCTGTGCGGCCGCGACAGGGCCCCTCGGGGCGGTGACAAACGCCTCATCCGAGGTGCAAGGATGGGCCCGTTCACGGCCCAAGACGAGGCAGGGCGACGGGAGGGAAGTGCGTGGCCGACTCAGAGCCGGACTCGACGACGTACGACGTCCTGGTGCTCGGCGCCGGGTCGGGCGGCTATGCCTGCGCCCTGAGGGCCGCCCAGCTCGACCTGCGCGTCGCGATGGTCGAGAAGGGCAAGGTCGGCGGCACCTGCCTGCACGAGGGCTGCATCCCGACGAAGGCGCTGCTGCACGCCGCCGAGGTCGCCGACGCCGCCCGCGACTCCGAGAGCTTCGGTGTCCGGGCCTCCCTCGAGGGCGTCGACATGGTCGGCGTCAACTCCTACAAGGACGGCGTGGTCTCCCGTCTCTTCAAGGGCCTCACCGGGCTGGTGAACTCGCGCGGCGTCACCGTCATCGAGGGCGAGGGCCATCTGACCGGCCCCGGCGAGATCACGGTCGACGGGACGGCGTACACGGCCACGCACCTCGTCCTCGCCACCGGCTCCGCGCCGCGCTCGCTACCCGGGATCGAGGTGGACGGCGAGCGGATCCTCACCTCCGACCAGGCCCTGCGCCTGGACCGCGTGCCCGACTCGGTCATCGTGCTCGGCGGCGGCGTGATCGGCTGCGAGTTCGCGAGCGTGTGGCGCTCCTTCGGCGCCGAGGTGACGATCGTGGAGGCGCTGCCCCGGCTCGTCGCGGCCGAGGACGAGGCCTGCTCGACGGCGCTGGAGCGTGCCTTCAGGAAGCGCAAGATCGCGATGCGCACCGACAGCCCGGTGCAGTCGGCCAAGGCCACGGATGGCGGGGTCGCCGTCACCCTCGAGGACGGCGAGATCGTCGAGGCGGACCTGCTGCTGGTCGCCGTCGGCCGCGGCCCGGTCACCGCGGGCCTCGGCCTCGAGGAGCGGGGCATCGCCGTCGAGCGTGGGTTCGTGCTCGCGGACGACCGCTGCCGCACCAACGTGGACGGCGTGTGGGCGGTGGGCGACATCGTCCCCGGCCTCCAGCTCGCGCACCGTGGCTTCCAGCAGGGCATCATGGTGGCCGAGCAGATCGCCGGCCACGACGTGACGCCGCTCGACGAGACGTCGATCCCGAGGATCACCTACAGCCAGCCCGAGGTGGCCTCGGTCGGCCTCGACGAGGTCGCCGCGGTCGCGCTGCACGGCGAGGAGGAGGTGACCTCCTTGACCTACGACCTCGCCGGCAACGGTCGCAGCCAGATCCTGCGCACCCAGGGCTTCGTGAAGCTGGTCCGTCACGTCGACGGCCCCGTCCTCGGCGTGCACATGGTCGGCGAACGGGTCGGCGAGCTGATCGGCGAGGCCCAGCTGATCACCGGCTGGGAGGCGCATCCGGAGGACGTGGCGCCCTTCGTGCACGCGCACCCCACGCAGCACGAGGCCCTCGGCGAGGCCCACCTGGCGCTGGCCGGGAAGCCGTTGCACACCCACAGCTGACCCGCGCAGCGGGTCTCCCCCAGACCTGTACCCGACCTGAACCTGCCCCATCACCGCGAAGCGAAGGAACCAACATGGCGAGCGAAGTCACCCTTCCGGAACTCGGCGAGTCCGTCACCGAAGGCACCGTCACCCGCTGGCTCAAGCAGGTCGGCGACGAGATCGCGGTCGACGAGCCGCTGCTCGAGGTCTCCACCGACAAGGTCGACACCGAGGTTCCGTCGCCCGTCGCGGGCACCCTGATCGAGATCAAGGCCGAGGAGGACGAGACCGTCGAGGTCGGCGCCGTGCTCGCCGTCGTGGGCGACGAGAGCGAGTCCTCCGGCTCCGGTGGTGGCGGCGCAGAGGCGAGCGGAGAGGACTCCGCCCCGGAGAGCGCCGACGAGGGTGGCGACGAACCAGCCGGGACGGACGACGAGTCCGACGACTCCGAGGACTCCGGTGAGGCCGAGGAGACGCAGCGGGAGGAGGCGGCCCCGGCGGCGTCCTCGGGTGGCGGGGGCGGCGGTGGCGGCGAGGGCACCTCGGTGTCCCTGCCCGAGCTCGGCGAGTCGGTCACGGAGGGCACCGTGACGCGGTGGCTGAAGCAGGTCGGCGACGAGGTCGCGGTCGACGAGCCGCTGCTCGAGGTCTCCACCGACAAGGTCGACACCGAGGTTCCGTCGCCCGTCGCGGGCACGCTGCTCGAGATCAAGGTCGAGGAGGACGAGACCGTCGAGGTCGGCGCCGAGCTCGCAGTCGTCGGGTCCGGCGAGCCGTCGTCCGGCGGCGGTGGCGGGTCCTCCCAGGAGCCCGAGCCCGAGCCGGAGCCCGAGCCGGAGCCCGAGCCGGAGCCCGAGCCGGAGCCCGAGCCGGAGCCCGAGCCGGAGCCCGAGCCGGAGCCCGAGCCGGAGCCCGAGCCCGAGCCGGAGCGTGAGCAGCCGGCCGCCCAGGAGGAGCCCTCCGCGGCGCCGCGCGCGGCCACGGGCGACGAGGCCGGCTACGTGACGCCGCTGGTGCGCAAGCTCGCGCAGCAGCACGATGTCGACCTCGCCAGCGTCACCGGCTCCGGGGTCGGCGGACGCATCCGCAAACAGGACGTGCTGGACGCCGCCAAGTCCGCCCAGCAGGCCGCCGCCCCGGCGGCCAGCGAGGGCGCTGCGCAGGGATCCAGGCAGGAATCCGGGCAGGCCCCCGAGGCGGCGTCGGCCGCGCCCACGCCGTCCCCGCTGCGCGGCAAGACGGAGAAGATGACACGCCTGCGCAAGGTCATCGCCCAGCGCATGGTCGAGTCGCTCCAGGTGAGTGCCCAGCTCACGACCATCGTCGAGGTGGACCTCACCCCGATCGCCCGGCTGCGCGGCCGCGTGAAGGACGACTTCCTCGCCCGTGAGGGCGTCAAGCTCTCCTTCATGCCGTTCCTCGCCAAGGCGGCCGTCGACACGCTCAAGGAGCACCCATCGGTCAACGCCTCCGTGGACGTCGAGAAGGGTGAGGTCACCTACTACGACCGGGAGAACCTGGGCGTCGCGGTGGACACGGAGCAGGGCCTGCTCGTCCCGGTGGTCAAGGACGCCGGCGACCTGTCGGTGGCGGGCCTCGCGCGCAAGATAGCGGACGTCGCCGAACGCACCCGCAGCCGCAAGATCGGGCCCGACGAGCTCTCCGGAGGCACATTCACGGTGACGAACACCGGCAGCCGCGGGGCGATCATCGACACGCCCATCATCAACCAGCCGCAGGTGGCCATCCTGGGCACGGGCGCGGTGGTCAAGCGTCCGGTCGTGATCGACGACCCGGATCTCGGCGAGACGATCGCAGTGCGCCACATGGCCTACCTGTGCCTGACCTACGACCACCGGATCGTGGACGGCGCCGACGCGGCGCGGTTCCTCGCCGACATGAAGGTCCGGCTCGAGAAGGGTCACTTCGATGTCTGAGGGCCCGCCGACCGCGGGCTGAGCACCCTGGGGCGCCCGAGCGCCTGGAGCACCCGAGCGCCTGGAAAAGGGGCGGCGGAGGATGGCGGCTGCCGCGTAGCGTCAGGGGATCGTGGCCGCCACCGACGCCTCCCCCCACGCACCCGCGCAGACCGTAGACGAACCGGTCGGTGCTGCTCACCGGCGACCCGTGGACTGGCGCCGGATGCGCTCGCCGATCGCGGCGGCGTGCGTGGCCGGGTCGTTCGTCGGTGCGGTCGGGGTGTCGCTCGGGTCGGTGGTCGCGGGACGCCTCGCCGAGGCGGCGTCGACCGGCCTCCTCGCGCTGCTCGCGCTGTGCCTGGTCGGGGCGGCCCTGATCGACAGCGTCGGGCGCACCGTCTGGGCCGGGGTCACCGACCGCGCCGAGGGTCTGCTGCGCGCCGACCTGCTCGACGCCGCGTTGTCGCAGCCGCTTCACGACCTCGGCGAGCAGGCCGTCGGCGAGGTGCTCGACCGCGTGGACGACGACACCCACGAGGTCGGGGTGCTGCTGCGCCAGCAGGTGTGGGGGGCGATGCGCACGCTGCTGGCCGCGGGTCCGATGTGGCTGGTCGCCGGCCTGACCTGGTGGCCGGCTTTCCTGCTGTTCCCCCTGGCCGGGGTCGCCGCCATCGCGGTGGTGCGTCCGATCCTGCCCGTGCTCTCCCGCCGCAAGGTGGTCGAGGAGATGGCGTGGACCGACCACGCGGCCGCGATGGAGGAAGGCATCGCGGCGCGCGACGACCTGCGCACCAGCCTGGGCCAGGCCTACCTGCTACGCCGGTGCAGCGAGTTGGCCGCCGCCGTCCACGCGCGCTTCGACGAGGTGCTGAGCCTGGAGAGTCGGGTCATCCGGCGCGCGGGCACGCTGCTGCACGCGTCGCTCGCCGGCATCGCGGTGACGGGCGTTGGCCTGGCGGTCGGCAACCAGCTCTCGACGGCCTCGCTGGTGACCCTCTTCCTGGTCACCACCATATTCGTCGGCCAGGTCAACGAGCTGGCCGAGCACCTGCCCGACCTGCAAGCCGGCTTCGGGGCCGTACTCCGCCTGCGCGGGCTGCTGGCCGTCGCTCCGGAGCCGGCCGGTGGTCGCCAGCCGTCGCCGGGACCCCTGTCGCTGGAGTTCCGCGACCTCCACTTCTCCTACGAGACGGGCGCCTTCGCCCTGGCCGACGTCAACCTCGAGGTGCCGGCCGGGACGACCTGTGCCCTGGTCGGCCGCACGGGCTCCGGCAAGTCCACGCTGGCCTCGCTCGTGTCGCGCGCCGTGGACCCGCCGACCGGTTCCGTACGGATCGGCGGTGTCGACGTCCTCGATCTCGACCTGCAGAGGCTGCGGGCCGACGTCGGCGTGGTCACCCAGCGCACCGAGATCCTCGCGGGCACCCTCAAGGAGAACGTCACGCTGTTCGCCGCCTCCCCCCGCGCGATCGTCGAGGACGCGGTGGCCGAGCTGGGGCTGACCGAGTGGATCGAGGGCCTGCCGGCGGGTCTCGACACACCGCTCGGGCCGGGCGGCACCAGCCTGTCGGCGGGAGAGGAGCAGCTGGTCGCCTTTGCCCGACTGCTCGTGCGCGACGTCCGCGTCGTCGTCCTCGACGAGGCGACCGCACGCATGGACCCCGTCACCGAGGCGCGCGTCGTCGGCGCGGCGGAGCGCCTGCTGCGCGGACGGACCGGGCTGCTGGTGGCGCACCGCCTGGGGACCACGGAGCGCGCCGGACAGGTGGCCGTGCTCGAGGCGGGACGCGTCGTCCAACAGGGGGCTCGCTCGGACCTGTCCCGCGCGCCGGGGCCGTTCCGCGACCTGCTCGACGCCGCCGCCCGCCAGGACGCGACGGCGGAGCACGCACCGCGGAACGCTGCCGGTGGGCCCGCGGCGCTGGGCAGTCCCCGTCGTGCCGGGACCCCTCCCCCGACGCCGGAGCTCGCCGCCACGCCCGGGCTAGCGCGCGCGACGCTCCGCGCGCTGCTGATCGAGCCCCGGTGGGGCCTGACCGGCGCGGTGCTCTTCGCGCTCGCTGCTCTCGGCGGCGCCTTCGGCGTGCTCACCGGATGGGTATGGGGGCTGGTCGTGGAGGACCTCCAGCAGGGCGGCCGGCCCCTGGCGCTCACCGCGGCCCTCGTTGCCTCGTTGGTCGTCTCCCCGCTGCTGCTGGCCGGTGCGTTCCGCGTCTACCCGCGCTGGTGGGTCGCGGTGATGCTGCGCGTGCGCACCTCGGTGCTCCACGGCCAGACCACGCAACGCCGGCTGCGGCGCACCCCACCCGGCGAGGCGGTCGCCCGCGCCATGGACGCCGAGCGGCTGGCTCGGTACGCCGACCGCTGGGTCGACCTGGGCATCGGCCTGGTCATCGCGGCGGTGACCGCCGCGGCCGCCTGGAACCTCGTGGCGGGCGCCGTCCTGCTGACCGTCATGGGCGTCTCGGCCCTCGCCTCCACCCTGGGCCGCCGGGTGGCCGGACGCTCCGCAGCCGCGGCGTCGGCTGCCCGGGCCCGCTTCGGCCGATCGCTCGTCTCGGCGCTCGAGTCGGTGCGCACGGTCAAGCTCGCCGCGGCCACGCCCGCGGTGCACGGCCACCTGCGCCGCGTGGATGGCGGCCGCGTCGAGGCCGCGGTGCGCGAGCACCGGGTGCAGGCACTCCTGGACGGTGTCCCGGTCGTGATGGTGCAGGCCGGTGTGGTCGCCGCCTGGGCCGGCTACGTGACGGGCTGGTGGGGCCTGGCCACCGCGCTGCTCGTCGCGAACGCCGTGAACGGCTTCGACTGGTTCGGTCGGGTGGCCGGGTCGGTGATCACCGAGGCCCCGGGCACGACGGCCTGGATGCGCGCCACCAGCCGGCTCGCCGGCGGCGGTGACCTGATGGACCTGCCGGGCGGGGTCGACCTGGTCTCCGGTGCCGCCCCCGCGCCCGGCCCGGCCCCCGAGGATCCCCTCCGAGAGCTGCGGCTCATCGACCTGACCGCCGTGCACGACGACGGCACCGAGGGCGTGCGCGGGGTGGACCTCACGGTTCGCGGTGGCGAACTCGTCCTGCTGCTGGGCCAGGTGGGGTCCGGCAAGTCGAGCCTGCTCGGCGCGCTCGCGGGGCTGATCGCCAGCCGCGGCGAGATCCGCT
Source organism: uncultured Actinomycetota bacterium (assembly GCA_963731985.1). Classification (GTDB taxonomy): domain Bacteria; phylum Actinomycetota; class Actinomycetes; order Propionibacteriales; family Nocardioidaceae; genus Nocardioides. The sequence goes on along the minus strand of CAVSYA010000007.1, from coordinate 8,567 downwards.
GGAACGACCGGCCGATCGAGGACCCCCAGACGACCCTGCGCCCGGGCCGGGTCGCCCACGTGGCGCAGGTCCCGCGCGTGCTCTCGGGCACCTTTGCCGCCAACGTCCACCTCGACCACGAGGGCCGCCCCGTGGCGGACGCGCTGGCCATCGCACGTCTGGGCCGCGACGTGGCCGAAGCGGGCGGCCCCGACGCGGTCGTGGGCCACCGCGGTGTGCGCCTCTCGGGGGGCCAGGTGCAGCGGCTCGCGCTCGCTCGGGCGCTCGCGTGCCAGCCCTCGCTGCTGCTGGCCGACGACGTGTCCTCCGCGCTCGACGCCGCCACCGAGGTCGAGCTGTGGGCCGCGCTGCGCGACCAGGGCGCCACCGTGGTGTGCGCGACCTCCAAGGCGGCGGCGCTGAGCCAGGCCGACCGGGTCGTCGTGCTCGAGGACGGCCGCATCCTCGACGACGGGCCGTGGTCCGTCCTGGCGACGCGGTGGGGGCACCTGGCCGGCTGAGGGTAGGGACCCGGGGGCCCGTGAGGTGGTCTCTGCGGTGGTCCGTGCCACAGTGGCGGCATGCCGCTCTCCGTCGTCATCGCCGGGTCCTCCGGCTTCCTGGGCAGCCACCTCGTCGATGAGCTGCGCAGCCGCGGCCACGAGGTCGTCCGCCTGGTCCGCCGCCCCTCGACCGGCGGCGGGGAGTCGACGTGGGATCCGTATGCCGGCCAGGTCGACCGCGGCCTCGTCGGCGGGGCCGACGTGGTGGTCAACCTCGCCGGGTCCCCGCTCATCGGCAACCCACACTCCGAGAAGTACGCCCGCGTCACGCGCGAGAGCCGCGTGACCACCACCCGGGTGTTGGCCGAGGTGATCTCCCGCGCCGAGCACCCGCCGGTGTTCCTGGCCGGCAACGGCATCTCCTACTACGGGGACCACGGTGACGCGGTCCTCACCGAGGCGTCCGGCAGCCGCGGCGACGCGCTCCTCACCTCGGTCGCCCGCGACTGGGAGGCGGCCGCCCGGCCCGCCTACGAGGTCGGGGCCCGGCTGGTCGTGCTGCGCACGGCGCCGCTGCTGGACCGGCAGGTCCCGCCGCTGCAACAGCTGCGGCTGCTCTTCAAGGCCGGCCTCGGCGGACGGGTCGGAACGGGCAGACAGTACTTCCCCGTCATCTCCTTGCGCGACTGGGTGGCGGCCGTCACCTTCGCGGCCGAGGAGCCGGCCGTGCGGGGCCCGATCAACCTGTGCGCGCCCGACACCCCGACGAACGCCGAGTTCACCCGCGCGCTCGCCGCCGTGCTCCACCGCCCTGCGCCGCTTCCCGTGCCGGCCCCGCTGATCCGCGTCGCGGCCGGGAAGCAGGCCCCCCTGCTGCTCGACTCCATCAACGCCCGCCCCGAGGCGCTGCTGCGGGCCGGCTACCGCTTCCGCGACCACGACGTGCGCGCAGTCCTGACCGCCGGACTCGCCTGACGACCAGGGCGTGAGCGAAAGGGCCACACCGCCCGGCCCCGGCGGGACCGCGCGTACGCTCGGTGGCGTGGAACCCAACCCCGCTGCCGACTCCGGGCCGGCCTTCCAGACCGTCGGCACCGGCACCGACGCGGTCGACTACGAGCGCGCCTGGGAGATCCAGCGGGCGCTGCACGCCGACGTCGTCGCCGGGGACCAGCCGGGGCGCGTGCTGTTGCTCGAGCACCCGCCGGTCTTCACCTGCGGCAAGCGCACGACGCCCGACGAGCGGCCGCTCGACCCGGGTGGCGCCCGCGTCGTGGACGTCGACCGCGGCGGCAAGATCACCTTCCACGGGCCCGGCCAGCTCGTCGGCTACCCGGTCGTCCGGCTGCCCGGTCACGTGTACGTCGTGGACTACGTACGCCGCCTCGAGGAGGCGCTGATCGGGGTCTGCCGCGACCTCGGCGTCCCCACGGCCCGGGTCCCCGGCCGCAGCGGCGTCTGGCTCCGGGCCGACGACCGCGGCGGCGAGCGCAAAGTCGCGGCCATCGGCATCCGGGTGAGCCGGGGCGTGGCGATGCACGGCTTCGCCCTGAACTGCAACGTCGACCTCGCCTGGTACGACCGCTTCGTCCCCTGCGGCATCAGCGACGCCGGCGTGACCTCGCTCAGTGCCGAGCTGGGCAGGGACGTGGCGGTCGAGGAGGTGCTGCCGCTGGCGCGGACGCACCTGGCGCGGCTGCTGGCCTGGGGCGACTACGACCGCACGCCGGACTACGAGCCGCGGCCCGAGCCGGGTCGCGCTCCGGCCGGTGCACCCCGGCTCGACCTGGTCGCGCCCGGCCGCGGCTGAGCCGCCCGCGGGCATTCGGGCCGGCATTCGTCGCCGCGTACAGTTGGGCCGCGTGACGACCACTTCGAGCAGCCCGACGGAGACCCCACGCTCGGCCGGCAACGTCGGCCCGAACGGGCGCAAGCTGCTGCGCCTGGAGGTCCGCAACGCGGAGACCCCGATCGAGCGCAAGCCCGCGTGGATCAAGACCCGCGCGCGGACGGGACCGCAGTACAAGGAGCTGCAGAACCTGGTCAAGCAGGGCGGCCTCAACACGGTCTGCCAAGAGGCCGGCTGCCCCAACATCTTCGAGTGCTGGGAGGACCGCGAGGCCACCTTCCTCATCGGCGGCGACCAGTGCACGCGGCGCTGCGACTTCTGCCAGATCGACACCGGGAAGCCGGACCCGCTCGACGTCGACGAGCCGCGCCGGGTCGCCGAGTCCGTGCGCGAGATGGGCCTGCGCTACGCCACCATCACGGGCGTCGCCCGCGACGACCTGCCGGACGGCGGCGCGTGGCTCTACGCCGAGACGGTCGACGCGATCCACCGCCTCAACCCCGACACCGGGGTCGAGAACCTGATCCCCGACTTCAACGGCAAGCCCGACCTGCTCCGACAGGTCTTCGCGTCCCGGCCCGAGGTCCTCGCCCACAACGTCGAGACGGTGCCGCGGATCTTCAAGCGGATCCGACCGGCGTTCACCTACGAGCGCTCCCTCGACGTCCTCACGCAGGCCCGCGACTTCGGCCTGGTCACGAAGTCGAACCTGATCCTGGGCATGGGCGAGACCCGCGAAGAGGTCTCGCAGGCGCTGCGCGACCTCCACAAGGCCGGCTGCGAGCTGATCACGATCACGCAGTACCTGCGCCCGACCGCGCGGCACCACCCGGTCGAGCGCTGGGTCAAGCCCGAGGAGTTCGTCGAGCTCAAGCACGAGGCCGACGAGGTCGGCTTCAAGGGCGTCATGTCGGGGCCGCTGGTGCGCTCCTCCTACCGCGCCGGTCGCCTGTACGCCCAGGCCATGGAGGCCCGCGGCGAGCGGCCCGCCCGCGCCGGGGTCGCCGACGCCGCCGCGGAGACGGGCTTCGCGGCCGCCGACGCGGCGACGGGTGCGGCGTCGTCCGCGGCGACGACCGCGTAGCCTTCGACTCCCGCCCGTCCCCGAGAGCCTTCCCCGACAGCCGTCCCGATCAGCAGAGGCCCGACCTGCGATGTCCACGCCCAGCAGCGAGATGAACCGCCGGCAGCAGATCGCTGCCACGTTCCGGATGACCCGGCAATACGATCCGAAGGCCCCGCTGTGGATCTTGGGGACGGCGTTGCTCGCGGCGGGGGTCGGCTTCCTGATCTTCTTCGTGCTGGTGCCCGCGCCGAACGGTGTCATCTCACTGATCATGGCGATCTTCGCGACGATCATGTTCGGCACGCTGGGCGGCATGATCGTCTTCGGGCGCCGCGCCCAGAGCGCGGCGTACCGGCGGATGGAGGGTCAGCGGGGTGGCGGCGCGGCGGCCTTGGGCATGCTCAAGCGCGGCTGGAAGACCCAGCCGGCCGTCGCCTTCACCAAGCAGCAGGACGTGGTGCACCGGGTCGTGGGGCGACCGGGGATCGTTCTCGTCGGTGAGGGGAACCCCCAGCGCCTACGGCAGCTCATCTCCTCTGAGCGCCGCAAGCACGAGCGCGTGGTCAGCGAGGTCCCGGTGCACGAGATGGTCGTCGGCCACGGCGAGGGCCAGGTGCCGGTGGCCAAGTTGATCAAGACGGTGCGGAAGATGCCCAAGGCACTCAAGCCCGCGGAGATGACCGACGTCCTCTCCCGCCTCAAGGCACTCGATGCGCAGCGCCCGGCCGCACCGATCCCCAAGGGCCCGGTGCCGACCAGCATGAAGGGCATGCGCGGCCAGATGCGCGGGCGCTAGGCACGCTGGCGACCCCGCGTGCCGACCCCGTCTCGGGAGCGCTACGCGCCTGAGCGGGACCGCACCCACGCCAGCGGCATGACCGCGCTGCTGGTGGCGAGATCGTGCAGGCCCCGGCCGTCGGGGCGGAAGACGAGCGGCGGGATCACCAGCAGCACCAGCAGGTGCCGCACGAGGCTGAGCAGCAGCGGGAGGGGGCGACCGCCCGCGCCGGCGAGCTGGACGACGCGCACCCGGCACACGAGCTGGCCGAAGGAGCCCCCGACGAGGGAGACCAGCAGGGAGGCCTCGAGCCAGTAGGTCAGCGGCGTCAGCGAGCTGACCAGCAGACTCGGCCCGGCGTCCTGGCCGGAGCTGGCGTAGTAGGTGTCCGGCCCCACGAACAGGAGCACCGCGAGGGTGCAGGCCGCCCAGTCGACCAGGAGGGCGAGCACCCGGCGTCCCCAGGACGCCGTCCCCTCGACGACGTTGCGGGGGCCCGGGGTGTGATCGTCGGGCTTCTCGCGGGGCACACGCACAAGGCTAGCCAGCGCCCGGTCCTCGTCGTGACTCGACCGGCTGGACAGACTGTTACCTCCCCGAAACAACCGGTATACGGTCAGGAAACCGCCTGTGCCTAATTTTGCAGGCACCGCCTCCCGGAGCAGCGTCGCCCCGGGCGCCGTCACCAGAACGCATGCGGTCGGGCCGCGAGGCCGGCCAAGGAGGACGAATGTTCGCAAACAGCGAAGAGCTGCTGAAGTACCTCAAGGACGAGCGCGTCGAGATGGTCGACGTGCGCTTCTGCGACCTGCCCGGTGTCATGCAGCACTTCACGGTGCCCGTGTCCTCCTTCGACCAGAGCGTCTTCGACTCGGGGCTGGGCTTCGACGGATCGTCGATCCGCGGGTTCCAGCAGATCCACGAGTCCGACATGCAGCTGTACCCGGATCCGACGACCGCGTACCTCGACCCCTTCCGGGTCGCCAAGACGCTGGTCGTGAATTTCTTCATCCACGACCCGATCACCGGCGAGCCCTACTCGCGCGACCCGCGCAACATCGCGCGCAAGGCGATGGCGTACCTGGCGACCACCGGGGTCGGCGACACCGTGTTCTTCGCGCCCGAGGCTGAGTTCTACGTCTTCGACAAGGCGCGCTTCTCGACGTCCGCCAACTCGAGCTTCTACGAGATCGACTCGATCGAGGCCCCCTGGAACATGGGCCACCAGGACGCCCGGGGCTACAAGACGCACTACAAGTCCGGCTACTTCCCCGTCGCGCCGCAGGACCACTTCGGCGAGCTGCGCGACGAGATCGTCATCGAGCTCGAGAAGTCCGGCCTGCTGGTCGAGCGGGCGCACCACGAGGTCGGTGGTGCCGGGCAGGCGGAGATCAACTACAAGTTCGCCGAGCTGCTCCAGGCCGCCGACGACGTCATGAAGTTCAAGTACATCGTCAAGAACACCGCGTGGCGCGCCGGCAAGTCCGCGACCTTCATGCCGAAGCCGATCTTCGGTGACAACGGCTCGGGGATGCACTGCCACCAGTCCATCTGGAACGAGGGCGAGCCGCTGTTCTACGACGAGACCGGCTACGGCGGTCTCTCCGACATCGCGCGGCACTACATCGGCGGCATCCTGAAGCACGCGCCGTCGCTGCTGGCGTTCACCAACCCGACGGTGAACTCCTACCACCGCCTGGTGAAGGGCTTCGAGGCGCCGATCTCGCTGGTCTACAGCCAGCGCAACCGCTCCGCCTGCGTGCGGATCCCGATCACGGGCTCGAATCCGAAGGCCAAGCGCATCGAGTTCCGCTGCCCCGACCCGTCCTCGAACCCCTACCTGGCCTTCTCGGCGCTGCTGCTGGCCGGCCTCGACGGCATCAAGAACAAGATCGAGCCGCCCGCCCCGATCGACAAGGACATCTACGAGCTCCCGCCCGACGAGATGGCCGACATCGACCAGGTTCCAACCTCGCTCGACGCGGTGCTCAACAACCTCGAGCGCGACCACGACTTCCTGACGGTCGGCAACGTCTTCACGCCCGACCTGATCGAGAACTGGATCGACTACAAGCGCGAGAACGAGCTGCTCCCCCTGCAGCTGCGCCCGCACCCGCACGAGTTCGAGCTCTACTACGACATCTGAGATGCCGTAGGACCCGCGAAAGGGCCTCTGACCTGCTCGTAGACCACGAAACCGGCCCCTGACCTGCGGACACGCGGACTCGGGGGTCGTTTTCGTTGGCTCGAGATAGCCGAAATTCCGCAGGGATTCCGCAGGAGAATCGCTCCACGCGCTGTTCGAGCCGACAGCGCCTACCGCGGAAACCCGTCACAACGGCTCTCGAGAACTCTCGGGGGCAGCAGCATTGGCGGCGGAGCGTCGCACTTACATCGTTGGCAATGCGGAGCGCCACCCCGCCGCGGCAGATCGCATGGGTCGGCCGTCACGACGAGCAAGGGACCCATGCCGTACCAGTGCACGGGGGCAAGGCCATCAAGCCTCAGACCGCGCACGCCGCCTGCGCGTGCTGATGGCAGACCAGGGGATACCTGCTATCCCTTATGCATGAACCCGGACCCGACATGGCAGGACTGGATGCTCAGTGCGACCTCCGGGGGCAGTAGGCGCGCTGATCGGTCTGATCGGCCTATTCGTCGTCTACAACTGGACTCGTCGCCACGACCGGGAACGCGATCAGGCTGATCGGGAGGCGGCTCGCAGACAGGCTTGGGAGGAGCGCACCGACGAACTTGTAGGTGCTGCTGTCCAGGCGAGCCACAAGATCAACGCCGTGAAACCTGACAAGGCTGAACTCTGCGAGCGTCTTGCGAACATCCTCACGCAACTTCCCGCGCACGCCGCCCGGGAGGAGCCGGAGGTTTCGCGCTGGGCGTTGGAGCTGTCGATGACCTTCACGGAGTTCGTTGACGCCGACCTCGATGTTCGAGCGGTGCCGTGGGAGGCCGGGCGGCTCATGTCGATCTTGATGATGTGGCGCGGCGGTGATCTACCGACCGAGGCGTTCGCCGATCTGTACGAGGCGAAGCGCAAGGAGAACATAAATGCCGCGGAGGCGCGGAAGACGAAGAAGGTGCCCCTCCCGGAGGAGGATCGTGCGATCTTGGTTGAGGGATGGCGCGAGGAGCTGGTCCGGTCGCCCAACAAGAAGCGCTATCTGCAGAGCCTCATTGACCTGGTCGAGGACACCGACGCCAAGTGATCGCCGCCCATCCGGACATCCGGGCCGCGGCGGAGTGACACGGGTCAGGACGCGGGCCGTTGCCAAGACTCGGCTAGGGCGCCAGGTCTCACACGAAACGCAGGCGTCGACAGCTGGCTACAACTACGCTCGGCGTATGGGCCGAATCAGGGGGCACTACGAGTGGGATGACGATGATCTCACTCCTAGTCAGAAGAAGGAGGGCGGTCTTCACCAGAACCTCTTCGACAGCGAGGGAAACCTCAGAGGAAGCGCGCGGTTCATTCCCGACGATGGAACCGACTCCGAGCCTCTCGTTATCACGGAGACCGTCTACGTCCCGACCGAACAGCGTCGGAAGTCCCGTGAGCAGGAGGAGCTTGAGGACGCAATCGCCGCCGTCGTCTCCCACATGATCGATCGGGGTATCGCCAGGGCGAGGCCGCTTGTCGCGCAGTGGTACCGAGAGACAGTTGGTCCTGCCTTGGATGCCCAACGGGCGAAGATTGCCGAGCGCCGCTCACGTCGAAGGGGTCAGAAGAAGAACACGGTGCTCGGAGCGACCGTTGCTGAGCCGGGGCAGGAACTCGTCGAGGCGCAAGACGCGATCCGCCCGAACATGTCGAGGGCGGAAGCGCAGGCCCGATACATAGCCGCCCTTGCTTCCCGGGCATACAGCGATGAGCAGATGAGACTCGTGATGGGTGCCAACCTCGTCGATGGTGAAGGCGACGGACTCGCCGAGCTCGAGCGCTCGCTAGCCGAGCTCCCGCCGGCTCAAGTCAGAAGCCTGCTCGAGAAGATGGTCGCCGACCCGACCATGTTCAGCGAGGACGCCTTGGCGGAGTTGGCGAGCATCCTCGGGAGAAGGGATCGTCCTAACTTCGAGAATCTGCGTCAGCTCCGCTGAGGCGGCGTCGCGTGGCGCCACCGCGTGACGCGGTATCGCGGTCGTGAGCACTAGTGTCGTTAACCATGGAGAACGCCGGGAGACTGCATCGAATCCGAAACGACCGCACCGGTGAGACCGTTGAATCCGGTCCACAGGACCAGATGTCGGCTGTCCGATGGGCCGTAGTGACGTCACAACGCGAGGGATGGGACCGGTGGACGCTTGAGGTCCACCAAGATGGCACTTGGTTCTACGTTGCGGACCCATCCGTCAGCGATCCTGGTCCAGCTTCAAGTT
>CAVSYA010000006.1:0-32500 GCA_963731985.1 uncultured Actinomycetota bacterium | reverse complement strand
GGCTGTACATCACCGCACGGCCCGCCTGAGCCGTGCCTTCGAAGGTGAACGGCCCCTGGGCGACGCCCGCCTCGACGGGGGCCGCGCTGTCGGCGAGCACGGCGGTGATACGGCCACCGCCGGTCCCGGTGGACGCCCGCCGACCGGTGAGCCCCGCGGGCACCTTCAAGGAGTTGTCGACTGAGGACTTGGCGGCCGCGTAGGTCACCACCCACGAGCCGGCGTGGGACGGGGTGACCGCGGGGGCCTGGTGGCTGCTCCCCGGCGTGGTCTGCACCGCCGCCTTCCAGGCGTCGATGGGTGCTTCGTGGGCATTGCGGTAGGCGGTCACGCCGACGTCGGACTTGGCGCGGGCCGAAGTCTTGATCGTGACCGCGGAGCCGGCGTCACCCGCCTTGGCGGTGCGCAGCCACACGCCGCCGCGGACGCCGTCCCTGTCCGTGCCGGTGACCTTGGTCCACCCGGACGGCGGGGTCACGGTGCCGTTGGTGTTGTTGGCCGCCCAGTGCAGCAGCAGCGCGTCGCCCGGCTGCACCGAGCCCGGCACCTTCACCGAGTGGTCGAGCCGGTTGGCGTTGCTGCCGTTCGAGCCGACCAGGTCCAGGGCGCTCGGCTCCGGCGTGAGCGCAGGCGTCGGCGTCGGCTCGCTCCACGACGACCTCCTGCTGCAGGCGGACGTCGTCCACCAGCAGCATCGCGTCGTTGCCGCGGATCGGGCCGGCATTGAGCCGGAAGTCGAGCGAGGAGTCACCCTCGGTCACGACCAGGTCGAGCTGGACCTGCTGCCACTTCCTGTCCGGGAGCCGGAACTCCTGCGCGTGGAGGACAGTCGTGTCGCCCGACCTCTGGACCACGGTGATCCGGCCGCTCACGCTCGGGTCCGTGCTCCGCAGCCACGTGGTGGCCCGCCAGGTCGAAAGGGCGTCGGCGCCCGTGGCGCTGGTGCCAGCGTCGTGGAGGCTCACCCGGCGCTTGGACGTCGTGAGGGCGGCGCGCCGGTCGCCATCGGTGCCGCCGTTGCCGACGGTCAGGGTCTCGTTCGTGCGCCAGCCCTCCGGGCCGGACTCGAAGGAGCCGTTGGTGACCTGATTCTCACCCCAGGTGGTCGGCGACTCGGCGCCGGCGGCGGAGCTGACCGACACCGTCGTCATCGTGAGGACGACGGCAGCGGTGCCGAGAAGTGCCGTCAAGGTTGAAGCGCGACGCTTGGCTCGCTGTGTTGTACGCATCTGCTCATCCGTTGCTCGAGGGACAGGACCATCACGTGTCCACTCGGCGCGAAAGCAGGGATTCTGAAGGACTTCTCACGAAACCCGCAAGACAGACCTTGGGTGGACTGGTCCGGTCGCGGGTCGTGCCTCGCGGGTTCCCGTCCGCGGCAGAGTCCGGTCAGAGCACGAAGAACGCGCCGACCAGCGCGGGCACCATGCCGACGAGCAGCCACGGCGTGAGCGGGGAGCGCTCGTGGATCAGGAAGCCGGCCGCGACGCCCAGCATCCCCAGCACGCCGGCGACGACGAGCAGGCCGACGTCGGCACCGGCGCGCTCGTCGCTGACGTACGCCGCCGCGACCACGATGCCGACCGCGAAGTGGCCCACCGTCGTCACGGCGAGGCTCGACATCACCCAGCGCTGGACCGAGGTGAGCGACATGCCTCCGGGCGGCGTGGCGGGCCGGGGGTTGGCGGGGTCGAGCAGGTGGCGTCGACGGGGCTGCGGCTGGGACACGGCTTCCTCTCGCGATGCGGCGCTGCCGCCATGCTCGCAGGCACCGCGGGACGGCGGGTTCCGGGGCGCCCGGCCGTGACGCCGAGCAACGCGTCCATCCCTGTCCGACGCTGCGAGGCCGACCCCGGTTCCACCGACGCATGGCTAGGGTGCGCCGCGTGCCCCGCTTCCGTCGCGCCGAGCTCGAGTCCTTCCGCGACGCCGAGGTCCCCGACCTGCTGCCGAGACCCGGCGGCCCGCCGCTGCGGCTGCTGTTCGTGGGCGTCAATCCAGGCCTGTGGACGGCGGCGACGCAGACGCACTTCGCGCACCCCGGCAACCGCTTCTACCCCGCGCTGCTCGAGGCGGGCATCGTGACCCGGCGGATCCGGCCCGACGGCATGGACGACGACGACCGGGCCCACCTGCTCGGGCGCGGCGTCGGCATCACGAACGTCGTCCGCCGCGCCACGGCCCGGGCCTCCGAGCTGAGCGCCGCCGAGCTGCGGGCCGGCGGCGAGGACCTCCGACGCCTCGTGGCAGGGCTGGGGCCGGCCGTGGTCGTGGTCGCGGGCGTGACGGCGTACCGACAGGCGTTCGCGCTCCCCCGCGCCGCGCCCGGGCCGCAGCCGGGGGACTGGGGGCCGAGCCGCCTGTGGGTCGTGCCGAACCCCAGCGGGCTGAACGCGCACGAGACCGTCCGGACCCTCGCCGCGGCGTACGCCGAGCCCGCACGGGCGGCCGGGATCCTCGACGCCGGCCCCCCGCCCGACCGGCCGGGCGGGGGCTGAGCGATGCCGGAGGGGCACACGATCCATCGGCTGGCGCGGCGGCACCGGGCGCTCTTCCGGGGCCGGCAGGTCACCGCCTCGAGCCCGCAGGGGCGGTTCGCCGAGGGCGCCGCGCTGCTCGACGGACTCGTGCTCACCCGCGCCGAGGCGGCGGGCAAGCACCTGTTCCACCACTACGCGGCAGAGTCCGACGGCTCCGGTGAACAGCCCGACGGCTCCGGTGAACGCCGGCTGCTGCACGTGCACCTCGGCCTCTACGGGACCTTCCAGGACGGCGCGTGTCCCGCGCCCGAGCCACGCGGCGCGCTGCGACTGCGCCTGGTCTCCGACGAGCACTGGCTCGACCTGCGCGGCGCGATCGCGTGCGAGCTGCTCGAGCCGCCGGAGCGGCGGGCGATCATCGACCGGCTCGGGCCCGACCCGCTGCGGCGCGGCGCCACGCCCGACCGGGCCTTCGCGCGGATCGCCCGCAGCCGGGCCCCGATCGGCACCCTGCTGATGGACCAGACGGTGCTGGCCGGGGTCGGCAACGTCTATCGGGCGGAGGTGCTCTTCCGGCACGCACTCAGCCCGTTCGCTCCCGGCCGGGACCTCGAGCGCCCCACCTGGGAGGCCATCTGGGCCGACCTGGTGGGGCTGATGCGCGACGGGGTGCGGTCGGGCCGGATCGTCACGACCCGGCCCGGGGACCGGGACCGGCCCCGCGGCCGGGCGCGCCGCGAGGATGCGCACTACGTCTACCGGCGCGCCGGCCTCGGCTGCCGCCGCTGCGGCACCCCCGTCGCCGCGGGCGTCCTGGCGAACCGCAACGTCTTCTGGTGCCCCACCTGCCAACCCACCTGACCCCTCCGCTTGCCCGCGAGGGAGGATGAGGGCCGGGGCCGTACTGACCAGTACGGCGTCGACCCGACGAGAGAGGGAGGCCCGTCGATGCAGCTCGAGCTGTCCGCCGAGGACACCGCGTTCCGTGAGGAGATGCGGGAGTTCTTCACCACGAAGGTCCCCGAGGATCTCAGGCAGGCGGTGCGGGAGGGCCGCGAGCTCAGCAAGGAGCAGATCGTCCGGGGGCAGCAGACCCTGAACGAGCACGGCCTCGCGGTCCCGCGCTGGCCCGTCGAGTGGGGCGGCAAGGACTGGACCGAGCTGCAGCTGCACATCTGGCGCGAGGAGCTCCAGCGCGCCTGCGCCCCGATGCCGCTGGCCTTCAACGCCTCCATGATCGGCCCGGTGATCGCGCACTTCGGCTCCCAGGAGATGAAGGAGCGCTTCCTCGCCAAGACCGCGAACCTCGACATCTGGTGGTCCCAGGGCTTCTCCGAGCCGGACGCCGGCTCCGACCTCGCCTCGCTGCGCTGCTCCGCGGTCAAGGACGGCGACGAGTACGTCGTCAACGGCCAGAAGACCTGGACCACGCTCGGCCAGCACGGCGACTGGATCTTCAACCTCGTGCGCACCGACCCCGACGCCAAGAAGCAGCGCGGGATCTCGATGCTGCTCATCGACATGACCTCCCCGGGCGTCACCGTGCGCCCCATCGAGCTGATCGACGGCGGCCACGAGGTCAACGAGGTCTGGTTCGAGGACGTGCGCGTCCCCGCCGGGAACCTCGTCGGCGAGGAGAACATCGGCTGGGACATCGCGAAGTTCCTCCTCGGCAACGAGCGGGTGGGCGTCGCGCCCGTCGGCGCGACCAAGCGCGCGCTGCTGCGCGCCAAGGAGGTCGCGAAGCAGCAGCCCGGCGCCCGCGGCGGCACGATGCTGGAGGACCCCCTGGTCGCCGCCCGCTTCGTCGAGCTGGAGAACGAGCTGCTCGCCCTCGAGCTGACCGCGCTGCGCGTGGTGGCGCACTCCGCCGACGGCAAGCCGCACCCGGCGTCGTCCGTGCTCAAGCTCAAGGGCACCGAGCTGGAGCAGGCGGTCAGCGAGCTGGCCATGGACATCGCGGGGCCCGCCGGCCTCGCCACGGGCGCCGGGGAGGACACCGAGCTCCCGCTGTCGGCGCGACTGGCCACGCCGACCTACCTCAATCTCCGGAAGGCCTCCATCTATGGCGGCTCCAACGAGGTGCAGCGCCAGATCATCAGCCGCACGATCCTGGGCCTCTGAGGGCCGGGACTTCCACCGAGGAGCCGAGATGGACTTCAGCTACGACGACGAGCAGGAGGCCCTGCGCGACGCCGTCCGCGGGCTGGCAGGCAAGGCGTACGGCGACTTCGAACAGCGCCGGCAGGCCACCAAGACCGACCTGGGGTACTCCAGCGAGACCTGGTCGCGCCTGGCCGAGATGGGCGTGCTGGGCCTGCCCTTCTCCGAGGACGACGGCGGCTCCGGCGCCGGTCCGGTCGAGGCCGCGATCGTCGCCGAGGAGCTGGGCCGCGTGATCGCGCCCGAGCCCTTCCTCACCGCGGTCGTGCTCGCCGGCGGCCTGGTCGCCGCGGCGGGCTCCGCCCAGCAGCGCCAGGAGGTGCTCGGTCCGCTGACAGAGGGTTCGCTGGTGCCGGCGCTGGCGCACGCCGAGCCGGGCTACCGCTGGCAGCCCACCGCCTCGCAGGTGACGGCCCAGGACACCGGCGACGGCTGGACGATCTCCGGCGTGAAGGAGCCCGTCGCCCAGGGTGCGAGCGCCGACGTCCTCGTGGTGACCGCGGCGCTGCCGGACGGCGGGACGGGCGCCTTCCTGGTGGAGCCGGGCGCCGACGGGCTCTCGCGGACCGGGTATGCCACCTACGACGGCTCGCGCGCCGCCAAGGTCGCCTTCGCCGGCACGCCGGCGACCCCGCTCGGCGAGCCCGGGCGCGACCTGACCGGGTCGATCGGCACCATCCTCGACATCGGCCGCGTGATGGCCTGCAGCGAGGCGGTCGGCGCCATGGCCTATGCGCTGGAGGCGACCTCGGAGTACCTGAAGAACCGCAAGCAGTTCGGCGTGCCGCTGAGCACGTTCCAGTCGCTGACGTTCCGGGCGGCCGACATGTACGTCTCGCTCGAGCTCGCCCGCTCGATGACCGCATGGGCCACGATGGTGCTCGCGACCGGGGACGCCGCGCGCGCGGCCGACGCCGCGGCGCGCGCCGCCCTGCAGGTCTCACGGGCCAGCCGGCACGTCGGCCAGGAGGCCATCCAGCTGCACGGCGGCATCGGCATGACGGCCGAGTATGCGGTCGGCTCCTACACCAGCCGGCTCACCGCGCTCGACCACCTGCTCGGCGACGGCGACTTCCACATCGGCGGCCTCTCGCAGACGGTCGGCGAGCACGCCGACCTGGACCCGATCGGCTCCTAGCAGTCCCCGGCCGGCAAGCGAGTACTCTCCAGGGATGGCGATCGCGGACCTGCTGCTGGGGATGCCCCGCTCGGTGTCCCACACCGAGGCCCAGGAGCACGCCCGCGCGGATGGTGTGGCCATCTACTGGCGTCCGGGGTGCGCCTACTGCCTCACGATGAAGGTCGCCGTGCGGCGGTACGCCGATCGCGCGCGCTGGGTGAACGTCTCCCGCGACCCGGATGGCGCGGCCTTCGTCCGCAGCGTCAACCACGGGGACGAGACCGTCCCGACGGTCATGCTCGGCGGGACCCCGGTCACCAACCCGTCGCCCGGCCGCGTCCGGGCGACGCTCGCCGACACCGCCTGAGGGGCCCGGCCTCACCGCAGCCCGTACCGGGTGTCGCGGACGGCCAGGCCGTCCTCCCGGTCTCGCTCACCGCGCCCGCCGGCCCGACCGCACCGCTCGGCCAGCCCCGACGCCGTGCGGCGGCGCCCGGCCTGCGCGTAGCGGGCGTCGACCGCCGCGTTCGCCCTGGCGCCCGCGACCGCGCCGGCGGCGAACGCGATGGACCCGACCACGAGCGCCCCCGGGCCGCTCCAGGCGGTCAACGCCGCCGCGGTCGCCCCCGTCGCCGCCGCGCCCGCGAGCACCCCCGCGCCCTGTGACGCGGTGGCCTGCTCCCACGACTCGCCGGCGGCGTGGTCGGCGACCAGCCCCACCGGCGTCATCACGACCGAGGTCCCGCGGGAGAGCTGTGCGCCCCGGCGCACCAGGTCATCGGCCCGCCCGTGCAGTCGACCCGCCGCGGCCTCGCCGGGGGTGGGCGCGGTGGCGGCGGCGCGCAGCCGCAGCGCGGTCGCCCGGTCCGTCCACCGCCCCTGGGCGAGGGCGGCCGCGGCTCCGGGCGCCAGCATCAGCCACCCGAGTCCGCCCGGGCTCCCGCGGCCCGTCGCCGGCTCGGCCGCCAGATCGGCCGCGCCGGCCGCGACCTCGTCGTAGAGCGCCTGCGCCCGCCGCAGGTAGGGCACCAGGTCACACTCCCGGCCCGGCGGCGCCGTGACCCGCACGCCGTCGTCGAGCAGGCCGGCGGCCCTCGCTTCCCCGCGCAGCTCGGCCAGGCCGCGCTGCGCGGTCCGCAGCCGGGCGGCGTACTCCCGCAGCCGACCCACGATCGCCGCCAGCTCGCCGAGTGCCTCCTCGGTGTGCGCCGCCAGCTCGGTGAGCACGGCGTGGGACCGCTGCGCGAAGGCGCCCTGCCACCCGATCCGGATGCCCACCCGGGCCGCGACGGTCACCCGGGCGGCCTCGTCCACGGCGGGAAGCGCCTGCCGCGCCAGGGCATCCGCGAGGGCCTCGACGCTGCTGGGCGCCCCCGGCAGATCGGTGCGGAAGGACGTGTCCGTGACCGGCGCGGCGCCGCCGACCTCGCCCGGCCTCGGCATCACGGCCCTTCCGGGCGGGCGAACAGGTCGTGGACGCCGCCCCCCAGCAGCCGCAGCGCCACCTGCCGGTCGGTCTCCGCGAAGTCGTCGGCGGTCCGCCGGATCACCTCCGCGGTGGACCGCAGGCGACCGTCGAGGCCGGACAGCGCGGCGTCCACGTCGGCGAGCAGGTCGGCGACGACCTCGCCGGCCGGGCCGGCATCGAGGACGACGGCGGGCCGCCGCGCCCGCCGCACCGGCCCCGCAGCCGAGGCCAGCTCGGCCGCGGTGCGCCGCAGCAGGGCGATCGGCACCTCGAGGCGTCGCGCGCTGGGCCGGCCCCCGGGCGGGCCCTCACGCCCCCACTCCCCCGGTTCGCCCGACGCGCCATCCATGCTCCCAGCCTGGCGCGCGGAAGCTCCCCTCCCGCGCGGACCCCCCGCAGCCTGTGGAGTCCGGGCCTAGGGCGCCGGACGGTGGACGGCGTCGACCGCCGCCAGCAGGCCCTCGGCGCCCAGATCGGCCAGGCGACCGATGCGCTCGCCGTCCACGAGCACGGCTCCGGCCGTGGTGGCGCGCAGCGCGGCCCGGAGGCCGGCCGCGACGCCGGAGCGGCGGCGGGCCTCCCGGAAGGACCACGGCAGCAGCCACGCGGTGTTGCCCGCGTCGACGATCTGCACGTCGAGGTCGGGGCGCCGCTCGCGCAGCAGGCGCCACGCCGGACCCGCGGGGTCCTCCGGGTGCCCGGGATCGGCGCCCGGCAGCCGGTCGCCGTCCAGGCACACGCCGTCGCGGACCTCGCCGCCGCAGCAGCCGCCCCCGCCGCGACCGTCCGTCCAGCCTCGGACGAGCACGACGCGGCGTCTCACGGGGTCGACGCGTGGGGCGTCCACGGCCGGGTCACCGCTCCGAGGGCGCGCGCGCGTCCGGCTCGTCGGCGCCGGCGCGGCTGCCGCGCACCTTGCGCAGCGCCAGCGCCGCCTCCACGATCAGCCACATCGCGAGCACGAAGATGATCGCGTCGAGCGGCGCGAGCACCCAGTCGCCGGCGGAGACGAAGTTCTGCAGGTTGACCAGCAGCGCCCACGACGTCATCACCAGCAGGAAGACCAGGGGCACCAGCGTGGCGATCGCGTTGCTGCCCTTCTTGGTGAGCCACACCGCGACCACGGCGAGCGCCAGACCGGCCGTGAGCTGGTTGGTGGTGCCGAAGAGCTGCCACAGCACGCCGAAGGTGTAGCCGTCCTCGCCACCGCCCGGCAGCAGGGCCATCGCGAGCGGGACGACGACGGCGACCATCCCGGCGAGCGTCAGGTTGCGCGCCAGAGTGGTCCAGCCGGCGACGTCGGCGATCTCCTGGACGACGTAGCGCTGCAGCCGGACGCCGGTGTCCATCGTCGTGGCTGCGAAGGAGATCACCACGACGGCCGCGAAGATCACGCCCACGTCGAGGGGGACGCCCAGGTTGTTGGCGAAGGCCCCGACGCCGTTGACGAAGTTGGCGACCGCGCCGTCGCCGGCGGTGGCGAAGTCGGGGTAGAGCGCGTCCCAGTCGGCCCGCGAGGCGGCCGCACCGGCGGTGACCGCGAGCAGCGCGCCGGTGGCCAGGGAGCCCTCGCCGACGGCGCCGAGATAGCCGACGTACCGGACGTCGTCCTCCTTCTCGATCTGCTTCGCCGTGGTCCCGGAGGCGACCAGCGAGTGGAAGCCTGAGATCGCGCCGCAGGCGATGGTGATGAACAGGAACGGGAAGATGGAGGGCGAGCCCTCGGGCACGTCGTTGACCAGCGGCGCCTGTATCACGTCGCCGCCGACCGCCACGCCCAGCGCGATCACGCCGAGGGCGATGAAGAGCTGGTGGGAGTTGATGTAGTCGCGCGGCTGGAGCAGCAGCCACACCGGCAGGCGCGAGGCCACGAAGGTGTAGGCGAAGAGCAGCACGACCCAGACGTTGCGGGGGTTGTCGACGCCGATCGCGTCGGCCAACGGCGCGATGTCGATCGGAACGGCCTGGCCGACCCAGATCATCACGTAGAGCAGCGCGACCCCGAGCAGCGACGGAACCAGCGCGGCGGAGCCCGTGCGGTAGATCACCTGGCCGACGCCGATGGCCAGCGGGATCTGCAGCAGGATCGGCAGCACCGCGCCCGGGAAGGCGACGAAGAGGTTGCCGATGACGACCGCGAAGACCGCGTTCACCAGGGTCAGCAGGAAGAAGATGATCAGCAGGAAGAGGATGCGCGCCCGGGCGCTGACCACGTCGCTCGCGATCGAGCCGATGCTGCGGGCCTTGTGGCGCACCGAGACGGCCAGCGAACCCATGTCGTGCACGCCGGCGGCGAAGATCGTGCCGATGACGATCCACGCGAGGGCTGGACCCCAGCCCCAGAACGCGGCGATGGCGGGCCCGACGATCGGGGCCGCGCCGGCCACCGAGGTGAAGTGGTGGCCGAAGACCACGTGCTTGTTCGTCGGCACGAAGTCGACGCCGTCGGCGTGCTGGTGGGCCGGGGTGACGAAGGCCTGGTCCACGCCGTAGACCTGGCGCTGCAGGTAGAGCGAGTAGTAGCGCCACGCGAGGTAGAAGCACACTCCGACGACGGCGGCGACGGCGATGGCAGGCACCTGGATCTCCTCCCGACGCGTCCTGCCCCCGGTCGCGGGGTTGCCAGCCGAGCGTGGCGCGCCACCTCGTCACTGTCGTCCTGGCTCCCGCTCCTCGCAACATCACCCCGGGTGGGTTTCGCTCGGCGGGAGGACGCCCACGCCGAGCGGTCCCCGGCCGGCGGGAGGGGCTGCGGATACGGTGAGGGGATGCCCGGGACGCCGCTGCTGACCGCCCTGCGGGGGGCCTCGATCGGCGAGGTGGCCTGGGTCGACCCCGTCGACGGGGCCCTGCGCGTGCGGGGCGTCGTGCCCCTGGCCGGTGCGGTCGGCCCGGTGTTGGCGCTGCCGTACGCCGCCGCGGACGCCGCGCGCTCGCTCGGCGCGGCCGGCGGCGCGCTGCTGGTCACCCGTGACCCCCGGGGGACGTCGTCCGCCTTCCGCCCGCTCACGCTGCGTTGCCGGGTGCGGCTCACCGAGGACCGCGCGGGCGACCGCTTCGTCGAGGAGCTGCTCGACGAGGAGCTGCGGTGCTACCCGCCCTCGCGCCTGCTCGCCGACTCGGTGATCCTGCGGCGCGAGCATTGGTGGTGGCTCTCGCGCCTGGTGGTGGACCTCGACGTAGTCGCCGAGGAGGCCCCGCTGCCGCGCGCGGACGAGCGCGACCACCTGCTCGTCGTCGACGCGGGCGCGCCCGATCCCGTGCACCGCCTCGTCGCGGGGTCGGCCCGGCTCGCCGCGCTGCCGGAGCCACACGCCGCGGACCTCCCGGCGCTCGAGGTGAGCGCCGGCACCCCCGGCCCCGGGCCGGCGGTGCTGCACGGCCAGGACGCCTCCGAGGACCTGGAGCGCTGGGGCCGATGGCACTGGAGCGGCCGTTGGGACGGCACCAGGCTCGCGGTCGAGGAGGCCCCCGAGCGCGTGGGCCTGCCGCCCACGGCGGGGCTGGTCGCCCGCTGGCGCCGGCAGCGGGCGCTGGAGCGGGCCTGCCGGGCGGGACTCGACGCCGGAGGAGGGTCACGCAGGATCACCGAGTGAGCAGCGCCAGCACCTCGTGGTGCGGCGTCTGCGGAAACATGTCGAAGACCTGCGCCCGCGCCACCCGCCACGACGGCATGGCCGCGAGGTCGCGGGCCAGCGACCCGGCGTGGCAGCTGGAGTAGAGGACGTGCTGCGCCGCCGACGCCTCCAGCCAGCCGGCCAGGCCGGGGCCGATGCCGCGCCGGGGCGGGTTCACCACGACCAGGTCCGGGGCGGCCGCGGGGTCGCGCGCCAGCGTCCAGGCGGTCGCATCGGCCGCCTCGAACGCGACGCCGGCCAGCCCGGCCTCGGCCGCGGCCTCGCGCGCGCCGGCGACGGCCTCGCCGCTCTCCTCGACGCCGGTCACCCGTCGCCCCCGGTCGAGACCACCGCGGGAGGAACCACCGCGGTTGGCCAGGTGCAGGGCGAAGCCGCCCACCCCGCTGTAGAGGTCCCACACCGAGGCGGGCGCGACCTCGTCGCCCCAGGCGCGCGCCCGGGCGTACAGCGCCGCCGCGACCGGGGTGTTGGTCTGCAAGAACGAGCGCGGGCGCAGGCGCAGCGTGATCCCCGGGCCAGGATCGGCCGGGGCGAGCCGCATCGGCAGAGCGTCCCGCTCGGTGAGCACGATCTCCTCCGGGCCCTCGATCACGGCCTTGTGCTCGGGCTGGAGGTTCACCGAGACCACGGCGAGGCCCGGGAGCCGCTGCGCCAGCCACCCCAGGTGCTTGCGGATCCGCGGCACCGCCTCGGTCGTGCGCAGCACGAAGCGCACCATGAGCTCGGCGTCCGGTGACTCCGTGACCAGCACGTGCTTGAGCTCGCCGCGCCGTCGCGAGACGTCGTAGGGCGGCAGCGCGGCCCGCGTCACGAACGCCGCCAGCGCCGGCAGCGCCGCCCGCACCCCCGGGGTGTGCAGCCCACAGCGCCGCAGGTCGACGCCGTGCCGCTCGTCGTCCAGGATGCCGAGCGTCGGCGCCTCGACGGTCCCGCCGGCCACCATCTTCGCCCGGGTCCGGAACCCCTCCTCCGCGCTCGGCACCGGCGGGAGCCACGCCTCCTGCGGCAGCCGATCGGCCGGCAGGTCCGCCAGGAGGTGTCGCGCGTGGGCCACGGTGGCGGCGAGCTGGTCGGCGTACGGGCGCCCCATCCAGGTGCACGACCGGCAGGCGTGCGCGTCGAAGTAGTCGCACTGCACGCGCACGAGGCTAGCCGCGTGGGGCTGCTCCGTACCCTCGTGTCGTGGGACGGTCCGAACGGCGCGACCGCGAGCGCCGCGCCCGGGAGCTCGAGGCGCAGATGCGCGAGCTCGACGAGCTCGACCGCCGCTACGGTCTGGGCGCCCTCCCCGGCACGCGGCCGGATCCCCGCGGCCCGGCCCCGGTTCCCCGCTCCCGGCGCAGCCGCCGCGGACGCTCGGCGACCCTGCCGGCGCTGCTGGTCACGGTGCTGATGATGGCCTTCGTCGTCGCGATCGCCCCGGGCGACACCTACGCGGCCGTGCGCCGGCTCGTCGGCCTCGGCGCCGAGCGGCTGACGGCGGCCCCGAACGTGCCGGCCGGCGAGGGCGCGTACCGGTTCGCGCTGACCCAGCCCGGCAACGACCGGCCGGTCGGCTACGACCCGTGCCGGACGATCCGCGTCGAGGTGAACCCCGACCAGGCGCCCGCGGGATGGCGGGACCTCGTGGACACCGCCATCGCCCGCACCTCCGAGGCGACCGGACTGAGGTTCGAGCTGGTCGGGGAGACCGCCGACAGCGACTACTTCCAGCGCCGACAGCGGCCCTTCGCCGACCCGCCGCCGGTGCTCGTCGGGTGGTCGAACGAGCAACAGCTGGAGGCGCTCGGCGGCGACGTCGCCGGTCTGGGCGGCAGCACCGCGATCGAGAAGCCGGGCGGCCAGCGCTACTACACCACCGGCAGCATCGCGCTCGACGCGGAGGCCTTCTCCGCGCTCGACGGGGGCCGCGATGAGGAACGCCAGGTCGCGCAGGCCATCGTCGACCACGAGTTCGGGCACCTGGTCGGGCTCGCACACGTCGACGACCAGCGCGAGCTGATGTACGCCCAGGGGGTCAGCACCGTGCGCTACGGCCCGGGCGACCTCGAGGGGTTGGCCCGGCTGGGCAACGTGCCCTGCGCGTAGTCCGCCCCTGCGGGCGCGCCGGTCACTCCGACGGAACCGGCTCGACCTCGCCGGCGCGGGTCAGCGCCCAGATCCCCGGTCCGGCCCGATCGAGCAGGCCCTCGTCGATGAGCTCCTTGCGCGCCGTGCGCGCGGCGGCGTGCCAGCGCAGCTCGCCGCGCGGGTTCGGGTCCCGGTCGCCGGCCCGCAACCGTTCGCCGATCCGGTCCTCCAGCCGCGCCAGCACGTCGTCCTGCTCGAGCGGGCGCTGGGCGTCCTGGAGCACGGCGAGCACGAAGGGCCGCAGCTCGACGGGCTGGGTCCAGCGGCGCGGTGCCGTGCGCCGGGTCGTGGTCGGGCTCCGGGTCGGCTTCGCCCGCGGGGCGCGCGAGGCGCCCGACCTGCTGCCCGACGACCGCGGCGCCGCCGCCCGCGTCGGCTTCGGCGGGTCCACCGGCGCGGGCATCCCGTGCACGCACTGGCTCAACGGCAGGTCGCACATCTCGCAGTAGTCGGCGGGCACACCCGGAGAGTATCGGGGCCGATGAGTCCGGCCCTCGGCACGGGTCTACCTCGTGCAGCTCCCGCATCCGGCCGGAGCCGTCGCGCCCCGCATTCCCACCCAGGAGGACCCATGAGCACCCGCACCCTGAACCCGTACCTGATGTTCCCGACCGGCGCCGGGCGGAAGGCGATGGCCTTCTACCAGGAGGTCCTCGGCGGCAGGCTCGACATCATGGGCTTCGCCGACATCGGCATGGAGGGGCCGGAGGACGCTCTCATGCACGGCGCGCTGGAGACCGCGGACGGCTTCGTCCTGATGGCCTCCGACGTCGGCCCGGAGGACACCAGCACCCCCGGAAACATCTCGCTGGCCTTCGGCGGCACCGACGAGGAGACGCTGCGCGGCTGGTTCGACCGGCTCGCCGAGGGCGGAGAGGTGCACGTCGAACTGGCGCCGCAGCCCTGGGGGGACGTCTACGGACAGTGCCGCGACCGGTTCGGGATCACCTGGATGTTCAACATCGAGCAGCAGCAGGCGGGCTGACCCGGGCGCTCAGGCGGGCGCGCCCTGGGAGATCCAGTACTCGTTGAGCCGGCCGTTGGTCTTCACGAACCAGACGATCGGGCCGACGAGGATGAGGATGCCCGGGAAGTACCACAGCCCCGTCGCTGCGGTGACCGGCGGCTCCTCGCCGCGCCGGGCGTACAGCTTCCCGACCTCGTGGGAGGAGAAGTAGGGCATCACGATCCCGACGAAGAGCGCCAGCAGGATCGCGACGAGACCACCGAGCCCGTCGCCGGAGTGCCGCTTCATCTCATCGTGCGTGACGTAGTACCAGTAGAGGCCGTAGATACCGAACGTGACGACGTAGAGCAGGATGCAGACGCCGGTGTTGCGCACCTCGCCGACCTGCCCGGTGTGCTCCGCGCTGAGGGGAGCGGCGCCGTACGGGTGGGGAGCCGTCTCGCTCGACGACGGGGGGCTGACCTCGCTCATGGGATCCTCCGAGACGCTGCGGGCGCCCGGCGGCGCCGGGTGCATGGCATCCAAGGCTAGGACCCACGCGACCAGTCGGTGGCAGATCGAGCGAATTGGGGCCCTCTCGGCCTCACCCCGGCATGGCTAGGGTCGGGCGCACAGAAACGGCGGCGCGCCCGCGGGGTGTGCCGGACGAGAGGAGAGCGCGTGTCCGACGGGCAGTCCGAGCACAACATCGAGTTCCCGACCAACGGCACCACCGCCTACGGCTATCTCGAGAAGCCGGCCGGCGGCAGCGGGCCAGGGGTCATCGTGATCCAGGAGTGGTGGGGCCTGACGACCCACATCGCCGACGTGACCAAGCGGCTCGCGAATGAGGGCTTCGTCGCCCTCGCGCCCGACCTCTTCGGCAACCGGGTCACGCACGACGGCGACGAGGCGGCGCAGATGATGCAGGAGCTCGACGCCAGCGCGGCGTCGACGATCCTCTCGGGCGCGATCGGCTACCTGACCGGGCTGGAGGAGACCACCTCCTCCACCGTGGGCGCGATCGGCTTCTGCATGGGGGGCGGCTTCGTGCTCTCGCTCGCCGCGCAGGCCGGCGACCAGGTCTCGGCCGCCGTTCCGTTCTACGGATTCCCCCAGGGCGTCGAGCTGGAGAAGATCACCGCCGACGTGCAGGGCCACTACGCCCAGCGGGACGAGATGCTGGGCATCGACGACGCGCGAGCGGCGTTCGAGCGGCTCGAGGGCCGGGCCACGGGCTCCACCGAGCTGCACGAGTACGACGCCGGCCACGCCTTCTTCAACGACGAGAACCTGATCGGCACCTACGACCCGGAGGACGCCACCTTGGCGTGGGAGCGCGCGACGACGTTCCTGCGCGAGCACGTGCGCTGACGCTCGTACGGTCGCCGGGGCTCCCGGAGCCCCAGCCCGCGGATTGACTGGACCGCACGTCGCGCGGGGGCAAAGAGTCGCGCGATCGGCGGCGGTGGCCGTGACGCGCGGCGCATCGTTGCTGCATGCTGCGACGCGGGGGCCGGCCGATCCGGGCGCGCGAGCTTCGCCGGTTCCTGCGGGGCCACGCCCGGGTGCTCCTCGCCTGCGCGCTCGTCGGGCTGATGCTCGTGGCCGCGCTCGCGTTCGTCCTGGACGGCTACCTCCTCGGGCTGGCCCACGGCCTGGCCGGAACCGCGCTGGTCGTCTCGGTCTGGCTGCTGTTCTGGATGAGGGACGGGGCTCGGTGGCACCGGGCCGGCGACGGGGGCGAGAGCGCCACCCGCGACGTGCTGCGGGCCGCCGGGGTGCGCGGGCACATCGTGGGGTGGGTGGACAACCTCGAGACCGCGGACGGCGGCGTGGACCACCTCGTGGTCACCTCCGGCGCCGTCCTGGCGATCGACTCCGCATGGCGCGGACGCCGCCTCTCCCCGCACATGCTGGAGGCGGACGTGCACGCGGCCGCGAGCTCCGGGCGACGCGCCACGTCGATCCTGCGCTCCCTGCACCGCCCGGAGGCCGTGACAGCGGTGGTGGTCGTGTGGGGCGGGGGCCGCGAGCTGCTCGGCCGCAACCGCACGATCCAGGGAGTCCACGTCGTCGCCGGACCGCGTCTGCGCGGATGGCTCCGGGACCTCGCACGCCGAGGCCCGGCCCGCGCGGACGAGGCCTCGGCCCTGCTCAGCGACCTGCGCGCCTTCGGCGAACGGGCCCGGCCCGCTCGTCCGGCTCCCTCGGCGATCACCTCGCAGCGAGGGCTCGCGGGCTAGGCGGGCCGCTCCTCCGAGGGCATCAGCACCCACAGCACGAGGTAGATCACGAACTGCGGCCCGGGCAGCAGGCAGCTCAGGACGAAGAGCACGCGCACGGTGTTCGCACTGAGGCCGAAGCGCTGCCCCAGCCCGGAGCAGACGCCGGCGATCCAGCGGTCCTGTGGTCGGGACAGGGTCTTGGTCTCATACATGGGGTCCTCCTGTGGGTGGAACCCCAGTCTCCAAGGCGTCGCAAGCAGGCGACAGGTCTGCGGGCGGAAGCCGGGGACGATTCCGGGACATCCCCGACCCGGCTTCGTCCCGTCAGGCCCCCGAGCGGTAGCCCGCCAGCCAGCGCCGGTCGATCCATCGTTTGAACCGCAGGGCGCTCGGCCCCTCCCACCAGAGCCTTCCGCGGACGGCGAGGCCGGTGCCGCCGAGGTCGAGGATCGCGAGCGTCCGGCGCTGGGGCCGGTACGTCGGCAGCGCCTCGCCGGCCGCCCGCGCCAGCAGGCTGCGGTGCAGCACCGGTCCCTGGCGGACGCCGTGCACGCCGACCGCGGGCAGCGGCCGCGGGAGGAAGCGCGCGCAGTCGCCCACGGCGTACACGTCGTCCTCCGGCTGATGCTGCAGCGTGGCCCGCACGGGGGCGCCGCCGGCGGCACCCAGGCCCAGCTCGGCGAGCAGGGGCGGAGCGGCGAGCCCGGTGGCCAGCACGGCGACGTCGTGGGCCCTCTCCGTGCCGTCAGCGGTGCGCACCACCTCGGCCGTCAGGCTGCGGACGGCTTCGCCGGTGCGGACCTCGACACCCCGCTGCGCGAGCACGCGGCGCAGGCGGCGTCGGGCCCCGGGCGGCAGGTCGTTCCCCAGCTCCGGCCGGGCCTCGATCAGCCGCACCAGCCCAACCCCCGGGCGCACGGCGAGGTGACCGGCGAGCTCGAGCCCGCTGTTCCCCGCGCCGACGACGGTCACCGTCGCACCGGACCCGCGCGTCCGCGCCGCCGCGTCGACCCGCTCCCCCAGCGTCGCCAGGCTGTCCAGCGGCTTGACCCGCAGGACCCCGGGCCCGACCTCCATCGACGGCGGCGGCTCGACGACGCTGCCGAGGTTGAGCGACAGGACGTCGTAGGCCAGCTCGGTGCCGTCGTCGGCCAGGGCGACCCGGCGTTCGTGGTGGAGCGAGGCGAGCAGGCCGTCGTGGTGCGCGACCGCGGCGCCGCGCGCGAGGGCCGCGACGTCGATGCGCCCCTCCTCCGGTGGCGTGTCGCCCGCCGCGATGACCGAGGCAAGCCCGCTGTAGTGGAACCAGCGCGGCGCAAGCAGCCGCACGCGGTAGCCGGCCTCGGCCAGCGCCGCCGCGTGGCGCACCACGTAGAGATGCGCATGCCCGGCGCCGACGAGCAGCAGGTCGCGGCCCGCGGTCGCGTCTCCGGACGCCGGGCCCGTCATGGCGGCCCGTCGCTGAGCCGCAGCCAGGCCAGCACGGCCTGCACCCGCCGGTGGCCGTCGGAGGCGACGGGCAGGTCGAGCTTGGCGAAGATCGCGTTGATGTGCTTGGAGACCGCCTTCTCGGTGACGACGAGCGCCGCGGCGATCGCCGCGTTGGAGCGGCCCTCGGCCATCAGCGCGAGCACCTCCCGCTCCCGGGCGGTCAGCCGGTCGACCGGCTCCGGGCGGTGCGCCAGCACCGACGCGACCACCTCCGGGTCGAGCACCGTCGCGCCCGCCGCGACCCGGCGCACCGCGTCGACGAACTCCGCGACGTCCGCGACCCGGTCCTTGAGCAGGTAGCCCACCGCGCCGGCGCCGCCGGCCAGCAGCTCGCGCGCGTAGAGGTGCTCGACGTACTGCGAGAGCACCACCACCGGGAAGCCCGGGCGCTCGGCGCGCGCCGCGATCGCCGCCCTCAGGCCCTCGTCGGTGTGGGTCGGCGGCAGGCGTACGTCGAGCACGGCGGCGTCCGCGGACGCGTCGCGCAGCGCCGCCGCGAGGTCGGCGGCGTGGTCGACGCTGTGCAGGATCTTGAAGCCACCGGCCTCAAGCAGCCGGGTCAGGCCGGCCCGGAGGAGGGCGTGGTCTTCGGCGAGGACAAGGCGCACGAAACCTCCAGGGTGACCACCGTGGGCCCGCCGGTCGGGCTCGACAGGTCCATCGTGCCGTCGAAGGCCCCCAGCCGTCTCGACACGCCGCGCATGCCGGTGCCGGATCCGTTCGCGCCGGCGCCGTGTCCGAGCCTGGCGCCGCCGCGGCCGTCGTCGCCGACCACCGCCCGCAGCACGCCGTCGCCGAAGCGCAGCCTCACCCAGGCGTGCGCCGCCCCGCTGTGCTTGCCGACGTTGGCCAGGCACTCCGCGACGGCGAAGTAGACCGCCGCCTCGACCGGCGCCGGCGGGCGGCCGGGCAGGTCGATCGCGACGTCCACGGGCACCGCCATGTCGAGGGCGAGCGCCTGCACCGCGCCGCCCAAGCCACGGTCGGCCAGCACCGGCGGATGGATGCCGCGCACCACCGAGCGCAGGTCGGAGAGCGCTGCGCTGGTCGTCGCGCGGGCGTCCTCGACCAGGCGGCGCGCCGCCTCCGGGTTCTCGGCCAGTGCCTGGTCGGCCATCCCGAGGCTCATCGACAGGGCCACCAGCCGTGCCTGCGCGCCGTCGTGCAGGTCCCGCTCCAACCGGCGCAGCTCGGCCGCGGAGTGGTCGACCAGCTCGGCGCGGGTCTCGGTCAGCTCCTGCACCCGCTGCTCGAGATCCTCGGTGTGGCCCGGGGTCAGCATCCAGCGGTCGACGGTGCAGCGCATCCTCATCATCGGCTCCAGCAGGAACCACCACAGCGGGAGGGTCACGACCAGCAGCAGCTCGAGCACCATGATCAGCGAGAGCACGAAGCCGAGCGTGGACGCCCAGAGCATCCACGCGAGGTCGCGCCAGGTCATCGGGTCCATCAGCGCGACCCGCAGCGACCCCAGCGGGTGGCGGAGCGGGCCGCCCCGGGGCAGCGGGCGGTAGGCCCGCGGGCACGGCCGGCCCAGGACGGCCCCCGCCATCGCCCGGTGGCGATTCGCGATCCACCGGCTCGCGGGCAGCGAGACCGCCAACAGCAGGACGCCCGCCCAGACGACGAGCAGCGCCGTCCCCACGACCGTGAGCACGAAGACCACCAGCAGCGGGATCGCGAGCGCGGTCTGCGCGGCGGCGTACGCCGTCATCCGCAGCCGGCTCGGTCTGGTCACCCGGGCATCATCGCGCGTCCGGCCCGCCGATGCAGGGGTGCGGAGACCACCACGAACCGGGGTGTGTGCACTCCTGCCGCCCCCGCCGCGGACCGCGAGGCTCGGGGCACCGCCTCGCCGGGAGGCGTGTCCCGAGCACCAGGGAGTCGTCGTGAACCGCACCGGTCAGCCCTTCCGCAACCCGCTCTCCGCCGCGGCCGTCCGCGCCGCGCGCTGGAGCGCCCTGCACCCCTGGCGCGCCATCGTGGGCTGGCTCGCACTCGTCACCGTCTCCGTCGGGCTGGCGATGGCCGTGACGACCGTCGAGGCGAACGACGCCGACTACCGGCTCGGCGAGTCCGGGCGGGCCGAGCAGCTCGTCGCCGAGGCCGGGCTGGAGGACCGGGCCGGCGAGCTGGTGCTGATCGAGGCCGGCTCGGGGGCGACCGCCGACCGGGCCGGGGCCGCGGCCGCGGCCCGCGACCTCGCGGGCGACCTGGCCGCGCTGCCCGGCGTCACGGGCGTGGCGGACCCCGTCGCCAGCCCGGACGGCGGCGCCATCCTGCTCTTCGCCCGGCTGGCGCGGGACCAGGACGACGTCTCGCCGCTGCTGTCGCTGACCGAGCGGGCGCAGGCGGAGCACCCCGAGCTGGTGATCCGCCAGGCCGGCGACGTCTCGGTCGACGACGCGATCGACGAGCGGGTCGGGTCAGACCTGCGCGCGGCAGAGGGAATCAGCATCCCGGTCACGCTGGGGTTGATGCTGCTCGCCTTCGGCGCCCTGGTCGCCGCGGGGCTGCCGGTGCTGCTCGCGGCCACGAGCGTCGCCGTGACGATCGGCCTCATCGCGCCGCTCTCGCACCTGGTGCACGCCGAGGCGACCGTCGCCAGCATGATCGTGCTGATCGGGATGGCGGTCGGCGTCGACTACTCGCTGTTCTACCTCAAGCGCGAACGCGAGGAGCGGGCGAAGGGGGCGACCACGCTCGAGGCCGTCGACATCGCGGCGCAGACCTCGGGGCACGCGATCCTCGTCTCGGGTGGAGCCGTGATGGTCTCGATGATGGGGCTCTTCCTGATGGGCGGCGCCACCTTCAACTCGCTCGCCACCGGCGCGATCGTGGTGGTCGCCGTCGCCGTGCTCGGGTCCGTGACCGTGCTGCCCGCGCTGCTGGCCACGCTCGGCCGGTGGGTCGACCGGCCGCGGGTCCCGCTGCTGTGGCGCCTGACCGCGCGCGTCGGGCGCGGCGGCATCGCGCGGCGCGTGCTGGCGCCCGTCGTACGCCGTCCCCTCGCCGCGCTGGTCGCCTCCGGGCTCGTCGTGCTCGCCCTGGCGCTGCCGGCGATGACGATGCGTCTGCACTCGGCCAACCTGGACACCCTGCCCGCCACGATCCCCGAGGTGGCGACGCTGCGCGCGGTGGGCGAGCAGTTCCCCAGCGAGGGCGCGACCGCGACCGTGGTCGTGCGCAGCGACGCCGGGTCGGCCCCGGTGCGTGCCGCACTGACCGACCTCAAGCGGGCGGCCGTGGGCACGGGCGACTTCGTGGACTCCCCCGGGGAGCCGGTCACCTCCCCCGACGGCGGGACGACCCGGCTGGAGCTCGCGATGCCCTACCCGGAGTCAGATGAGCGGGTGGACGACGCCCTGCGGGCGCTGCGCGCCGACCTGGTGCCCGCCGCCTTCGGCGACCTGACGAGCAGCGAGGTCGCCGTCGGCGGCGGGGCGGCCGAGGGCCTCGACTACTCCGACCGCCAGTCGACGAGGCTGCCCCTGATCATCGGCTTCGTCGTGCTCCTGACAATGCTGATGATGCTGATCACGTTCCGCAGCGTGGCCGTCGCGCTGCTGTCCGCGGCGCTCACCATGGCCTCGGTCGCGGTGGCCTTCGGCCTGATCGCGCTGGTCTTCCAGCACGGCGTCGGGGCCGACCTGCTCGGCTTCACCTCGCCCGGCTTCGTGATCGACTGGATCCCGCTCTTCGTGCTCGTGGTGCTGGTCGGGCTGTCGATGGACTACCACGTCTTCGTGGTCAGCCGGATCCGCGAGCACGCCGCCGGCGGCCTGCCGACCCGGCTCGCCGTGCAGCGCGGCGTCGCGGACACGGCCGGCGTGGTGACGAGCGCGGCGGCGGTGATGGTCTCGGTGTTCGCGATCTTCGCGACCCTGTCGATGGTGGAGATGACGATGATGGGCGTCGGCCTGTGTGCCGCGATCCTGCTCGACGCCACGCTCGTGCGCTTGGTGATGCTGCCCGCCGCCCTGGTCCTGCTGGGCGAGCGGGCCTGGTGGCCGGTGCGGCCGGTCGGGCCGGTCGGGCCGGTCGGGCCGGTCGGCAAGCCAGTGCTCGAGTCCGAGCCGGCGCCGACGCCGGCCTGACGCCGCCCGGCGCCACGTGGCGGGGGTCCCGGCGGCGGGTCGAGCGGGGCCACCTGGATCCCCGAGCACCGGCGCGGACGCCACGCCCTCGGGCAGGATGGGCCCATGGCCGCCCCGCACGTCCACGTCGCCAGCACCATCGAGGACACGGTGCACAGCGTGGTCGAGCGGGGGCTGCGCCGAGCGGGCTGGAAGCCGTGGCTCGTGCCCTTCACGGGGTACGGGCTGGCCGGATCGTGGGTCCGCGTCCTCGCCCGCGTGCTGCTGGAACCGGCGCACCAGATCGGACCGCGCGGCGACGCCCGCGGCTGGCGCCGCTTCGTCGCGCACTCCGCCGCCGACATCCCCGTGAGGATCGAGGTGGGCGGGACCACCCGCACGGTCCGGACGAACCGCGAGGGGTACGTCGACGTGCGGCTCCCGGTGGACCTGGGGCCGGGATGGGCGACCGCCGTCCTCACGGCCGGCGAC
The DNA here is from genome assembly GCA_963731985.1 of uncultured Actinomycetota bacterium. Taxonomy (GTDB): domain Bacteria; phylum Actinomycetota; class Actinomycetes; order Propionibacteriales; family Nocardioidaceae; genus Nocardioides. Next base: position 10,268 of record CAVSYA010000006.1, on the reverse strand, counting down.
GGTCGGGCCGTGCGGGCGCCGCTGCGGGTCGTCGACCCCGCGTCCACCGCGGGGATCGTCAGCGACGTCGACGACACCGTGATGGTGACGATGCTGCCCCGCCCGCTGCTGGCCTTCCGCAACGCGTTCCTGAGGCAGGAGGGTGCGCGGCGCCCCGTGCCCACGATGGCGAGGCTGTACGCCGCCCTGCTCGCCGCCGAGCCGGACACGTTCGTGGTCTACCTCTCGACCGGCGCCTGGAACGTTGCTCCCGCGCTCACGGCCTTCCTGGCCCGGCACCGCTACCCCGCGGGGCCGCTGCTGCTCACCCACTGGGGCCCGACCCCGCGTGGCTGGTTCCGCGACGGCCAGGACCACAAGCGCACCGAGCTGCGCCGCCTGCTCGAGGACCTGCCGCAGGTCCGGTGGCTGCTGATCGGCGACGACGGCCAGCACGACCCGTCGATCTACGCCGAGCTCGCCGCCGAGCACCCGGACCGGGTGCGGGCCGTCCTGCTGCGGGAGCTGTCGCTGACCGAGCAGGTCTCCACCCACGGCAGCGCCGGCCCGCTGGACGACGCGACGATCGAGATGCCCGTCCCCGTCGTGCGCGGTCCGGATGGCGAGGCGCTGCTCGCGGCGGCCCGGGAGACCGGTCTTCTGGACTGATCCCACGGCCCGCGGCGGTCCCCGAGAGTCGCCGGCGGTCGGGCTCGAGCAGCGTCCGGGGGCGTGGTGTCGTTCCGCGACCACGGGCGGCGCGGCAGGAGCGCGACCATCACGCGATCGACTGGCATGATCGGACCCGGGGTGATGATGACCGCGGACCAGGGACTCGAGGAAGCTCGCGAGGCCTTCGCGCATCGCGACTGGGTGACGGCGCGCGAGATGTTCCTCGCTGCGAGGGAGCTCTCCACCGACGATGTGGCCGACCTCGCCAGCGCGTGCTGGTGGCTGGGCCTGGCCGACGAGAACGTCAGCGCCAACGAGGAGGTGCACCGCCGCAGCCTGCACGACGGCACCCCGGCGCGGGCGGCCCTGGCCGCGGTCGAGATCGGCTTCTGCGAGATGCTGCGCGGCCACGAAGACATCGGGGCGGGATGGTTCGCCCGCGCCCGGCGGCTGCTCGATGATGCCCCCGAGGCACCGGAGCGCGGGTTCCTGCTGGTCATCGACGCCTACGTGGCAGTCGACTCCGGCGACCTCGCCTCGGCCGAGGATCTCGCCACCCGGGTGCTCGAGCTCGGCGACCGCCACGAGAACACCACCCTGCAGGCGCTGGGGCTGTTCCTCTGCGGGTCCCTGGCCATTCGGCGTGGCGACCACGCCGTGGGTCTGCGGCTGCTCGACGAGGCAATGCTTCCGGTGCGGGCCGGAGACGTGCAGCCCGAATGGGCGGGCAACCTCTACTGCAGCATGATGCAGCTCTGCTACGAGTTCGGTGACCTGCCCCGTGCCCAGTGGTGGACCACCGTGACCGAGCAGTGGTGCCACGGGTACGCGCCGGCGGTGATCTTCTCCGGCATCTGCCGCGTGCACCGGGTGCAGCTCTTCCAGGTGCAGGGTGAGTGGGACCGTGCCGAGGAGGAGGCCCGACGAGCCGCCGCCGATCTCCGCGACTTGGACATCGTGGTCGCCGCCGAGGCCCACTACCGACTGGGCGAGGTGTGCCGCCTGCGGGGCGACCTCGCCGCTGCCGAGTCGGCCTACCGCAGCGCCCATGCGCTCGGCCGCGACCCGGCACCGGGCCTCGCCCTGCTCCACCTCCGCCGTGGACACGTACGCGTCGCCGCGTCCGCCCTGGATGCCGCGCTCGCCGCCGCGGGCACGCCGCCGGGGCGGGCGCCACTGCTCGCAGCGAGGACGGAGGTGGCCCTGGCCGACAAGGAGCCACGTGTCGCTGCCCGGTGCACCGACGAGCTGGGCAGGCTCGCCGAGGAGCACGCCAGCCCCGGCTGGCGCGCCGAGGCTCGGCGATGGCAGGGGGCGGTGCTCCTGGCCCGCGGCAAGCCCGCGGACGCGGTCCCGGCGCTCCGGGAGGCCTGCGGGCTGTGGCAGCGAATCGGCGCGCCGTACGAGGTGGCCCGCATCCGGCTGGATCTCGCGGAGGCGCTGGATGCCCTCGGCGACCTGGACACCGCGGACTGGGAGCGGGACGGAGCGGCCGTGCTGCTGGAACGACTCGGCGCGCGCAGGGACCTCGACCGTCTCCACGCCCACTCGCGCGGACGACGTGCCGCCGGGGAGCTCTCGGTCCGCGAGCTCGAGGTGGTCGCAGCCATCGCCGACGGCATCAGCAACCGCGAGGCCGCCGGTCGGTTGCAGATCAGCGAGCGCACCGTCGCACGACACCTGGCGAACGTCTATGCCAAGACCGGGGTCTCCTCGCGGACCGCAGCGGTGGCCTGGGCCCGGGAGCGCGGGCTGCTGTGAACTGCATGATTTGACCGATGCGTCGGCCCGTGCGGGGCTTCTAGCGTCGAAGGGTCAGCACGATCGACTCGTCGAAGGCGGGGGAGAGAACACCGATGACCACAGAAACGACCACCACGACCACCAGGGCCCCCGAGGCCCCCACCGGGCCGGATCCCGGCGCCGTGGAGCAGTTCGCCGGCACCCTGTTCGGCACCCTCGGCGCAGGGTCGACGGCCCTGATGGTGAGCCTCGGGCACCGCACGGGGCTCTTCGACACCATGGCGGGGCTGCCGGCCTCGACCAGCGCCGAGATCGCCACCGAGGCGGGACGGCACGAGCGGTACGTCCGCGAATGGCTGGGGGCCATGACCACCTCGGGGATCGTCCGGTACGACGCGGCCGATGACACCTACGTCCTGCCGCCCGAGCACGCCGCGGTGCTCACCCGGGCCGCCGGACCCGCGAACCTGGCCTCCCTGATGCAGTTCGTGCCCCTCCTGGCCCAGGTGGAAGACGCCTTGGTCGACTGCTTCACCGCCGGGGGCGGCGTCCCGTACTCGGCGTATGAGCGCTTCCACGAACTCATGGCGGAGCAGAGCAGGCAGATCCACGACGCAGCGCTGGTCGACCGGATCGTGCCCCTGGTACCGGGGCTTGCCGGACGCCTGAAGGCCGGGACCCGGCTCGCGGACATCGGCTGCGGCCAGGGCCACGCGGTGAACCTCCTGGCCCGGGAGTTCCCCGAGAGCGAGTTCGTCGGCTACGACTTCTCGGAGGAGGCCATCGACGTCGCCCGTGCCGAGGCGCGGGCGTGGGGCCTGCCCAACGCCCGCTTCGAGGTCCGCGACGTGGCGGACCTCGAGGGGTCCGGGACGTTCGGAGCGATCACTGCGTTCGACGCCATCCACGATCAGGCACGGCCGGACACGGTGCTGGAGCAGATCGCGGCTCATCTCGACCCGGACGAGGGCGTCTTCCTCATGGTCGACATGCGGGCCTCCAGCCATCTCGAGGAGAACCTGGAGATCCCCTGGGCTCCGTTCCTCTACACCGTGTCCACCATGCACTGCATGACCGTCTCGCTGTCGCTGGGCGGCCTCGGGCTGGGCACGGTGTGGGGCACCGAGCTGGCGCTCCGGATGCTGGCCGACGCGGGGTTCGACGACGTACAGGTGCGGAGCATGGAGGACGACTTCATCAACGCCTACTACATCGCGCGCCGGACGTCGCCGCGGTGAGGGAGCGCCCCGCGTCACCGCGGGGCTCACACCGGCTCGGGAAGCACGGCGCTGGTGCCGCCGCCGTCGCCGGCCAGCGGGGCCGCCCTTCCGACGATCGTCAGCGGTGGGACCGGTCGTACGCCGCCCGGACGTGCGCGGGGACCCGTCCCCGATCGGAGACGGCGTACCCGTGCTCCCGGGCCCAGGTCCGGACCTCGGCCGGCTGCGGCGGGGCGGGGGCGAGCTGCCCCGCCTCGGGCAGGGTGTCGAGCACACGCTCGCCGTGCGCGTCCTCGCCGTCGGCGGCGAGGGCGGCCGCGAGGAAGCGATAGGTCCACTCCTGGGCCAGTTTGCGGGTCTCGGTGAAGATCACCGGCACGGAGGACCACCGGACCTGGCACTCGGCGAGGCCCTCCAGCACGGTCGCGGGCCGCACGTGCTCGAGCCGGAACACCTGCGAGTAGCGCTCCTCGACGACGACCGCCGCCCACCCCACCGCGGCCAGGTCGGCGAGCTGATAGCTCAGCTTGCCGGTGGTGAGCGAGGAGACGAGGTCCTGCAGCCCCTTGCGCTCGACGGCGGCGACGAGCCGCCCGGCGGACTCGACGCCGTAGTCGCCGGCCGGCAGCGCCGCGCGTCGGGTGGTCGCCTGCTGGTCGGCGAAGCGGAAGGGGTAGCGCTCATGGGTGTCGACCACGATCTCGAGGTCGTCTCGCCCCACCGCGCGGGACGTCGGCACCCGCACCGCGGGCCGCGCCTGCTTCGCGGTGCGGGCGGTCTGCCAGAAGATCATCTCGCGGCCGCGGGCCCGCGTCATCACGAGCTGCGAGCGGTTCTCCCGCCCCCGGTCGAGCACGAGGTCGATGGCGGCGCCGCGCCGCTCGCAGCGGCGGACGGGGACTCGCTCCACGACCTCCGGGTCGTCGGGCCATCCGACGGCGCGGTGGCAGTAGACCTTCTCCGTGCGCGGCCAGGTGTCCCGGGCCTTGAGCACCACGCCCTCGCCGAGGGGGACCCGGAGCAGGTAGGGCAGGCTCGAACCCTCCTCCGGGTTGCGCGCGATGAGGAAGTCGTCCGGCACGGCCCGAGTCTGGCATCCCCCGGGTGCCGATCACGTCCGCCCGGGCGGCTCGGGCGCGGATCGGTGGTCGGGCCGGGCGGTCCGGTCCAGGACCTGGCGGGCCTCGGCTTGATGAATCCGGGTGTGGTGGCGGGGACAGAGCCAGCGGAGGTCGTCCTTGTCCGTGGTGCCGCCGCGAGACCACGGGACCCGGTGATGGGCGTGGCAGAACGCGGCAGGAACATCACAGGTGGGGTGTTCGCAGGTGGCCCGCTCGACGAGTCCGGCAAGGCGCTGGGGGTCGGTGAAGAACCGGCTGCGGAGCCCCTGGTCGAGGACCTGGGACCGCCCGCCCAGCACGACCGGCACCAGGCCGGCCTCGCAGGCCATCCGGCGCGCCTGCCCGGCCGAGATCCGCTCTCCGGTGTCGAGCTGGGCGGCCGTGAGCGCCCCCAGCAGGCTCTCCAGGGTCATGGTCACCACCACCGTGGCGCTGACGCCGCCGGCGTGGGGGAGCTTGCCCGCAGGGATAGCGGGCGATGGAGGCGCAGAACGCCTCGCCCAGCTTCTGCGGCCCGGGCTTCTCCCACCGGTACGCGCCGGCGCCGTGCACCGCCCGCTGGTGCTTCGGCGCAGCGGTCGCCATCAGGGCCTTGCGCAGCGTCGCGGCCTGGGTGGTGGGGATCGCGAACCGGCCGTGGGTGAGGCCGTGGCCGTCGTCGGCCATCGAGAACCGGGTCTTCGCCGCGGCGCGCCTCTCCTCGCGTTCCAGGGCTCGGGCTTCGTGGGCGTCGGCGCGGCCGGGATCGGCGACCTCCAGGATTCGCCTGCCCAGGCTCCGCCGCGCCTTCGCGTCGTGGTCCGCGGCGGCGGCGAGCAGGTGCTTCTCGGCCCGCCCGGGGAGGTCGGGGTCCGCCGCCACGGCCCGGACGTCGGGGTCCTCGTCGGTCAGGTCGGACGCCAGGTTCCGCGTCAGCTCGTCCGCGGCGTGGCAGATCACCGACGCCTGCTCGGCGCGGACCTCCCCGCGGGCCAGCGCCTCCCTGGTCAACGGATGCTGCTCCAGGCCGGCGGCGAGCCGGGTCTTGGCGTGCGCCTCCCGCCGCGTGGACCGGGTCGAGTGCGCCAGCCCGTTCGCCGTCGACGTCGGCCGAGCCCGGCGTACGCCTCGATGGCGTCCGCGTGTGTCAGCACCCGCGTCTCGAGCTCGGCCACCAACGAGCTGACCCGAGCGATCGAGCGCAGGACCTCGCGGGTCTCGGCCGGGTCCATCGACCACATCGGCCGCTCCGAGACCCCGCCGAGGTCGTCGAGCGCAGCCGCGACGGCCCGGCTCACCGGGTGAGCGCCCGAACCGCTGGTTGCCTCCATGACGGCATCCTGCCACCGCCCGCCGACACTCCGACCGGCCCGGAAACCCCCGGTGCACAGGGGGTGTCGCTGTGCACTGCACCGTCCGCCGCGTCGTCTGCGACCAGGCCGCGGACGTCGTTCTCCCCTGCCGTTGCCCGCCCGCGGGATCAGCCGCGGGCGGCGCCGACGCCGAGCAGCGCGGCGAGGCCCAGGGCGCTGCGGGGCGCGTACGGCGCCCGCCACAGGCCGCCGTGCGCGGCGGCGTACGCCTCGTCCTGCCAGGGGTGGTCGTGGCGCGGTCCGCCGCCGGTGTGCAGGTCGTGGACGAGCAGCGCGGCCATCAGCACGTTGGAGGTGGCCGGCTCGAAGACCTCGACGCCGAAGCGGTGGGCGCCGGCGTACGCCGCGGCGAGGGCGCGGTTCTTGACCACGGAGCGCGTGCGGGTGGGCGGCGCGACGTTCATCGAGACGAGGCGGCCGTCGTGGCGCGCGGTGGTGGCGCGCCAGCGCTGGAGCCGCTTGGCGAGCGCGTAGTTCGGGCCCTGCTGCGGGACCAGCGAGTCGTTGAGGCCGGGTTCGTTCAGGGCAGGGTCGGCGTGCGCGGCGTAGTTGCGCCGGAGCAGGCGGCCACCGGAGACCGCCCGCATCGGGCGGCCGACCGTCTTGGAGAGGCGGCTTCGCCCCTCGTAGCGCTGGGTCGCCTCCGTGACGGCGTCGCCGGGGACGGCGAAGACGTCGGTGGGCGTGGCGAGGAAGGCGAGCGCGACGTCGCCGCGGGTCGCGAGGAGGCGGCGACTGAGCTCGTCGACCGCCGTGCTGACGCGGACGTTGGTGGCGCCGTCGGCGTAGACGTAGTTGCCGATCACGAGCGTGCCGGGTTGGCCCGCGAGCCACTCGGCGAGGGCGGGGACGTCGGCCAGCAGGTCCGCGCCCGGCTCGCCGTCGGCGGCCGGTGCGACGACGGTGCCGGCACCCTCGCGGGCGGCCTGGCCGACGCGCTCCCAGATGTCGGCGCGGGGCAGGTCGACCGCGGCGACCCGCGCGCCCCAGCGGGTCAGCGCCCGCAGCGGGCCCATCTCGGAGCCGGCGCCGATCACGGCCAGGGTGTGGCCCTCGAGCCGCAGCCAGTCGGGGTGTGCGACGACCCGGTCGAGGGCCTCGGCCAGCGACGGCTCGACCGTCCCGGCCTCGATCCACGCGTCCACCTGGCGGCGGATCCCGTCGCCGCGCAGGCGGTCGCCGCGGTAGGGCAGCACGAGCTCCTCGACCGGCTCCGCGGTGCCGCCGATCTCCCGCTCGTCGAAGCCGCGCCCGCCCGCGGGCCACTCCCCCAGCGGCAGGTCCGCGCCGCGGGCGCGGACGCGCATCCGCTCGTCCAGCGAGCCGAGCCCCGCGCGGGAGATGGCGACCGCGTCGGCGGGCGAGTCGAGCCCGGCCTCGACGAGCCGGCGGAAGTGCTGCAGGTAGTCCGAGCGCCACGCCGTCTCCCGCTCGGCCGCGCGAGCCCCCACGTCGTCGACCGGGCGCAGCGCGTCGGCCACCACCGCGCGCCCGGTGGCGCCGGTGCTGCGGCGTCCCTCGTCGTCGGCGGGGAAGACCAGGCCGTGCTGTTCGTCGGACATGCCCGTCACCCTGCCGGGCGACCGCCGGGCGACCGCAGCGGGGGTCTGCCACCTCACGGTGGTGCCACCCGCTCAGCCGTCCAGACCCAGGTCGAGCCCCGGCTCGCCGCCGTCACCAGCGCTGAGCAGCGACCCCTGCTGCGTGGTCCGGCGCCGACCGGGCGGCTTGGCGCGCGACCCGAACGCGCGGTCGGCGCGCTGGTGGGCGGCGTACCCCAGCGCCTGCCGCAGCGTCGCGATGACCTCCGGCACGTCCAGGTCGGACGGCGGTTCCTCCCGCAGCGCGGCGATCGTCGCGGCGATCTCCACCACGTCCCCGTCGAAGAGACCCGCGACGTGGCGCGGCGTGGGGGCCTCGGCCTCGAGGAGCTCGCCCAACACCGGCACCATGGGGTGCCGGGGCGGCTCACCGAGGTCCAGCTCCTCGGCCTCCGCCGGCTGGAGGTACCGCAGGCCGCCCGTGCGCTGCGCGAGCAGGTCCGCGCGCTCATCGAGGTCGGAGGTGATCCGGTTGACCACGAGGCGCACCTGGAGCGGGGAGAAGGGCAGCGCGAGGTGCGCGGACTGGAACCGCACGCTGTCGCCCCGCACCGAGCACGAGCCGAGCAGGAGCTCCCGGTTGAGCAGGTTGACCTCGCGATGGGCGGCCTCCCGATCGACCAGGTCGTGCACCAGCTCGGCGAAGAGATGGATCATGGGCTCGTCGTCGGCCACCCGGAGGAAGAGGACCGTGGAACCCCGGCGCAGGGGGAAGTCCCCGTCGCCGTCCGCCTCGACCGCCTCGCCCTCGTTCGCCGAGAGCGTCTCCGCGAGCAGCCGCGTCAGCTCCTCGGGGCCGCCGGGGTAGGTCACCTGGTCCCGGTCCACCGCCTCCGCCATCGTGGACGGCTCCTCGTCGCTCGGCAGGCCGGAGGCGTCGGGCTCGTCGAGGCGCAGCGGAGCCGCCAGCCCGGTCGGCTCGAACTCGCCCTCGGTCCACAGGAACGACGGGTGCGGGCAGCCATAGGCCTCGCGGAGGGTGCGCACCGCCAGCTCGGCGAGCTCGTCGACGCGGTCCGGCCCGCGGTCGAGGAACCAGTTGGCCGAGCCGCCGCCGGCGCGCTCGAAGGGGCCGTGGGTGGGCCCCTGCCACCCGAGCCCCGCCAGCACGGCGGCTCCGGTCTCGCCCAGCGCCCGGCGCTCGTCGAGGTAGGCGTCCGAGACCGCCTCGGCCCGGATCGTCCCCTCGCCGCCGGACTGCAGGAGCTGCACGTACGGCGGGGCGCCGTCGTCCTCGACCCCGCCCACGCTGACGTTGAGCACCACCGACTCGTGCTCCCCCAGCGCGGTCAGGTGGTCCGCCAGCTGCCGGCGCAGCTCGCGCCACGCCTGCTCCGTCTGCCGCGCGAACGGCAGCGCCTCGTCTCGATCCATCGCCTAGACCCCCTTCGACCCCATGCTCGGACCAGGTGCTCACGCTAGGGGCGACCACCGACAGTCGGGGCCCACGCCGGCGCTGCGCGAGCCAAGGGTCAGTACAGGACTCCACGCCACGCGGAGGCACATCCGAAGCACAGGTCGTCGAGACGCGCCTCGGGCGTCGTGATCCCTCGGCAGTGCGCGCAGTAGCGAAAGGCGGACCGGCGCGAACGCAACAACCGTCGCACCGTGTCCAACCCGTCACGGTCGATCTCGTGGCGCGCGACATAGATGTGATCCGGGGCTGGTAGCGCAGGTCGTGCGTCCCACCGGCCCAGAAACCCTGGGGTCGCGACGGGAACACACCGTGGTCGAACACCCGGATCATCAGCTGCGGGGGCTCGCCCGCGATGTGCGAGGGGGTGACCGGAAAGCCTTCCCCGCCCGTCGGGTCCGCGCCGTAGTCGTGCGACGGAGGCTCGGGGCTCTCTCGCCCATCGGCTCCGAAGACCTCCAGGAACCGGTCGAGATCGATGTCCAACCGCTCCGCCAGCTCCACGGTGTGGTCGCTCGACGGCCCGCCACTTCCGCCTTCAGGGAACAAGAGTTCCGACAGGTGGGTCCCACTCCTCATGAGTCCGTGCTCCCTGCGGATCAGATCACGGAGACGACACGGCGTCGATGGGCGGTGGAGCAATCGTGCGGGCCATCACGCCGTCCGAGGGATTGGCACCTGGTCCTACAGGCCGAGCCGCCTGGCCACCTCGTCGCCGCCGACCTCCCGCACGAACGTCGGGTCCCCGACCACGATGAGCTGGTCGGTGGCCCGGGACATGCCGACGTACAGGCGCTCCCGGGAGCGCTCCCGCGGCTGGCTCTCGTTCAGGCACAACACCACGGCCTCGAGGCCCTTGCAGCCGAGAACGTGGCCGTAGAAGACGTCGTCGTCCTCGAAGAACGTCTTCCAGTAGCCGTCCTGGTCGTGGTGCTCGGTCCGCTCCATCTGGATCGGATGGCGGTGGCCTGTGGTGAGCAGGGCGATGCTCGACTTCGACCATCCCTCGTCGAGCAGCCGGTCGACCTCGTCGTCGACCGCGTCCTCCGCGTCGTCCCCCTGGCACGCGACGAAGCGGACGTCGGGACCGTGGCCGCCGCGCGCATACATCCGCGAGGGCGCCAACGGGCCGAAGGATGCGTGGATCTGGGTGGTGTTGCGGAGGT
>CAVSYA010000005.1:0-86747 GCA_963731985.1 uncultured Actinomycetota bacterium | reverse complement strand
GAACGCAACCCGATGACGCGGCACAGGCGCACGCCCTTCCACAGCTGATCCAGCGGTCGGAACCACCCCCAGGTTCGGTCGGCACGACCCCGGGCTGCGCCGGACCGCCGGTGACGACGGGGGACCGTCTAGAGCGAGCGTGAGCGCCGCGGTCCCACGTCGTCGAGTCCCCCGTAGTGGCCGGCGGGGGTCACGATGGTCCCGGCCGTGCCGTTGACGATCGCTACGGCGTCCTCGAGGCGGCCGATGGCGGCCATGTCGCCGGTGACCTCGACGAAGCGACACACCGCACTCACCTTGGGACCCATCGAACCAGCGGGGAAGCTCTCGCGCTGCAGGGCGGCAGGCGTCGCCCGCAGGATCGGCTCCTCGTCCGGGCCACCGAAGTCCCTCATCACGTGCGGGACGTCGGTGAGCACCAGCAGCGCGTCGGCGTCGAGGGCCTCGGCCAGGACAGAGGTGGTCAGGTCCTTGTCGACCACGGCCTCGACCCCCTCGAGCAGACCATGCTCGTTGCGGATCACCGGGACTCCCCCGCCGCCCGCGCAGACGACCACCGCCCGACTGTCGAGGAGCAACCGGATCAACCGCGTCTCGACCACGCGCTGCGGCTTGGGGGAACCCACCACTCGTCGCCAGTGCTCACCGTCGGCCCTGACCGTCCAGCCGCGCTCGGCGGCGAGCGCCTTGGCCTCCTCCTCGCGATACACCTCACCGACGAACTTGGACGGGTCGGCGAAGGCAGGGTCGTTGGCCTCGACCAGCGTCTGGTTGATGATCGCGGCGACCTGGCGGCCGGGCAGGTGGTTCTGCATGCTCTGCAGGAGCCAGTAGCCGATCATTCCCTGGGTCTGCGCGCCCAGCACGTCGAAGGGGTACGGCAGGCTCAGGTGCGGGTCCGAGGCGCTCTGCAGGGCGAGCACCCCGACCTGCGGACCGTTCCCGTGGGTCAGCACCAGCTCGTGATCCTCGGCGAGCGGAGCCAGCGCAGCGACGGCTCGTGCGATGTTGGCCTCCTGGACCGAGGCGTCCGGCTTCTCCCCACGCTTCAGGAGGGCGTTGCCACCGAGCGCGACGACGATGCGCACCTCAGCCGCCCAGCGTCGCGACCAGCACGGCCTTGATGGTGTGCATCCGGTTCTCGGCCTGGTCGAAGACGATCGAGTGCACGGACTCGAAGACCTCGTCGGTCACCTCGAGTGCGGACATGCCCGTCTGCTGGAACAGGCCCTCCCCCACCTTGGTGTGCCGGTCGTGGAAGCCGGGAAGACAGTGCATGAACCTCACCTGGGGGTTGCCGGTCAGCTCGAGCAGCCCGGAGTTCACCTGGTAGGGCTTGAGCAGGTGGATCCGCTCGACCCAGACCTCCTTGGCCTCCCCCATCGACACCCAGACGTCGGTATAGACGAAGTCCACGCCCGCCACGCCCTCGGCGACGTCCTCGGTCTGGGTGATCCGCGCGCCGGTCACGGCGGCGATGGCGCGGGCGGCCTCGGTGACCTCGGCGGAGTTCCACACCACGCGGGGCGCGACGATGCGCACGTCCATGCCCATCATGGCCCCCGCGATCAGCAGCGAGTTGCCGACGTTGTTGTGGGCGTCGCCGAGGAACGCGAAGGCGATCTGACCGTCGTGCTTGTGGCAGTGCTCGCGCATCGTGAGCATGTCGCACAGCGTCTGGGTGGGGTGCCACTGGTCGGTCAGCCCGTTCCAGACCGGGACCCCGGCGTACGCCGCCAGCGTCTCGACGTTCTGGTGGGCCGATCCCCGGTACTCGATCCCGTCGTACATCCGTCCCAGCACCCGGGCGGTGTCCTCCATCGACTCCTTGTGGCCGATCTGCGAACCGCTCGGATCGAGGTAGGTGACCCGGGCGCCCTGGTCGAACGCGGCCACCTCGAAGGCGCAGCGGGTCCGGGTGGAGGTCTTCTCGAAGATCAGCGCGATGTTCTTCCCGTGCAGGCGGGGCTGCTCCGAGCCGGCGTACTTCGCGATCTTGAGCTCGGCGGCCAGGTCCAGCAGGAACGTCCACTCCTTCGGGGTGAAGTCGACCTCCTTGACGAAGCTCCGGTTGCGCAGGTTGAACGCCATCTCAGATCCCTTCCCTCTCGATGGGGCAGGTCATGCAGCGCGGACCGCCACGCCCCCTGCCCAGCTCACTGCCCGGCATGGTGACCACCTCGACGCCGTGCTTGCGCAGGAAGGTGTTGGTGGTGACGTTGCGCTCGTAGGCGATCACCACCCCGGGCCGGACCGTCAGCACGTTGCAGCCGTCGTCCCACTGCTCACGCTCCGCGGACTTCACGTCCTGGGTGGCGGTGAGAACCCTGATCCGGTCCAACCCCAAGGCGTCGGCGATGGCCTGGTGCATGTCGTCGGCCGGGTGGGGGGTCACCTTGAGCTCCTTCTCCGTGTCGCCCGGCTCGATCGTGTACGACGGGAGGCTCCCGAGCCCGGCGTACTGGGTGAAGGTGTCCTCGTCGACCATCGTCATGACCGTGTCGAGATGCATGAACGCCCGCTTCTGAGGCATGGCCAGCGCCACGATCCTGGTGGTCCTCCCGTCGGCGAAGAGCTTCTGGGCGAGACGCTCCACACCCTGCGGGGTCGTGCGCTCGCTCATCCCGATCAGGACCGCTCCGCGTCCCAGAACGAGCATGTCGCCGCCCTCGGAGGTGGCCGGCCCGTTGGCCGTCCCCGCCGACCACACCTTGAAGTCGGCATCCGCGAACAGGGGGTGCCATCGGTAGATCGCCTCGTAGTGGATCGTCTCGCGGCGCCTGGCCTTCATGCGCATCGAGTTGATCGAGACCCCGCCGTAGATCCAGGCCGAGGTGTCGCGGGTGAAGAGGTGGTTGGGCAGGGGCGGCAGGAACAGGTCGTCGAGATCGAGGGCCTGCACCACCACCGACTTCGGCTCCTCGATGTGCTCGAGCAGCTCTCGCTTGGTCATCCCCCCGATCAGGTACTCCACCAGGGTGTCGTCGTCGAAGCCCGCGAACACGTTGTGCAGCGCATCGGTGGCCATCGGGCCGTAGACGCGCTCGTCGAAGGAGGCCTCGAGAATGTAGGTGCGTGCCTCGGGCAACGCCACCGTCTCGCGCAGCAGCTGGTCGAGCAGGTGCACTCCCACCCCGGCCTCGCGGAGGGACTCGGCGAACGCGTCGTGCTCCTGCTTCGCGCGCTTGACCCAGAGCACGTCGTCGAACAGATAGGAATCCTTGTTCGTCGGGGTGAGGCGCTTGAGCTCGAGGTCGGGACGGTGCAGGATCGCCTGCCCGAGCAGGCCGACCTCCGAGTCAACATGCAGGGACATGTCCATCCTTCCGCAGATGATGGTGCTCAAGGCCTCTACCGTGCCGTGGAACGTCGATACAACATGAGGGTCGAAAGTCCCTCGGACCCGGGAACTCCGGCAGCATCGCGGCGGTGCCGCGGACTGGTGGGGTGAACGCGACAGCAATGGCCCAGCGGAGTGGGGGAAGAGCATGACCGCTCACGACGATCCGGCTGGATCGGCGGTCTCGGACAAGAAGCCTCGCACGTTCAGCTTCCCCAGCGCGTTCACGGTCCTCTTCGCCGTCACGGTGCTGGTGTGGCTCCTGGCGTTCATCGTCCCGACCGGCGCCTACAAGATGGATCCGGAGACCGGCGCACCGATCCCCGGCAGCTACGCCCCCATCGACGCCGGGCTCTCCTTCACCGACCGACTGATGCAGCTGTTCCTGGCCCCGGTCAACGGTCTCTACGGGATCAAGGCCTCGGAGGGCGGATTCATCGGCCCCTACGAGACCGGAGAGCTGTTCGGGGCCGCGGGCGTGTTCTTGTTCGTCCTCGCCATCGGGATCTTCATCACGATGTCGATGAGCACCGGCGCCATCGACAACGGCATCGCCCACATCGCCAAACGGTTCGGCGGCCGCGGTGCGGTGCTGATCGTGATCCTGATGATCCTCTTCTCGATCGGCGGCACCAGCGAGGGCATGGCCGAGGAGACCCTGGGCTTCTACGCGCTCGTCGTGCCCCTCATGCTCAGCCTCGGCTACGACCGGATGGTCGCCTTGGCCACCATCCTGGTGGGCGCGGGGATCGGCGTGCTGGCCTCCACGGTGAACCCGTTCGCCACCGGCGTCGCCTCCGATGCGGCGGGCATCTCCATCGGGGACGGCATCGGCTTCCGCGCGCTGATGTACGTCCTGCTGGTGCCGGTGGGCATCCTCTTCGTGCTGCGCTATGCCCGGAAGGTCAAGGCCGACCCGTCCGCCTCGATGGTGGAGGCCGCCGAGGGCGACGCCGAGATCGCTCGCCGAGGCGTCGGGGAGGTGCCGGTGCTCACCGGCAAGCAGAAGAGCGTGCTCGCGGTCGTGGCGTTCACTTTCGCCTTCATGATCTTTGCGATCGTGCCCTGGGCCCAGGTGATCGAGGGTCCCGAGGCGGCGAGCTACGTCTGGCAGTTCGACTGGTACTTCCCGGAGCTCGCCGCCCTGTTCATCGTGATGTCGATCGTGGTCGGACTCATCGGCGGGTTGGGCGAGAAGGGCCTGACCGACACCCTGGTGCGCGGCGCCGGCGACTTCGTGGGAGTCGGCCTGATCATCGTGCTGGCCCGGGGCGTGACGGTGATCATGAACAACTCCCAGATCACCGACACGGTTCTCCGCTCGATGGAGAACGTCGTGTCCAACACCTCCTCCGCGGTGTTCGGCGTGGCGATGTTCCTGGTCAACATCCCCCTCGCCTTCCTCGTGCCGTCCACGTCCGGGCATGCCGCCCTGGCGATGCCGATCCTGGCCCCGCTCGCAGACTTCGCCGGAGTCCCTCGCGCCATGGTGGTCACGGCGTTCCAGTCGGCGTCCGGCCTCGTCAACCTGATCACGCCGACCTCGGCGGTCGTCATGGGTGGCCTCGCGCTGGCCAAGGTGCGCTATGACCAATACCTGCGGTTCGTGCTCCCCCTGGTCGGGATCCTGATGCTGCTCTGCATCATCCTCATCGGTGTGGGCGCCGCCGTGGCCTGAGCCGTGACCCGGAGCCGTGGTGGCTCCGAGGGTCCGTCAGGAGCCGGGTGCGGTCCACTCGGTGGCCCTCGGCGATGACAGGGCCACCAGCATCAGGATCGCGCCCATCGCGCTCAGGGCGTGCACGGTTCGCAGGCCCGCCGTGTCGTAGGCCAACCCGCCGATGTGGGTCATCGCGACGAACGCGGAGATCGCGAGCAGCACCCGTCGGGCCGGGGCACTGCGCCCGAAGACGAAGAGGACCATCACCGTGACCACCGCGGACCCGGTCAGCGCGATGGCGGCCAGGACGCGGTCGGTGTCGGCATCCGACCAGGACTGCGCCGTCGACCAGAAGGCGAACGGGATGACCAGCAGATTGATCAGGGCCGGCAGCCAGACCTGCAGCGGCACGCCGCGGGGCGGCAGCGGCCTCAGATCGGATGCGTCCGGATCGGGCTCCACCGCCGAGACGTCGAGGATCGGCAGGTCACCGTCGGTGTGGACGCTGTCCCCGCCGCCGTTGCGGGAGTGGTAGCTGGTGGTGAAGTCGCGCAGCACATCCACGGTGACGGCCGGCTCCGCCCGCGTGACGGTGTCGACGATGTAGTCCCGCTCGATGTCGATGTCGGCGTCGATCTTGTGGGTGATCTGGAGGGTGAACAACGACAGGCCGACCCTCCGGTCGTAGGTCCCGCCGGCGAGCCAGTCGACGTACGCGCCGCCGGGGAGTGGCCAGCCCCGCGGCGTGCGCCAGAACCGGACGTGGTGTCGCTGCGCGGGATTGCCGGCAACCTCTTGTTGGAAGGCGGTGTCCTGCGGGCGATTGAACAGCAAGAGGGGGCTGACGGGCGCTTCCGAGTAGCTCCGCCGGGTCAGGGTCGACCGGACGATACCGATCGAGCTGCGCAACGTCACCGGGTCGGCGTGGATCCACTGAGCCCGCCGCATGACGGTGGCCAGCTGCTCACCGGTTCCCCGGACCGCCAGGTTGAGAGGATCGCCGAGCAGGCCGTCGCTGGTCCGGGTGCGGCCGATGAAGTAGTCGGGCACGTAGATCGCACTCAACATCCGGTTCAGCCTCGGCAGCGCCAGATAGGCCAGGACCACCCACATGAGGATGAGCGCGGCCAGCCCCGACCAGCTCAGGCTCGGGGAGAGGATGACCAGCACGACGGCGAGCCACACCGCCCCCAGCGTGCCGAGGCCGAAGAACACCCGGTCGTAGATCCGGATCCGGGCCTGCCGGGTGACGGGGCTGTCGGACACCTTCTTCGGCAGTGCGTCGGGCCGAGGCGAAG
The DNA here is from genome assembly GCA_963731985.1 of uncultured Actinomycetota bacterium. Taxonomy (GTDB): domain Bacteria; phylum Actinomycetota; class Actinomycetes; order Propionibacteriales; family Nocardioidaceae; genus Nocardioides. Next base: position 80,449 of record CAVSYA010000005.1, on the reverse strand, counting down.
ACGACATGACGGCAGTGTGCCAGCCGCCCACCCCGGCTTCTTCCCTTCCGATTCGGGACCGGCGCGGCGCAGTACCCTGGCCGTGCAGGTGAATCGGCACGGCCGCTGGTGGCAGCCAGGGCTGCCGTGCGCCGGGGCTGCCGGCCACGCGATGATCGCCCAGCCCGGTGGTGCGGTGACCGCGACTGCCCGGGCACGCCCGTCCAGCCAGCCGCTCGGAGGCCCGATGACCGCCGCACTCCTCCTGCTGGCTGGGATCGTGCTGCTGGTTGCCGGCGGCGAGATCCTGGTGCGCGGCGCCAGCACGATTGCCCGTTCGTTCGGGCTGTCCCCGCTGGTGGTCGGCCTGACGGTGGTCTCGTTCGCGACCTCCGCGCCCGAGCTGGCGGTCACCGTGGAGGCCAGCCTGTCCGGCAGACCGGGGCTCGCGGTCGGCAACGTGGTCGGCTCCAACGTCGCGAACATCCTGCTGGTGCTCGGCGTGGCCGGCACGATCATGTCCCTGGCGGTGCAGAGCCCGGTGGTACGCCGGGACGTGCCGGTGCTGATCGCGCTGTCGCTGCTCTTCTGGCTGATGGCCGTCGACGGGACGGTGTCCACCCTGGACGGCCTGGTCCTGGCCGGGCTGCTGCTCGCCTACACCACGGTGACCGTGGTCCGAAGCCGCCTGGACACCGACCCGGGGCCCGTGGAGGGGCCGCCGTCCACGCCCGGCGGCCTCCCGGTGGCGGTGCTGCTGGTGGCCGCCGGCGTCGGGCTGTTGGTCTGGGGAGCGAGCTGGCTGGTCAGCGGCGCGGTGGCCGTCGCGACCGCGGTGGGACTGAGCCAGACGGTGGTCGGGCTGACGATCGTCGCGATCGGCACGTCGCTGCCCGAGCTCACCACCTCGGTGACGGCGGCGATCCGCGGCAACGTGGGGATGGCGGTGGGCAACGCGGTCGGCAGCTGCATCTTCAACCTGGGCGCGGTGATGGGGCTGACCGCGGTGATCAGCCCGGACGGGGTGCCGGTGACCGACGGCGCGTCGACCTTCGACATCCCCGTGATGGTGGCCGTGGTGATGTTGCTGCTGCCGATCGCGTTCACCGGTCGGCGGGTGGCCAAGCGGGAGGCGTGGCTCTTCATCGGCTACTACCTCGCCTACACCGCCTACCTGTTGCTGGACTCGGCCGGCCATGATGCGCTCCGGCAGTTCAGCTCCGTGATGCTGGCGTTCGTCATCCCGGTCACGGTGCTGACGCTGGGCCTGCTGGTCGGCCAGGAGACCCGTGCACGTCGGTCGCGCGGACCCGTAGGCCCTGAGCCCTGAGCCCTGAGCCCTGAGCCCTGAGCGCTGGCGCTCCGCGGTGCACGAAGTGGCACGATCGAGAGGACTTCTCGAAGAAGGAAGGGCACCGTGGGTGACAGCGAGGGCACCGTGGTCCCCGTGACCCGGGGCGCCTTGCGTGGTGGTTCCTCGATCGCATTCTGCCTGGCCGGCGTCACGGTCGTCGCCTTCGCCCTGGCGTTGACGGCTCTTCCGAACGACGTCTCTTATCCGTTCTCGGGTGATGTCATCGCCGAGCAGTGGCCGGGAGACTACCTGTGGATGTACCCCGGGGTGTGCCTCGCGACGATCGCTGCCGCGGTGCTGCTGATCGACTACTTCATCCAGGTCACGGTGATGCAACCGAGTCTCGAGAAGGACCAGCTCGACGGCTGGGCGATCCTCACGCAGTACAACCCGAACGGCGTGTTCGGCGCCCTCGAGGAGCTCGCACGGTTCACTGGCTCTTCGTGGGGAGCTTCGCGGCCGTGTTCGCGGCGTTCGTCGCGGTCTCGGCGGCCCGCGGCATCGATCGCGGAGAGCTCTTCGAGATCATCGCGGTCATCATCGTCTGGTCGACGCTCATCGTCGCCGGGCCACTGGTCGCGGTCGTGCTCCGGCGCGCGGCTGCCTGTCCCCCCGTGCGTGACGCAGTGCGGCCGCGCGGCGGGCCGATCGGGCAGGCGACGGCGACGCGTCGCACGCGCCCGGATGGCCGGCCGGAGCTCAGGTCCCGGGGTCCTCATTGCTCGGCACCAGGATCCGGAAGAAGAACCACAGCAGCAGGCTCGGAACGCCGAAGCCGAAGCCGATGACCAACCGTCGGATCTCGGGGTCGCCGCCCATCAGCGTGACGACACCGAGGGTGACCATGATGAGGCCGCAGATCAACAGCCCGTTGAGGTAGAACTTCTGCACGCGTGCCCCTCCGGTGGATGCTCTGAGCCGGGCAACTTACCCGATGCGGCGCGGCGATCCGGGCCCGGCAGCCCTCAGCCCCAGTAGGAGTGCCACGGCCCCTTCCGGAAGCTCGTGTACCCGACCGTGTAGGTCTTCGGCGAGGCACAGCGATCGTAGCGGCGGATCTGCCAACGCTCCTGCGGACCGGTGCGGAACCGGTCCACGACGCGCCCCTTGATCCCGAAGACGTGGTGAATGCGGCGCCGCGTTCCGCCCGTCCCGGGACCGCTACCGGTGCCGTCCTCGCGGATCCAGACCTGGCGCCACTCGTCGTGGGTGACGCAGTTGACGACCCGGTGACGGGTCCACCGCTTGGTGATCAGCCCCAGGCGAGGGGAACCCGGCCGCCTCCAACCGAACTCGACCGCCACGCCTCCGGCGGCGCAGCTCTTGTAGGCCTGGGCGTATCCGCCCGTCGCACCATCGAGCAGCTGACCCCGGGTGTCGAAGATGCGCGCCACGCGCGCGGGCGTCATCCCGTGGCCGACTCGCCGGAACTCGGCCTTGGACACGCATCCCGGAGTGTCGGCCTCGGCGGCGGACACCAGGATGCCGGGCAGCAGCGCGGCCACCACGGCGATGACCACGGAGCAGATCGCGATCCGCATCTTTCGACCTTCCCCCGTCGGACCCCACACGACACTCTAGACCTCACTCGCGCCGGAGGCGACCGTCTTCTCTCGGTGCGCCGGCCCGCGTCCGCCTCAGGTCGTGGGCGTCTTCTCCCGCGCCAGGTCTACGAGGTCGGCCACCGAGTCCTCCACCCGCGTCGCGCGGTAGGGGAAGGACTCGACGTCGCCGGGCTTGGTCGACCCGGAGAGCACGAGGATGGTGCGCAGCCCCGCCTCCATGCCCGAGATGATGTCGGTGTCCATCCGGTCGCCGATCATCACGGTGGTCTCGGAGTGCGCCCGCAACTGGTTCAGGGCCATGCGCATCATCAGCGAGTTCGGCTTGCCGACGTAGTAGGGATCGCGCTTGGTCGCCTTGCTGATCAGCGCCGCCACCGAGCCGGTCGCGGGCAGCGTGCCCTCGGGGCTCGGCCCGCTGGGGTCGGGGTTGGTGGCGATGAACCGGGCGCCGCCCTCGATCAGCCGGATCGCCCGGGTGATGGCCTCGAAGGAATAGGTGCGGGTCTCCCCCAGCACCACGTAGTCCGGGCTCCGCTCGCTGATCACGTAGCCGATCTCGTGCAAGGCCGTGGTCAGCCCGGCTTCGCCGACGACGAACGCCGACCCGCCGGGGCGCTGGTCGTCGAGAAACCGCGCCGTCGCCAGCGCCGAGGTCCAGATCCGCTCCTCCGGCACGTCGATGCCGCTGGCGAGCAGCCGCGCGCGCAGGTCGCGGGGCGTGAAGATCGAGTTGTTGGTCAGCACCAGGAAGTCGCGCTCGTGCTCCTTGAGCGCCTCGATGAAGGTGTCCGCGCCCGGGACGAGCTCCTCCTCGCGCACGAGGACGCCGTCCATGTCGGTCAGCCAGGTCTCGATGGGGCACGGTTCGCTCATGGGGTCATCCAACCAGCCTCGTCGACGCGGCGTACGGCCTGCGACGGGGCCTCCGGGGCGACCGGGCGCATGACGCGCCTCGGGGGCGTCCCGCCGGGCCGTCGCGCGCGCGTCAGCCAGGGCTGAAGAGGTCGCCGTGCTCCTCCACGCGGGCGAGCACCTCCTCCGGCGCGAACATCTCGAGTCCGAGCGGGTCGTCGGCCCCCTCCTCGACCTCGGCCCACGTCACCGGCGCGGCCACGCGCGGGCGGTCGCGGCCGCGCAGCGAGTACGGCGACACGGTGGTCTTCGACGCCGCGTTCTGCGACCAGTCGAGGAACACCTTGCCGCGGCGCCGCGACCGGGTCATGGAGGCCGTGACGAGCGCGGGCGAGGCGGCCTGCAGCTCCTCGGCGACCTGCTTGGCCAGCGCCGTGGTGTCCTCGGACGAGCGGCGGCGCGGCAGCGCGGCGTACAGGTGCAGGCCCTTGCTCCCGCTGGTCACCGGGAGCACCTCCAGGTCGCGCCCGCCGAGAACGTCGCGCACGAGCAGCGCCACCTGGCAGCACTCGTGCAGCCCCGCCGGCTCGCCCGGGTCGAGGTCGATCACGAGCCGGTCGGCGTTGCGCGGCTGCCCGTTGCGGCCCACCGTCCACTGGTGCACGTGGAGCTCCAGCGCGGCGAGGTTGACCAGCCAGGTCAGCGTCGCGAGGTCGTCGCAGACCGGGAACTCCAGGTGATCACCCGCTCGGGACCGGGACCCGGACGATCCGCGCGACCCCGACGTCCGCACCCTCGCGAGCCGTACCCACGAGGGGGTCCCGGCCGGGGCGTTCTTCTCATAGAAGCTCTGCTCCCCCGTGCCGTGCGGCCAGCGGATCCGCGTCACCGCCCGGTCGGCGAGGTGCGGCAGCAGCGTCGGCGCGATCCGCGCGTAGTAGTCGAGCACCTCGCCCTTGGTGAAGCCCGTCGCCGGGTAGAGCACCTTCTCGAGGTTGCGCAGGCGCAGCGTGCGCCCCTCGACGTCGACGTGGACCTCGCTGCCCTCCCGCTGCTGCTTCCTGGAGCTCACGCGTCCCCCCGCCGGAGCAGGTCGTCGATCGACAGGTCGGGGCGTGCGCCGCGGTACGCCGGCTGACGCAGCCGCTGCTGCGTGGACAACCCGAGCGACTCCACGTCGACGACGACGCGCGGCTCGACCCAGTGCGTCCCGGCGGCGTCGACCCGCGGCACCTCGGAGAGGAAGGGGCTCTCCGCGCGCGCCAGCGGCTCCAGCAGCCGGCGCAGCACCGGCCCGGCCCGCCCGGCGATGCCGCTGCCGACGCGCCCCCGGTAGACCAGCCCCTCGGCGGTGGGCTCCCCCACCAGGACCGCGCCGAGCCGGTCGGTCGAGCCGGTCTCGGGCCGCCAGCCGCCGACCACGTAGGAGATCCGCCGGCGGTGCGGGAACTTCAGCCAGTGCTTGCTGCGGATCCCCGGCTCGTAGCGCGAGGACCAGCCGCTTGCTGATCACGCCCTCGAGGCCCTGCTGCGATGTTGCCTCGAGCAGCATCGCCCCGTCGTCGTACGCCGCCGGCACCCGCCAGGAACCGCCGAGGTCGCCACCCTCGACGAGGCCGTCGAGCAGCGCCCGGCGCGCCTCCAGCGGCTCACGCAGCAGCGCGCGTCCGTCCAGGCGGAGCAGGTCGAAGACCATGTACGTCGCCGGCACCACCTCGGCCTTGCGCGCGGCCGCGGCGGGGCGGCGCACGTGCATCCGGTCCTGCAGCACGCCGAAGTCGGGCAGCCCGCGGTCGTTGAGGGCGATCACCTCGCCGTCGACGTGCACGTCGCGCTCCGGCGCCGCGGCGGCGACCTCCGGCCACGCGAGGGTGGCGTCGTTCTCGTTGCGGGTCTCGAGTCGGCAGCGCCCGTCGCGGCCGGCGCGCGTGTCGCCGAGCAGGCGGATGCCGTCCCACTTCACCTCGTGCGTCCACTCCCCCCCGGCAGGGACGTGGTCACCCTTCGTGGCGAGCATCGGACGCACCCGGCCCATTGTGCCGGGTGCGCGTCCTTCCGCGGGGCACGCACCATGAACACGCACCATGAACACGCACCATGAAGCAGGGTCGTCCCTCGGCCGGCGGGGGCGCCGGCTCCCCGGCAACCGCGGCCGAGAGACTCGGATGGACGTCCTCCGGGAGGGCACCCGCCGGAGCGGAGCCCAGCGCGAGCGGGAGCGGGCCGACTGCGCGACGTCGCCGCGAGCCTGCCGCGGGAGTCGCGCGCGATGCGTCGAGCCCTCCTCGACCGCACGAGGGAGGCTGGCATCTTCACCGGCTGACCCGACCGATGGATACTGGCCCCGTCAGGGGTCCTACCGGCGATCCCGCGACAGGAAGGCGTCCGCATGCGCGCGATCTGGAAGGGCTCCGTCTCGTTCGGGCTGGTCAGCGTCCCGGTCAAGCTGTACTCCGCCACCGAGAGCCACGACGTCTCGTTCCGGCAGGTGCACGCCCAGGACGGCGGCCGCATCCGCTATCAGCGCCTCTGTTCGCTCGACGGCGAGGAGGTCGCGTACGCCGACATCGCCAAGGGCTATGAGACCGAGGACGGGGAGATGGTGATCCTCACCGACGACGACCTCGCCGATCTACCGGTCTCCTCCTCCCGGGAGATCGCCGTGGAGAAGTTCGTGCCGACCGATCAGATCGACGCGATGCTGCTCGACAAGTGCTACTACCTCGAGCCGGAGGGCGCCGGCAGCAAGCCCTATGCCCTGCTGAGGCAGGCGCTCGTCGAGGCCGACCGGATGGCCGTCGTCACGGTCGCGCTGCGCCAGCGCACGACGATCGCCGTGCTGCGGGTGCGCGAGGACGTGATCGTCCTGCAGACCATGCTCTGGCCCGACGAGATCCGATCCCCGGACTTCAGCATCGAGCCCGGCGACGTGAAGGACTCCGAGGTGAAGATGGCCCGGATGCTCGTCGACACGCTCGCCGGCGACTTCGTGGCCGAGGAGTTCGAGGACGACTACGCGGAGGCCCTCCAGGCCGTCGTCCGAGCAAAGATCGAGGGGGGCGAGGTGCAGCGCACCGAGACGTCGACGAAGACCTCGGGTGAGGTGGTCGACCTGCTCGCCGCGCTGCAGCGCTCGGTCTCCGACGCCAAGAAGGCGCGGGGCGAGGACGACAGCGATCCCCGGTCCGGCGGGTCGGCCGAGAAGTCGTCCAGCAAGAACACCAGCGGAAAGCCGGCCGGCAAGAAGAAGGCCGCGGCGACGTCCACCAGCAAGAAGTCGGCCGCCAAGAAGTCGGACCCGCGCAAGAAGAGTCCGAAGAAGCCCGGTTCGGGCAACCGCAAGGCCAGCTGACCGGCGCACGGCCGCTCACCCCAACCGGTCCGGAGTAGCGTCGGCGGATGCCGACCCAAGGAGCCCGATGACTGAGCGCGCCACCCCGCCTCCCGTCGACGTCGTGGTGGAGATCCCCCGCGGCAGTCGCAACAAGTACGAGGAGGCCGACGACGGGACCATGTGGTTCGACCGTCGGCTCGGCGGCCCGGCCGGGTTCCCGGGAGACTACGGGTACGTCGACGGGGTCAACGGCGAGGACGGCGATGCCCTCGACGCGCTCGTCCTCCTCGAGGAGCCGACCTTCCCCGGCATCCACATCCGCTGCCGCGTGATCGGCTCCTACCTGCTCGGCGTCGGCGGCATCAAGGAGACCAAGCTGATCTGCGTGCCCGAGCACGACCACCACCAGGACCACCTACGGGACCTGGGCGACCTGCCGGAGAACTTCCTCGAGGAGCTCGACGCCTTCTTCGAGGCCTACCGGATGCTCGAGGACAAGGACGTCGAGGTGCTCGAGCGCCGCGGCCTCGCCGACACCGAGCCCCTGCTCCCGACGTAGGCGCGGGGTTCGCGGCCGGCGACCGGTCGGTGGGGGACCCGGCTCAGCTCGACGAGAGCAGCCCGCGCACCACGCGCAGCCCGACCGACATCCGGGCGAGGTCGACGTCCTCGTCAGCGGTCACCTCGGTGAGCGTCCCGACCGCGCGCTCCACCAGCTCGGCGTCTCGCTCCTCCCAGTCCGCGACGCGGGCCGGGGCGGAGTCCGCGGCGTCGGTGGTGCCGAGCACCCGGTCGGTCAGCCCGGCCTGCACCCCCTGGAGGTCGTCGCGGAGCGAGGCGCGGGCCATGGTCTGCCAGCGGTCGTCGCGCGGCAGGCCACTGATTCGCTCCAGCAGCACGCCCAGCCCGAGCCGCTCACCGAGCGCCGCGTGCACGCGGGCGACCTCCAGCGCGTCGTCGTCTCGATCGTTGGCGACGTCCACGACGTCCAGGAGCGCGTAGGCCGGCGGCAGGACGGCGATCCGGGTGGCCAGGTCCTCGGGCACGTGCCGCTTCACCAGAGCATCGCGACGCGCCTCGAGCAGGTCCTTCTCGCGACCACTCAAGATCTCGGGCAGGTGGGTCATCACCCGCTGCACGGGCACCTCGTAGCGCTGCACGGTCGAGTCGCTGTCCTCGTTGCGTCTCTGCGTGACGAGACGCCGGGTTGCGCGCTCGACCAGCGTGCGCACCTCGAGGCGCATGTGGGTCTGCACGCCGGCCGCCAGGCGGTTGTCATGGGACGCGATCTCCTCGCGCAGACCCCTCGCTCCGAAGACCTCGCTGGCCACGACGTTGGCGCGCACCAGCTCGGGGGCGCTGCCCCCGGTCTCGCCGGCCAGCCGCGGCCAGAAGGTGATCCCGGCGGCGTTGACCAGCTCGTTGACCACCTGTGTGACCACGATCTGGCTGCGCAGCGGGTGGGCATCCATCTGCTTGCGGTACTCCTGGCGCATCGCCGCGGGGAAGTAGGAGTAGAGCTCGCTGCGCAGATAGGTGTCGTCGGCGATGTCCGAGGCCAGCAGCTCGTCGGCCAGCACGATCTTGGTCCAGGCCAGCAGCACCGAGAGCTCCGGGACGCTCAGGCCCTCACCCCGCTCGGCGCGACGACGCACCTCGCGACTGGTCGGCAGCCCCTCGAGCGTCCGGTTCAGCACCCCGCGCCGCTCGAGCTGCTTCATCCAGTTCTCGTGCACGTGCAGCAGCGGCGCAGCGTTCGCCACGGCGCTCGCCAGGGCCAGGTTCTGCTCGTAGTTGTCGGCCAGCACCAGGGCGGCCACGTCGTCGGTCATTTGCTGGAGCAGCTTGTTGCGCTGCTTGCCCGTCAGATCGCCCTGGACGACGACCTTGTCGAGCAGGATCTTGATGTTCACCTCGTGGTCCGAGGTGTCGACGCCCGCGGAGTTGTCGATGGCGTCGGTGTTGATCCGCCCCCCGGCGGCCCCGTCGCCCGTGGCGTGCCGGACGTCACCGCCCTGGCGGGCGTACTCGATCCGGCCGAGCTGGGTGAGGCCCAGGTTGCCGCCCTCGCCCACGCAGCGCGCCCGCAGGTCGCGCCCGTCGATCCGGATGCTGTCGTTCGCCTTGTCGCCGACGTCGGCATGCGACTCGCTGCTGGCCTTGACGTAGGTGCCGATGCCGGCGTTCCAGAGCAGGTCGACGGGCGCGAGCAGGATCGCCCGGATCAGCTCCGGCGGCGTCAGGCTGGTGACGTCGTCGGCGAGATCGAGGGCCGCGCGCACCTGGGGGGTGAGCGAGATCGACTTGGCCTGGCGCGACCAGACGCCGCCACCCTCGGAGATCTTGGAGCTGTCGTAGTCCTGCCAGGACGAGCGCCCCAGCTCGAAGACCCGCTTGCGCTCGGCGTAGGAGCTCTCGGCGTCGGGCTCGGGGTCGATGAAGATGTGTCGGTGGTCGAAGGCGGCGACGAGACGGGTGTGCTCGGAGCACAGCATGCCGTTGCCGAAGACGTCGCCGGACATGTCGCCGATGCCGACCGCCGTGTGGTCCTCGGCCTGGCAGTCGATGCCACGCTCGCGGAAGTGACGCTGCACCGAGACCCAGGCGCCCCGCGCGGTGATGCCCATCGCCTTGTGGTCGTAGCCGACCGAGCCGCCGGAGGCGAACCCGTCGCCGAGCCAGAACCCGTAACCCTGCGCGACCTCGTTGGCCAGGTCGGAGAACGTCGCCGTGCCCTTGTCGGCGGCCACCACCAGGTAGGTGTCGTCGCCGTCGTGACGCACCACGCGCTCCGGGGGCGAGACGTCGTCGTCGACGAGGTTGTCGGTCACGTCCAGCAGGCCCGAGATGAAGGTCGTGTAGCAGGCTCGGCCCTCGGTCATCCAGGCCTCGCGGTCGCCGGTGTCCGGCAGCTGCTTGGCGAAGAACCCGCCCTTGGCGCCGACCGGCACGATGACGGAGTTCTTGACCATCTGCGCCTTCACCAGACCCAGCACCTCGGTGCGGAAGTCGTCGCGTCGGTCCGACCAGCGCAGGCCACCCCGCGCCACCGCGCCGAAACGCAGGTGTACGCCCTCGACGCGGGGCGAGTGCACGAAGATCTCGTACGCCGGGCGCGGCTCGGGCAGGTCCGGCACCGCCGAGGGCTCCAGCTTCAGCGCCAGGTAGGACTTCGGCTGGCCGTCCGCGTCGAGCTGGAAGTAGTTGGTCCGCAGGGTGGCGCGGACCATGGCGAGGTAGGACCGGAAGATCCGGTCGTGGTCGAGCGAGACGACGTCGTCCAGGGCGCGCTCGATGCGGTCCTCGAGCTCCCTCATGCGGGCCACCCGGCTCTCGGCGTCCGCCGCTACGTCCTCGCGACCCGGGTCGAAGCGGGCCTCGAAGAGGTCCACGGTCAGGCGGGTCAGGTCGACGTTGTCGACCAGCGCCTCCTCGATGTAGTCCAGCGCGAAGGGCGTCCCGCCCTGCTTGAGGTACTTCGCGTACGCGCGCAGCACCGATGCCTGCCGCCAGCTGAGCCCCGCCGCGAGGACGAGGGCGTTGAAGCCGTCGACCTCGTTGCGGCCGTCCCAGACCGCGCGCAGCGCGTCGGTGAACAGCGCGCGGGCATCGTCGGGCAGCGACCCCGGATAGCGCAGCCCGAACTCGTAGACCGTCGTGGTCCGCTCGAAGCCCTCCAGCTCATAGGGGCGCTCGTCGACCACCTCGACGCCCATCGACGAGAGCATCGGAAGCACCTGGGAGAGAGACAGGTGCGTCCCCACCCGGTAGACCTTCAGTCGGACCTCGCCGCGGCCGGCATCCACCTGCTCGTAGAGGGTCAGGTCGAGCCCCCGCCCCTTCTCGTCGAGGGTGAGCCGCTCGAGGTGGCCGAGGTCCACGGCCCCCGTGCGCGGGGGGAAGTCCTCCTTGTAGGCCTCCGGGAAGCAGTCGACGTAGCGCTTGGCCAGGCGGGTGCCCGAGGCCTCGCCGTACTCCCCCACCACCGCGGAGGTGAAGTCGTCCGCCCAGAACCGGGCGGCGTCCGCGAGACGGCGCTCGAGGTCCTCCGCGTCGACCTCGGGCACCAGCCGATCCCCCTCGGGGCGCAGCACGAAGTGCACCCGCGCGAGCGTCGACTCGGCGATCCGGGCGTTGAACTCGACGTGCCCGCCACAGAGCCGGTCCTGCAGGATCGCGGAGAAACGCTGCCGCACGCTCGTGTTGTACCGGTCGCGGGGGAGGTAGACGAGGCAGGAGACGTAGCGCCCGTAGCTGTCGCGGCGCACGAACAGGCGCAGCTGGCGGCGCTCGCGGGTGAACATCACGGCGCGCGCCACCGGGGCGAGCTCGTCCACCGGCGCGTGGAAGAGCTCGTCGCGGGGGTAGTTCTCCAGGGTGTCCATCAGCGCCTTGCCGGCGTGGCTGCGCGGGTCGAAGCCGACGCGCTCCATCACGGTGGTCGCCTTCTCGCGCAACAGCGGGATCCGGGTCAGCGACTCGGTGTAGGCGGCGCTCGAGAACAGCCCGAGGAAGCGCTTCTCGCCGACCACCTCGCCGGCGTCGTCGAAGACCTTGACGCCGACGTAGTCCAGGTAGGCCGCGCGGTGCACGGTCGAGCGCGAGTTCGCCTTGGTCAGCACCAGCAGCGTCTTCTCGCGGGCCTTCTCCGCCGACGGGCCGGTCAGCCGCTTGCCCTCCTTCACGTGCGCATCGGCGCGCAGGATGCCGAGCCCCGTGCCGGCCACCGTCCGCAGGACCGCGTCCTCACCGGAGGCCTGGTCCAGGCGGTACTCCCGGTAGCCCAGGAAGGTGAAGTGCTCCTCGGCCAGCCAGCGCAGCAGCGCCGCCCCCTGCTGGACCTCCTCGGACGCCAGGTCGGGCGGGTCCTGCTCCAGGCTGTCGACGAGCTCGGCCACCCGGGTCTGCATCTTGTCCCAGTCCTCGACGGCCTCGCGGACGTCGCGGAGCACCCGCTCGACATCGGCGACCAGCGCGTCGACGTCGTCGTCCTCGTCGAGCCGGCCGATCTCGAAGTGCATCCACGACTCCGGCTGGCCGTCGCCCTGGGTGCCGACGGTCGTCTCGTCGCCTGCGGCCACCGACTGCAGCTCGCCGGCGATGTCGCGGACCACCTCGAGCTGCGGGTGCACCACGATGTGCACGTCGCGGCCGTGGCGAGCCATCTCCATGGCCACCGAGTCGACGAGGAACGGCATGTCGTCGGTGACGATCTCGAGCACCGAGCGGCCCCCGGCCGACCAGCCGTGCTCGTCCACGCTCGGGGTGATCACGCGAACCCGCGCCGTGCCCTGCGGACGCTGCTCCGCGAGCCGGTGGTGCGAGGCCAGCGCGCCATAGAGATCCATCTCGGTGCGCTCGATCAGGTCCTCGGGCGCGACGTGGCGGTAGTAGGCGGTCAGCAGCGACCCCACCACGTCTCGTGGCGGGCCACCCGAGCCCTTTCGCTTGCGCGCGGTCTCGCTCGCGCTCTCGATGAGGTCGGACTTCTTTTCGTCAAGCGAGCTGGACACCCGCTCAACGTATTCCCGCGATGTGACGGGCACAACACGACCCCCCGGGGTGACGAGGGACGAGTGGTCCATGATGTGCCCATGTCGAAGCGCATGACGCACGAACTGACCTACGACGCCCCCGTCGACCGGGTGACCGCCATGCTGGCCGACCCGGCGTTCCGTGAGGAGGTGACCCTCGCCCAGGGCGCCGTGCGGCACGAGGTGAGCAGCAACGACGGCCACGTGGTCATCGACCAGGTGCGGCCCGCGCGCGGCCTGCCCTCCTTCGTGACCAAGCTCGTCGGCGACGAGATCAACATCCGGCAGGAGGAGCGCTGGAGCAGCGAGACCGAGGGCGACATCGAGGTGCGCGTCCCGGGCAAGCCCGCGGAGATGTCCGGAAAGGTGCGCCTGATCGCCGAGGGTGACGGCACCCGGGAGCATGTCGAGCTCGACATCGCCGTCAAGATCCCGCTGGTCGGCGGGAAGCTCGAGGCGTTCCTGGCCGACATCATGGTCAAGGCGCTGAAGGTGGAGAACCGCGTCGGCCGGGAGTACCTCGCCCGCTAGGACCGGCGTCGCGCCCGGCCCGTTGCGCGGCGTCCTCCGGGGCCTCCTCGGGGCCGTCCTCGGCGGCCAGGCTGCGACGCCGCTGCACCGCGACGACGATCCCCAGCAGCAGGAAGGGTCCGAACGCGAGGACCAGCACGAGAACCTGCTCGAACGGATGGAGACCGCCCAGGTGCCACGCCGTCCCGAGCGGGCTCACGCGTCCGCCCGCCCGGGAAGGAAGCGGATCTCCTGGGTCGCGAACCAGGCGAGCTCGTCGCTCTCGGCCGCGTCGTCGACCGTGTCCACGTGCGCCGACGCCACCCGCTCGAACGGCACGTCGGCCGCCACCCGCACCCGGGTGGGGTCGGCGTCCTGCCCCGGGTCGGGCTCGCAGGCGGGTACGTCGGCCGCCACGACGTGTCGGCGAGGCCGGTCCGCCGGCCCCAGGTCCGCGCGGGAGGCCTCGGCGGCGGCCATCAACGCGGCCCAGGACCACGCCTCCTCGTCGCCGTCCGGCCAGGCGTCGCGGACCGCGGCCGTGACCGCGTGCGCGGTGAGTGGCCCGTCGAGCCGCCCGTCCGCCACCAGCTTCGCCAGGCGCGACCCGGTCAGCGGCACGTAGACCCGCTCCATCACCCGTCGTCCCCGGGGCTGGGCACCGGACGACGGCCGCGGGAGCGAGCCTGCCGACCGCGGCGGATGCGCGGGCGCCCCTCGGCCGTGGTGTCGACGAGCTCCTCGAGCGCGTCGGCGAGGCACGGGCCGAGCACCTCGGCGTCGGGCACGGCGTCGCGGTCGGCGGTGATGCCGTAGAAGACGCACCCGTCGTAGGACGTCACCCCGATCGCGAGGGCCTGCCGCGGCAGCAGCGGGTGCACGGGATAGCTCTCCAGCATCCGCGCCCCGCCGGCGTAGAGCGGGAACTGGGGGCCGGGCACGTTGGTGACCATGAGATCGACGTCGCGGTGGTTCGCCTCGGTGGCGGCGACGCGCGAACCGAGCGCGTGGAACGTGGTGGGGGCGAAGCCGACGATCCCGGCGAGGCGGTTGGCGGCCACGGCGCGGCCGGTCTCGCGGTGCGCCTTGAGCGAGTAGGAAACCTGGGCCAGCCGCACCACCGGGCTCGACTCGCCGACCGGCAGGTCGACGACGTGACTCGTGACCTGCGAGCCCAGCGAGGTGGGCTCGAGCTCGTCGTCGATCACCGAGAGCGGCACGATCGCCCGCAGGCTGCGGACCCCGCCCAGCGATTCCCGCCGCGCCATCAGCCAGTGCCGCAGGCCGCCGGCGATCGTGGCCAGCACGACGTCGTTGATCGTGCCTCCGTGGGACTCCCGGACGCGCCGGTAGTCCTCGAGGTCGGTGGCCAGCGTGACGAAGCGGCGCTGCTGGGAGAGCGGGGCATCCAGGGGTGAGCGGGGCACGTGCTCGTGATTGGTCAGCGCCCCTGCGACGGCGCCGGCGCGGTGCGCGACCGTCTCGGCCCGGCGGGCGAGGTGACCCACCGCACCGCGGCCGGTCTGCGCCAGCGTGGAGGGACGGAACACGGAGTCCACGAAGGCGCCCCGCACCAACCGCGACCCGGAGGGGCTGCGGCGCGGCGTCCACGGCTCGTGCTCGGCGATGCGCGGCTCCGGCGCGGTGTCGAGCAGCACCTGGCCGATGTCGACGGTCTGCACGCCGTCCACCAGCACGCGGTGGGACTTGGACAGGATCGCCACACGGCCGCCCTCGAGCCCCTCGACGACATAGACCTCCCAGAGCGGACGGTTCCGGTCCAGCGGCCGCGAGAAGATGCGCGCCACCAGCTCGCGAAGCTGCGCGGCCGTGCCGGGAGCGGGCAGCGCGGAGCGTCGCACGTGGTACTGCACGTCGAAGCTCGGGTCGTCCAGCCACACCGGATTGGCGAGCCCGCACGGGACCTGGCGGACGACCTGCCGGTAGCGCGGCACGAAGGCGATCCGATCCTCGACGTGCGCCGTGAGGCGGGAGACATCCAGGCCGTCCGGTCCCGGGTCGAGGATCGCCACGGTCGCGTTGTGCTGGGGCGTCGAGGGGGTCTCGTCCGCCAGGAACGCGAGGTCCGGCGGCCGCAGCCGCTGGCTCATGGGTGATCCTTCCGTCGAGGCGGTGCCTGCGTGTGCGATTCTGGCACGCGGCGACCATCGACGATGCGGAGGACGTGGCCATGGGGACGATTCGGCGCCCCGGGCTCGAGGTCCGCTGACGTGGATCCCGCGCCCGGCCCTCCCGCCGGCCGGTCCGTCCTCGCGCACGGGCTGGGCGGGGCGGACGACCTGCCGATCCCGGCCGAGCTGGCGATCGTCGGCGCCACGACCGCGCTCGCGGTCTCCTTCGTCATCCTCGCCCTGGCCTGGCAGTCACCCCGGTACGGCGACCCCGACGGCGGCCGCCTGGCTCCGGCCTGGCTCTCGGGCCTGGTCGACTCCGCGGCGTTCGCGTGGGTGGCCCGGGCGTTCGGGGTGTTCCTGTTCGCGTGGGCGGCGATCGCCGCGCTGCTGGGCCAGGACCTGCTCACGAACCCCTTCTTCGGGATGGTCTATGTCCTGCTCTGGGTGGGGATCGTCCCGATGTCGCTGCTGCTGGGGCGGTTCTGGCGTGCGATCAGTCCCGTCCGCACCATCAACCTGCTCATCGCGCGCCTCGCCGGCACGCACCCGGACCGGGGCATGCGGACCTACCCCGAGCACCTCGGCGCCTGGCCCGCCGCCCTCGGCCTCTTCGCCTTCGTGTGGCTGGAGCTCGTCTATCCCTCCTCCACGGAGCTCGGCCCCGTGCGGCTGTTCTTCGCCGTCTACGTGGCGGTGATGCTGATCGGCGGGGCGCTCTTCGGCGCCCGCTTCTACGAGCGGGCCGACCCCTTCGAGGTCTACTCGACGCTCGTGGCGCGGCTGTCGGTGTGGGGCCGCGACTCGCAGGGCCGACTGCGGTTGCGCAGCCCGCTGGCCAACCTCGACCTCCTCCGCCCGCGCCCCGGACTCGTGGCCGTGGTGGCCGTGCTGCTCGGGAGCACCGCCTTCGACTCCTTCTCCTCGGCCAACGCCTGGCGGCGCTTCACCCAGGACGCCGGCGCCTCGACGACGCTGCTCGACACGGCCGCGCTCGTGGCCTTCTGCCTCGGTGTCGGCCTGCTCCTGGTGGCGGCCACGGCCGCCCTTCCTGCTCCCGGGGTCGAGCGCCGGGCGATGCCCGCGCTGTTTGCCCACTCCGTGGTGCCCATCGTCGTCGGCTACATCTTCGCCCACTATCTGACCTACCTCGTCGAGACGGGCCAGGCCACACTGATCCAGATGAGCGACCCGCTGGGGACCGGCGCGAACCTGCTCGGCACCGGCGACCTCTCCGTCAACTACTTCCTGTCCTTCCATCCCACGCTGCTCGCGTGGCTGAAGGTCTTCGCCGTGGTGGCCGGCCATGTGCTCGGCGTGATCGCCGCTCACGAGCGCGCCGTCCGCGTGCTGCCGCGCCGCCACCAGCTCACCGGACAACTGCCCCTGCTGGCGGTGATGGTGGGCTTCACGGCCGGCGGGCTCTACCTGCTCTTCTCCGCCTGACCCGCTTCTCCAGCAGGCCGGCACCGCCCCCGGCCACCCCTCGCGCCACGGGCCGCAGCGCGTCGAGCAGCGCGGAGCGGCCCTGCTCGACCAGCCCGCACCCCGCCACCAGGGCGGCGTCCACGGGCGCCCGGTCCTCCGGCAGGAAGTGCACCCCGCTCACCCGCGCGAAACCCTCGACCATTCCGACGATCTCGCGCTCGCTCCAGCCGAGCGTGGGCCGCATCCGGTTCACCAGGACCCGCACGGGCGGGCCGACGCCGTCGGCGCCGCGCAGCTGCTCCCCCACCTCCACGAGGCCGCGCGCCAGGCGGGAGAGCCCGATCGGGTCGGCGCTGCCGACGACCAGCACCTCATCGGCGGCGCCGAGCGCGGCCAGGGTCAGGCCGTTGCGCGGCGGCCGGCCGGTCCCGACTTCCAGCGGGTCCTCCTCGATGCTCGCGCCCGTGTCGACGACGACCGGGCCGGCGGAGCGACCGAGGGAGATGAGGTGCTCGAGCACCCCTGGCCGGACCTCGGCCCAGCGGTCGGCACGCGGCAGCCCGGTGACCACCTCGACGCCGGGCGGCACCGCGCGCGGCACCTCACGCCAGCGCTCCGCGAGGTCGCCCGCGGTCTCCAGCCGCGCCGCTGCGAGCAGGCCCGAGATCTCGTCGAGGACGCCGAGGTGCTGCGCGACCGCGCCGCCGCACGGATCGGCGTCGACGAGCAGCGGCGTGGCGGGCCCGGCGGCCATCAGCCCGGCCAGGGTCACCGAGACGGTGGTCCGGCCCGGTGCGCCGTGGGGCCCCCAGACGGCGATCACCGGCCCGCGGCCATGCGGCGGCTCGCCTTCGCCCCCGCCGGCAGGTTCTCGGGGGTCGGCGGCATCCGCGGGCGGGAGGTCCGTCGCCTCCCGGACCGCCGGACGGACGCGCGTGTCGGCGGGCCGGGGCTCCGCGCCCGGTGACGAGCGGTCCGAGAGTGCCGTGGGGAGGTGGTGCAGGGCGTCGGGGAGCCGGTCGACCTCGCCGGCGCCGAGCACGGTGGGGATGCCGATCCGGCGCGCCCGGGCCCGGGCCGTCTCCTGCGCGAGCTCCTCGGGGAGCACGGCGATCGCGGAGACCTCGTGCCGTCGCAGGTGCTCGACGGCAGAGGCGTCGAGGCCGGGAGCCTCCAGGGCGAGCACCGCCGCGTCGGCCTGCCCCGCCGTGGCCGCCGCCAGCAGGTCGTCGACGTCGAGGCAACGGCGCAGCAGCACCAGCCCGCGGTCTCGCTCGAGCAGCGCCAGCGCGTGGGACTCCCACGCGGCGCCCGCCGCGGCCAGCAGCACGCAGCGCACCGATCAGCCCTCGCGGACCACGTAGACCGTGCCCGCGGCCGCCGCACCGAGCGCCCGACCCAGGCGGCCCGCCTGTGCGTCGTCCACGGCCAGGACCAGGCGACGCTCGCCCGTGGCGCCGAAGGACTCCTCCGGCGGCGGGGCCTGCACCACCACCACGTCGTCCAGGACCCGGGTGGCGCTGGCCCTCGACATGTCGGGGCGAGCCACCCAGACGTCGACCGTCGAGCCGCTGGTCACCGCGGCCGGGATGCCGCCCGCGGGAACGGTGAGCGGGACCTCGAGCACCCCGCTGGCGTCGACACCGAGGGCGGAGCGCGGCACCAGCTCTCCGGCGCCGACGGCCCGGGTGAGGCGCCGGTCCTCCGGCAGGGGCTCGTCGACGGCGAGATAGCGGTCAAGGGCCCGGTCCTCGCCGAACCGCACGCGGCGCAGCTCCAGGTCGTCGGGCCGGACCTCCTCGCCGGCCGCGAGGTCACCGGAGGCCGCCCAGACCGCGACCGTCTCGTCCGCGGACCCGAGCAGCCGGGCCCCCGCGACCACGCTGGCGGCCACGAGCGCGACCCCGATCCACAACCGCGCGTCACGCCAACCGAGTCGGCTCGGGCGGGTCGCCGGCGCAGCCTCGCGCGGTGTGACGGGGCGTGCGTCGCTCCCCGTGGTGGTGGTCATGGGCGTCCAGTGTGCCCTGCAACCGCGGCGCCGCCGCCCCGCCCTCCACAGGGTCGCGGGTCGCGCGACCCGGGGGTGGGCGCCGGATGGCAGGGTGGTGGTCATGTCCGGCCCCCGCTTCCTCACCCTCGCCGACGTGGCGGAGGTGCTGAACACCTCCAGCGCGCAGGTCTATGCCCTGGTGCGTCGGGGCGACCTGCCGGCCATCAAGATCGGCGGCCGCGGTCAGTGGCGGGTGGAGTCCTCCCAGCTCGAGGAGTTCATCGACCGGATGTATGAGCAGACGCGCGACTTCGTCGACACGCACCCGTTCGTCGAGGCCGAACCGGACACCTGAGGGAGCCTCAGCCGACCTCGCCGTCCAGCGTGATGCTCACGGTGCGCCGCTTCCCGTCGCGCACCAGCGTGAACTCGATGGTCTCCCCCGGCTGGTAGGTGCGGATCGCCACGATGAGCGCGATCCCGTCGGCGACGCGCTGGTTGCCGACCGCGACCACCCGGTCCTGCGACCGCAGACCGGCGTCGGCCGCCGGACTGTCGTCGAGGACCTCGTCGACCACGGCCCCGTTGCCGCCCGGTCGGTCTCCCGTCTGCACCTGGGCGCCGATCAGGGGGTACCGCGCCTCTCCGGTGCGCAGGATCTGGTCGGCGGTGACCCGCACCTGCTCGATCGGGATCGCGAACCCGACCCCGATGTTGCCGCCGGCCTCGGTGCCGAAGCCCCCCGTGGTGGCGATGGCCGAGTTCACGCCGACGACGCGCCCGCGCATGTCGACCAGGGGACCGCCGGAGTTGCCGGGATTGATGGCGGCGTCGGTCTGAACGGCGTTGATGTAGGAGGTGTCGTCCTCGGCCTGCCCGGTCGTCACGGGCCGGTCCTTGGCGCTGACGATCCCTGCCGTCACGGTGGAGCTGAGCCCGAGCGGCGACCCGAAGGCCACGACGGTCTCGCCGACGCGCAGCCTCCGGCTGACGCCGAGGGCCGCGGGGACGAGACCCCCGGGATTGCGCACGCGAAGCACCGCGAGGTCGTAGACCGGGCTGCGCCCGACCACCGCGGCCTGGAACCGCCTCCCGTCGCGTCGGACGACGGCGATCCTTCCCTCCCGCTCCGCCGTCTCCCGGACCACGTGGTTGTTGGTGATGACATGGCCCCGCCGGTCCAGCACGAAGCCCGAGCCGGTCGCGCCGTTCGGCTTGCCCTCAACCTCCGCGAGCACCTGGACGGTGCTGGGCAGCAGCTGTTCGGCGACGGCGGCGACGGAGCCGTTGTCCGCGCCGAGCGGGGGAGGGACCCCCGTGTCCACGCCCCCGAACCCCTCCGCGACCGGGCCACCGGTGTCCACGGCCCGGAAGACGGCGCTGCCGAGCGTCCCACCGATGAGGCCGACCATGAGGGCGAGCAGGGCGACGACCGGCCAGACCCATCCCGGCGGGCGTCCGGGCGGGCGCGGCGGCGGGCCGACCGGGGGCCAGAAGGCGACGGGCGGCGACGGGTAGCGCGCCGCCGCGCCCCAGGGCGGCGGGCCCTGCGGCGGCGGGCCCTGCGGCGGCGGGCCCTGCGGCGGCGGCGCCCCAACGGTCGGGGCGTCCGCGGAGCCGGTCAGGCCGTTGGTCGGACCCGGGCCGGGGTCGCCCGCCGACCGGTCGCCGGGCCCGCGGCCCCCCGTCTCCTCCTCGTGCACGTCCCCATCATCGCGCGGCGCGGCCCACCGGCACGAACCGGTGACCCGGCAGCACCGGTTGCGGGGGCCCGGGATCGACGGCGGAGCCGTTCCCGGGCAGCCTGCTCGC
This sequence comes from uncultured Actinomycetota bacterium, assembly GCA_963731985.1. Lineage (GTDB taxonomy): Bacteria > Actinomycetota > Actinomycetes > Propionibacteriales > Nocardioidaceae > Nocardioides. Next base: position 59,956 of record CAVSYA010000005.1, on the reverse strand, counting down.
CGGCGGGCGCAGGTCGTCGGCGCCGCCGGGCACGAAGACGAGCAGCGCGATGCCCAGGCTGGCCGCGGCCGTCCCGAGGGCTCCCAGCGCCACCAGCGCTGGTCGGGCGCTCCGGTGGGCAAGAGGGCCGACGTGCCCGGCTGCGCCGGGGAGGCCCACGGACGCCGGCTCGCGGCCGGCGACGTCGGGGTCGCGCAGCGCCCGCGCCAGCGGGGCGGGCAGACCGGCCGCCCGGCCCCCGGCGGCGTCCAGCCCGGACAGGCGCGCCTTCACCCACCCCTCGCGCTCGACGAGGTCGCGACAGGCGTGACACGCGTGCACGTGCTCCCAGCAGCGCTCCTCCTCCCCCGGCGCGAGCTGCCCGTCGAGAAGGGCGCTGACGCGAGCGCCGAGGTGGCCGATCACCGCAGCACCCCTTGCTCGCCGCGAGCCACATCACGGGAGGTGCCCACGGGCCTCACCGTACCGGCGAGCCCGCGTAGCGCGAGCGACCCGGCGTGGGGGCGCGGTGCGCCAGGGCGGCGCGCAGCTGCGCGCGGCCGCGGTGGATCCGGGAGCGGACGGTGCCGAGCTTGAGCCCGAGCACGGCGGCGATCTCCTCGTAGCCCAGGCCCTCCACGTCGCAGAGCACGACGGCGGCGCGGAAGTCCGGGGACAGGGTGGCGAGGGCTGACTCGACGTCGTCGTCGAAGGTGCGGTCGGCGTACCCGTCCTCGGGCCCCGGGTCGTCGCTGCTGAGCCCCTCGGCGCGCGCGTCCGACAGGGCGTCGAAGCGGATCCGCTGCCGGCGCCGCGCCCCGTCGAGGAAGAGGTTGGTGGTGATCCGGTGCAGCCACCCCTCGAACGTGCCGGGGGTGTAGTCCGACAGCGACCGGAAGACGCGGACGAAGACCTCCTGGGTGAGGTCCTCGGCGTCCGGCCGATTGCCCGTCAGCCGGTAGGCGAGCCGGTAGACGCGCTGGGAGTGCAGGTCGACGACCTCGTCCCAGCGCGGTGCTTCCCCGGAGGCCGCGCCGGCCGGCACGCCCTGGTCGACCGTCTCCTGCGTGTCCACGCTGTCCACGGGGGACACGCTAGGGCGTCCGGCTGAGAGCAACCTGTGAGCTCGGTCGGGGCGCTGCGATCGCCCGCCACGCCCCGGCGGGGACCGCGTGCCCGTGCGCGGATCGGCGCCGTGACCGCGGTAGCCTCCTGCCACGGAGTCCGACCCGATACAGGACCCAGGACCGCACGCCACCCGGAGGCCGCCATCACCACCCCGATCTCGTCCGCCAGCTGGTCCTACGCCGAAGGCTTCGTGGCCGAGGACGAGGTCCTCGCCGCCGCCCGCGCCCGGGCCGAGGAGGTCGGCGTCTCCCCGGTGAGCACCGGCTCCGGCGCCGCCCTGCAGTTTCTCGCCTCGGTGCTCGAGGCGCGCGCCGTCGTCGAGATCGGCACCGGCACCGGCGTCTCGGGCTTGTGGTTGCTGCGCGGGATGCGGCCCGACGCCGTGCTCACCACCGTCGACGTCGAGGCGGAACACCAGCGGCTGGCCAAGGAGACCTTCGCCGAGGGCGGCGTCACCGGGGCCCGCGCCCGCTGCATCCCGGGCGCGGCGCTCGAGGTGTTGCCGCGGCTCACCGACGGCCACTACGACCTCGTCTTCTGCGACGGAGACAAGCGTGAGTACGCCGCCTACCTCGACGAGGCGATGAGACTGCTGCGCCCCGGCGGGGTCGTCGCCTTCGACAACGCGCTGTGGCACGACCGCGTCGCCGATCCGGCCCAGCGCGACGAGGAGACCGTCTCGATCCGCGACCTCGGCATCACCGTCGCCGAGCACGAGTCGCTCGTCCCCGTGCTGCTCCCCGTCGGAGACGGGCTGCTGGTCGCCAAGAAGGTGTGGGCGGGCGACTGACGAGCGGGTCGAGCCGCCGTCAGCGGGGGCCCGGTGTGTCGACGCGCGGAGCGGCGAGGAAGCCCTCCCAGCCCTCCGCCACCGCCACCACGCCGCAGGGCTCCGCGAACAGCGGTGCGGCGCCGACGATCCGCGAGGCCGGCGCGTCGGCCGCGTCCGCCGCGAACGTCTCCTGGAAGGCCCGGCGCGCCTCGGCGGTGGCGAAGACGTAGCAACCCTCGAACCACTCCCCCGGACGCATCCGCCAGGTCTTGAACCGCAGGCCGGCCATGCCGGTGAAGCGCGCGTGCGAGCTCGTCTGGACGTACGCGGCGAGCTCGCCGGCGACGTCGTCCGGGACGCCCTCGAGCGACCAGCGCACCGTCAGGCCCGTCATCGCCTCCTCGGGAGTCGCCGGGGCGCTCATCCGACGCCCGCCAGCGGATCCGGGCCCCCCAGCCAGGCGAGCAGGGCCCGCGCGCCGTAGCCGGTGGGCCCGGCGGTCCACTCGTGCCGCTCCTCGGGCGAGTCGCCCGCCGACGCGACGTCGAGGTGCGCCCAGGGGACCTGCCCGACGAAGTGCTGGAGGAAGAGCGCCGCGGAGATGGCGCCGGGGCCCCCGCCGGCGTTGTCGGCGTCGGCCACCTTCGAGGCGATCTCCTCCTCGTAGTCGGCGAGCAGCGGGAACCGCCACAGCGGCTCGCCGGAGGAGTCGCCGGCCGCTGCGATGGCAGCGGCCAGGCGCTCGTCGTTGGCGAAGAAACCGCCGGTCCGCTGCCCCAGCGCCACCTTCATGGCGCCGGTCAGCGTCGCGACGTCGACCACGACCGCGGGGTCGAGCGCGTCGACGGCGTAGGCCAGCGCGTCCGCCAGCACGAGCCGCCCCTCGGCATCCGTGTTGCGGACCTCGCTGGTGCGACCGCCGTAGTGCCGGATCACGTCGCCGGGGCGCAGCGCGTCGCCCGAGATGGCGTTCTCGGCGGCCGGCACGAGGCCCGTCACCCGTACCGGGCACTCGAGCGCGGCCAGGGCGCCGAGGACGCCGATCACGACGGCACCGCCGGTCATGTCCCGCTTCATCGGCACCATCGCCTCGCCCGGCTTGATGCACAGGCCGCCGGAGTCGAAGGTGATGCCCTTGCCGACCAGCACGACGCGCGGGGCGCGGCGAGCGCCCTTGGCGGGTCGGTAGTCCAGCTGCACCAGGCGGGGCGGGGTGGCGGAGGCGCGGCCGACACCGACCAGACCGCCGAAGCCGTCCGCCTCCAGCTGTCGTTCGTCCCAGACCTGGTAGCGCAGCCCGGCCCGCTCGGCGACCTCACGCGCCTGCTCGGCGAGCCACGCGGGGCTCTTCACGTTCGAGGGGACGGTCGCGAGCATCCGCGAGAGCCAGGACGCCTCGGCGACGGCGACGCCGCGCTCGAGCTCAGCCTGCAGCGCGGGATCGACGCGCCCGTCGGCCTCGGCCAGGCCAGTGAGGACCACCGTGCCGACGGGGCCCTCCTCGGGCGGCGAGGAACGCCAGTGGAAGCCGAACGAGGCGAGCGCGGTTCCCACGACCAGCGCCTCGAGCCCGCCCGGCCCGGCCTCGCCGGCGAGCGCACCGAGCGTGGTGGCGACCCGGTCGCGGCCCCGCACGGCGCGCCCGGTGGCCGCCCCCGCGCGGCGCAGCGCCGTGGTCGAGCGATCGCCCACGCCGACGAGGAGCACCTCGGCCAGGTCGTCGAGGCCCGCCCCCTCGGGGGGCAGGACCGCCAGGGAGTGCGCCTCACCCACGGCCCCGGTCGCGCCGACGCGGGCCGCGAGCGCTGCCAGGTCGAGCCCGAGCGCCGCGCCGATCGCGTCCGCGCCGGGACCGACCAGCACCGGGTCGCCGTCCGAGGCCGCGGGCAGCACCGGGAGCGCCACGCTCCGGGAGCCGGGCGGGACCGCGGCCGGGTCGCCGGTGCGGGGATCGAACGTCGGCGGCGCCGGCTGGGCCGGCAGTCCGGACGAGGGGGTGGGGGTGTGCGTGGCCGTCACGTTCAGCCGACGACGTCCTTGAGGGCGTCGCCCAGCGAGCCCGCCTCCTCGGCGTTCAGCTCGACCACCAGACGACCACCGCCCTCGAGGGGCACCCGCATGACGATGCCCCGGCCCTCCTTCGTGACCTCGAGCGGGCCGTCGCCGGTCCGGGGCTTCATCGCCGCCATCCGCCTACCTCTTCCCTCGTGACGTGGGGCGCGCAGACCTCCGGGGGATCTGTCGGACCCGCGCGCCGTACCGGGTCATTATTCCCCATCGGGACGCGGAGCCCCACATGGGGCGCCGGCAGCCGGACGAGGCCGCGGGGTGAGCGGATCATCGTGGTCCCCGGGTACGAGTGCCGGGCACGAGAGCTAGACGGCGGACGTGGCGTAGGCCCACGTGAAGACGACGACCGCGGCGACCATCCCCACGTGCGCGAGGACGCAGAGGAGCGGCCCCTGGACCCAGCTTCGTCCCCCGCCCGGCAAGGCGTGCCTGCCACGGCTGGGCAGCCACCGGCTCAGGACCAGCAGGCCGGCGAGGGCGGTGACCCACCACAGGCCGAGGCCGAGCAGCCCCACCAGCGCGTTGCCGGGCAGCGATCCATCGGGCGCGAGGAGAAAGACCGTCCAGACGACCGCCGCCGCCGCCCCGACCCCGGTGTGCACGTGGCGCAGCGGCGGGCCCACCGCCGGCCGCCCGGCCGCCGCGTTCCCCGACAGCCGCAGCCGCATCAACCCGAGGTCGAGCACGGCGAGCCCCGTGAGGATGTAGACGACGACCGGGCTCACGCGGGGAAGTGTGCCCGGGGCTCCACCCGTCGCCACGCGCGGGTGCCGGCTAGCGACCGTTCGGGTCCTCGCCTGCCAGGTCCTCCCCCGGCTGGTCCCCCGGGTCGTCGGGCTGCTCGGCGAGCTGATCGGCCAGGCGGGCCAGCAGCGCGTCCACCTCGGCCATCCGGTAGCCCCGGAAGGCCAGCGGGAAACGCACCCGCCGCAGGTCCCGCCCGCGCAGCGGGCCGGCGGGCAGCGACGTGCCCGGGCGGTCGTCGCTCACCTCGGCCAGCGGTTGACCGCGCCCGGCGGCGACCACCGCCGCGCCCCCGAGCACGAGCACCACGAGGATCGCGAAGAACCACATCACGGCGGGCCGCCCTCCGCCGCGCGCTGCTCGCGGGCCCGCACCATCAGGGCCACGGCTTCGTCGACGTCTTCGGCGACGGTGAAGAGCTCGAGGTCCTGCACGGACACCTTGTCCTCGGCCAACAGCGTGTCGCGGAGCCAGCCCACCAGTCCGGACCAGTACGCCGTGCCGAGCAGGATGATCGGGAACGTCGTGATCTTGCCGGTCTGCACGAGGGTGATCGCCTCGAAGAGCTCGTCGAGGGTGCCCAGGCCGCCCGGCAGCACGATGAAGCCCTGGCTGTACTTGACGAACATCGTCTTGCGCACGAAGAAGTAGCGAAAGTTGATGCCCCGGTCCACCCAGGGGTTCAGGCCGGACTCGTAGGGGAGCTCGATGCCGAGCCCCACGGAGACGCCGCCGGCCTGGGAGGCACCCTTGTTGGCGGCCTCCATCGCCCCCGGGCCGCCGCCCGTGATCACGGCGAAGCCTGCGTCGACCAGGGCGCGGCCGACGGCCTCGGCCTGCGCGGCCTCGGGGGAATCGGGCGGCGTGCGCGCCGAGCCGAAGACCGCGACCGTCGACCCCAGCTCGGCCAGGGCGCCGAACCCCTCGACGAACTCGGCCTGGATCCGGAGCACGCGCCATGGGTCGGTGTGCACCCAGTCGGTCGGACCGCGCTCGTCGAGCAAGCGCTGGTCGGTGCTGCCCGGGTCCACCTGTCCGCGGCGCACGACCAGCGGGCCGCGGTAGCGCTCATCGGTCACCGATCCGCGCCCAACCAGGCCCGCAGCTGCCCCTCGCACCGGCGGATCTCCTCGGCACGGACGACCTCGTCGGCCTTGTGGGCGTAGAGCGGGTCGCCGGGACCGTAGTTCACCGCCGGGACGCCGAGGCCGGCGAAGCGGGCCACATCGGTCCAACCGAACTTGGGGTTCACCTCGCCGCCCACGGCGTCGACGAACGCCCGGGCGGCGGGCCGGTCCAGGCCGGGCCTCGCGGCCGGGGCGAGGTCGGTCACCTCCAGGTCGTGACCCGCGAAGACCTCACGCACGTGCGCCAGCGCGTCGTCCGTGCTGCGGTCCGGCGCGAAGCGAAAGTTCACCTCGACCGTGCACACGTCGGGCAGCACGTTGCCGGCGACGCCCCCCGCGATCCGCACGGCGTTCATGCCCTCGCGGTACTCCAGACCGTCGACCATCACCCGGCGCGGCTCGTACGCCTCCAGCGTGGCGAGCAGGCCGGCCGCACCGTGGATGGCATTGACCCCGCGCCACCAGCGCGCCGAGTGGGCGCGCTCGCCCGTGGTGCGGACGGCGACGCGCAGGGTGCCCTGGCAGCCCGCCTCGACGACAGCGTTGGAGGGCTCCATCAGGATCGCGAAGTCGGCCTCCAGCAGGTCGGGCCGCTGCTGGGCGACCTTCGCCAGCCCGTTGTGCTCCTCCTCGATCTCCTCGGCCTCGTAGAGCACGTAGGTAACGTCGCGGTTCGGCTCCCGAACGCCTCCCGCGAGCCGCAGGATCACGGCGTCGCCACCCTTCATGTCGCAGGCGCCGAGGCCGTGCAGGAGCTCGCCGTCGGGGGTCTGCTCGCGGCGGCAGGGCAGGTTGCCGTTCTCCGGCACCGTGTCGAGATGGCCGGCCAGGACGACGCGCTCGTCGCGGCCGAGGTCCGTGCGCGCGACGAGCGTGTGGCCGAGCCGCGTGAGGGACAGGTGTGCACACGCGCCGAGCGCCGCCTCCACGGCGTCGCAGATCCGTTGCTCCTCGCGGCTCTCGGAGGGGATGTCGACCAGCCGGGCGGTCAGGTCGACGACGTCCGCCGTCAGGTCCAGCGGCGGCGTGAGGGGCGGCGTCGCGGGCTGTGGCGTCATGGCAGCAGTCAACCAGCCGGCGCCTCAGGCGACCGACAGCGTGAGCGTCGCCTGCTCCTCGCCGACCACCACGATGGTGCCGGCGGGGTCGGGCTCTCCGACGTCGTACGAGGTCGCCAGCGTCTCCTCCGTCACCAGGGCCGCGTGGGTGCGCGCGGCCGCCTGCACGCCCGCCGGGCCGCCCACGCCGAGCGCGATCCGGTCGCTCACGTCGAGGCCGGCGTCACGGCGGGCCTGCTGGACCGCGCGGACCAGGTCGCGCGCCAGGCCCTCGGCCGCGAGCTCGGGAGTGACGACCGTGTCGAGGACGACGAAGCCGCCACGCGGCAGCATCCCGATCACCGCGTCGTCGCCGCTCGTGCCCGCGACGGTCTCGAGGCTGAACTCCCCCTCCTCGAGGGCGATCCCGCCCGCCGTGACCGTGCCGTCCTCGGCCACGGACCAGTCGCCGGACTTCGCACCCTGGATCGCCACCTGCACGTCCTTGCCGAGCCGCGGGCCGGCCGCGCGGGCGTTCACGGTGAGGCGCTGGTCGACGCCGTAGGAGGCGGCCTCGTCCTCGTCCGCGGCGAGCAGCCGGACCCGGCGGACGTTCACCTCGTCGCGCACGATCGGCTCGAACCCGGCGAGGGCAGCGGGCTCGGCGACGACCACGGTCAGCCCCGACAGGGGCAGCCGGTTCCGCAGCTGGCCGGCCTTGCGCAGCGCCGAGGTGGCGGAGCAGACCTCGCGCACGGCGTCCATGGCGTCGACCAGCGCGTCGTCGGCGGGCAGCTCGTCGGCGAGCGGGTAGTCCGCGAGGTGCACCGAGCGCCGTCCCGTCAGCCCGCGCCAGATCTCCTCGGTGGTGAGCGGGAGCAGGGGCGCCACCGCTCGGCAGGTCGCCTCGAGCACCGTCCAGAGCGTGTCGAACGCGCCGCGGTCGACGCCCCCGCCGGTGGACCAGAACCGCTCGCGCGAGCGCCGGATGTACCAGTTCGTGAGCACGTCGAGGAAGCCGCGCACGGCGTCGCACGCGTCTGCGACGGCGTACTCGTCCATCGCCGCGGTCATCTCCGCCACGAACCGGCGGCACTTGGCCAACAGGTAGCGGTCCAGCGGGTCGGCGGAGTCGGTGCGGCGGCGTGCCTCGTAGCCCCCGTCCCCCGCCGCGTTGGCGTAGAGCTGGAAGAAGTACCAGCTGTTCCACAGCGGGATCATCACCTGGCGCACCGCGTCGCGGATGCCCTGCTCGGTGACCACCAGGTTGCCCCCGCGCAGGATCGGCGAGGCCATCAGGAACCAGCGCATCGCGTCCGCGCCGTCGCGGTCGAAGACCTCGCGCACGTCCGGGTAGTTGCGCAGCGACTTGCTCATCTTGTTGCCGTCGCTGCCCAGCACGATCCCGTGGCTGAGGCAGTTGGAGAACGCCGGCTTGCCGAAGAGCGCGGTGGCCAGGACGTGCAGCGTGTAGAACCAGCCGCGGGTCTGTCCGACGTACTCCACGATGAAGTCGCCCGGGAAGTGCCCCTTGAGCGCGCTCGTCCCGTCGAACCAGGCGGCGTTCTCGAAGGGGTAGTGCACCTGCGCGAAGCTCATCGAGCCGGAGTCGAACCACACGTCGAGCACGTCGGGCACGCGGCGCATGGTGCTGCGCCCCTCCCCGGCCGAGCGGGGGTCGTCGGGGTTCGGCCGGGTGAGCTCGTCGATGAACGGGCGGTGCAGGTCGGGGGTGCCGTCCTGGTCGAGCGGCAGCCGCCCGAAGTCCCGCTCGAGCTCCTCGAAGGAACCGTAGACGTCGAGCCGGGGATAGTGCGGGTCGTCGGACTTCCACACCGGCACCGGCGAGCCCCAGAACCGGTTGCGGGTGATCGACCAGTCGCGGGCGTTCTCGAGCCAGCGGCCGAACTGCCCGTCCTGGATGTGTCCCGGCACCCAGTTGATCTGCTGATTGAGCTCGAGCATCCTCTCCTTGATGGCCGTCACCTCGACGAACCAGGACTCGACGCCCTTGTAGATCAGGGGCTCGCGGCAGCGCCAGCAGTGCGGGTAGGCGTGGTCGTAGGTCTCGCGGCGCAGCAGCACCGTGCCCGGGCTGACCGAGCCGGCCGCCTCGCCGCGCGTGGCCGCCCTGAGGTCGTCGATGATCGGCAGGTTCGCGTCGAAGACCTGCAGGCCCGCGTAGTCGGTCACGGGGTGCGTGAAGCGGCCGTCCTTGCCGACCGGCATCACGGCCTCGATGCCCTCGCGGTCGGTGACCACCTTGTCGTCCTCACCGAAGGCGCCGGCCGTGTGCACCAGCCCGGTGCCGTCGGTGGTGGTCACGAACTCGGCGAGGACCGTGCGGAACGCCCCGGCGTGACCCTCGAAGTAGGAGAACGGCGGCGTGTAGGTCCGGCCGGCTACCTCGGCGCCGCTGAGCCGGTGCAGCACCGTCGGCTCCTGGCCGTCGGGGGCCAGCTCGCGGGCGTAGGCACCGAGACGCGCCTCGGCAAGCAGGTAGCGCGCCGTCCGCTCCGTGCCCGGCACCGGGGCCTCGACCACGACGTAGTCGATGTCCTCCCCGACCATCACCGCCAGGTTGGAGGGCAGGGTCCAGGGTGTCGTCGTCCACACCAGGGCAAGCACCCCATCCAGCGGGTCGTCCTCGCCGCGGCCGTGCAGCCGGGCCCCGACCGTCACCGATGGGTCCTGCCGGTTCTGGTAGACGTCGTCGTCCATCCTCAGCTCGTGGTTGGACAGCGGCGTCTCATCGCTCCAGCAGTAGGGAAGCACCCGGAAGCCCTCGTAGACCAGGCCGCGGTCGTACAGCGTGCGGAAGGCCCAGATCACCGACTCCATGTACGCGGGGTTGAGGGTCCGGTAGTCGTTCTCGAAGTCGACCCATCGCGCCTGGCGGGTGACGTAGTCGCGCCACTCGCCGGTGTACTTCAGCACGGAGGCGCGGCAGGCCTCGTTGAAGGCGGCGACGCCCATCTCGGCGATCTCGTCGGTGGTCTTGATGCCGTTGAGACGCATCGCCTCGAGCTCGGCCGGCAGGCCGTGGGTGTCCCAGCCGAAGCGCCGCTCGACCCGCTTGCCCCGCATCGTCTGGTAGCGGGGCACGACGTCCTTGACGTAGCCGGTGAGCAGGTGGCCGTAGTGCGGCAGGCCGTTGGCGAAGGGCGGGCCGTCGTAGAAGACGAACTCGTTGCTGCCGTCGGGTCCCGGATCGCGCTGGTCGACGCTCGCCTGGAAGGTGCCGTCGGCCTCCCAGTGGGCCAGCACCCGCTCCTCGATCTCGGGAAAGCGCGGGCTGGCGGGGACCGAGCCGGACTCGCTGTGGCTGACCTTCGGGTACGTCATCGGGAACCTCGTCGTGGCGCTGGGCTGGGGCCGGACCCACGAGGACGACGTCTGCCGCGGTACCACCTCGCTTGCCGCGCTGACGCGCGACCGCTCGTTGCGGCTGTGACGGGCCTACCCGTCCGGGTCTACTGGGCGAGCCACCCCGTCCGGTGGGCTCCGCCGTTCTTCCGGAGGCTCGCCGCTGATGACGGCTCGAGCGCCTGTGGGCGTGAGTGTACGGCCAGCCGGCGGGGGGGCCCAATCGGATTCCGGGTCGTCACGGCCCTCCCGGGAGCCGCCTGGCGGGACCGGCGCCTCCGTAGACTGGCCGACATCATGAGTCACCCCCTGGTCACCCCCCTGTCCGGCCCGGCCCACGGGTTCGCCGTCGTCACCCTGGACGCCGGCGGCGCCGTGCTCGACGCCTGGTTCCCCGAGCCCCGGCTCGGCGCCACACCCGACGGCGCCGCTGCCCCGGCCGAGCTCCTCGCCCTCGAGGACGAGGACGACCTGCGCCAGGTCACCCGGGAGGTCCGCCTCGTGGAGATCGACGACGTGGCGGCCGCCCCGTCCAGCACCGAGGAGGTCTGGCTGCGCCTGCACCTGATCTCCTCGCGGCAGTGCGCCCCGCACGCCATCTCGACCGAGGGCGTCTTCGGACTGCTCACCAACGTCGTGTGGACCTCGGCCGGCCCCTGCCCCGTCGAGGGCTTCGAGCTCACCCGCGCCCGGCTCAAGGCCGCCGGGCAGCACGTCACCGTGCACGGCATCGACAAGTTCCCGCGGATGGTCGACTACGTCGTGCCCACCGGCGTCCGGGTCGCCGATGCCGACCGGGTCCGCCTCGGCGCGCACCTGGCCAGCGGCACCACCGTGATGCACGAGGGCTTCGTCAACTTCAACGCCGGCACGCTCGGCGCCTCGATGGTCGAGGGCCGCATCTCCGGCGGCGTGCTGGTCGGCGACGGCTCGGACGTCGGGGGCGGGGCCTCGATCATGGGCACGCTGTCGGGCGGTGGCACCGAGGTGATCTCGATCGGCGAGCGCTGCCTGCTGGGCGCCAACTCGGGCCTCGGCATCTCGCTCGGCGACGACTGCGTCGTCGAGGCGGGCTGCTACGTGACCGCCGGCACGAAGGTCACCCTCGTCTCGTCCGGCGACGAGCCGAGACTCGTCAAGGCCCGGGAGCTGTCCGGCCAGGACAACGTCCTCTTCCGCCGCAACTCCGTGACCGGCGCCGTCGAGGCGGTGTCGTGGAAGAGCGACGGCGTGGCGCTGAACGCCGCGCTGCACGCCAACTAGCCGGGCACCGTCGTGGGGACCGACAGGAGCGGGAGTGGCCTGGCCGGCGCGGTGATCGCTCTCGTGGCCGTGGTCGTCGTGGCGGGCATCGCGTTCGTCGCGGTCCGCGACGGCCTGGGCCCGTTCATCTCGGGCAGGCAGTGCACGGCGTCCGTCCAGGGCATCGAGGTGGACCTGAGCCGCGAGCAGGCCCAGAACGCCTCCCTGATCACGGCGGTCGCGGTGCGGCGCGGGCTGCCGGCGCGGGCGGCGTCGATCGCGCTGGCGACGGCCTACCAGGAGTCCAAGATCCGCAACCTCGACAGCGGTGATCGCGACTCGCTGGGCCTGTTCCAGCAGCGTCCGTCGCAGGGCTGGGGCACGGCCGCGCAGATCCAGGAGCCCTACCACGCCATCAACGCATTCTACGACGAGCTCGAGACCGTCCAGGGCTACCGGGACATGCGGATCACCGAGGCGGCCCAGTTGGTGCAGCGCTCGGGCTTCCCGGAGGCCTACGAGGACCACGCCGAGGACGGCCGCGCGCTGGCCTCCTCGCTCAGCGGGAACTCGCCCGCCTCCTTCACCTGCCGGGTCGACAGCGATCGGGAGGCCGAGCCGGACGCGCTGGGCAAGCGCGGCCTGACCGCGCGGGCCGCGGCGGTCGCCGCGGACATGGAGCGGTCCTTCGGCGACCTCGTGCTCGGTGGCTTCGCGCCCGGCGGCGTCACGGACGGCCACCAGGAGGGCTCGGCGCACTACGACGGCCGGGCCGTCGACGTCTTCTTCCGCCCGGTCAACGCCGCCAACAAGCGCCGGGGCTGGGCCCTCGCGCACTACCTCGTGGCTCAGGCCGACCGACTCGACGTGGACACCGTCATCTTCGATGCGAAGATCTGGACCGCCCGACGGTCCTCCGAGGGCTGGCGCGACTACGAGGTCGACCGGGCCGACGACGTCGCGGCGTCGACCCGGGCCGTTCTGCTGCACCGCGACCACGTGCACGTCGGCGTGGCCGACTGACGGGGCCCCACAGGCCGACCGGACCGCCTCACGCCGGCTCAGCGAGGCGGGCGGCGGCGGCGGCGACGCGCTCGTCGGTCGCGGTGAATGCCACCCGCACGTGCTGCCTCCCGGCCGCGCCGTAGAAAGAGCCGGGCGCGGCCAGGATCCCGCGCGCGGCCAGCCAGGTGAGGGTGTCCCAGCAGTCCTCGCCGACGCCGGCGACCGGGCGCTGCGCCCACAGGTAGAGCGCCGCCTCGGAATGGTCGATCCGGAACCCGGCCCGCTCGAGCGCCTCGCGCAGGAGCGCGCGGCGAGCGGCGTACCGCGCGTGCTGCTCCAGCACGTGCGCGTCGTCGTCGAGGGCCGCGACCATGGCGTGCTGCTGGGGCCCGGGCACCATCAGACCGAGATGCCTGCGCAGGGCCAGCAGCTCGCCGATGACGGCCGGGTCGCCGGCGACGAAGCCACACCGATAGCCCGCGAGGTTGGAGCGTTTGGAGAGCGAGTGGACGGCCAGCAGGCCCTCGGGCGAGCCGCCGCAGACGTCCGGGTGCAGCACCGAGACGGGCGTCGCGTCCCAGGCGCACTCGAGGTAGCACTCGTCGGAGACCAGCAGGGTTCCCCGCTCCCGGCACCAGTCGACCATCTTGCGCAGGTGCTCGACCGGCAGCACCCGCCCGGTGGGGTTCGAGGGCGAGTTCACCCACAGGATGTCCGGCGCCTCGGGCCCGAACGCGGTGAGGGAGTCGGTGGCCACCGCCCGGGCGCCGGCGACGGCTGCGCCGACCTGGTACGTCGGGTAGGCCAGCTCGGGGTAGGCGACCAGGTCCCCCGGTCCGAGGCCGAGCTGGGTGGGCAGGGAGGCAATCAGCTCCTTCGAACCGATCACGGGCAGCACGCCGTCGGGCCCGACCCCGGTGACCCCGGCCCGTCGCTCCAGCCAGTCCAGGCAGGCGCGGCGCGACTCGGGCAGCCCGGCCACCTGCGGGTAGCCGGGGCTGTCGGTGGCGGCTGCGAGGGCCTCCTGCACGACCCGCGGCGTGGGGTCGACCGGCGTCCCGATCGAGAGGTCCACGATCCCGCCCGGGTGGGCCCGGGCGCGCTCCCGCAACCCGTCGAGCTGGTCCCAGGGGAACTCGGGCAGCCGGTCGGAGACGACGCGTCGCCGGGACATCACTCCTGTTTCTGCGGCGGCAGGGCCTCGATCAGCGGGTGGTCCTTGTCGATCTCGCCCATCTTGGCCGCGCCGCCCGGCGAGCCCAGGTCGTCGAAGAAGTGCACGTTCGCGTCGTAGTACTCCTTCCACTGCTCCGGGGTGTCGTCCTCATAGAAGATCGCCTCCACCGGGCAGACCGGCTCGCAGGCACCGCAGTCGACGCACTCGTCGGGGTGGATGTAGAGCATCCGCTTGCCCTCGTAGATGCAGTCGACGGGGCACTCGTCGACGCAGGCGAGGTCCTTCAGGTCGACGCACGGCTGCGCGATGACGTAGGTCATCTTTTCCTCCTGGTGCTGGCTGCGAGGTCCGTCGTCGCCACCGGGGCGGCCGGCCGGTCTCGCACAGCCTAGTATCCCGGCCGTGCCCGCCAGCGAGGACGCCCACCCTTCAGAGCGTGCCGGCCGGTCCGACCCACGGGGGCCCGGCGGACACGGGCTGGGCCCGCACGCCGTGGGCCAGCGCGTCGTCGTCCGCCGGCTGCTGCCGGGCGAGACCGGGCCCAGCGGCGGGCCCGCCATGACCGACCTGCTCGGCGACCTCGTGGCGTGGCCGGACGCCGGCGACGTGGAGCGCGTGGCCGTGGTGCTGGGCGAGGACGGCACCCGCACCAGCATCCCGCTGGCCGACATCGTCTCGGGCAAGCCGGTGCCACCCCGTCCCTCGCCACGGCTGCGCGCCAGCGCACGGGAGACGGAGGGCCACGGCGTCTCGCTGTGGCCGCGGCTGGAGACCGAGCCGCTGGGCGAGTGGCTGCTGCGCATCGAACCGCAACCCGAGGGCCGGCCGCGGAGGCGGGCGAACTCCTGCCTGGCGATGGGCGACCCCGGGGTCCCCGTCGCCGAGGCAGCGGCACGCATCGAGACCTTCTACGCCCGGCGCGGCCGCGACCCCGGGGCCCAGGTGGAGGAGGGCTCGGAGACCGACCAGGCGCTGCGCGCTCTGGGGTGGCGGGAAATGCCCCGCGGCCGGTCCGAGCTGTGGCTCGGCCCCCTCGCGTCGGCGCGCCGGAAGCTGCGCAGCGCGGCCGCCCGCGCGGCCCGGACCGAGGCGGACCGGCCCTGGCTGGAGGAGAGCGACCACCTCGCCCGCGCCGGGCTGGGCCCCCCGGCCGAGCCCGTGGCGGTGATCGAGGGTGCGGTCGACCACGACTGGCTCGGCATCCACGGCCTCCACGTCGTCCCCACCCGCCGCCGTCGCGGCCTCGGGTCGCTGGTGCTGGCCGAGCTGCTCGGTTGGGGGGCCGAGCGCGGTGCCCGCACCGTCTGGCTGCACGTCGAGACCGACAACGACGCGGCCGGCGCGCTCTACGCCGGCCTGGGAATGGCCCGGCACCACGGCTGCCGCTACCTGCGGCCACCCGATCGGGGCGCAGGAACCGGGCCGGACGAACCGTGGGACGGGCCCGTCACTCGCAGATGACCGTGTCCGAGGGCGTGTAGGTGGTGTCGAACACCTGGCGCCGGACCACCTCGCTCTCGCCGGGTCGCCGGAAGACGCGGGTGACGTCGACGTCGAAGCCCCCGTACCCCTCGTTGGGCTCGCAGTCCTCGCTGGAGATCCGCCGGGTCTCTGGCGAGGTGAAGTTGTACCTCTCGGAGGTGATCGACTCGATGTCCCACGTCTTGGTCGAGTACATCGACACGGTCAGGACACCCTCGGTGGTCGGGGTGCTCGGCTTCACGGTGGCCTTCACCAGCACGCCGTGCTCGGTGTCGTTGCGGAACGCCAGGTCCAGCGCGCCGAAGACCACGGTGGCCTCGCGGCCGACCGGGTAGCGGGAGATGTAGAACGAGTGCGGCCGGTGCTCGACGTCCTCGAGCCCGGCGAAGAACATCGCGTTGAAGAGGGTAGTCGCCAGCTGCGAGACGCCACCGCCGAGGTCCTCCTTGAGGATGCCGTTGCTGATGATGAAGCCCTCGGTGAAGCCGTTCTCGCGGGTCCGCTCCCCGACGAGCCCGTTCATGGAGAAGGTCTCGCCGGGCTCCAGCACGGTTCCGTCGACGAGCTCGGCGGCGCGGCCGATGTTGGTGTTGCGGTAGTCCGCGTCGGGATAGCTGGTCGAGAACTCGCTGACCTTCTCCGTGATCCCGAGCGCCTTCGCATCCTTGGTCGTGAAGTCCGGCTGGACGACCGTGGCCTCGACCTTCAGGCGGCGCTGGCCCGGCTTCGCCTTCACCAGGCGCAGGAAGTTCCGCGCCACGACCTCGGGGTCGTAGTCCGCTCCGGGCTTGCCGGGGACGACGCGGGGCGTGCCGTCGACGATCTCGAACGAGGCGTCCACGGGGGCGTTCTCCTCGCTGACGACCTCCCCGAGCAGCTTCTCGAGGCGCTTGCGGTTGACCCGCGGCACCAGCTCGCCCCCGTCCGGGCGCAGCGACAGGGCCGAGACGTAGCGCCGCGGCTCGAGACGCACCGGCGTGCCGTCGAAGACCAGGGTGACCGCCCCCGAGACGGCGGGGTTCGCGACCTCGTCGAGCGCGTCCTGCACGTCGTTCGCGTCGATCGCGGGCGAGGTGTCGACCATCGGAAGCTCGGCCGGCGGAGCATCCTCGGTCAGCCACGCCTCGACGATGCTCTCGCGGGCGGACTCGCGGTCGACCGCCCGGCCGGGCTCGGGATCGGTGACCTGGACCTCGGCCTTTTTCGTGAACCGCACGGCCCCGTCCTGGGCGTCCTCGCCCAGGGTGCCGTCGAGCATCTCGAGGGTCTCCTCCAGGGCCGCCTCGTCGACCTCCGGCACGGGATCGAGGCGCTCCCCGCCGACGTAGTGGTCCCACAGGTCCACGGGCTTCCAGCTGCGTCCGCCGCCACCGGCGCGCACGGTGGCCTCCCAGTCGACCGCCAGGCCCGCCTCGACGGGGTCGATCCCGTCGCTGCCGCCGTCCTCGCTCGTGACGCGCACGGTCTCCTGGAGCTGCTGGCCCAGGCGGTCGCGCAGGACCTCCTCGGCGCGCGGGGGGGTCCGTCCGCCGATGTCGACAGCGGCGACCGTGACGCCATGGGGCACGTCGTCACCGGCAGCGGCGTACGCCGCTACGTAGGCTCCGCCCGCCAGGAGCCCGAGCACCACCACGAGCACCAGGACCACGCGGCCCCCCGCGCCTTCGTGACCCCCGCCTTCGTGACCCCCGCCTTCGTGACCCCCGTCCTCGCCACCTCGCCCGCGTCCGACTCCCACCCGGCCATGCTAGGTGGCGGCCCCGCGGCCACCCCGGATCGGCCCCCGCCGGCCGCGCCAGGAGGTCGTGAGGATCGCGAGCATCGGGAGCACCCCCGCCAGCAGCACCAGGAGCCAGCCCGCGCCGTCCGCGTCGACGGGCGCGTCGCCCTCGGGACGGCCCCGGACGGCCAGCACCACCACCAGGCTCCACGCCAGGGCGAAGGGCGGCCGCGCGCTCCAGCGGGCCGGCAGCGCCAGCAGGCCGGCCAGGGACGCCAGGGTCAGCAGCGGCAGCCCCCAGCGGGTGTCGTGGACGGCGACCGAGCAGAGGCCCGTGACCGCGCCCACTGCCGCGGTGGCGGCCGCGCGCGGCGCCGACCGGAGGGAGACCGGCAGGGTCACAGTCCGGCGAACAGGTCCTCCTCGAGCCCGTCCTCCCCCACCGGCCCGAGAGCGCCCGCGGCGAGGCGGAAGAACTCCACGCCCCAGGCGGCGTCGCCCACGTTGTTCGACAGCGCGAAGAACGGGCCGTCGGTGGTGATCTGCGTGGCATGGGCGCGCAGGGCATCCATCTTCTGCCCGACGTGCTCGGTGGCGTCCACCGCCGCCGCGAGGTCTTCGTCGGGGGCGACGAACGGCGGCAGGGGTCCGTCGGGGTCCATGCCCCGGAAGGCCGTCGTGTCGCCCGCCTCGCGCAGCCGGCGCAGGCCCTCGCGCATCCGGCTCTCCGACATGGCACCCCAGTAGATCTTGGCGATCTGCCACGGCTCGCCCAGGTCCCGGCGGTAGGACGGCACGGCGGCGAGCTGCGCGGCGTACATCGCCACCCGATGCGCCTGCACGTGGTCGGGGTGCCCGTATCCGCCGAACTCGTCGTAGGTGACCAGCACCTGCGGGCGGACCTCGCGGACCACCTCGACCAGCAGCGTCGCGGCCTCCGCGAGGTCGGCGTGCCAGAAGGCGTTGTCGTGGATGTGGTCCGCCGGGGCCGCGTGGCCCTCGGGGTCCCACTGCATGCCCGAGTCGCGGTAGCGGCCGTGGCCCCCGAGGTAGCGGTGGTCCGAGACCCCCAGCGCGCTCATCGCCGCGGCGAGCTCACCGCGCCGGTGCTCGGCCAGCCCGTCCTCTCGGTCGGCGGCGAGGTGCTCGAGCTCGGGCACGAGGATCTCGCCCATCTCGCCGCCGGTGCAGGTGATCAGCGTCACGCCGCGGCCCATCGCGACGTACTTCGCCATGGTGGCGCCCTGGCCGATCGACTCGTCGTCGGGATGGGCGTGCACCAGCAGCAGGCGCTGGTCGGGGGTCTCGGTCGCGGGCATGGCCACAGGCTAGTGGGAGCCGCCCATGATCAGGGGCCGCAGGGCCTCGACGAACGGCCGGTCCGGCTCCAGCCAGTCGACGTCGCCGATGCCGGACGCGTCGAGCCAGCGGATCTCGTCGTGCTCCCGCGGCTCCGGTTCGCCCTCGACGAGGTCGACAACGGCGACGCGCAGCTCGTGGCCACCGCCCGCCACGGGCTGCGCGCCCGTCAGCCACCGCCGCACCACGACCCGGCAGCCGAGCTCCTCGGCGATCTCGCGCACCAGCGCGTCCCCGGGCTCCTCGCCCGACTCGACCCGACCCCCGGGCAGCTCCCAGCGTCCGGCGGCCTCGGCCGGCCAGGTCCGCCGGGCCGCCAGCAGGCGGCCCTCCCGCACGACGGCGGCTCCCACCACAACACCCACCGGGCCGAGGCTAGCCACCCGCTAGCGTTCCGGTGTGAGCGCGCAGCAGACGACGGGCCGACTGCCGCTCGTGCCCGCCGCCGCGTTCGTGGTCGTCTGGTCCTCGGGCTACGTCGCTGCGCCGCTGGGGGTCGACGCCATCGAGCCGCTCACCCTCGTCGCGTGGCGGTTCGCGCTGGCGGCGCTGGTCACCGGGGTGATCGCCCTCAGCCTGCGGGGGCCGCCGCGGGTCTCCCGGGGGATGGCGCTGCGCGCCGGGGCCACGGGGCTGATGATGAACGGCGTCGTGTTCAGCGCGATGTACCTCGCCTTCGAGGCGGGGATGGGCGCGACGCTGGGCTCGTTGCTGCACTCGCTGAGCCCCGTGCTCACCGCCGTGCTCGCCGGGCTGCTCCTGCGGGAGCGCCTCACCCGGGTCCAGGTGCTGGGCTTCGTGCTCGGCGTGGTCGGCGTGCTCGTGGTGCTCGGGCCGGATGTCGACGCCGCGGGCGGGTGGTACGGCGTCGCCTTCGGGGCGCTGAGCGTACTGGGCCTCAGCCTCGGCACGCTGGGACAGCGGTGGCTGGGTGAGGGGCCGGGCGGCGCCCCGGACCCGTGGTGGTCGACCACCATCCAGTTCGCGGCGTGCGTGCCCCCCGTGCTGGCGCTCTCGCTGGTGCTGGAGGGCGTCCACGTCGTGCACGATCCGGTGCAGGGGGCACTGGCGCTGCTCTGGCTCGCCGGCGTCAACTCGTTGGCCGGCCTGCTGCTGCTCGGCGTGCTGGTTCGCACCCGCGGCGCCGGCGCCTCCGCGTCGCTGTTCTTCCTGATGCCGCCCATCACCGCGGTGCTGGCGTGGATCGTCTTCGGCGAGGTCCTCGACCTCCGCGAGGCGGTGGGGCTCGTTCTCGCCGTCGCCGGCGTCGCCGTGGCGACCCGTGCCCCCACGTCGCCGCGACCCTCGGGGCACCGCCCCCGGGCGGCGAGGCTGACGACGTGACCGACGTGGGCTTCGGGGTGCGGCCCGGCCGGGACCGCGCGCCGGACATCGACGCCGCCGCGGCGGCGTACGGCGGCAGGGTCGGCCTGCCCGGCGTGCTGGAGCGGCTGGACCGTCGCGCCGTCCGGGCGCGCGCGCCCGGACGGCGCGCCCGGCGCGGCCTGAGCTGGGCCGCCGACGACGCCCGCACCACGCGCTGGTGGCCGCAGGGCGTGACCTCCTCCGGCGACGCCGGTGATCCGGACCGCACCGGAACGCGCCGGCTGCTGGTCGTCGCCTGGTACGAGAAGGACTCCCGCGGGCGCACGGTCGGCTCGCGCGTGAGCGTGCTCGACCTGGCGAGCCGCCGGTACGGCCATGTGCGGCTGGCGGCCGCGGTCCTCCGGCAGGGCCGTCCGCCGGGGCTGATGCCGCTGCGCGCGCATGCCGGCGGCCTCGCCTGGCGCGGCGGGTGGGTCCACGTGGCCGCGACCCTCCGCGGCTTCTGGAGCTGTCACTGGGACGACGCGCTGCTCGGGCCGGACGGCGATCTCGTCCTACCCGTGCGGCGCGGGCACGCCGCGCAGACGCGGCCCGGGGTCGCGCCGATGCGCTACTCCTTCCTCTCGCTCGAGCACCCCCTCCCCCTCGGGCACGGGATCGGGCCGGCACACCTCGTGGCCGGGGAGTACCACCGCGGGGCTCGGGGCCGCCGCCTGGTCCGGTACGCGCTGGACGGCCAGGGCCTGCCGGTCGTGGGGCCCGACGGGACGGCCCGGCCCGTCGCGCCGCCCGACGAGGGCCCGCCGGGCATGCAGGGGGCGGTCCGCCTGCCCGCCGCAGCGTCCGGTTCCGGCGACCGCTGGGTGGTGCAGACCTCGCGCGGGCCACGGTGGCCGGGCTCGTTGTGGGAGGGTCCGACCGGGGGTGCCGCCGAGCTGCTCGACGAGCACCGCTGGGCGGTCCCGATGGGGTGCGAGGACCTCAGCCACTGGCCCGCCGGCGCGCCGGGCGGGGCCGGCGAGGACCTGCTCTGGTCCGCGACCGAGCATCCGCGCCGGCGCTGGGTGTACGCCGTCCGGCCCGGCTGAGCTCGCGGCCGCGCGATCCGTCGCCGCCGACGGCGATCAGCCGCGGCTCGAGTCGGCTACACGCCCGCGCGCTCGGCCTCCAGGGCCTCGGTCAGCATCTGTGCCAGCGCCTCGTGCTGGACGTCCCCGGAGTCGGTGAGCTCCTCGTCGGAGCCGTCGAGCGCCCGGGCGGCCAGGCCGGCCTTGCTGTCGATCAGCGCCGCGATGCGGGCGTCCACGGTCTGCGCCGCGATGATCCGCCACGCCGTGACCGGCTGGTCCTGCCCGATGCGGTGCACCCGGTCGATCGCCTGCGTCTGCTCGGCATCCGTCCAGGAGAGCTCGGCGAGCACCACGTTCGAGGCGACCTGCAGGTTGATGCCGACGCCGGCGGCCAGCAGGGAGCAGACCGCGATGGAGACGTCCGGGTCCTCGACGAACGCGTCGACCTCCCGCTGGCGGACCCGCGAGGTCTGGTCGCCGCGGATCGAGGAGTAGCGGATGCCGCGGTCGGCGAAGAACTGCTCGGCCGTGTCCAGCACATCCACGTGCTTGGCGAAGAAGACGACCTTGCCGACGTTGCGCACGAGCTGGGCGGTGTAGTCCGCCGCGAGCCCGGCCTTGGCCTGCCCGATCCGGCGCACCATCCCGAAGACGTTCTCGCCCGTCTTCTCGCCGCGGTCGGACAGCTCGCCGGCGGCCACCCGGCGTACCAGCTCCCGGTCGATGCCCTCGGGGGGCTCGGACCCCGGGGTGCGGGCCTCGGCGCGCGCCGCGAGCGCCCGGTGGTAGCGCTCGACCAGTCGTCGGACCATGTCCTGCTCGGCGGCCATGATCGAGCGTCCGGCCGCGTCGTCGAGCTCGACGGGAAGGTCGGCGATGCGGCGGGCCGGGATGTCGGCCGCGACGTCGACCTTGCGGCGGCGCACGATGCCCATGTCGACCACGGCGTTGCGGGCGCGCGGGTAGAACTGCGGGTCCACCGGTGTCATCTCGGTGTCGTCGAGCCGGTCCATCAGCGCGGGCGCCGGCTTCTTCTCGTCGATCCAGCCGAGGAACTCCCAGATCGCCTTGAAGTCCTCGATGTCGTTGATCAGCGGCGTCCCGGTCAGGGCCATCATCAGCGGTCGCGCGACCCGCCCACGGATCTGGTCGGAGATCTGTAGGACGAACTGCGAGCGCTGCGAGGACTTGTTCTTGATGAAGTGCGCCTCGTCGACGACCATCCCGCCGAACCCGTGGGTGCCGAGCCAGCGGACGTGCCGATCGAGGATGTCGTAGTTGACCACGACGATGTCGGCGAAACCATCGACGTCCTCCCCGTCGCCGTGGACGACCGTGGTGGTGCGGTGCGGCAGCCAGAGACCGACCTCGCGTGCCCAGTTGGTCTTGACGACGTTGGGCACGACGACGAGCAGCGGAAAGGCGTCGCACGCCTCGGCGGCCAGCAGCGCCTGCGCCGTCTTGCCCAGGCCGGGCTCGTCGGCCAGCAGGAACGTGCGGTGTCCGCGCTCTGCGGCGGCGACCACGCGCGCCTGGTGCGGCATCAGGTCGTCGCCGAGCTGCAGCATGTCGAGCTCCTCGGCCTCGGGCATCGCCATGCAGGCTCGGGCGCCGGACGACGCCCGCTCGAAGGAGGTGAGCAGCGGACCGATCAGCTCCCAGCCGGCGAGCCGGTGGGTCCGCGGGCGCTGCTCGTCGACGGCCGAGAAGTCCGGGGCCAGGAAGGGGTTGGACAGCCGACGGCGCACGACGGACGGCGGGACGACGCGGCGCTCGGGGAGCGCGTCCACGGCGTCGGCGTCCTCGTCCTCCTCCTCGGGCTCCGGCTCGTGCCCGGCGCGCGCCTGGAACTCCCGGCGCAGCTCGCGGGCCGCGTCGGAGATCTCGGCGTCCTCGGCCAGGAGCGTGAAGAGGCTGGGTTCGCGGGCGGCGGTCTGGGCCAGGATCGTGGCGATCCCGTCGAGCCGCTTGAGCTGCTCGGCGCGGTGCGCCTCGGTCGCCTCGGTGTCGGACTTGACGCGCGAGCGCTCGTCGCGCACCAGGAGCGCGACGACCTGGAACGTCGACCTCGTCATCGACGAGATACGGCGTCGCTTCACCTCGTCCTCGACCTCGCGAACAGCCTTCGCGAGGACCGGGATGATCCCCTCGTTGTCGAGGTGGCGGACGCGTCGATTGCGCTGTCCGCCGCGGCTCCCCGACGAGCGTTGGCCTCGTCTGGCCACGAGCTCCCCTCCTCCTGACCCGGCATCGGCGCCGGGGCTCGTGCACGGCCGGGCGCGGCCCCCGCCGCGGGGGCGGGGGGTCCGGCACCCGGAGCCGGTTGGTCGCTGGGCAGAATCCCCGTGGGTATCGGCACCCTCATGCCGAGAACAGGACGCGCCACGCCGGACCCGCGGGTGCTGGGCTCGTGCGTTGTGTGCTGGGCCGGACGGCAAGGGTCCGGCGTGCGCCGCGGAGTGGAGACCGGGGCCCCGTTGGCCGCTCCGCGGTCCCACCCATACTGCCACGGAACGCCACGCCGCGCAGCATCCGCCCCGGAACCCGCGCGCCGGCGCGCGCATCGCCCGGGGCTTGCCGGGCGGCGGTCGCGCCCGGAGACTGTCGGCGACCGTCGCCTGGACAAGGGGGGCGGGGACAAGGGGGGCGGGGACAAGGGGGGCGGGATGGTGGCGGATGAGTGAGCCGTCGGTGCAGGAGCTGTTTCGCCGTGCCGCCGCCCAGGACGATGCCGCCGCCATGCGCGAGGGGTTCGAGCTCATGATGGGCATCTCCGGGGCAGGCGGCCTCTCCGCCGAGCGGGAGCACGCGCTGCGTTCCCCCGACTACGTGATGGAGATGCCGCAGTCGGGCGAGCGGATCCGCGGGCGCGACGCCATGCGGCGGATGCAGGAGGAGTACCCGGTCTCCGGCGGCCCCTCGATCTCCCTGCGCAGCGTCGTCGGCTCGGGACGCGTGTGGGTCGTCCAGGCGACGTCCGTGTACGGCGAGGGCGACCCGTGGTTCGTGGTCGTCGTCGTCGAGCTGGACGGCGACGGGCTGATCGTTCGGGAGACCCGCTACTACGCCCAGGGGTTCCCGGCGCCCGCGTGGCGGGCCGGCCTGGTCGAGCCGCTCGAGTGAGCGCGGCCCCGGGGTCCGCTCCCGTCGTTGACGCCTCCCCCCGGGGGCCCCTAGGTTCCACCCAGGGGAGGGAAACCCGGCGCGGACGAGGGTGAGCATCGTGACAGCAGTCGCCGGCTCGACCAAGCCCCCGGACCTGGAGTCCTGGCACCTCGCCGGCACATACTTCGAGGCGTGCAACTGCGAGGCGATCTGCGGATGTCGCCGGGTCGGTGACGCGGCCGGCGGCACGTCGGATGACGGCGTCTGCGACTTCGCGCTCTCCTGGCACGTCGAGCAGGGACGCGCCGGAGGCACCTCCCTCGACGGCCTGGACGTCGTCCTCGCCGGCCGCTACTACGACGACGCCGAGCGAGCGTGCGGCCGCGACCTGGAGCGGTGGGAGGTGGCGCTCTACGTCGACGAGCGCGCGACCTCCGAGCAGGCGACCGCCCTGGAGTCCATCTTCCTGGGCAGGGTGGCCGGAGCCGTGGCCTTCACGACCGTGATCGACACCGTGCACGCGGTACGCCGGGCGGCGATCACCCTCGAGCATGAGCCCCGGCGCAAGCGCATCGAGGTCGAGGACCGGGTCCGCGTGATCGGACGGGCGCCGGTGGACTCCTCCGAGCGGATCACGTGCGGCATCCCCGGCCACGACCGCCCCGGCGAGGAGTGGATCGCCGACGTGCTGGCCGTCGAGGAAGCCGGCCTGCGCTGGGAGGTCACCGGCAAGTGCGGTTTCGCCACCACCTTTTCCTACGGGTCCGCGCAGGGATGACACCCGTCGTCCCCGGGCCAGCACGGCCAACTGGAGGTATCTGATGACCTGGAACGTGTCGGGCAGCTATTTCGAAGCCTGCAACTGCGAGACGACCTGTCCCTGCATCTTCCTGAGCCCCCCGACCACGGGGGAGTGCACGGCGGTGGTCGGCTGGCACGTCGAGGACGGGCAGCACGAGGGCACCGACCTCGCGGGCCTCAACGTCGCGCTCGCGGTCCACTCCCCCGGCCACATGGCCGAGGTGCCCTGGCGAGCCGCGGTCTACCTGGACGAGCGGGCCACGGAGGCGCAGGCCGGGGCGCTGGGAGCGATCTTCTCCGGGGCGGCGGGCGGGCACCCGGCCCGCCTCGCGGGGCACATCGGCGAGGTGCTCGGGGTGGCCTCCGCCCCGATCGCCTTCGAGGGTGACGGTGACTCGCGGACGCTGCGGGTCGGCGAGGTCGCCGATCTCAAGGTGACCGCCATGGCCGGCGCCGACGGTGGCCGGGTCACCATCGCCAACCATCCGCTGGCGATCGCAGCCGGGAACGAGGCCGTGGCGGCGCGCTCCGACCGGATGCGGTTCTCCGACCACGGGTTCGACGTGGATCTGTCCGGCCGCAGTGGCCTGTTCTCGCCCTTCAGCTACGACGGCTGAATGACGACGCTCACGGCGGCCGCGCAACGGACGCGAACGGCGGCCGTCGGCGCCTGCCTCCTCGGGGTGACGGCCGCGTGCTGGGCCTATCTGGTCCTCGTCCACGGCGCCATGGACTCGATGGGCTCGGCGCTGGCGATGCCGATGACCGCGGCGTGGACGGCCGGCGACGCCGTCCTGATGTGGGTGATGTGGTCGGTGATGATGGCCGCGATGATGCTGCCCTCGGCGACGCCGATGGTCGCGGCCTACGCCCGCACCACCCGGTCACCGCGGTCGGGCGTCCACGGCTCCACCGTGCTGTTCGTCGGCGGCTACGTCGCCGTGTGGAGCGGGGTCTCCGTGCTCGCCACCGGCACGCAGTGGCTGCTGCACCAGGCCGCGCTCGTGGACGCGATGGGGGCCTCGACCACGCGCTGGCTGGCCGCACCCGTGCTCGTGGCCGCCGGCGCCTACCAGTTCACCGATCTCAAGCGGGTGATGCTCTCGCGTTGCCGGTCCCCGCTCGGCTTCCTCCTCCACGAGTGGAGGGACGGCCGGGTCGGCGCCCTCGCGATGGGCGCGCACCACGGCGTGCTGTGCCTGGGCTGCTGCTGGGCCCTGATGGCGCTGTTGTTCGTGCTCGGCGTGATGAACCTGTGGTGGATCGCCCTGCTGGCGACCACCGTCCTGGTGGAGAAGGTCACCCACGGCGACCTGATCCCCCGGCTCCTCGGCGGCGTGCTGATCCTCGGGGGCCTCTGGGTCGCGGTCGGGATCTGACCGGACGGCCCCGAGACGGGCCCACGGCCAGGGGCCGTCTGCACCGGCTACGGCGACCTCTGGCTCCACAGGAGCGCCAGCTTCACCGCGTGCTCCCACCGTGCCCTTTCGGCTGCCCTGTGCTCCGACCCCACCTGCGGCGTCCATTCCGAGGCCCGCCGCCAGTTCGCCCGCAGCTGAGCACGGTCGTTCCAGTAGCCCACGACCAGCCCCGCTGCGTAGGCGGCCCCCAGCGCCACCGTCTCGGCCATCATGGGACGAATCACGGGTGCTCCCACGCAGTCGGACACCGTCTGCATCAGCAGGTTGTTGCCCGTCATCCCGCCGTCGACCGCGAGACTGGTCAGCGGGACCCCGGAGTCCCGCTCCATAGCCTCGACCACCTCGGCCGTCTGCCACGCCGTCGCCTCGAGAACCGCACGCGCCAGGTGCCCCTTGGTCGCATAGGACGTCAGGCCCACGATCAGCCCCTGGGCTCGGCTCTCCCAGTGCGGTGCATAGAGACCGGCGAAGGCCGGCACGACGTAGCACCCGCCGTTGTCCGGAACGGTCTGCGCCACGGTCTCGATCTCCGCGGGCGACCGGATCAGTCCCAGGTTGTCCCGGCACCACTGCACCAGCGCGCCGGTGACAGCGACGGAGCCCTCGAGGGCGAAGACAGCCGGCTCCCCCTCGACCTTGTGGGCCACGGTGCTGATCAGCCCGTGTCGGGACGGCACCGGCGTCGTTCCGGTGTTCATGAGCAGGAAGCTGCCGGTGCCGAAGGTGCACTTGGCGTCGCCGGGCTCGAACCCGGCCTGCCCGAAGAGCGAGGCCTGCTGGTCCCCGATCACCGCCGCGATCGGGATGCCGGGGACGGGCTGGGCTGTCCGGGCAAGAAGTCCCAGCGAGGGCCGGATCTCCGGCAGCATCTCGCGGGGCACGTGCATGCAGGCGAGCAGCTCCTCGTCCCAGTCGAGGGTCTCCAGATTCATCAGCATCGTGCGGCTGGCGTTGGTGACGTCGGTGATGTGCAGCCCCCCGTCCACGCCGCCGGTCAGGTTCCACACCACCCAGGAGTCCATCGTGCCGAAGAGCAGGTCGCCTGCCTCGGCGCGCTCCCTCAGGGCCGGGTCGTGGTCCAGGATCCACCGCAGCCGTGGTCCGGAGAAGTAGGTCGCGAGCGGCAGCCCGGTTCGCTGCCGGATCTGGTCCGGGTCGAAGGAGTCGGTCAGCTCGTCGAGCGTCGAGGCGGTGCGCGTGTCCTGCCACACGATGGCCGGACCGACCGGTCGACCCGTCGAGCGGTCCCAGACCACGGTGGTCTCGCGCTGGTTCGTCACGCCGAGCGCCGCGACCTGCGCGGGCTCGACGCCGGCGTCCGCTATCGCCCGGGGGATTAGCCGGGACACCAGCGCCCAGATCTTCGCAGCGTCGTGCTCGACCCAGCCGGGTTGCGGGTAGTGCTGGCCGTGCTCCTCCTGCGCGACCGCCACCATCCTGCCGTAACGGTCGTAGAGCACGCATCGGGTCGAGGTGGTGCCCTGGTCCAGGGAGGCGACGTAGGTCTCTCTCACAGGTCACGTCCGTGACCGAGCTCCCGAGAGATCAACCTGCCCGCGTCGGTCACCTGCTTCGTCATGGCGGCGCTCGGACGCGACCTGCTGTCGCAGATGGCCTCGAGCCGACCCTGGATTCCCACGGCAGCGATCACGTAGCCGTCATGGTCGCGGATCGGCGCGGCCAGCGTCGCGGTTCCCGGCTCGGCCTCCTCGATGGCGGACGCGAACCCCCGGTCGCGCACGTCGGCCAGGTCCCGCAGCAGCTGCGATCGATCGGTCATCGTCCGGTGCGTGAGCCTCTCCATCGTGTGCCCGACCAGGCGGTGCGCGGCTCGCGGGTCGTGGGCGAGCAGGATCTTGCCGTGGGCCGTGGCGTGCAGCACCAGATGCGACCCGGTCCGGAGGTCCTGGGGACGGGTGTCCGACCGGAAGACGTGGTGCGCGATGACGGCCTCACCGCCTTCGAAGACGGCCACGAGGACGGCCTCACCGGTGTGCGCGGCCAAGCCGTCGGACCAGTTCAGGGCCCGCGATCGCAGCTCGTTGCGGTCCAGCCGGGTCGAGCCCAGCTGCAGCAGAGCCCGACCGACGTCATAGCGGCTGGTCTCGGCGTCCCGGTCGACGAAGCCCACGTCGACCAGGGTGCGGATGAGGCCGTGGGTGGTCCCCTTGGCCAGGCTCAGCGACCTCGCCAGCTGGGTCAGCGCCATCGGCTCGTCGTGGGTGGCGAGCACCCGGAGCAACGCGGCCGCACGCTCGACTGACTGGATGCTTCCCGACACGAGAGATCAGCCTACGTCGCGGTCCGCAATCGTTCGACCATGCCGAACATCACCCGTTGTGGCCCACATCACGCTCCCCTACGCTCACGCTCGGGCAACCCAACATCTCAAGACCCGGAGGACCAGCATGGCCGAGCTCGGAGTGAAACGGACACTGACCGGGGAGATGGTCGCCGAGTTCTTCGGGACGATGATCCTCATCCTGTTCGGAGTCGGGGTGGTGGCCCAGGTCGTCACCAGCGAGGGCACCCTGGGCGACCACGACTCGATCGCCTGGGCCTGGGGCCTCGGCGTCACGTTCGGTCTCTACACCGCCGCCCGGATCAGCGGCGCCCACATCAACCCGGCCGTGACGCTGGCCCTGGCCGTCTGGGCCGGGTTCTCCTGGCGCAAGGTGCTGCCGTTCATGGTGGCCCAGACGGCGGGCGCATTCGTGGCCGCCCTGCTCGTCCGGGCGGTGTACTCCGACGCGATCGCGCTGGTCGACCCGGACCACACCATCGCCACGCAGGGCATCTTCTCGACGCTGCCCGGCAACGGCGCGCTGGACATCAGCACCAGCACGGCCCTCTTCGACCAGATCCTGGGCACGGCCATCCTGCTCTTCCTGGTCCTCGCCGTGACCGACTCCAACAACGACGCACCCGTCGCCTGGATGGCGCCGTTCATCGTCGGGCTCATCGTGGTGGCGATCGGGATGGCCTGGGGCACGAACGCCGGCTACGCGATCAACCCGGCGCGGGACTTCGGCCCCCGGCTCGCCACCTTCTTGACCGGCTACGGCGACGCCTGGCGGGACCAGACCGGCAGCCTGTATTTCTGGGTCCCGATCGTCGGCCCGTTCATCGGCGGAATCATCGGCGCCGGCGTCTACAAGCTCTTCATCGGCCGGTTCATGCCCGGAGCGGATGAGCCGGGTGAGGTCGGCGAGATCCCCGTCTCCGCGCCTCGCAAATAACCCCGAACAACGACGAACGACGGATGTCCGAGAGAAGGAGAATGTTTCATGGCTGACTACGTAGGCGCGATCGACCAAGGCACCACCAGCACCCGCTTCATGGTCTTCGACCACGGGGGCAACGAGGTCGCGCGGCACCAGCTCGAGCACGAACAGATCATGCCGCAGGCCGGCTGGGTGGAGCACAACCCCGTCGAGATCTGGGAGCGCACCAGCTCGGTGCTGAAGAGCGGACTGGCGGCCAAGAACCTGACCGGCGACGACCTGGCCGCGCTCGGGATCACCAACCAGCGCGAGACCACGGTGATCTGGAACCGGAAGACCGGCCGGCCCTACTACAACGCGATCGTCTGGCAGGACACCCGGACGGACAGCATCGCCAAGGCTCTCGAGAACGACGGCCACGGAGACACCATCCGGCAGAAGGCCGGGCTGCCGCCCGCGCCGTACTTCTCGGGCGGGAAGATCCAGTGGATCTTCGAGAACGTCGACGGCGTCCGCGAGGCCGCCGAGGCCGGCGACGCGATCTTCGGCAACACCGACGCCTGGTTGCTGTGGAACCTGACCGGCGGCACCGACGGCGGTGTGCACATCACCGACGTCACCAACGCCAGCCGGACCATGCTCATGAACCTGGAGACCCTCGACTGGGACGACGAGCTCCTGGAGATCTTCTCGATCCCCCGCAAGATGCTCCCCGAGATCCGGCCCTCGTCGGATCCCAAGATGTACGGGAAGACCCTCAAGAACGGTCCGCTGCAGGCGGAGGTCCCGCTGACCGCGATCCTGGGCGACCAGCAGGCCGCCATGGTCGGCCAGGTCTGCCTGTCGCCGGGTGAAGCGAAGAACACCTACGGCACCGGGAACTTCCTGCTGCTCAACACCGGCACGGAGCTGGTGCGCTCCCAGAACGGGCTGCTCACCACGGTCTGCTACCAGTTCGGCGAGGAGCCCCCGGTCTACGCCCTGGAGGGCTCCATCGCGGTGACCGGCTCCGCCGTGCAGTGGCTGCGCGACCAGCTCGGGCTGATCAGCGGCGCCTCGCAGACCGAGGCGCTCGCCAAGGAGGTCGAGGACAACGGCGGCGTGTACTTCGTGCCGGCGTTCTCGGGGCTCTTCGCCCCGTACTGGCGGTCGGACGCTCGCGGTGCGATCGTCGGGCTGTCCCGCTTCAACACCAACGGGCACCTCGCGCGCGCCACGCTCGAGGCGATCTGCTACCAGAGTCGCGACGTCGCGGACGCGATGGAGAAGGACTCGGGGGTGAAGCTCGAGCTGCTCAAGGTCGATGGCGGCGTCACGGCCAACAACCTGTGCATGCAGATCCAGGCCGACATCCTGGGCGTTCCGGTCAGCCGGCCCGTGGTGGCGGAGACCACGGCGCTCGGTGCCGCGTACGGTGCCGGGCTGGCCGTCGGCTTCTGGGAGACCCGGGACGAGCTGCGGCAGAACTGGAACGAGAGCAAGCGCTGGGAGCCCCACTGGTCCGAGGACCAGCGGGAGCAGGGATACGCCGGGTGGAAGAAGGCCGTCTCGCGCACCCTCGACTGGGTGGAGGTCTCATGACGACGGACCACCAGTCCGGCGGCCAGATCCCCTTCGACCCCGACCGCAACCTCGCCCTCGAGCTCGTCCGCGCCACCGAGGCTGCCGCCATCGGCTCGGCCCGCTTCGTGGGACGTGGGGACAAGAACCAGGTCGACCAGGCGGCGGTGGACGCCATGCGTCCCGTGCTGGGCTCGGTCGGCATGCGCGGCGTCGTCGTCATCGGGGAGGGGGAGAAGGACGAGGCGCCGATGCTCTTCAACGGTGAAGAGGTGGGCAACGGGTCCGACCCGGACGTCGACATCGCCGTCGATCCCGTCGACGGCACCACCGCGGCCGCCAAGGGCCTGCCCGATGCCGTCGCGGTGGTGGGGGTCTCCGAGCGCGGCACGATGTTCGACCCCGGTCCGTGTGTGTACATGGACAAGCTCGTGGTCCCGCAGGTCGCCGGCGACTCGGTCGACCCCACCGCTCCCACGGCCGAGATCCTGGCCTCGGTGGCCCGAGCTCTCGACAAGAGCACGGACGAGCTCACCGTCGCCGTGCTGGACCGTCCCCGTCACGCCGACCAGGTCGCGGAGATCCGGGCGGCCGGCGCCGCGATCAAGTTCCTCCTCGACGGCGACGTCGCCGGAGCGATCGCGGTGGGGCAGTCCGGATCGGGGGTGGATGTCCTCATGGGCGTGGGTGGCACCCCCGAGGCGGTGATCGCCGCGTGCGCGCTGCGTTGCAACGGCGCCGCCATGTTCGGGCGGCTGCACCCCCGCGACGAGGAGGAGCGGCAGGCGGCGCTCGACTTCGGTCACGACCTCGAGAAGCCACTCACGACGCGCGATCTCGTCTGGGGCGAGAACGTATTCTTTGCCGCGACCGGTGTCACCGACGGCTCGCTGGTGCGGGGAGTGACCTTCGACCCGGAGTGGGTCCACACCCAGTCGCTGTCGATGCGATCGCGGTCCGGAGCGATCCGGGTCATCGAGACGAGGCACCACCGCACGCGCTCCAACCTGATCAAGCCCGCGCAGCAATAAGCGGACCGACCGACAACGCGAAGGATGGTTGACCCATGAGCAGACAGCCCCTGAGCCCGGAGGCACGAGTCGACGCTCTGGCCCGACTGGGGCAGGAAGAGCTCGATGTGCTGATCATCGGCGGCGGGGTCGTGGGCGCCGGCTGCGCGCTCGATGCAGCCACCCGTGGGCTGAAGGTGGGCCTGGTCGAGGCCCGCGACTACGCCGCCGGCACCTCGAGTCGTTCCTCGAAGCTCTTCCACGGCGGCCTGCGCTACCTGGAGCAGTTCAACTTCGCCCTCGTGTTCGAGGCGCTGCGGGAGCGCCGGCTCGTGCTGGAGACCCTGTGCCCCCACCTGGCCCGGCCCGTTCCGTTCATCTATCCCCTGGAGAAGCGGATCGACCGGGGGTACGTCGGGCTCGGCATGGGCGTCTACGACGTCATGGGCGCCGGGCGCGGTGTGCCCTCACACATCAAGCACATGAGCCGCAAGAAGACCAAGGAGTCCTTCCCGTCCGGCAAGCGGTCCTCCATCCGCGGGGCCGTCCGGTTCTACGAGGGGCAGGTCGACGACGCGCGCCACACCATGATGCTGGCCCGGACCGCGGTCGATTACGGCGCCCTCTGCGTCAGCAGCACCCGAGCCACGGGATTCCTCAGGGACGGTGACCGGGTGGTCGGCGCCGAGGTCACGGACCTCGAGTCCGGACAGGTGTACGAGGTCCGGGCTCGGCAGGTCATCAACGCCGCCGGGGTGTGGACCGACGAGATCCAGGAGATGGTCGGCGGTCGAGGCCAGTTCCAGGTGCGGGCCTCCAAGGGCGTGCACCTCGTGGTCCCGCGCAACCGGATCAACTCGGCCACCGGCATCATCACCCGCACCGAGAAGAGCCTGCTGTTCGTCATCCCGTGGGGCAGTCATTGGATCATCGGCACCACCGACACCGACTGGGACCTGGATCTCGCGCATCCCGCGGCGAGCAGCACCGACATCGACTACCTCCTGGACCACGTCAACACGCTGCTGGAGGACCCGCTGACCCGCGAGGACGTCGTCGGGGTCTACGCGGGGCTACGGCCACTGCTCTCGGGGGAGTCGGACTCCACCAGCAAGCTCTCGCGCGAGCACGGCGTCGCCAGCCCCGTGCGGGGCCTGACCGTGATCGCCGGCGGCAAGTACACGACGTACCGGGTGATGGCCAAGGATGCCGTCGACGCCGCGGTGCACGGCCTCGAGCGCAAGGTCGCCCCGTCGTGCACCGAGTCCGTCCCGCTCGCGGGGGCGGAGGGATACCTCGGCTCCTACAACTCGCGTCAGCTCATCGCGGAGCGGACCGGACTGCACGTCTCGACCATCGAGCACCTGCTCGGCAGGTACGGCACGCTCTACACCGAGCTGATCGAGCTGATCGAGGAGCAGCCCGATCTCGGAGAACGCCTCGCCGGCGCCCCCGAGTACCTCAAGGCCGAGGCCCACTACGCCGCCAGCCACGAGGGCGCCCTGCACCTGGACGACGTCCTCACGCGGCGCACGCGGATCTCGATCGAGACGCCGGACCGTGGGATCCAGGCCTCCGAGGAGGTGGCGGCCCTGGTCGCACCGATCCTCGGCTGGGACGAGGAGACCCAGAAGCGCGAGGTCACGCACTACCGGGCGCGGGTGGAGGCCGAGATCCAGTCGCAGCAGGAGGCGGACGATCACACCGCGGACGCGGCGCGGCTGGGCGCTCCCGAGGTGCGCGGAACGCTGACGACGACCTGAGCCTGCGTGCGCGGGTCCCCCGCCGGCCCGCGCACGACCACTCGCTTGCATGTGCCTGAACACGCGTTTAGTGTTCTGAACATGGGTTCAACCAGCGGCGAGGCGGACCTGACGGCCCGGGCGAACATCCGCAACGCCGGGCTGCGCCTGTTCGCCGAGCGCGGGCACGATGCGGTGACGGTGCGCGAGATCGCCGCCGAGGCGGGGGTGTCGCCGGGCCTGGTCGTCCACCACTTCGGGAGCAAGGACGGCTTGCGGGCCGCCGTGGACGCCCACGCGGCCGCATCGTTCGACGCGGTCTTCGCGGAGCTCGACGACCAGGACCTCGCCGAGATGCTCGCCAGCGGCGAGGCCACGACGTCGGTCGCCGAGGCGTTCGCCCGGGCATTCCCGCACGGATCCCCGCTTCCGGCGTACCTGCGCCGGCTGTTGCTCACCAACGACCCGGCGGGGGCCGCGCTCTTCGGACGGTGGTACGCCGCCACACGTCGTCTGCTGGACGCCATGGTCGCGCGGGGGGTCGCCACCCCCAGCGAGGATCCCGCGGTGCGTGCGGCGTTCCTGCTGGTCAACGACCTCGCCCTGATCCTGCTGCGCCACCAGATCGCCACCGCGATCGGGGACGACCCGTTGACGCCCGCCGGTCTCGACCGGTGGGCCAGGGAGGTCGCCGCCGTCTACGTCGGGGGCGCGTTCGCGGCACCCGCGAGGGAGCCCCTCCCATGACCGATGCCGCACCCGTCATCCACACCGAGCAGCTCACCAAGGTCTTCGGCAAGGCCCGGGCCCTCGACGGACTCGACCTCACCGTGCGACCAGGTGAGGTGCACGGCTTCCTGGGGCCCAACGGCTCCGGCAAGTCCACGACGATCCGGGTGCTGCTCGGCCTCATGAAGGCCACCTCCGGCCACGCCGAGCTGTTCGGCGGTGACCCCTGGCGCGACGCGACCCGGCTGCACACCCGGCTGGCCTACGTCGCCGGCGACGTCGCCCTCTGGCCGGGGCTGACCGGCGGCGAGTGCCTCGACATCCTGGGCTCCACCCACGGCGGCGTCGACGAGCGGCGTCGCGCCGACCTCGTCGACCGGTTCGACCTCGATCCCACCAAGCGGGTGCGGGACTACTCCAAGGGCAACCGGCAGAAGGTGGCCCTCATCGCCGCCCTCGCCGCCCACGTGGACCTGCTGGTGCTCGACGAGCCGACCTCGGGGCTCGACCCGCTCATGGAGCAGGCCTTCCAGCACTGCGTCCGCGACCGGCGCGCGGACGGCGTCACCGTGCTGCTGTCCAGTCACATCATGGGCGAGGTCGAGGCGCTGGCCGACCGGGTGAGCATCATCCGGCGCGGGCGCACCGTCACCAGCGGCACGCTCGCCGACCTCCGTCGGCACACCCGGACCGCCGTCCGCGCCGTCACCGTGGCCGACCCCGGCGGACTGGCCGGGGCCGAAGGGGTCGCCGACCATCGGACCGAGCGGCTGGACGGGTTGACGGACTCCCGGTTCACCATCGACCCCGACCACCTCGACGCCGCCATCGGGCGGCTCCACGCGGCCGGCATCCACACGCTCACGGTCACGCCCCCGAGTCTCGACGCGCTGTTCCTGCAGAACTACGGGGAGACCCTGGACCCCGACGAGGCGGCCTCCGACGGAGGTCTCGCGGAGGCCGCTCGATGAGCACCCGCCCGCTGGCCGCGTCGGACCGCACGCAGGGTCTGCGGACGATGCTGCGCATCGTCGCGCGCATCCAGCGGCGCGCGGCCGCGACCTGGGTGCTGGTGCTGGGCGCGAGCTTGATCGGGACCGCGGCGAGCATCGCCGCGCTCTACGACACCCCCGCCAAGATCCGCTCCTACGCCGAGGCCGTCACCTCGGGCAGCGCGCTGGTGGCCATCAACGGGAAGGTCGAGGGCATCGACTCCCTCGGCGGCGTGATCCAGGACGAGTTCGGCTTCCTGGCCGCCTTGCTGCTGCCGCTGCTCGGCATCGCGCTGGTGGCTCGAGCGACCCGCCTCGAGGAGGAGTCCGGCCGGCTCGAGGTGCTGCTCGGCGGACGAGTCGCCCGCCACGAACCCACGCTGGCGGCGCTCCTCGTGGCCACCGCCACGATCCTCGCCACGACCGTGCTGTTCGCCGTCGGGTTGACGGCCTCGGGCGTCCCGCTCGCGGGGTCGGTCCTCTACGCACTCTCGCTGGGCGCCCTGGCCTTCGTCTTCGCCGGCCTCGCGGCCCTGTTGGCGCAGCTGACCCCGCACGCCCGGGGGGTCTACACGTGGAGCCTGATCGTCCTTGCGGCGTCGTACGTCCTGCGAGGAGTGGGCGACGTCACCCAGACCTGGGTCACCTGGCTCTCACCGCTCGGCTGGGCGGAGAAGGCGGCGCCGTTCGGGGACCAGCGGTGGTGGGCCCTCGTCATCCCGCTGGCGGCCGGCCTCGCGCTGGGCGGCGTGGCGCTGCGGCTGGCCGCCCGGCGCGACCTGGGCAGCGCGCTGGTCCGGGGTGGCGCCGGCCCCGAGCGCGCTTCCACCCGGCTGCGCGGCCCGATCGGTCTCGCCGAATGGATCCACCGGCCCGCCACCCTCGGCTGGTTCGCCGGGGGCGTGCTGCTCACGGGAATGATGGGCACGCTCGCCCAGCAGTTCCTCGACGCGATGGCCGGCAACCCCGCCATGGCCGAGGCCATGGGCATCACCAGCGGCCGGCCCCTGGACGGCTTCGTCGCGGCCACCCAGCTCTACCTGGCCATCATCGCGGCGGGCTACGTCGTCCAGGCGATCGGCACGCTGCGGACCGAGGAGGCCGCCGGCCGCCTGGAGGCGCGACTGTGCGGCACGTTGTCCCGGGCCCGCTGGCTGGCCTCGCACGCGCTGGTGGTGCTCGGAGGCCTCCTGACCATCGTGCTCGGCTCGTCGGTCGTGCTGGGCCTCACGACGGCGCTGTCGGTGGGCGACCTGGCAGAGATCGGACCCACGCTGAGCTCCGGTCTGGCCTACCT
Source organism: uncultured Actinomycetota bacterium (assembly GCA_963731985.1). GTDB lineage: Bacteria > Actinomycetota > Actinomycetes > Propionibacteriales > Nocardioidaceae > Nocardioides. The sequence continues at coordinate 23,471 of CAVSYA010000005.1, read as the reverse complement.
GCCGGCCGAGCTCGTGCTCGCCGGGCTGGCGTTGGCGCTCTACGGCCTGCGGCCTCGGCTGCTCGGGTTGGCCTGGGCCGCCTATGCCGTGACGACGTTCATCGCGTTCCTCGGTCCGGGCCTGAACTTCGACCCGTGGGCCCTCGACCTCTCGCCGACCACGCACGTGGGCAACCCCCCGGTCGGCGCGATCGCGACCGGGGGATTGCTGGTGATGACCTGCGTCGCGGGGATCCTCGTCGCCGTCGGCTTCGCGGCCTTCCACCGGCGCGGGGTCCCCCAGGGCTAGTGCCTGGTTCGGAACCTGCCACGGGGAGTCCGGTGCTCGTGGCCCGCTCGGCCCCTCGACCGGCGCGCCGCCGGGGTCCGTTGCGTCGACCGACGCGAGCGTCGGAGGCCTGGGCGCCGAGGAGTGGCGCTAGTCTGCGGCCATGGCATCGATGCTGAGCCATGTCGCGATCAACGCCGACGACGTCGCGGCGTCCCTGGGCTTCTACGCGGCCGTGTTCGGGTGGACGTTCTCCGAGGACTATCCGGGTTTCTTCCGCATGGAGACCTCTCACACCGTCCGCGTCGTCGCCATCCAGCGCCGTCGCGACCTGCTCCCTGACGGCCCGACGACCGGCGTCGAGGCGACGGTCGCCGTCGACGACCTCCCGGCCACCGTGTCCGCGGCGCTCGCCCACGGCGGGTCTGTGCTTGCCGAGCCCACGATCATCCCGGGCGTGGGCATGCTGGTGTGGCTGCGGGACCCGGGCGGCAACGTGGTCGGAGCGATGAAGTACGACGACTGAGCGGCGACTCCCCCGGCGCGGTCGCTGCTCAACCCGCGACGAGTCGCGTCCTGGTCTCCTCGACGTCCATGCCGTGCAGGCGCAGCAGGTTCTCACCGAGGATCTTCCGCTTCGCCTGCTCGGTGAGCTGCGGATAGCCGTAGCCGTCGCAGAGGTCCTGCGGGATCTCGAAGTTCCAGAACGCCTCGAGCGCCCACTGGGGCTGCCAGATCGGCGCCTCGCTGCCGTAGACGATCTTGTCCTCGCCGCACCAGAAGAGCAGCTTGCCGATCAGCTCGGCGAAGAGCCGGGGGGCCCGGACGACGAAGTTGATCGAAGCCGCGAGCGAGGCGTGCAAATTGGGGTAGCGGATCAGCTGCCAGCAGGTCTCGTCGATGAACGGCAGCCCGACGTGGTAGATCACGAAGTTGATGCCGGGGAAGTTGGCGGCCGCACCGTCCATGTCCCAGGTCTGCGTGTGCTCGATCGGCTGGGGGCCGAGCGGCACGCCCTTGTGCACGCCGACCAGGTTGACCCCGAGCTCCTGAATCCGCTCGAAGACGGGGAACGCGACCTTCGGGTCGTCCATCCGCCACGGCACCGGACCGGCGTCCTCGTAGCGCACGTTGTAGAACTTGAAGGCCTTCGCCCCGTGCTCCTCGACCTGCCGGGTGACGTCATCGAGGGCCTTCTTGCCCTCCAGCGGGTTGACCGTCCCCCAGAAGACCGTCCGGTCCGGGTCCCGCTTCGCGAGCTTGGCGCACTCCTCCCAGGGGGAGAGGCCGTCCTTGTAGAGGTCGGTCAGCGGCAGCGGCATCGCGACGAGCATGTCGGTGTCGGAGTGGTCGTAGACCATCTCCCGGATCTCCTCGATGCTCCACTTGTGCAGGAACTCCTCCGCGCTCATCACGGGCTGGCCCTCGGGCGTCAGGGTGGCGTGGAAGGCGTAGAGGTGGTTCGAGAACATCTCGCCGGCCGAGCCGTAGGCGTTGTCGGCCTCGAAGTTGAACGGGTGTGCGACCCCGTCGAAGACCAGTGCATCACCGATCATGAGAATCCTCCGTGTCGTGGTGGGTCGGCCAGTGCCGGGCGACGTACGCCGCCGGGTCGGCGACGCTGCTCGGGTCCGGCAGGAAGCGGAGCTTGCTGCGTGCGCTGTCGGAGAGCCGCGCCGGTGACCATGCCTCGTGCCAGACCAGCTCGACCCGGGCGCTGTCCACTCCGGGCAGCGTGCGGACCGCGGCCTCGATGTCGGTGAGCACCTGCGCGGCGAAGGGACACCAACCGGAGGTCAGCATCAGCTCCACGCGAGCCGCCCCGTCGTCGATCTCGGCGCTGTGCAGCAGCCCCATGTCGACCACGGAGATCCCCTGGTCGCGGCAGCAGGGGTCGTAGACCCCGCTCAGGACCTCACGCACGGACGCGTCGACCGTTGCCACCTGCTCCGCCGCCATCCGGGACCTCCAGATCGGGTCGATGCGAACGTGCCGTCGGGGTCAGTCTCACCCCGGCGCGGACCCGCGGGTAGCCCCTGGAATTCGCATCGCGAAACGCTGGACGGGTCCGGGCAGGTGCCTACGATGGTGCGGGCAGCGCGTGAGGAGAGCCGTGGAGTCACCAGGGACACCGGGCTCGGGCCATTCCGGCGCGCCACCGGATGACTTCGTGCAGAGCGTCGGGCGCGCCATGCGCGTGCTCGAGGTGGTGAGCGGTCACCCCCGTCTGCCGGTGAAGTCGATCGCCCGCCGCTGCTCGCTCAACATCTCCACCACCTACCACCTGGTGCGCACCCTGGCCTACGAGGGCTACCTGGTCCGGCTGCCGGACGGCACGTACGCGATCGGGGACGCGGTCGCCCGGCGCTATCACGAGCTGGTCACCTCGCTGGAGCGTCCCCCGGACGGGGTCACGGTGCTCCGGCAGCTCACCGAACGCGTCGGACTGAGCGCCTATCTGGGCCTGTTCCGCGACGAGCGGGTGACGGTCGTGGGTGTCGTCGAGGGCCCGGGCTCGCCCTACCTGGAGGACTTCGAGCTCGGGCTGGACGTCTCGGCGCACGCCACCGCCCTCGGGCAGGCCCTGCTGGCGGCGATGTCGCCGCGCGAGCGCCGCGCGTTCCTCGCCCGCCACGAGCTGCGTCGGTTCACCGCCAACACCCGCACCGACCCGGAGCAGCTGGAGCACGAGCTCGGCACGGTCCGGCCCGGGGAGCCGGTGGTCGAGCACGGCGAGTTCCGCGACGACGTGGCGTGCGCCGCAGCGGTGGTGCCGCGTCGGGGAGCCGACGAGCCCACCTGGGCGGTGGTGGTCGCGGCTCGGGGCGAGGACGTCCCGCCACCGGCACGCTCAGCGGTGGGCCTGGCCGCCGCCGACCTCGCCGGTGGCGCGCTGACGAGGTGAGCGCGCGGCGCGCCCGGAACGCGCCAGCGACCAGAGCGCCAACGCCGCCGGGACCAGGGGCAGCCCGGCCAGCAGCAGGACGACCGGTGTGTCGGCGGCGCGCCCGAGCAGCCAGGCACCCGCGAGGGGGCCCAGCAGCCCCGCGACCCCCCAGGCGGTGAACACCCGGGCGTAGGCACCAGGGAAGGCGCGCACGCTGACGAGGTCGGCGGTGGCGGCCGGCACCAGGGCCGACACGGCGCCGTAGCAGAATCCGATCACGGCGAAGCCACCCACCAGGGCCGCTCCCCCACCCCAGACGACCGCCGCCAACGCTACGGCGGGCGCGGCCAGGGCGGCCGCCAGGCTGGGTGTCCTGCCGACCAGGTCGGAGACCCACCCGGCGAGAAAACGGCCGGAGAGGTTGCCGCCGGCCAGCGCCGACACGGTGAGACCAGCGGTCGCGGGGTCGAGCCCTCGTGTGGTGGCCAGTGTCACCGCGTGCGCGAAGACCATCAGGGCCGGAGCCGCGCCGCCGGCGAAGACCAGCCACAGCAGGAGCAGGGTGCGCCTCGGCGCTGAGCCCCCCGGGCCCGCCGCGCCAGCAGGGTTCCGGCTCCGCGGTGCGGCCGGGACGAGCGCAGCGCCGAGCAGCAGCAAGCCGCTCGCGACGACCGCCAGCACGGCCGTGCAGGTGCGCCAGCCGTGCTCGGCGATCAGCGGGGGGCCCATGGCACCCAGCAGGACCGGCGCCCCGGCGTACGCCGCCACGACCAGCCCGGTGGCCGCGCCACGGCGACCGGCCGGGACGCGGGCGGCGAGGGTGGTCGCCACCGAGTAGGCCACCCCGTTGGCCCCCCCGAACAACCCGGCGACGCCCAGCCACAGACCGAGCGGGTGCTGCCACCAGGCCGCGAGGAGCAGGCCGCCGCCCGCGGCTGCGGCGGCCAGCACCAGCAGCGGACGCGGGCCGATCCGCCCGAGCGAGTGACCCGTGACCAGCAGCGCCATGGCCATCACCGCGATCGCCGTGGCGAACACCGCTGCCGCGTCGCCGGCGCTCATCCCCAGGTCGGTGGCCGCCCGGTCGGCAACCAGGCTCCACGCGAAGAGCGAACCCACGGCCGCGTTGGCGACGACGCCGGCCAGCACCCGTCGCTGCGTGGTCATCGAAGAACGGTGCGGGATCTGCTCAGCAGGACCCGCAGCGGCGTCGCCGCCTGCGGGCAGCACGTCGCGCGATCACCGGGGAGACTGCGTGTCACTGAGCGCCGCGGCGGTGCCCGCCGCCTCGAGGGCCCCGATCTCGGCGTGGAACGCGGCCAGGATCCGCTCGGGGTCGGGGATGGCGGCGGTGCCGGTCTTGAAGCCGACGCGCACGGTGCCGGCGTAGGTGAAGATGCACGTGCCGAGCGTCTGCTCCCCCGAGCCCGGAACCCAGCCGAGCAGCCCCGAGATCCGGGTGCCGGCGAGGTAGCGCGCCTCCCGCGGCCCGGGCACGTTGGTGGTCACCCCGGTGACCTTGCCGGCGAAGAACGTGACCAGGAGGCGGTGGAGGCGAGTGCCGAGCAGGCCGATCGCCTGGATCAGGCCGAACGTGATGGCCGGCTCCGGGGAGGCCTTGATCGCGTCCATCCGGCGCTTGGTCTCGGCCAGGCGCCAGACCGGCGCGCCCGGGCCCGACGGGAGGATCAGCACGACGAGCGAGAAGCGGTTGCCGAGCTCCCGCGGGAGCGGGAGATGGAGCGGACGCAGGTTGACCGGAATCATCGTCGGCAGGTCCACCGCTCGCCCGCCATGTTCGCTCTGGTATCGCTCGAGCGCACCGGCCAGCGCCGAGACGAGCACGTCGTTGACGGTGGCCCCGGCGCGCTCCGCGATCTCCTTGACCCGTTGCAGCTCAAGCGGAGCCGACCACACCGCCTGCTTCTCGCGACCCGCGATCCCGGCCACGGCGCTGTCGGGGTTGCGCGTGACGAGCAGCTTCTTGAGGACCCCCAGCCCGCTGATCCCCATGCGCACGCCGGTCGCCACGCCGGCGCGGATCCGGGCCGCGCGCAGCAGCCGGGGCACCTCGGGCGCCGCCCGTCGGGCCGCCTGGACGACCTCCGAGAGCAGGTGGTGGCGACTCTCGGGGTGGAAGGAGCCGTCGCGGTCACCCTCGGACGACAGGTCGGTCAGCGAGAACAGCACCTGGGTGAGCGCGATCCCGTCGGCCAGCGCGTGGTGCAGCCGCAGGAAGATCGCCGAGCCCTCGGCCAGGCCCTCGATGAGGTGGATGTCCCACAGCGGTCGGTCGCGCGGCAGCGGGGTGGCCAGGAACCCCCCGACGTAGGCCTGCAGCGCCGCATCGTCACCGGGTGCGGGCAGGCGCACCTCGCGCAGGTGACGGCTCAGGTCGATCTCGCCCACGTCGCGCCAGCGGGCGCGCCCCCACCGGCGCCCGGGGACCGGCCGCCGGGAGAAGACCGGGTAGAGGTCGAGGAGGCGCGTGCGCACGACCTGCTCGAAGCGCTCGCGGTCGACGGGCCCGTCGAGGAACATCAGGCACTCGATGACCATCAGGTTCTGCGGCCGGTCCATGTTCAGCCAGATGGCGTCGACCGGGCTGACGCGATGCTCTCTCACTCGCCGAACCTGTCACGGCGATCCAACTCGGCAGGTGATGACACCGACCCCTGACCGGAACCGGGCGCGTACGCTGCGACGATCGCCGAGAGAGGGAGCACCGTGGCCATGAAGGACCTGTTGGAGCAGCTCGAACCCGTCGTGGCCGAGAACCTCGACCGCCACCTCTCCATGACGCAGGAATGGCACCCGCACGATTACGTGCCGTGGAGCGAGGGACGCGACTTCGCGTTCCTCGGCGGCGATGACTGGGCACCCGAGCAGTCGAGGCTCTCCGAGACCGCCAAGGCCGCGATGGTCACCAACCTGCTGACCGAGGACAATCTGCCCTCCTACCACCGCGAGATCGCCACGCGCTTCGGCCGCGACGGCGCCTGGGGCACCTGGGTCGGGCGCTGGACCGCCGAGGAGAACCGGCACGGCATCGCGATGCGCGACTACCTCATCGTCACCCGCGGCGTCGACCCCGTCGAGCTCGAACGGGCCCGGATGGACTACATGACCTCGGGCTACGACTCCGGCGACAAGACCGCGCTGGAGGCCGTGGCGTACGTGTCGTTCCAGGAGCTCGCGACCCGCGTCTCGCACCGCAACACCGGCAGGGTGACCCACGACCCCATCGCCGACCGGATGCTCGCCCGGATCTCCAAGGACGAGAACCTCCACATGCTCTTCTACCGCAACATCGTGACGGCGGCGCTGGAGATCGCCCCCGACGAGACCATGCGGGCGATCGCCGACGAGGTGATGGGCTTCGAGATGCCCGGCGCCACGATGGCCGGCTTCCGCCGCAGCTCGATGATGATCGCCAAGGCCGGCATCTATGACAACCGGCTGCACCACGACGAGGTGCTCATGCCGATCCTGCGGCACTGGAATTTCTTCGACCGTACCGGGCTCGGCGCGCTCGGCGAGGAGGCACGCGACGAGCTCGCGGCGTACCTCGAGAGGCTCGACGCGCAGGCGACCGCGTTCGTCGAGCGCCGTGCCGGGAACCGCGCTCGCGCCGCCGCCACCTCCGGCACCGACCCGTCGGCCGACGTCGCCTCCTGACCTCGCGTCCGTCGGCGCCCAACCGGGTCCTCGCTCCCGTCGCCTACCTCCGGTTGCGTGCGCGGGGTCGCCCCCAGGCCTCCGCCCGGCTCCCGGTCAGGGTGGCGCCGAGGGCGAGCGCGCGGCGTACGAACTGCTCGGCTGGCTTCTCGACCCGGTCCCGGGGCACGGCGACCAGGATCGATCGCTCGGGCAGGGGCGGATCGAGTCGCTGGACGCGGACCCGGGGGTCCCCGGGATCGATGGCGAGCAGGGGCATGACGGCTGTGCCGACGCCGGCGCGCACCATGGCCTGGACCGCGGCGTTGTCGTTGCTGCGGAACACGAAGTCCGGGGTGATCCCGGCGACCCGGAGTCCCTCCTCGAAAGGCTCGTGACACACGCAGGCCTGGTGACCGATCACCGGCCGGTCCTCGAGCTCGTCCAGGCCGATCACCGGGCTCTCGTCGCCACCGGCCGCACTCATCGCGACGAACGGGTCGCGGCAGACCTCCGCCATCCGGAGTCGCTCGTCGACCACGGGGCCGACCAGGAACGACACGTCGAGACGCCCGCTCAGCAGCCCGGCCACGAGCTCGCCGTTGTCGTCGCTCTCCAGCACGCTGACCGAGATGTCCGGCTCGTTGCCGCGGATCTCGCCGAGCAGCTGCGGCAGGAGCTGGGCAGAGATGCTCTGGAACGTCCCGACCGCGAGCCGGCCGGCGGTGCCGTCCAGGAGACCGGCCATCCGCGACTCCAGCAGGCCGACGCGCCCCAGCACGTCCTGGGCGGCGACGAGCACCTCGCGTCCGCCCGCCGTCAGCGTCACCGGGCGGGGGCCCCCGGGGCGCTCGAACACCGGCACGCCAGCCGCGCGCTCCAGCGCGGCGATCTGCTGGGTGATGGCCGCCTGCGAGTAGCCCAGGGCCTCCGCTGCCCGGCGGAACGACCCGTGCGTGACGACCGCTTGCAGCGCGGCGAGGTGTCGGAGCGAGAGATCGGTGAGCGGCACGCCGGAAGGGTACTCCCGTGATCAGGATAAGCGTTCACGATGAGCATTTCTCATTGCTTTTCACGATCACCTCGCCACGCCTACGGTCCTGGGGAATCGAACACCGCCCCGGCCTCGCGAAGGAGTCCCCATGACCAGCACCGTGCACGAAAGGGTCGTCGACGAGGCGACCATCGAGCAGTTCCGCACTGTCGGCGCCACCATCGTGCGCGGGTTGTTCAGCCCCCACGAGGTCGCGGCCGTCGAGCGCGGGATCGAGCGCAACCTCGTCGACCCGAGCCCGAGGATGACGCTCACGACCAAGCCGGACGACCCGGGAAGGTTCTTCGAGGACTTCTGCAACTGGCAGCGCATCCCGCAGTTCAGGGCGATCGCCTTCCAGTCGCGCGCCGCCGACGTCGCGGCCGCCCTGATGGGCAGCCGCGAGGTCCGGCTCTTCCACGACCACGTGCTGGTCAAGGAACCCCGGACGGTGCAGCAGACGCCGTGGCACCAGGACCAGCCCTACTACAACGTCGACGGCTTCGACACCTGCTCGATGTGGATGCCGGTCGACCCGGTGGCGGCCGAGTCCACGCTCGAGTTCCTCGCCGGCTCCCACCTGGGCGGCTGGCTGATGCCACGGAGCTTTCTCGAGTCCCAGGCCAAGTGGTTCCCGGACGGATCCCTCAGCGAGCTGGTTGACATCGAGGCGCACCGGGCAGACCACGACATCCGCGGCTGGGCGATGCAGCCCGGCGACGCCGTGTTCTTCCACATGCTCACGCTGCACCACGCCTACGGCGTGCCCGGGGCCAACCGCCGACGCGTCTTCTCGTTGCGCTTCCTCGGCGAGGATGCCACCCATGCCCCGCGGCCCTGGACCACCTCGCCCGACTTCGGCGACCTCGTCGCGGACCTCCCTGCGGGCGCTGCGATGGACCACCCGCTCTTTCCCCTGCTACGGATCGCCGATTGACCGCCGGGAAAGGCGCGCCCGCGCCGAGTCACGCGGTGAAGAGGACCGATCAGGCGTGGTGTCGGCGGTTGGTGGCCAACATGGGTCGATGCCGGAGAACACGGGGTCAACTCCACGGGCTGACCGCGCACACGCGTTGGCGGGAGCGTTGGGCCGCCAACGAGCAGATGAAGGTGCTTCACGCGGCCGACGGCGTGGATCAGCGCGGGCTCGATCTGCATCCTTGCAACTCAGAAGGATGTGGCATCAAACCTGGGGCGCTTCACCGGTCACCCCGCGTGACGATTGGCTCGCGGAGCGACCCGGTGAGCGATGGATGCCGGCGTGAGCGGTGGCGCGGCGGCTGCGGTGAGGCGGCCGGTCGGGCACGCTCCGGCTCCTGTCAGTACCACCCGACGCGCTCGGAGCGGGCCCAGGCCCCCTGCGGGTTGCTGTAGCGGGCGGCGATGTAGGCCAGTCCCCAGGTGATCTGGGTCTCCGGGTTGGTGCGCCAGTCCTCGCCGACGACGGCCATCTTCGAGGCCGGCAGCGACTGCGGGATGCCGTAGGCGCCCGACGAGGGGTTCTCCGCGAGGTGGTTCCAGCCCGACTCGCGTCGCCACAGCGCGTCGAGGTAGGGCCACTGCTCGGCGTCGAAGCCGAACTCCAGCAGCATCTGGTAGCCGAGCCCGCGGTTGGAGTCGGGGTCGACGTCGGTCGGCAGCGTGCCGGGCGACGGGCTGGGCAGGCTCTGGGCGATCCGTTCCGCGCGGTTGCGCAGCTGCTCGAGGATCACGCGCCGTGGCACGCGGGCGGCCGCGCCGGTGCGCCCCGGTCCGGTCCCGGCGGTCCTCGCGGGCTTCGCGGACCTGGCGGCCCTCGGGGTCGTGGCGGTCCCGGTGGCCCTCGGGGTCGTGGCGGTCTCGGTCGTCGCGGAGGGGTCCGGGACCGACGGGGAGCCGGTGACGCCGGCGCTGGTCGCCGCCGGGGTGTCCGGCGGGGCGCGACGCTCCGAGGCCGACGGCCCCGCGCCGCCGCAGCCGGTGACCAGCAGCACCCCGAGACCGACTCCCACGGCCCGCGTCCGCCGCACCGGTCCCACCCGCGGGAGCGTACGCGACGCAGCGCGACGCGGCCCGGACTCCGTGAGACCCGCGGGCGTCCGGTGGTGGGGTCGTCCATGATGAGCATGGGTCACGAGGCACGATCATTCTCGGCGCGGGGGCGACACCCTGATCACCGAGGCCGACGAGGCGGCACGCACCGCGATCGTCGAGCCGTCCCGCTTCGCTGGCACGTGCCTGAACCGTGGCTACATCCCTCGAAGATGTCCTGTTGCCTCATGTCAATACCTCCGCCAAGGCTATGACGTTGCCTCATTTGACTTCCTCCGCCAGCCTTGGTCGTTCCAGGCGTGGTTGACCGGGGGTTTCGAGCGGGGTGCCTTCTTGGCCTGGGCGAGGACTTCGAGCTCGCCGGTGAGCGCCAGGATCTGCCGGGACAGCGCAGCGGGCTGGAGCCGTTTGAAGGCCGCGTTCATGGTGATGATCGGCCGCTTGCGCACCTCTGGGTGGGTGACGGCCCGTTGGTGTGGGGTCTTCGCGATGTCGTACCGCTTGGTGACCTTCGCGCCGTTGCGCTGCTTGAAGATGAGCTTCTGCTGGGGCAGGAAGTAGTTGGCGAACGCGGCGTCGAGCTCCCAGATCTCGTTGAGCTTGGCGAGCTCGGCGGTGGTGTCGTAGCGGTAGTAGCCGACCAGCTCGCGCACGCGGGCCCAGTTCTTCTGCTCCACGTGCGCACCGTCGTTCTTGTTCCCCGGACGCGACCGGGTGAAGGTGACCTTCTGCTCGGTACACCAGCGCAACAGGTGCTCGTTGATGAACTCGGATCCGTTGTCGGAGTCGATGCCGATGATCGGGAACGGGAACTGGCCGATGACGTGCTCGAGTGCCTCAAAGACCCACCGCTGGGCCTTGTTGCGCACCGACCGGTTGACCGTCCACCCGGTCGCGATATCGGTGACGGTCAAGGTGAAGCAGAACTCCCCGGAGGCGTTGCCGCCCTCGTGGCCGACCAGGTCGATCTCGACGAACCCGGGCACAGCGTCGTCCCACTCGGCCCAGGTCCGAATCGGGATCTGCGACTTCAACAGGCTCCCGGGCTTGGTGTGCGAGCGGCCCCGCGGCATCATCTTGGCCCGCTCGCCGGCCAGCCGCCGGTCGATGGTGGCCGCGCTCATCTGGCACAGCAGCTCGGCCTCGGCGTCGGTCAGGTCGAGTTCGCCGTCGCGACGCAGCAGCGGCACCAACACCACCAGCATCGGCGCGAGGCGCTTGCCCGCCGGGGCGCGCAGCACCGCCCAGCAGGTGATCAACGCGGCGATGATCCTCGGCCCGTACGTCGGGCCACGCGGCTGCCGTTGCTTGACCACCCTCAGCTTCAGCACATCGCGCAGCGCAGCCCGCGCGTAGTCGCGATGCCAGCCGGTCAGCTCGACAAGCTCATCGAGGAGCATCGTCTTCTTGGCCCGGTCAGCGCGTGCATACGCCCGCGCCTTCGCCGTGGTCACTGCCTGTCGCTGACTCATCGTCAAACCCATCTTCTGGGCGTAGACCGAGCCGGGCGATCACCTGTGACACCACGCCGCTACGCGGAGGTTTTCAGGTGAGGCAACGTATCGAGCCACGCGGAGGTTTTTCGTGAGTCAACGCGGATGTTCGTGCTGGCCGCCGACCCGGCGGTAAGCTCCGAGGAGGCCGCCCGGCTCGGCGTCCATGGTCGTCTGGACCGGGTCGACTGGCCCGCCACGCCGCCGCTACCGCGCTCGGCGTCACCGTGGTCTGGTTCTCCTCGACAGGAATCCAGGTGGCGTAGGCGGCGGCCATCGCTCCGGCCCAGGCGAGCGCGGTCCTGCTGCGTGGCGTCAACGCGGCACCGGCAGCGCGGCCAGGTATCCAACGTATGGGGGGTTGCGCGAATACCGGTGGATGCCGTTGGTGCTCAGGGCCTGATGGCGGGTGCCGGTCAACTCGCTGGGTCCCGGTGGAGCGCTCCATCCCAGCGAGGCAGGTCGCCGGTCCGACACCAACCAGGGCGGCTCCGGTGGCGTTGGCCGGAGGGGCTGGAAGCGGCAGCTGGACGCCGGGGCGGCGGAGCGTGCGCGTCATGAGGAAGGCGTGGGCGGTCTACGCGGCCCCATGGCGGTCGCCGTGGACGCGCGCAGTGTTCCGCGCTGGTCGAGGTCACGCGCCATCGCGCCGATCAGCGGCGGTGCCGTGCCACGACGTCCCTCACCGGTCGGGATCAGCTGGTCGGGAGACGTGAATGCCTGGAAGGTCGGAGGGTGCATCGACGGTGATCTGGTCGGTGGGCTTGCAGCAATCGTTGGAACAGCCGTGGTCCTGCTCCTCGTGCCCAGCGGGGGTGCCGATGGCACCGCAGCATCCTTCGCCGCGCCATGCCTCGCGTCCCTCGTTCATGGCCAGGGCGGCGATCACCAGACCAGCCAAGGGATCTGCCCAGGACCAACCCAGGGTGGAGTTCAGGACCAGCCCCAGGAGTAGTACCGCGGAGAGGTAGGTGCAGAGCAGGGTCTGGGTGGAGTCGGCGACCACAGCGTTGGATCCGAGCGCCGTGCCGGCGCGACGCTGCGCCCAGGACAGGAACGGCATGACGATCAAGGACGCGGCCGCGATCCCGATGCCAACGGGCGAGTGGTCGGGGTCGTGATCTTCGATCAGCGCCCGGAGGGACTCGACGGTCACATAGGCGGCCAGTGCGAAGAACGAGACGGCCATCAGTCGCAGGGCCAGTCGCTCGCGACTCTCGGGCATGGCGTGTCGGAACTGCCACAAGATGATCAGGCCGCTGGATACCTCCACTGCGGAGTCCAACCCGAACCCCACCAGGGCGACGGACCCGGCGGCCAGTCCAGCGGTGATCGCGATCCCGGCCTCGATGACGTTGTAGCCGACCGAGGCTCCGGCGAGCAGCCGTGCCCGCCGTCCGAGCCGAGTCTTGTCGGCTGTCGTCAGGTCGGTCGGTGCGTGCACGTGCGTGGCCATCAAGCGTCCTTCCGTGTTGCCTCGGCGCCGAAGTTGGGGCAGAGAGTGACCGCGTCGCCGCTCAGCTCCAGCAGCCGCTCTGCGGCGGCGAGAAGGTCCATGACTGCGTCGGTGTGGTTGAGCGCGAAGAGGGAGGCGCGGCCCTGGGGGCGGGAGGTGACCAAGCCACAGTCCTTGAGGCAGGCCAGGTGCTTCGACACCGTGGACTGAGCCAGACCGAGGTGAGCGGTCAATTCCACCACCCGGTGCTCGCCCAGGGCGAGGTAACGCACGATGGCCAGCCGTGACGGGTCACTGAAGCCGTGGAACAGGCACGAGGCCGCCGTCAGGGGGTGCGCGTCGTCAACCTGCACATCAACGCTGCCCATCGCTGTCATCGCCATTTTACGATGCTAGGTTCGCACCCACAGCCGGTCAAGCCAGCATCGAACGTGAGCGAGACGCATCCGCACATCGGCATGAGAGCCTGCCCGGACGTGATTGAGACGTCCCGCAACCGGAACGGCAGGCGGCCCAGGATCGACCTGCCGCACCGTCACGCCTCGGGCTGCAGACCTCGGGGCTCCCGGTTGGGGACCTCGGCCCACGGCGCCGGGGAACTGCGCCCCTGACGGTCGACCCTGTCGCAACCGCACACTGTGACTGGATGCCCCGGTCCACTGGACGCCCCGGTCCACCGGATGCCGCCGCCGAGGAGGTCGGGATGTCTCAGCACCACTCGGGGCCCGGCGATGTCGAGGTCGATGACCGCCCCGTCGGGCTCGGGCGCCTAGCCCCCCTGGTCATGGTCTACGGCGGGGGCGGCGTCGTCGGGATCGCCTACACCGCCGGCGTCGCCGCTGGTCTGGTCAGCGCCGGGATCCCCGTGCCGACAGCCCCCGCCCTGGGCACGTCGGCGGGATCCTGGACCGCCTCGGCGCTGGCGCTCGGCTTGTCCTACGACGACCTCGCGGATCTGCCCGTACCGTCGCTGCCGGCCACGCGCACGGGAGTGCTGGCAGACATTGCACGCACGGTCTTCGGCGAGTCGACCCACCCCCTGGTCTCCGTCTCGGCCGTGAGCCTGCGATCCGGACGCCGGCACATCCTCGATGGCGGCACCCATCCGTTGGCCGATCTCGTCGCAGCTTCCTCGGCCGTGCCCGGCCTGCTGCCGCCGCATCGCATCGCGGGGCACGCGTACATCGATGGCGGCATGTGGTCCGCCACGTCAGTGGACGCGGCCGAGGAGGCCTCTCAGGTGATCGTGGTGGCGCCGCTGGCGGGCCGAGTGATGGGTCCGGTGGGCCGCGTCGCCGGCACGTTGCTCGAGCGCGAGCTCAACCGTTGGCGGCATGCCCACCCGGAGGCCAGCATCTCGATGATCCGACCCAACCGGGAGATCGCGGAGACGGTCGGAGGGCGCCCCATGGCCCTGTTCGACGCGGAACGCGCCCGCGCGATCTACGCGCCCGCCTTCGAGCAAGGCGCCCGGTGCGGCGAGAGAATACTCACCAGCGCCGCCTAGGCATATCCCGGGATTCGTCGGGCAAGTCGGCATGGAGTTGCGCCGACGAGACGTGACGACACCGCGGCCCACTACGGCTCCGCGCACAAGCTCATCGGGAACAGGTGCAAGCACGCAGGCGCGACCGACTGAACCCCGAGGACGGCGCCGCGACGGGGACGGACGGTCAGGCGCCCTCGTCGAACGCGGAGAGGAGGACCTCGAGCACGTCACGCTCCGAAACAAGGCCCACGAGCTCTCTATCGCCGACCACGGGAAGGTGCCGCACCCCCGCCTGCGTCATGAGGCGACCGGCGTCGAGCACGGTCGAGTCCCGCGGGATGGTGATCACATCGACCGCCATGACCTCGCTGACGGTCAGGTCCGAGAGCGTGCTGCCCAGCCCGGCGTGGGCCACGACGTCCCGTTCGGAGAGCATCCCGACCAGGTTGGCGCCGGAGAGGACCGCCAGCACGCCGATGTCCCCGGACGCGAGCGCCTCGGCCGCATCCGAGAGCGTGTCGTCGGGTGACGCCGTCGCCACCGGCCATTCCATGATTCCCGTCACGCCATCTGTCGTGCCGTGGCTTCCTTGGCGTTCGGTTCGCGTCGACATCTGGTCGCTCCTATCGCCTCTCGTGCCCTCATCGGCCCTGCCCACCTCGCTACCCGAGGGGCGGGCGCCCATGCCGCGCCCGGGGGCGATGCGAGACTGACACTACCTCGGCCGTCGCGATCGAGTAGTGTGGGAGCGTGCGCGTCATGAGGCAAGGCGTGGGCGGTCTACGCGGCCCCATGGCGGTCGCCGTGGACGCGCGCAGTGTTCCGCGCTGGTCGAGGTCACGCGCCATCGCGCCGATCAGCGGCGGTGCCGTGCCACGACGTCCCTCACCGGTCGGGATCAGCTGGTCGGGAGACGTGAATGCCCGGAAGGTCGGAGGGTGCATCGACGGTGATCTGGTCGGTGGGCTTGCAGCAATCGTTGGAACAGCCGTGGTCCTGCTCCTCGTGCCCAGTCGGGGGTGCCGATGGCACCGCAGCATCCTTCGCCGCGCCATGCCTCGCGTCCCTCGTTCATGGCCAGGGCGGCGATCACCAGACCAGCCAAGGGATCTGCCCAGGACCAACCCAGGGTGGAGTTCAGGACCAGCCCCAGGAGTAGTACCGCGGAGAGGTAGGTGCAGAGCAGGGTCTGGGTGGAGTCGGCGACCACAGCGTTGGATCCGAGCGCCGTGCCGGCGCGACGCTGCGCCCAGGACAGGAACGGCATGACGATCAAGGACGCGGCCGCGATCCCGATGCCAACGGGCGAGTGGTCGGGGTCGTGATCTTCGATCAGCGCCCGGAGGGACTCGAAGGTCACATAGGCGGCCAGTGCGAAGAACGAGACGGCCATCAGTCGCAGGGCCAGTCGCTCGCGACTCTCGGGCATGGCGTGTCGGAACTGCCACAAGATGATCAGGCCGCTGGATACCTCCACTGCGGAGTCCAACCCGAACCCCACCAGGGCGACGGACCCGGCGGCCAGTCCAGCGGTGATCGCGATCCCGGCCTCGATGACGTTGTAGCCGACCGAGGCTCCGGCGAGCAGCCGTGCCCGCCGTCCGAGCCGAGTCTTGTCGGCTGTCGTCAGGTCGGTCGGTGCGTGCACGTGCGTGGCCATCAAGCGTCCTTCCGTGTTGCCTCGGCGCCGAAGTTGGGGCAGAGAGTGACCGCGTCGCCGCTCAGCTCCAGCAGCCGCTCTGCGGCGGCGAGAAGGTCCATGACTGCGTCGGTGTGGTTGAGCGCGAAGAGGGAGGCGCGGCCCTGGGGGCGGGAGGTGACCAAGCCACAGTCCTTGAGGCAGGCCAGGTGCTTCGACACCGTGGACTGAGCCAGACCGAGGTGAGCGGTCAATTCCACCACCCGGTGCTCGCCCAGGGCGAGGTAACGCACGATGGCCAGCCGTGACGGGTCACTGAAGCCGTGGAACAGGCACGAGGCCGCCGTCAGGGGGTGCGCGTCGTCAACCTGCACATCAACGCTGCCCATCGCTGTCATCGCCATTTTACGATGCTAGGTTCGCACCCACAGCCGGTCAAGCCAGCATCGAACGTGAGCGAGACGCATCCGCACATCGGCATGAGAGCCTGCCCGGACGTGATTGAGACGTCCCGCAACCGGAACGGCAGGCGGCCCAGGATCGACCTGCCGCACCGTCACGCCTCGGGCTGCAGACCTCGGGGCTCCCGGTTGGGGACCTCGGCCCACGGCGCCGGGGAACTGCGCCCCTGACGGTCGACCCTGTCGCAACCGCACACTGTGACTGGATGCCCCGGTCCACTGGACGCCCCGGTCCACCGGATGCCGCCGCCGAGGAGGTCGGGATGTCTCAGCACCACTCGGGGCCCGGCGATGTCGAGGTCGATGACCGCCCCGTCGGGCTCGGGCGCCTAGCCCCCCTGGTCATGGTCTACGGCGGGGGCGGCGTCGTCGGGATCGCCTACACCGCCGGCGTCGCCGCTGGTCTGGTCAGCGCCGGGATCCCCGTGCCGACAGCCCCCGCCCTGGGCACGTCGGCGGGATCCTGGACCGCCTCGGCGCTGGCGCTCGGCTTGTCCTACGACGACCTCGCGGATCTGCCCGTACCGTCGCTGCCGGCCACGCGCACGGGAGTGCTGGCAGACATTGCACGCACGGTCTTCGGCGAGTCGACCCACCCCCTGGTCTCCGTCTCGGCCGTGAGCCTGCGATCCGGACGCCGGCACATCCTCGATGGCGGCACCCATCCGTTGGCCGATCTCGTCGCAGCTTCCTCGGCCGTGCCCGGCCTGCTGCCGCCGCATCGCATCGCGGGGCACGCGTACATCGATGGCGGCATGTGGTCCGCCACGTCAGTGGACGCGGCCGAGGAGGCCTCTCAGGTGATCGTGGTGGCGCCGCTGGCGGGCCGAGTGATGGGTCCGGTGGGCCGCGTCGCCGGCACGTTGCTCGAGCGCGAGCTCAACCGTTGGCGGCATGCCCACCCGGAGGCCAGCATCTCGATGATCCGACCCAACCGGGAGATCGCGGAGACGGTCGGAGGGCGCCCCATGGCCCTGTTCGACGCGGAACGCGCCCGCGCGATCTACGCGCCCGCCTTCGAGCAAGGCGCCCGGTGCGGCGAGAGAATACTCACCAGCGCCGCCTAGGCATATCCCGGGATTCGTCGGGCAAGTCGGCATGGAGTTGCGCCGACGAGACGTGACGACACCGCGGCCCACTACGGCTCCGCGCACAAGCTCATCGGGAACAGGTGCAAGCACGCAGGCGCGACCGACTGAACCCCGAGGACGGCGCCGCGACGGGGACGGACGGTCAGGCGCCCTCGTCGAACGCGGAGAGGAGGACCTCGAGCACGTCACGCTCCGAAACAAGGCCCACGAGCTCTCTATCGCCGACCACGGGAAGGTGCCGCACCCCCGCCTGCGTCATGAGGCGACCGGCGTCGAGCACGGTCGAGTCCCGCGGGATGGTGATCACATCGACCGCCATGACCTCGCTGACGGTCAGGTCCGAGAGCGTGCTGCCCAGCCCGGCGTGGGCCACGACGTCCCGTTCGGAGAGCATCCCGACCAGGTTGGCGCCGGAGAGGACCGCCAGCACGCCGATGTCCCCGGACGCGAGCGCCTCGGCCGCATCCGAGAGCGTGTCGTCGGGTGACGCCGTCGCCACCGGCCATTCCATGATTCCCGTCACGCCATCTGTCGTGCCGTGGCTTCCTTGGCGTTCGGTTCGCGTCGACATCTGGTCGCTCCTATCGCCTCTCGTGCCCTCATCGGCCCTGCCCACCTCGCTACCCGAGGGGCGGGCGCCCATGCCGCGCCCGGGGGCGATGCGAGACTGACACTACCTCGGCCGTCGCGATCGAGGTCGGCGTCTCGGCGCCCGCAGGCCCCCGCGCGCACTCTCGGGCGGAGCGCGAACAGGCGGGACGGCAGAACTGGCCACGTTTTTGGGCGTCTGAGTCGGGAGCCCTGCTGCACGGAACGGAGGTGCAGCTCGCGTCGGGCAACCCGGCTCAGTCCTACCGCACTCGGGAGCCGGTGAAGGTTCTCGAGGAGCTCGTCGACTGGGTCGGCCACTCGCCCGAGCAGTTGCAGGCCATGCGAGAAGGGCTGCCGACCTGAAGCGCCGCGGCCTCACGGTCGCCTACGACTGACCGCTGCATCCGGAGGGGGCCCGTCCGGAGCGTGCCAGTGCGGGATCATCCCCTACGGCTCGGCTGCCGCGACTCGGCGATGACCATGGCAGCGTGGCGGTCAGGCAACCGGCGAGCCCAGCTCGAACACGTAGGCGAAGGCTGGCTTGGTGTAGGCGATGCCCCGGTTGCTGGCGTGCAGGCTCCCTCGGGTGATCTCTGTGGCGCGCTTCGGGGTCAGGTAGGTGTCGAGGTCGTCGTGCCGCACGGCGTACTTCCCGTCACGTGACGTGACGGCGGCGACCAGCCGATAGCGGGGCTCGAGGCTGGCCATGGCGGTGTCTCCGTGGCTGGGATTGACCAGCAGCAGCCCACCGGGGCGGAGGTGCCGGGTGCAGTATTCGGATACGAACCCGGAGTAGAGCGAGATGAGCAGGTCGTAGCGCTCCGTGGGCAGCGGGAGCCTTGAGGTGTAGTCGGCGTTCAGGAAGCTCCACTCGGCGGACCCGTCGTCGTCGCGATGGCAGTGGATGATCTCGTCGACGCCGGCGGTGTCAGCGAAGAACTGCCTCGCCCGGCGATCGACATCGAGGTAGGTGACCGAATCGAGGACGAACGACGGGGTGATGTCGACGTAGCACCCTGGGTAGAGGGCGGTCGAGACGTCGAAGGCCCCGGCGACGGCGGCGAACAGGCGATGGCGGTCGCCCGGGTGCTGGTGAAAGCCGTCCCAGATACGCCGGGTGCGCTCCTTCATGCCGGCTTGAAGGTCGTGATGACGATGGCGGGGGTGCCGGCCACAGTGCGGTGTGTCGACGAGGTGTCGGTCAGGCCAGCGCTCCTGAAGCGCTCGCGGAGCGCATCGACGTCGACGGCGTGCGGGCCGTGGTGCCCCTGGCCGGCCACCTGGGTGACGGGGCGGTCGGGGTGGTTCAGATCTTCCTCCACCAGCACGACGCGGCCGCCCGGCCCGAGAACTCGGGACAGCTCGGCGACGAAGCGGTCCAGGTCCGCGAAGTGGTGGGTGGCGTTGACCGACCACAGCGCATCCACCGAGTGGGCCTCGACGGGCAGCGACTCGGCGGCACCGTCACCCACCTCGACCGCGCGGAGGCCACGGTGCGCGAGGCAGCGCAGCCGGAGCACGGCGCGCATCGTCCGGGACGGGTCCACGGCGATGACCCGGCCGGTCGGCCCGACGAGCCCGATGGCTGCGACGCTGGCCGGCCCCAGGCCGGCGCCGAGATCGACGACGACCTCGCCAGGCTGTGGGTCGACCAGCTCGACGGTGGCGCGGTTGAGGTCGGAGGACCAGAAGTCCTTGAGCGAACCAGCCATGTGTCGGGCGAGTCTGGCCCGGCCCAGAGGGAGGCGGATGGTCGGTGTCATGCTTGAGTTCTCCGATCGAATGACTGATAGTCAGTGACTAATGGTCACAGTGTGACCGCTGGTCAGTCGTCGGTCAAGTCGGTAGCATCGCTTCGGTGACCCAACCCGCATCGATAGACGCCGAGCCGCGTTACCGCCCCCCGGAGGTGCGCCGCCAGCAGATCCTCGACGCCGCCGCGGCCCTGGCCATCAGCGATGGCCTCGAATCCACCTCGATCGCCAACGTCGCCGCCGAGGCCGGAGTCGCCAAGGGCGCCATCTACCTGCACTTCGCCTCTCGCGGCGAACTGATCGCCGGCCTGCAGGCACGGGTGTGGGCTCAGATGATGGAACAACCCCGCGCCGTCGCCACCAACGAAGCGGTGCCGTGGGTCGAGCGGCTCGACGCGGTGCTGGTGCACTGGATGCGCTTCGAACTGGAGAACCAGTCGCTCTACCACGCAGTCTTCCACGCGGTCTCGACCGAGAGCGACGAACCGCTCGAGGAGGCTCGCACGGTGCTGACGGGTCTGCTGGCCGGCGGGGTCGCGTCAGGTGAGTTCTACCTGGATGGTCTGGACGCGGCGACCGTGGTCGACTTCCTTCTGCACGCCTACGCCGGTCCGTGCTTCCACGCCGGCCCCGACCAAGAACGCCTCGTCACCGACGTGCAGCAACTCTTCCGCCGCGTCGTCGGCGCACCCGCCAAGGGACACGAGTGACGCGACGGCTCTCCGGCCAAGTGGCCGAGCACGGGCGCGTTCTACGACGGACGTTCAACGCACGTTGCGGTGACCAGGAAGGGCCCTGGCACCCGCCGCACGCACTGCTTAGAGTGCAAGCACCGGATCACGCGGTGACACCTTCATCCACCACGACCGTGGACTTGACCAGCGGCTGCGCCCGCGAAGGCGGCCACGTCCCACCGCGGCGTATCGCCGGTCCCCGGTCGACGCGGCAGTAGCCGAGAGCGAATGCTGTGGGGAACGCGAACCTCTATTCGGATGGAGTTGTCGAGGCCAGAAGGTGCCGCGCCCGGCGACCAAGGTCGCTCAAGTCCACCCGCCCCGCGTCGGCAGCAGCTGCCAGGCGGGCGGCCAGGTCCAGCGCCTCTTCGAGATCTGGCCCCGCGATGGCGGACTCCTGGCCCATGTCGCGAAGAATTATGACCTCGGTCCGCGAGGCGATCAACGGGTCGGCGACTCCATCGATCCAGACTCGGGTGCGCCGGCCGTCGCCGCGTTCCTCGCCGGTGATTCGCTCGAGCGCGAAGATCCGGTCCGCACGCGCGAACTTGCCAAAGCCCAAAGCCACCATGCGGGAGTCCGATGCCACGTGGCCATCTTGGCACTGTCCATCGACTTTGGTCCCGTTGCTGACTGCACCCGTTGGCACGGCGGCCGACAGGGACACATCGCCGCGAGCCGGACACGGACACCTGGACCTCCGATGTCCGAGCTGCATTACCGGCGGTGCGGTGTGGCTCACATGGGAAGGTGGAGAAGATGAGACGACACCAGCGTGTCACGGCGAGCGGAGTCCGCAGGCCGCAGAGCGAGCGGCTGCGCCGACGTCAGCGGTGGTACTTCACCCTGATGGGCGTTTGCCTGCTGCTCATCTTGCTGGCCTGGAATCTGGTCAGGTTCTGGTCGACGACGGCGGCCGTGGCCATGTCGGTCGTCGCTGCCGTGCTCCCGCCGATCGCCGTCGTGATCGCCAACTGGGGCGAGGACCGCTGACCACGAGCCGGCCTGCCCGTATGCGCCTCGACCCTCGACGTGCTTCAAGGTGCCCGCGGCATCCGGATCTGTCCCGTATCCGCGCACGCCGATGACGAGGCTTTCCGCCGCAATCGTGCTCGTCGAGCACGACCTGATCGAAGTGCACGACCCCAAACTCGGGGGACGAAGCGGCAACGGCGCTCGTTGCTGATGGGCCTGCGCTCCTGGGGCGAGCGTCGTCCTCAGAGCGGCACGGTTGGTGACGAACTCGATGTCACCGCCCACTTTCGGGGAGACTGTCCAGGTGTCCGAAGGCAGAGCCGCAGAGATCGCCTTGAACCGGGAGCTCTGGGCGATCGTGAACGAGCGCTTCACCCACGGTGCGGCCGAAAGCATGTGGGGCATGCCGGAGGTGGTGTGGGGCCTATTCGCCGCGCCCGAACGGGAGCTCGGCGTCCTAGGCGACGTTCAGGGTCTGGACGTCCTGGAGCTCGCCTGCGGAACTGCGTACTTCGCGGCCTGGCTCGCGCGCGCAGGCGCCCGCCCGATCGCCCTGGACTTCTCCCGTGAGCAGCTCGCCACCGCGCGGCACCTCCAAGCCCGGCTCGGCCCCACCTTCCCTCTGGTCCACGGGGATGCAGAGCAAGTCCCGTTGGCCAGTGGGCTCTTTGACCTCGTCGTGAGCGAGCACGGTGTGGCTGCCTGGTGCGACCCTGAGCGCTGGTTGCCCGAGGCCGCCAGGCTCCTGCGGCCGGGCGGACGCTTGGTCTTCTTGACGAACAGCAATCTCTCTACGCTGTGTGTCCCGGCCGAAGGCGGGGTTGCTGGAGATCGGCTGCTTCGCGGTCAGCGGGATGCCCACCGAGTGCAATGGCCAGACGGCGGGATCGAGTTTCATCCTTCGCACGGTGAGTGGGTGCGGCAGCTGCGGAGTGCCGGTTTCGTCATCGAGGCGGTGCGCGAGATCTACGCGCCGGAAGACGGCTTCGACCACCCGTTCTACGAGATCGTGTCCCGGGAATGGGCGAAACGGTGGCCGGCCGAGGAGCTGTGGGTAGCGGTCCGCCCATAGCTGGACCGACCGCAGCCGCTTCCGCCGGCCTAACATCGGCCAGCGTGCGTCCTACCGCCGGCTTGGACCGTGTTGTTTCAAAGTTCGACCCACCGCGAAATCGAGCGCCGCATAATGCTCATCACTGGTATTCGGTGCAACCGTGGCAGGAGCAACCGTACCGCTACCAAGCCCCCAGCTTGGCGATATCCGAGCGAAGGAGCGACGTGACTTCCCACGACGGAATCGGACGCAAGCAGGGGATTCTTGGCGACTGGAACGACGACCGGGGCTTTGTCTTCATCACGCCCGCGGCTGGCGGCTCACGTGTGTTCGTACACGTGGGTGCATTCCCCCGCGGCCGACGGCCGTCACCGGTTGCGAGATCACCTACACCGAGCGTCGAGACGAACACAACCGAGCGCGAGCATCGGAGGTGCAGTACCTGGGCGCCGTATCGGCCTGCCGTGCAGGCGTCAGCGGGATAACCTCTGGTGCTCACCGTCGCGACGCTGTTCTTCACCCTGTTGGCGGGGCTTCGCGTGCTGGACGAACTTCCCGTCACGCTGTTGGTGTCGGCGGCCTACTCAGCGGTGTTGCGTTCCTGATGTACGGCGCTGACAAGTCCGCAGCGGAACAGGGCAGGTGGCGCACGTCGGAGTCCACCCTCCACACGATCGCCCTCGTGGGTGGCTGGCCGGGTGCGCTGGTCGCGCGAAGGGCCTTCCGACACAAAAGGACCAAGCAGCCGTTCCGCACAATCTTCTGGTTCACGGTCATCGCCCACTGCGCGGCACTTGCATCGTTCGTGTACGCAGCACCTCTGACGCTGCCCTGACAACGTGCGGTCACACCGCCGCG
>CAVSYA010000004.1:0-135305 GCA_963731985.1 uncultured Actinomycetota bacterium | reverse complement strand
TGCAGCAACAATGCGATCCGGCGACGGCGCAGCGCCTCCCTCGTGCGCACGAGCTCGGGCGGATCAATCGGCTGGTCCCGCTGTCCGACTCGGCGCAGCCATCGGTTCACCTCAGCCAGCTTGCGACGCAGGCCCGGCAGCCGTCCACCCCGTTGCTTGCGCGAGCCGGCACCCCCGACCCCCGTCCAGGACTCGTCTTCCGCTTCGAACGGGCTGCCTTCGGGCTCTCCTGGGACATGGAAAGCCCTACCGGATGGCGGGCACAGGCCAGCGCCGTGGATCTTGATCAAGTAGTGACTGGTCATGGAAACCCTTCCCCTGGCGATGCTCGCCCGATCCTATGAGAACCTTACCGACACCATGAACGGTGGAGAGACGTCGGAATACATGGGGGAAATCCGTGCCCGTTGGTGACAGCACAACCATCCGCAACCACGAGGCCTTCATCTGGTCGGTGGCCGACCTGTTGCGGGGAGACTTCAAGCAGTCCGAGTACGGGCGGGTCATCCTTCCGCTCGTCGTGCTGAGAAGGCTCGACTGCGTGCTGGAGCCGACGAAGGCGAAGGTGCTCGAGGTCGCCGACCATGTGGCGGACAAGATCGACAAGGTCCGGGACCCGGTGCTGCGGCAGGCGAGCGGCGAGCAGTTCTACAACGTCTCGCAGCTGACAATGACGACGCTGCTGGACGACCCGCCCAACCTGGCCGACAACATGCACGAGTACATCCGCGCCTTTTCTCCCGCCGCGGAAGACGTGCTGGAGAAGTTCGATCTGCACACCCAGGTCGACCGTCTGGACCGCGGCGACCTGCTCTACCTGGTGGTCTCGAAGTTCTGCGACATCGACCTGCACCCGCAGACCGTCTCCAATCTCGAGATGGGCTACCTCTACGAGGAGCTGATCCGGCGCTTCTCCGAACTCTCCAACGAGACCGCCGGTGAGCACTTCACGCCCCGCGAGGTGATCCGCCTGATGGTGAACCTGCTCTTCATCGAGGACGACGACCTGCTCACCAAGCCCGGCTTCGTCAAGACGCTCTCCGACCCTGCGTGCGGCACCGGCGGCATGCTCTGCGTCGCCGAGGACCACCTGCGCGCGCTCAACCCGCAGGCGCGCCTCGAGGTCTACGGCCAGGAGCTCAACGCCGAGACCTACGCCATCTGCCGCTCCGACATGATGCTCAAGGGCCAGGACGCCTCCCACATCGTCTACGGCAACTCGCTTCTCCGAGGACGGCCTCGCAGGCGACACTTCGACTACCTGCTCGCCAACCCGCCCTTCGGGGTGGAGTGGAAGAAGGTGCAGAAGGCGGTCAAGGACGAGGCCGAGTCCAAGGGCTTCGCCGGCCGCTTCGGCGCCGGGCTCCCGCGCATCAACGACGGCTCGTTCCTGTTCCTGCAGCACATGATCTCGAAGATGAAGCCGCCCGAGCAGGGCGGCTCGCGCGTCGCGATCGTCTTCAACGGCTCCCCGCTGTTCACCGGCGCGGCCGGCTCGGGGGAGTCGCGAGATCCGCCGCTGGATCATCGAGAACGACTGGCTCGAGGCCATCGTCGCGCTGCCCGACCAGCTCTTCTACAACACCGGCATCTCCACCTACTTCTGGATCGTCACCAACCGCAAGAGCCCCGAGCGCCAGCGGCAAGGTCCAGCTGATCGACGCCCGCGAGCTGTGGCACAAGATGCGCAAGAGCCTCGGCGAGAAGCGCAAGGAGTTGGCCGACGAGCACATCGCCGAGATCACCAAGCTCTACGGCGCCTTCGCCGAGGGCGACCACGTGAAGATCCTCGACAACGAGTCCTTCGGCTTCCTCCGCGTCACCGTGGAACGCCCCCTGCGGCGCCGCTGGGTGATCAGCGAGGAGACCCTCACCGCGCTCGAGGCAAGCAAGGCGTGGGCGAAGAGCGGACGTCGCGACAGCCCGCACGACTCTTCGAGGGCCTGGTGGATCAGGAGTACGCGACCGAGAAGGAGTGCTCAAGGCGGTAACCGCAGCAGCCGAGGCGGAGGGCGTCCCGACCGCCGCTGCGTGAAGGAGCTGGTCAAGCTCGCGGCCGTGCCCGACCCGGACGCGCCGGTCATCACCAAGCGCAACGGCGATCCCGAGCCCGACCCCGACCTGCGCGACCAGGAGAACGTGACCCTTCCGCCGACTGCGGGTGCGCTACGAGGCCGACCCCAGCGGACGCCTGGCCACCCACGAGTACGTCGACGCTCGTCGAGCAGCACCTCAAGACCGAGGTCCACCCGTTCGTCCCCGACGCCTGGCTCGACCACAGCAAGACCAGCTCGGCTACGAGATCCCCCTGACCCGGCACTTCTACAGGTACGTCCCACCCCGGCCCCTCGCCGAGATCGACGCCGAGATCAAGCAGCTCGAGGCGGAGATCCAAAACTTGCTACGCGAGGTGACGGAATGAGCGCGTCCCACTCAAGCGCCTTGCCACTTCGGTGACGCCCGGGCCAGTCACCGCCTTCCTCGACCGTGATGGAGGGTACGACCGGCGAGCGGCCTACCCTTTCTGCAGGGGATACGCCGAATTTGGTTCTGCTCACCCTGACGCCAGCGCGATGCTGCGCCTCGGCCCCCACCGAGCGTTGTCGGGCGGGGGACATCTTGCGTCGGTTCGTGCGTCCGGTCGGCGCACTGAATCTGGCCGACCGCCCGTACGGGATCGGACTGGCGCTGGCTCGCTGTCTCGGCCGAGGCAGGTTTGGATCCACGGTTCTGCTGGTGGTTCTTGCACCGTCCATCGCGACACTGCGAGCTGAAGCTACCGGATCGACCTACTGAAGCCGTGTCCGGCGAGGATCTTGGCGCGTTGCGGGTGCCCCAAACTAGCGCTGAGCCAGCAGCGCGCGATCGCCGACTACCTCGACACCGAGACCGCCCGCATCGACGCACTGGCAGGCGACAAGAGACGACTGGTCGAGGCCCTACACGAACGCCGGGCCGCCGTCACCTACCTTGCCGTCCAGGGCAGCCTCGGCGAGGTCCGGGACCACCGAAGCGATACGACGATCCCCTGGCTCGACAAGATGCCTTCGGGCTGGCGCGCCGCTCCTCTGCCCCACGTTGCGCGCCTTGGGAGTGGCCACACGCCGAGCCGCGAACGGGTTGACTGGTGGGTCGACCCGACGATCCCGTGGATCACCACGGGGGAAGTGGCACAGATGCGCTCGGACCGCATCGAGTACGTGACCGAAACACGTGAGTCCATCAGCGAGGTGGGTCTAGCGAACTCGTCAGCCGAATTGCACCCGAAGGAACGGTCGTCCTCTCGCGGACGGCCTCTGCGGGTTTCTCGGCGATCATGGGCGCGGACATGGCAACCAGCCAGGACTACGTCACGTGGACCTGCGGGCCGCTGCTTGAGCCCAGATCCTCCTGCTGTGCCTTCGGGCCATGCGCACTGACTTGCTGGATCGATTGGCGCAGGGGTCTACGCACAAGACGATCTACATGCCCGACGTCCGATCGATCCGCGTGCCACTGCCCCCTATCGAGGAGCAACGACAGATCGTCGAAGCGGCTTGGCAACAGCTCACCACCATTGACGAGGCGACCGACCGACTGGAGCGTCAGTTGGCACTGCTGCGTGAGCACCGTCAGGCGCTGGTTACCGCGGCCGTGACGGGCGAGCTCGAGATCCCGGGCGTCGCGTGATGGCGAACCCGACCGAGAAGGCGTTCGAGACGTAGATCTGCGACTGGCTCGTCGAGCACGGCGGCTACGACGAGGTCAAGGACGACCGTGCCCAAGGCGCGGACTCCGACTTCGACCGCGAGACAGGGCTCGACCGGATCGAGTTGCTGCGGTTCGTCAGCGCCACGCAGCTGCGACGAGTGGGACGAGCTGGTCAAGCGTAATCACGGGCGATCAGGACAAGACCCAGCGCAGTTCCGCGAGCGCGTGGCTGGCGAGATCGACAAGCGGGGCACGGTCGATGTGCTGCGCCACGGTGTGATGGATCATGGCGTCAGGTTCCGGCTGGCGTTCTTCAAGCCTGCCCATGGTCTCTCCGAGTTGGTGGCGAGTACCGCGCGAACCGGCTGACGGTGACCCGTCAGTTGCCCTACGAGCCGGGCTCGAAGAAGACGCTCGATCTGGCGTTGCATGGTCAACGGCATCCCGGTGGCGACGGCGGAGTTGAAGAACCCGCTGACCGGCCAGACGGTCGAGCACGCGATCAGCCAGTACCGGAGGATCGGGACCCGAAGAACCGGACGCTGGCGAAGCGGGCGGTCGTGCACTTCGCGGTGGACACCGAGTCGGTGGCGATGACCACCCGCCTGGCGGGCGACAGACACGCGGTTCCTGCCGTTCAACCAGGGTCACGACCGGGGTGCGGGCAACCCGCCGAACCGAGCGGGCATCGCACGGCGTACCTGTGGGAGCGGGTGTGGCAGCGCGACGCGTGGCTGGATCTGTTCGCCCGGTTCGTTCATGTCGAGAAGCCGACCGAAGGGCTCGCAAGACACCGGGCGACGGTGATCTTCCCTCGGTTCCACCAGTGGGATGCGGTGCGGCGACTGGAGGCCGCCGCCAAGGGCGAGGGGCCGGGCACGAGTATCTGGTGCAGCACTCGGCGGGGTCGGGGAAGTCGAACACGATCGCCTGGCTCGCCCACCGGCTGTCGAACCTGCACGACGAGCGCGACGACAAGGTGTTCGACAAGGTCGTGGTGATCACCGACCGGGTGGTGCTCGACCGCCAGCTGCAAGACACCATCTACCAGTTCGAGCACGCCCACGGTGTGGTCGAGCGCATCGAGAAGCACTCCGAGCAGCTCGCCGAGGCCCTGGCCGGGGAGCAGGCCCGGATCATCATCACCACGCTGCAGAAGTTCCCGTTCGTCTCGACAAGGTCGAGGACTGCCCGACCGGTCCTACGCCGTGATCGTGGACGAGGCCCACTCGTCCCAGACCGGTCGAGGCCGCCAAGGAGATGAAGCGGGTCCTGGGCGCCGCTCGATGACGCGACGGCATGAGGACGCTCGAGCCCGGCTCGAGTCGAGAGGACGCTCGCCGCAGGCGGTCGCGGCCCGGGGGTCGCAGTCGAACCTGTCGTTCTTCGCGTTCACCGCCACGCCCGAAGGGCAAGACGCTGGAGTTGTTCGGCCGGCTCGACCCGGCCACCGACCGGCATGAGCCGTTCCACCTGTACTCGATGCGCCAGGCCATCGAGGAGGGCTTCATCCAGGACGTGCTGGCCAACTACACGACCTACGAGACGCTACTTCCACCTGGAGAAGGCGATCGCGGACGACCCCCGCTACGAGACCGCGCCGCGCGGCCGCCGATCGCCCGGTTCGTCACCCTGCACGAGCTCAACCTCGACCAGAAGGCCGCGGTCATCGTCGACCACTTCCGCAACCCACGTCGCCGGCGAGATCGGCGGCCGGGCCAAAGCCATGGTCGTGTGCTCACTCACGCCAGCACGCCGTGCGGTTCTGCCGGCGTTGCGCCGCCTACGTCACCGAACACGGCTACGACCTCGGCGTGCTCGTCGCCTTCTCCGGCACCGTCGACGAGGCCGGCGCACCGTTCACCGAGCCGGCATGAACGGCTTCCCCGACACCCAGACCGCCCAGAAGTTCGACACCGACGAGTTCCGCATCCTGGTCGTGGCCGAGAAGTTCCAGACCGGCTTCGACCAGCCCCTGCTCCACACCATGTTCGTGGACAAGACCCTGCCGGGCTCTCACGCCGTCCAGACCCTCTCCCGGCTCAACCGCATCCACCCCGACAAGGACGGCACCTTCGTTCTCGACTTCCGTCAACGACGCCGAAGCCATCCGAACGCGTTCGAGCCGTACTACGGCGAGACCGTCGCCCCACCGTCGGACCCGAACCTGCTCTACGACACCCGCACGCGCTCGACGAGTTCGGCATCCTCCGCGCCGACGAGATCACCGACCTTCGCCGCACCTCGACGTCTCCGGCCCGTCCGACCACGGCCGCATCCACGCCGCCCTCGCCCCGGCCATCGACCGGGTCAACGACCTCGACGACGACGAACAAGACCGCTTCCGCGACGCCCTCACCCGCTTCGTGCGCACCTACGGGTTCCTCTCCCAGATCGTCTCCTTCGGCGACACCGACCTCGAACGCGACTACCTCTTCTGCCGGGCACTGGCCGCCTTGATCCAGGCAGACGGGCGAGACCGTCGACTTGGGCCCCGACATCGAACTCACCCACCTGCGCCTCGAGAAACACTTCGAGGGCTCCGTCGCCCTCGACGCCGAGAACGGCGAGGTCCACGATCTTCTCCGGCGCGGGCCGAGTACGAACCCCGACCCGAGACACTCTCGACATCATCGAACGGTTCAACGAGCGATACGGCACCGACTGGACGCGACGCCGACCGGCTCTTCCCCGACGCCATCGAAGAAGACCTCGTCAACGACGAACGCATCCAACTCGAAGCCGCAGGCAACAACCTCGACTCTCAAGGTCGGCTTCGACGCCACCTACCTGGAGCCATCGCCTCCCGCCTCGACCGCAACGAGAAGGTCGCCGGACAACTCCTCGACGACGAAGAACTCGCCTCCGCTCGTCGCGAATTTACCCCACCCTTGCCTACGCCGCGCGCGTGTCGCCTACCAGGAGCACTGCCCCATCGGCGAACTCCTCGGCCCGCGAGGAGAACGCGCACCTGGAGTACAAGTCCACCCTCCGCTGGGACATCCGCCGACTGCGAGACGACGCAGTCCCCGAGAAGGCGGTGGTCAAGACCGTCGCCGGGTTCCTCAACAGCCGAGACGGCGGCACCCTCCTCATCGGAGTCGCCGACGACGGCACCGTCTACGGCCTCGAATCCGACTACGCCTCCCTGCGTAAGGGCGGAAAGGACGACCGCGACGTCTTCCAGCTGCACCTCAGCCAAGTGCTGGTCAACGCGCTGGGCGAGGCGGCGGCCGCCGAGGTGACCGCGCAGATGCACACCGTGGCCGCGCAGGATCTGTGCCGCGTGCACGCGCGGCCCTCGTCCTTCCCGGTCGAGGCGAGCGTCAAGGTCGAGAAGAACGGCCAGGTGGAGAAGAAGACCGCCTTCTACGTGCGCATCGGCAACGGCACCAAAGAGATTCCCGAGGGCGCCGAGAAGCAGAAGCTCATCGCCGGACGCTGGGGGAAGGGCGCGGTCGATTCCACGCAGGCTGAGGAGCAGTAGCCGTGGCACTCGCGATGTACCCAACCTGTTCTGACGACGAGGACATCGAGGTCGTCGAAGTCCTCGACGACGGACTGCGGGAGGCACACTGTCCACGCTGCGACATCACCTGGCCGCAGCACGGCGAGCCGGCAAGACTCGAACGGCGGCCACGGCCCGGTCGCCGCGGGCCTCTCGGAGCTGCGAGGGCAGCTCCCCAGCGCCGACGACGTCGATCCCACCGTCCGGGATCGGGCCGAACGCCTCAAGGCTGAGTTCCTGACCCAGCGGCCGCAGTTCGACGACGGGATCGCCGAGTACCGAAGGCGGTACCAGCGAGTGTTCTCCGCCAAGGGCCTGGGGGCTGTGATCCGCAGGACCTCAAGGACTTCGCCAACACTGAGACCGGAGCGGCCCGGGCAACATGGCGGTCTTCAACAACGCCTGGAACTACACGGGGACCGCGGCGGCGGCCGAGTCCACGCGGGGCACCATCCGCCACCTGCTCTACGGGCCGGAGGGGCCCCCGCTCGAGGACCGCGCCAACGAGCTGCTGGAAGGCGAGAAGTCGGTCGTCATGGCCGGCTTCAAGGAGGCGCTGCTCAAGGTGCTGCTTCGGGCAACCCGACCGCTTCTTGTTGATCCACATCTACACCTCCCAGCGAGGCGACGGGAAGCGCGAGATCGCGCGGGCTGTACCCGCCCGAACCGCCCGAACCGCAGAGAGCGAACTGGAGGCGCGGACGGATGATTCTGTGGAGCAGCGACCTGTTGGGAGACCTGGTCGGCGACGACTTCCAGAACCAGCAGCACGCGGGCGACTTCTTGTGGTGGGCCAAGGACCAGCCCAGGGCACCCATATGACCCGCCCGAGAGTTACAGCCCGCCCACAGCGTCGATCGCGGCGCGGAAACGCAGCTGCATGTCCATCAACCAGTCGATCATCTGCGGCCATCTCTCTTCGTCGGCAACGTCCTGAAACCGCTCAGAGACCACAACCACGCGAGCCGCCTTACGTCCCGGCATGTCGTCCCAGATCGGCGAAGCGCCGAGGGCCTGCTCGAACTCGGGTCGCTTGTCGAGCAAGCTCTCAAATCGAGTTGCATTCGCTGTTGCGTCGGGAGAGTCGTAGTAGATCTGGGCCACGAGACCGTCGCGGCGAAAAGCCATGGAGATGGGGGCGCCCGGGGTGCCAGACGTGGTGTTCACCCAGGCTTGATCGGAAGTGCGTGCTCGGGTCCAATCGGGATGCTCACTGCGGATGCGGTCGAGCGCCGTCTCCCAGAAGCGCCGATAGGTCGCGGCCCGCAGGGACGCCTCGCCGCTGGCGACCGAGGCCGTCTTGCGCACCACCTTCTCCCAGTCGTTGGGCTGAATCACCAGGTTGAACGCTGGCGCAGGTTCTGAGGCGCCGATGCGAACCACGCCGATCTCTACGCCGAAGAACCGAGTGTCGTCATCGGTGCGCTCGTTGAGCCAATCGAGAGCAGCCCGATGCTCCGGCCGGAAGCCCGTGGTGATCCACACGACCGTGGTCGGGTCAGTGCCGGCCGAGTAGGTGAGGATCTGGCCCAAGTGCGTGTGGTCGGACAGTTCGAGCTGATTCTCGACGATGACGACGTCGTTGGTGGACTGGTCGTAGCCAATGAGGTCCAGGCTGAAGTCGCCCACCCGGTGTTCGGCCCGCTCCAAGACCAGGTCCATGCCGAGCAAGTCGCTCAACACGTCGACGTTGTCTAGGAGCCACGGAGTGAAGTTAAGGGCCTCGTGAGGCCACACCTCACGGGGCTGCACGCTGGCGAGGCGTCCAAGGCCCGGCCCGCTGGTCATGCCGAGCACCTTCTCACGAAGCATCATCAGCAACCCGGCCTGACCCATGGACGATCAGCCACGGATCAAGCACGGAATCAACGCCGATGCTCTCCGGTGCGGGGAACACTGTGGGTTCGCTGCGGCCTTCCTCCCTTGCCGGCGCACCCCCAGCGTCGAAGACGGATCGACATCCTTTCCCCCACCAGTCCCCCACGGCGCGCGATCGAGCACGTTCTTCACCATGCTGGTGAAATACCGAGAAATGCCGTCTGACCTGCAATTATACTGAGTGGAGCCTACGGGACTCGAACCCGTAACCCCCTGCTTGCAAAGCAGGTGCGCTACCAATTGCGCCAAGGCCCCGAGTGAGACCGGGGAGTCGCGTCGTGCCGGGCGGGCCCGGTCAGGCCTTGGTCACCGGGTCCGTGGCCTCGGTCCAGAGGGCGCGCTCCGCGCGGCCCTCGTCCAGCTTCCTCTTGGCGAAGACGGCACCGATGGCGCCGAGCACGATCAGGAGAATCTTCTTCATGACAGGCACCTCGGCGTGGGGGTCCGGGGCGGTGCCCCGGCGGGGGCACACGGGGACGGAGCCCCGTGAGTGGGCCTAACAGGACTTGAACCTGTGACCTCTTCCTTATCAGGGAAGCGCTCTAACCGTCTGAGCTATAGGCCCGTGGCTGGGTCGCAGACCCCGGCACACGGCGTGCGCCGAGCCGGAACACTACCCCACGGCTCGCGGGCCCAACAAAACGACCCGGGCGGGAGACCACGGGCCGATGGGCGGCCCGGAGGACCCTCAGCGCCGGTCCTCCGCCAGGGTCAGCTCGACGCCACCGAGCAGCGCCGCGGCCATGTTGTACAGGAACGCCATCAGGGTCGCGATCGCCGTCAGCAGCACGACGTTGATGGCCGAGACCAGCATGGTGAAGCCGAGCACGCGCGAGAGACCGATGTAGTTCTCGACGTCGAAGTTGCTGCTCTCCTCCGTGCCGACGACGTCAGCGACGGTGGCGTTGATGGATTCCCAGACGCCGGCGGCGCCGAGCACCGACCAGACGATCACCACCGAGACGACCGTGACGACGCCCATAGCGATCGAGAGCAGGAACGCCGTCTTCATCACCGACCAGGGATCCATCCGGGTCAGCCGCAGCTGGGCGCGCCGAGGGGATCGCCGGCCGCTGCTCTTGGCGGCCTTCGTCGAGGCGGCCTTCGAGTCGGGGTTGGCGTTCGCCCGGTGCTCGTCCGAGGCGGCCGTCAGGCGCTCGCCCAGGGCCTGGGTGCGGGTCGGTTCCGTCCGGCTCGCGGTTCGCTTCGAGCCCGCCGTCTTCCCGGCCCTGGCCGACCCGGTTTTGGCGGAGCCGGTCTTGGCGGACCCGGTCTTGGCGGACCCGGTCTTCGAGGAGCCAGTCTTCTCGGATGCCGACTCGCCCGACGCGGTCTGCCCCGACGCCTCCGTGTCGGATGCCGACTCGCCCGACGCGGTCTGCCCCGACGCCTCCGTGTCGGACTCCACCTTGCCGGACTCCACCTTGTCGGAGTCGGCAGCGCCGGTCCGGCTGGGCTCCGCCATCAGTCGTCACTCTCCCCGGTGGGTCCGTCCGCACCCGTCTCCGGGGTGCTCTCCTCGGCGATTGTTGCATCCCCCTCGCTGACCCCATCCCTGTCGGTCGGGGCGGCGGCCGCCTCCTCCAGCTCGTCGTCGACCTTCGCCTCGACCGAGCGGGCCACGACCGCCACCGCGTCCCCCGCCTTGGGCTTCACGAAACGCACGCCTTGCGTCGAGCGCCCGGTAGCCCGGAAGTCCTCGTCGATCCGGCTGCGCACGACCTGTCCGGACTGAGTGATCGAGAGGATCTCGTCACCCTCCTCCACGATGAACGCGCCGACCAGGCCGCCGCGGTCCTCGTTGGTCAGGGCCATCGCCTTGACTCCGAGACCGCCGCGGGACTGCAGGCGGTACTGCGAGATCCGGCTGCGCTTCGCGAAGCCACCGTCGGTGATCGTGAAGACGTACTTCTCCACGATGTCGAGCGCGCCCGGCTCGACGGTGCCGCCCTCGGCGAGCGCTCGCGCCTCGGCGGCCTCCTCGGCCCGGACCTGCTCGGCGGAGATCACCGACATCGACAGCATCGAGTCGCCCCGTCGGAACTTCATCCCCGAGACGCCGGAGGTGGCCCGGCCCATGGGCCGCAGCTGGGTGTCGTCGGCCTTGAAGCGGATGGCCATCCCCCCCCTCGAGACGAGCAGGACGTCGTCCTCCGGCCCGACCAGCTCGGCGCCGATCAGCTCGTCGTCGTCCTCGCGGAAGTTGATCGCGATGACGCCGGCCTGGCGCGGGGAGTTGTAGTCCCCCAGCCGGGTCTTCTTGACCAACCCGCTGCGGGTGGCGAGGGCGAGGTAGGGCATCTGGTCGTAGTCGCGGATCGCCAGCACCTGGGCGATGTCCTCGTCCGGCTGGAAGGACAGCAGCCCGGCGACGTGGCCGCCCTTGGCGTCGCGGCCGGCCTCGGGCAGGTTGTAGGCCTTCGTCCGGTAGACCCGGCCCGCCGTGGTGAAGAACAGCAGCCAGTGATGGTTGGTGGTGGCGATCAGGTGCTGGACCACGTCGTCGCCCCGCAGCTGCGCGCCGCGGACCCCGCGCCCGCCGCGCTTCTGCAGCCGGTACAGGTCCGCGCGGGTGCGCTTGGCATAGCCGCCCCGGGTGATCGAGACGACCAGCTCCTCGTCGGGGATCAGGTCCTCCATGGACAGGTCGCCGTCGGCGGCCACGATCCGGGTGCGCCGGTCGTCGCCGTGCTTCTCGACGATCTGCGCGAGCTCGTCGGCCACGATCTGCCGCTGCCGCGTGACGTTCGCGAGGATGTCCTCGAGGTCCGCGATCACGAGCTCGATCTCGGCCAGCTCGTCGACGATCTTCTGTCGCTCCAGCGCGGCGAGGCGGCGCAGCTGCATGTCGAGGATCGCGTTGGCCTGCAGCTCGTCGATCTCGAGCAGCTCGATGAGCCCCTGGCGAGCGTCGTCGACCTCGGGCGAGCGCCGGATCAGCGCGATCACCTCGTCGAGCCGGTCGAGGGCCTTCACCAGGCCCCGCAGGATGTGCGCGCGCTCCTCGGCCCGGCGCAGCCGGTACTCCGTGCGCCGGCGGACCACGTCGACCTGGTGCTTGACCCACCAGGAGATGAACTGGTCGATCGTCAGCGTGCGCGGCACGCCGTCGACCAGCGCCAGCATGTTGGCGCTGAAGTTGGTCTGCAGCTCGGTGTGCTTGAGCAGGTTGTTCAGGACCACCCGCGCGACGGCATCCCGCTTGAGGACGACGACCAGGCGCTGGCCGGTGCGCGAGGAGGAGTCGTCGCGGACATCGGAGATGCCCTGGACCTTGCCGGTGTCGGCGAGCTCGGCGATCTTGAGCGCCAGGTTGTCCGGGTTCACCATGTATGGCAGCTCGGTGATCGACAGGCAGGTGCGCCCGCGGGAGTCCTCGTCGACCTCGATCACGGCGCGCTGGGTGACCGAGCCGCGGCCGGTGCGGTAGGTCTGCTCGATGCCCTCCCGGCCCACGATGGTGGCGGCGTTGGGGAAGTCGGGGCCCTTGATCCGCTCGATGACGGCGTCCTGCAGCTCCCCCCGGGTGGCGTCCGGGTGGTCCAGCGCCCAGCGACAGGCCTCGGAGACCTCACGGAGGTTGTGCGGCGGGATGTTCGTCGCCATCCCGACCGCGATCCCGGCCGAGCCGTTGACCAGCAGGTTCGGGAAACGCGCGGGTAGGATCACCGGCTCCGACGAGCGACCGTCGTAGTTCGGCTGGAAGTCGACGGTGTCCTCTTCGATGTCCCGGACCATCTCCATGGCCAGCGGGGCCAGGCGGCACTCGGTGTAGCGCATCGCCGCGGCCGGGTCGTTGCCCGGCGACCCGAAGTTTCCCTGGCCCTGGATCAGGGGGGCGCGCATCACCCAGGGCTGCGCGAGCCGGACGAGGGTGTCGTAGATCGCCGAGTCGCCGTGCGGGTGGTACTGACCCATCACGTCCCCCACGACGCGGGAGCACTTCGAGTACCCGCGGTCGGGCCGGTAGCCCCCGTCGAACATCGCGTACAGCACGCGGCGGTGCACGGGCTTGAGCCCGTCGCGGACGTCGGGCAGCGCACGCCCGACGATCACCGCCATCGCGTAGTCGATGTAGGAGCGCTGCATCGAGGTCTGCAGCTCGATGGGCTCGATCCGGCCGCCCGGGCCGGGGACGGGCGTGATGCCGTCGGTCGTGCCTTCGGTCACGGTTGCTCTCTCTCCCCTGGGTCTCGGGCCTTCTACTGGTCTCTAGCACCGGTCATAGATGGCCGTAGCGTGGGCTGGCGTCCCTCTGGGACGTCCCCGTCAGATGTCCCCGTCAGATGTCCAGGAATCGGACGTCCTTGGCGTTGCGCTGGATGAAGGAGCGGCGCTGCTCGACGTCCTCCCCCATCAGGATCGAGAAGATCTCGTCGGCCTGGGCGGCGTCGTCGAGGGTCACCTGGAGCATGAGGCGGTTGTCGGGGTCCATCGTGGTGTCCCACAGCTCGTCGGCGTTCATCTCCCCCAGGCCCTTGTAGCGCTGCACCCCGTTCTCCTTGGGCAGCTTCTTGCCCTCCTCACGCCCCGAGCGCAGCAGCGCGTCGCGCTCGGAGTCCGAGTAGACGAACTCGTGCTCGGCCGGCTTGGTCCAGCGCAAGCGGTAGAGCGGCGGCTGCGCCATGTAGACGTAGCCCTGCTCGATCAGCGGCCGCATGAAGCGGAAGAGAAGGGTCAGGAGCAGGGTGTTGATGTGATGGCCGTCCACGTCGGCGTCCGCCATCAGCACCACCTTGTGGTAGCGCAGCTTGTCGAGGTCGAACTCCTCGTGGATGCCGGTGCCCAGCGCGGAGATGATCGCCTGGACCTCCTGGTTCGCGAGGACCTTGTCGAGCCGCGCCTTCTCGACGTTCAGGATTTTGCCGCGGATCGGCAGGATCGCCTGCACGCGCGGATCGCGCCCGGACTTCGCCGAGCCGCCTGCCGAGTCGCCCTCGACGACGAAGACCTCGCACTCCATCGGGTTGGTGGACTGGCAGTCCGCCAGCTTGCCCGGCAGGCCGCCCCCGCCGAGCAGGCCCTTGCGGCTGCGGGCGAGGTCGCGCGCCTTGCGCGCGGCGATCCGGGCGGACGCCGCCGCCTGCGCCTTGCGGACGATGTCCTTGCCTTCGGCCGGGTTGCGCTCGAGCCAGCCGCCGAGGTGCTCATAGACCACCCGCTGCACGAACGAGCGGGTCTCGGTGTTGCCGAGCTTGGTCTTGGTCTGGCCCTCGAACTGGGGGTCGGCGAGCTTGACCGAGATGATCGCCGTCAGGCCCTCGCGGATGTCGTCACCGCTGACCCGGTCCTCGCGCTTCTTGATCAGCCCCCATTCCTCGCCCCAGTGGTTGATCAGGGAGGTCAGCGCCGAGCGGAAGCCCTCCTCGTGGGTGCCGCCCTCGTGGGTGTTGATGGTGTTCGCGAAGGTGTGCACCGACTCGGCGAACGAGGTGTTCCATTGCATCGCGACCTCGAGGCTCTGATGGGTCTCGACGGCCTGGGCCGTCTCGGCCTCGAAGGAGATGACGGTGGGGTTCGCCTTGTCCTTGCGCTTGTTCAGGTGCTCGACGTAGTCGACGAGCCCGCGATCGTAGAGGAAGGTGCGTTCGATGCCGCCGTCTCGGGCGCGGTAGATGGCGGCCGCGGCGTCGCCGTCCTGGGCGACCGGCTCGCCCTCTGCCGCGGTCGCGAGGAACTCCGAGCGAGGGCGCTCGTCGCGGACGACGATCGCGAGGCCCTTGTTGAGGAAGGCCATCTCGCGGATCCGGTTGGTGATCGTCTCGAGGTTGTAGTCGGTGGTCTCGAATATGTCGGAGCTAGCCCAGTAGGTGACCGTCGTGCCGGTGCCCTCGCCGGCCTCGAGTGGGCGCACCTCCTCGAGCTCGGCGTCCGGGACGCCGAGGCGGAACGCCTGGCGCCAGAGATGGTCGCGGTTCTTCACCTCGACCACGAGCCGGCTGGACAGCGCGTTGACCACGGAGACGCCGACACCGTGCAGGCCGCCCGAGACCTTGTACCCCCCGCCACCGAACTTGCCGCCCGCGTGCAGGAGGGTCAACGCCATCGTGACGGCGGGGACCCCCTCGGTGGGGTGGATGTCGGTGGGGATGCCGCGGCCGTTGTCCTCGACCCGGATGCCGCCGTCCTCGGTGAGGCTCACCACGATCCGGTCGCAGTGGCCGGCCAACGACTCGTCGACCGCGTTGTCGATGACCTCCCAGATCAGGTGGTGCAGCCCGCGCTCGCCGGTGGAGCCGATGTACATCCCCGGGCGCTTGCGCACCGCCTCGAGCCCCTC
Source organism: uncultured Actinomycetota bacterium (assembly GCA_963731985.1). Classification (GTDB taxonomy): domain Bacteria; phylum Actinomycetota; class Actinomycetes; order Propionibacteriales; family Nocardioidaceae; genus Nocardioides. The sequence continues at coordinate 119,949 of CAVSYA010000004.1, read as the reverse complement.
CAGCACCTGGATCGCGGAGGCGTCGTAGGAGGCGGTCACAGCATCGGCGGCGGCGGCGTCCACCCGGGCGGCGGCGGCCTCGGGAATGGCGGGCGGCTCGGGTGCATCGGGCGGGAGAGGGGCGATTGCCCCACCGGTGTCCGACGGCGTCTGATCGACCACGCGTACCTCTTCACGTCTCTCCCGGGAGCATGCGACAAGCCGTCGGGGCACGACCTCGAACGGCTCAGGGTCAGTCTACCGTCCCCGTGGTCCCCGGCCATCTTCCCGCCCCCACGGAGCGGGAGGGCGGCCACGGAAAAGCCGCCGCAGCGCACCGTGAGGAGGGATATGAGCCCTGATCGGGGGTGCGTGCAAGCCCCCCCTCGCGCCCCCGCCTCCCGGTGGCGCAGATCGGGGCAGGATCCGCGGTGGTGCTCAGCCGTACGTGTCCCGCGGCCCGCGGGCCCCGCGCACCGAGCGGCGCCCCTTCGACCAGGTCGGCAGGTGCGGGCCGCGGACGTCGATGACCCGCACGGTCCCGTGTCCGAGCTCCTCGTTGAGTCGCCGCACGATGGTCGGCGCCAGCAGCGTCAGCTGCGTGGCCCAGGCCGTGGAGTGGGTGCGCACACTCAGCCGGCCCTCGTCGAAGGACTCGGGCGTGCAGTGGGCGGCCACCTCCGAGCCCACTAGCTCCGCCCAGCGGCCCATCACCCCGTGCACCCGAAGGTCCAGCGCCCAGCCGTGGTCGCTGACCAGCCGCCCGAGCGTGGCATCGATGCTCTGCGGGTCGCGGTCGTCGGCGCCCGCCCCGGAGAGGCCGCCGCGCCGGCGGGACCCGAGGTCGCCGCGGGGCCGGGGCAGGCCCGCCCCGGACACGGCGGCATCGGCCGTCCCGGGGCGCCGCGGGCCACGACGAGCAGGGCGCGCGCCCGGGGCGTCCGGGCCCGTGGCGGCGCGGAAGCGGGCGGCCGTCCGGGCGGCCGCACGGGCCAGGTCGAGCCCGCTGGGGTCGTGGACCGGGCCATCGACCGGGCCGTCGGGCGGGCCGCCGGGCGGGCCGTCGGGCGGGCCCGATCCAGGGTTCGCCTCGTCGCTCACGGCAGCTCCCCGTCGACGCGGCGCACGGCCCCGTCGGCCACGGCGTACCGCGTGCCGGCCAGGGCGGCCGGGACGTCCGCCTCGACGGCCGCGGTCACGAGCACCTGCTCGGCCCCGGCGACCAGCTCGGCGAGCTGGTCGCGGCGCGAGGTGTCCAGCTCGGCGAAGACGTCGTCCAGGATCAGGATCGGATCGTCGCCGTCGGCCCGCAGCAGGTCGTAGGACGCGAGCCGCAGCGCCAGCGCGAAGGACCACGACTCGCCGTGCGAGGCGTAGCCGCGCACGGGCAGTCGCAGCTCCTCGTTGCCCAGCGTGCACAGCAGGTCGTCGCGGTGCGGACCCACGAGGCAGACGCCGCGGGCGAGCTCGTCGTCGCGGCGCCGCGCCAGCTCCATCCGCATCGCCCGGGCGAGCGCCGCGCGGTCCGGCACGGGCTCGCCGACAGCACCGGGCAGCTCGAACGAGCACCGGTACTCCGCCTGCGCGTCGTTGCGGGAGGCCCCGCGGGCCACGGCCTCGTAGGCCTTGCCCAGGTAGGGGCCGAGCGCGTGCGCGAGCTGCAGCCGCGCGGCGAGCAGCTCGGAGCCGGCTGCGACGAGGTGCTCGTCCCACACCTCCAGCGTCGCCAGGCCCGCGTCCGCGCCGCGGCGGGCCGGGCCCGCGCTCTTGAGCAGCGTGCTGCGCTGCCGCAGGACCCGCTCGTAGTCGGCGCGGACCCCCGCGAGCCGCGGCGCCCGCAGCACCAGCAGGTCGTCCAGGAAGCGGCGCCGCTCGCCCGGATCGCCCTTGACCAGGGCCAGGTCCTCGGGCGCGAAGACCACCGTGCGCAGCAGGCCGAGCAGCTCCCGGGCCCGGGGCAGGGGAGACCGGTTCACCCGGGCCCGGTTGGACCTGCCGGGGTTGATCTCCACCTCGAGGGTCGCGGTGCGCCCGTCTCGGACGACCGCGGCGCGGACCAGGCCGCGCTCGGCGCCGGAGCGGACCAGCGGCGCGTCGACGCTCGAGCGGTGCGAGGCGAGCCGCGAGAGGTAGTCGACGGCCTCGACGAGATTCGTCTTGCCCTGGCCGTTGCGCCCGACGAACGACGTCACGCCGGGGCCCAGCGCCAGGTCCAGCTCGGCGTAGGAGCGAAAGTCGTGGAGGGTCAGGTGCGAGACGTGCACGAGGCGTCCATGCCGATCGGTGCCCGCCTCAGGCGGGGTCCGGGTCCGGACCGGGGCCGGCACCGCGGCTCGACTGGCTGTCCTGCACGGCGTGACCGCCGAACTGGTTGCGCATCGCGGCCACGGCCTTCATGGCCGGGGAGTCGTCCTGTCGCGAGACGAAGCGCGCGTAGAGCGCGGCGGTGATGGCCGGTGTGGGTACGGCGTTCTCGATGCCGGCCTCCACGGTCCAGCGGCCCTCGCCCGAGTCGTCCGCGTAACCCGAGATCGAGGCGAGGCCGGGGTCGGCCTCCAGCGCGTTGACGAGGAGGTCGAGCAGCCAGGACCGGATGACCGTGCCCTCGCGCCAGGAGCTGAACACCTCGGTGACGTTCTCGACGTTCTCGACGGCGTGCAGCAGCTCCCAGCCCTCGGCGTAGGCCTGCATCACGGCGTACTCGATGCCGTTGTGGACCATCTTGGAGAAGTGCCCCGCCCCGACCTTGCCCGCGTGCACCGCGCCGAAGTCACCCGGCGGCTTGAGGGAGTCGAAGGCCGGCTGGGCCTTCCCGACGTCGTCGGAGGACCCGCCGTACATCAGGGCGTAGCCGTTCTCCAGTCCCCAGACGCCCCCCGAGACGCCGCAGTCGACGAAGCCGATGCTGCGCTCGGCGAGCAGGGCGGCGTGCGTCGCGTCGTCGCTCCAGCGCGAGTTGCCGCCGTCGATGACCACGTCGCCCTCGTCGAGCAGGTCGGCGAGCGCGGAGACCGTCTGCCGGGTCGGCTCACCGGCGGGGACCATCACCCACACCACCCGCGGCGAGGGCAGCGCCGCGACCAGGGCGTCGAGCGAGTCGACGTCGGCGGTCTCGGGGTCGCGGTCATAGCCGGTGACCTCGTGGCCGTCGCGGCGCAGGCGCTCGCGCATGTTCCCACCCATCTTGCCGAGACCGATCAGGCCGAGGTGCATGCAGTTCTCCTCCGGGCTGGATTGACGGGGCTGGATTCAGGGGGCTGGATCGAGCGTGGTCGGGTTCAGGAGAGCAGGCGGCGGGGCATCAGCAGGTAGCGGAAACCAGCGTCGCCATCGTCGTCCGGCGCGCCCCGCATCACCACGGGCTTGGACGCCTGGGTGAAGCCGAGCTCGATGACGCTCTCGTCGATCACGGTGAGCCCGTCGAGCAGGAACTGCGGGTTGAAGCCCGTGGTCAGGTCGTCGCCCTCGATGGTCGCCTCGACCGACTCCGAGGCCTGGGCCTCCTCGCCGCTGCCGGCGTCGAGGGTCAGCACGCCGTCCGCGAAGGCGAGCTGCACGGCCGTGTTGCGCTCCGCGACCAGGGACACCCGGCGCACCGACTCGACCAGGGCGGCCTTGTCGATGCGCGCGACGGTGAGGTGCTCGGTCGGGAAGAGGCTGCGCACCTTGGGGAACTCCCCGTCCAGCAGTCGGGTCGTGGTGCGGCGAAGGCCGCCCGGGGCCACACCCTCGAAGCCGATGATCCCCTCGCCGCTCCTGGTGGCAGCCAGCGCGATGGTGACCTCGCTGCCCGCCGTGAGCGACTTGGCGGTGTCGCCCAGCACCTTGGCCGGCACCAGGGCGGCCACCGACTCGTCGGGGGTGTGCGGGTCCCAGGTGAGCTCGCGGTGGGAGAGCCGGAAGCGGTCGGTGGCCAGCAGCGCGATGGTGTCACCGTTGATCTCGATGCGGACGCCGGTGAGCACCGGAAGCATGTCGTCGCGGCCGGCGGCCGTCACGGCCTGGGCGACCGCGTGCGCGAACACGTCGCTGCGCACCGTGCCGGTTGCAGCGGGCATCTCCGGCAGCTCCGGGTAGTCCTCCACCGGCATCGTCTGCATGCTGAAACGCGCGGACCCGCAGGTCAGCGACACGCGCGACCCGTCCAGCACCATCTCCACCGGCTTCGCCGGCAGGCTGCGGCAGATGTCGGCCAGCAGCCGACCGCTGACCAGGGCGCGGCCCTCGGAGGAGACGTCGGCCGCCAGCGTGGCGCGCGCCGAGGTCTCGTAGTCGAAGGTGGAGAGGACGAGGCCGTCGCCGGCCTCGATCAGGAGACCGGCGAGCACGGGGACGCTGGGGCGCACCGGGAGACCGCGGGCCGCCCACGCCACGGCGTCGGCAAGCACGTCACGTTCGACGCGGAACTTCACTTCGGTGGTCCTCCGAGACGGGGAGAGGCGGGCCGGGGTGAGCATCCTGCCATGCCGTCGCCGAGACCGGGAGGCACGCGTGCGTCACGGCCGGTGTCGGCGGCCTCGCCCAGGATGGAGGCAGGCCGGCTGGGTCGCGGCGATCCACAGGTCCGGGGTCGTTCGAAGGTTCCGGAATGTCGTGATGTGGTGAGGGTGGGAGTGGTAGCAGCGTCGGTGGAAACTGTGGATAACTGGTCCCCGCGCAGGCCGGCCTCCGTACTCGTCGTGCACAGGGGGTGTGCACGGTCGGGGGACACGCTGCGCACGCGTGGGGATGAATCACACGCATCCGGGCGCCGGTGCACGACGTCCACAGCGTTCCGGCCCCGGCGCCCCCCACCCTCCACAGGTCCTCCACAGGTGTGGGAGGGCGAGTCAGGCACGGGCGGCAACCTTGATCCGGTTCGTGAGCTCGCTGACCTGGTTGAAGACCGAGCGCCGCTCGGTGAGGAGCTGCTTGATCTTGCGGTCGGCGTACATGACGGTCGTGTGATCGCGGTTGCCGAACTGCGCGCCGATCTTGGGCAGCGAGAGCGGGGTCAGCTCGCGGCACAGGTACATCCCGATCTGTCGACCCTGCACCAGGTGGCGCCCGCGACTGGGGCCGGTGAGGTCCTCGATGGACACGCCGAAGTACGACGCCGTCTGGGCGATGATCGCCGCCGCGGTGATCTCCGGCTCGCCGCCCTCGGGGATCAGGTCCTTGAGCACGATCTCCGCCAGCGAGAGGTCGACACCTTGGCGGTTGAGGTTGGCGAAGGCGGTGACGCGGATCAGCGCGCCCTCCAGCTCGCGGATGTTCGTCTGGATCTTCGAGGCGATGAACTCCAGCACGTCGGGGGGAGCCGTGAGCCGGTCCATCGCGGCCTTCTTGCGCAGGATCGCGATGCGCGTCTCGAGGTCCGGCGGCTGCACGTCGGTGATCAGGCCCCACTCGAACCGGTTGCGCAGCCGGTCCTCGAGGGCCTCGAGCCGTTTCGGCGCCCGGTCCGAGGTCAGCACGATCTGCTTGTTCGCGTTGTGCAGTGTGTTGAAGGTGTGGAAGAACTCCTCCTGCGTCTGGGTCTTCCCCTCCAGGAACTGGATGTCGTCGATCAGCAGGACGTCGACGTCGCGGTAGCGCCGCTTGAACCGGTCCTGGCGGTCGTCGCGGATCGCGTTGATGAACTCGTTGGTGAACTCCTCACTCGAGACGTAGCGCACCTTCGCGCCGGTGTAGAGCGAGCGCACGTAGTGCCCGATGGCGTGCAGCAGGTGCGTCTTGCCCAACCCGGAGTCGCCGTAGACCAGCAGCGGGTTGTACGCCTTGCCGGGCGCCTCGGCGACGGCCACCGCGGCGGCGTGCGGGAATCGGTTCGACGAGCCGATGACGAACGTCTCGAAGGTGTACTTCGGGTTCAGGTGCGTCTCGAGCGCGTGGCGCCGCGCCTCCTGCTGCGTGGAGACCGTGTGCTCGGCCGGCCCGTCGCCGGCGAGGCCCCCGTATCCGTCTGGGGCGCCCGGCACTCCGGGAACCCCGGTGACGCCTCGCGTCGCGTCGCCCGCGGCCGGGGAGAGATGGCGGCCCTCGCCGGGCGGAGCCGTCGGCGCGCTCGGGTACGGCCGCGCCGCGGACCCGGGGGAACGCCCGGTGATCGGCGGGGGTGCCTCGCCAGGCGTCCGGAACCGGTCGCGGTTCGCGCGGTCGTCCTGATCGCGAGCACGCTCCCCGCCCGGGTCGTGTGGGCCCGGCTCGTACAGGGCCGGGTCGCCCGGGGCCGGGTCGCCCGGGGAGATCCCGCCCGGCGACGCAGCGGCGTCCGGCGGGTCGGGCTCACCGGGGGAGTCGGGCAGGCCGGAGGAGTCGACCTGGGGATATGTCGACATGTCGGGGGTGCGACCCTCCTGCGGCACCCGCCGGTCGTCGTCATCGTCGTCCTGGGGGTGCACCGTGACAGCGATCCGGATGTTCTGGCCAAAGGCCTCGCTCAGCGCGTCCTCGAGGTGGTTGCGCAGTCGACCCTCGAGCTGGGTGCGGGTGAACTCGTTGACGACCTCAATGATCGCGGTGTTGTGGTGCAGCGTCACGGGCTCGCTGGCGCGCAACCAGGCGCGCTGGTGGGGCTGGAGATCGGCGACCAGGCCTCGCCACACCTCGCCGAGATCGGGTCGCGACTCGGGGTCCATCCGGGGGCCTGCCTCTGCGCCGTTGTCCATGCCGTCCTTCCGAGCCGCCCGGCCCATAGCACCGGGCACAGTCCCGCGACAGGGACCTTCGGTCCACAGAGTTTTCCACAGGCTGTGCATCCAGCACCCGGCGTCGGGTGTTTCGCGTTGTCGAGCCGCCTCGTTCGACTCGTCACGACATTCCCGCAGTTCAGCGAGTTGTGACACCGGCTGAGCGGTCCACAGCTGGTCCCGGAGCGGGTTGGCGGCGGGTGAAGAAGAGCGGCTCCGAAGGGTTGAACCTAGCAAGGCAGCGCAGGACCGGCAAGACGTCATCCACAGGGCTTCCTTCGCGCGCGCGGGGGCGGTTTGACCCCGTCCGAGCCCTGCGCGTACCGTGATTCGGTCCGCCCGGTCGTCGACCGGCGCCGCATGTCCACGAGGGCTCCCACCGGGTGCCTGGGCGTGGGTGGGCGGTGTCAGCCGAAGAGCGTGGGTCGCCCGTGACCCGCGCGCCATGCTGCCGTGCCCCCGCCGGAGGACCGCAGGTGGCGCCGGCGGCGCCCCCTGTCAAACGAACGGGTCAGACGAACGGGTCCGACGAACGGGCCCGACCGAATCAACGGCCAGACAATGGAGAGTTGACCAGTGAGCAAGCGCACCTACCAGCCGAACAACCGTCGCCGCCACAAGGTGCACGGCTTCCGACTGCGAATGCGCACTCGTGCCGGCCGCGCCGTGATCTCCTCGCGTCGGCGCAAGGGCCGTAAGAGCGTCTCGGTCTGAGGGCCGGCGCGCTCTCGATCAGGCTCGTGCTGCCCTCGGCACACCGGTTGCGGACCGGCGAGGACTTCCGGGCCACCGTGCGCGGTGGCAGGAAGGCGGGCTCGCGCACGCTCGTCGTCCACCTCGACTCTCCCGACTCTGGCGGGAGCCCGAGCGACCGCGAGCCGGCGGGGGCGCCCCGCGTCGGGCTGGTGGTCAGTCGTGCCGTGGGCAAGGCCGTGGCGCGCAACCGCGTGAAGCGCCGGTTGCGGCACCTCACCCGCGGGTGGCTGGCCGCGCTGCCAGCCGGGTCGGTGCTGGTCGTCCGGGCACTGCCGGCCGCCGCCGGGGCCTCCTCCGCCGACCTGGGCGACGATCTCGCGCGGGCGCTGGGGCGCGTCCTGGACCGGTCGGGGCTGACCCGGTGTGGGCTGGGCGGGGGCAGCACCGCGTGAAGTACCTGCTCATCGGCCTGTTGCGGGTCTACCGCGCGGTGATCAGCCCCCTGTACGGACAGGTGTGCCGCTACTACCCCTCCTGCTCGGCGTACGCGCTCGAGGCCGTGCAGCACCACGGAAGCCTCCGCGGCAGCTGGCTGGCGGTCCGCCGCCTGGGCCGCTGCCATCCCTGGGCGAGCGGTGGCTACGACCCCGTCCCTCCCCGGCGCGCCGCGGCGCGGCCGCACAGCACCGCCTCCTAGGAGCCTGACTTGATCGACTTCTTCGTCCAGCTCGGCAGCTGGATCATCACGCCGCTGTACTTCGCGGTCTCCGCCGTGCTGGTCGCCTGGCACAACCTCTGGGGCCGGGTCTTCGGCGAGGAGTCCGGGGCGTCGTGGGTGCTGTCCATCATCGGGCTGACGCTGGTGATCCGCGCCGCCCTGATCCCGCTCTTCGTCAAGCAGATCAAGTCGAGCCGCAACATGCAGCTCATCCAGCCCAAGGTCGCGGAGGTGAAGAAGAAGTACGGCCACGACCGGGAGCGTCTCGCCCAGGAGACGATGAAGCTCTACAAGGACAACGGCACGAACCCCTTCTCCTCGTGCCTACCGCTGCTCCTGCAGATGCCGATCTTCATCTCCCTGTTCCGGCTGATCGACCAGGCCGCCAAGAACGGCGAGGGCCGCGGCGTGCTCACCAACGAGCAGGCTCGGCAGTTCGCGAACGCCGAGCTCTTCGGCGTCAAGATCTCGCAGACCTTCATCGGCGCGGACGGTGCCGTGGGCGTCATGGCGATGGCCGCGGTGCTGGTGCTGCTGATGACCGCGACCACGTTCCTCACGCAGCGTCAGCTCATGAGCAAGAACATGCCGGCGAGCGCGATGTCCGGCCAGTACGCCCAGCAGCAGAAGATGCTGCTCTACATCCTTCCGCTCGCCTTCGGGTTCGGCGGTATCTTCTTCCCGATCGGCGTGCTGTTCTACTGGACGACGTCGAACCTGTGGACGATGGGGCAGCAGTTCTACGTGATCCGCCGGAATCCTGCGCCCGGGACGCCGGCCTTCCAGGCGAAGGCGGATCGGGACGCGGCGAAGGCCAAGCGTAAGGGTGTGCTGCCGCCGGCCGGTGACCAAGGGACTCAGGACCCCTCCGCGAACGGCGCAGCCGGCACCACGACCATTGAGTCCGCCGCTGATCGCCGACCGCCCCAGCGGCCGCAGCCGCAGCGTCAGACCAAATCGCAGCGGACCAAGGCGGGCGCGAGCAAGAACAAGAAGAAGAAGCGCTGAGCATGCGCTCGCGCATTGACCACGAAGAAGCGCCCCCGGGCGCGACCTCCCACAGAGAGGGGACCCCATGACTGACGCCGTCAACCGGACGCCCGACGCGGACCAGGCGGACGCAGCGCACCGGGACGAGGTGGCCGCGAATGCGACCGCCTCGCCGAGCGACGAAGCAACGCCGCAGAAGCCCGCGCCGGCCCCGCCGTCGCGGGTGGAGATGCTCGAGCGTGAGGGCGACGTCGCCGCCGACTATCTCGAGGAGCTCCTCGACATCGCCGACCTGGACGGCGACCTGGACATGGATGTGGACGGCGATCGCGCGGCCGTCTCGATCGTCGGCGCCGACCTCTCCCACCTGGTCGGGAGGGACGGCGAGGTGCTCGAGGCGCTGCAGGAGCTCACGAGGCTGGCGGTGTACCGCGAGACCCACGAGCGCTCCCGCCTGATGCTGGACGTCTCGGAGTACCGCGCCCATCGCCGGGCCGAGCTCGAGAAGCAGGCGGCCGAGGCCGTCGCCGAGGTGAAGGCGTCCGGAGGGCGAGTCTCGCTGCAGCCGATGACGCCGTTCGAGCGCAAGGTGGTCCACGACGCGGTGGCTGAAGCCGGTCTCAGCTCGGAGTCCGAGGGGGTCGAGCCGCGACGCCACGTGGTCGTCCTCTCGTCGTGATGCCGGCCCCCGAGGGTCGCCCCGTGAGCAGCGGGCGAGCCTCGGTTTCACGTGAAACGCCCCCCGCACCCGCGTCGGTGCGGGGGGCGTTCGCCGCCGACCGGTGGCCCGCCGTCGAGCGGTACGCCGAGCTGCTGGCCCACGAGGCGGTGACCCGGGGTCTCATCGGACCACGCGAGGTGCCTCGGCTGTGGACGCGTCATCTCGCCAACTGCGCGGCATTGGCCGATGCGATCGCGCCCGGCGCCGCGACCGTGTGCGATCTGGGGACCGGCGCGGGGCTCCCCGGGGTCGTGCTCGCGATCCGTCGCCCCGAGCTGCGGGTGGCGCTCGTCGAGCCGCAGGCCCGGCGCACCGCCTTCCTGGAGGAGGTGCTGGCCGTGCTGTGCCTGGACAACGCCGAGGTGATCCGGGCGCGGGCCCAGGACCTGCACGGGGGGCGGACCTTCGACGTCGTCACGTCCCGCGCGGTCGCGCCATTGCCGCGACTGCTCGCGTGGTCGCTGCCGCTGGTCTCTCCCCGTGGCGCCCTGTTGGCCATGAAGGGGGCGAAGGCGGCCGAGGAAGTCGCCGAGGCGCGTGGAGTGCTGGACGACTGGGGCTGTGCGCCCGCGGCCGTCCACAGCGTCGGACGAGGTTGGATTGATCCACCCACCACGGTGGTGCGAGTGGAATGGGCCGATCCGGAAGCCGTACGTTTGCGCAGACAGGCGGACGCCGCACCCGGCACGGGATCGGGGGTCCGCCGGTCGGGTGGCCGCAGGAGTCGGCGGTGAGCGAGACCTCCCCGAGGTCTCTTCATCTCCCCCACGCTCATCTAGCCAGAGTTATCCACAGTTCGGCAACTTATCCACATGCGATGAGGTCCTCGTGGTTTCACGTGAAACACCCATGACCGACACGGTGGCCCCGCAGCGCGTGGGCCGACGCTCGATGCGCACGGCCGGCGAGTTCGCCGCCGCCGTGACGACCCGGTATGACGGCTCCACGCCGCTCGCGCAGGCCGTCGAGCAGTCGGTCCTGGCCCGCCGCGGCGTTCGCTTCGGTGAGTCCCCGGACCGGCCACCCGCCACCCGGGTGGTGGTGGTGGCGAACCAGAAGGGCGGGGTCGGCAAGACGACTTCGGCCGTGAACCTGGCAGCCGCGCTGGCGCAGCTTGACCAGCGGGTCCTGGTGATCGACCTGGATCCGCAGGGAAACGCCTCCACGGCGCTGAACATCGAGCACCCGCGCGGCACGCCCTCCACCTACGACATGCTCGTCGACCGCACCCCGATGGCCGAGGTGGTCCAAGCCTGCCCGGACCAGCGAAACCTGTGGGTCGTCCCGTCGACGATCGACCTTGCCGGCGCGGAGATCGAGCTGGTCTCGGCCACCGCCCGCGAGGGACGCCTCCGGGCCGCCATCGCGCAGCACCCCCTAATCGGGACGGCCGAGACGGCGGGCGAGGCGCGTTTCGACTACGTCTTCGTCGACTGCCCCCCCAGCCTGGGCCTGCTGACCCTGAACGCCCTGGTCGCCGGCGTCGAGATGATGATCCCGATCCAGGCGGAGTACTACGCGCTGGAGGGTCTCGGCCAGCTGCTGGAGACGGTCGACATGGTCAAGGCCCACCTGAACCCCCGGCTCGTCGTGTCGACGATCCTCGTGACGATGTATGACGGTCGGACGCGGTTGGCGGCTGGCGTCGCCCAGGAGGTGCGCGACCACTTCGGGGCGCAGGTGTTGCGCACGTCGATCCCGCGGTCCGTGCGGGTGTCGGAGGCGCCGTCGTACGCCCAGACCGTCATGACCTACGATCCCGGCTCGCCGGGCGCGCTCAGCTATCTCGAGGCGGCGCGAGAGATGTCCAGGCAGGGGAGTGCGTCATGAGTGAGAATGCGCCGCGGCGAGGGCTGGGACGAGGCCTGGGGGCGCTGATCCCGACAGCCCCGCCCGAGGAGGACCCGACGCCGACCGCCGGGAGCGCCACCGAGCAGAGCACGGGGACCGGTGCCGGAGAGAGCACGGGGACCGGTGCCGGAGGGGAGGGCGTCGATCGCGCGCACCCCGCGATCCCCGCGGCGTGGGCCCGCCACGCCGACGCCCGTCCCTCGCCCGGGGCCGCCGAGTCGGGGGTTCCGGAGCAGCGGGGCCTCCCGCCCGAGGGCGTCTCCCGCGATACCGCCGACTCCCCCGGGGGCGAGTCGCCGGCTCATCCGGATGGTTTCACGGGAAACACGGGCGCTGGTGTCCCGAACGCCTACTTCGCCGAGATCTCGCTCACCTCGGTCGTGCCGAACCCGCGTCAGCCGCGCCAGGTGTTCGACGAGGAGGCCATGGGCGAGCTGGTGCACTCCATCCGGGAGGTCGGGCTTCTGCAGCCGATCGTCGTGCGCCCGACGGGCCCGGACTCGTTCGAGCTCGTCATGGGCGAGCGCCGATGGCGGGCGGGCCAGCAGGCGGGCCTCGCGAGGATCCCGGCGATCGTGCGCGCCACCGGCGACGACAACATGCTCCGGGACGCGCTGCTGGAGAACCTGCACCGCAGCGAGCTGAACCCCCTGGAGGAGGCGGCGGCCTACGGTCAGATGCTCGAGGACTTCGCCTGCACCCACGACGAGCTCGCCCAGCGGATCGGTCGCTCGCGCCCGCAGATCTCGAACACGTTGCGCCTGCTGCGGCTGTCCCCGGCGGTGCAGCGTCGGGTGGCGGCGGGCGTGCTCTCGGCCGGGCACGCCCGCGCGCTGCTGGCGGTCGACCCCGAGGAGCAGGACTCCCTCGCCAAGCGGGTCGTCTCGGAAGGGATCTCTGTGCGCGGCCTGGAGGAGCTCGTGTCGCTCGGCGACGCCGCCGGGCCCGGGACGTCGCGCCAGAAGCGCGCCCACCCCACGGCCCCCGGACTCGGTGAGCTGTCCGAGCGCCTGTCCGAGCGCCTGGAGACCCGCGTGAAGGTCGACCTGGGTAGGAGGAAGGGCAGGATCACCGTGGAGTACGCCTCGCTCGAGGATCTGCGGCGCATCGTCGACATCATCGACCCTCGCAACCGCAGCGACCGCCCCATCTGAGTGCCGGGCCCGGCTGACGGCGCGGGCCGTCTGGACGGTGCGGGCCCGTATGAGTCCCCCTCCCGTCTGACGGTGCGGGTCGCCGAGCGAGGGGTGGCACCGGGGGAGGCGTCTCGCGGCGCCCGCGCTCTGGGATTATGTCGACAGATCAGTCTAGCGATGAGTCGCCCTATCGCCACATTGCTTTGTCGACATATCGCTCCCTTGACCCCGAGCGGCGCTCCGCGCGCCGACGCATGCCGGGCGGCTTCCGCCACCACGAGTCAGAACGGTCGATGAGTCGCTGAGTCGACTCATCCATCTGTCGACACGTCGACAACTCGAACCGGCTCCACGCGGCGAACCGGTTCCACGTGGAACATCGCCGGGGAGCAACCGGCTCTCCGCGTGGCTCAGGCCTGGCGACGGGCCTTCGCTTTGGCGGCGCGCTTGGCGGCGCGGTCCCGCTTCTCCTCCGCGTCGAGACGATCCGCCTCCTCCAGGGTGGGCGCGGTCCCGCCGAGCCGGGCCGGCACCCACCACGCGCCCGGCGGCATCTCCTCCGCCGGGTACTGGGCGATGGCGTCGTCCAGCATCTCGATCATGGCCTCCCGCAGCTGCGCGGTTTCGGCGACGGGGTCGTCGCCGCTGGGGAACTGAGGCCGACCGACGTGCAGTCCGATGGTCTTGCCCCGCGAGAAGTCCCGCGGGTGGTCCTTCGTCACCATGCGGTGGGTCCCCCACAGCACCACCGGCACGAGCGGGACGCCCGCCGCCGCCGCGATGCGAACGGCACCGGACTTGAATTCCTTGAGCTCGAAGGACCGCGAGATGGTCGCCTCCGGGAAGATGCCGACCGCCTCGCCGCCACGCAGGTAGTCGACCGCTTGGTGGAAGGAACCAAGCCCCTCGCCGCGATCCACCTCGATGTGGTGCAGGGAGCGCATCAGCGGGCCGGTCCACCGGTGGTCGAACAGCTCCCGCTTGGCCATAAAGCGGACCTTGCGCCCCGAGGGATTGGCCGCGAGGCCGCCGTAGACGAAGTCGACGTAGCCGATGTGGTTGTAGGCCAGCAGGACACCCCCGGAGCGGGGGACGTACTCGGCGCCCGTCATCCGGATCTCCTGGCCGAGCAGGCGGAAACTCGTCTTGGCGAGCGTGATGATGGGAGGGTAGGTGAGGTCGCGCACGGCGCTCCTAGGCAGGGGGGTCCGGGAGAGCCATCCTGCCCCCTCCGGGCCTGCCGGCGCACGCGGGCAGGGCCTACCATCGTGACCACGACCGGGGCGGGGCGCCGGCAGCTGCGAGGAGGCGGCATGGGTCGCAAGGTGACGCGACTGACGGTGGACCACCTACGCCTGCTCCCCGGTGGGTGCGGGACCTGCCTCGCATGGGAGCTGGACCCGGTGCGCCGCGACCGGGTTCCCGACACCGAGCGCCTGGCCGAGAAGGAGGCCTGGGTCTCGGAGGTGCTCCGCGAGTGGGGCTCGTGCGGCCGGGTGATCCTCATCGACGACCGCATCGCCGGCTTCGTGCTCTACGCGCCGCCGGCCTACGTCCCCGGCTCCGATGCGTTTGCCACGGCCCCCGTGAGCCCGGACGCCGTGCTGCTGGTCGCCGCCTACGTCGCGCCTGACCAGCGCGGCGGCCTCGGCCGGATGCTGGTGCAGGCCATGGCCCGGGACCTGCTCGGCCGCGGGGTGCGGGCGGTTGAGGCCTACGGGTCTCATTGCGAGCGCCCGTGCGTCCTGCCGGCCGGCTTCCTCGGTGGCGTGGGCTTCAAGACGCAACGGGCGCACGGCACCACGCCGCGCATGCGGATGGACCTCCGGACGGCCCTGACCTGGAGGTCCGAGGTGGGAGCCGCCGTGGAGCGCCTCGTGGGGGCCGTTCGCCCGCCTTCGGTGCCGACCACGCCGCGCACCCGTGGCGTGCCGCCGGCGGTGTTCCGCGGGCGGCCGCACGAGCCTCCGGCCTGAGGGGCCGCCGCAGCGCCGGGAGCCCGCTACGGAATCAGCCGGTCAGTCGATGAAGCCGGACAGCTCGTTGAGCAGCGCCGCCTTCGGCTTCGCGCCGACGATCGACTTCACGACCTCGCCGTCCTGGTAGACGTTGAGGGTCGGGATGCCCGTCACGCGGTAGGACGACGGCGTCACCGGGTTCTCATCCACGTTCATCGTGAAGAAGTCCATCTTGTCGCCGTGGCTGCCGGCGATCTCCTCGACGATCGGGGTGACCTGGCGGCACGGGCCACACCATTCCGCCCAGAAGTCGACCAGGACGGGCTTGTCAGACTTGAGGACCTGGGCCTCGAACTCGGCGTCGGTCACGGCCGCGATGTTCGCCATGGATGCTTCCTTTCTCGCTGTCATGGCCACGGTGATGGCCACGGATGCCGCACCGGCAGGTGCAGCGGGGCTTGTCAGGAGATCCAACACCCGCCCGGCGACATTTCTTCCACGCGTGAGGGGGCTGGAGGCCGGACCTCGCGGTCGCTCACGACGACTGGAGCACCTCGGCGTCGGCGCGCTCCTGGGCCTCGGTTGCCGTGGCCGCCAGGTGCTCGAGCTCCCCGAGGTAGCGCTCGGCGTCGAGCGCCGCCGCACAGCCCGTGCCGGCCGCCGTGATGGCCTGCCGGTACTGGTGGTCGACCAGGTCACCGCAGGCGAAGACGCCGGGCAGGTTCGTGCCCGTGGACGGGTGCTGCGCGATCACGTAGCCGTTGTCGTCCAGGTCGACCTGGCCGTGCAGCAGCTCCGAGCGCGGGTCGTGTCCGATCGCGACGAAGAGGCCGGTCACGTCCAGCGGCCGGAGCTCGCCGGTCACCGTGTCCCGGAGGGTCACGCCCTCGAGCTTGTGCTCGCCGCGGATCTCGGCGACCTCGGCGTTCCAGATGAACTCGAGCTTGGGGTCCGCGAAGGCGCGCTCCTGCATGATCTTCGAGGCGCGCAGCTCGTCGCGTCGGTGGATCAGGTAGACGCGTCGTCCGAACCGGGTCAGGAAGGTCGCCTCCTCGACGGCGGAGTCGCCGCCGCCGACGACGGCGATCGGCTGGTCACGGAAGAAGAAGCCGTCGCAGGTCGCGCACCACGAGACGCCGCGACCCGAGAGGCGCTGTTCTCCCTCGATCCCGATCTGCCGGTAGCCGGAGCCGGTGGCCAGGATGACGGCACGCGAGCGGAAGGTCTCCGTCGCCGTGCGAACCTCCTTCACCTCTCCGGCGAGATCCACCTCGATCGCGTCGTCGGCTATCAGCTCGGCGCCGAAACGCTCGGCCTGGCCGCGCATCTCCTCCATCAGCTGCGGGCCCATGATGCCGTCGCGGAAACCGGGGAAGTTCTCCACGTCGGTGGTGTTGATCAGGGCCCCGCCGGCGGTCACCGAGCCCTCGAGCACGAGCGGTGTGAGGCTGGCGCGGGCGGCATAGACCGCCGCGGTGTACCCGGCGGGTCCCGAGCCGATGATGATGACGTCGCGGATCTCGCGGACGTCGCTGGACTTCTCGGACGGTGCGGTCATGCGCTCGGTACTCCTCAGCCGGCCGCGGCGGGTCGGGTAGCGGGTGCGGGGGTGATGGCGCCCGGGGGGCGCACAGTGGCACAACTGATCGTAGGCGAGGGTTGTTCCTGCCGCTGTCACTCGCGGTCGCCCGAGGGTGCGGTCTCAGCGAAGCTGAACGGCACGGGCCCGGACGATGCCGTCGCGGCCGCAGACGTAGAGCTGCGCCCGGACGGCGTTCTCGCCGGGGACGAGGCGCAGAGCGCCCAGCGCGCCGTCGTAGCGGACAGCGATCGCCCGGCCCTGGTGTGGCGCACCGCAGCGAGCCTGCGGCGCGGGACCCCACCCGCCATCCTGGACCAGTGCGGTGACCTGCTCGTCGAAGTCGGAGGGACTCAGAAGCAGCTCGCGGCCGCTGGACACCCCCACCTGGCCACGGGCCGCATCGGACTCGGCCGTGGGGGCCTTCTGTCGGGGCGCAAGGTGCTGCAGGAGACCCGGACGCCCGTCGCCCGGAGGCCCATGGCGCGGAGGCCACTTGCGTGGAGACGGGCCGCTCGAAGGCGGGCGGCTCGACGCCGAGGCCCCGGGGGACCCCTGGTCGGCGGCGTCGGGTGCGCCCTCGGAGGTGCCCTCGACCGCCGAGGTCGGCGAGCCGTCATCGCGCTGGCCGGTGATCTCCATCGTGACGGGTACGGCGACCACGACGGTGGCCGCCACCGCACCCGCGGCCAGCAGCGCGCGTCGGACCCGCCGTCGGCGGAGCGGGACGACGGGCGCGGGCCCCCCCGTGGGCTCCTCACCCCGCCCCAGCGCCGCGAGCGCGTCGTCCAGGCGCGCGGTGACCTCGGGCGGCGGCGGGCCCGTCTCGCGGGCATCCGCGAGCAGCCGGCGCAGCGCCGCCTCCCGTCCGGGGTCCAGCCCGGGGTCCCCGGGGGTGCCCTCGTGCGCGCGCTCATCCCCCGGTGGGTCGGGACGGTCGTCGGTCACGGCTGCTCCTGGGATGGATGGGCGGGGTCACGGGGATGATCCTCGGGCGGCGCCCGCGGCGCCGTCATGGATGCGACGCCCGGGCCCCCGGCCGGGTTCCCTGCTCGCGGCGGGGGCTTGGGGATCCCCTCGCCCGTGTCGTCGATGGGCGGGGCGACCAGGTCGGCCAGCACCACCGCAAGCCGGGTCCGGCCGCGCGCGCACCGCGACTTCACGGTGCCGGTCGCGCAGCCGAGCACCTCGGCCGCCTCGGCGACCGGCCACCCCTCCATGTCCACCAGCACCAGCGCCGCCCGCTGCTCCGGGGAGAGGGTGGCCAGCGCGTCGAGGACCCGCGCGGCGTCCTCATGGCGTACGGCGGCCCCCGCCGGGTCCTCGACCTCGCGGCCCGCGTCGCGTCCGAGCGCCCGAGTCACGGCATGGCCAGGCTCGACCCCCTCAGGCAGGGGGTCGGCGGCCCGCACGCGCCGGGAGCGGACCCGGTCGAGGCAGGCGTTGACAACGACCCGGTGCAGCCAGGTGGTGACCGCCGCGTCACCGCGAAACGTGCCGGCCCGGCGGTATGCGGCGACCATGCCGTCCTGCAGGCCGTCGGCGGCGTCCTCCGGGTGTCCCGTGGTGCGCAGCGCGACGGCCCACAGACGACTCCGGTGGCGCCGGAACAGCTCCCCGAAGGCGTCGTGATCGCCCGCCAGGTGCGCAGCCAGGAGCTCCCCGTCGGATCGCTCCCCGTCGGATCCTTCCGGGTCCGCCCGCTCCGTGTGCTCCCGGCCCGGGTCAGCCCGGCCCATGTCCGAGCGGCCCGGATCCCGGCGCGCCGAGAAGCTCACGCCCGCACCACGACCTCCCGGATCTCGGCGCGGAACCCGCCGTCGACGGGAGGCAGGGTCGTCAACCAGATCACCAGATAGCGGCCGGACCGCTTGCCGTCGAGCTCGGCGGAACCGCGCTCACCGCTGGCCCGGATCCGACCGACGGGCTCGAGGTCCTCCACGTCCGAGGGCGCCTCCTCGGTGAGGTAGAGCTGCGCGGCCGTGGGGGCGCCGGTCAGGCGCAGGTCGACCTCGCGCACCGCGGTGGGCGCGCCCAGGTCGACGACGAGGCCGACGCCGGTCTTGAGTCCCTGCGGGCCGAGCTGCTGGAAGTACGTCTCGGTGCGCCACGCCGTTTCCTGGTTGCCGTCGACCGCGTTCGGGGCTCCGTCGTCGTTCTCCTGGCCGTTGCCCTGCGGATCGAGGGTGTCGACGTCCAGGCCGCTCACGGGGCTGGGCGCGTTCGCGGACGCCCCGTTCGCGGACCCGTCGGGCGCGGGCCCCATGCCCAGCGGTTGCCCGCCGCGCAGCAGGTCCGCGAGGAAGACGACGAGCAGGAGCGCGAGGCTCGCGAGTCCAAGCAGCAGCGCGAGGCGGAACCAGCGGCGGCCCGGCACCGGCCCGCGATCGTCCTGACCGGGCTCCTCGAACACCGCGCCGGTGCCGTTGGCTGCGGACCCGCCGCCGGTCCCCCAGGGCCAGGAGTCGCCGTTCATGCGGCCCGGCGGCCCGGCCCGGGGTCGCCGCTGGGGCTGACCGTCGGGCGGATCGGGCGCGAAGAGCGGCCGCTCCGGGGGGTCCTCCAGCACGGGGGGTGGCGCCGGCCTCTGCTGCTGCTTGCTCACCCAGTTCACGTCGTCGGTGTCGTCGAGGAAGATGGGCACCCCGGCCTGTGTCTGCAGGTCCGCGTGCGCGTCTGCCGCTTCCTCGGCCTGAGGGGAGGGGTCCTCCTCGGCATCGCCGGCGGGGATCGGCCCGGTGGCCGACTGGTCCTCGGCGTCCCCAGGGTCCTCGCGGTCCGCGAGGTCTTCGGGGTCGGGATCCCCCGCGGTGACGTCGTCGGCCTCGGCGGCGAGGGGGACCGCGACGGTCTGCTCCGTGTCGCTCGCCTCCCCGCCGTCCCCGAGGCCCGGGGCGCCCTCGGCGACCGGGACCTCCCGGGTCTCGTCCTCGGTCGCGTCGTCCTCGGTCGCGTCGTCCTCGGTCGCGTCGTCTCGATCGTCCTCCCGGGGGGGCCAGGCCGAGCGGTTGCCGGGGTCGGGGTCGGTCAGGTTCACCGACGGTGGCGAGCTGTGCCCGCGGGCGGCCTCGGCGGCAGCCATCTCCAGGGGGTCTCCGACGAACTGCTGGAGCAGCGCGGCGATGTCGGCGGCGTTGTGTGCCGTCTCGCGGCCGTCGTCGAGCGTGCCCCGGCGGTGGGCGTCCAGGACCTCGTCGCACAGCTGGTCGAGCACCCGGGGGACGCCTGCGCGCACCTGCCGGGGACGCAGCGGCCCGTCGCCCTCCGTGGGGGCGGGGTCCAGCTCCGAGTAGGCGTGACCGGCCCAGCGGCCGGTCAGGCCGGAGTAGAGCAACCCGACGAGGTCGACGACGTCGTCCTCGATCCGCCCCGGCACCACCCCCCGGAGCGCCGCGTCGACGGCCAGGCCGATGATCCGCACGGAGCCGACGTGGTCGACCAGGATGTTCTCCGGGACGAGGTGTCCGTGGGCCACGTCGCTGTCGTGCGCCGTGGCCATCGCGTCAGCGACCTCCGAGACGATCCAGGCAGCCCGGCGGGGGGAGAGCGGCCGGTCGGCGATCAGGATGTCGAGGGACGTGCCGACCCCCCACTCGTTGACGACGTAGACGAGCCCGTCCTGCTCGTCCGCGTCGAGCACCCGCAGCATCCGGCGATCCTGTACGGCCGCCGATCGCCGGGCCGCATCCAGCAGGCCGGGGGCGCGGTCGTCGTCAGCGGAGATGACGTGCAGCGCGACGTGTCGGGCCAGCACCTGGTCGTGGGCGCGCCAGAAGCGCCCGCCCCTGCTCTCGCTGAGCAGATCGACCAGCGTGTACCGAGCACCGAGCTCGTCACCCGGTCGGCTTCCGTGCGGCACGGCCTTTGCCGGACCTCCCCTCGCGTCTCCTCGTCATGGTAATTGCGGTTCAGTGCCGTCCGCGTCCGCGGCCCGCCCGGGGCAGCCGACGCGTGACCAGGGAGACGACCTCGCCGACCTCCTCGATCCGCAGCGCCCGGGCCACCAGCAGGAAGACAGCCACGTCGACGAGGATCACGGTGAGCGCCAGGAGGCCGGCGACCGCCTGATGGGGCGTCTCCGGGAACGGCTGGTGCAGCATCCAGGAGGCCGCGTACCCGACGGCCGTCGCCAGCCCGCCGGCGATGGTGAGGCGGACCAGGAACCTGACCAGCCGGCGGCCCTCGAGACCGCCCACCTGCCGCCGCAGCACCGAGAACGAGATCGCCGATCCGACGAAATACGCCGTCCCGTACGCCACGACGAGGGCGGGCACCGTGCGTTGCGGTCCTGCGAGCTCGGTCAGCAGGATCGCGACACCGACGTTGGTGGAGGCGATGCAGCACTGGATCCAGAACGCGGCGCGGGTGCGCTCGAGGGCGTAGAGGCCGCGCAGCATGAGGTAGTGCACTGTGAAGAAGACCAGGCCCGGCGCGAAGAGCGAGAGCGCCGGCACGAAGAGGCCGATGTCGTCGCGGGCGGCGCCGTATCCGAGGATCACATTCGCCAGGTCGGGCGCGAGCACCGGGAGCAGCATCGCGAAGGGGAGGACGAACGACAGCGCGGTGCGCATCGTCGAGCCCAGGCCGCGGGCGAGCCCGCGCAGGTCGGCCTCGGCAGCTCGCGCCGAGAGCCGCGGCAGGATCGCCGTCGCGAGGGAGACCGTCACCACCGAGTGCGGCACCATCATGATCAGGAAGGTCGCCGAGTAGACGGTGTAGCCGGCCGCGTCGGTGCCGGTCGCCGCCGCCTCGGCGGTGCCGCCGGAAGCCAGCCGGACCACGACGGTGTAGGCGACCTGGTTGACCAGGACGTAGCCGAGCGTCCAACCGCCCAGGCGCATCGTGCGGCCCAGGCCCGTGCCGCGGAAGTCGAAGCGCGGCCGGTAGCGGAAGCCCGCGGAGCGCAGGTAGGGCAGCAGGATGGCGAACTGGACGGCGATGCCCAGCGTCGAGCCGATCCCCAGCATCGCCTCCTCGCCCGGGGTGTATCCGCCGGTCAGCTCGCTGCCGGACGCCGGCCCGAAGACGAGGAGGTAGATCACCAGCACGATCACGGCGATCACGTTGTTGGCGATCGGGGCCCACATCATCGGGCCGAACCGGCCACGCGCGTTGAGCACCTGGCCGACCAGCACGAACATCCCGTAGAAGAAGACCTGCGGCAGGCAGTAGCGGGCGAAGTCGATGACCGATTCGCGCTGCGCGCTCAGCTCGGGGTCGTTGAACGAGGAGTCCAGGTACAGCCGCATCACCTGCGGTGCCGCGATGACCAGCAACACCGTGACCACGCCCAGGAAGAGGGCGGCGAGCGTGACGATCCGGTTCGTGTAGGCGTCGCCGCCGTCCTCGTCGTCCTTCATCGCCCGGACCAGCTGCGGCACGAGCACGGCGTTGAAGACGCCGCCGGCGAGCAGGATGTAGAGCATGTTCGGGATCGTGTTCCCGATCGTGAACAGGTCGGCGTGCAGCTGCGCGCCGAGCGCCGCGGCGAGCAGGGTCGTGCGCAGGTAGCCGCTGAGCCGGGAGAAGGTGGTGCCCGCCGCCATCACGGCCGACGAGCCGAGGACGCTGGTGCTCTCCACGGCAATGCGGCGACTGACCGGGGTGGCCGTCCCGGGTTCGGCCGCCCCCGGTTCGGCCGCCCCGGGCTCGCCGGTCGCGGGGCCGGCGGCCGAGCCGTCCGCCGGGTCGTCGCGCTCGCTCACTCGGCCCCTTCCGCGGCGGCGGAACCCCGGCCGACGTCCCGACCCGAGCGGAGGCGGCGGGCCAGTCGCACCACGATGGCGCCGACGAGGACGGCGCCGCCGACGGCGATCACGACCCAGATGATCCAGCTGACCTGGGCCGAGCGGATCGGCAGGTCGGCGCGCGACCCGAGGGCGACGCCGCTCGGCGCGGTGACGACGAGCTGGACGTCGTGCAGGCCGATCCGGCTGGTGCTCGCCGTGAGCAGGACGGAGGTGCGCTCCCCGGGCGTCAGGGAGATCGACTCCGGCGCGCTGATCTCGATGAGGTCGTCGGTGCGCGCCTCGATGCGCACGGTGACCGGCTCGTCGAGGTCGTTGAGCACCCGCGCCGCGAACTTGCCCTCCTCGCTGGAGAGCGTCACGGACGGTGGGGCCTCCACCCGCACCCGGCCGAGCTGGTCGCTGATCGAGGCCTCGGCCCGCCAGGTGAGCCGGCGCCAGAAGACCGGGCGGTTGCGGGCGGCGTACGAGGCGCCGCTGAGCGCCTCCTGGGCGACCGCGGCGCCGACGGCGGCGTTGCGGGTGAGCACCGTCTCGAGCAGGGCCCCGGTGTCGGTCAGCGACTGCACGGCGGCGAAGTTGAGCGCGCCCACCTGCTCCAGCGCGGCCTGTTCGGGGTAGACGAGCAACGCGGGGTCGGTCTGCTCCGCCAAGCCGGCGGTGGCGGCGCCGAGCGTGGCGAGACGGATCCACGGAGCGTCCTCGATGCCGAGGAAGAAGCCGCGCGGGTCGTCCGGCACCCAGCGCCGGGGCAAGACCGTCGCCAGCGGGGAGTCGTCACCGGCGAGGCTGCGCAGCGCGGTCTCGGCGAGCAGCCGCTGGCGCACCTGCACCGTGCTCAGCGCCCGGTCGGGTCCAGGGCCGCCGGCGGCGGACGCCTCGTCGATGAGCACCACGTCACGGCCGAGGATGTCGCGGACCGGGGCACCGGACCGGCCGCCGTCCTGCACGGCCTGCTCGGAGAGCAGCACGGTCGTGTCCTCCTTCAGAGCGTCGAGGGTCTCGGCGTCCGAGCGGCCGTCCGGCGGCGCGAACACCGGGGTCGAGGCCAGCCCGGCGCGGCTCAGGCCGCCCGCGGAGAAGGAGAGGGCGCGGGCGTAGGCGCCGGGCTGGTGCACCAGCGCGCCGGCGACGTCGAGGTCGGCGTACGGCAGCGCCAGCACCTCTCCCTGGCCCAGCAGCGGCCGGGCGCGCAGGCCCCACTCGTCGGCCAGCTCGGCCGCTCGTCGTTCCAGCGGCGAGGCCGCGCCGCTGCCGGACCCCCCGGAGCTGCCCCCGGAGGCGTCGCCGCCGCCCGACCCGTCGCCCCCCGGGCCTCCCGAGCCGTCTTCGTCCGCGTTGGGGCTCGCGGGGCGGTTGCTCGCCGCGTCGCTGGGGCTCGCGCCACCTTCCGACGTGCCGGGCGGGGGCCGGGTCGGCGCGATCGACCGCGGCGGGTTCCCCCGGGCGAGCTGGTCGACGGCATCGAGGACCGCGGGGTCCACCATCCACGTCAGCGCGCGGTCGGACCCGAGAGAGCCGAAGTCGAGCTGGGCCCTCAGCCGGCCCCCCGGCTCGAGGAGGCGCGTCCACGCCTCGACCCGGGCCAGGCTGCCGTCGGGGGTGTGCACGACCGGTCGGCGCAGGGGCAGCACGAGGCTGACGGGCAGCTGCGGGCTCTGCTGGTCGAGCTGGGCCAGGAAGGTGCGGGCGCGGCCGTCGGCGACCTGGTCGCGGCCGTCCACGGTCGTGCCGAGCGCGTGCACACCGAACCAGTAGACACCGGGCTCGCCCTGGGGGATGTCGAGGGCGGAGCGGGGCACCCGCAGCGTGAAGCCGGAGGACTCCTCGGGCTGCAGGTCGCCGATCACCTCGAAGGTGCCGGGGTCGACCACGCGGGCCCCGACCGCGGCCCCCGGGTCGGTCTCGACCGCGTCGGCGAGCTCGTCGTCGGTGGTCAGCGGCCGTGCGGAGGAAAAGACGTAGAGGTTGACCGCCGTCCACGTCTCCTCGCTGACGTTGGTGACCAGGCCGGTGACCTGGACGGGGCCCCGTTGAGGCACCACCGCCGGAGAGAGGGTGTCCAGGTCGATCCGCAGCGGCTGGTCCGGGTCCGCCGGTGCGCGGTTGCTGGTGGTGGTCGAGGGTCCCGACCCGCTCGCGGCGGCCGCCGCTCCCGGCAGCAGCCCCGGCAGCAGCCCCGCCAGGGCGAGCACCCCGACAGCACGTCGGCGGGTCCGCGCAGCCGGCCCGGAACCTCCGGGCGCGCGCGTACGACGTCGGGGGAGCACCGTGCGAGGGTACCGTCGGCGTGCGTCGCGTCCGGGGCGACCGCGCCCTCGACGCCGCGCGTCGCCGGCCCCGGGAACGCCACTAGAGTGGTGCCTCGTGTCCGACGCCCCGCCTCCCCTGCAGATCGCAGACGTCCAACGGACGGTCGAGCGCGAGCTGGACCGGGTCGCGGAGGTCACCGACTCGCTCGGCGCGCGGTTCGCCGGAGCCGGCGAGCAGCTGGCGCTGGTCGGCGGCCCGGTGCGGGACGCGATGCTGGGACGCCCGCTGGGCGACCTCGACTTCGCCACCTCCGCTCGTCCCGAGGTGACCGAGCGGTTGCTCCGCGGCTGGGCGGACGCGGTCTGGGACATCGGTCGCACCTTCGGGACCATCGGCTGCCGGCGGGGCGAGTGGCAGGTCGAGATCACGACGTACCGCTCCGAGGCCTACGACCCCGCCTCGCGCAAGCCCGAGGTCGACTTCGGCGACTCGCTGACAGGTGACCTGGGCCGTCGCGACTTCACCGTGAACGCGATGGCCGTCTCTGTGCCCGGGCGGCTCTTCGAGGACCCGTTCGGCGGGGTGGTCGACCTGGCCCATCGCGTGCTGCGGACCCCGGGACGGCCCGAGTCCTCGTTCGGCGACGATCCGCTGCGGATGATGCGGGCCGCCCGCTTCGCCGCGCAGCTCGGCTTCACGGTGGACCCCGAGGTCGTCGAGGCGATGACCGCGATGTCCGAGCGGATCTCGATCATCTCCGCCGAGCGGGTGCGCGACGAGCTCGTGAAGCTCGTGTGCGCGCCGTACCCGCGGCTGGGGCTCACGCTCCTGGTGGAGACCGGCCTGGCCGACCGGGTGCTGCCCGAGCTGCCGGCGCTGGCGTTGGAGCGCGACGAGCACCACCGGCACAAGGACGTCTACGAGCACACGCTGACCGTGCTCGAGCAGTCGATCGACCTCGAGCCGCGACTGGCCGGGGACGGCGAGGCGCCGCGGCCGGACTTCGTCGCCCGGTTCGCCGCCTTGATGCACGACGTCGGCAAGCCGCGCACGCGGCGCTTCCTCGAGGACGGGTCGGTCACCTTCCACCACCACGACGTGGTCGGGGCCAAGCTGACCCGCAAGCGGATGAAGGCGCTGCGCTTCTCCAACGAGGACGTCGAGGCCGTCGCGCGGCTGGTGGACCTGCACCTGCGTTTCCACGGCTACGGCTCGGGGGAGTGGACCGACGCCGCCGTCCGGCGGTACGTGCGCGACGCGGGCGCTCAGCTGGAGCGCTTGCACGTGCTGACCCGCGCCGACTGCACGACGCGGAACCGACGCAAGGCCGAGCGGTTGCGTCGCACGTATGACGATCTCGAGGCCCGCATCGAGCGGCTCTCGGCCGAGGAGGAGCTCGCCGCGCTGCGGCCGGAGCTCGACGGACGGCAGATCATGGACGTGCTCGGCCTGCCGCCGGGGCCACTCGTCGGGGAGGCGTACCGCTTCCTCCTCGAGCTGCGCACGGAGCACGGACCCCAAGGGGAGCAGGCCGCCGTCGAGGCGCTGCGGGCCTGGTGGGCCGGCCGCGCGGAATCCTGAATCCTTGAGGGCCGGCGTGGGCTCCCCGGGGTCCCGCGCCGGACGCTCAGTCGCCGCGGATGAACCTCTCGAGCTCGGCGCGGCCGAGGTCGTCGGCCATCTGCACCGGCGGGGACTTCATCAGGTAGGAGGACGCCGGGAGCAGCGGGCCGCCCAGGCCGCGGTCCTTGGCGATCTTGGCCGCGCGGATGGCGTCGATGATGATGCCCGCGGAGTTGGGGGAGTCCCAGACCTCGAGCTTGTACTCCATGTTGATGGGAGCGTCGCCGAAGGCGCGGCCCTCGAGGCGCACGTAGGCCCACTTGCGGTCGTCGAGCCACTGGATGTAGTCCGACGGGCCGATGTGCACGTCGCGGTCCTCGAACTTGTGCAGCACGTTGGATGTCACGGCCTGGGTCTTCGAGACCTTCTTGGACTCCAGCCGGTCGCGCTCGAGCATGTTCTTGAAGTCCATGTTTCCACCGACGTTGAGCTGGAAGGTGCGGTCCAGCACCACGCCGCGGTCCTCGAAGAGCTTGGCCATCACGCGGTGGGTGATGGTGGCGCCGACCTGGCTCTTGATGTCGTCGCCGACGATCGGGAGACCGGCATCCTCGAACTTCTTCGCCCAGACGGGGTCGGAGGCGATGAAGACCGGCAGCGCGTTGACGAAGGCGACGCCCGCGTCGATCGCGCACTGCGCGTAGAACTTGTCCGCGACCTCGGAACCGACCGGCAGGTAGGAGACCAGCACGTCGACCTCGGCGTCGCGGAGCGCCCGGGTCACGTCGACCGGGTCGCCGTCCGCCTCGTCGATGGTCTCGCGGTAGTACTTGCCGAGGCCGTCGAGCGTCGGACCGCGCTGCACCGTCACGCCCGTGGGCGGGACGTCGGCGATCTTGATGGTGTTGTTCTCGGAGGCCTGTGTGGCCTCCGAGAGGTCGAAGCCGACCTTCTTGGCGTCGACGTCGAACGCGGCGGCGAACTCCACGTCCGAGACGTGGTAGTCACCGAAGGTGACGTGCATCAGGCCGGGGACGTTTCCGGCCGGGTCGGCGTGCTTGTAGTACTCCACCCCTTGGACGAGGGAGGTCGCGCAGTTGCCGACCCCCACGATTGCCACTCGTACCGAGCCCATTGGTTCTCCTTCTGGTTGCGAGGCGGTCCGAACCGCCGTCTGTGCTGGTGCGTCAGGTGCTGGTGCTGCCCGTCGTGCCCGTGCCATTTCGGATGGTGGTGTCGGGGGGTCGGGGGGCGGGTTGACCGCTGCGCTCGGCCTGGATCAGCTCCGAGAGCCAGCGCACCTCCCGCTCCACGGACTCGACCCCGTGCCGCTGCAGCTCGGCGGCGTAGCGATCGACTTCCTTCTGGGTTCTCGCCAGGTCGGACTGCACCCGGTCGAGGCGCTCCTGGAGCCGGCTCCTCCTGCCCTCGAGCACCCGCAGCCTGATCTCCATGTCGGTGCGGGAGAAGAAGGCGAACCGGATGTCGAAGTCGTCGTCCTCCCACGCCGAGGGCCCCACCTCGGACATCAGGCGCTCGAACGCTGCCGAGCCCGCCTCCGTGAGGCCGTAGACGATCTTGGGACGGCGCCCCGCCGGGGTCGCCGCTGTGGTCTCGGCGATCAGCTCGTTGCGCAGCATCCGCTTCAGCGCGGGGTACAGCGAGCCGTAGGACAGCAGGCGCCCCCACCCCAGCATCAGGTTCAGGCGCTTGCGCAGCTCGTAGCCGTGCATGGGTCCCTCGTGCAGCAGGCCGAGGACTGCCAGCTCGATGGTCTCCGCGCGACGTGCCATGCGACCTATCGTAGCGATACATCGGGCCCGTGCATCATCGTGGAAGCCGTGTCGACTGTGGGATCGCTGACACCGGTGTCGGCAACGGTCGGAGCGAGCGGGGTCAGCACGCCGTCGGCCGCCCGCCGGACCGGGGAGTCGCCGACGCCACACCCCGCGGCCCCCGACGTCCTCGTAGGGTGGACCCGCCCCGTCCGGGGTCACCGCACCGCTTCCGGGGCGTGCGTGGGCCGGGCCAGATCAGAGAACCCCGACGAAACGCCCCGAGCGAACGAACCCTGCGACGTGACGGAGACGGCACCAACGTGAGTGGAAGTGCAACCGGTAGACCCGGCGGGTCCGGAGGCGATCGAGGCACCCGGAAACCGGCCTCGAGCCAGGCCTCCTCGAAGAAGGCCCCCCAGAAGAAGGGGGCCGGGAAGAAGGGGAGCCAGCGCAAGCGCACGGGCAGGCAGCGGGCCAAGCGCCTGGCCGCTCTCAGCGGCATCGGGCTGCTGGTGATGGCGCTGCTCGGAGCCACGACCTTCGTCGTGCTCTATCAGGCCATCGACATCCCGGACCCCAACGAGGAGTTCGAGAAGGAGGCCAGCTTCGTCTACTACGCCGGCGGCAAGCAGGAGCTGGGCCAGTTCGCGATCCAGAACCGCCAGAGCATCCCGTTGAGCGAGATGCCGGAGAACGTGAAGGACGCGGTGATCGCCGCCGAGAACCGCAACTTCTACGAGGACAGCGGGCTGGACCCCAAGGGCATCGTCCGCGCGGCCTTCAGCAACGCGCAGGGCAACGACACCCAGGGCGCGTCCACGATCACGCAGCAGTACGTCAAGGTCCTCTACCTGACTCAGGAGCAGGCGCTGAAGCGGAAGATCAAGGAGGCCTTCCTCTCCCTGAAGATCCACCGCCAGCTGAGCAAGGACGCGATCCTCGAGGGCTATCTCAACACGATCTACTTCGGCCGCGGCGCATACGGAGTCCAGGCCGCCTCGCGGGCGTACTTCAACAAGGACGCCGACCAGCTGAACCTGCGTCAGGCCGCCGTGCTGGCCAGCGTGGTGAACAGCCCGGGGACCATGGATCCGGCCAACGGCGAGGAGGCTCGGGCCAACCTGCAGGAGCGCTATGACTACACGCTCGGCTCGATGGAGGAGACCGGCGCGATCGACGCGTCGCGCGCCGAGCAAGCCGCCCAGCGCCTGCCGAAGTTTCCGAAGATCCAGGAGGAGAGCCGCTTCGGCGGGCAGCGCGGTCACGTCCTGAGCATGGTGCGCCAGGAGCTGCTCGGCCTCGGGTTCTCCGAGGAGGAGATCGACGGCGGCGGCCTCGAGGTCACCACCACCTTCACTCGGCAGGCGATGAGGGCCGCCGAGGAGGGGGTGCTCGAGGCGCGCCCGGACGGCTTCGGCGACCAGCAGCTGCACGTGGCCGTCGCCAGCGTCGCGCCGGGCTCGGGCGCCGTCCGTGGGCTCTACGGCGGTCAGGACTACCTCGACTCCCAGCTCAACTGGGCCATCCGTGGGGGGCAGGCGGGGTCGACGTTCAAGGCGTTTGCGCTCCCCGCCGCCATCAAGGACGGCTTCTCGCTCAACGACACCTTCGACGGGAACTCGCCCTACGCGCTGCCCGACGGCGGTGAGGTGGAGAACCAGGGCAACACCTCCTACGGTCGCGTCAGCATGATCCAGGCCACCGAGAACTCGGTGAACACCGCCTTCATCGACATGACGCTGGGCATGGACGACGGCCCGGGCAAGATCGTGTCGACCGCCAACGACATGGGCATCCCGCCGGCGGAGCCGGCGTCCGACGACGCGCCGGGATTCCCCAACGACACGCCGGGCCTCGAGCCCGTCACCGGCGTCGCGCTCGGATCGCAGACCGTCAGCCCGATCAACATGGCCAACGGCTACGGCACGATCGCCAACGGCGGCACGGCGCACGATCCCTACATCATCGAAAGGGTCGTCGACGCCAGCGGTGAGGTGCGCTACCGGCACGAGGGGCCGGGCAAGCGGGTCCTCGACGAGGACATCGCGGCCGATGTGTCCTACGCCCTCGAGCAGGTCGTCGCGTCGGGCTCAGGCACGGCGGCCCAGGCGCTGGGCCGGCCGACCGGAGGCAAGACGGGCACCGCGACCAAGGAGGGCGGGGACGTCTCCTCGGCGTGGTACGTCGGCTTCACCCCGCAGCTCTCGACCGCGGTCATGTACGTCCGCGGCGACGGCACGGGCAAGCTCGACGGCTGGCTGCCGACGTTCTTCGGCGGCGAGTACCCGGCCCAGACCTGGGTGGCCGTGATGCAACGCGCGCTGGAGGGACAAGAGGTCCTCGATCTGGCGGACCCGGCGTTCGTCGACGGCGAGGCGCCGAGCTCCGGCTACCAGCCGACCCCGACCGAGGAGCCGACCCCGACCCCGGAGCCGCCCCCGACCCAGGCGCCCCCGACCCCGAGCCCCAGCAGCACCGAGAACAACACTCCCCAGCCGAGCCGGAGCCCGACGCGGAACCAGTCCTCGTCGCCCAACGGCAACGGGGGCGGCAACAACGGGGGCGGCAACAACGGGGGCGGCAACAACGGGGGCGGCAACAACGGGGGCGGCAACAACGGGGGCGGCAACAGCGGGGGCGGCAACAACGGGGGCGGCAACAACGGGGGCGGCAACAACGGGGGCGGCAACAACGGGGGCGGCAACAGCGGGGGCGGCAACAACAACAACGGGGGTGGCAACGCCTCGTCGGAGGGCCGGCCGTCGCCGAGCGCCTCCGGGAGCCCGTCGACGCGCCCGGACGCGTCGGGGAGCCGGCCGGCTCGGTCGGGCGCCTCGGGCAGCCCGTCGGCCCGTCCGCGCGCCTCCCGCAGCAGCGACTGAGCGTGCCGGGGTCGGGCGTGCCCCCCTCCGGTCCCTCGATGGACGCCGCCCCCACCCGTGACGACCCGGTGGTCGCCGGCCTGAGTGCCGGCGTCGGCGGCCCCCTGGGCGAGCACGCCGGCCGACACCCGTGGTGGACGCCCGTGCGGGTGGTCCTGGCCGTGACGGCGGTCTGCTTCGCGCTCGGGATGGTGCAGAAGGCGCCCTGCTTCGTCGACACCTGGAACGACGCGGATCGTCGCAACGCTGCGATGTGCTACTCGGACCTGCCCTACCTCTACACCGGGCGGGGCTACGCCGAGCTGGCGTGGCCCTTCTCGGGCGACGCCGAGACGCGCGAGCGCTATGAGGTGATGGAGTACCCGGTCGTGATCGGGTACGCCGCCTGGGGCGCGGCCGCCGCGACCCAGGCGCTCACCGGATGGCCGGACACCGACGCCCGCGCCGACCGTCCGGTGGGCGCACTCGCCGGCGACGACGCGGTGCAGAGCGAGATCCGCTGGTTCGTCGTCGTGCACGCCGTCCTCTTCGCGCTGTGCGCGCTGGCGGCTGCGTGGCTGCTGGCGCGCACCCACCGGCGTCGACCCTGGGACGCCATGGGATTCGCGGCCGCCCCGGTGCTCGCCCTGACCGCGCTGGTGAACTGGGATCTGCTCTCGGTCGTGCTGGTCGCCGGGGCGCTGTGGGCCTGGAGCCACCACCGGCCCGGGCTCACCGGCCTGCTGATCGGTGCCGGGGTCGCGACCAAGCTCTATCCGCTGTTCCTGCTCGGCGGCATCCTGGTGATCTGCTGGCGCCGTCGCCGCTGGGGCGATCTGGCGCTTGCCTCGGTGGCCGCCGCGGTCGCCTGGTCCCTGCTCAACCTGCCGGCCTACGTCTCGAACGCCGAGGCCTGGCGGGTCTTCTGGCGCTTCAACGCCGACCGCGGCCCGGACCTCGGCTCGCTGTGGCTGGTGGCCGCGCAGGCCACGGACGCCACGATCTCGCCGGGGACGGTGAACCAGGTGTCCTGGCTGTTCTTCGGTGCCTGGTGCCTGGGCGTGCTGGTGCTTGGGCTGCGAGCGCCCCAGACCCCGCGGCTGGCCCAGCTCGGCCTGCTGATCGTGGCGGGCTTCCTGCTGGTGAACAAGGTCTACTCGCCGCAGTACGTGCTCTGGCTGCTGCCGCTGGCCGCGCTCGCCCGGCCGCGCTGGCGCGACCTGCTGGTGTGGCAGGCGTGCGAGGCCTTCTACTTCGCGTCGGTCTGGTGGTATCTCGGGGAGGACCTGGCGCCCGCTGCGGGCGAGGACCCCGGGTTCTACTGGCTGGCCATCATCGTGCGCGTGGCAGGTCAGCTCTGGCTGGTCGGGGTCGTGGCCCGCGACGTCCTCGCGCCGGGACGCGACCCGGTGCAGGAGGACCGGCGCGCCGACGACGGACCCTGGGCGGCGAGCCTCAGGTGATCTCGACCCGGTCCACGACGGTGGCGGTGAAGCGGACCCGGACCTCGACCCGGTCCCCGATCGCGGGCAGCTCGGCGCCGGCGGGCAGGAACAGCATGGAGGCCTGCATGTGCGGCGGCTCGGCGAAGAGACGCGCCCGCCCGCCCACCGTGAAGGGGGAGCGCACCAGCCCGGCGGCGTCGAGACCGCCGCGCGCAAGGGTGGCGAGGCGGGAGCGCAGCGAGCCCTCGCCGCTGGGGGCCTCGAGCCCGATGCCGTGGGCCGTGCCGCCCGAGACCACGACGACGTGGCCGGCGCGGGGTGCGGGACGGCGTCGATAGCCGTATCGCTGGCCGCGGCGCACAGGGTGCACGTCGAGGACGTCGGCCGTGACCCGGAGCGCGCCGCGGTCGCCGAGCCACAGCTCGGTACCGGTGCGGGGACGCAGCCGGTGGTCCGGGAACTCGCCCCGCAGGGCGTCGAGCTCCTGGGAGGTCAGGTGGCTGAGCCACACGGTCTTCGCCGGCAGCCCGGCCCCGACCACGTCCTCCATCAGCCGGCGGACCTCCGGCAGGTGCGAGCCCTGCTGCAGCGGCAGGTGCAGGGCGATGCCCTCCGGGCCGAGGCGGCCCTGACGACCGCTGCCGAGACCATCGGCCACCTGCCACAGCTCCTCGGCGGTCAGGCCGTGCCGGAGCATGCTCGTGCGCCGCTCGAGCACGTAGCGGGCGCGGGGGTCCAGCGCGAGCAGCGCGTCGAGATCCTCGGGCCGGGAGACCGTGTGCACGACGCGGCGGTCAGCCGCCCGGGCGGCGTCGACGGCAGGGCCGAACGGGCGCCAGGGCGTGAGCACCAGGAGGTCGCCGTCGAACCGGGGCCGGATCTCGTCGAGCTCGGCGTAGGTGCCGACCGCGACGGTGTCGACGCCGCCGCGGCCGGCGGCCCGGCCGCGCTCGTCGAGCCACTGCGCCCGGCGCGCGAGCCGGCGCAGCCCGAGGCCGTAGCCGTTGCCCTTGCAGACCGGCGCGATCCCGGGGTAGCGCGTGGCCACCTCCTCCAGGTGGGCGCGCCACCGGGGTCCGTCCACGGTGAGGACGAGGCTCATGGCTTCGTCCTCATCAGCGTCCCCGCCTCGCCATGTATGCCGAGAATGCCGCGTAGAGGGGCCGGTTCAACGGGAGGTCCCACTCGCCGGCGTACTCCACCGCCTCGCCCCCGGTGCCGACCTTGAAGCGGATCAGCCCGACGTGGGGGTCGTCCTCCTGCAGCGTGGCGGTGATGCCGCGCAGGTCATAGACGTCCGAGTCCGCGGCCAGGGCGTCGGTGATCATCGCCCACTGGACGGCGTTGGAGCCCTGGACCTCCCGCTTCGCGCTGGAGGAGGCGCCGTAGGAGTACCAGCTGTGCGCCCCCACGCGGATCGCCAGCGTCGCGGCGACAAGGTCCCCCCCGTGGTGGGCCAGGTGGAGCCGGATCCGGTCGGGCTCCTCGGCGGCGAGGGCGTCGTACATGGTGCGGAAGTAGGCCAACGGGCGGGGCGTGAATCCGTCGCGCTCGGCCGTGTTCAGGTAGAGAGCGTGGAAGGCCTCGAGGTCGCCGGGCGTGGACGGGTCCCCCAGGGTGGTCTCGACGCCGGCCTTGGCGGCCTTGCGGATGTTGCGGCGCCACTGCTGGTTCATGCCCGCCAGGACGTCGTCCTCGGTGCGCGGCTCGCCCCCGGCGTCGCGCAGCGGCAGCTGGAAGACGTACTGCGGCTGGCCCGCCGCGAAGCCGCCGTCTCCCGCCTGCGGCCTCCAGCCGAGCTCGCGAAGCCGGGCGATCAGGCGGGCGCCCTCCGCCGAGCGCTCGCGGGGGGCGACCTGCCCGAGCGTGCGGATCGCGTCGTCCTTGATGCCGTCCTTGACGGCGCCGGCCTCCCAGCGGCGGAGCACCACGGGCGGGCCGATCCGCAGGCCGAAGGCGCCCTCGGACCTGACGTGCGCGGCGAGCGGATCGAGCCAGGCGGCGGGGTGGCCGTCGGTCCAGTCGACGACCGGCCCCTCGGGGACGTAGGCGAGAAAGCGCTTGACCTTGGGCAGCTGGCGGTAGAGGACCAGCGCGGCGCCGACCATCTCCTCGCCGCTGTCGCCGGTGGCGCGGAACCAGCCGACCGACTCGTGCCGCCACTCGGACTTCACCGCGCCCCACGCCGGGGTCTGCAGGAAGCTCGCCGAGCGCCGGCTGCGCAGCAGCTGCAGGTGCGCCGCGGGGGAGACCGGGCGGACGCGGAGGGCGCCCGTCGTGGGCGGGCAGGCGGCGGGGGTCGTGGGCGCGGAGGGGTCGGGCACGGCCCCGAGGCTACCGGCGGGCCACCGCGGCCGGGCGGGTGCCGTTCGGCAGGGGCGGCCGATCGAGCGCCCGCGGCGCCACCGCGCGCCGGTCGTTCACAGACGCGCGCGCAGCGCGGCCAGGTCCGCCCGGTGCTCCTCGGCGCCGCCCGGGGTCTCCAGGACGAGCGCCGCCCCCGCGGCGCGGACGACGTCGGCGATCGCGTCGACCCCGATCTCGCCGGCGCCCAGGTTGGCGTGGCGGTCGGCCCCGGAGTCGAACGCGTCCCGCGAGTCGTTGCAGTGCAGCAGGTCGATCCGGCCGGTGATGCCGAGCACCTGCTCCACGAGGGTGTCCAGCTCCAGGCCGCCCGCGTGCGCGTGGCAGGTGTCGAGGCAGAAGCCCACCATGTCGACCTGGTCGGCGCCCTGGAGGGCGTCCCAGACGCCCGCGATCCGGTCCAGGCGGCGGGCCATGGCGTTCTCGCCCCCCGCCGTGTTCTCGAGCAGCAGCGGGATCTTGAGGTCGGTACGCTCCACCGCCTTGCGCCAGTTCTCGAAACCGGTCCCCGGGTCGTCGGCCATGTTCACGTGGCCGCCGTGCACGATCAGCCCGAGCGCGCCGATCTCGGCGGCGGCGTCGATGTGCTGCTGGAGCAGCTTGCGGCTCGGGATCCGGATCCGGTTGTTCGAGGTCGCGACGTTCACGATGTAGGGCGCGTGCACGTAGAACCCGACGCCGGCCTCCTGGGCCGCCGTCCGCAGGGCGTCGGCGCCGCCGGGGTAGCGGATCTCCGGTCCCCGGTAGCCCTGCGGGTCGCCGAGGAAGAACTGCACGTGGGCCGCCCCGCGGGCCCGGGCCTCGGCCACCGGGTTGGACTGGTCGACGTGGGCACCCATGGCGAGCGTGGACATGCGCCCCACCCTAGGTGCGGGTCATGAGCAGGCCGAGCGCCAGCGCGGCCAGGGCCGCCGCGCCGGCGAAGCACCCGAGCGCGGCGAGTCCCAGGTCGCGGGCGGTCCCGGCGCCGGGGGCGGGGCCCCAGCGGTCCGGGACCTCGGGCGGCCGGGCGCCCGCCCTCCACGGCGCGCCGGTCGGGACGCCGAGGCGCCGCAGGAGGTCGACCGCGTCGCCCGCGGAGCGGGGGCGCCGATCGGGGTCCGGGTCGAGGAGCGCCGTGAGCAGGGGCCCCAGCCGTCCGCGGGGGCGGGCGGGCCGGTGGTGCGGTGGGACCCCGGTGAGCAGCTCGACCGCGGTGGCGCCGACGGCGTACAGGTCCTGGCGGGGGTCCGGCGGCGCGCCGGCGGCCTGTTCCGGGGGGAGGTAGCCGTCGGTGCCGACGACTTCGGCGTGCCGGGTAAGGCGCGGGCCGTCGAGGGGTACGGCGACCCCGAAGTCCGCGAGCAGCGCGTGCGGGCGGCCGGTCCCCGTGGGCTCGAGCAGCACGTTGGCGGGCTTCACGTCGCGGTGCACGATGCCCGCCTCATGGACGGCGGCGAGCGCGCGCAGCAGCTGGTCGAGGACCACGGCCACCCAGTCGGCGGGCAGCGGGCCGTGCTCCGCCAGCAGGTCGGCCGCCGAGCCGCCGCGCACGGGCCGCATCGCGATCGCGGCGCCCCGGTCGTCGGCCGACCAGCCGACGGGGGTGAGGACGTGGGGGTGGTCCACCCGCACGCCCTGCTCCCGCACGAACCGCAGCAGTGGCTCCGCCGCCCCGCCCCCGGGCAGCACCTTGAGGGCGACCAGGTCGCCGGTGCGGACGTCGCGGGCCCGCCACACCGAGCCCATGGCGCCCGCGCCGACCGGGTCGAGCAGCCGGTAGCGCCCCGCGATCATGGGTCGTTCCTACCGCGTCGGCGACCCCGCCCGCCGGCTCCCTGTGGACAGACCGGCGCCGGGCCGGAGGCTCCGTCTCGGATTGGGCCCCGCCCCGCTGCGCTGGTACCGTTTCGTGGTTGCCTCCCGCCCGCCGACGGACGAAGAGGTCCCCGCCCGGCCCGGCCGGGCACCCACGCACAGCCCTCCTGCCACGGAGAGACCGTGGCCGTTGAGCCCACAGGAGGTGGAGAACGCTTTGCGCGCATATGAAGTCATGGTTCTGCTGGACCCGAGCCTGGACGAGCGGACCATCGAGCCGTCCCTCGACAAGTACCTCAACGTCATCCGCACCGACGGCGGTACCGTCGACCACGTGGACGTCTGGGGGCGCCGCCGGCTCGCCTACGAGATCGACAAGCGCACCGAGGCGGTCTATGCCGTCGTGACGCTCCACGCGGAGCCCGACACCGTCAAGGAGTTCGACCGCCAGCTGGGGCTCAACGAGTCCGTCCTGCGCACCAAGGTGCTGCGGCCCGAGCTCCACTGAGCGCTCGTCCACAGCCCGGTCGGCGCGCCGGCCGCGGTGGACAGGCGCTTTGCGCTGTCGGCGCCAACCGCGACGATGAGGGCGCGCGGCCCCGCAGCGGGGCCACCTGACGAGCGAACACCAAGGAGTCCTGACATGGCAGGCGAGACCGTCATCACCGTCGTCGGCAACCTCGTCGACGACCCGGAGCTGCGCTTCACCCCGTCGGGGGCGGCCGTGGCGAACTTCCGGATCGCGTCGACCCCCCGCACGTTCGACAAGCAGACGAACGAGTGGAAGGACGGCGAGGCCCTGTTCCTGACCTGCTCGGTGTGGCGGCAGGCCGCGGAGAACGTCGCCGAGTCGCTGCAGAAGGGCATGCGGGTGATCGTGCAGGGCCGACTGAAGTCCCGCACCTTCGAGACCCGCGAGGGGGAGAAGCGCACGGTCTTCGAGATCGACGCCGACGAGGTCGGCCCGGCGCTGAAGTACGCCACCGCCAAGGTCACCAAGACCTCCCGCTCCGGCAGCGGTGGCTACTCGGGCGGCGGCGGATGGTCCGGGGGCGGCCAGTCCGGGGGCAGCCAGCCCGGCGGCCAGGCGCCCCAGGACGACCCGTGGGCCAGCCCGGCTCCCGCTCAGGGCGGCGGCCAGGGCGGCGGCAGCGACCCCTGGGGTGCGCCCGGCGTCAGCAACGACGAGCCCCCCTTCTGATCCACCCCTTCTGATCCACCCGGTCTGATCGACCCGGACCGACCCACCCAGCAACCAGCCACCATTCCGGCGCGAGCCGGGCTTCGAGAGAGGAAGCTCCACAATGGCCAAGGCAGTGATCCGCAAGCCCAAGAAGAAGGTTTGCCAGTTCTGCAAGGAGAAGGCGACCGGTGTCGACTACAAGGACACCACGCTGCTCCGCAAGTTCATCTCCGACCGCGGCAAGATCCGCGCGCGCCGCGTGACCGGCAACTGCGTCCAGCACCAGCGCGACGTGGCGACCGCCGTGAAGAACGCGCGCGAGCTGGCGCTGCTCCCCTACACCTCGACCGGGCGCTGAGGAGGCGAACCATGAAGTTGATCCTGACCCAAGAGGTCTCCGGACTCGGTTCCGCCGGCGACGTGGTCGATGTCAAGGACGGGTACGCCCGCAACTACCTCGTCCCGCGCGGCTTCGGCGTCCGCTGGACCCGCGGCGGCCAGAAGACCGTCGACTCGATCAAGTCGGCCCGCTCCGCGCGCTCCGTCCGCGACCACGACCACGCGCAGCAGGTCAAGGCCACGCTCGAGTCGAGTCCGGTCAACGTGTCGGTCAAGGCCGGCCAGGGCGGTCGCCTCTTCGGCGCCGTGACCCCCGCCGAGATCGCCTCCGCGCTGACGGAGACGACGGGCGAGCCGGTCGACAAGCGGACGTTGGTCCTCGGCAACCCGATCAAGTCGCTCGGGGCGCACTCGGTCGGCGTCAAGCTGCACGACGAGGTGTCGGCGTCGGTGACGTTGAACGTGGTCCCGTCCTGACCCGCCCTGACCCGGCACCGCGCGGCTGAACCCGGTGCGCCGGCTCATGGCGCACCGGTCGAACCGGGGGTTGATACCCCGCTGCGTGGGGGACCTTGTGGCTTCCTTGACCCATAAGTTGCCCTGGAGCACTGGACAGAGGCCGGGCCTGTGGGTAAAGGGCCGCTGGTTGTGAGTTGTGACCGCATGCGGCCTTGACTGTCGACCACCCTAGCGCCCGCTGCGGGCACGGAGAGGGTGAGTTGGATCCGGTCCCGCAGAGATTCTCCTCCACAGGCACAGATCGTCGTCTTCGCAGGTCAGCGGCTATTTCTCGCGGGGGACGGGCTCGTCCTCCACAGGCCCCTCCCCAGCCCCTGCACAGCGTGCCGCCGGTCCTCCACGGCGGGTGCGCGGTTATCCCCAACCCCCTGTGGACAAGGCGCTGTCGCGGGGTGCCCCGGCGGGCTTACGGTCGCCTCTCTGGTCGGCCGCCGACGGTTGTCGGTGGCCGACCCTAGTGTTCGAGCCGAGGGCCGCCTCGGCGGCGCTGCCGGGTTCCGGAGCCGCTGGAGTGGGGGGTGTCGATGAGCAGTGCGGGGTACGGCATCAACGTCCTCGACGAGCCTCCCGACGACTGGGCCGACGGGCCCGCGCCGTACGAGCCGGGCAGCGCCCCGTCCGGCGGTCCGGGGGACCGGACGCCGCCCCAGGACAACGCGGCCGAGCAGTCGGTGCTCGGGTCGATGTTGCTGAGCAAGGACGCCATCGCGGAGGTCACGGAGGTGGTTCGCGGCGCGGACTTCTACCGTCCGGCGCACGAGGCGATCCACGACGCCATCATCGACCTCTACGGCCGCAGTGAGCCGGCCGACCCGATCACCGTGACGGCGGAGCTGCAGCGCCGGGGGGAGCTGCAGCGGGTGGGCGGCGCGCCCTACCTGCACACGCTCTCCGCCAACGTGCCGATCGCGGCCAACGCGGGCTACTACGCCGACATCGTCCGGGAGAAGGCGGTGCTCCGCCGCCTCGTCGAGGCCGGCACCCGGATCGTGCAGATGGGATACGCCGGCGAGGGCGTGGTCGACGACGTGGTCGATGAGGCGCAGGCCGAGGTCTACCGGATCACCGAGAAGCGCAACAGCGAGGACTACTCGCCGCTGAGCGACATCATGGAGGGCGTCCTCGACGAGATCGAGGCGATCGGCAACCGCGAGGCCGGGTTGTACGGCGTCCCCACCGGGTTCGCCGACCTCGACGAGCTCACCAACGGCCTGCACGCCGGCCAGATGGTGATCGTCGCCGCGCGACCCGCCATGGGCAAGGCGCTCGCCCTGGACACCCCGCTGCCCACCCCGTCCGGCTGGACGACGATGGGCGAGGTGGCCGTGGGCGACGAGCTGCTGGATGCCCGGGGGCTGCCGACCCGCGTCGTCGCCGCGACCGCGGTGCTCACCGAGCGGGCCTGCTACGAGATGGAGTTCTCCGACGGCTCGGTGGTCGTCGCGGATGCCCAGCACCTGTGGTTGACCCAGCCCGTCGGGTGCCGCCTCCGGGTCGCGAGGCGCCTCCGCACCACGCAGGAGCTCGCGCGGACGATCGAGCTCGACCACGTCATCGCGATGCCCGACGGCTCGGGGATGAAGGTGGCCGACGTCCGGGGCGTGGCGTCGGTGCCAGTGCGCTGCGTGCAGGTCGACCATCCGGACCACCTCTACCTGGCCGGCCCATCAGCCGTGCCCACGCACAACTCCACGCTGGCCCTCGACCTCTGCCGCGCGGCGTCCATCGGCCACAACATGACCAGCGTCTTCTTCTCCCTGGAGATGAACCGCTCCGAGATCACGATGCGCCTGCTCTCGGCCGAGGCGAAGGTGCCCCTGAACCACATCCGCACCGGCCAGATGACCGACGACGACTGGGCGAAGCTGGCGCGCAAGATGGCCGAGGTCTCCTCGGCGCCGATCTTCATCGACGACAGCCCGAACATGACGATGATGGAGATCCGCGCGAAGGCGCGACGGCTGAAGCAGAAGCACGAGCTGAAGCTGATCGTCATCGACTACATGCAGCTGATGACCTCGGGCAAGAAGGTGGAGTCGCGTCAGCTCGAGGTCTCGGAGTTCTCCCGGAACATCAAGCTCCTGGCCAAGGAGCTCGAGGTCCCGGTGATCGCGCTGAGCCAGCTCAACCGAGGCTCCGAGCAGCGCAGCGACCGACGTCCGATGATGAGCGACCTGCGCGAGTCGGGTTCGCTCGAGCAGGACGCCGACATGGTGATCCTGCTGCATCGCGACGACGTCTACGAGAAGGAGTCGACCCGCCCCGGCGAGGCCGACCTGATCGTGGCGAAGCACCGCAACGGCCCCACCCGCGACATCATCGTCGCCTTCCAGGGCCACTACAGCCGCTTCGTCGACATGGCGCAGTGAAGGCGATGGCGCAGTGAAGGCGACGGCGCAGTGAAGGCGACGGCGCCGTGAAGGAGACGGCGTAGTGCAGGGCCGGCGCGGCTACGGCCAGGAGCCGGGCTCGGCGGTCGCCAGCACCTTTCCCGTCGCGTCGAGCGCCTGGACCCCGATGTAGGCGGCGTCGGGAATCTTCGCCGAGCTCTCGAACCCGTCGGCTTCGACGGTCTCGACCTCCTCGGCGCTCTCCTCGTCATACCCGGCGACGAAGCGCCACGACTCGACCTCCGTCGCGCCGTTCCAGCTGGCGTATGCCCGGCCGTCCCGCAGGGCGAACGCGGGCGGTTCGGCGGGGTCCCCCACCCAGTCCGTCCGGTAGGCGCGGTAGCTGATCCCTCCGGCGAGCTCGGCGTCCTGCAGCAGCTCCCCGTCGGCCGTGTAGTGGGAGTAGAAGGCGTTCGACCCCCAGCCGATGAACACGCTGCCGTCATCGAGGACCTCCAGGTTGCCCTGGCTCTCGGAGAGTCGCCCGTCCGGCGGCGCGTAGGCCGTCACCACCTCGGCGGTCTTCGCCTTCGTGTCCACCTCCAGCCGGAGGCCGCGGGACTCCTCGCGCACCTCCGGCGCCGCCTCGTTGTCGAACAGCGTGATGGTGCCGTCCTCCTGACGCTCGGCGTCGTGCTGCCAGGCGAAGGCCGACTCACCGAGCATCTCGAAGTCGCTGCTCGTGCCGCCGAGGGTCCAGTCGAGATCGCCGCTCTCGCGGTCGATGCGGTAGACGGCGTGGGTGTTCCGCGCGGACACGAGCAGCGCGTCGCGGCCGTCCTCCGTCACGGAGTTGAAGTGGTAGGGATCGAAGGGGGCGTCCTCCGTGCCGGTCTCCTCGCCCTCCTCACCGTCGGGCGCGAGGGTCGCCTCGGTGTCGGTGAGCGGGATGTGGTCCAGGGCGCTCCACTCGAAGAGCACGTCGCCGGTCTCCACGTCGACCTCCTGGACCACGCAGTTGCGCAGGTAGCCGTCCTCGGGCCCGTCGACCTCCGTCAGGTCGCGCTGCACCACGGGGTAGCTGATCAGCAGCGCCGTGCCGTCGGAGGTCAGGCTCGCGTCGTGGAAGTCGGCATGCGTGTCCGGTGTCGTCACGGTCGCGATCTCCCGGTACGACTGGTCCATCAGCACGAACTCCCCCTCGCCGTAGCCCAGGGGGAACGTGTCGCCCCGCCACCACGTGAGCACCGGCTCGCCCTGGTAGCGCTGGACCCGGGTGTCGTATGTCCAGCGGGTGTCACCCTGCGGTTCGACCCAGACGGGGTCGCCCTCGGCGTCCACGATCACGGGGCCGTTCATCGGCGCGTTCTTCTCCCGCTTGTCCTTCACGCCCAGGAACACCAGGTCGTCACCAGCATCCGCGCCCGCCTCCGCGCCCGCGTCGGTCGTCGTCACCTCGATCCGCGGAGGTGTCAGGTCCGGGCGGGTGGTGAAGTCCCACGCGACGTCGGCCTTGCCGGCCGGGGGGTCACCCTCCGAGTCCTGGCCGCTGCATGCCGAGACCGCCAGCAGCAGGGCGGCCGCAAGGGAGAGGCGAGAGACCGCCGTGTGAGCTGACACGACTCAGCATCGTAGGCCACCTCGGCGACCGCAGGTCGGATCACTTGCGCGCATCCCGTAGCGTCGTCGCGGCTGGTCATTCCCCCGAGAGGTGTTGTGTGGTGCTGAAGAACCGGTGGCTGGGGCTGGTCGTGGCCCTGCTCCTGGCCGTGACCACGGCGTGTGGCGGGTCCGGAGACGAGGAGCAGGACGCCAGCGCCGCCGAGAGCGAGTCCGCGTCCAGCGAGGTCGACGTGCCCGACGTCCCGGACGTCGTCGCGGAGGTCAACGGCGAGGAGATCTCCAAGCAGGAGTTCACCGATGCCTACGAGACCCGGTCCCAGGCGGCGGCGGCCCAGCAGGCCCAGGGAGGCCAGCAGCCCGACGAGGGTCAGCTGCTCGACGAGGTCGTCCAGAGCCTCGTCAACGAGGAGTTGTTGAAGCAGGAGGCGGACCGCCGCGAGATCGTGCCCTCGGAGGAGCAGGTGCAGCAGACCCTCGACGGGCTGGCCGAGCAGAGCGGTATCGGCTCCGGCGACGCGCTCGTGAAGGCGCTGGAGGACCAGGGGATGGACCCCGAGGAGATCGACGCCCAGGCGACGCAGCAGGCCCGGTTCGACCTGCTCGTCGCGGACGAGGGCGGCCCCGTGAAGGCGTCCGAACAGGAGATCCGGGCGCTCTACGAGAGCGTCAAGGCCCAGCAGGCGGCCGGCGGCCAGGACGGACAGGACGGCCAGGACGGCCAGGACGGCCAGGAGCTGCCGCCGCTGGAGCAGGTGCGCCCCCAGCTCAAGGACCAGGTCGAGTCCCAGAAGAAGTCGGAGCGGGCTCGGGAACTGATCGACCAGCTGCGCGAGGACGCCGAGATCACCATCAACACGTAAGCAACACGCAGCCGCCGGGCGGCCGACGACGCCCGTGGCAGACTGCCCGGGTGGACGTGCTGAGAACCCCGGACGCCAGCTTCGCCGGCCTGGTCGACTTCGACCTGGCCCCCGGGTACGCCGAGGTGCCCGACAGCGACGGCGGCGACCTGCGGATGTCGTGGGTCGAGGCTGGACCCGCGGACGGGCCCACCGTGCTGCTGCTCCACGGCGAGCCCACCTGGTCCTACCTGTACCGCACGGTGATCCGCGTGCTCGCCGACGCGGGGCTCCGCGCGGTCGCGGTGGACCTGGTCGGCTTCGGTCGTTCCGACAAGCCCGCGCGGGTCGAGGACCACACCTATGCCCGCCACGTGGAGTGGGTCCGCGCGCTGGCCTTCGACGTCCTGGACCTCCGCGAGGTCACCCTCGTGGGACAGGACTGGGGCGGGTTGATCGGGCTCCGCCTCGTCGCCGAGAATCCGGACCGCTTCGCCCGGGTGGTGGCCGCCAACACGGGCATGCCCACCGGGGACCACCACATGCCCGAGGTCTGGTGGGCCTTCCGCCGGGCCGTGGAGCAGGCGACGACGCTGGATGTCGGCAGGTTCGTCGAGTCCGGCTGCGTCCGGGGGCTCGCGGCGTCGGCGCGGGCCGCCTACGACGCGCCGTTCCCGGAGGAACGCCTCAAGGCCGGGCCCCGGGCCATGCCGACCCTGGTGCCGACCCGCCCCGACGACCCCGCCACGGAGGCCAACCGCGCCGCGTGGGGGCGCCTGGCCGGGTGGGAGCGGCCGTTCCTGGTCGCCTTCAGCGACAGCGACCCGATCACCGGGCCGATGGCCGAGATCCTCCGCGCCCGGATCCCGGCGGCGGCGGGGCCGGATCATCCGGTGCTCGAGCACGCCGGGCACTTCCTCCAGGAGG
Source organism: uncultured Actinomycetota bacterium (assembly GCA_963731985.1). Classification (GTDB taxonomy): domain Bacteria; phylum Actinomycetota; class Actinomycetes; order Propionibacteriales; family Nocardioidaceae; genus Nocardioides. Next base: position 76,082 of record CAVSYA010000004.1, on the reverse strand, counting down.
ACGCGGGCGAGCGGCTCGGCGAGGTGATCCGCGACTTCGTGCGCGGCTGAGCAGGACATCGCCGCCGATCCGGACGGGCGGCGACAGGAGGGAGCAAACGCCGGTCCCCGTCCCGCCGGATGGCCCCCCCCGGCTACTCTCGCGGCGGAAGTCGGTCGAGGGGAGTCCAGCCATGAGCGGTCGAGCCGAGCGGGGCCACGCCGTCTACGTCGTCGGCACCGCGGACACCAAGGGGAGCGAGCTCGCCTACGTCCGCGACCTGGTGCGCGCCGCCGGTGCCGAGACGGTGCTCGTCGACGTCGGCACCTCCGGGGGGGAGCCGCCCGAGATCGGCATCGACGTGAGCGCGCGGACGGTCGCCCGCCACCACCCGGACGGCGACGCGGCCGTGTTCGGCGACGACCGGGGCGAGTCCGTGACGGCCATGAGCCGGGCCCTGGAGGCCTACCTCGGGCAGGTCGCCGACGTGGGCGGGGTGCTCGGCCTCGGGGGCTCCGGCGGCACCGCGCTGATCACACCGGCGATGCGCGCGCTGCCGATCGGCGTGCCGAAGCTGATGGTCTCGACCGTCGCCAGCGGAGATGTCTCCGCCTACGTCGGTCCCGCCGACATCGCGATGATGTACTCCGTCACCGACGTCGCGGGGATCAACCGGATCTCGCGGACCGTGCTGGGCAATGCGGCGCACGCGGTTGCCGGCATGGCGGTCCACACGCCTCCCCCGTCGGAGGACGACCGGCCGGCCGTGGGCCTGACGATGTTCGGCGTCACCACGCCCGCCGTCACCCAGGTGGTCGAGCTGCTGGGCGACCGGGTCGAGCCGCTGGTCTTCCACGCGACCGGCACCGGCGGCCGGTCGTTGGAGAAGCTCGTCGCCTCGGGGGTCGTCGCCGGGGTGATCGACCTGACGACCACGGAGGTGGCCGACCACCTGATGGGCGGCGTGTTCAGCGCGGGCGAGTCCCGCCTCGACGTCTTCGCCGATCATGCCGTGCCCTACGTCGGCTCCTGCGGTGCGCTGGACATGGTCAACTTCGGTGCGCCCGACACCGTCCCGGAGCGCTACGCCGACCGGCTCTTCCACGAGCACAACGCCCAGGTCACCCTGATGCGGACGACCGCCGAGGAGAACGAACGCATGGGCGCCTGGATCGCGGCGAAGCTCAACGCGTGTGCCGGTCCGGTCCGGTTCTTCCTGCCCGAGGGCGGCGTCTCGATGCTCGACGCGCCCGACCAGGCCTTCCACGACCCCGCGGCCGACGCCGCGCTGTTCGACGCCCTCGAGCGAGACTTCCAGGCCACGCAGGTGCACCGACTGATCCGCGTCCCGCACCACATCAATGACCCCGCGATGGCCGAGACCCTGGTGGCGGCCTACCGGGAGCTGACCACCGAGCCAGAGGGGGGATCGTCCTGATGAGCAAGCGACGCCGATTCACGCGCACCGAGCTGCTCGAGCGCTTCCGCGCCAAGATCGACGCCGGCATGCCGATCATCGGGGGCGGTGCCGGCACCGGCATCTCGGCCAAGTGGGAGGAGGCCGGCGGGATCGACCTGATCGTGGTCTACAACTCGGGGCGCTACCGGATGGCCGGCCACGGTTCGCTCGCCGGGCTGCTGGCCTACGGCAACGCCAACGACGTCGTGGTGGAGATGGCCGACGAGGTGCTCGCGGTCGTCGCGGACACGCCCGTGCTGGCCGGGGTCAACGGCACGGATCCGTTCATGGACACCGATCGGTTCCTGGCCCGGCTGCGCGACATCGGCTTCGCCGGGGTGCAGAACTTCCCCACCGTCGGCCTCATCGACGGCACCTTCCGGGCCAACCTGGAGGAGACCGGGATGGGGTTCGAGAAGGAGGTGGACGTGATCCGCGCGGCGCACGAGGCGGACCTCCTCACCACGCCGTACGTGTTCGGCAGCGACGACGCGCGGGCCATGACCGAGGCGGGGGCCGACATCATCGTCTGCCACCTGGGCCTGACCACGGGCGGCGGCATCGGGGCACGGTCGGGCCGCACCCTGGACGAGTGCGTGCCGGAGGTCGACGCCTGGGTCGCCGCCGCGCGGGAGGTGCGGCCGGACGTCATCGCCCTCGTCCACGGTGGGCCGGTCTCCTCGCCCGACGACGCCGAGCACGTGCTCCGCGCCTGCACCGGCGTGCAGGGCTTCTACGGCGCCTCGAGCATGGAGCGTCTGCCGGTGGAGCAGGCGCTGAAGGAGCAGACCCAGAGGTTCGCCGCCATCAGCTTCGCCGACGGGGAGCAGGCGTGACTGCGCCGTTTGACCCCGCGGACGGGGTCCGCGGGGACGCGCCGGTCCGAGGTGGGCCGGTCTTCCGGTGATCGCTACGCGCACCGCCCGGTCGTCCCGATCCTTGCCCGGTCGCCTCCCTCCCCTGCGCCTCGTCCTGCGTGCCGCGCACCCGGGCCCGTCGGTCGCGGTCGCGCTGCTCGTGGCGGCGTACGCCGCCTCCGTGGGACTCTCCCCGGCCCGCACCGGGCTGGTGGCCGGCGCCGTGCTCGCGGGCCAGCTGACGATCGGCTGGTGCAACGACCTCGTCGACGCCCCCCGGGACCGCGAGGTGGGCCGGTCCGACAAGCCGCTGGCCACCGGGGAGCTCTCCGCGGCCCAGGTCCGCCGGGCGCTCGGTGTCGCCGTCGCCGCCACGCTGGTGCTCTCGCTGGCCTGCGGCCTGGTGGCCGGTGCCGTGCACCTGGTGTGCCTGGCCGCGGGGTGGGCCTACGACCTGAGGGTCAAGGCCACCGCGTGGTCCTGGCTGCCCTACGCCGTCGCCTTCGGTGGGCTGCCCGCCTTCGTCACGCTCGCCGGCCAGGAGGCTGCCCTGCCGCCGGTGGCCGTCATGGTGGCCGGCGCCCTGCTCGGGGTGGGCGCGCACTTCGTGAACGTCGTCCCCGACCTGCTCGACGACGCGGCCACGGGCGTGCGCGGGCTTCCCCACCGCCTCGGGGCCCGCGGGTCCGGCCTGGCCGCGGTGGTCGCGCTGGTCGCGGCGACGGCGGTGCTGGCGCCGACGGCGACGGGGGTGCCCCTCGTGGTGCTGCTCGGCGGTCTCGTCCTCGTGGCGACGCTGGCCGTGGTGGCGCTCCTGGGCCGGGGCCGGGCGCCCTTCCGGGCGGCCATCGGCATCGCCGCGGTCGACGTCGCGCTCCTGGTGCTCGCGTGACGGGCGCGGAGGAGACCTGGGACCTCGCCGTCGTGGGGGCGGGCCCGGCCGGTGCGACCGCCGCCCTCGCCGCGCTCCGCGAGGAACCCGGCCTGCGCGTCGTTCTGCTCGACCGGGAGGCCTTCCCGCGCGACAAGAGCTGCGGCGACGGCATCGCGCCGCACGTGCTCGACGTCCTGGGCGATCTCGGGGCCGCCGACGCCGTCGCCGGGTGGGCGCCCGTGCGGACCCTGGAGCTCTCCCGGGGGACGCGCCGGGTCGCGGGGGCCATGGCCCGGGAGGTGTGGGTGATCCCGCGGCAGGTCTTCGACGCGCGCCTCGTCGAGCACGCCGTGGCCCGTGGCGCCGTGCTGCGTCGGCAGCGCGTCCGGCGCGTCCGCCGCGACGGGGCGGGTCTGCTGGTCGACGACGCGATCCGGGCCCGCGTCGTGGTGGGCGCCGACGGGGCCCGCTCGGTCGTCCGCGCCGCGCTCGGCCAGCCCCGGCACGCCCGTCAGGCCCTCGCGATCCGGGGCTATGCGCCGACCCCACCGGCGCGGGCCGCCCGCCAGGTGATCCGCTACGGGGAGCGCCGGCAGCCGGCGTACGCCTGGTCCTTCGACCGCGGCGACGGCTGGTCCAACGTCGGGTACGGCGAGCTGGTCGACGACGGCGACGGCGCGACCGGCGGGCTCACCCGCCGCGTGATGCTCGAGGAGCTGGAGCGGCTGCTGCCCGGCACGGTGCCCGACGGCACCGCGTGGCGCGCTCACCACCTGCCGCTCTCGGGTTGGCGCTGGGGGTCCGTGCAGCCGGACGGCGCCGTCCTGCTCGCCGGCGACGCCGCGGGCCTGGTGAACCCCATGACCGGCGAGGGCATCTACTACGCCGTCGCCACCGGCGCCCAGGCCGGCCGCTCCGCCGCGCGGGCCCTGGCCGCGGACGCGCCGCACGCGGCGGCCCGGCACCACCGCCGCGCCACCCGGCGGCGGCTGGACCGACACCTGCACCACACCTGGCTCGCGGCGCGGTTGAGCACGTCGCCGGCGGTGGTGCGCGCCGGCATCGCCGCCGCCGCCCGCGACCGGCGCGCCTTCGACAGCCTCGTCGAGCTCGGCCTCGGCGACGGCCGCATCGGACCCCGCCTGGCCGGGGGCCTCGCGGCCGGGCTGGTGCTCAGCACGCCCGGAGACCTGAATCGGAGATGAGGGAGACACCCATGGAGATCCTTGCCGTGCGCGGCGCCCTGCCGCCGCACCGTCACGCGCAGTCCGACGTGACGGACTGCTTCGCCGAGGTGGCCGCCCGGGACGGCAGCCTCGACGCGGGCGTCCTGCGCCGTCTGCACGCCCATGCGGGCGTCGAGCAGCGTCACCTCGCGCTGCCGCTCGAGGACTACGCGGAGCTCGAGGACTTCGGCGAGGCCAACGACCTCTTCATCGAGCACGCGGTCACGCTCGGGTCCCGCGCGCTCGAGGACGCGCTCAAGGCGGCCGACCTGACGCCGAGCGACGTCGACCAGATCATCTGCGCGACCGTGACGGGCCTGGCGATCCCGTCGCTGGAGGCGCGCATCGCCGCGGTCGTCGGGTTGCGTCCCGACGTGCGGCGGGTGCCGCTCGTCGGACTGGGTTGCGTGGCCGGTGCGGCCGGGGTGGCCCGGCTGCACGACTACCTGCTCGGTCACCCCGACCACGTCGCGGTGCTGGTGGCCGTGGAGCTGTGCTCCCTGACGGTGCAGCGGGACGACGTCTCGGTTCCCAACCTGGTCGCCAGCGGTCTCTTCGGCGACGGCGCGGCGGCCGTGGTGGCGCGCGGCCCGGGTCACGGCGACGGTGGGCAGGCCGAGGTGCTGGACAGCCGCAGCCGGCTCTATCCCGACAGCGAGCGGACTATGGGCTTCGACGTCGGCGCCAGCGGGCTGCGGATCGTCCTGGACGCCGAGGTGCCGACCCTCGTCGCCCGCTACCTCCCGGGCGACGTCGACCGGTTCCTGGCCGACCACGGGCTGGAGCGCAGCGACATCGCGTGGTGGGTCTCCCACCCCGGCGGCCCGAAGGTCATCGACGCCGTGCGGGACGCCCTCGGACTGGACGAGCACGCCGTCGCGCTGACGCGGGCCTCGCTCGCCCGGATCGGCAACCTCTCGTCGGCCTCGGTGCTGCACGTCCTCGCCGACACCCTCGCGGAGCGGCCGCCGCCTCCGGGGAGCCACGGTCTGCTGCTGGCCATGGGCCCGGGCTTCTGCTCCGAGCTGGTGCTGCTCCGGGCCCCCCAGGCCACACCAGGGCAGGCCGCGCCGGAGCAGGACCCGGGGGCGGAGGCGTCGTGACCGGCGTGCTCACCTCGCCCGGCTTCTTCACCGTGGTGGTCGCCCTCGTGGCGCTCGAGCGCGTGGTGGAGCTGGTGGTCTCGAACCGCAACGCCGCGCGCGCCCTGGCCGCCGGCGGCCGGGAGACCGGCCGCGGGCACTACCCCGTCATGGTGGCGCTGCACACGGGCTTCCTGGCGGCGATGCTCATCGAGGCCTGGACCCTCCAGCCCGACGTGGCGCCCCTGCTGGCCGGGAGCATGCTGTTGCTCGTGCTCGCGGCCCAGGGCCTGCGCTGGTGGTGCATCGCCACGCTGGGCGGCCGGTGGAACACCCGCGTCATCGTCGTCCCGGGGCAGCCCCCCGTCCGCTCGGGGCCCTACCGCGTGCTCTCCCACCCGAACTACGTCGCCGTGGTCGTCGAGGGCTTCGCCCTGCCGCTGGTGCACGGGTGCTGGATCACCGCGCTCGGCTTCACCGTCGCCAACGCGGCCCTGCTGGCCGTCCGGATCCGGGTCGAGAACGCCGCGCTGGCCACGCTGCCCGACCCGGCCGCGGGGACGGGGTCCACTGCCTACGCTTCCGGTCCGGGCCTGTGGGGGTCGGCCGATGCGTGACCTCGTCGTGGTCGGAGGCGGCCCGGTCGGGCTGGCCACCGCCGTGCTGGCCGCGCGGGCGGGGCTCGACGTCGAGGTGCGCGAACGGCGGTCCGGCGTCCTCGACAAGGCCTGCGGAGAGGGCCTGATGCCCGGCGCGGCGGCCGCCCTGCGTGAGCTCGGTGTGCCGCTGGTGGGCCACCCGATCCGCGGCATCCGCTACGTCGACGGGGACCGGTCGGCGCAGGCACCGTTCCGACACGGCTGCGGCGTCGGCGTACGCCGGACCACCCTGCACGCGGCGTTGCGCGACGCCGCCGGGGCGGCGGGCGTCGACGTGGTGGAGCGCGGCGTCCGCGACCTTGTCGACCGAGGGGACGCCGTGCTCGTCGACGGTGTCCCGACGCGCCACGTCATCGCCGCCGACGGCCTGCACTCGACGGTCCGGCGGCGGCTCGGCCTGGCGGGCGCGCCGGCGCGGATGCGTCGCTACGGCCTGCGGGCGCACGTCGAGGTCGAGCCCTGGAGCGACCTCGTCGAGGTGCACTGGTCGGCCGGTGCGGAGGCCTACGTGACCCCGGTCGGCGACCGCCAGGTCGGCGTCGCGGTGCTGAGCACGGCCCGCCGCCCGATGCCGGCGCTGCTGGCGGAGATCCCGACGCTCAAGCGGCGGCTGCCCTCGGGCGGGTGGTCGCCGGTGCGCGGCGCTGGGCCGTTGCGGCAGCGCTCCACCGCCCGCGTGGCCGGCCGCGTGCTGCTGGTCGGCGACGCGGCCGGCTACGTCGACGCGCTCACGGGTGAGGGCATCGCGCTCGGCCTCGCCGAGGCCGCCGCGGCGGTGGAGGCGGTCGCCGCCGAGGACCCCGGGCGCTACGAGGCCGCCTGGCGACGGCTGCGCCGTCGCCACGACCTGCTCACCGGCGGCCTGCTGACCGCGAGCCGGGTGCCCGTCGTGCGCCGCCGCCTCGTGGGCACCGCGGCCCGGTTCCCCCGGGTGTTCGGCGCCTGTGTCGACCAGATGGCGCGTCCGGCATGAGCGCGGGCGGGACGCGTGAGCCGGAGCGGGTGGTGCTGCTCGACGAGGCCGGCCGGGCGACGGGCACCCACGCCAAGGCCGACGTGCACCACGAGCAGACGCCGCTGCACCTGGCGTTCTCGCTCTATCTCTTCGACGATCGGGGCGAGGACACGCGCATGCTGCTGACGCGCCGTGCGTGGGCGAAGCGGACCTGGCCGGGGGTCTGGACCAACAGCTGCTGCGGCCACCCGGCGCCCGGGGAGCGGCTGGAGGAGGCCGTCTCCCGGCGGGCCTTCGACGAGCTGGGGGTGGCCGTCCGGGACCTGAGGGTGGTGCTGCCCGCGTTCCGCTACCGCGCCGTCATGGACAACGGGACCGTGGAGAACGAGATGTGCCCCGTCCTCGTGGGCCGCAGCGCCGATCCCGACGCGCTGGACCCGGACCCCGCCGAGGTGGATGACGCCGTGTGGGTCCCGTGGTCGGCGTTCCGGGGCGACGTGCTGGCGGGGCGGCGCGAGGTCAGCACGTGGTGCGCCCTGCAGGTCGCCGCGCTCCCGGCGGACCCGCTCGCCGCGGAGCCGTCGTGCGTGGGGCTGCCGCCGGCGGTGCAGCCGTGACGGGCGGGGCGGTGGTGTGCTGACCTCATGGATGCCTCCGCCGCCCTTGCCCGCTGGCACGCCGCCGTCGACGCGGCCGACCCGGGGATGCTTCCCGACCTGATCGCCGAGGACGGCGTCTTCCGCTCCCCGGCGGTGCACGCACCGCAGCAGGGGCGGGACGTCGCGGTCGCCTACCTGACGGCCGCCTTCACCGTGCTCGGGCCACGCCTGCGGTATCACCGGGAATGGCTGGGCGAGGACTCCGCCGTCCTGGAGTTCAGCACCGAGGTCGGCGGCATGGCGGTGCACGGGATCGACATGATCACCTGGGACGACGCCGGGCTGATCCGGGACTTCACCGTGATGGTGCGGCCGGTCAAGGGCCTGCACGCGGTCATCGAGGCCATGACCGCCGCGCTGTAGCGCGGGCCTACCGGCCCGCCCACCACCGGGCGGCACCGCGCAGCAGCAGCTCGGCGAAGCCGCCGAGGTCCTCGACGGCGACGCGCTCCTCCGGCGCGTGCGCCTGGTCGACGCTGCCGGGCCCCGCCGTCACCGCGGGCAGCCCGGCGACGTGCCGGAGCAGCCCGGCGTCGCAGCCGTACGGCATGGCCACCGGTGGCGCGCCGGACGCGTCCGCGAGGGCGGCCACCAGCGGGTCGTCGGCCGGCGTCTCGGCGGGCAGCCACTGCGCGCCGACCCACGCCACCCGGGGCGGGTGTCCCGCGAGCCAGGCATCGGCCCCGGCGACCCGCGCGACGGCTTCCTCGAGCTCCGCACGGGCGGCGGTCGGGTCCTCGTGCGGAGCGACCCCGAGGCGGCCGTCCAGCGTCAGGCGGTCGGCCACGTCGCAGGGCTGCCACCCGCCCTCGATCCGGCCGACGCACACCGGCCACGGGGTCGGGGCGCCGTTCCCGGACCCGTCCTCGCGCGGGACGAGCGGGTGCGCCAGCCGGGCGCCCCGGCTGCGCTCGAGTTCCTCCAGCGCCCGGTGGACGAGCCACCCCTTCTCGATCGCCGACACGCCCCGGTGGCGCACGCTGCCGTGGGCCGTCAACCCGTCGACGCTCACCCGGAACCGCAGGGCCCCGGCGGTGGCGCGGGCGACGCGCAGGTCGGTCGGCTCGACCACGACGGCGCCCGTCACCGGCAGGCCGACGGCGATCGACGCGAGCGTGCCGATGCCGCCGTCCTCCTCGCCGACGACCGGGGACAGCACCAGGCGCCCCGGCAGGGCGTCGCCCTCGGGGGCCAGCGCGGCCGCGACGTGCATCGCGGCGGCCAGCCCGCCCTTGGTGTCCGCCGCCCCGCGCCCGACCAGCCACGCGCCGTCCCGGCGCGCCACGAACGGATCGCCGGCCCATCCGGGCTGGTCCGCCGCGCCGACCACGTCCGCGTGGGCGTTGACCAGCAGCCCGGGGGCCTCGGCCGCTCCGAGCGACGCCGTCAGCCCCGGCACCCGGTCCCGCGCCCGTTCGCAGGACCAGCCGGTGGGCACCGGGACGTCCGCCGCCGGCAGCGTCCACCGGTCCACGTCGACCGCGCGGTCGGCCAGCCACGCCGCGACGTGGTCGAGACAGGCGGGCTCGTCCGGGGTGTCGCCCACGCTGGGGATGGCGACGAGCTCCGCGGTCGTCTCGGCGATCGCCTCGGCGTCCAGTCGCGCCAGCGCGCGGTCGAGCCAGTCGGCGCTCATGCCGGCGGGCCCGTCCTCACAGCCGGTCGAGCGCCTGGGCGAGGTCCGCGATCAGGTCCGCGGCGTCCTCGATCCCCACGGCGTACCGGATCAGGCCCTCGGGGATCCCCGCGGCGGCGCGCTCCTCGGCGCTCAGCTCGACGTGGCTCGTCGTCGCGGGCGGGCCGGCGATGGTCTCGACCTGGCCGAGGTTGGCGGCCAGGTAGGCATGGCCCAGCGCCGCGCACACCGTCTCCACGGCGGGCATCCCGCCGGCGAGGGAGAAGCTCAGCACCCCGCCGAAGCCGTCCATCTGCCGCACGGCCACCGCGTGGCCCGGGTGGCTCGGGAGGCCGGGGTAGAGCACGTCCTCCACCTCGGGCCGGCCCTGGAGGAACTCGGCGACGGCCTGGGCGTTGGCGTTCTGGCGCTGCACCCGCAGCCCCAGCGTCTTCAGGCTGCGAAGCATCCGGCCGGCGACCGTCGGGTCCATGCCGGTGCCGATGATCTCGCGCAGGGCGTAGACCTTCTCCACCAGGTCCGCAGCGCCGACCACGACACCGCCGAGGACGTCGCCGTGCCCGCCGAGGTACTTCGAGGCGGAGTGCAGCACCAGGTCGGCCCCGTGGTCGAGGGGGCGGGTGTTGATCGGTGAGGCGAAGGTGTTGTCGACGACGACGACCGCGCCCACCTCGTGCGCCGCGTCGGCGAGGCCCGAGATGTCGAGCACCTTGCAGGTCGGGTTGGTCGGGGTCTCGAGGTAGACGACGTCGCAGCCCTCGCGGATCGCGGCCACGAGCGCCTCGTGGTCGTCGGTCTCCCGGACGTCACACTCGACGCCCCAGCCCGGCAGGAGCCTCGTGCTGAGCAGGTTGGTGGCGCCGTAGGTGTCCTGGACGGTCACCATCCGGCGGCCGGGAGCGAGCAGCGCCAGCAGGGTGGTCGTGATCGCGGCCATGCCGGTGCCGAAGCTGGTGCCCCGCTCCGCGTGCTCCAGCGCGGCCACCTTGGCCTCGAAGCGGTCGGTCGTCGGGTTGGAGTTGCGTGCATAGATGTGGCCGGACGCCTCGCCCAGCGCGACGGCGCGCCACGTCGGGATGTCGGGATAGGCGAAGGCGGAGCTCGTCGTGGTCGGCGGCACCACGGCACCGGTGTGGGGGTCGGCCGCCTCGGTGAGGTGGACCGACCGCGTGGACGGTCCGGCGCTCGGCATCGGGTCGGACAGCGGGGGTTCGGTAACCATCCCGCAGACCCTAGCGACGCCGGGCTCAGGGGGCAGCGTCGAGGCCGGTGGCCGGCCGCAGCCCCCGGGCCGTCTCGATGAACTGCACCACCACGGGTGCCGGATGGTCGCGACGCCAGGCCATCTGCAGCGCGACCTGGGGGGTCGGCCCGCTCAGCGGCCGGAAGACGACACCCTCGGGGCACGCGCCGGCGTAGAACGCCGGTTGCAGGGAGACCCCGAATCCGGCGGCGACCAGCGCCAGCTGGGTGTCGATGTCGCCACCCTCGCTGACCACGGAGGGGCTGAAGCCGTGCTCGCGGCAGAAGGCCACCACGATGTCGGCGAAGTCCGCGCCGAGGTGGCGCGGCCAGCTGACGAAGAGCTCCTCGCGGAGCGCGACCGGGTCGATCGGGCCGTCGCCGACCAGGGCGTGGTCCGCGGGCAGGACGAGCATCAGCGGCTCGGAGGCGAGCGTCTCGATCTCCAGGCGCTGGGTCGGGGCGGCCGCGCGGACGATCCCGACGTCGATGCTGCCGTCCACGAGCGCGCGCAGCTGGAGCGCCGTGTCCATCTGCACCACGTCGAAACGGAGCCGGGGGTGGCTCCGGGTGAACTCGCGCATCACCTGGGGCACGACGCTGGCCAGGCCGGTGCGCACCGACCCGATGCTCAGCTGGCCGCTGATGCCCTGCGCCGCCTGCCGGGCGGCCTCGACCGCCCGTTCGGACTCGTACAGCACACGGGGTGCCGCCTGCACGAGCGCCTCCCCCGCCGCCGTGAGCTCGACGCGACGGCTGGTGCGGGTGAACAGCCGCACGCCCAGGTCCCGCTCGAGGGCCCGGACCTGCTGGCTCAGCGCGGGCTGACTCAGGTGCAGCCGGTCGGCGGCCCGGCTGAAGTGCAGCTCCCGCGCGACGGTCAGGAAGACCCGCAGCCGACGCGCGTCGACATCCATAAGTCCAATGCTATGGAAGCAGTCAACAATGCACATCCGATTGTCTTTCCCGATGGACTCCGGCCCCCGGAGCATGGAGGCATGAGCACCGGCGGACCGCGATGAACCGCGACTACCCCATCGTGGTCGTGGGCTGCGGCGGCCTGGGGTCCGCGGCGCTGCACTGGCTCGCCCAGGAGGCGGGCTCGGCGGTGCTCGGCCTGGAGCAGTTCGGCCTCGGCCACCACCGCGGCGCCTCCCAGGACCACTCCCGGATCATCCGCCTGGCTCAGCACCAGGACGCCTACGCCGACCTCGCCCCCGAGGCGTACGACGCGTGGCGGGACGTCGAGCGCGCCTCCGGCGTGCCGCTCCTGCTGCGGACCGGGGGACTGGTGATCGAGGACGCCGACCACCGCGGCCTCGCCGCTACCGGGACCCGGACCATCGCCGGCTACGCCGACGTGATGCGGCGCCACGGCGTGACGTTCGACGAGCTGGGCGCGGCCGACGTCGCCTCCCGCTGGCCGCAGTTCCGCCTCGCCGGCTCCGAGCGGGCGCTGTTCCAGCCGGAGTCCGGGATCGTCGACGCCGCCAGGGCCAACGCCACCCACCTCGCCCTGGCCCGGGGCGCGGGCGCGACCGTCCTCGACCAGACGCCGGTGCTCGACCTGCGGCCGCGCGGCCACCTCGTCGAGGTCGTCACCGCCGCCGAGACCTACCTCGCCGAGCGGGTGGTCCTCACCGCCGATGCCTGGACCAACCCGCTGCTGGCGGGCCTCGGGCGCCGGCTGCCCCTCCGCGTCACCCAGGAACAGGTCACCTACTACGCCACGACCGCCCTGCACGCGTTCTCCCCCGACCGCTTCCCGGTGTTCATGTGGCACGGCCGGCACAACTTCTACGGCTTCCCGGTCTACGGCGAGGTGGCGACCAAGCTGGGACAGCACAACGGGGGTCCGCCCACCACGGGCGACACCCGCACCTTCGAGCCCGACCCCCTGCGCGAGGAACGGCAACGGGACTTCCTGGCCGCGCACCTGCCCGGCTTCGCCGGCCCGACGCTCTACACCAGGACCTGCCTCTACACCGTCCCGCCCGACCAGCACTTCGTGCTCGACACCGTCCCCGAGCACCCGCAGGTCGCCGTCGCCGTCGGCGCCGGGCACGCCTTCAAGTTCGCCAGCTTGATCGGGCAGGTGCTCGCCGACCTGACCCTGCGGGGCAAGAGCGCCCGGCCGCTGGAGACCTTCCGGCTGGACCGACCCGCCCTGACCGACCCGACGTTCACCCCGAGCCACCACGTCTGAGAGCCACCATGTCTGAAGCCCTCTCCGAAGCCAGGCCCGACGCCAGGCCCGGGACCGGCCGTGCCGCGTCCCTGCCCCGCACCACGCCGGGGTGGAGCCTGCCCGCGGCCTACTACGTCGAGCCGGGGATCTTCGCTGCCGAGCTGGAGACCGTGTTCCGGCAGGGCTGGCTCTTCGCCGGCCACGGCTGCGACGTCGCCGCGCCCGGCGACTACCTGCTCTTCGACCTGGGCGACGAGTCGGTGATCGTCGTCCGCGACGAGACCGGGGCGCTGCGGGCGCATCACAACGTGTGCCGGCACCGCGGTTCCCGGATCTGCGAGGAGGCGCGCGGGAGCGTCTCGGTGCTGATCTGCCCCTACCACCACTGGACCTACGGGCTCGACGGCCGGCTGCGCGCCGCCCGGTTGATGGGCGAGGGCTTCCACAAGCAGGGGTACCGGCTCGGTCCGGCCGCCGTCCGCGAGGCGGCCGGGCTGGTGTTCGTCTCCCTGGCCGAGGAGCCGCCGGCGTTCGAGCCGGCCGCCGCCGCGCTGGAGGCGCAGCTGGCGGCCCACCGGCTGGATCACGCCCGCGTCGCGCACCGCGCGACGTACCGGGTCGCGGCGAACTGGAAGACGCTCGTGGAGAACAACCGCGAGTGCTATCACTGCCGCCTCAACCACCCCGAGTTCCTCGAGTCCAACTTCGAGTTCGGGACCTATGGGGACCCCCGCAGCAACGAGGCGTACGACGCGCTCCTCGAGGCGGCGTACGCCCGGTGGCGCGCCGACGGCCTGGCGCCCGCGGAGGTGAGCTTCCCCGACGGCCAGTGGTTCCGGGTCGCGCGCCTGCCGCTGCGCGACGGGTACCGCACGGAGTCCCTGGACGGCGCCGCGGTCGCTCCCCCGATGGGCGTGGTGGGCGAGAGCCCCGGGAGCCTGCGCGTGATCACGCTGCCGACCATGTGGGCGCACGCCAACCTCGACTACGCGATGACCACCCGGCTCACCCCGATCGGACCCGCCGAGACCGCCGCGGAGATCTGCTTCCTCGTCGACGCCGACGCCGCGGACGACGAGGTCGACCTGGAGCGGCTGACCGCGATCGGGACCGCCACCAGCGAGCAGGACTGGAGGCTGTGCGAGGCGAACTACGCCGGCATCCGCTCCCGGGCCTACCGGCCCGGCCCGCTGTCCCCGGTGGTCGAGAGCTCGGTGCAGCACTTCCTGGACTGGTACCTCGACGCGCTGGGCGGCTGAGGACGCGTTCGCTCCTCACGCGGTGCCGGCGGGTCTCCCCGGTCCGGAGCGGCGCCGCCCGCGCGTGGTGTCGGCGACCTCGTCGAGGGACTCCAGCGCCTCGAGCGCCGCCGCGATCGCGGGCTGTCCGCGGCTGCCGCGGCGCACGCTGGTGAGGATGTGCCGTGCGGGGGAGGGGTCGCCGCGCAGCGGCACCCGGACGACGTCGCGGCCCTCCGGGATGCGCGCGAGCCGGGGGATGAGGGCGACGCCCAGCCCCGCGGCGACGAGGGCCGCGCCGGTGTCCCACTCCGTGGCCTCGTGGGCCATCAGGGGTGTGAAGCCGGCCTCCGCGCAGGCGGTGTGCATGAGCTGGTGGTAGGGCCGACCCGGCCGGTCCACGATCCACGGGTCGCCGGCTGTCTGGCTGAGCAGGGCCGACGACCGGCCGGCCAGCGGGTGGTCGGCGGGGAGCAGCAGGTCGAGCGGGTCGTCGAGCAGGGGCTCCTGATCGAACCGCGGGTCCGAGCTGGAGGGCAGCGATGCCGTGGCCACGACGACGGCGAGGTCGGCCTGGTCCGCGAGCAGCAGCTCGTAGCAGGCGTCGGGGTCGGCCTCGATGATCCGCACCCGGGCGCCGGGATGCCGGGCCTGCACGCGCGCCGCGACCCGGGGCAGCAGGGCCGCGGCCGCGGTGGAGAAGCCGCACAGCCGCAGGCTGCGGACGCGCTCCTGCCCGGCGGCGCCCAGCTCGGCGCGGATCTCCTCCCAACGGGCGTACAGCTCGTCGGCGTGCGAGAGCAGGACCCGCGCCGCCGGGGTCAGCTGGACGCCGCGCCCCTGGTGCGCCAGGAGGGGCACGCCGAGGTCCCGCGCCAGCGTCCGCAGCTGGTGGGAGACGGCCGACGGGGTGTAGCCCAGGGCCTCCGCGGCGGCGGTCACCGTGCCGTGGGAGGCGACCATGCGCAGCACGTGGACCCGGCGATCGATCATGCAATCAGTTTGCACGATCATATGACAAAACGTTCGCTTCTCTTGTCAGGTCTGTCGGCTCCACACTCACTGCATGCGCGCGTTCGATCCCCTCCTGGAGCCCTACGGGCTGCGCCACCTCACGCTGCGCAACCGGGTCGTCAGCACCTCGCACGAGCCGGCCTACGCCGAGGACGGGATGCCCAAGGACCGCTACCGCCTCTACCACCTCGAGAAGGCGCGCGGCGGCGTCGGCCTGACCATGATCGGCGGCTCGGCCGTGGTCTCGCCGGACAGCCCGCCGGCCTTCGGGAACCTGCTGCTCTACCGCGACGAGGTGGTCCCCTGGCTGCGCCGGTTGTCCGACGACGTGCACGAGGCCGGCGCGGCCGTGATGTGCCAGGTCACCCACCTCGGCCGCCGGACCTCGAACTACTCCGGCGACTGGCTGCCGCTGGTCTACCCCTCCCGGGTCCGCGAGCCCGCGCACCGCGCCTTCCCCAAGATCGCCGAGGCCTGGGACCTCGACCGCATCGTGCGCCACTACGCCGAGGCCGCCCAGCGCTGCCGCGACGCCGGCCTGGACGGGATCGAGATCCAGTCCTACGGCCACCTCCTCGACGCCTTCGTCTCCCCGGCCACGAACCGCCGCACCGACGAGCTCGGGGGCGACCTGAATGCCCGGCTCGCCTTCCCTCGTCGCGTGGTCCGGGCCATCCGCGCCGCGGTGGGGCCGGAGCTCATCGTCGGCATCCGGATGTCGATGGACGAGGACATCGCCGGGCCGGGGCCCGCCGGGCTGGGGCGCGACGAGGCGCTGACCGCCCTGCGTCACTACGCCGCCGACGGCGTCGACTTCCTCAGCGTCATCAAGGGGACGATCGAGAGCGACGCCGCCGTCGCCCGGGTGATCCCGTCGATGGGCACGCCCTCGGCCCCCTTCCTCGACTTCGCGGGCGAGATCCGACGCGCCGTCGACATCCCGGTCATGCACGCCTCGCGGATCGCCGACGTCGCGACCGCGCGGTACGCCCTCCGCGAGGGCCTGCTCGACCTGGTGGGGATGACCCGGCCGCAGATGGCCGACCCCCACCTCGTGGCCAAGACGATGGCCGGCGACGAGGACCGGATCCGTCCCTGCGTCGGCGCCAACTACTGCCTCGACTCGATCTACGCCTCCGGCGACGCGAAGTGCATCCACAACCCGGCCACCGGCCGCGAGCAGACGCTGGCGCACCTCACCCCACCGAGCGCGGCGCCCCGCACGGCGGTGGTGGTCGGCGCCGGGCCCGCGGGCCTGGAGGCAGCCCGGGTCCTCGGCGAGCGCGGCCACCGGGTCGTCGTCCTCGAGGCGGGCAGCGCGCCCGGCGGCCAGGTGCTGCTCGCCGCCGCCTCGCCGCGCCGCCGTGACCTGGTCGGCATCGTCGACTGGCGCGTCCTGGAGGCCAAGCTCGCCGGCGTCGACTTCCGGTTCGACGTCTACGCGGAGGCGTCCGACGTGCTCGCGGAGGAGCCCGACGTCGTGGTGGTGGCGACCGGGGGCCTCCCCGACCGCGGCTTCCTCGCCCGCGGACAGGACCTGGTGCTCGACACCTGGGACGTCATGGACGGGTCCGCCCGCCCGACGGGCAGCGTGCTCGTCTACGACGACCACGGTGCCGAGCCCGCGCTCGACGCCGCCGAGATGCTCGCCACCCACGGGGCGCGCGTCGAGCTGGTCACGCCCGAGCGGATGCTCGCGCCGGAGGTCGGCAGCATGAACTCCCCGGCGTACCTCCGCGCATTCGCGCAGCACGGCGTGGGCATCACGCTGGCCCACCGACTCCGCGGCGTCCGCCGCGGCGATGCCGGCGGGCTCGTCGCCGAGCTCGCGAGCGAGTACGCCGACCAGCACCTCGAGCGGATCGTCGACCACGTCGTCGTCGAGCACGGCACCTCGCCCAACGACGAGCTCTACCTCGACCTGGTGGCCGCCTCGAGCAATCTCGGCGAGGTCGACCACGAGGCCCTGCTCGCCGGGCGCCCGCAGGCGGTGCGCACCAACCCCGAGGGCCGCTTCCAGCTCTTCCGGATCGGCGACGCCGTCGCCAGTCGCAACATCCACGCCGCGACGTACGACGCGCTGCGGCTCTGCCAGGCCCTCTGAGGAAGGATCAGCCGTGACACTTCTCGCATCCGGGCGCGAGGCGACACCCGAGCTCGCGAGCTCGATCGCGAGCTGGACGCCCGGGCGGATGCTCGCCGCCCCGCTCTATCTCAGCCGGGAGGCCTTCGAGCTCGACCTGCGCGCGATCTGGGCCTCGCACTGGATCTTCGTGGCCGCCGAGGCCGAGGTCCGCGAGCCGGGCGACTACCTGACCGTCGAGATCGGCCCGTACTCCGTGATCGTCGTCCGGGACGACGACGAGGAGGTGCGGGCGATGCACAACGTGTGCCGGCACCGCGGCTCCCGGGTGCTGAGTCAGCCGAGCGGCTCGGTCGGCACCATCGTGTGCGGCTACCACCAGTGGACCTACGCCACCGACGGCAGCCTGCTGCACGCGGGCCAGCAGGCGCCGGGCTTCGACCCATCCTGCTTCGGGCTCAAGCCGGTGCACGTGCGCGTCATCGGCGGTCTGGTCTACCTCTGCCTCGCGCCGGAGCCCCCGGGCGACATCGACGACGTGGCCGCGCGTGTCGCGCCCTACCTGGCGCCGCACCAGCTGCAGCGCACCAAGGTGGCGGCGCAGGAGGACCTGGTCGAGGCCGGCAACTGGAAGCTGGTGATGGAGAACAACCGCGAGTGCTACCACTGCGAGGCCGGGCACCCGGAGCTGACCTGCACGTTCTTCCCCACCTACGGCTACGAGCTCGACGAGATCCCCGACCGGCTCCTGCCGGCGCACGCGCGCTACCTCCAGGCCGAGGCGGACCTGGAGCGCGCCTGCCGCGAGCGGGGGATGCCCTACGCCCCGATCGAGGAGATCTCGGGTCGGCCCACGGCCTTCCGGGTGCAGCGCGAGGCGCTCGACGGCGCCGGCGAGTCCTACACGATGGACGGGACGGCGGCCTCGCGCCGGCTGCTGGGCGACCTGGACACCCCGCGGCTGGGCCGGCTCTCGCTGCACCACCAGCCCAACGCGTGGTTCCACTTCTGTGCCGACCACGCCGTCGCGTTCACCGTGCTGCCGCTCGGGCCCGATCGGACGCTGGTGCGCAGCACGTGGCTGGTGCACGAGGACGCCGTCGAGGGCGTCGACTACGACGTCGAGCGGCTCACCGAGGTCTGGCGCACGACCAACGAGCAGGACTCCGCCTTCGTTGCCCGCGCGCACGCCGGCGTCGCGAGCCCGGCCTTCGAGCCGGGGCCGTACGCGCCCAACGAGTACCAGGTCGGAGCCTTCGTGGAGTGGTACGTCGAGCGAGTCAAGGAGCACCTGGCATGACCCTGGTCCACGACGACGCACCCGGCTGCGGGCCCGGGGAGTGGACGGAGGGGATCGACGAGCGCGTCGTCTGCACCCGGATCCAGGACGTCACCCACGACGTGAAGAGCTTCGCGCTGGCCCGGCCGGGGGGAGCGCCGCTGGCCTTCGAGCCGGGGCAGTACCTCACCGTGACCGTGCCGGTCGCCGGCGGGCCGCTGCAGCGCTGCTACACGATCTCCTCGCCGCCGACGCCGGCCGAGGAGCTGACGCTCACCGTCAAGCGCGTGCCGGGCGGGCCGGTGTCGAACTGGTGGCACGACCGGATGGCGGTCGGCGACAGCCTCCACGTGTCCGGGCCCTACGGGCGCTTCAGCCTGGCCCAGCACCCGGCGTCGGCCTACCTGTTCCTCTCGGCGGGCAGCGGGATCACGCCGGGGATGTCGATGGTCCGGATGCTGCGCGACATCGGCGACCCGGCGGACGTGGTCGTCGTGCACAGCGCCCGGACCCCGCAGGACATCGTCTTCCGCGGTGAGCTCGAGGACCTCGCCGAGCGGCCCGGCTTCGAGGTCGCCGCGATCTGCGAGGCGGACTCGCCGGACGAGCCGTGGGGGGGACGCACCGGTCGCCTCACGCTGCGGACGCTGTTGCGACTGGCACCCGACCTGCACCGGCGCGAGGTGTTCACCTGCGGTCCCCCGGGCTACATGGCGTCCGTGCGGGAGATGCTCGCGACGGCCGGCGCCGACCCCGCGCGCTGCCACGAGGAGAGCTTCGACCTCGCGGTGCCCGGCCCGGCGGTCGCAGCGGCCCCGCCAGCCGTTTCCGGCGCGCCGGCGCGCCGGACCCACACCGTGGCGTTCCGTCGCAGCGGCCGAACCATCGAGTGTGGGTCGGGAGAGTCGATCCTGGGCGCCGCGCTGCGTGCGGGCCTGAGGCCGCCGTCGATGTGCGGCGAGGGATTCTGCGGCACCTGCAAGACCAGCCTGCTCTCGGGTGAGGTGGACATGCAGCACACCCCGGGGATCCGGCCGAAGGAGGTCGCCGGGGGCAAGGTCCTGCTCTGCTGTTCACAGCCCCTTGGGCACGTGGAGGTCGACGCGTGAGCGAGCCGGCCCGGCATGCATCGGGCATGCTGGGCACGTGACCCTCACCGACGCCCGTGCGACATCTCTCCC
Organism: uncultured Actinomycetota bacterium; assembly: GCA_963731985.1. Lineage (GTDB taxonomy): Bacteria > Actinomycetota > Actinomycetes > Propionibacteriales > Nocardioidaceae > Nocardioides. The sequence continues at coordinate 56,471 of CAVSYA010000004.1, read as the reverse complement.
CCGCACCCTCGCCCGCTGGCTGCTGGGCGTGCTCCTCGCCGGTGCCGGCATCAGCCATCTGACCTTCGCCCGCGACGAGTTCCGTGCGCAGGTGCCGGGCTGGTTCCCCGGCGACGAGGACCCGGTCATCCTGGTCTCCGGCCTGCTCGAGATCAGTCTCGGTGCCGCCCTGGTCGCGTGGGCACGCGGCCGGGTGACCGTGGGGTTCCTCGTCGCTGCGTTCTTCCTGGCGATCTTCCCCGGCAACGTCGCCCAGTACCTCGAGGGCACCGATGCCTTCGGCCTGGACACCGACCGCAAGCGGCTGATCCGGTTGTTCTTCCAGCCGCTGCTGATCGCCTGGGCACTGTGGGCCACGGCGGCCTGGCGCGACCGTCCGGGCCGCTGAGGGCTGCCTCGCCTGCTTCACCGCGCCGCACGACCCCCTGGACGGCTGGGCGGCCAACGCCCGAGGCTGGGCGCATGAGACTCGCAGCGGATGCGGCCGTCGTGGGAGCCGGCGTGATCGGCGCGGCGATCGCGCTGGAGCTGGCCCGCGGCGGCCGCACGGTGCTGGTGCTGGACAAGGCGGCCGGTCCGGGCGACGGGTCGACCAGCGCGTCCAGCGCCATCGTGCGGTTCAACTACTCGACCTATGACGGGGTTGCGCTGGCCTGGGAGTCCCGGGCCTGCTGGGAGAACTGGGCCGAGCACCTCGGTCACCGCGACGTGGCGGGGCTCGCCACCTTCCGCCGCACCGGGGCCCTCCACCTCGACGCCCCGGTGGCACCCCGCGCACCCGTGCTCGGGCTGCTCGACCGAGCCGGCGTTCCCTACGAGGAGCTGGACGCCGACCAGCTCCTCGCGCGCTTCCCCCTGCTCGACAACGGCAGCTACTGGCCCAACAAGCGCATCACCGATGACGCGTTCTGGGAGGAGAGCACCAGCACGCTCGGCGGGTTCCTCACCCCCGACGCCGGCTTCGTGGACGACCCGCGCCTGGCCGCGCAGAACCTGGCCTCGGCGGCACGCCTGGCCGGCGCGACGTGCCGTTTCCGGGCGGACGTCACGGACGTGCACCAGCACGCCTCCGGGACGTGGACGCTGGGGCTCGCCGACGGCGCGCGGGTCGAGGCGCCGGTGGTGGTGAACGCCGCGGGTCCGTGGTCCTCGGGGCTGAACCGGCTCGCGGGTGTCGGTGAGGAGTTCACGATCGGCGTGCGTCCGCTCCGTCAGGAGGTGCACCAGGCGCGGGCCCCCGAGGGCTGGGGCGACGAGGAGCGGCCGGGGCCGACGGTCACCGACGTCGACCTGGGCATGTACGTGCGCGCCAGCGCGGGCGGCCATCTGCTCGTCGGCGGGACCGAACCCGCGTGCGACGGCTTCGAGTGGCTGGACGACCCCGACGCGGCCGACCCCGGCGTCACCGGGGAGCGGCACGCGGCCCAGCTGACCCGGGCGGCGCGCCGGTTTCCCGACCTGCGCGTCCCGAACCGGCCCTCCGGCATCGCCGGTGTCTACGACGTCGCGGAGGACTGGACGCCCATCTACGACCGCACCGACGCGGCCGGCTTCTACGTCGCGATGGGGACCAGCGGCAACCAGTTCAAGAACGCGCCGGTGGTGGGTCGGATGCTGGCCGCGTTGATCGACCGGGTCGAGGCCGGTCACGACCATGACGCGACGCCGACCACCCTCGTGGCCGAGCACACCGGCAACACGATCGACCTCGGGACCTTCTCGCGCAAGCGCGCGAAGAACGCCGACAGCTCCGGGACCGTCCTGGGCTGAGCGGGGCTGGGCTGAACGGGGCTGGGCTGAACGGGGCTGGGGCCACCCGGGCCCGGTGGGCCGGCGCCGCGCCCGCCGTCAGCGCTCGTCGTCGGGTCGGGTGAGTCCCGCCTCCCTGGCCGCGCCGTCGGCCAGGGCCGTCCCCGCGCCGTCGTAGAGGCCGTAGACCGAGTGGACGCGATCCCGGAGCGCGGCCGCCTCGTCGTCGTACTGCGCGATCACGGCGATGGTGCCCGCGAAGTGCCGCGCGCCCAGGCAGCGCATGGCGGTGACGTTGGCCCCGTGGAAGGGCATCGCGAGCACGGCGATGTCGACCGTGCCCGCCTCGGTCAACCGGTGCCAGAAGTCGGGGTCGGTGGCGTCCCCCGCGACGACGTCCAGGCCTTGCTCGCGCATCGCGGCCGCGCGGTCCTCCTGGTTCTCGACGCCCAGGACGCGCAGCCCATAGGTGTCGGTGAGCTGGTGGTAGGCGGCCCGGCCGACCCGGCCCATGCCGAGCACCACGGCATCGGCATGACCGACGCTGATCGGGCGATCGTCGGGATGCAGCCGGCCCGGGTCCTGCACGGGCAGCCGGCGCTCGGCGAGCGAGGTGATCCGCTCGGCGCCGCTGTTGAGGACGGCCGAGAGGACGAAGCTGGCCGCCACGGCGGTGGCGAGGATGACGAGCCACTCCTCGTCGACCAGCCCGGCGGCTGCGCCGACGGCGATGACGATGAGACCGAACTCCGAGAAGTTGCCCAGGGCGTTGCCGGCCAGCGCGGAGGTGCGATGGCGCATGCCCTGCCACCACAGCAGGGCGAAGAAGCCGAGGGACTTCAGCGGGAGCAGCAGGAGCAGCATCACGGCGAGGAGCAGCTCCGGAGCGGTGGGGAGGCCCGTGAAGCCGATGGAGAGGAAGAAGCCGACGAGCAGCAGCTCCTTGACCGAGAACAGCGCCTTCGACAGCTCCGCCGAGCGTGGGTCGGCGGCCAGGAGCAGGCCCATCACCAGGGCACCGAGGTCGCCCTTGAGCCCGACCGCGTCGAAGAGGGCGTAGCCCGGGACGAGGGCGACCACGACGCCGAACAGCGGCAGCATCTCGCCGTGCCCGAGTCGCCCCATGACCCGTCGCAGGGGCAGCGCGAGGGGGATCAGCAGGACCAGCAGGAGCGCCCAGGGGCTCGGCGGCTCTCCCTCGGCGACGCTCAGGAAGCCCACCGCAGCCAGGTCCTGGAAGATCAGGATCCCCACGGCCGTGCGCCCGTAGCGGGCCTGCGCCGAGTTCTGCGCGTCGAGCACCTTGATCACGAGCACGGTGCTGGAGAAGGAGAGCGCGAAGCCGACGACGAGCAGCCCGCGCCAGTCCTGGTCCGCGACCACCCCGAAGCCGATCACCGCGAGGACCCCCAGGTAGGCCATGGCCAAAGCCGTCGAGACGCTCATGTGCACGACCGTCGTCAGCCAGACCTCGCGACGGACCAGCACACGGAGGTCGAGCTTGAGCCCGATGCTGAACAGGAGCAGCGAGACGCCGAGGTCGGCGAGCGTGTCGATCGCCTCGTAGTGCGGGACGCCGATACCGCTGAGGACGAAGCCGGCCGCCAGGAAGCCGACCAGGGGCGGCAGCCGGAGGACAACCGAGGCCATCCCCGCGACAAGGGTGACCATCAGGATGAGGCTCACGTCGCTCATGCCCCTCATTGTTGGGCATCTGACCGCCGCGCGGCGATCCCCCGCGGCGTCGTTGCGCCCGCGTCCGGCCGAGGTGGCCGCCCTCGCGACGCCCGGCGCCGCCCGCACGCGTCGTCACCGCAGGGAGGCGTACCACGCGCTGGCCCGGCGACCGGCGAGCACGGCGCGTTCCCAGGCCACCCCGATCGCCAACAGGGCGCCGCCGGCGACGCCGAGCACGAGAACCGTGGGGAGCTGGCCGACCAGCGGCCCACCCTGGGTGACCGCGACCACGACCAGCACGGCTGCGCCCGCGGTCACGGGAGCCCGCCACTGCCGCCACAGGCCGAGCACCAGGACCGCGAGCGCCGCGCCCGTGACCAGCGCCAGGCGGACGTCGTCGCCGCGCTCGAGAGCCACGACGAGCGTCGGGACGAGCGCGACCGAGAGCGCGGGCCCCGCGACGAGCATCGTGGGGGTGCCGGCCCGCCGCCGCGCCTGCACCAGTCCGATGCCGGCGAGCAGGGCGGCCAGCGGCAGCGTGGTCGCCTCCACGGCCGTGATCCCGGCGTCTTCGACGAGGATGCGCGTTCCCAGCGACACCGACACGGCGCCCAGGTAGGAGAAGGGCAGCCGGCCCGGGAGGGCCGCGTAGGCCAAGACGGCGACGCCCGCACCGATGAGCGTCGCGGCCAGGGACGCGTCGCCCCTCGCGTCCGCCGCCGTCACGGCGACGAGCCCCCCGGCGGCGGCGGAGAGCAGCAGCACGAGCTCGACCGGGTTGGCGGACCCGCGGGGCCCGACGGGGGGCCGACGAACGAGGGCCGCCGACACCACCAGGTTGACCGCCAGGGCGAGCACACCGCCGGCGAGCCAGCCGCCGGCGGAGTCGACCTCCACCAGCAGGCGGCCCGCGGCCAGCGCCCAGGCGACCTCGGCCACGGCGACCTGGGTGACGAGCAGGGCTCCCCCGACCACGGTCGCGGCACGCCCCGGCGGGTCGCGCGGCGGCGGGGTCGCCGCGACGGCGCGGGCTCGGACCGCTCCGGCGCTCGCCGCGACCGCCCAGAGCAGGGCGACGGACGTCGAGGCCACCACGCCGGGCCCGTCGCCCGCACCCCCGGACCCCGGGAACCCCGGGAACCCCTGGAACCCCTGGAACCCCTGGAACCCCTGGAACCCCTGGAACGCGGTGTCCCGGTCGGCCGCGTCCAGCCCGAGCACCAGGAGCACGAGCACGGGGAGCGCCAGGGCGACGAACGCCGTCCCGGCGCGCCGCCAGCCGGGTGCCAGGGGCCGATGGTCCAGAGCGGCGGCGAGGGACGCGCCCGCGACCAGCGAGGTCACGACCACCAGGGCCGGGGCGGGCAGGTCGGTCAGCAGGATGCCCAGAGCGGGGGCCGCCAGCGCCAGCGCGGTGGCCCGTGCCCAGGTGTGTGGTCCCCCCCAGGCATGTCCGCCCCAGGCATGTCCGCGGCTCGCGGGACCAGGCGGGGGACGCGTGCTCGCCACCGCCACGAGGACCGGCCCGAGCAGCAGGACGCCGGCGATGGTGACGCGGGTGCCGACGTCGACGGCGTCGTCGTAGCCGATCGACCAGCCACGGAGCAGATGCACGGTGTAGGCCAGGGCAGCCCCGACACCGAGCAGCACGGCGGTGGCCGGGGGCCCGGGGCGCGAGCGCCGGCGGTCGAGCCGCAGCGCCGCGACCGCGCCGGCCGCGTCCACCACCGCCACCGCGAGGAGTCCCACGACGACGGCGACCTCCGCCCGGGGCGGGACGAGCCCGGCGTAGGCCAGCCACGGCGCGAGGCCGAACGCCAGCGCGGCGGCCGGCCGGTAGGTGCGGATCACCTGCCCCGCGGGCACGCCCCGGTCGACCCCCAACAGCAGGGCCGCGGTCCCGAGCGCGGCCAGCGCGCCGTACGTGCCTGCGTCGAGGCCGTCGACGCCCAGCCACCCCAGCCCGTAGGCCGCGGCGAGGACCAGCACCGTCAGCCCGGCGACCAGCACCGCCGCGGTCTCCGCGGCCGCGGCGAGGCGACGTCGGCAGGCGGCGTACGACGACCAGGCCGCCGCGCCGATGAGGGAGGACACGGCGAGCAGCTGCCCGGCCGGCCCGATCAGGTCCCAGACCACGAAGAGGAAGAAGCCCGCGGCGGAGAGGGTCAGGACCGCGCCCAGGCCCAGCAACAGCTGCTGAGCGGACGGCGAACGGCGCGGAGCGGCGGCGGTCGGCGCCTGGTCCGCGGGTGCGGGTCCGGTCTCCGGCAGCAGCAGGCGGGTGAGGCGCTGCGACTCCGCCCAGAGACTCACCAGCTGGCGGTCCACCTCCACGAGGCGTTCGGCGTCGGGGCCGGTGAGGACGAGGCCGCACTCCGGACAGGTCGCGACATCCGGCGGGAGCGCCGCGCGGCACTGGGCGTTCGGGCACCAGGTGGTTTCTGCGCCGTGGCCGGCCATGGCCCTCCCTCGCTCCGCGGAGACGCCGGTAGGGGGATTGTGGCGCATCGCCTCCGGCGCGGCGGGCCGACGCACGGAGCGGGCCGGGTGGGCCCGACCCCGGCCGTGCCAGAGTCGAGCCGTGGTGTTCAGCTACGAACCGGCCGACCGCCCGCGCGACGTGCTGGCCGCATTCGACCCGTTGCAAGGCGTCGCCGAGCGAGCGCTCCCGAGACGGCCCATCGGCGTGGGTCTCGACCCGCCGGCGCGGACCGCTGATCGACCAGCCCGCCTTCCAGGAGGACTGGGGTCGTCACCGCACCGCACTCCTGGCGGCCCGCCGGGCATGGCGCGGCGCGGTCGAGGACGCGGAACGGTCCGAGGCCGAGGACAGATCCGCCGGCGAGCGTCACGAACTGAGCGCGTTGGTCAAGGCCGCCTCGAGCGACGTCGTGGACGTATCCAGGGCGGCCACGACCTTTGCATGGGCGCGGGCGGGCAGCGCCGCCACCCGGAACCCCAGCCGACGGCAGCGGTGCTTCCGCGATATGAGCGTCGGGTCCGGCCACCTGGTCTGGGACCCACGCAACCACGCGGAGTACATGCGGGCGACCCTGGGCCTCGACCCTGTCTGATCGGGGCGATCAGGGGGTCGCCCCAGAACCCGTGGAAGCACCTCCGACCCCGTGGAAGGATGCCGGGATGCTGATCGCGTGACCCCGAACGGCCAGGTTCCGGCCGATCCGCGCGGGGCTACACTCGCAGCGACGCGCCGGATGATAGAACGTGAGGGGGCCACCGTTGTCCGACCGTGGACTCGTCCTCATCGTCGATCACGACACAGCAAGCGCCGACAGCCTGTCCCAGCTCCTGGAGCAGGACGGCTACGAAGTGGAACTGGCCGCAGCCGGCCGCGGCGTCGTTGATCTGATCATCCGGGCGCGACCAACCTCGTCCTCCTGATGCGCACCTCCGGACATCAGCTTCTTCAACGCGCTGGCCGACTGACCCGCACGATGCCGGTATCTTCATGGCCACCCTGGAGGACGCCGGACCCGGTCTCGAGGGACTGGAAACCGCTGACGATCTGATCATCAAGCCGTTCGACGCGCGCGAGGTGCTGGCCCGGATCGAGCGCCAGGTCACCGTGTCGAAGGTGCGCGGCGCGTTGCAGGAATCCGAGGCGGAGTTCCGCTCGGTCATGCAGTCGGCGTTCGACGCGATCTCTCGGAGACGACGACGGGAGTTCGTCTGGAACAGCGCGGCCACCGAACTGTTCGGGTTCACCGAGGCCGAGGTCATCGGAGAGCCGATCGCGCTGATCGTGCCGGAGCAGTTCCGCAAGGCGCACCACGACGGGATCCGCCGCGTGAGCTCGGGTGGGCCGACCCACGTCATCGGCTCCACCGTCGAGCTCGCGGCGGTCCGCAAGGACGGGTTCGAGTTCCCCGTGGAGCTGTCCCTGGCCACGTGGTTCCTGGACGACAAGAGGTACTACACCGGCATCATCCGCGACATCAGCGAGCGCAAGCAGGCCGAGCAGAAGTTCCGTTCGGTCACCGAGTCAGCGATCGATGCGATCATCTCGGCCAACGACGTCGGCGAGATCATCAGTTGGAACCGGGCAGCGACGGCGATCCTCGGGTACACCGTCGAGGATACCGTCGGCGAGCGCCTGGAGCTGATCATCCCGGAGCGGTTCCACGACGCCCACCGACAGGGGATGGAGCGGTTCACCAGGACCGGGGAAGGTCACGTGATCGGAACCACCGTGGAGTTGGCGGCACGGACCAAGAGCGGCAAGGAGCTCCCGATCGAGCTCTCGTTGTCGACCTGGAAGGTCCGCGACGAGCGCTACTACACGGGCATCATCCGAGACATCGGCGACCGCAAGGAGGCAGAGGAGGCGCTGCGCCGGAGCGAGCAGACCCTGCGCGAGCGGACCGAGGAGCTGAAGGAGAAGAACGACGCCCTCGAAGACACCTTGAACCGGCTCAACGAGATGAACAACCAGCTCATCATGCAGGAGAAGATGGCGTCGCTCGGAAGGCTCAGCGCCGGGATGGCACACGAGCTGAACAACCCTGCCGCCGCTGCCCAGCGGGGTGCCGTGCAGCTGCAGACCGCCTTCGCGGCGTCACAGAAGGTGCAGCTGGCGATGTCCGAGCTGGATCTGGACGCAGCACAACGCGAGGCGGTGGTGGCACTCGATGACGTCGCGTTGCAGCGCGGCGAGAACCCCGAGCATCTGAATGCGCTGACCCGCAGCGACCGTGAACGTGCGCTCGAGGAGTGGTTCGACGCGGCGGCGATGGACGTGACGGGAGAGACCGTGGCCGCGCTCGTCAACGTCGGATACACAGAGGACGACCTGCAGGAGCTCGCCGGTCTGTTCCCGGGTGCGCAGCTTGGCGCCGTCGTCGACTGGTTGTCGTTCAAGTACACCATCCACAGCCTGGTCGCCGAGATCGGGATCGGGACCGGCCGCATCGTCGAGCTGGTCAAGGCCCTGAAGACGTACACCTACATGGACCAGGCACCCGTCCAGTCGGTGGACGTCCGTGAAGGGCTCGACAACACCCTGATCATCCTGCACAGCAAGCTAAAGCAGGGTGTGACGGTGGTCCGGGACTACGCCGAGGACCTGCCGATCATCGAGGCGTACGCCGGCGAGCTGAACCAGGTCTGGACCAACATCATCGACAACGGCATCGACGCGATGGGGGGACAGGGAACGCTGGTCGTCCGGGCACGGCGTGAGGATGAGTGGGTGGTCGTCGAGATCGGGGACGACGGACCCGGAATCGCGGAGGCAAACCTGTCGAAGATCTTCGATCCGTTCTTCACGACGAAGGGCCCCGGTCAGGGCACGGGGCTCGGGTTGGGCATCAGTCGGACGTTGATCGTCCAGAAGCATCGCGGCCAGATGTCGGTCACGTCGGAGCCGGGGCGAACGTGCTTCTCCATCCGTCTCCCGATCGAACCCGGGCCGAGCGAAGGATGACCGGGGCGGAGAAGGTGGCGAAACCCGTCATCCTGGCCGTCGACGACGAGCCGCACGTGTTGAACGCCGTCGCGCGGGACCTGCTGTCGCACTTCCAGCGCGACTACCGGATCGTGAAGGCGGCCTCGGGCGCGGAGGCACTCGAGGTGGTCGAGTCGTTGCAGATCCGCGGGGATGCGATCGCGCTGTTCCTGGTCGATCAGCGGATGCCCTCGATGACCGGCGTCGAGTTCCTCGAGGCGGCGACCACGCTCTCCCCGGACTCCAAGAGGGTGCTGTTGACCGCGTATGCGGACACGGATGCGGCGATCGCGAGCATCAACGCCATCGGACTCGACTACTACCTCATGAAGCCGTGGGACCCGCCGGAGGAGCGACTGTTCCCGATCCTGGACGACCTGCTCAGCGACTGGCACGCCTCCGCTCCGGCTCCCTATGACGGCATTCGCGTCGCCGGCACCCAGTGGTCGGCGCGTTCGCACGACGTCAAGGAGTTCCTCTCGCGTGCCCAGGTCCCCTACGCGTGGTTGGACATCGAGGTCGATGCCGCTGCCCGCGCTCTGCTGGAATCGACCTCCGACGGCCCGGCCCGGATCCCTACGCTGTTCTTCCCCGATGGCACCCGTCTGGTGGACCCCGACGTCGGGGTCCTGGCCGAGAAGGTGGGCATGGCGACCCGGGCGGAGCAGCCGTTCTACGACCTGATCATCATCGGTGCCGGGCCGGCCGGGTTGGCCGCAGCCGTGTACGGGGCATCAGAGGGGCTTCGCACGGTCGTCGTCGAGCAGGGTGGGTCAGGTGGTCAGGCAGGTACCAGCGCGCGGATCGAGAACTACCTCGGGTTCCCCCAAGGCGTCAGCGGCGCGGATCTGACCCGGCGGGCGACCACACAGGCCAGGCGTCTCGGCGCCGAGATCCTGTCCGCATGCGAGGTCACCGACCTGCGGGTCGAGGACCACTATCGGATCGTCACCCTGGACGACGGCACAGAACTGAGCTCGCACGCCGTGCTGATCACCACCGGGGTCAGGCAACCCAGGCTCGAGGTCCCCGGGATCGGGCCACTGGTCGGTGCGTCGGTGTACTACGGCGCGGCGATGTCGGAAGCGGCGAACAACGCGGGCAAGCGAGTCGTGGTGGTGGGCGGTGCCAACTCCGCGGGGCAGGGGGCGATGTACCTGTCGCGCCATGCGAGCGAGGTGTCGTCTCGTGCACCGAGGTAACTCGATGCGCCACGGTCTGTCCCAGTACCTCGCCGAGCAGGTCGAGGCGGCTAGACATCTCGGTGCTGGTGAACAGCGAGGTGGTGGCGGTCGAGGGCACCGACCACCTCGAGTCCATCACGATCGCGGACAACCAGAGCGGAGCTCGTGACACGGTCCCGGCCGACGCGATCTTCATCTTCATCGGTCCCGAACCGTCGTCCGACGTCGTCGAGGGCGTCGTTGAGCTCGACGACGCAGGGTTCATCCTCACCGGACAGGACCTGATCACCGATGTAAGCGGGACACCCGCGTGGACGCTGTCCCGGGATCCCTTCTTGATGGAAACCAGCGTGCCGGGGATCTTCGCTGCCGGCGACGTGCGCCACGGCGTGATCCGCCGCGTCGCGTCGGCCGCGGGCCAGGGTGCGGTCGCGGTGAGTCTCATCCACAAGTACCTCGAGACCGTCTGAGGTCAGCTCGATGGTGCTCAGACCGTCTTGAGGTACTGATGCACGAGATTGACGGCCGTGGCTCCCTGTGCCACCGCAGCCGCCACGCGGCGCACGACGCCGTCGCGGACGTCGCCCACCGCGAAGATCCCGGGCACGCTCGTCTCGAGCGTGAAGGGAGCGCGGGGGAGCGACCACCCCCGCGGCGGACGACCGTCGCGGAGCAGGTGCGCCCCGGTGAGGATGAACCCGGCGGAGTTCTTGGCGACGATCTCGCCGAGAAACTCGGTGTGTGGCGTCGCGCCGATGAAGAGGAACAACGCAGATGCGGCCACGACGGCGGTCTCGCTGGTCGAGCTGTCGAGGATCTCCACTGACTCGACCCGGTCCGATCCACGGACGGCGGTGACGTTGCTCCGGACGCGGACGTCGATGTTGGCGGTGGAGTCGATCTGGTCGACGAGGTAGTGCGACATCGCCTTGTCGAGGCACTCGCCCCGCACGACCATCGTGACCTTCCGCGCGAACCGGGAGAAGTACATGGCGGCCTGTCCGGCACTGTTCGCTCCACCGACGACCAGGACGTGTTCGTCCCGGTAGTTGGCGGCCTCGGTCATGGCCGCGCCGTAGTAGACGCCGGCGCCGGTGAAGTCGGCCACCCCCGGCACGTCGAGGGTCTTCACCGACACCCCGGTCGCGATGGCGAGCGCGTGGCAGCTCACGGTCCGTCCATCCGCAAGGGTCACGATCCGGTAGGGGTCGGCGACCTTGATCCCCACGACGGCCTGGGCGGTGATGATCTCCGCACCGAGCCGTTCTGCCTGGATGGTTGCCCGGCGCGCGAGGTCGCCACCGCTGATCCCATCGGGGAACCCGAGATAGTTCTCGATCCTGGAGCTCGTGCCAGCCTGGCCGCCGGTCGTCTCCTTGTCGATCAACAATGTCCGGAGCCCTTCACTCGCGCCGTACACCGCTGCGCCCAGTCCCCCGGGGCCGGCCCCCACGACGACGAGGTCGTAGAAGGGCTGCGACGCATGGGTCCGTTGGCCGACCCTCTCCGCGAGGTCGGCGATCGTCGGCTCGATCAGGCTGGTCCCGTCCGGGAAGAACACCACCGGCAACCGCGGGTGATCGCCCACCAGGGCCTCGACGGATTCCAGGGCCTCGGGGTTCCGCTCGATGTCGAGCCACTGATAGGGGATCTGAGACCGGGCGAGGAAATCCTTCACCGCATGTGAGGTCGCTGACCACAGCGTCCCGGCGACGCGGATGCCGTCGTACACACGCTGCACCGACGCCGTCCACTCGTCGAGGAGCTCGTCGAGCACCGGGTACAGGTGCTCCTCGGGCGGGCCCCACGGCTTCATCAGGTAGCGGTCCAACCCGATCTCGTTGATCGCGGTGATGGCGGCGGACGTGTCCGCGTACGCGGTCAGCAGCACCCGTCTGGCGTAGGGAAAGATCTTCATGGCCTGGAGGAGGAACTCCGTTCCCTCCATCTCCGGCATTTGCTGGTCGACCAGGAGCAGCGAGACATCGTCGCCACGGTCCTTCAGCCGGCGGAGCGAGTCGAGCGCCTCGGCGGGCGAGGTCGACTTCACAATCCGGTAGCTCCCACCGAAGTGGCTCAGGAGATCGCGGCCGACGGTGTCGGAGACCTGGACCTCGTCATCGAGGGAGAGGATGATCGGATTGCCCACCGGTCACATCCTCGCAGAATCTGGAGCCCGGTCCGAGACAGCGGTATTTGGCTCGCGGTCGTCGTCCGCTGCGAGCGGCATGGTCAACGGCAGCTCCACCCTGAAGGTCGACCCGACCGCCGACGAGCGGACGGTGATCGAGCCGCCGTGCTTCTGCGTGACGATGTTGTGGACGATGTTCAGTCCCAGCCCCGTTCCCTTCCCCCGGGCCTTGGACGTCACGAACGGATCGAAGATGTGATCGATCAGATCGTCCGGGATGCCCGGTCCGCTGTCGGCGAACTCGACCGACACGCCGTCGCCGTCGACGGCGGTGGAGATCGTGATGATCCCTTCGCCGTCCATCGCGTCGACGGCGTTGTCGATGATGTTGGTCCACACCTGGTTCAGCTCGCTGCCGCTTGCCTCGATCTTGGGCACGTCGTCGGAGAAGGTCCGCTCGACCTCGACGACGCCCTTGAGGCGGTGGTGCAGCATCACAAGCGTGCTCTCGAGCCCCTCGTGGATGTCGATGGGTTGGCGAGGGGCCGTGTCCAGGTACGTGTAGGTCTTGAGGGCGCCGACCAGGCCGATGATCCGATCGGTGCTCTCGTGGAGACCTGCGATGAGGCGCCGCCGCTGGTACCGCGCGGCGAGGAGGCCGAGGACCCCGACGAGTCGTCCCGGCCGGAGTCGCGTCGCGAGGGACTCGAGCTCCGGCACTGTCAGACCGAGGCTGACGAGGGACGCAGAGATCTCCCACGGATCGGGTGTCCCCACCGTCTCGAGAAACTCCTGGACGGCGTACTCCCGGTCGCTGCGATCGAGCGGATCGAGGAACTCGGGATGCAGGACCCGCGCGCTCACGTTCCCCAGCTGCGCGTCCAGGACCACCTGCTCGTCGACGGACAGATCGAGGCCGGTGCGTTCGAGATCGAGTGGGTCGTCGTCGTGGAGCATCGTGGCCAGTTGCTGGGTCGCCCGTTGAGCGGCCGCAGCCGGGTTGTTGAGCTCGTGGGCCATGCCTGCGCTCAGGCGTCCGACGGTGGCCAGCTTCTCGTTCTGGCGGACGCTGAGCTCCTGGGCCAGGTAGGCGGACTCCAACTCGCGATTGCGGATGAGCACATTCGTGACATCGTCCCGCTCCCTGACGTAGAAGGACAGAAGCCCGACGACGATGCCCAGGGGGACGACGATGTTCAGCACGAACAACCAGGTCACGACTGCGGCCGGGATGTTGGTCGAGTCGCGCAGGAACGGATCGAGGATGCCGCAGACCACGACGGTCGACGCGAACGCGACGACCCACATGGTCGCCTCCTTGCCCCGCCCGCCCCAGACTGCGCCGACGGGCGCCATGACAGCCCACATGATCACCGCGCTGCCGGGGATGAACCCACCGAGGCCCAGCATGAGAATGGTGGGGAGGAAGAACAACAGCGCGAACTGGCTGACGCGGAACCACGGCCACAGGTCCGTCGACCGGCTGAGTGCGATCGCGCTGACGAGCGTGATCACGGAATACACGGGCGGGAGCAGCCCGACAGCCGTCTCTCCGTAGACGAGGTACAGAATCCCCCACACCGGAGCGATCACCGCCATGAACAGCGAACAGCCGGTGAAGACCCGTCGTCGGGTCTTCTCACCGTCGCTGCAGTCCTCGGAAACGCCGATGTTCACGAGGCGAACTCGCCATTCCCTGAGGCTCGCAACCATTTCGCTCGAGTATTCGACTCAGCTGTAGGACGGGGAGTCAGGAGAGCCAGGGACGTTGAAAGCGACGTCGTCCAAGTAGCAGTACCACCAGTTCTCGTTCGGCTCATAGGAACGAATCAGTGGATGGTCCGAGACCGATGCGTGGGCGGATGCGTGTCTTCCGGGCGAGTCGTTGCAGCAGCCGACGTGGCCGCAGGTCTGACACACCCGGAGATGCACCCAGTCGCGATGGCCTACGGCCAAACAGTCGGCGCAGCCGTCCGGCGGCCACGGTGCGACCGACGGAACTGGAGCCCCCTCGCCGTGCGCGCATGGTTTGGCCATCTAGGTTGCCTTCGACACAGAGGTGGACGGGTCCTGCCGCTCGGTGCCCCGGCGACGGCGGCGGTAGTCATGGAGCGTCTCGGCATCGATGAGGTCCTGGTATTCCTCGTGTCGATCGAGCCAAGCGGCGACGAAGGGACAGGTCGGGACGATGAGGAGGTTCCTGGATCGCATGTCGTCCATCGCGCCCTTCACCAGAGATGAGCCGACTCCCATCTGCTCGAAGGCGGCATCGATCTCGGTGTGTACGAACCAGTGGCGTCCTGATCGAATCCGGTACTCCGTGAATCCGGCCAGCTGACCTTCCACGATGGCTTCGTACCGGTGCTCAGCAGAGTTCTCCCATACTTCCACCGGTGGAGTGTGGTCGATCGATGGGAAGACCGCAACCTCGACGAGCGCTTCCTGACGGACGACGGCCGGTTCGACACCGCCGCGGCGCGGCCGATCGCGCGCTGCGGCTACCTCGACGAGTACGCGGTCGTGCAGTCGCTGTTCCACATGGAACGCCCGGGGTGAGCGGGCGGCGGCGCCGTGAGCTTCCTCAGAGGTCGCCGGTGAGGAACGGCGCCACGCCGCGACCGAGGGCCCAGTCCGCGTCGCCGTTCTCCGTCAGCGAACGACGAGGTCGTCCGCGGACAGCCCACACTCCCGGGCCAGCCGCTCGGGCTGATCCCGCGCCTCTCCATCGTCGGCCTCCTCGACCAGTGGCCGGCGGCCTCGAGGTCGCCCTCGCCCGCGCAGCACCAGGTCGACGTCCATGCCGTGCTCCTGTACCGCGACGCCGCAGTGTCGACCCGCGCCGACGGCGCCGGCGCGCGGTGAGGGACGAGTCGTCGGCGACACGTATCCCTGGGGACTCTCGCGCCTCTTCTCCCCTGAAGCCCGTCCGCAGGGGAGGGGCGACCGAGGAGGACAGTCATGTCAGCACCCGTTCCCACCTCCGCCGTGGGTCTCACCCAGGGCTCGACGGCCAAGGCCGTGCAGCCCGTGCAGGAATACCTCCGGGCGTACGGCTACCTCGAGGGCGAGGCGACGGCCTTCGCCACCGACGACGTCTACGTGCGCAGCGGCGAGCCGGACCACGTCCTGGCGGAGCCGCTCGCGGGCGAGGACGGCGTGCTCGACGAGGCCACGGTCGGGTCCGTGCGCCGCTTCCAGGAGTTCAGCCGCCTGCCGGTGACCGGCGAGCTCGACAGCGCCACCGTCGAGAAGATGAACCAGCCGCGCTGCGGCAACCCGGACGCCACCCCGGCGGGCTCCTCGTCGGCCGACTTCGTGACCGGCGTGGGCAAGTGGGCCTCGAACAACCTGACCTACTCCTTCCAGAACTACACGGCGGACCTGTCCGACACCACCATCCGGTGGGCCATCGACCAGGCCTTCGGCCTGTGGTCGGCCGAGACGCCGCTGCGCTTTCGCCGGGTCTCCGACGGCACGGGCGGCGACATCGTCATCCGCTTCGTCAGCGGCAGCCACGGCGACGGGGCGAACTTCGACGGTCCGAGCGGCGTCCTGGCGCACGCCTTCTTTCCCAGCAACAGCGGCGCGATCCGCGGTGACACCCACTTCGACGAGGCCGAGACGTGGACGGTCGCCATTCCGCCGGGGGGCGGCATCGACCTGGTCACCGTGGCGGCGCACGAGTTCGGCCACGCCCTCGGGCTGCGGCACTCCAGTGTCGCCGGCGCCCTCATGCAGCCGTTCTACGCGGGACCCCGCCGCAACCTCGGCACGGACGACATCCAGGGCATCCAGAGCCTCTACGGCGGCCCCGGCGCGCTCGAGAACGCCACGTGGATCCACGGCAACGCGGCGCTCGTCGAGCACCCCGGCAGTCTGGAGTCGCAGCGCTACTTCGGGTTCTTCAACCGCGTGATCGGCAGGCCGGGCACGACCAACTGGATCCACTTCGCGCTGCCGACGCCGGTCATCGAGGACGGCCGCCGCCTGGACCTCGACCGGTTCATGCTGCGCGCCGTGATGGGCGAGCAGGCGACGCTGCGCGACGTCCACATCCGGGACGGCGAGCGCGTGGTCGCGCTGCACAACGGCGTGAACCTGTCCGGCACCCAGGCGTTCGCGAAGTTCGGCGTCGCGTCGATGCCCTCCGTGCTGTGGGGGGTCTCGGTGAGCCTGGGCTACACCTTCGGCCGTGGCTCGGCCGCCGACCGCCGGGTGGACCTGATCTCGGCCGGCATGGACTACAAGCCGTAGCCGACCGACGGGGGGACTCGCCGGAGGCCCGGAGCGCGCGGAGCGGCCACGCCCCGCCGCCGGGCCTCCGGTCGAGGCCCCGGTCGGCGGGGGTGGCCTCGTGCCGTCCGGGCGCTGGCCCTAGGGTCGGGGGGTGGCCGGGCGGGAGGACGAGGGCGAAGGTGGCTCCTCGCGCCTGGCCCGGCGAGCCCGGCACGCGCAGCGCTCGCTGGAGCAGGCCCAACGGGAGGCGCTGCGGCGCGCCGACGCGCTGCGCGACCGGTCGCCGCGCCGGGTGCAGAACCTGTGGAGGCTCGTCGAGTGCACCGGCCGCGAGGTCGTCCACGACCGGGTGCCCGGGCTGGCCGCCGAGGCGGCGCTGTTCACGTTGATCTCGCTGCCAGCGTTGCTGCTCGTCGTGCTCGGCTCGCTGGGCTTCGTCGCCGACGCGCTCGGGCCCGAGGGGGCCGCCGAGCTGCAGCGGGTCGTCTTCGACCTGCCGCGCTCGGTGCTGACCGACCGGACCTACGAGGCGTACGCCGAGCTCGCGCGACGGGTGCTCGCCGAGGGGCGCGCCGACATCGCCTCCCTGGGCGCGCTCGTGGCCGTGTGGACCGGGTCTCGCGCCGCCAACCGCTACCTCGAGACCATCACGATCGCCTACGACGTCGAGCGCCGCACGGGGTGGCGTCGGCGCCTGCTCGCGCTCGGGATCACCCTGGCGGGGCTCGTGGGAGCCATCGCGGTGCTGCCGCTCCTCGTGCTCGGCCCCCAGCTGATCCAGGCGCTGGCCCCGGCGGCGGTCGCGTCGATGACGCTGGAGGTGCTGGACCTGCTCTACTGGCCCGCCCTCGTCGTCGTGATGCTCTGCGCCCTGGCCACGCTCTTCCATGTCGGTGTCCCCTGGCGGACCCCCTGGCGGCGGGACCTGCCCGGAGCCGTCCTGGCCCTGCTGATCTGGCTGCTCGCCGCGGCGGGCCTGCGCGCCTACCTGGCCCTCAGCGCCCGCGACGACGCGGTCTACAGCCAGCTCGGCACGCCGATCGCCGTCGTGCTGTGGCTCTACGTCACCGCCTTCGCCGTGCTGCTCGGAGCGGAGCTGAACGCGGAGATCGAGAAGCTGTGGCCGCACCAGGAGCATCCCTGGCGGCTGCGCCGGCGCGCGCGGAGCCTGCTCGGCCGTGCGGCGCGGCGGGTGCGGTACCGCGCCGCGCGCTGAGGAGTCCGGGTTTCCCCGATTCTCCGATTGCCTCGAAAAGGGCGTCGCTCCAGCCGTGTCCTGCGGCCGGGCGAGGTGCTTGCCTAGGCCTTCTCACTGGGCGAGCGGCGAGGCGGTGCGCGATGACGGCGACGGACACGGCATCGAACGGGCAGGCCACGGGCGCCGAGGCGGACGAGGGCGTCGTCCACATCCTCTGGATCAACGCCGGCCTCAGCTGTGACGGGGACTCCGTCGCGCTGACCGCGGCGACCCAGCCGAGCATCGAGGAGATCGTGCTCGGCGCGCTCCCCGGCCTGCCCAAGATCGCGGTGCACTGGCCGCTGATCGACTTCGAGTCGGGTCCCGAGCAGGGCGCGGACACCTTCATCGAGTGGTGGCACAAGGCCGACCGCGGCGAGCTCGAGCCGTTCGTGCTCGTCGTCGAGGGCTCGATCCCCAACGAGAAGATCAAGGCGGAGGGCTACTGGTCGGGCTTCGGCAACGACCCCCTGACCAACCAGCCGATCACCACCTCCGAGTGGCTCGACCGTCTCGCCCCCAAGGCGACGGCCATCGTCGCGGCGGGCACCTGCGCGGCGTACGGGGGCATCCACGCGATGGCGGGCAACCCCACCGGCGCCATGGGGGTGCCCGACTACCTCGGCTGGGACTGGACGTCGAAGGCCGGGTTGCCGGTCGTGTGCGTGCCGGGGTGCCCCATCCAGCCGGACAACATGTCCGAGACGCTGGTCTACCTGCTCTACCAGCTGGCCGGCCAGGCGCCGATGATCCCGCTGGACGAGGCGCTGCGACCGCGGTGGCTCTTCGGCGCCACCGTGCACGAGGGCTGCGACCGGGCCGGCTACTACGAGCAGGGCCAGTTCGCCACCGAGTACGGCTCCCCGAAGTGCATCGTGAAGCTCGGCTGCTGGGGCCCGGTGGTCAAGTGCAACGTGCCCAAGCGCGGCTGGATCAACGGCATCGGCGGCTGCCCCAACGTGGGCGGCATCTGCATCGGCTGCACGATGCCCGGCTTCCCGGACAAGTTCATGCCGTTCATGGACGAGCCGCCGGGCGGCAAGGTCTCCGCGACCGCCGTCGGGCTGTACGGCGGAGCGATCCGCCGGCTGCGCAAGATCACCGAGCACACGCTCGACAAGGAACCCAAGTGGCGTACGCCGGGCCGCGAGCTGAAGACCGGCTTCACCAAGACCTGGTGACCGCCCGGCCCGACGCCGTCGCCGCCCGCGAGCACCCCCACCACGACCACCGCAGGGGAGAGACATGACCTCCACGCAGTCTCGTCCGAAGAAGTCCGGCCAGAGCGGGTCCACCGACGTCGTGGACATGTCCTGGGACCCGATCACCCGGATCGTGGGCAGCCTCGGCATCTACGCGACGATCGACTTCAAGCAGCGCGAGGTGCGCTCGTGCCACGCCACGTCGTCGATCTTCCGCGGCTACAGCCTGTTCATGAAGGGCAAGGACCCCCGCGACGCGCACTTCATCACCAGCCGCATCTGCGGCATCTGCGGCGACAACCACGCGACGTGCTCGGTCTACAACCAGAACATGGCCTACGGGATCACGCCGCCGCACCTGGCCGAGTGGATCATCAACCTGGGCGAGGCCGCGGAGTACATGTTCGACCACAACATCTACCAGGAGAACCTGGTGGGGGTGGACTACTGCGAGCGGATGGTCAAGGAGACCAACCCCGGTGTGCTCGAGCGGGCCAACCACACCGAGGCCCCGCACGCCGGCGACCACGGCTACCGCACGATCGGCGACATCATGCGGTCGCTGAACCCGATCGAGGGCGAGTTCTACCGCGAGGCCCTGCAGGTCAGTCGCTACACGCGGGAGATGTTCTGCCTGATGGAGGGGCGGCACGTGCACCCCTCCACGCTCTACCCGGGCGGCGTCGGCACCGTGCCCTCGATCCAGCTGATCACCGACTACCTGACCCGGCTGATGCGCTACGTCGAGTTCCTGAAGAAGGTCGTACCGCTGCACGACGACCTCTTCGACTTCTTCTACGAGGCGCTGCCGGGCTACGAGCACGTGGGCGAGCGGCGGATCCTGCTCGGCTGCTGGGGCAGCCTGAACGACCCGGCGCACTGCGACTTCACCTACGCCAACATGAGCGCCTGGGGCAAGGAGATGTTCGTGACCCCGGGCGTCATCGTGGACGGCCGGCTCGTCACCAACGACCTGGTCGACATCAACCTCGGGATGCGGATCCTGCTCGGCAGCTCCTACTACGACGACTGGGCCCCCTCGGACGGCGGCGCCGGCCACGAGGTCTTCGTCGAGCGCGACCCGCTGGGCAACCCGGTCGATCTGCGACACCCCTGGAACCAGCACACGATCCCGCGGCCGGCGAAGCGCGACTTCGACTCGCAGTACAGCTGGACGATGTCGCCGCGCTGGTTCGACGGGCAGGACCACCTGGCGCTCGACACCGGGGGCGGGCCCCTGGCGCGGCTGTGGTCGACGGCGCTGTCCGGGACGGTCGACATCGGCGGCTACGTCCGGGCCACCGGGAACGGCATCGTCTTCCACCTGCCGAAGTCCGCCCTCAAGCCCGCGGCCACGTATGAGTGGACCATCCCGCAGCGGAGCAACGCGCTCGAGCGGAACCGGGCCCGGACCTACTTCCAGCTCTACGCCGCCGCGGCCGCGCTGCACTTCGTGGACAAGGCCCTCGAGGAGATCCGCGCCGGCCGCACCGAGACGTGGACGCCCTTCGAGGTGCCCGACGAGGCCGTCAGCGTCGGCTTCACCGAGGCGGTGCGCGGGGTGCTCAGCCACCACATGGTGATCCGCGACGGCAGGATCGCGAACTACCACCCCTACCCACCGACACCGTGGAACGGCAGCGTCCGCGACAGCTACGGCACGCCGGGCCCCTATGAGGACGCCGTGCAGAACACGCCCATCTTCGAGGAGAACCCGCCGGAGAGCTTCAAGGGGATCGACATCATGCGCGCGGTCCGCAGCTTCGACCCCTGCCTGCCGTGTGGCGTGCACATGTACACGGGGGGCGGCAACGTGGTGGAGCACGCGCACACGCCCCAGATGCCGGTGAAGCCGTACTAGGAGGGGTGTCGGCATGCACGAGCTGGCGATCACGCGGGGCGTGGTCGACCTGGTCGCCGAACGCGCGGCCGGACGCCGGGTCGTCGGCGTGCGGATGCGCGTGGGCGGGCTGACCTGCGTGGTGCCCGAGGCGCTGGAGTTCTGCTTCGAGGTCGCCGCCGCGGGCACGCCGCTGGAGGGCGCCGCGCTGGTCGTCGACGAGGTCCCGGGCCGACTGGCCTGCCGCGCGTGCGGCGAGGCGAGCGAGGTCGTGGACGGCCTCCGCCTGTGCCCCTGCGGCAGCGGCGACGTCGCGGTCACCGCGGGCGAGGACCTGCAGGTGGTCTCGGTCGAGCTGCTGAAGGAGGACGCATGTGTGTGACCTGCGGGTGTGACGACCCGGCCGGCACCCGGATCGGCGGCGAGGCGATGGCGCCGCCGCTCGGGACGGGCCCGGGCGGGCCGGGGGAGACCGAGACGCTCGAGCTCGAGGAGCGGCTCCTGGCCAAGAACGACGACGCCGCCGCCGCCTCGCGCGCCCGGCAGACCGCGCTGGGCATCACGGTGCTCAACGTGATGAGCTCCCCGGGCGCCGGCAAGACCTCGCTGCTCGAGCGGACGGTCGCCGAGCGTGCCCTGGTCGGCGCGGGGCGCCGGGAGATGTGCGTGGTCGAGGGCGACCAGGAGACCTCCTACGACGCCGACCGGATCCGCCGCGCCGGTGCCCGCGCCGTCCAGATCAACACCGGCGCCAGCTGTCACCTCGACGCCGAGATGGTGGGCAGCGCCCTGCGCCGGCTGGCCCCGCCGCCCGGCTCCCTGGTCTTCGTGGAGAACGTCGGCAACCTCGTCTGCCCGGCGCTCTTCGACGTCGGCGAGGCCGCGAGGGTCGTGGTCGTCTCGGTGACCGAGGGCCACGACAAGCCGCTGAAGTACCCACACATGTTCGCCGCCGCGGACCTGGTCGTGGTCAACAAGACCGACCTCGTGCCCTACCTGGACTGGGACCACGCCGCCTTCGTCGCCGACGCCCGGCGGCTGAACCCGGGCGTCGAGGTGCTCGCGCTCTCGGTGCGCGACGGCGACGGGGTGGATGCCTGGTACCGCTGGCTCGCCGACCGCACCGTCCCGCCCGATCATCACGCGCATCAGGACGGCCACGCCCAGCCGGCGGGAGGCGGGCGATGAGCCCGCGCGAGGCCCAGCAGCTCTCCGAGCGGGTCGAGCAGCTGCTCGGCGAGATCGAGGAGAGCGCCCCGCCGCCGGTCCAGGCGCGCGTCGAGGAGCTCGTCCGCTCGCTCGTCGGGCTCTACGGCACCGGCCTCGAGCGGGTCGTCGAGACCGCCGGGCCGGACACGGTGCGCGCCCTGGTGGCCGACGAGCTGGTGGCCTCGCTGCTGGTGCTCCACGACCTGCACCCCGACGACGTGCTGACCCGCGTGCAGCGCGCGCTCGACCGGGTGCGCCCCTACCTCGGGTCGCACGCCGGCGGCGTGGAGCTGCTCGGCGTGGACGAGGAGGGGCTCGTGCGCCTGCGTCTCGAGGGAAGCTGTGACGGGTGCCCGTCCTCGGCGGTCACCGTCGCCTCCGCCATCGAGGCGGCGGTGCTGGGCGCCGGACCGGACGTGGTCGCGGTCGACGTCGAGGGCCTGGTCGACGACGAGCCGGAACCGGCGCTGCTGCAGATCCCCCCCTTCCGCCCGCGCGGGGAGGACGCCTCCGGGGCGGCTGCGCCGGCCGAGGTGCCCGGCGAGGCGCGGGAGCGGGACTGGGTCGACGTGGACGCGTCCGTGGCCCCGGGGACGTGCGCCGCCGTCGACACCGTGGGCGGGCCGATCCTGGTCGCGAATCTGGCGGGCGACCCGCTGGCCTACGCGGAGCGCTGCCCGGACTGCGGAGCGGCGCTGGCCGCGGGCGCGCTGGACGGCGAGACGCTTGCCTGCCCCGGGTGCCGGCACCGCTGGGACCTGCGGCACGCAGGCCGTGGCCTGGACAGCGAGGCCGTCCTGGCGCCGGCGCCGCTGCTGCCCGAGGGCGCGGGCTGGAAGGTGTCCCTGCCGGTCGGGGCGGAAGCATGAGCCCCGGCCGGCCGGGGGGACCCGGCGCCACCGGGCTGTCCTCGCTGCGGCGCCTCGCCGCCCCGGCGCCCGACCCGGAGCCGGCGTCGCCGCCGGGCGATCAGCCGCAGCCCTGCGAGATGTGCGGCGCCGGGATGGACGAGCGGCACGGGCACGTCGCCGACACCCGCGACCACCGGCTGTTGTGCGTGTGTCGGCCCTGCCACCTGCTCTTCGACCGCGCCGGGCCCGGTGGGGTGCGCTACCGCGGCGTCGGCGCCGACATCCGCCTGGTCGCGGACCCGGCCCTGGACCGCGGGGCGTGGGAGGACCTGGCGATCCCCGTGGACCTGGTGTTCGTGCTCGCCCAGTCCCCGGTGCCGCCCGAGACGGGAGAGGAGCCCGGTGCCGACGCGGCGGTGCCCGGGCGCCGGGCGTTCTACCCCGGGCCCGGCGGCGCCACGGAGTCCCTGCTGGAGCTGGGGTGGTGGGAGAGCCTCGTGGAGGCCAATCCAGCGCTCGACTCGGTCGAGCCGGACGTCGAGGCCGTGCTGCTGCGCCGCGAGGGTGACCAGGTGACGTGCCTCGTGGTCCCGGTCGACCGGTGCTACGAGCTGGTCGGGGAGGTGCGCAGCCGCTGGGTCGGCCTCGCCGGCGGGCGCGAGGTCTGGGAGCGGATCGACGCCTTCTTCGACGACCTGGTCGGCAGCGGGCGGGCGGTCGACCGCGCCGGCAACGGGCTGCCCGCGCGCCCCGCGGCCGGGGAGGCCTGAGATGCCCGAGGTCGCCTTCACGTGCCTCGGCGCGGAGCCCGCCCCGTTCGCTGCGGGCCCGACCATCACGCTGCAGATGCGCGCCACGGCCGAGAGCGACGAGCCCGTGCACGCCCTGGCGCTGCGCTGCCAGGTGCGGATCGACGCGCCGCGCCGGCGCTACCAGGACGCCGAGGCCGAGGGCCTCACCGACCTCTTCGGCGACCGCGCGCGCTGGGGCCACACGATGCGCCAGCTGCAGCTGGCGTTCCTGGGGCACGTGCTGCCGGGCTTCACCGGCGGGCGCGACTTCGAGCTCGAGCTGCCGTGCAGCTACGACGTCGAGGTTGCGGCCCACAAGTACCTGGCCGCCCTCACCGGTGGCGAGGTGCCGCTGGTGCTGCTGTTCAGCGGCACCGTCTTCTCCGGCGCCCCGGGGTCGATCAGCGTGTCCCCGGTGCCGTGGCACAGCGAGGCACAGCTGCGGATGCCGGTGCGGGTGTGGCAGGAGACGATGGACGCCCACTTCCCGGGCCAGGCCTGGCTGCGGCTGGACCGGGACACCTGGGGCCGCCTGGCCGCCTACCGCTCGCGGCACCAGCTGGTCGGCTGGGACGATGCCGTCGAGCGCCTCCTGAAGGAGGCGGGCGAGGAATGAGGAGTCAGGCCCCCCCGCGCCTCGGCCTGGTCGCCGCGCGCGCCGTCGCCGATGCCGTGCTCTACGAGGGCTACGCGCTCTACCCCTACCGCGCGTCGTCGCCGAAGAACCAGGTGCGCTTCCAGTGGGGCGTCCTGATGCCGGTCGACGTGACCGCCGTCGACGCCTCCGAGCGCGACCACCACCGAGCCGAGCTCGTGGTGGACGGACGGCGAGCCAGGCTGCGGCTCGTCGTCCGCTTCCTGCATCTCCAGCGCCGGGCGGTGCACGCGCCCGACGGGTCGGGCCCCGTCTCCTCGCTCCGGGTCGGCGACACGGTGCACGTGCCGTGGGACGAGGCCGCCGAGCGCGAGGTCGAGGTGGAGGTGCCGCTGGCCGAGGAGGACACCCACGAGCACCTCGTCGAGATCCCCGGCGGCGAGGACGTGGAGGACCTGCGCGACCCGGCGGGTGGCGTGGCGGGCCGCCTGGTGCGCCACCGCGAGCCGCTGCGCGTCGGCGTGCGCGTCGAGGTGCGGCGGCCCCCATCGCCGTACGGCGTGGCGCTGGTCGCCGTGACGACGACGAACCGGACCGGCCCGCCGCAGGATATCCCGGCCCAGGAGATCCCGGCCCGGGGCGCCGCGCCGCGCGAGGAGCCGGCGCGCAGCGGGGGCGCGGAGCGGGTGGTCTGGCTGCGCCGCGCCCTGGTGGCGGCGCACGTGCTGGGCGAGGTCACCGACGGCGCCTTCGTCTCCCAGCTGGACCCGCCCGAGTGGGCGCGGGGGTTCGTGTCGGCCTGCACGCACGAGGGCACGTTCCCGGTGCTGCTCGGCGACGAGGGGGAGCCCCGGGGGCGCCGGATGACCCTGGCGTCGCCGATCATCCTCTACGACCACCCGTCCCTGGCCCCGGAGAGCGAGACGTCCTTCTTCGACGGCCTCGAGGTGGATGAGCTCCTGAGCCTGCGCACCATGACGCTCTCGGAGACCGAGAAGCAGGAGATGCGCGGCACCGACCCGCGCACGGCCGCCCTGCTGGAGCAGGTGGACACCATGCCCGCGGACCTGTGGGACCGCCTGCACGGCACCATCCGCTACCTCGACACGATGACCGGCGAGGACACGCGACCGGAAGCCGGGGCCGCCCCGCACGCGCCCCCGCTGGAGGACGTGCCCGGGTTCGATCCCGAGTCCGAGGCCGGCGTCGACCCCGAGACCGACCGCGTGGTCGTCGGGGGGGTGCCCGTCTCGCGCGGCAGCCGGGTGGTGCTCCGGCCCGGCGCGCGCGGCGCGGACGCCTACGACATGTTCCTGGCCGGGCGCGAGGCCCACGTCGCGGCCGTCTTCCACGACCTCGACGGCCAGCGGCACCTGGCGGTCACGATCGACGACGACCCGGGTTCGGACCTCAAGGACGCGCACGGCCGCTACCTCTACTTCGCGCCCGACGAGGTGGAGCCGCTGACGGGGCCCGGGGGGCCCGCGATGAGCGCCGCCGGCAGCAGGGTCCTCGTCGCCTGCGTGGGGAACATCTTCCGCTCCGACGACGGGTTCGGCTCGGCGGTCGCGGCCCGGCTCCGCGCCTGGGAGGCGGCCGAGACCCCTGGCGGCGACCCCGACGGCTGGCGCGTGCTCGCCGCCGCCGCGCGCCTGGTCGACTTCGGGATCCGCAGCGTCCACCTGACCTACGAGCTGCTCGACGGGTACGACGCGCTGGTCCTCGTCGACACGGTGGCCCGCCAGCAGGGCCCCCCGGGCTCGGTCTTCGTGATCGAGCCCGACCTCGGACCCCCGGACGGGGCGCGGGCCGCGGACGGCGGCGATCCCGACCTGCCGGCGGTGCTGATGGACCCCCACGACCTGCCGCCCGCGAGCGCGCTCGAGCTGGTGTCGGCGCTCGGCGGCTACGTGGACCGCATCCTGGTCGTCGGCGTCCAGCCCGGCTCGCTCGACGACGGGATCGGGCTGACCGCGCCGGTCGCCGCGGCGGTCGAGCCCGCCGCCCGCACGGTGGTCGACGTCGTGCGGCGCGAGGTCGCCGCCCTGACCGCCGTCCCCACGAGGAGCACCGGGAGAGGAGGATCATGAAGGCCCTGCTGGCGTTGCTGGCGCTGGGCGCGATCGGCTATGCCGTGCTGCCCGACGTGAGGCGCTACATCAAGATGAGTCGCATGTAGGCGGGCTCAGCGCTCGTGCAGCGGCCCCAGGATCGGTGGGTCCGGGGCGGCGCGCGGGCGCGCGCCCCGCGAGCGGGGGGACGTGCCGTTCGCGGCTTGCTGGTGCGGCGTCGCGCCGTTCCGGCGGTCCGGGGGGTCCGGCCACTCGCCGCGGTCGGGGCACCAGCGGTCCGGCTCCTCGGTCAGCCCAACGAGGTAGGTCAGGGTGCACTCCAGCGCGCAGGCGAGCTCGGGCAGCTTGGCGACGTCGAGACCGGCGCCGTGCTCGAGGCTGGAGAGGGCCTTGTTCGTGGTGCTGACGCCGAGCCGGCGCAGCCGGGCCACGACCTCCTTCTGGGTCAGGCCGAGCGCGCGGCGGCGCTCGCGGAGCCGCTGGCTCAGCACGTGGTGGCGGTGCGCCCCCAGCTCGGAGACGTGCACGAGCTCCTCGGTCACGGGTCCTCACCCCCGACGGTGCCCAGCCTCGGGCCGTCCGGCGCGCCGCGGACGCCGTACGGCATCGAGGGCATCTCCGCCAGCGCGTGCACGGTGTAGGTCGCGAAGTTGAACACCGGCGAGATCGCGAGCAGGCGCTCGAACTCCTCGTGCGAGTCCACGTCGTAGATCCAGGCGCCGCCGTGCGCCCCGACGACGTGGTAGCGGTGCAGCACCTTGCCCCGTTCCTCCAGGTCCCGGCCGTACTCCGGCATCCGCGCGATCCCCCGGACGACCGCGTCGGAGACCAGGGCCAGCTCGATCCTCCACAGCACCAGGAACTTCATCGCCGCCTCCCGCTCAGCAGATGCGCGGGAGCTGTTCGCCGACCGGGACGTCGACCACCCGGGTCCCCCCGAGGCCGGTGCGGGAGACGACCATGCCCGGGTGCTCCTCCACGCAGGTGCCGAGGGCCACCGCCCCGGCGCCGAGCGGGTGGCCGCGCATGGCGGCGAGGACGGCGTCCGCGTCGTCGGGCGGCACGAAGGCGACCAGCTTGCCCTCGTTGGCCACGAAGAGCGGATCCAGCCCGAGGAAGGCGCAGGCGTTGGCGACCACGGGCGGCACGGGCAGGTCCCGCTCGGTCAGCGAGATGCCGACGCCGGCGGCGCGGGCGATCTCGTTCAGCGAGGTCGCGATGCCCCCGCGGGTGGGGTCGCGCAGGGCGTGCACGTCGCCGGCGTCGAGCATGTCGCCCACCAGGCCGTTCAGCGGCGCGCAGTCGCTCTCGACCTCCGCGCCGAACTCCAGTCCCTCGCGCAGGCTCATCACGGCGATGCCGTGCACGCCGAGGTCGCCCGAGACCAGGACGACGTCGCCGGGCCGGGCGCCGTCGGGGCGGACCTCGACGCCGTCGGGCACGACGCCGATGCCGGCGGTGTTCACGTAGATCCCGTCGCCGTGCCCGGACTCGACCACCTTGGTGTCCCCCGTGGCGATGCGCACGCCCGCGCGCCGGGCGGCCGCGCCGAGGCGCTCCGCGACCCGGCCGACGACCTCGACCGGCGTGCCCTCCTCCAGGATGAAGCCCACCGAGAGGTAGGTCGGCTGGGCCCCGCTCATGGCGAGGTCGTTGACCGTCCCGTTCACCGCGAGGTCCCCGATGCTGCCGCCGGGGAAGAACAGGGGTCGGACCACGAAGGAGTCGGTCGAGAACGCCAGCCGGCCCGGCCCGACGTCCAGCACGGCCGAGTCGCCCAGGTCGCTCAACGGGTCCGTCCCGAACGGGCCCGGGGCGTCGCCGTGGGCGAAGGCCGGAAGGAACAGGTGCTCCACCAGCTCCGCCGACATCTGGCCGCCGCCGCCGTGGCCCATCACGATCGTCGGGGAGTCGCGCAGGGGCAGCGGGCACGTCCAGCCCTCGAGGTCCAGGGCGTCCGCGCCCGGCCCCGTGATGGGCCCCGTCATCGGGCCGGTCATCGGCTCAGCCAACGGGGGACACCTCCCCGCGCTGCCCGGCCGCGGCCCGGTCGGTGCCGGGCGTCGGCCCGCCGAGGCGCCGGTAGAGGTAGTACGCCGCGCAGGCGCCCTCGCTGGAGACCATGGTGGCGCCGAGCGGGTTGCGCGGCGTGCACGTCGTGCCGAAGGCCTCGCACTCGTGCGGCTTGAGCAGCCCCTGGAGCACCTCGCCGCTGCGGCAGACCGACGACTCGGCGGTGTCGATGTGGCCTACCGCGAACCGCTCCTCCGCGTCCCAGGCGCGATAGCGCTCCGAGAGCCGCCAGCCGCTCGCGGGGATCATCCCGATGCCCCGCCAGTTGCGGTCCACGACCTCGAAGACGTCCTCCAGCATCGCGATGGCGGCGGGGTTCCCCTCGTCCTGGACGGCCCGGGGGTAGGCGTTCTCGACCTCGTGCCGTCCCTCCTCGAGCTGCGCGACGGTGCGGCGGATGCCCTCGAGCAGGTCCAGCGGCTCGAAGCCCGTGACGACGATCGGCACCCGGTGCCGCTCCGCCAGCGGCGGGTACTCCCCGGTGCCCATCACCGTGCACACGTGGCCTGCGGCGAGGAAGGCCTGCACGCGGCACGCGGGCGAGGTCATGATCGCCTCGATCGCCGGTGGCACCCGCACGTGGCTGACGAGCATGCTGAAGTTCTCGATGCCCAGTCGCTTGGCCTGGTGGACGGTCATGGCGTTGGGCGGGGCGGTGGTCTCGAAGCCGATCCCGAAGAAGACGACCTCGCGCTCGGGGTTCTTCCGCGCGATCTCGAGCGCGTCCATCGGGGAATAGACGACGCGCACGTCGCCGCCGTCGCTCTTGACCCGGAACAGGTCCCGCTCGCTGCCGGGCACCCGCAGCATGTCCCCGAAGGAGCAGAAGATGACGCCCGGCCGGGCGGCGATCGCGAGGGCCTTGTCGATGGTGTCCAGCGGCGTCACACAGACCGGGCAGCCGGGGCCGTGGATGAGCTCCACCCCGTCGGGCAGCAGCTGGTCGAGGCCGTGCCGGATGATCGAGTGGGTCTGGCCGCCGCAGACCTCCATTAGCGCCCAGGGCCGCGTGACCCGCGCCTGGATGTCCTCCAGCAGCCGCTGCGCCAGGGCCGGGTCGCTGAACTCGTCGAGGTACTTCATCGCAGGTCGCCTCCCGAGGCCGACTCCGCCGCCGTCCCGTCGGGCCGGGGTACGCCGGCCTCGTCCGCGGCCCGTCCCCAGTGGTCGCCGAACTCCTGCTCGAGCTCGCCCATCTGGCGGAAGAGCTCGAGCGTCTCCAGCGCCGACTGCTCGTCGAGCCGTTGCAGCGCGAAGCCGACGTGCACGATCGCGTAGTCGCCGACCTCGGTCTCGGGGACGTAGGCGAGGCAGACCTCCTTCGTCACCCCGCCGAAGTCGACCCGGGCCATCTTGGTCCCGTCGCGCTCGCTGACCTCGACGACCTTTCCTGGCACCGCTAGGCACATGGTTGCTCCTCCTCCGGCGGCGCGTCCGCCTGATCGAACGGGGCCTGCTCGGGTGTGGGGGTGCGCGGCGTCTCGACGCCGCGGTGCGCGAGGACGGCGACCTGCCCGAGCGCGAGCCCGGCGTCCGTCGGGGGGACGCGACGGTGCCGCAGCACGCGGAAGCCGTCGCGCTCGAGGGCGGCGGTGCACCACGAGGTGAGCAGCGTGTTGGCGAAGACGCCGCCGGAGAGCGTGACCTCCCCCAGGCCGGTGCGCTCGCGCAGCCGGCCGGCGACCGCGGCCAGGCCGTCGACGACGGCGCGGTGGAAGCGCAGCCCGATGACGCCCGCGGGCTCCCCGTCCAGGGCGTCGTGTGCGGCCGCCGCGATCACGGGTCGCGGGTCGAGCCGCAGCGGCTGGCCGGGCCCGGCGTCCGCGAGGTCAAACGCGTAGGCACCGCCGCCCACGGTGCCGCGGGCGGCGGCCTCCAGCTCGACGGCGGCCTGGGCCTCGTAGCCGATGCGCTGGCAGATCCCGGCGATGGAGGAGACGGCGTCGAAGAGCCGTCCGACACTGGTCGTGGGGATGCAGGCCAGGCCACGCTCGAGCTGGGTCCCGAGCAGCCGCAGCTCGTCGGGGGCGCAGGCGCGGACGCTGGGGAGGGCGGCGTCCCAGGCGACGCCGGCCTCGCGCAGGTGCGAGAGGGCCATCCGGCAGGGGTTGCGCACGCCGGCGTCGCCGCCGGGCAGCGGGACGGCGGCCAGGTGGGCGGCGCGGTCGAAGCCGGCGTAGTCCGCCAGCAGGAACTCGCCGCCCCAGGCGGCGCCGTCGTCGCCGTACCCCGTGCCGTCGAACGCGACACCGATGACGCGGGAGCGGCCGTCGTGCCCGTGCTCGGCCATGGTCGAGGCGACGTGGGCGTGGTGGTGCTGCACCAGCGCGAGCGGGCGCCCGGCCGCGTGCTCGCGGGCCCAGCGGCCGGAGCGGTAGTCGGGGTGTGCGTCGGCGGCCAGGGCGACGGGCGCGACGCCGGTGATCGTCTCGAGGTGCCGCTCGGCCGCCGCGAACGCGCGCTGCGTCGCGAGGTCGTCCATGTCGCCCACGTGTGCGGAGAGCCACGCCTGGCGGCCCTCGGCGAGGCAGCAGGTGTTCTTCTGCTCGCCGCCGACCGCGAGCGAGGCCGGCGCCTCGAAGGGCAGGTCCACCGGCAGCGGCGCGTAGCCGCGGGAGCGGCGCAGCGGCAGCTCGACGCCGTCGACCACCCGCGCCACCGCGTCGTCGCACGGCACGTGGATGGGCCGGTCGTGACCGAGCCAGGCGTCGGCGAGGCCGGCCAGCCGTTCCCGCGCCTCGTCGTCGTCGGTGACGATCGGCTCCCCCGCGAGGTTGCCGCTGGTCATCACCAGCGTCCCGACGGCGGGGAGGTCACCGGGCAGCCCGAGGAGCAACCGGTGCAGTGGGGTGTAGGCCACCAGCACGCCCAGGTCGTCGAGGCCGGGCGCGACCGACGGCGCGAGCGGCGCGCCGGCTCGGCGGCGCAGCAGCACGATCGGGCGGTGGTGGCCGGTCAGCAGCGCCTCCTCGTCGGCGTCGAGGTGCGCCAGCTCCCGGGCCGTGGCGAGGTCGGGGACCATCACGGCGAAGGGCTTGTCGCCGCGCTGCTTGCGCTTGCGCAGCAGGGCGACCACCGCCTCGTCGGTGGCGTCGCAGGCGAGGTGGTAGCCGCCGAGGCCCTTGACCGCGAGCACGCCACCGTCGGCGAGCAGGCGGCGCGCGGCGGCGAGCGCCGCCTCGCCCGCCTCGCCGGCCGCGCCGGTGCGGGTCAGCGCGAGCGTCGGCCCGCATCCCGGGCAGCAGACGGTCTGCGCGTGGAAGCGGCGGTCGGCGGGGTCGGCGTACTCCGCCGCGCAGGTCGCGCACATGGCGAAGCCCGCCATCGTGCAGGTCTCCCGGTCGTAGGGAAGCGCGGTGACGATCGTGAACCGGGGGCCGCAGTTGGTGCAGGTGACGAAGGGGTGCCGGTGGCGGCGGTCCTGCGGGTCGGCCAGCTCGCGCTCGCAGTCGGGGCACATCGCCACGTCGGGCGAGACCAGGGTGCGGCCGCGGGTCGCCCCGGGGCCGTCCGAGGTCGCGATGGTGAAGCCCGTCCCGCCGGTGGCCGGCACGTCCTCCCAGAGGACCTCGTCGACGCGGGCCAGCGGCGGGGCGTCCACCGGGAGCAGCGCGGTGAAGCGGGTGACCGCCTCGGGCGTTCCCTCGACCTCCAGCCGCACGCCGTCGGCGGTGTTGCCGACCGAGCCGGTCAGGCCCAGCTCGCACGCCCGCGCATAGACCCACGGGCGGAAGCCGACACCCTGCACCACGCCGCGGACCCTGCCTCGCGCGCGACGTCGTGTGGCCCCCCCGGCCTGCTGCCCGGACACGTCCCCCCATTTCGTGGGCGGCGCTCCGTCGCGTCCCGGTGACTCCGGGGCGGCCCGGCGGCGAGCCGCACGGTCGTGTGTGGGTGTGACCCGCAGCACAGTACGACGATCGCCCCGGCATGACCAGACCTTCGCCGGGGCCAGCTGTCGGGGCCCGGTGGGCATGGACGCGACCCCGTGGCTGGCAGCAGGCTGGGCCGCGGACCCGCCCCGAGACCCCAGGAGAACCCGCCGTGCCCGACCCGCGATCCAGCACCGTCGACGACGTCCTGCGCCGCAGCGCCGCCCGCACGCCCCAAAGCACCGCCCTGGTGTTCGAGGACCGCACGTGGACCTACCGAGAGCTGGACGACGCCGTGACCCGCGCCGCGCGGGCGCTGCGCGAGCTCGGGCTCGCCCGGGGCGACCGGGTGGCGGCGTACGGCAAGAACTCGGACGCCTACCTGCTGGGCTTCCTCGGCTGTGCCCGGGCGGGGCTCGTGCACGTGCCGGTCAACTACGCGCTGACGGGCGAGGAGCTGCGCTACCTGGTCGAGCAGTCCGGGAGCCGCGCGGTGCTGGTCGACCCCGCGCTGCGGGAGACCTACGACGTGGCGGGCCTGGACGTCGGGGTCGTGGTGCCGTTGCGCGACGCCGAGCACTCGCTGCTGTCGCGGTCGCTGGAGGGCCCGCTGGGCGAGCCGCTGCCGGCCGACGAGGCCCCCGTCGCGGATACCGAGCTCGTGCAGCTGCTCTACACCTCGGGCACCACCTCGAAGCCCAAGGGCGCGATGATGACCCACCGCGCGCTGGTGCACGAGTACGTCTCCTGCATCGTCACCGTCGGCTTCAGCGCCCGCGACGAGCCGCTGCACGCCATGCCGCTCTACCACTCGGCCGGGATGCACTGCTTCCTGCTGCCCTACCTCGCCGTGGGCGCCGTGAACCACCTGATGGAGGCGCCCGATGTGCCCGAGGTGATGCGGCTGGTCGAGGAACGGCGGATCGGCGCGCTGTTCCTCGCGCCGACGGTATGGGTGCCGCTGGCCAACCACGACGACTTCGCGAAGCGGGACCTGTCCTCGCTGCACAAGGCCTACTACGGGGCCTCGGTGATGCCGGGACCGGTGCTCTCGCGCCTGCGCGAGGCGCTGCCGGGGCTGGCCGTCTACAACCTCTTCGGGCAGAGCGAGATCGGCCCGCTGGCGACGGTGCTGCAGCCGGAGGAGCACGACGAGCGCCCCGAGTCCTGCGGCCGCGCCGTCCTCTTCGTCGAGGTGCGCGTCGTCGACGCCGAGGGCGAGGACGTGCCGGCCGGGGGCACCGGCGAGGTGATCTACCGCTCGCCCCAGCTGTGCGACGGGTACTGGGAGAAGCCGGAGGAGACCGAGGAGGCGTTCCGCGACGGGTGGTTCCACTCCGGCGACCTGGTGCAGGTCGACGCGGAGGGGTTCATCACCGTCGTCGACCGGATCAAGGACGTGATCAACACCGGAGGGGTGCTGGTCGCCTCACGCGAGGTCGAGGACGCGCTCTACAGGCACCCCGCCGTCGCCGAGGCGGCCGTGATCGGCGCGCCGGACGACCGCTGGATCGAGGCGGTCACCGCCTTCGTCGTCACGAAGGAGGAGGTGAGCGCCGACGACCTGATCGCGCATGCGCGCGGCTCGCTGGCGGGCTACAAGGTGCCCAAGCAGGTGCGCTTCGTCGAGGAGCTGCCGCGCAACCAGTCGGGCAAGCTGCTCAAGCGCGTGCTGCGCGAGCTGTGATCCGGGTCAGATCTCGACCGGCGTGAGCGGGTGGATCGCCACCTCGCCGGCCAGCGCGCCCTCGGCGGCCCCGAACGCCTCCGCCACATGCGCTGAGGCCAGGTGCTTCTCCATCGCCTCCTGGCTGGCCCACCGTTCCATCGTGACGAACGTGTCGGGTGCGGAGCTGGACTCGAAGAGGTCGTAGCTCAGGCACCCCTCCTCCCGGCGCGACTCGGCGGCGAGCGCCTGCAGGGCGGCGCGGATCGCGTCCTCGGTCTCCGGTCTCGCCGGGATGGTCGCGACGACGTTCAGTTCGCTCATGGTGCTCCCTCTGGGTTGGCGAGCCTCCACCCTACGACCGGTGGAGGGAGTGCCGCCCCCGCCGTCGCCGGTGGACGGCACCCCGCGACCGCGGGGCCGCGCCCGGAGGGTGGTGGCGTGGACCCGGTCACCGCGCTCGCCCACGGGCACGTGGTGCGGCCGCGGCCGCGGCCGCTATGCGCTCGCGAGCCTCGCCGCCCACCGCCTGGTCGCGGAGCAGGCCGGGGGTGTGGTCTCACACGAGTCCGCGGCGATCGTGCACGGGTGGAAGGTGCGCCGGCCGGCGGAACGCGCGGTCGTGACCGTGCCGCGCAGCAGGCACCGGCCCGACGGGGTGGAGGTGTTCTGGGCCGACCTGGAGCCCTCGGAGGTCGGGCACGGGTGACCACGCCCCTGCGCACGGTGCTCGACTGCGCCCGCCACCGCCCCCTGCCGGACGCCCTGGCGGTGGCCGACTCAGCGCTCCGGGCCGGGGACGTCGGGCCGGAGGAGCTGCGCCGGGCCGCCGACACGACCCACCGCTGGCGCCGCCGCCGCGTCGCCCACATCGCGGGCCTGGCGGACGCCCGGGCCGCGAACCCCTTCGAGTCGGTGCTGCGCGCCCACGCCGCCCAGGTGAGGGGGCTCCGGCTGGAGCCGCAACAGTGGATCGGCGACATCGGCCGCGCCGACCTCGTGGACCGGCGCTTCGGCTTGGTGGTGGAGGCCGACTCCTGGGATTTCCACGCCGGTCGGCGGGCCTTCCAGCGCGACATCCTGCGCTACACGGCGTTCACGGCCCTGGGCTACGGGGTGGCGAGGTTCGCGTGGTGGAGCGCGATGTTCGACCCGGAGGGCGTGGTGCGCTCGTTGGAGGCGCTGGTCGCGGCCGGTCCGTTCCCGGCGGCGCGGACCGACGGCTCATGCGGCACATGAGCGAAGGGACGCCCGAGGGCTCGCTCGGGGCTCGTCCGCCTGGGTCGACGTGCCCCGTGCCCGGCGTCGCGCATCCCTCACCCGGTGTTGCGCAGCCCCGCGGAGATCCCGTTGATCGTCAGCAGCAGCGCCCGCTCGAGCTGGGGGTCGGTCTCACCGGCATCCTCCGTCTCGCGCCTCGTCCGGGCCAGCAGCGAGACCTGCAGGGCGTGCAGCGGGCTGAGGTAGGCATCGCGGAGCGCGAGCGTCTGGCGCAGCACCGGCGCGGTCTCGAGCAGCTCGGACTGCTCGGTCACCCGGAGCACCTCCGCGACGGTCCGGTCGTGCTCCGCGCGGATCACCTCGAAGAGCCCCGCCGACTCCTCCGGCACCAGCGTCCGGACGTAGCGCGCCGCGATGGCGAGGTCGGTCTTCGCGAGCGTCATCTGCACGTTGGAGCAGAAGGTGCGGAAGAAGGGCCAAGAGCCGTACATCTCGTGCATCCGCGCTTCCCCGCCGGCCTCGCGCGCGGC
The DNA here is from genome assembly GCA_963731985.1 of uncultured Actinomycetota bacterium. Lineage (GTDB taxonomy): Bacteria > Actinomycetota > Actinomycetes > Propionibacteriales > Nocardioidaceae > Nocardioides. Next base: position 20,871 of record CAVSYA010000004.1, on the reverse strand, counting down.
CGCGAGCCCGCTGCCGACGCCGTACCAGCCGGGCAGGATGATCCGCGACTGCGTCCAGCCGAAGACCCACGGGATGGCGCGCAAGTCGTCCAGGCCGGCGTCGCCGCCGGGCCGCTTGGCCGGGCGGGAGCCGATGTTCATCTTGCCGAGCTCGTCGACCGGCGTCGCGGAGACGAAGAACGACACCAGGCGCTCGTCGCCGACCAGGGCGCGGTAGGCGTCCTTGCCCGCTCCCGCGACGAGGTCCATCGTCTTGTTCCAGCCGTCCAGCACCTCCCGCGGCAGGAGCGAGTGCCGGTGCAGCGTCGAGGCCTCGATGACCGCGGCCAGCGCGACCTCGAGGTTCCACCGGCCCAGCTCGGGCAGCGTGTACTTGTCCGAGATGACCTCGCCCTGCTCGGTGATCTTGATGGGGCCGTCGATGCTGCCGTTGGGCTGGGCCATGATCGCCTCGCCGGTGGGCCCGCCGCCGCGCCCCACCGAGCCCCCGCGACCGTGGAAGAGCCGCAGCACCACGCCGTGCTCGCCCGCGATGTCGCGCAGCGCCCGCTGGGCGCAGTGGATCTGCCACTGCGACGCGGCGATGCCCGCGTCCTTGGAGGAGTCCGAGTAGCCGAGCATGATCTCCTGCACGTCGCCCCGGGCCCCGACCACGCGGCGGTACGACGGATCCTCCAGCAGCGCGCGGAGCAGGGGTCCGGCGAGCTCGAGCTCCGCGACGGTCTCGAAGAGCGGCGCGAACCCGATCCGCGCCACGTCCTCGGCCGGGTCGGCCGCGAGGTCCACGAGCCCGGCCTCGCGGGCCAGCAGCACCACGGCGTACAGGTCGTCGACGTCGTGGGTCATCGAGACGATGTAGGTCTCGACCACGTCGGGGCCGTAGGTGTCCAGCGCCCGGCGCAGGGTGTCCATCAGCGTCAGCGACTGCTCGGCCGGCCCCGGGGGGACCTGACGTCCCACGAGGGGCCGCCGGCCCCCGAGCTCGTGGGAGAGCAGGCGTATGCGGCTCTCTCGGTCCAGCTCGGCGTAGGGGTGGTCGAGCTCGCCGAGCCGGTCGATCAGCTGGCCGAGCGCGGCGTGGTGCTGGTCGCTGTGCTCGCGGATGTCGAGCGTGGCCAGGCCCATGCCGATCGCCGTCGCCGTCCGGATGACGCGCAGGATCGCGCCGTCGCCCGTCACCTGGTCGCCGGCGGCGAGCATGGCCTCGCGGACCAGCGACAGGTCCGCCAGCAGCTCCTCGAAGCCGAGGTAGTCGCGCCCGGGTTCGTGCGGGGTGTCCTGCGCCAGCCGGTCGCGCGTGCGCTGCAGCCGCACGCGCACGAAGGAGAGCTTGAGCCGGTAGGGCTCCTCCGCGTTGATGCGCTTGAGGGTGCCGTAGGTGACCGGCAGCGCCGCGGCGTCCACGCGGATGCTCTCGGCCAGCGGCTCGTGGGTGCCGACGACCCGGCGCGAGGAGGAGAGATCGGTGAGCAGCTCCTCGACCTGGCGGACCAGCTCGCGCAGCCCGAAGTCGTGCTGCAGGCCGAGCACGTCGAGCGTGACGTCGGGGGTCACGTGGGGGTTCCCGTCGCGGTCGCCGCCGGCCCACGCGCCGAAGCGCAGCGGGCGCGCGCTCTCCGGCAGACGCACCCCGACCGCCCCCAGGCGCCGGTCCAGCTCCTCGAGCAGGTCCGGCAGCACCTGCGAGGCGAGCTGGGTGAGGTAGTAGATGGCGGTGCGCGCCTCGTCGCGCGGCTCCGGGCGCTCGACGCGCAGCTCGTCGGTCTGCCACAGCAGGTCGACCAGCTCGGCGAGGCGGCGCTCCTCGCGCGGGACGTCGAAGCCGCGGCGGCGCGGGTCCTCGGCGGCGTAGACCGACACGGCGACCTTGCGCAGCAGCTCCAGCACCGAGCGGCGGCTGGCCTCGGTCGGGTGGGCTGTGAAGACGGGGCGGTACTCGACCCGCGCCAGCACCTCGGTCACCAGGTCGCGGTCGACGTCGCCGGCCTCGATGGCCTCGCCGATGCGGCGGGCCAGCCCGGCGAGGGGGCCCTCGGTGTCGTCCGTCAGCTCCTGCCAGCGGTGCAGCTGCTCGGTCACGTTGACGAGCTGGAAGTAGTTGGTGAAGGCCCGGGCCAGCAGGACGGCGGTGTCGGTGTCGACGCTGCCGAGCAGGTCGTGCAGCCTCTCGTCGTCATCGTCGCGGGCCAGCCCGCGGACCTGCTCGACGAGGGCGAGCACCTCCGCGCCCTCGTGTCGGGTGATCGCCTCGCCGAGCAGCCGGCCGAGCTCGCGCACCGAGGAGCGCAGCGCCGCGTGCTGGGTGTCCGAGGAGACGCCGGAGGCATAGCGGGCGACGTCGGGCTCGCGCCGCTCGGCGTCGATGAGCTCCTGGGTGGTCCGCGGATCGCGCCGGCGGTTCGGGGACGTCATGGGCTCAGTGTGTCGGGATGAGGTGACGACCGGGTTTCCGCGTCCCTACCGCTGAGTACTCGGGGCGGCTCGTCTACCGTCGAGCGCACCGTTCGCCGCCCTCTGCTGCGCACGCCCCGACGCACGCCCCAGGAGACCCCATGCCCCAGCTGCCCGAGTCGCTGCAGGACCAGAGCGTCGCCGTGCTGGGGGGGACCGGGCCGCTGGGGCGGGGCCTGGCCCGCCGGTTCGCCGCGTCCGGCCTGCCGGTCGTGATCGGCTCGCGCACCCGCCAGAAGGGCGAGGCGGCCGCGGCCGCGCTGGCGCAGGCGACGGGCGGCAGCGTGACGGGCGCCGACAACGCCGGGGCCGCGGCGGCGGGGAGTGTCGTGGTCGTGGCGGTCCCGTGGGAGGGTCACGGCGAGCTGCTCGCGGGGCTGGCCGACGCGCTCGCGGGCAAGATCGTCGTCGACTGCGTGAACCCCCTCGGCTTCGACCAGCAGGGCGCCTTCCCGCTGGTGGTCGAGGAGGGCTCGGCCGCCCAGCAGGCCCAGGCGCTGCTGCCGGACGCCACGGTCGTGGGCGCCTTCCACAACGTCTCCGCGGCGCTGCTCGACGACCCGGGGATCGAGCGGGTGGAGACCGACGTGCTGGTCCTCGGCGAGGGGGAGAACCGGGCTCAGGTCGACCTCGTCCAGGACCTCGTGGGGACGATCCCGGGCATGCGCGGCCTCTACGGCGGCCGGCTCCGCAACGCCCACCAGGTCGAGGCCCTCACCGCGAACCTGATCAGCGTCAACAAGCGCTACCGGGCCCACGCCGGCATCCGCGTCACCGACGTCTAGGCGGCGGTCGGGGGCGATCTCTCCTAGGTTGGTCCCATGACGCCCGCCGATCTGCTGACCGACGCCCTCGCTCGCAACGCCGACAACGCGGCGGCGGTCGTGGACGGTCTCGACGCGGACGAGCTGGCCTGGCGCCCGGGGCCCGACGCCAACCCGATCGGCTGGCTGCTGTGGCACCTGGCCCGGGTGCAGGACGATCACGTCTCCGAGGTGGCCGGCCGCGAGCAGGTGTGGACCTCGAAGGGGTACGCCGACCGCTTCGGCCTGCCGCTCGATGACGCCGACATCGGTTTCGGGCACGCCACCGAGCAGGTGGCGCTGGTGCGCCCGGCGCCCGACCTGCTGCTGGCCTACGTCGCCGAGGTGCACGCGCGCACGATCGCCTGGCTCGGGAGCGTCTCGCCGGAGGACCTCGACCGGGTGGTCGACGATCGATGGGACCCTCCCGTGACCCTGGGCGTCCGGCTGGTCTCCGTCGCCGACGACGGGGCCCAGCACGCGGGCCAGGCGGCGTACGTCCGGGGACTGCTCGGCCGCTGACGGATCCTCCGCGACCGGCTGCCGGCCGCCTCGCCCGGACGTCACGGAGCCGGGTGCCCGGCGGAGCGGACCGCCTCCGCGAGGGCCTCACGGCACGCTCGCACCGACGGGCGCTCGGTCATCGACACGCGCGCGGCCGTGAAGACGGTGCGCTCGGGCGAGCCCGCCAGATCGGCGAGGCGCACGGGCGGCTCCCGACGGCTCCACATCAGGTCGGGCAGCAGCGCGACCGCGGTGCCCGCGGTCACCAGCGCCGTGTGGGCCTGCAGGTCGGCGGTCTCGAAGCGGACATCGGGCTCGAACCCCGCGGAGCGACAGGCCTGCTCCGCGAAGTGCCGCGACGCCGCGCCGTGCGGCTCCATCACCCACGGCAGACCCGCGGCCTCCGGCAGGCTCCGCACGCGCGGCCACTCCCGGGGCGGCAGGGCCAGCCGGATCCGGTCCGAGGTCAGCGGCTCGCGGTCGAGTCCCGCGTGCCACGGCGCGACGTGGCCCGGGTACTGCTCGGCGACGACGAGGTCGAAGTCCCGCCCGGAGGTCTCGAAGAGCGCGGTCTCGGGCTCACGCTGGGTCATCGTCACCCGCAGCCGGGGGTGCCGCGCGGCGAGGATCTGCAGCGTGACCGGCATCAGCGCCCAGGCCGCGGACTGGAACACGGCGACGTGCAGCGGCCCGGCCGCCTCGCGCAGCGAGGTCCCGAGGGCGGACTCCGCCTCCTCGAGCCGGGAGAGGATCACCCGCGCGTGCTCCACGAGGATCTCGGCCTCGCCGGTGAGCTGCACGCGGCGGCCCGCCTTGCGCAGCAGCGCCACGCCGGCCTCGCGCTCGAGCTGGCTCAGCTGCTGGGAGACCGCCGACGGGCTCTGGTGCAGCGAGGCGGCGACCTCCGCGATCGTGCCCCGGCGGTGCAGCTCGCGCAGCAGCCGGAGGCGGCGTACGTCGAGCACGGGGCCTCCCTCGTCGACGGGGCCCCCGGGGGTTCGCGGGGCCTGCGGGAGCGGTGGTCGTGAAAGGTCAGCAATGCTGACGGGTGATCATCAGAATACCGCACTTCATCTTCACTGACTGTCCTCGCACACTAGGGGGAGTGTCCCTCGGGCGACCGGGGGCACACTGGGATCCAGGCCCGTGTCCCGCGGGCCGGCAGCGTCAGGCGAGGAGACCCGCGCACTCATGAACGCCACCCCCCACTCGTCGACCAGCAGGTCGACCGACACCGCCACGTCGAACGGAGGCCCCTTCCGTCGAGCGGGTGCCGCGGTCGGCGACCCCGAGCTGATGGGCCTCGCCGACGAGACGATCGCGACGGTCCGCCGGTGGCTGAGCGAGTCGGCGGACATCCCCGCGGACGTCTCCGCCGAGCGCCTGGCGGGCGTCCTCCAGGACCCGAACGGCCTCGACTTTACGGTCGGCTTCGTCGACGGCGTCATCCGCCCGGAGGACCCGAAGGTGGCGGCGCGCAACTTCGCCGCGCTCGCCAAGGACGTCCCGAGGTTCCTCCCGCTGCACCTGCGCGCCGCCGTCCGCCTCGGCGGGCTCGTCGGTCTGCTGCTGCCGTGGCTGGTCATTCCGATCGTGCGCCGCGTGCTGCGCGGCATGGTCGGGCACCTGATCATCGACGCCCGGCCCCGCAAGCTCACCAAGGGCATGGCCGCGCTGCGCAAGGACGACGCTCGGCTGAACCTGAACCTGCTCGGCGAGGCAGTCCTGGGCGAGCGCGAGGCGGCGCGCCGGCTCGAGGGCACCCAGAAGATGCTCAAACGCCGGGACGTGGACTACGTCTCGATCAAGGTCTCCTCGGTGGTGGCCCCGCACAACCCTTGGGCCTTCGACGAGGCGGTGGCGCACATGGTCGAGCGGCTGACGCCCCTCTACCGGATCGCGGCCACCTCCGAGCAGCGCAAGTTCATCAACCTCGACATGGAGGAGTACGCCGACCTCGAGGTGACGATGTCGGTCTTCATGAGCTTGCTCGACCGGCCGGAGTTCCTCGACCTCGAGGCCGGCATCGTGCTGCAGGCCTACCTGCCGGACTCGCTGGCCGCGATGCAGCGCCTGCAGAGCTGGGCGGCCGCCCGCGTCGCGCAGGGCGGGGCCCCGGTCAAGGTGCGCGTCGTGAAGGGCGCCAACCTGCCCATGGAGCGCGTCGAGGCCGACGTGCACGACTGGCCGCTGGCCACCTGGCACAGCAAGCAGGGCTCCGACGCCCACTACAAGCGCGTCCTCGACTACGCGCTGCGCCCCGAGCACGTCGAGAACGTGCGGGTCGGCCTGGCCGGTCACAACCTCTTCGACATCGCCTTCGCCTGGCTGCTCGCCGGCCGGCGCGGCGTCCGCGACGCCGTCGAGCTGGAGATGCTGCTCGGGATGGCGCAGGGTCAGGCCGAGGTCGTCCGCCGCGACATCGGCGGGTTGCTCCTCTACACCCCGGTCGTGAAGCCGGCGGAGTTCGACGTGGCGATCGCCTACCTGATCCGCCGCCTCGAGGAGGGGGCGAGCCGCGAGAACTTCATGTCCGCGGTCTTCGACCTGCACGAGAGCGAGGAGCTCTTCGAGCGGGAGAAGAACCGCTTCCTGGCTTCGCTGCGCGACGTGGACGACACCGTCCCGGCTCCGAACCGCAACCAGGACCGGCGTCACGAGGACCCGGAGCCGATCACGTCGGGCTTCGAGAACGTCCCGGACAGCGACCCGGCCATCCCGGCCAACCTGGCCTGGGGTCGCGACATCCTCGCCCGGGTGCCCGAGAGCCGGGTCGGCGTCGATCTCGTGGCGGCCACGACGCTGGACTCCGCCGCCGAGGTGGAGCGGGCGCTGACGCGGGCCACGACCGACGGTGCCGCCTGGGGGCGGCTCACCGGCGCCGAGCGCGCGTCCTACCTGCGTCAGGCGGCGGTGGAGCTGGAGCGGCGGCGCGGCACGCTGCTCGAGGTCGCCGCCTCCGAGTGCGGCAAGACGCTCGACCAGTCGGACCCCGAGGTCTCCGAGGCGATCGACTTCGCCAACTACTACGCGCACCTGGCCGAGGAGCTCGACGACGTGGACGGCGCGGAGTTCCACCCGGTGGGGCTGACCGTCGTGACGCCGCCGTGGAACTTTCCGCTGGCGATCCCGACGGGCTCGATGGTCTCGGCGCTGGCCGCCGGCTCGGCGGTGATCGCGAAGCCCGCCCCCCAGGCGCAGCGCTGCGGCTCGGCGATCGTCGAGGCGCTGTGGGCGGCCGGCATCCCGCGCGACGCGCTCCAGCTGGTGCACGTCGAGGAGGGTGACCTGGGCAAGCAGCTGGTCTCCGACCCGCGCGTGGATCGGCTGATCCTCACCGGCGGCTTCGAGACCGCGCAGCTGTTCCGCTCGTTCCGCAAGGACCTGCCGCTGCTCGCCGAGACCTCCGGCAAGAACGCCCTGATCGTCACGCCGAGCGCCGACCTCGACCTCGCGGTGCAGGACCTCGTCGCCTCGGCCTTCGGCCACGCCGGTCAGAAGTGCTCCGCCGCGTCGACGGTGATCCTCGTCGGCTCCGTGGCGAAGTCGCGGCGCTTCCGCAACCAGCTGCTGGACGCCGTCCGCGCGCTGCCGGTGGGGATGCCCGAGGCGGCCACGCCGCGGATGGGTCCCGTCGTGGAGCCGGCCGCCGGCAAGCTGCTGCGCGTGCTGACCCGGCTGGACAAGGGGGAGAAGTGGATGGTCGAGCCGCAGAGGCTCGATGACGAGGGCCGCCTGTGGTCGCCCGGGGTCAAGGAGGGCGTGACCCGCGGCTCGGAGTACCACCTCACGGAGTACTTCGGCCCGGTGCTCGGCGTGATGACCGCCGACACCCTCGAGGAGGCCGTGGCGATGCAGAACGACGTCGACTACGGCCTCACCGCCGGGCTGCACTCGCTGGACCGCGAGGAGCTCTCCTACTGGCTCGACCACGTCGAGGCGGGCAACCTCTACATCAACCGCGGGATCACCGGCGCGATCGTGCGCCGGCAGCCCTTCGGCGGCTGGAAGAAGTCCGCGGTCGGCGCCGGCACCAAGGCCGGGGGGCCGAACTACCTCGTGGGTCTGGGGTCCTGGACCTCCCGCCCGGCCTCGCGGGGCACCGAGGTGACGGAGTCCGGCGCGGCCCTGCTCTCGGCGCTCGACAGCCTCGTCGGCGCCGACGACTTCGACGCCGTCGAGCGCGGCATGCGCTCCGACGCGGCCTGGTGGGCCGAGGAGTTCGGCGCCACCAAGGACGTCACCGGCCTGGAGGCCGAGCGCAACCTGTTCCGCTACGCACCGGTGCCGGTCACGCTGCGCCACCTCGGCGGCTCCCCCGCCCCGCTGGTGCGCGTGCTGGCGGCCGGCCTGGTCGCCGGCACCGAGCTGATGCTCTCGATGCCGCAGGAGGCCTACGACGCGCTGTCCCCGCGGCTGCGCGAGGAGCTGACGACGCGCGGCGTCGAGGTGGCCCCCGAGTCGGAGGCGGCGTGGCTGCAGCGGGCCGCCGGGCTCGGCCAGGGCCCCGCCGGCGCCCGGATCCGGCTGGTCGGTGCGGACGACGCGCTGCCCGCCGCCCACCGGTCCCTCATCGACGCCATCGACGGTCGGCCCGAGATCGCGATCTACGCGCAGCCGGTCACCGAGAGCGGCCGCGTGGAGCTGCTGCCCTTCCTGCAGGAGCAGGCGATCAGCATCACCGCGCACCGGTTCGGCACGCCGAACGACCTCTCCCGAGGCACCATCTGAGAGCTGTCCCGGCCGGGAGCGGGCGGTGGGTCGGGGCGTCCTCCTAGGGTGAGCCCGTGTCCCTGGTCGTCCACCGCGCCGAGCGCACCGATCGCCTGGCCGACGCGCTGGGCGACCTGCTGGCCGAGCCGCTGGCGGACGCGTTCGCCCAGGAGGTCGTGGTCGTCCCGGCGCGCGGCGTCGAGCGGTGGTTGACCCAGCGGCTCTCGCACCGGCTCGGTGCCGGTCCGCGAGGCGGGGACGGGGTCTGCGCGGGCGTGCTGTTCATGAACCCGCACACGCTGGTCTCGATGCTTCTCGACCGCGAGCGCGACGATCCCTGGGATCCCGACCAACTCGTGTGGCCGCTGCTGGAGGCCATCGACGCGGCGCTGGGCGAGCCGGGGTTCGAGGCGCTCTCCGACCACCTGGGCCGCGGCGGGCGGCCGGGCGACGAGGTGCGTCGCTCGCGCCGCTGGTCGGTGGCCCGGCGGCTTGCGGGCCTCTTCGCGTCGTACGCCGTGCAGCGTCCGCGGCTGGTCGCGGACTGGTCCCGGGAGCGGTCGACCGACGGCTGCGGTGGTGAGCTCGACGCGGACCTGGCCTGGCAGCCGGAGCTCTGGCGCCGCGTGGTCGCGGCCCAGCGGCGCGCCGGAGTGGCCTCGCCGCACGAGCGGCTCGCGGCCGCGGTGGCGGCCATCGAGGCGGGCGACCCCGGGCTCGACCTGCCACCGCGGCTGAGCCTCTTCGGGCACACCCGGCTGCCCGAGACCGAGGTCGAGCTGCTGCGGGCCCTCGGTCGCGCGCGCGACGTGCACCTGTGGCTGCCGCAGGTCTCCGCGAGCCTGTGGGACGACCTCGCGCCGACCGCGGCGGAGGGCCGCGTGCCCCGCAGCGAGGACGGCTCCGCGGCGCTCGTGGGCCACCCGTTGCTGGCCTCGCTGGGGCGGGACGCACGCGAGCTGCGCCGCAGCCTTCCCGACGTGGACGCCGACGAGGTGCTGCCGACCCCCGACCCGCCGGACTCGCTGCTCGGCTGGTTCCAGGCGGACCTGCGCGCCGACGCCGAGCCGGACGCGGCCACCCGAGCGCGGCGCCGGCCCGCGGTCGCCGACCGCTCGGTGCAGCTCCATGCCTGCCACGGCCCCGCGCGCCAGGTCGACGTGCTTCGCGAGGTGCTCGTCGGGCTGCTGCAGGACGACCCGACGCTGGAGCCGCGCGACGTGCTGGTCATGTGCCCGGACGTGGAGGCGTACGCCCCGCTCGTCTCGGCCGGGTTCGGCCTCGCGGACGTCGCGGAGGCCCCCGGTCTGGCTGACCGGGGCGGGCCGACAGCCCCCGGGTCGAGACCCCACCCGGCCCACCGGCTGCGGGTGCGGCTCGCCGACCGTTCGCCGGGCGCGACCAACCCGCTGCTCGAGGTCGCCGCCACGCTGGTGGAGCTCGCCGCCGGCCGGGTCACGGCCGCCCAGGTCCTCGACCTCGCCGCGAGCGCCCCGGTGCGCCGCCGCTTCGACCTGGACGACGACGACCTCGACCGGCTCGCGACCTGGGTGGACCGCGCCGGCATCCGCTGGGGCCTGGACGGCGACCACCGCCGCCCGTGGGGCCTCGCGCTGCCCGCGAACACCTGGGCCGACGGGCTGCGCAAGCTGCGCCTCGGGGCCGCCGTGGCCACCGACGGCCACCGCGTGATCTCCGGGGTGCTCGCCTTCGACGACGTCGGGGACGGCGACCTGGCCCTCCTGGGGCGCGCCGCCGAGCTCGTCGACCGGGTGGCGGCCTTCGTCGACGCCGCGGCCGGAGCGAGTGACGCCCCCCGGTGGGCGGCGGCGCTGCGGGAGGCCATGGCCGCCCTCACCGTGACGCCGCCGACCGAGGCGTGGCAGGAGGCCCACCTCGAGCGCGAGCTCCAGCGCCTGGGCGTGCCGGGCCCCGTGCTGCGGCACGCGGACGTCCGCGCGCTCGTGCGCCGGCGGCTCGGTGGGCGCCCCACGCGGGCCAGCTTCCGCACGGGCACGCTCACGGTCTGCACGATGGTCCCGATGCGGTCGGTCCCGCACCGCGTGGTCTGCCTGCTCGGGCTCGACGACGACGCCTATCCGCGGAACCCGGTCCCGCAGGGCGACGACGTCCTCGCCCGGCGCCCGCGCACCGGCGAGCGAGACCCGCGCTCGGAGGACCGGCAGCTGCTCCTGGACGCCGTCGGCGCCGCGACCGAGACGCTGGTGGTCACCTACACCGGGCGCGGCGTGCACACCGGGCTGCCGCGGCCTCCCGCCGTCCCGGTCGGTGAGCTGCTCGATGCGCTCGACCTCGTGACCGCGGAACCCGTCCGCGAGCAGGTCCTCACCGTCCACCCGCTGCAGCCCTACGACGAGGCCGGCCTGATCCCGGACCGCCTGGTCCCCGGTCGACCGTTCACCTTCGACGACGCGTCGCTGGCCGGCGCCCTTGCGGCGCGCGACCCGACCCCGGCCGAGCCGCGGCTGGTGCCCGCGCCGCTGGTCCGAGCCCCGTCGGAGGACGTCGAGCTCGTCGACCTGCACGACTTCCTCGCCAACCCGGTGCGCGCCTGCCTGCGCGACCGGCTCGGTCTCGGCACCTCCCGCGGCCACGAGGAGCTCGGGGACGCGCTGCCGCTCGCCCTGGACAGCCTGGAGATCTGGGGCGTGGGCGACCGGCTCGTCCGGGCCGGCCTCGCGGGTGCGGAGCCCGCCCAGGCCCTGCTGGCCGAGCGCGTGCGCGGGAGCCTGCCGCCCGGCGAGCTCGGCAACCGGCTGCTCGCCGAGATCGGCGGCGAGGTCGGCGCACAGGTCCGGGCGGGTCACGTCCTGCGGGACGGGCGCCCGCGGCGGACCGTCGACGTCGACGTGCGCCTCCCCGACGGTCGTCGACTGACCGGCACCGTCGCGGACCTGTGGGGCGACCGGCTGGTGCGGGTGCAGTACTCGCGGCTCGGCGCCAAGCACCGTCTGTCCGGCTGGCTCGACGCCCTCGCGTTGGCCGCCTCCTCGCCCGGGGAGTCGTGCACGGTGTACACCGTCGGGCGGCAGCGGGGGCCGCGGGTGGCGCAGATCCCGCCCCTGGGCCACCGCGGGCTGGGCTGGCTCGCGGAGCTCGTCGCGTTGCGCGACCGCGCGCTGTGCGAGCCCGTCCCGCTCGCGCCGAAGACCTCACTGGCGTGGGCCGACGCCTGGACGAGCGCGCGCGTCGACCGCGGCGCCGACCCCGACCAGCGGGCGCGCGGTGCGTGGGAGCCCCGCCGTCTCCAGGACGGCCGCATCATCCCCGGTGAGCGCGACGACACCTGGCAGGTGCTTGCCCTCGGTGCCGGGGCGCCCTACGAGCTGCTGACCGCCCCGCCCCGGGACGGCGACCCCGGCCGGCCGGCGGGCGACGATCCCGACGCGCCGCTGGCGCCGCACCGGCTGGGCCGCTTCGCGTGGGCGCTGTGGGGTCCCCTGCTGACGATGTCGGGGGAGCAGGTGAGGTCGCTGTGAGCCCGCCGTCCCGCCCGGCCGGGGTGCCCGCGGAGCCGTTCGACATCCGCGGCCACCTGCCTGAGGGGACGGTGCTCCTCGAGGCCAGCGCCGGGACCGGCAAGACGTGGACCATCGCCGCGCTGGTGGCGAGGTACGTCGCCGAGGGGGCCGCCACGCTCGACCAGCTGCTGGTGGTCACCTTCACGCGCGCGGCCAGCCAGGAGCTCCGCGAGCGGGTGCGGGAGCAGCTCGTCGACGCCGAGCGCGCCCTGCGCGACCCCGGTGCGGCCCGCGCTCGGCCGGGCCTCGCCGCCGACGGGCTGCTCGCGCACCTCATCGACGCCGACGACGGGGTCGTCGCGGAGCGCCACCGGCGGCTGCGGTCGGCCCTCAGCGCCTTCGACGGCGCGACGATCGCCACGATCCACCAGTTCTGCCAGCTGGTCCTGCGCTCGCTCGGCGTCGCGGGCGACACCGACGGCGACGCCCGACTCGTCGAGGACCTCGACAGCCTGACGGTCGAGGCGGTGGACGATCTCTACGCCGCGCGGTTCGCCGCCGACCCGGCGCCACCCCCGTTCGATCGCGACACCGCTCTCGCGCTGGCGCGCGACGTGATGCGCGACCCGGCCGCCGAGGTGCAGCCGCAGGCGGTGGCGGACGACGACCCGGGGTCCCCCGAGGCGACCCGGGTGCGGTTCGCCCATGCCGTGCGCGGGGAGGTCGATCGCCGCAAGCGGACGCTCGGCGTCCTGTCCTATGACGACCTGCTCGGGCAGCTGGCAGACGCCCTGGCGAGCGGGGACGCCGCCGGGGACCGGATGCGCCGTCGCTGGAAGGTCGCCCTCATCGACGAGTTCCAGGACACCGACCCGGTGCAGTGGCAGGTCTTCCGGCGGGCCTTCCACCCCCACGCGACCCTTGTGCTGATCGGTGACCCGAAGCAGGCGATCTACGCGTTCCGCGGCGGCGACGTCGTGACCTACCTCGACGCTGCCGGCGTCGCCACCCGGCGGGAGACCCTGACGACGAACCACCGCTCGGACCCGGCCCTGGTGCGCCGCCTGGCGGCGCTGTTCGGGGGCGCGACGCTGGGCGACGAGCGCATCGTGGTGCACGCGGTGGACGCTCGGCCCGGAGTGCCCGACACCCGCCTCCAGGGGGCCGGCGACCCGCTGCGGCTGCGGTTCGCCCGCGGCCGGGAGGTCCTGGGGGCCCCGGGGCACACCGCCCCGGCGGCGGAGTGTCGCCGCCACGTGGTCCGCGACCTCGCCCTGGACGTCCAGCGCCTGCTGGGCGGTGGTGCCACGCTGGAGGGCAAGCCGGTGCAGGCCGGCGACGTGGCGGTCCTCGCCCACGGCCGGCGCGACCTCGGCCTGGTGCGCGACGCCCTCGCCGAGGTCGGGGTGCGCGCGGTGGTCAGCGGCGGGGAGTCCGTCTTCCGCACGCCGGGGGCGGCCGCCTGGCTGTCGCTGCTCGAGGCGCTGGAGCAGCCGCATCGTGCGCCCCGGGTCCGGGCGGCGGCCCTCACCCCCTTCCTGGGGATGAGCGCGGCCGACCTCGACGCCGGCCCGGACCGGTGGGGCGACGAGCTCGCCGAGCGCATGCGCGGCCTCGCCGAGCTGCTCGGGACGCGCGGGGTGGCCGCGGTGCTCGAGGCGTGCGTCCTCGACGGACTGACCCGACGGGTGCTCGGGACCACGGGGGGTGAGCGGATGCTCACCGATCTGCGCCACGTGGGCGAGTCCCTGCACCGCGTCTCGGTCACCGATCGGGTCGGCGTCGCCGGTCTCGTGGCGTGGCTGCGCGAGCAGATGGCGGACGAGCGCACCGAGACCGGTCCCGAACGCACCCGTCGCCTCGAGTCCGACTCCGCCGCCGTCCAGTTGGTGACGATCCACTCCAGCAAGGGGCTGCAGTACCCGATCGTCTACCTGCCGACACCCTGGAACCGGTGGCTCGGCAACCAGCCCGTCCATCCGGTGTTCCACGATGACGAGGGCCGGCGCTGCATCGACGTCAGCGGCGGCGGGAGGCACCGCAGGGCCGCGCTGGCCCGCTTCGCCGTGGAGGACGCGGGGGAGTCGCTGCGGATGCTCTACGTCGCCGCGACCCGGGCCCAGAGCCAGGTCGTGGCCTGGTGGGCGCCCACCCCGACGAACACCGCGCCGGCCGCGTTGCACCGGATGCTCTTCGGTCGGGGCGCCGGCGAGGCGGCCGTGCCCGACACCGTCGCGGTGCCCCCGCCCGACGAGGTGGTGGGCGTGGGGTCCGCGTGGCGCGACGCGGGCGCGATCGCCCCCGAGCTCGCCGCGCACGGGGAGGCGGCCGCGCGGCGGGTGGAGCGCGAGCGCCCCGAGCTGAGCGTGCGGCGGTTCACCCGCACCGTCGACACCGCGTGGGGCCGGACGTCCTACAGCGGGCTCTCCTCGGTCGCCGGCGGCCGGCAGGAGCCGGTCGCCGCGTCGGTGCTCAGCGAGCCGGAGGAGCCCGGGCTGCGCGACGACGAACCCGACGCCGACCCGGACGCGCTGGTGGGCCCGGCCGGGGAGCCGCCCGGGGACCCACTCGGTGATGCCGGGGGCCTCGCGGCCGTGGCCTCGCCCATGGCCGGCCTGCCCGCGGGGGCGCGGTTCGGGAGCCTGGTGCACGCGGTCCTCGAGCACGCCGACCCGGGCGTCGAGGACTGGCCGGCCGAGCTGCGCCGCCACGTGCGCGAGCAGCGCGTGTGGTGGCCCGTGGACCTCGACGAGGAGGAGCTCGTGGGGGCCCTGGTGGCCGTGTGCGACTCGCCGCTGGGCGACCGGGCGGCTCACCGCACCCTGCGCGGTATCCCGTTGGCCGACCGGCTGCGGGAGCTCGAGTTCGAGCTGCCGCTCGCCGGGGGGGAGGCCGCCCGGCCCGGCGGCGGGGGGGCGCGGCGCGTCCACCTCGGCGACCTGGCGCCGCTGCTGCGGCACCATCTGCCCGAGGGCGACCCGCTGCGGGTCTACGCCGCCGCTCTCGACGCGGACCCCGGGCTGGCCCGACAGCTCCTGCGCGGCTACCTCACCGGATCGATCGACGTCGTGCTTCGCGTGCCCGCCGGGGACGCCGGGCCGGGGGCCACGGGAGAGGGGACGACGAGCTACCTGAGCGTCGACTACAAGACGAACTGGCTCGGCGACGCGGGCGCCGGTGAGCTGAGCGCCCACGACTACCGGCCCGAGGCGCTCGACGCGGCCATGGCCCACAGCGACTACCCGCTGCAGGCCCTGCTCTACCAGGTGGTGCTGCATCGCTACCTGCGGTGGCGCGTGGCCGACTACGACCCGGAGCGGCACCTGGGCGGGGTGCTCTACCTCTACCTGCGGGGCATGTGCGGGCCGGACACCCCGACGGTGGACGGCCGCCCCTGCGGGGTCTTCGCCTGGCGTCCGCCGGCCGCCCTGGTGCGCGACCTGTCCGACCTGCTGGACGGCCTGGACGGGGCGGGCGCGTGATCGACACCTTCGAGGCCGCCGACGACCGGGACCACCGGATCGCCCTGAGAGCGAGCGGGTTGTTGGCCGCGGCCAACCGAGCCGGGGCGCTGACGGCGGCCGACGTGCATGTCGCGACCGCCGTCGGCGAGGCAAGTCAGGAGACCGACGAGCGGGTGTTGCTGGCGGTGGCGCTCGCCTGCGCGGCGGTCCGCGGGGGCTCGGTGTGCGTGGACCTCGCCGCGGTGGCGGCCGACCCGCTTGCGGCGCCCGAGGGCGGTCCGGAGCCCCCCGCCTGGCCCGCGCCCGAGGCGTGGGCAGGGGCGGTGGCGGCGTCGGACGCCGTCACCGCGGGGCTGGTGCGCTGGGAGCACGGGCTGCTCTACCTCGACCGCTACCGGGAGCTGGAGCAGCAGCTGGTGGACGACCTCGCCGAGCGGGCCCGCCGCCACCCCGGGGTCGACGCGGAGCGCTTGGCGGCCAGCATCGCGCGGACACTGCCGGGACACGGCTACGCCGAGCAGGCCGCCGCGGTGGGCACGGCGGCGAGGCGGACGACCACCATCCTGACCGGCGGGCCGGGCACCGGCAAGACGACGACCGTCGCGGCCCTGCTGGTGGCGCTGCAGGAACAGGCCCCGCCCGGCGGGCGCCGACTGCGGATCGCCCTGGCCGCCCCGACCGGGAAGGCGGCGGCCCGGTTGGGCGAGTCCGTGCACGCCCAGGCCCACGACCTCGACGAGGACGACGCCGCGGGCCTGCGGGGGCTCGAGGCGACCACCCTGCACCGGCTGCTGCGGCGGCTGCCGGACCAGCACACGCGCTTCCGCCACCACCGCACCAACCGGCTCCCCCACGACGTGGTCGTGGTCGACGAGGCCTCGATGGTCTCGCTGACGATGATGGCCCGCCTGCTGGAGGCGACGCGCCCCGAGGCGCGCCTCGTCCTGGTCGGCGACCCCGACCAGCTCGCCTCGGTCGAGGCCGGCGCCGTCCTCACCGATCTGGTGGCCGGGTTCGAGGCCGGTGGCGGCCGTGAGAACCCCGTTGCGCGGCTGACGACGTCGCACCGCTTCGAGGAGGGGATCGGGGAGCTCGCCGTCGCGCTGCGCGAGGGCGACGCGGACGCGGTCCTCGGTGTGCTGGCCGCCGGCCACGACGACGTCGTGTGGGTCCGCGACGAGGACCCCCGGGCTGCCATCCGCGCGGCGGCCGAGCAACCGGCGCTCGACATCCGCACGGCCGCCCTGGCGGGAGACGCGGAGGGCGCGGTCGTGGCGCTGGAGGCGCACCGGTTGCTCTGCGCCCACCGGGAGGGCCCGTGGGGGGTGCGCCGATGGAACCGCCAGGTGGAGCAGTGGATCACCGACGCCACGGGCGACCCATTGCTGGGGCCGCACCCGGTCGGGCGTCCCCTGCTGGTCACCGCAAACGACTACGGCCTCGAGGTCTACAACGGCGACGCCGGAGTCGTGGTGCGCGGAGAGGACGGCCCGCGGGTGGCGCTGGGCACCGGAGCGGGCGTGCGGGACCTCGCGCCGTCCCGGCTGCCCGACGTCTCGACGATGCACGCCATGACCATCCACAAGAGCCAGGGCAGCCAGGCGAGGCAGGTGACGGTGCTGTTGCCTGACCCGGACTCACGCCTGCTCACCCGCGAGCTGTTCTACACGGCCGTCACGCGCGCACAACACGTCGTGCGGGTCGTCGGCGACGAGGCCGCGGTCCGGGCCGCCGTGGACCGGCGGGTGCGCCGGGGGAGCGGACTGCGGCAGCGGCTGGCCGGCGGCTGACGCGGGTCGCCGCCGGGAATCGCGGGCGCCGCCCCGTCGTTGCCTCCCCATGCCCCTCAACGGAACCTACGCGCCCAGCCCGAGCCGGTGGGTGCGCGAGCAGGTCGAGACCTTCGAGCGCACCGACGGAGCCGAGGGCAACACCGTCCAGGGCGTCCCGATCGTGGTGATCACCTCGCGAGGGGCGCAGTCGGGCAGGCTGCGCAAGAACCCGGTGATCCGGGTGGAGCACGACGGCGCCTACGTCGCGGTCGCCTCCAAGGGCGGCGCGGACGACCACCCGGCGTGGTACCACAACATGCGCGCCGAGCCCCTCGTCGAGCTGCAGGACGGCGCCGAGCGACGCGACTACGTCGCCCGCGAGGTCGAGGGCGAGGAGTACGACGCGTGGTGGCGGCGCGCGGCGACCGTCTGGCCCGACTATGACGGCTACCGCCAGAACACCGACCGCCGGATCCCGGTGCTGGTGCTCGAGCGCGCCTGAGTGGCGGCGGTGTCAGGTGCCGGCGATGGTCTGCGCGAGCCCGACCAGGTGCCGGATCCGCGCGATCTCGGAGTCGAGGAAGTCCGGGCCGCCGCGACGGCCCATGACCACGACCTCGTCGTCGTCCAGCGGCGCGGCGACCGCGACGTTCGTGTCGTCCAGGGAGACCCGGCCGGTGGTGGTGACCGGGGTGAACGGCATGGACGTCGGGGCCGCTCGGGTGGCGTACACCAGCTCGGCCGCGTCGCCGTCGGTGCGCCGGACGCGGGCCGCCCAGTCGGCGCGGAAGGTCACCGGCAGCAGGTCGATCAGCCGCGTCAGCGCCTGGTCGCGGTGCACGGTCAGGTCCTCGACGGCCTCGAGGTCGAGCACCAGCCCACCCCCCGCGGCGTACCGGCTGATCCAGAGCACCTTGACGCCCTCGATGCGGGTGCAGGCCGAGACGACGGAGTCGGGCATCGCGCCCGGAGCGGTCTCCAGCAGGATGTCGTCGACGGCGGTGCCGTCGCGCTTCTCGACGATCTCGATGGCCTCGATGTCGCCGCCGGCCTCGCCGACCGCCGACGCGACGCGGCCGAGAGACCCCGGGACGTCGGGCAGCTCGACGCGGAGCAGGAAGGACATCCGGCGAGGCTAGCCCCTCTGCGGGAACGCCTCGCTTCTGTCCCACTCGAAGGACGGGGCGTAGGTTGCCGCCATGAGTGCGACCGAGGGCGGGTCCGAGGCCGTCCTCGACCGCGCCATCGCCCACGCCCGCGCCTGGCGAGGCAGCGTCGCGGACCGCCCGGTCGGCCCTCGCGCCGGGGTCGACGAGATGCTGGCAGCCTTCGGCGGCCCGCTCCCGGAGACCGGCCTGGCCCCCGCCGAGGTCATCGACGAGCTCGGCGAACGGGCCGAGCCGGGGCTGATGGCGATCCAGTCCGGTCGCTTCTACGGCTGGGTGATGGGCGGCACCCTGCCGGCCGCCCTCGGTGCGGACTGGCTGGTCAGCGCCTGGGACCAGAACACCGGGATGCGGCACGCCACCCCTGCCGTGTCAGCCCTCGAGGAGGTCGCCGGTGACTGGCTGCTCGACGTCCTCGGCCTGCCCGCCGATGCCGACGTCGGTTTCACCACCGGGGCGACGATGGCCAACTTCACCGGGCTCGCGGCCGGCCGGGAGGCCGTCCTGACCCGGGTCGGGTGGGACGTCCAGGCCGACGGGCTGACGGGAGCCCCCCGGGTCCACGTGCTGGTCGGGGCAGAGAGACACGACACCGTCGACCTCGCGCTGCGCTACCTCGGCCTCGGCGCACCGACGAGTGTCGCCGCCGACGATCAGGGCAGGATCCGGACCGACACCCTCGCTGCGGCGCTGGACGCACTACCGCCCGGGGCGCCGATCATCGTCTGCCTCCAGGCCGGAAACATCCACTCCGGGGCCTTCGACCCGTTCCGCGCGGCCATCGCTCTGGCCCACGCCCGCGGCGCGTGGGTGCACGTCGACGGAGCGTTCGGGCTCTGGGCGGCCGCATCTCCCGCGCTTGCGGGGCTCGTCGACGGGGTGGCGGCCGCCGACTCCTGGGCGAGCGATGCGCACAAGACTCTCAACGTCACCTACGACTGCGGCATCGCGGTCGTGCGCGACCCGCTCGCCGTTCGCTCGGCGATGGGCGTGCACGCCCACTATCTGCCGACCGAGGGCATCGGGCCGGGAAACCACTACGAGAAGGTCCCCGAGCTCTCCCGCCGGGCCCGGGGCGTCCCCGTGTGGGCGGTGTTGCGGTCCCTTGGCCGTTCCGGCATCGCGGCCCAGGTGGATGGCCTCGCCGCACGGGCCCGTGAGATCGCCGAGGGACTGGCCGACCTCGACGGCGTGACGGTGCTCAACGAGGTCGTCTACACCCAGGTCTGCCTCGGGATCCAGGCAGACGTACCGGACGTGCTCGATCGTCTGGCGCGCTCGGGCGAGCTCTGGGTGTCCGGCTCGCGATGGCACGACCGCCCGGTCGTCCGGATCTCCGTCTCGAACGCCGCGACCACCGCCGAGGACGCACGCCGCACCGTCGCGGCGATCGGTGCGGCCGTCGGTGCGGCTCTCGTGGCGCCCGGCCCGGGACCCGCGGGATGAGCACCGACACGGGGCGCCGACTCGGACGCCTGCGATGCATGCTGACACCACGAGCTCGCGGCACGCACTCGGCTCGATCAGCCTCCCGCTGAGCTCGTCCACCCCCGTCCGCGTTCCCGTTCGAACGCCGGGCGGCGGGGGATAGGTTGCCGCCATGAGTGCGATCGAGGGTGTGTCCGAGACGTTCGACCCCGACGCCTGGGACCAGGTGCCGGGCTTCGACCACCTGGTGGACCTGACCTACCACCGGGCGCGCGGGCACGGCACCGTGCGCGTGGCCTTCGACCGCCCCGACGTGCTCAACGCCTTCCGGCCGCACACGGTGGACGAGTTGCTGGGCGTGCTCGAGCACGCCCGCACCAGCAGCGATGTGGGCTGCGTGCTGCTCACGGGCAACGGGCCGAGCGAACGCAACGGCAAGCGCGCCTTCTGTACCGGCGGCGACCAGCGGATCCGCGGCCGCGCGGGCTACCAGTACGCGGAGGGCGAGGAGGCCGCAGGCGTCGACCGGGCCAGGCTGGCGCGCCTGCACATCCTGGAGGTCCAGCGGTTGATCCGCTTCATGCCGAAGGTCGTCGTGTGCCTGGTCAACGGCTGGGCCGCCGGCGGGGGACACAGCCTGCACGTCGTCTGCGACCTCTCGCTGGCCAGTGTGGAGCACGCGCGCTTCAAGCAGACCGATGCGGACGTCGGGTCCTTCGACGGCGGCTTCGGCTCGGCCTACCTCGCGCGCCAGGTGGGGCAGAAGCGGGCCCGCGAGATCTTCTTCCTGGGCCAGGAGTACTCGGCGGTCGACGCCGCGGCCTGGGGGACGGTGAACCGCGCCGTGCCGCACGCCGAGCTCGAGGCCGTGGGTCTGGAGTGGGGACGCCTGGTCAACGGGAAGTCGCCGACCGCCCAGCGCATGCTCAAGTATGCCTTCAACGCGATCGACGACGGCCTGGTCGGACAGCAGCTCTTCGCGGGCGAGACCACCCGGCTGGCGTACGCGACCGACGAGGCGCAGGAGGGACGCGACCAGTTCCTGGAGAAGCGCGACCCCGACTGGTCGCCCTACCCCTGGTACTACT
>CAVSYA010000003.1:0-30521 GCA_963731985.1 uncultured Actinomycetota bacterium | reverse complement strand
CACCGTGGCACAAAGGGGCCCCCAAAGGGTCGTGAGACAAGCACCAACCGCGCAACGAACACGACAAACACAGAACACAACAAACAAAGAACAGCGTCCACTGTGCAGCTCCCGAACCACAACCCGCCCTGTTGGGAACACCACAACAGCACAAACGGGTCTGGTTCACCAGACGTCACGGCGGCCACAGCGAGAGGGAAACACCCGGTCCCATACCGAACCCGGAAGTTAAGCCTCCCAGCGCCGATGGTACTGCAACCCCAAGGTTGTGGGAGAGTAGGACGCCGCCGGACAACACCGTGAAGGAAGCGTCAGGGCCACCGATCCGTCGGTGGCCCTGACGTCATTTCGGGGGCGTCATTCCTGGGGAGGTCACTTCCGGGCCTCCAGTCTCCGGTCCCTCAGCGGTCGCGCAGCGACCGCATCAGCACGCCGACGGTCGGTTTCGGCTGGAAGGACGTCGCCTTCTCCGGGAGCAGCCGGCGGCGCGCCACCGTCGCGATCACCGTGTCGAAGTCGGGGGCCGGCAGCAGCACGGCCACGTCGCGCCAGGTCACGAGGTCGCGCAGGAGGTCCTGCACCGAGTGGTGGTAGGTCACCGGCGTGGCTGCGCCCCGCAGGCGCGGCAGCAGGTCCTGGTGCAGGAGCTCCACGGGCGCTCGCGGGCCGGGCTCGAGGCGCAGGGTGGCCCACGCCTCGCCGTCGGTCAGGACGAGCGTGTCGGCGGCCAGCGCGGAGATGGCCGCGGTCTCGGCCGACGGCTCCCAGGTCGCGCCGGGCAGGTCCTCGACGGCCCTGCGCACGTCGGCGAGCGAGGTCCGGTGCAGGATGCGGTGGATGGCACCGAGGAAGATCGGGGTGTCGTCCTGGTCCACCAGCATCGCCAGCCCGCGGTCCCACGCCGTGCCCGGGCGCTCCTGCTGGACCTCGAGGTACGCCGCGTACCGGTGGTGCCCGTCCGCCAGCAGCACCTGGGCGTCGGCCAGCGCGTCGTGCACGCGCGCTAGCCGCTCCGGGTCGCGCAGGGCCCAGATCCGCTGGGTCTGGCCGTGCCGGTCGTGGTAGATCCGCAGGGGCTCCCCGGCGGCCACCTCGCAGACGATCTCGCGGACCGCGGCCGGTCCCCGGTGCACCAGCAGCACGGGCGCGGGGTTGATCTCCATCTCCCGCATGCGGTCGGCCAGCTCGCGGGCCTGCCGCGGGTGGATGGCCTCGTGCGGCAGGACGGACGGAGGCTCGCCGGGTCCCGCGCGGCGCGAGAGCTCCAGGGCCCCGATCAGGCCCCGGACAGTGATCCCGTTGACCGTGTACTCGTGCAGATAGAGCGCGGGCTCGTCGTCGTGGGCCAGGCGCCCGGACTTCTCCCAGCGCGCGAGGCGCCGCGCCACGTCGCGATAGGGCCGGGAAAAGGCCCGGAACGAGTCCGCGTCGCCGACGCTGCGCCCGGTCAGCATCATCCCGCGGAAGGGGCGGAGCCGGAACGGCGGCCCGACCAGCGGCGGGGCCACGTCGGCTGCGTCGGGCTCCGAGGTGTCCACCTTCAGATCGTAGGGTGTCGGGCCAGCGGTCCCGCCGGGGCCCATGAGCGATGGAGGTGCCGTGTCGGCCGCCAGCCTGTCCGCCAGTGACGAGCCGCTGGACCGGGTGCACGACCTCGTGATGCTCGACCTCGACGGGGTGGTCTACGTCGGAGGCGAGGCGGTCCCCGGCGCCGCGGAGGCGCTCGTCGCCGTCCGGGAGGCGGGCGCGCAGGTCGTCTTCGTCACGAACAACGCGTCGCGAACCCCGGCCACCGTCGCCGAGCACCTGACCGAGCTCGGGGTGCCGGCCGGGGCCGCGGACGTGGTCACCTCGGCCCAGGCCGCGGCGGGGTTGCTGGTCCGGGAGGTCGGCCCCGGGGGCCGGGTGCTCGCGCGTGGCGGGCCGGGTCTCCTCGAAGCGGTCCGCGAGGCCGGTCTGGTGCTCGTGGGCCCGGACGACGACCCGGGCGCCGTCGTCACCGGCTACGGGCCCGACGTGCGCTGGTCGGAGCTGATGCGGGTGGCGATGCTGGTGCGCGACGGGCTGCCCTGGGTCGCCAGCAACACGGACGAGACCTTCCCGACCCCGCACGGCCGGGCCCCGGGGCACGGGGTCCAGGTGCGGATGCTCGCGGACTTCTCCGGCGTGGAGCCCCGCGTGGCCGGCAAGCCGAGCCGCCCGCTGCTCGAGGAGACGATGCGGCGGGTCGGGGGGTCCCGGCCGTTGATGGTCGGCGACCGGCTCGACACCGACATCGAGGGCGCGGACGCCGTCGATGTCCCGTCGCTGCTGGTGCTCACCGGCGTCACCGGCCTCCCCGAGCTGGTCGCGGCGCGCCCGGCCGAGCGCCCGACGTACCTCTCGCCGGACCTCGCGGGACTGGGCGAGGCGCACGCCGCGCCCGCCCGGGAGCCGGACGGCTGGCGTCTGGGCGGCTGGACCGCCGACGCCGGGCAGGGGCGGCTCCGGGTGGAGGGCGACGGGTCGTACGCCGACTGGTGGCGGGTGGCCGCCTGCGCGGCCTGGGCGTGGCTGGACGAGACGGGGGGGGCGGTGGACCCCGACACGCTGCCCCTCCCGCCGGACCGTGCCGGAACGCGGCCGCGCGGCCGGTAACCTCCAGGTCATGATGCCCGCGGACCCGGACCCCGAGCTGGACGTCCCCCACACCGGCGTGCTCGTCGTCGATGGCGTGCTCGGCGGCCTCGACGGCCTCGAGCGGCGCCCCGTCGAGGAGCAGGTGCCGGTGTTCGAGCAGCTGCACGAGGGGCTGCGCGCCGCCCTCGACGATGATGCCGGCGACGATCCCGGGGGCCCCGGCGACCTCGCCGGGGCCTGACCGGGGCTCCGTGCCGGCCCGGCGGCTGCGACTGGACGCGGAGCTGGTCCGCCGCGGCCTCGCCCGCTCGCGCGAGCACGCCGCCGAGCTCGTCGCAGCCGGCCGCGTGCGGGTCGGCGGTGCGGCCGGCCTGCGCGCCACCAAGCCGGCCACCGGCGTCACCACGGACGCCGCCCTGCACGTCACCGACGACCCGGGCCGGCCGGACTACGTCTCCCGCGGCGGCCACAAGCTGGCCGGCGCGCTGGACGCCTTCGCCCCGCTGGGCCTCGAGGTGCGCGGGCGCCGCTGCCTGGACGCCGGGGCATCGACCGGCGGCTTCACCGACGTCCTGCTGCGCCGGGGGGCGAGGGCCGTCGTCGCCGTCGACGTGGGCTACGGACAGCTCGCGTGGTCGTTGCGGCAGGACGAGCGGGTCACCGTGCACGACCGGACGAACGTGCGCGACCTCGGGCCCGAGCTGGTCGGCGACCCGGTCGACGTGGTCGTGGGCGATCTGTCGTTCATCTCCCTGACGCTGGTCCTCGACCCGCTGCTCGCCGTCGTGCGCGCGGACGGCGACCTGGCGCTGATGGTCAAGCCTCAGTTCGAGGTCGGCAAGGACCGGGTCGGCAAGGGCGGCGTCGTGCGCGATCCCGCGCTGCGCGCCGAGGCCGTCACCGCGGTCGCCCGGGCGGCGGCCGCGCGTGGCTGGGGCGCCCGGGCCGTCACGAGGAGCCCGCTGCCCGGCCCCTCGGGCAACGTGGAGTTCTTCCTGTGGCTGCACCGGGGCGACGCGGCCATTGACGCCGGGGATGTCGCGGACGCGGTCGGCCGCGGGTGAGAAGGTGACGTCGTGAGCAGCGAGGCGAGCCCGGCAGCGGGCAGGCGGATCCTGCTGCTGGCGCACACGGGCCGGGTCGAGGCCCGCGAGGTCGCGTGCGCCTTCGCCGAAGGCCTCGCGGCGCACGGGGTCGTCGTCCGGTTGCTGGCTCGCGAGGCCGCTGAGCTGGGGCTGACCCGCCGGGACGGCGTGATCGAGGTCGTGCCGGACCACGAGGGCGAGACGGGCGACGAGGGCGAGACGGGCGCGCCCGCCGACTGTGAGCTGGCCCTGGTCGTCGGCGGCGACGGCACGATCCTGCGGGCGGCCGAGATCACGCACGGGGCGGGCACGCCGCTGCTGGGGGTGAACCTGGGCCACATCGGGTTCCTGGCCGAGGCCGAGGCCGGTTCCGACGACATCGCCGCGACCATCAGCGCCATCGTGGAGCGGCGCTACGTCGCCGAGGAGCTCTCCACGCTCGACGTGCACGTCTATCAGGGCAAGGAGCTGGTGGCCTCGACCTGGGCGCTCAACGAGGCGAGCGTCGAGAAGTCCTCCCGCGAGCGGATGCTCGAGGTGGTCGTCGAGATCGACGGCCGGCCGCTGTCCCGCTGGGGTTGCGACGGCGTCGTGTGTGCCACGCCCACCGGCTCGACGGCGTACAGCTTCAGCGCCGGGGGCCCGGTCGTCTGGCCGGGCGTGCAGGCCCTGCTGCTGGTGCCGATCAGCGCGCACGCGCTGTTCGCCCGGCCGATGGTCGTGGCCCCCACCTCGGTGCTGGCCGTCGAGCTGGTCGCCTCGAGCGAGGTGCCGGGGGCGGGCCAGGGCGTGCTGTGGGCCGACGGCCGCCGCACGGTGGACCTGCCGCCCGGCGCGCGGATCGAGGTGCGCCACGGCAGCCACCCGGTCCACCTCGTGCGGCTGCGCGAGGCACCCTTCACCGACCGGTTGGTCGCCAAGTTCGGGCTCCCCGTGGAGGGATGGCGCGGCGGCGCGGAGCGAAGGCGCCGCGCGGGGGAGAGGCGTCCCGGGGGGAACGGTGCTTGAGGAGATCCGGATCAGCGCGCTGGGGGTCATCGACACCTCGGCGCTCGAGCTCGGCCCCGGGCTGACCGTGGTGACCGGCGAGACGGGTGCCGGCAAGACGATGCTGGTCACCGCGCTGGGCCTGTTGCTGGGCGGCCGCGCCGACAGCGGCGCCGTCCGGCGCGGCGCCCGCGGCGCGCGCGTGGAGGGCGTCGTGGTCGTCGACGCGCTGGCGGGCCTCGGCGCCGCGGTGGAGGAGGCCGGCGGCGAGGTGGAGGACGGCCGCGTGGTGCTGGCGCGCAACGTCTCGGCCGGGGGCCGCTCGCGCGCCTTCGTGGGCGGCGCCTCCGTGCCCGCCTCCGCGTTGGCCGGTGTCGCCCGGCCTCTGGTCGCCGTGCACGGGCAGTCCGATCAGCACCGGCTGTTGCATCCGCGAGCGCAGCGCGAGGCCATCGACCGCTTCGGGGGCGCCGACCTGGCCGCGCTGCTCGCGCGGTGGTCCGAGCTGCACGCCGACCTCGCGGCCACCGAGGCCGAGCTGGGCGAGGTCGTCGCCAGCGCCCGGGAGCGGGCCCGCGAGGCGGACCTGCTGCGCTTCGGGCTGGGCGAGGTGGAGGCGCTGGCCCCGCGGCCCGGCGAGGACGCCGCGCTCGCCGCCGAGGAGTCACGGCTCGGCTTCTCCGACACGCTGCGGGCAGCCGCCGAGCAGGCCCGCGAGGCCCTGTCCAGCGAGGAGGGGGCCCCGGACGCGCTGGCCGCCACCGCGCAGGCGCGCCGTCGGCTCGAGGCCGTGCGCGAGCACGACGCCGAGGCGAGCGGGCTCGCCGACCGGTTGACGGAGGTCACCTACCTGCTCTCCGACCTCGCGGCCGACGTCGCCTCCTACGCGGCCTCGGTGGAGACCGACCCCGCCCGCCTCGCGGCGGTCTCGGAGCGCCGAGCGGCGCTGACGGCGCTGCTGCGCAAGTACGGCGACACGATCGAGGAGGTGCTCGACTGGGCCGAGCGCGGCGCCCGGCGGCTGCTCGAGCTCGACGGCACCGACGAGGCGATCGAGGAGCTGCGCCGCCGCAGCGACCGGCTGCGGGCGGCGATGGCGGAGGCGGCCGCCGAGCTGACCGGCGAGCGGGTCGCGGCCGCCGAGCGCCTCGGGGCGGAGGTCACCGGGGAGCTGACCACGCTGGCGATGCCGCATGCGCGCCTCTGGGTGGACGTCCGCCAGCAGGAGATCGCCGAGCCCGGCGACGAGGGCGCCCGCCGCGCGGCGCTCCGGGTGGGGGAGCGCTGGCTGCGCTTCGGGCGCTCGGGCACCGACGAGGTCGAGCTGCTCCTCGCCGCCAACACCGGCGGCGAGGTCCGTCCGCTCGCCAAGGGTGCCTCCGGCGGCGAGCTCTCCCGCGTGATGCTCGCGCTCGAGGTCGCGCTCGCCGGCACCTCCCCGGTGCCGGTCTTCGTCTTCGACGAGGTGGACGCCGGCGTCGGCGGCAAGGCCGCGGTCGAGGTCGGGCGCCGCCTCGCGCGGCTCGCTCGTGACGCCCAGGTGCTCGTGGTCACCCATCTCCCGCAGGTGGCGGCCTACGCCGACCGGCACGTCGTGGTGACGAAGTCCTCCGACGGCAGCGTCACCACCGCCGGGCTCACCGTCCTCGACGGCGCGGGTCGGGAGCGCGAGCTCTCGCGGATGCTGGCGGGGCTCGAGGACTCGGAGACGGCGCTGGCGCACGCCCGGGAGCTCCTGCAGACCGCGCGCCAGGTCCGCGCCGCCGGATGAGGCCCCGACTCGCCCGACCACCTCGGTTGCCCTGAGGGTCCGTCGGGGACTGCAAGACTTCTCACGCCATGCGAGTACCCACGCGGTTGCGCTCCCACCCCACGCTCCCCGGCCTCACCGGCACCCTCCGGGTGGGTCGCCGGGCGAGGTCGTTGGTGAGCCGCCTCCAGCCCGGCGACATCGCCGTCATCGACGAGTCGGACCTCGACCGGAGCACCGCACAGGCGCTCGTCGACGCGGGCGTCGTGGCGGTGGTCGACGCGTCACCCCTGTTCTCCGGGCGGTACCCGGCGCTCGGCCCCCAGGTGCTCGCCACGCACGGCGTCACGCTGGTCGAGGCCGTCGGCGCCGAGGGCCGGGCGGCCCTCCGCGACGGCGCCCGGGTGCGCGTGCACGCGGGGTCGGTCTGGATCGCGGACCAGGCGCTGGCCTGTGGCCGCACCCTGGACCTCGACGACGTCCGCTCGGACATGGACGCCGCCCGGTCCGGGCTGGTCCGCCAGCTGGAGGTGTTCACCCACACCAGCACGGAGTTCCTGCGCCGGGAGCAGGACCTGCTGCTGCACGGCGACGGCCTCCCCGACCTGCAGACGCCGCTGTGCGGGCGGCCGGTGGTCGTGGTGGCCGACGGTCCCGGCCACGCGGCCCAGCTCGACGCGTTGCGGCCCTTCCTGCGCGAGCAGGACCCGGTGCTCGTCGCCGTGCAGCGCGGGGTCGACGCCGTGGTCGCCGCCGGGCGAACACCCGATGTCCTCGTGGTCGGGCCGGGTGACGACGACCTCCCGCCGATCAAGATCCTGCGCGCGGCCCGCGACGTCGTGCTGCGCACCGAGGACGGGCGCGGGCGCGTCAGCGCCGACCTGCTGGAGCGGCTCAAGGTCCGCCCGCACCGCGTGGACACCGCCGCCACGGCCGAGGACCTCGCCCTCCTGATGGCACACGACCACGAGGCCTCGGTCATCGTCGGCGTCGGGCTGCACGTGGGCATCGACGACGTCCTGGACCGCCGGCGGGCCGGGTCGGCCGGGACCTTCCTGACGCGGCTGCGCGTGGGTGCCCGCCTCGTGGACGCCGGGGCCGTCCCGACGCTCTACTCGGGGCGCGTCCGCCCGCGACACCTGCTGGGCGTGACCCTCGCCGGGCTGCTCGCGCTGGGAGTCGCTGTGGCCACGACCCCCGTCGGGCAGGACTGGGCCGCCGATCTGGGAGATCAGGCGTCACAGGCCCTGGAGCCGGCGTACCGCGCGGTCGACGACCGCGTGGGGTTCCTGCCGTGATCTCGATCCGAGCGCACCTGGTCACGCTGGTCGCCGTGTTCCTCGCGCTCGCGGTGGGCGTGGTGCTCGGCGGTGGCCCGCTCGGCGGTGGCCCGCTCGCCGATGGCAGCGAGAGCCGCGCCGTCCCCTCGGCGGCCATGGAGCAGGCCGGTGGCAGCGACGCGGGCGACGCCTTCGCGGGCGCCGTGGCGGCGCGCGTGCTGCGCAACCGGCTGGAGGAGCGCACGGTGGCGATCGTGGCGATGCCCGGCGCGGACGCCGAGGTCCTCGACGCGCTCGCGGGGCGCGTCGCCGACGCCGACGGCCGTGTCGTCGGTCGCTACGACCTGACCTCGACGGTGCTGCAGCCCGGCGAGAAGCAGCTCGTCGACACGCTGGGCAGCCAGCTGGTCGCGGAGTACGCCACGGACGACGTCGACCACGCGGCATCGACGTACGAGCGTCTCGGCCAGCTGCTCGCCCTGGCGGCGGCCAGCACGGACGGGGCCGGAGAGCCGGTGGGCAAGCAGTCCTCCTCCGTGCTCGCGAGCCTGGTCGGGGCCGACGTCGCCGCCGTCAAGGGCGAGCCGCGGCGGCGGGCCCCGCTGGTGCTGGTCGTGCTCGGCGAGGAGCCCGCCGACGTGGTGCTCGAGGGAGCGCAGGCCGACGCGGATGCCGCGGAGCTCGAGGCCGCCACCGATGCCATTCTCTCCGGCCTGCTCACGGGCCTCGGCGACGGCTCGGTCGGCGTCGTGCTCGCCGGGAGCACCGCCAGTGGCGTCGACGGCGCGCTCGCCCGGCTGCGCCAGGAGGAGCGGCTGGACCGCGTCTCCACGCTCGACGGCGTGGAGACCCAGGTCGGCCAGGTGAGCGTCCCGCTGGCGCTCGGCCGGGCACTGGCGGGAAGCTTCGGTGCCTACGGTGGGTCGGGCTCGGACGGCGCCGTGCCCCTCCGGTAGGATGAAATCCCGTGAGGGCGTCGACCACAAAGCACGTGTTCGTGACCGGAGGTGTCGCCTCCTCGCTCGGCAAGGGTCTGACCGCCTCGAGTCTTGGAAGCCTGCTGAAGGCACGCGGGCTCACCGTGACGATGCAGAAGCTCGATCCCTATCTGAACGTCGACCCCGGGACGATGAACCCGTTCCAGCACGGCGAGGTCTTCGTGACCAACGACGGCGCCGAGACGGACCTGGACATCGGGCACTACGAGCGCTTCCTCGACACCAACCTGGGGCGGTTCGCGAACGTCACGACCGGGCAGGTCTACTCCTCGGTGATCGCCAAGGAGCGTCGCGGCGACTACCTCGGTGACACCGTGCAGGTGATCCCGCACATCACCAACGAGATCAAGGAGCGGATCCGGGCGATGGGCGAGCCCCTGCCCGGCGAGCCACCCGTCGACGTGGTGATCACCGAGGTGGGCGGCACGATCGGCGACATCGAGTCCCTGCCCTTCGTCGAGGCGGCGCGCCAGGTGCGCCACGACGTCGGCCGCGACAACTGCTTCTTCATCCACGTCTCGCTGGTGCCCTTCATCGGCCCCTCCGGCGAGCTCAAGACCAAGCCGACGCAGCACTCGGTTGCCGCCCTTCGCTCGATCGGCATCCAGCCCGACGCCATCGTCTGCCGCTCCGACCGGGAGCTGCCGACCTCGATCAAGTCGAAGATCTCGCTGATGTGCGATGTCGACGAGGACGCCGTGGTCTGCGCGGCCGACGCGCCGTCGATCTACGACATCCCCAAGGTGCTGCACCGCGAGGGGCTGGATGCCTACCTCGTGCGCCGGCTGGACCTGCCGTTCCGCGATGTCGACTGGACCGTGTGGGACGACCTGCTGCGCCGGGTGCACCACCCGGCCGAGGAGGTCACCGTCGGCCTGGTCGGCAAGTACGTCGACCTGCCCGACGCCTACCTCTCGGTCGCGGAGGCGCTGCGCGCCGGCGGGTTCGCGCACGACGCGAAGGTGCACCTGCGCTGGATCCCCTCCGATGCGTGCGAGGACGCGGCCGGGGCGGCACGCGGGTTGCACGATCTCGACGCGATCTGCGTGCCCGGCGGGTTCGGCATCCGCGGCATCGAGGGCAAGCTGGGCGCGTTGACCTACGCCCGCACCCATGGCATCCCCAGCCTCGGGCTGTGCCTGGGACTGCAGTGCATGGTGATCGAGTTCGCCCGTGAGGTGGCCGGCCTGGAGAAGGCGGCCTCGACCGAGTTCGACCCCGAGTCCCCGGAGCCGGTGATCGCCACGATGGAGGAGCAGAAGCACTTCGTCGAGGGCGCCGGCGACCTCGGCGGCACGATGCGCCTGGGCCTCTACCCGGCGCGCCTGACGGCGGGCTCCGTCGTGCGTGAGGCGTACGGCGAGGAGTTGGTCCACGAGCGGCACCGCCATCGCTACGAGGTCAACAACGCCTATCGCGCCCCGCTGGAGGAGTCGGGGCTGGTCTTCTCCGGCATCTCGCCCGACGACACCCTGGTGGAGTGCGTCGAGCTCCCCCTCGCGGTGCATCCCTTCTACGTGGGGACCCAGGCGCACCCGGAGCTCCGCTCCCGTCCGACCCGGCCGCACCCGCTCTTCGCGGGGCTGATCGGCGCGGCGATCGGTCGGCAGCGGGAGCTGCGCATCCCGATCGACGAGTCGGGCCTGCGGCGGCCCGCCGAGCCCGAGCCCTCCTGATCCGGTCGGTCGGCAGGACCGGGTCGTGGGTCCGGGAGTCGCTCACGGGGCGGGGGAGGAGCAGTCCGCGCACGGCGCGACCGCCCGTCCGAACAGGGAGGAGGGGAACCCGGCTGCACGCAGGTCCAGGCCCGTGGAGTCCTCGAGCAGCTTGACCACCTGGGTGGACCAGGCGTCCCCACCGAACTGGGCGCGGGCCCGTTGGAAGATCTGCTCGACGTGACCGGCAACCTCCAGCGGCACTCCGCTGGCACGGGCGAGCTGGGCCGCGAGGCCGAAGTCCTTGCAGGCCAGATCCAGGTTGAACTGGAAGTCATAGCTCCCGTTCAGGACGAGCTGGGTCTCGATCTCGAACGACCAGCTGTTGCCCGAGCTGTTCCGGATGCCCTCGTAGACGCGGCCGAGATCGAGGGCTGCGGCCCTGGCGAGCATGAGGGCCTCGCCGGCCGCCCACTGGTTCACGAACGCCAGCATGTTGGTGATGACCTTCAACGTCGAGGCCGTGCCCAGCTCGCCGACGTAGATCGCCGGGTGCGTCATCGCGGCCAACAGGTCCCGGTGCTGGGTGAACACCGCCTCCTCGCCTCCCACGAGTGCGGTGATCTGACCGATCTCAGCCATGTGGACGCCCCCGGTCACCGGGCACTCCAGCGTCTCGATGCCCTGGAGCGCCGCGAGCGCCGCGATCCGTTGCACCTCCCTGGCGTCGCTGGTGCTCATGTCGACCCAGGTGCCGCCGGAGGCCAGCCCCGCCAACACGCCGTCCGCGCCCTCCAGACAGGCCGAGACCGCATCCGGGCTCGGCAAGCAGGTGATGACGCAGTCGCTGTCGCGAGCCGCCCCGCACGGCGTGTCCGCCCACAGCGCACCGGCGAGCAGCAGCGAGGATGCGTGGCTCTCGTCGAGGTCGGTCACCGTCACGGTGAAGCCGGCGCTCACCAGGTTGTGGGCCAGCAGCCTGCCCAGGTGTCCGACACCGACGAAGCCGATCCTGCTGGGCGATGTGCCGCGTGCTGCCATCTGTCTTCCTCGGGGTCTCGGTAGGGGCGACGCGCCGGAGCGCTCGATCGCGGCGCTCGCCTCGATGGCGGGGTCGCCTACGGCTCGGGCGTGTCTGAGCCGGGGTCGGTGGGGCGTGGGGTGGACAGCACACGTCGGACCATCGGCTCGAAGAACTCCAGCGGCTCCCAGTCGTAGCCCGGGTCGAACGAGCACTGGTCGTAGTCGGCGCAGAAGTCCACGGTCGCCTGATAGTAGGGATGGCCGCGCCAACGGTCCCGGAGGTGGGGGTCCACGCCCTGGTGGTGGAAGTAGTACACGCCCTGGAACACACCGTGATGCTTGACGACCCAGTAGTTCTTCTCGCTGACGTACGGGCGAAGCATCGCCGCGGCCACCTCGGAGTGGTTAGCGGGCGCGAGGTAGTCACCGACGTCGTGCAGCAGGGCGCACACGACGGTCTCCTCGTCCTCCCCGGCTCGATGGGCACGGGTCGCCGCCTGCAGGCTGTGCTCGAGCCGGGTGACCCGGTAGCCGGAGGGCTGGTCCATGGTCGTGAGCCACTGCAGGACCCGGTCCGGGAAGGTGGTCAGCTCGGCACGCTCGAGCTCGTCGAGGAACGCGTACTCCTCGGCTGTTCCGTCGGCCATCCGGATGAACGTCACGGTCTCCATCAGGCCGGCTCCTGCGCGGGCACCGGCTTGTGGGCGCCGGCCAGCACCCGGCGTCGCGCCATCAGGTCGTCGAACTCCATGTAGACGTCCTGCAGGTGCCGGGCCCCGCTCGAGGGGTCGTAGGGGAGCCGGCCATGCATCACCCGATGCCCGTGCACGGTGAGCAGATCGCCGCTACGGGCCGTGAAGACGAGCTTGTACCTCTCGCCGTCGATCATCCGGCCCAGGGTCCGGTAGGCGGCGTAGAACCGCTCCACGTCCTCGAAGGGAACGTCGAGCGGTTGCGCGAGCTGGTTCGAGTAGCGAAACGTGCGTACCTCGCCGGCACTGTCGAGCTGGACCAGCGGTGCCGTGGCGCAGGTGTCCTCGTCCTCGCTGAACAGCTGGAAGCGCACGGGCACCCGGGTGAGCGTGTCGAAGGCCCCGGGATCGGCTCGGCGCAGGTCGGCGAGAATCGCCCAGCCGTCGGTCACCGTGCTCTCCCCACCGGAGGCCTCGTTGACCAGGAAGTGCAGCAGCTGGATGCTCGGCGGCCACTGATAGCTGGGCAGGTCGGTGTGCGGCTTGAGCTCGATCGGCGTGTGGGCGACGTTGTAGCCGGTCGGGTCGTGCCGCACGTTGTGGATGCGCTCGAAGGCAGTCTCGCGCACGTGACCGATGGTCTCGGCGAAGCGCTCGACCTCACCGGGCCTCGACGGAGTGTTGCCGACGACCGCGACGCCGTACTCACGCAGCGTGTCCAGATAGGCCAGCTGGGCCTGGCGGGTGCCGACCACCTCGGCATGCTCGAACCGGGGAATCCGGGCCAGGCTCGCGTCCCACAGGGTCGGCTCGTGTCGGCGACCGGCGCGGGCCGAGGCAGAGTAGTCGTGCCTGCGCAGCCACGGAGCCGAGTAGGTCGACCGGTGTCCGTCGTTCCACTCGACCCGCAGTTGCTGGCCCTCGTCCTGCTCCGCGCGGGTCGCCACGAGGTGGTCGGCGATGTCGGCGGTGTACAAGCGGCGCTCGGCGGACTGGGCGACCCTGCACTCGGGGCACCAGCAGTTGTCGCGCAGCCACACGTAGTGGAAGTGCCGGTCGCGTCCGTCGATCCGGACAGTGAGATACCGGTCGGCCAGCAAGACGGGGGTTCTTCTGGCCGTGGAGGTGTCGGACATCAGGGCCCCTGACAAGCGGTAGGGGGAGGGCGAGGTGGCGAGGCGAGAGATGCAGTGCTGGACATAGTGTCTCGACCGGTTGAGCATTGTTCAAACGATTGTTTGCGCGGATGAGGGGTCTGAAATGTGTGGCTTGCGTGTCGTCTGGTCCCGGCCACCCGCGGCCGGGCGGGGTTTGGCATGAGCACCTCGATCCCCCCGTTGCTCGGCCTGCGTGCCTACGAGGCGGCCGCGCGCCGCGGCGGCTTCGCGTCGGCGGCCGAAGAGCTGCACCTCTCCCCGTCGGCGGTCAGCCAGCGCGTGCGCACGCTGGAGACCCACCTGGGGGTGCAGCTGTTCGAGCGGCTGCCCCGCAGCCTGCGGCTGACCGAGATGGGCCACGCCTACCTTCCGGCGGTGCGCGATGTCTTCGACGACCTGTCGGCCGCGACCAACGGCCTCTTCGGCGCCTCTGAGCACCGGGAGCTGACGGTGCGCGTGCAGGTCTCCTATGCCACCACCTGGCTGGTGCCTCGGCTGCGGGACTTCAACGAGGCGTTCGACCACATCTCGCTGCGGTTGGTGAGTGCGATCTGGGCAGACGCGTTGCCCCCGGCCGAGATCGACCTGGAGATCCGCCAAGGCAACGGCACCTGGCCCGGATTCGTCTCCTC
This sequence comes from uncultured Actinomycetota bacterium, assembly GCA_963731985.1. GTDB lineage: Bacteria > Actinomycetota > Actinomycetes > Propionibacteriales > Nocardioidaceae > Nocardioides. Next base: position 16,643 of record CAVSYA010000003.1, on the reverse strand, counting down.
GAAGCTGCACGATGACTCCGCGGTGGTGATCTGCTCTCCGCGGCTGTTGCGCGGGGGCACGGCGCTCGGCTCGGCCGCCGAGCTGCGCGGGTACGGACGCGTGCACGTGCTGGGCTTCGACGACCTGTGGACCAGGCTGTCGTCCGCCAACGAGGGGGACGATGAGCCCGAGGCCGTCCTCACGCTCGACACCTCGATCGCGGCCATGGCGGCGGTGGCCGAGGGCGACTACTGGGCGATCGTGCCCGAGCGCTTCGTCCGCCGGGCGGTGCGAGAGGGCCGCGTCGCGCTGGCTCTGGATATGCTGATCCCGATGCGGCAGGACCACTATCTGCTGTTCCGTGACGACGGATCCCAGCTCAGCGGCGAGGCTGCCGCCTTCGCGCAATGGCTCCGGGCCCAGGACGCGATGGACCCGCTGCTCTCGAGCCTGGCCCGTTGAACCAGGGCCGTGGGTGAGCAGGGGAACGAGCAGTGGGGGACGTGGGCCCACCTGGTGGGCCGGCCCGGGCGCGGGCGGCGATAGCGTCCGGGCATGACCTGGGACAGCGAGCTCGCCGACCGACCCTCCTCGTGGCCGGTCGCCTCGACCCGAGACCTGCACCGCGACGACTTCGTGATGGCGCTGCGCCAGGACCGGATCACCCGGCCCGGCGGCGACGAGGAGGCCTTCGGTCGCTGGGTGCTCGAGCACCCGGGCGCGGTGGTCGTCCTGGCGGTGGACGACGACGGCCGGGTGCTGTGCCTGTGGCAGTACCGCCACCCCGTGGGCTACCGCTGCGTGGAGCTCCCGGCCGGCCTGATCGACGCCGGGGGGGAGGATCCGATCGACGTGGCGCGTCGCGAGCTGCGCGAGGAGGCGGGGCTCGAGGCGACCGCGTGGACCCACCTCACCTCGGTCTGGCCCTCTCCGGGCATCAGCGGCGAGGTCCAGCACGTCTACCTGGCCACCGGCGTGAGCGAGGTCGGCCGAGGCACCTTCGAGCCCGAGCACGAGGAGGCCGACATGGAGGCGGCGTGGGTGCCCTTCGCCGACCTGCGCGAGGCGGTGCTGACGGGGCGCGTCGGCGACGGCCCCCTGGTGATCGCCGTGCTGGCCGCCGACGCCCGGGCCCTCATCCCCCCGCGCGCCGCGCGAGGTGAGGGGTAGGTTGGCCGCGTCCTGACGATGGCCTTGGCCGGAGACGGCGAACGGCCCACGACGAGGAGGTCACCCGGCGTGCTGGTCGGAGTCCCCAAGGAAGTCAAGAACCACGAGTACCGGGTGGCGATCACCCCGATCGGCGTCCACGAGCTGGCGTCCCACGGCCACGAGGTGGTCGTCGAGAAGGACGCCGGGATCGGATCCTCGATCTCGGATGAGGACTTCGAGGCCGCCGGTGCGCGGATCCTGCCCGACGCGGACGCCGTGTGGGGCGAAGCCGAGATGGTGCTGAAGGTCAAGGAGCCCATCGCCGAGGAGTACGGCCGGATGCGGGAGGGTCAGGTGCTCTTCACCTTCCTGCACCTCGCGGCCGAGCGCGCGCTCACCGAGGAGCTGGTCGATCGCCAGGTCACGTCGATCGCCTACGAGACCGTCCAGCTGCCCTCGGGCGCGCTGCCGCTGCTCTACCCGATGTCCGAGGTGGCCGGCTGCCTCGCTCCGCAGGTCGGCGCGCACGCGCTGCTGCGCGCGCAGGGCGGCCGCGGCGTGCTGATGGGCGGCGTCGGCGGCGTCGGCCAGGCGAAGGTGGTCGTGATCGGCGCCGGGGTGGCCGGGCAGAACGCCGCCAACATCGCGCTCGGCCTGGGCGCGGACGTGACCCTGCTCGACACGGACCTGGACAAGCTGCGGATGTCGTTCTGGCGCTACAACAACCGCGTGCACGGCCTGGCCTCCTCCAAGCTGACGATCGACCAGCAGGTCACCGCGGCCGACCTGGTGATCGGCGCGGTGCTCATCCCCGGCGCCAAGGCGCCCAAGCTCGTGACCAACGAGCTGGTCTCGCGGATGAAGCCCGGCTCGGTGCTCGTGGACATCGCCGTGGACCAGGGCGGCTGCTTCGAGGACTCCCGCCCGACGACCCACGACGACCCGACGTTCCCGGTGCACCGCTCGATCATGTACTGCGTGGCGAACATGCCGGGCGCGGTGCCGACCACCTCGACCTACGCGCTGACGAACGCGACGCTGCCCTACACCGTGGCGTTGGCGGAGAAGGGCTGGGCCGACGCGTGCCGCGCCGATCCCAGCCTGGCCAAGGGGCTGAGCACGCACGCCGGGCAGCTGACCAACGGGCCGGTGGGCGAGGCGCACGGCATGGACGTGGTCACGGTCGAGCACGCGCTGGGCTGATCGCGCCAGTCGATGGGAGCCCGACCCTGAGCAGTCTCGAACGCGCTGTCCGGACCTACCTCGACCACCTGGGCGTCGAGCGGGGTCTGGCGGCGAACACGCTCTCCTCCTACCGCCGCGACCTGCGCCGCTATGTCGAGCACCTCGCCGCCGCGGGCATCACCGCGCTCGACGACATCACCGAGGCCACGGTGGCGGGCTTCCTCGCGCGGCTGCGCGAGGGCGACGAGCACCACCCGCCGCTCTCGGCCAGCTCGGCCGCACGCACCGTCGTGGCCGTGCGGGGTTTCCACAAGTTCGCCGTCCGGGACGGACTCGCGAGCCACGATCCCGCCGCGGCCGTGCGCCCGCCGACGCCGGCCAAGCGGCTGCCGAAGGCGCTGCCGCTCGCAGACGTGGAGGCGATCCTGGCGGCCGCCGGCGCCCCCGGCACGCCGCTGGCACTGCGCGACCGCGCCCTGCTCGAGGTCCTCTACGGCACCGGCGCGCGGATCAGCGAGGCCACCGGTCTCGACGTCGACGACGTGGACCCCGTCGACGGCGTCGTGCGGCTGCGCGGCAAGGGCGGCAAGGAGCGACTGGTGCCGATCGGGCGGTACGCGCTCGCGGCCGTGGACGCCTGGCTCGTGCGGGCGCGCCCGGCCGTGCTGGCCGACGCACGCACGGCCGACCGCTCGGCTGCCGGGGCGCGGGGCGCGCTCTTCCTGAACGCGCGCGGCGGGCGGCTCTCCCGCCAGAGCGCCTGGGCGGTGCTGGTCAAGGCCGCCGAGCGGGCCGGCGTCACCGCCGACGTCTCGCCGCACACCCTGCGGCACTCCTTCGCGACCCACCTGCTCGACGGTGGTGCCGACGTCCGCGTCGTTCAGGAGCTGTTGGGGCACGCGTCGGTGACGACCACGCAGGTCTACACCCTGGTGACCGTGGACAACCTGCGCGAGGTCTTCGCCGCCACCCACCCACGGGCGCGCGCATGAGCGGAACGCTCGCCGACCTCGCGCCGCCGTCGGCCGAGGCCGACGCGGACCGCCTCTACGACATCTTCAGCGCCTGGGCCACCGACCGCGGGCTGCCGCCCTACGACCACCAGGACGAGGCGCTGATCGAGCTGCTCAGCGGACGGCACGTGGTGCTCGCGACCCCGACGGGCTCGGGCAAGTCCCTGGTGGCCACCGGGGCGCAGTTCGCGGCGCTGGCCGAGGACCGGGTCTCGTTCTACACCGCGCCGATCAAGGCGCTGGTCAGCGAGAAGTTCTTCGACCTGTGCGGGGTCTTCGGCGCCGACAACGTCGGCATGCTGACCGGCGACGCATCGGTCAACCCCGACGCGCCGATCATCTGCTGCACGGCGGAGGTGCTGGCACACGTGGCGCTGCGCGAGGGGGCCTCGGCCGACGTCGGGCTCGTGGTGATGGACGAGTTCCACTACTACGGCGACCCCCAGCGAGGCTGGGCCTGGCAGGTGCCGCTGCTGGAGCTTCCGCAGGCCCAGTTCCTGCTCATGTCCGCCACGCTCGGCGACACCTCGGCCATCGCCGCGGCCCTGACCGCCCGCAGCGGCCGCGAGGTCGCGGTCGTCGACGACGCGGAGCGGCCGGTCCCGCTGTCCTTCTCCTACGTCATCGACGCGCCGCTCGGCGAGACGCTGGAGACGTTGGTGCAGACCCACCAGGCACCGGTCTACGTCGTGCACTTCACCCAGGCCGCCGCGGTCGAGCACGCGACGGGGCTGCGTTCGGCGATGTCGGCCGGAAAGGAACAGCGCGCGGCCATCGCGGAGCGGCTGCGCGACGTGCGGTTCGCCGCCGGCTTCGGCAAGACGCTGCAGGGGCTGCTGCGCCAGGGGATCGGCGTGCACCACGCCGGCATGCTGCCGCGCTACCGCCGCCTGGTGGAGCAGCTCGCGCAGGCCGGCCTGCTCACGGTCATCTGCGGCACCGACACACTCGGTGTCGGCATCAACGTGCCGATCCGCACGGTCCTCTTCACCGGGCTGGCGAAGTACGACGGGCGCCGGCAGCGGGTGCTCACGGCCAGGGAGTTCCACCAGATCGCCGGCCGGGCCGGTCGCCCCGGCTACGACACCCACGGCTACGTCGTCGTGCAGGCGCCCGAGCACGTGATCGAGAACGAGAAGGCCAAGGCGAAGGCGGCGGAGCGGCAGGCGGCGGGGAAGAAGAGGAGCCGGGCCCAGCTGCGCAAGCCGCCCGAGGGCACGGTGGTGTGGACCGAGCAGACCTACGACAAGGTGGTCGCGGGCACTCCCGAGACGCTGAAACCGCGGATGAAGGTCGACCACGCGATGCTGCTGCACGTCGCGGCGCGGGACGAGGACGGGGTCGCGGTCCTGCGGCGACTCCTCATGGACAACCACGAGGACCGCCGCCAGCAGCTGCGGCTCGCCCGCCGCGCGGCCCAGCTGGCGCGCAGCCTGGTCGCCTCGGGCGTGCTGGTGCGGCTCGACGAGTTGGACGAGCGGGGCCGTCGCTACGACCTCGGCGTGGACGTGCCCGACGACTTCGCGCTCAACCAGCCCCTGGCGCACTTCGCGCTCGAGGCGCTCGAGCTGCTGGACCCCGACGAGCCGACGTACCCGCTCGACGTGGTCTCGGTCGTGGAGGCCGCGCTGGAGGCGCCCAGGCCGGTGCTGCTGGCGCAGCGGCACGCCGCGCGCGGGGAGGCGATCGCCCAGATGAAGGCCGACGGCGTCGAGTACGAGGAGCGGATGGAGCGGCTGGAGGACATCACCTGGCCGGAGCCGCTCGCCGAGCTGCTGGAGACCGCGTTCGAGCACTACCGGGCCGGCCACCCGTGGCTGCCACCCGAGGCGCTGGTGCCGAAGTCGGTGGTGCGCGAGATGTACGAGGGCGGGCTCGGGTTCTCGGACTTCATCAGCACCTACCGGCTCGCGCGATCCGAGGGGCTGCTGTTGCGCTACCTGACCGACGCCTACCGGACGCTGCGGCAGACCGTGCCGGAGCGGCACCGCACCGAGGAGCTCCAGGCGCTCCAGGAGTGGCTCGGCGAGACGGTGCGGCAGACGGACTCCTCGCTGCTGGACGAGTGGGAGGCGCTGACCGATCCCGAGGCGGTGCGCCGGGCCGCCGAGGAGCGGGCCGCCCGCGCCGAGCCGCGGCCTCCGTCCTCGCCGCGGCCGCTGTCGCTGCAGGAGCGGGCCTTCCGCGTCATGGTCCGCAACGCCGTGTGGCGTCGCGTCGAGCTCGCCGCCCGCGACGACCTCGACGGCCTCGCGCGCACGGAGCAGGAGGCGGCGCAGCGACCCGACCCGCCGCGATCCGCGCTGCTCGACCGCGCCGGGTGGGACGCGGCCCTGGAGGCGTACTACACCGAGCACGACCGCATCGACACCGGCGCGGACGCCCGGGGGCCGGGGCTCTTCCACGTCGAGCCGCTGACCGGCGCGCCGCCGGGCGTCCGGACGGGCGCCGATCGCGAGCCGGACGAGGTGCGGCTGTGGCGGGTGCGGCAGACCCTCGATGACCCCGAGGGACACCACGACTGGGTGCTGGAATGCACCGTCGATCTCGACGCCTCCGACGAGGCGGGGGAGGCCGTGGTGCTCGCGGCCGCGCTGCACCGGCTCGACGGGGTCACCGGGACGCCCGGATAGGCTCGCGCCATGAGCAAGACGGTGGCCATCGAGGTGAGCGAGAACGAGTCGGAGCGGCGGTTCGAGGCGTACCTGGGCGGCGAGCTGGCGGGCTTCATCGCCTACGACCTCGACGGCCACACGATCGTGTTCCACCACACAGTGGTCCAGCCGCACCTGCGCCGCCGCGGCATCGCGGGGCACCTGGTGGCCCGCGCGCTGGACACCGTCCGGGACCGCGGCGGCCTGCGGGTCGTGCCCCGCTGCTCCTACGTGAAGTCCTTCATCGACGACCACCCGGACTACGCCGAGGTGCTCTCGCCTCCCCTGTGAGGCCGACGTCCGACCCCTCCCACCCTCTCCTCGCCCCCTTCTCCTCGCCCCCCTTCTCCTGGCGGAGACATGTCGACATTCGCGGCGCGCCTGCCCGGCGCTCGCGTCGCCCGGCCGTAGCGTCCTCGGTGACGCGGCTCCTTCCCCGTCGCCGTCGCACCGGCGCCGAGGCGGCGCCTGCCCTCCGCGACCCAGCAAGGAGTGTCCATGAACGGCAGCGGCCACGGTCCCTACGGCACCCACGCCAGCTCGATCCCCCCGCTGATGCGACCGCCGCAACCGCGGCCGGCGCCGCCGGAGGGCGCCCCGCTCGGGGATCCCGTCCCCCTCCGCCGCCCGGAGGCGACCGGCGGGACCCAGGTGGTCGACGCCCCGCCCGCGGAGCCGGAGGTGGTCCTCGGTCCGACCGGCCGCCCGCTGCCGGACCTCCCGGAGCCGCGCCCGCTGGCCTCCCACGGCAACGGCCGCGTCATCTCGATGTGCAACCAGAAGGGCGGCGTCGGCAAGACGACGACGACCATCAACCTGGGCGCCGCGCTGGCCGAGCACGGCCGCAGGGTCCTGCTGGTGGACTTCGACCCGCAGGGCTCGCTCTCGGTCGGGCTCGGGATGAACCCACAGGAGTCGGAGCTCACCGTCTACAACCTCCTCATGGAGCGCGACGTCGCGCTCGAGGACGTGGTCGTGCCGTCCGGGGTGGAGGGCATGGACCTGCTGCCCTCCAACATCGACCTCTCCGCCGCCGAGGTGCAGCTCGTGCACGAGGTCGGGCGCGAGCAGACCCTCGCCCGGGTGCTGGCGCCGGCGATCGCGCAGTACGACGTCGTCCTCATCGACTGCCAGCCCTCGCTGGGCCTGCTGACCGTCAACGCGCTGACGGCGTCGCACGGGGTGATCATCCCCCTGGAGTGCGAATACTTCGCGCTGCGCGGGGTGGCCCTGCTCAAGACCACGATCGACAAGGTCACCGAGCGGCTCAACCCGTCCCTGCAGATCGACGGGGTGCTCGGCACGATGTTCGACGGCCGCACGCTGCACGGCCGCGAGGTGCTGCAGCGGCTGGTCGAGGCGTGGGGCGATCGGGTGTTCCACACCGTGATCCGCCGGACCGTGAAGTTCTCCGACTCCACGGTGGCCGGGGAGCCGATCACCTCCTACGCCACCGCCTCGAACGGCGCGGATGCCTACCGCCAGCTCGCCAGGGAGGTGCTCGCCGGGTGTCTCGACGCGTGAACATGCCGGCCGCGGAGGACCTCTTCCGGCCCACCGCCGTCCCCGACCCGCCCGAGGACGAGCAGGAGTCCCCGGCGGTCGCGGCCGTCGAGGCACGGGCTTCCGAGGGGGCGGAGACCTCCGACGAGGGGGCCGTCCCGGGCGCCCGGGGCGCCAGCGGACGCGTGCGCCACGACCAGAAGATGACCGTCTACGTCACCGAGGACGAGCTGCTCGACCTGGAGCAGGCGCGGCTGCGGCTGCGGCGCCGGCACGGGGTCGCGGTGGACCGCGGCCGGCTGGTGCGCGAGGCGGTCGCGCTGGTGCTGGCCGACCTGGAGGAGGGCGGCGAGGAGAGCCCGCTGGTCCGGCGTCTGGCCGGGGAGTGAGCGCCGCGGCGACCTCAGCGCCCCCCGCGGCACCCGAGCGGCGCGGAGCGCAGCGCCCGGGGGAAGCGGCGGGGGAGCAGGCGCCCGCGTTCTCGCTGCGGCTGGTCAACTTCGAGGGGCCCTTCGACCTGCTGCTCAGCCTGATCGCGAGGCACAAGCTTGACATCACCGAGGTCGCGCTGTCGCGGGTCACCGACGAGTTCATCTCGCACGTGAAGGCCGGCGGGCCGCAGTGGGACCTGGAGCAGACGACGTCGTTCCTCGTGGTGGCCTCGACGCTGCTCGACCTCAAGACCGCGCGGCTGCTGCCGCAGGCCGAGGTGGAGGACGAGGAGGACCTCGCGCTCCTCGAGGCGCGCGACCTGCTCTTCGCCCGGCTGCTGCAGTACCGGGCGTTCAAGCAGGTGGCCTCGGTGCTCAGCGACCGGCTTGCCGACGAGACGAGGCGGCACCCGCGTGCCGTCGGCCTGGAGGAGCGGTTCGCGACCCTGCTGCCCGAGGTGCTGATCGGCATCGGGCTGGAGGAGTTCGCGGCGCTCGCCGGTCGCGCGATGACGCCCAGGCCCCAGCCCGCGATGTCCCTGACCCACCTGCACGCGAGCGTCGTCAGCGTGCGCGAGCAGGGGGCGGTCCTGGCGGGACGGCTGCGGCGGGCCGGCACCAGCACCTTCCGGGCGCTGTGCCGGGACTCGCCCGACACCCCGACCACGGTCGCCCGCTTCCTGGCCGTGCTGGAGCTCTTCCGGGAGGGCGCGGTGACCTTCGACCAGATGACCCCCCTGGGCGAGCTCACGGTCCGCTGGACCGGCGGGGACGCCGAGATCGAGATCACCGACGAGTTCGACGGGGCCCGAGAGGATCGAGGAGGACACGCGTGAGCGAGCAGACCCTGATCGATGGCCCCACGGCCGAGGGGGCCGAGACCCTCGCCGTCCCGCTCGCGGCGCTGCGGCCGGCGCTGGAGGCGGTGCTGATGGTCGCCGACCAGCCGCTGGACCGGCTGACGCTGGCCACGGCGGTCGGCTATCCCGCGGCCGAGGTCGACGACGCGCTGCGCGGCCTGGCCGGGGAGTACGACGAGCAGGGGCGCGGCTTCGAGCTGCGCCAGGTCGCCGGCGGGTGGCGGTTCTACACGCGCGAGGCGTTCGCCCCCGTGGTCGAGTCGTTCGTGCTCGAGGGGCAGCAGGCGCGGCTGACCCAGGCGGCCCTGGAGACGCTGGCGGTCGTGGCCTACCAGCAGCCCGTCTCCCGGGGCCGCGTGTCGGCGGTGCGGGGCGTCAACGTGGACGGCGTGATGCGCACCCTGCTCACCCGCGGCCTGGTGGAGGAGGCGGGCCAGGAGGAGACGAGCGGTGCGCACCTCTACCGCACGACGGGCTTCTTCCTGGAGCGGATCGGGATCGGCTCGCTCGAGGAGCTGCCGGAGCTGGCGCCGTACCTGCCCGAGATGGACGACATCGACGACGAGCTGGCCGCCGAGGCCGGCACGCCGCCCGACCCCGTGGCACCCGGTGGCGCGGTGGACCCCGCCGAGTGACCCGTCTGCCCGCCGGGCCGCCGGCCGCGGGATGATGCTGCGGTGATCCCCACCGACGCAGACGGCCTGGTGCGGCTGCAGAAGCTGCTCGCCTCCTCCGGCGTCGCCTCGCGACGCAAGTGCGAGGAGCTGATGCTCGCCGGGCTCGTCGAGGTGGACGGCGAGGTCGTCACCCGGCTGGGCACGAAGGTCGATCCGCGCGTCGCCACGGTCCGGGTCGAGGGGCGGCGGCTTCCGCCGGTCTCCGACCACGTCTACCTGGTGCTGAACAAGCCGGTCGGCGTGGTCTCCACGATGTCCGACCCAGAGGGCCGCCGCTGCCTGGCCGAGGTCGTCGCCGACCGACCCGAGCGGCTGTTCCACGTCGGCCGCCTCGACACCGACACCTCGGGCCTGCTGCTGCTGACCAACGACGGCGACTTCGCGAACCGGATGGCGCACCCCTCCTTCGAGGTGGACAAGACCTACGTCGCCGAGGTCGAGGGGCACGTGCATGTCCGCACGGTCCGGGGGCTGAGCCAGGGCGTGACGCTCGACGACGGACCCGTGACGGTGAGCGCGGCCAAGGTGCTCGGCGGCGACCCGCGGCGCGACAACCAGGGCCGCTCGATCGTCGAGCTCACGCTGCACGAGGGCCGCAACCGGATCGTTCGCCGCCTGCTCGAGCAGGTGGGCCACCCCGTGCGGAAGCTGACGCGCACGGCGATCGGCCCGGTGCGGCTGCAGAGCCTGCGCCCGGGGGAGCTTCGGGACCTCACCGGCGACGAGCTCGGCACCCTGCTCGACGCCGCACGGCTCTGACCGCCCCCTCCGACCTGCCCCCGCCGACGGTGGGGCCCCGCCCGGGCCCGCGCCTCTAGGCTGGCCCCATGGCGCCGTGGAGCCCACCCCGGCCACACCCGGCGCTGCGCCCGTACGTCGCCTCGCTCGTGCCCTACGACGTCGACCTCGGCCCCCCCGGGGTCCACCGCGGCCTTCCCTCGACCGCGCTGACCTTCGTGCTCCCGCTGGACGAGCCACTCGAGGTCTCCTGGGCCGGCGACGCGAGCACCCGCACGCGCGGCTGGTCGAGCATCTCGGGCCTGCACACGCTGCCTGCGGCGATCCACCACCGCGGCCACCAGCGGGGCGTCCAGGTGGGGCTCACCACCGCCGGCGCCCGCGCGTTGCTCGGGCACCCCGCGGGTGCGATCGCGGGGACCCTGCTCGAGATCGCCGACACGTCCCCGGCGCTGGCCGACCTGCCGGCGCGGCTGGCGGAGGTGCCCCGGGGTGACCCGGCCGCGCTGAAGCGGCTCGTCGAAGCAGCGTTGCTCGGCCGGCTCCGCGCCGTCGACGCGCCCGGCCCGCGCCCCGAGGTGGCTCGCGCGCTGGTGCGGCTCACGCGCGGGGCCGGCGTCGCCGAGGTGGCCGACGAGGTCGGCTACAGCCGACGCCGCCTGACCACCCTGGTCGTCGCCGAGACCGGACTCGGGCCCAAGGAGTTCCAGCGGGTCGCCCGATTCGTCCGGAGCCGGGACCTCCTGCTGGGGGCCGCCCGCGCCGGGGGAGCCCGCCTGGCCGAGGTCGCCGCCGCCGCGGGCTACGCCGACCAGCCGCACCTGAGCCGCGAGTGGCGCCGGCTCGCCGGCTGCTCGCCGGGCACCTGGCTGCGCGAGGAGTTCCCATTCGTCCACGACCTCGCCGCCGAGGACGAGGCACGCTGGGCCACGACCGTGACGCACGACGAGAAGGCGGGGAGACACAGATGAGCACGGATGCGAGCACGAGTGCCGGGGTGGTGCGGCTGTGGCCGGCCATGTCCTTCGCCGACGCCGGCGCGATGATGCGCTGGCTGACGGCGATCGGCTTCGTCGAGCACGCCACCTACCGAGACGAGGAGGACCCCTCGGTCGTCCAGCACGCCGAGTGGCTCTGGCCGGGCCCGGTGGGGATGGCGGGGGGGATCATGTTCGGCTCCCGGCGGCCGGACGCAGCGGTGGACAACCCCGGCGGCTCGGCGGTCTACCTCGTCTGCGAGGACCCAGACGCCGTCTTCGACCGCGCGATCGCCGCCGGGGCCACGGTGCAGCGGGCAATGGTCGACCAGCCGTACGGCGGGCGCGGCGGCAGCCTGACCGACCCGGAGGGCAACCACTGGTCCGTGGGGAGCTACCAGCCACCGTGACCGGAGCGACGGCTCGCTAGCCTTGCCCGAGGTCGAGGGACGGTCGCGACGACCACGCGGGTGGTCGGCCGTCGTCGACGAGCGAGGAGGCACCACGTGGCGGTCCGGGCGGTCCGGGGGGCGACCCAGCTGGAGCGGGACGACCGCGAGCACATGCTCGAGCGCGTCGCCGAGATGGTTCTCGACGCGATGGCGGCCAACGGGCTCGGCGTCGACGACTTCATCTCCGTGCTCTTCACGGCCACCTCGGACCTCGTCTCGGAGTTCCCGGCCTACGCCGCGCGCCAGCTGGGGTTCGGCGACGTGCCGCTGATCTGCGCCCGCGAGCTCGAGATCGAGGGCTCGATGCCGCGCGTGGTGCGGATGATGGCCCACGTCGAGACCGACGTGCCGCGCGCCGAGATGACCCACGTGTACCTGCACGGGGCGGCGCGGCTGCGGACCGACCTGACGCGCGTGCGCTCGGTGCCCGACGAGGACGCGTCGGGCACCGACGATGCCTGAGCCGCGGGCGGGGGAGGTTCCGGGGCCGGTCGAGATCGTGGGCGCCGGCCTGGTCGGCACGAGCATCGCCCTGGCCTGCCGCCGCGCCGGCATCGAGGTGCTGCTCTCCGACGTCTCCGAGGAGCACCTGCGCACGGCGACGGGCCTGGGTGCCGGCCGCCGCCGCGCGGCCGGGGACCGGCCCGCGCTGATCGTGGTCGCCGTGCCGCCCGACCACGTCGCCGAGCAGGTCGCGGTCGCGCTGGCCGGGACCGCCGCGTTCGTCACCGACGTGGGCAGCGTGAAGTCGGGCCTGCTGGCCGCCGTCCGCGGCGACGCCGGCGCCGCGGTCGCGCGCTACGTCGGGGGCCACCCGATGGCGGGCAGCGAGCGCTCCGGCCCCCTGGCCGCCACGGCGACACTCTTCGACGGGCGGCCGTGGGCCGTCACGCCGCACGAGGGGGCCGACCCCGGCGCGCTCGCGGCGGTGCGGGCGCTCGCGGTGGCCTGCGGCGCGGTCCCGGTGCTCCTCACGCCCGAGGACCACGACCGCGCCGTGGCCCGGACCTCGCACGTGCCGCACCTGTTGGCCGCGCTCGCCGCCGGCCGCCTCCTCGACGCGCCGGGGGAGCACCTTGCGCTCTCCGGTCAGGGCGTGCGCGACGTGACCCGGGTGGCCGCCGGTGACCCCCGGCTGTACGGCCAGATCGTCGCGGGCAACGCCGATGCCGTCGTGGCGCTCCTCGGGGAGGTGCGCAGCGAGCTGGAGGACATGATCGCGGCCGTAACGGCCGGCGACCGCGACCGCCTGGTCGGCCTGCTGGACCGCGGCGTGGCCGGCACGCGCGCCATCCCGGGAAAGCACGGCGGGCCGCCCGCGCCGGTGCGCGCGGTCTTCGTCTCGGTGCCCGACCACCCCGGCGAGCTCGCGCGCCTCTTCGCCGATGGGGGCGACATCGGCGTCAACATCGAGGACGTGCGCATCGATCACGATCCCGGGCGACCCGTGGGGCTCGTGGAGCTCACGGTGGCCGAGGGGCGCGCCGACCACCTGGTGGCGTCGCTCGAGGCGCGCGGCTGGACGACTCACCGGTAGGCTGCGCCCGTCGTCGGCCGTCTCGGACAGGGTTCGGCGGCCCTGCCCTGGCCCGACGAGTCGAAGGACCCCGCCGTGAGCACCCCGCCCAGCGCAGGCCCCCCCGGTCCGAGCCCCGGACCCCGCCGGGGACTGGTCATCGCCATCGACGGCCCCTCGGGGTCCGGCAAGTCGAGCACGTCCCGCGGCGTCGCGGACCAGCTCGGCCTGCGCTACCTCGACACGGGCGCGATGTTCCGCGCGATGACCTGGTGGATGCTGCGCGAGGGCGTCGACGTGCACGACGCCGCGGCCGTGGCCGAGCGGTGCGGGGATCCGGACATCGTCTCCGGGACCGACCCGTTGGCCCCGAGGATCGCGGTCGACGGCAGAGACGTGGCCACGGAGATCCGCTCGGCGCGGGTCACGGGCGCCGTGAGCCCGGTCAGCGCCGTGCCCGCCGTTCGCGCCCGGCTGCTCGACCTGCAGCGCGCCGAGATCGAAGCGGCCGGCCAGGAGCCCGGGATCGTCGTGGAGGGCCGCGACATCGGATCGGTGGTCGCCCCCGACGCGCCGGTCAAGGTGTTCCTGACCGCGGACACCGACGCGCGGGCCACCCGCCGCGCGGCCGAGGAGGGCGGCAGCGACCCGGCCTCGACGCGGGAGGTCCTCGCCGCCCGCGACCGCATCGACTCCGGGCGCGCGGCGGCCCCGCTCGTGCAGGCCGACGGCGCGGCCCACATCGACAGCACGGCGTACTCCCTGGAGGAGGTCGTGGCCCAGGTCGTCGCGCTCGTCCAGGCGCTGGAGGCGGGCGCGTGACCGCCCGGTGGTCCCGTCACTCCCGGCGGGGCCACACGGCGCACACGGCGCACACGACGCTTCCCCGGACCGACCGCACCCGGCATCCCGCGCGCTGGCTGCTGCGTGCCGGCCGGCCGGGCGCGCGCTGGCTCATCCGTCGCCGCTTCCGGGTGCGGCTCCGGCACGCGGATCGGGTCCCGGCGCGCGGTCCGGTGATCCTCGCCTCCAACCACATCGGCGTCGCCGACGGACCGCTGCTGGGGATCTTCAGCCCGCGCCCGGTGCACGCGCTGACGAAGCAGGAGATGTTCGCGGGCGCGGCCCTGGGCCGGTTTCTCCGCACCGCCGGGCAGTTCCCGATCGACCGGTTCCACGTCGACCCCGCCGGGGTGCGCAGCTGCCTGCGGGTGCTGCGCGACGACGGGGTGATCGGCATCTTCCCCGAGGGGCGCCGCGGCCCGGGCGACCTGAGGCGCTTCCACCGCGGCGCTGCCTACCTCGCGCTCGCGACGGGCGCGCCCGTGGTGCCGGTGGTCTTCCTGGGCAGTCGCGGGGCCGGCGAGCACAAGAACGCGATCCCGGCCCGCGGCGGCCTGGTCGACATCACCTACGGCGAACCCGTGTCCCTCGATCGCCAGGATTGGCCACGAACCCGGGAACAGGTGGCCCGGGTGTCGTTGTTCTTGCGGGAGCGGATGCTGGAGACCCTGAGCGAAGCGCGCGCCGAGACCGGTCGCGAGCTTCCCGGCCCGCTGCCCCCCGGAGAGTCCGAGGCCGACCCGAGCACCGGCGTCGTCGAGCAAGGAGCCTGATGAGCGAGCACACGTCCGAACCGGACGACGGACCGTCGTCGGTCGGGCTCCTCCCCGTGCTGGCCGTGGTCGGCCGGCCCAACGTCGGCAAGTCCACGCTGGTCAACCGGATCATCGGCCGACGCGCGGCGGTGGTCGAGGACAAGCCGGGTGTCACCCGCGACCGCATCTCCTACGACGCGGACTGGAACGGCCGCGCCTTCACCGTCGTCGACACCGGAGGCTGGGACCCCGGTGCCACCGGGCTCGCGGAGCGCATCGCTGCCCAGGTGGAGATCGCCGTCGGGCTGGCCGACGCGGTGCTGTTCGTCGTGGACGCCACCGTGGGCACCACCGACATCGACGAGGCCGTCGTGCGGATCCTGCGCAAAGCCGGCAAGCCCGTCGTCCTCGCCGCGAACAAGGTCGACGACCAGCGCGGCGAGGCCGAGGCCGCGGCCCTGTGGAACCTCGGGCTGGGGGAGCCGCTGGCCGTGTCCGCCATGCACGGCCGCGGGTCCGGTGACCTGCTGGACGCCGTCCTCGACGCGCTGCCGGAGCCGCCTCCGATCCGGGACGCCGAGGAGCGCGGGCCCCGCCGCGTCGCGATCGTCGGCAAGCCGAACGTCGGCAAGTCCTCGCTGCTCAACCAGCTCGCCCACGAGGACCGGGCCGTCGTCGACGAGGTCGCGGGCACGACCGTCGACCCCGTCGACGAGCTGGTCGAGCTCGGCGGGCGGCCGTGGCGGTTCATCGACACCGCCGGGATCCGGAAGCGGGTCAAGGAGGCGTCCGGGCGGGAGTACTACGCCTCGCTGCGCACATCGTCCGCGATCGACCGCGCCGAGGTGGCCGTGCTGGTCCTCGACGCCGGGCAGCCCGTCTCGGAGCAGGACGTGCGGATCCTGCAGTCGGTCCGCGACGCCGGCCGGGCGCTGGTGATCGCCTTCAACAAGTGGGACCTGGTCGACGAGGAGCGCCGCTACTACCTGGAGCGCGAGGTCGAGCGCGACCTCGTGCAGGTGCGCTGGGCGCCGCGCGTCAACGTCACGGCGCGCACCGGCTGGCACGTCGACAAGCTGGTGCCCGCGCTGGAGAAGGCCCTGGAGGGCTGGGAGACCCGCGTCGGCACGGGGGCCCTGAACTCGTTCCTCGGCCGGCTCGTGGCCGAGCACCCGCACCCGGTGCGCGGCGGCAAGCAGCCGCGCATCCTCTTCGGCACCCAGTCGTCGGTGGCGCCGCCTCAGTTCATCCTGTTCACGACCGGCAAGCTGGAGGCGTCGTACGAGCGCTTCATCGAGCGTCGGCTGCGCGAGGAGTTCGGCTTCGCGGGCACGCCGATCCTGCTGCAGCAGCGGCCCCGGGAGCGTCGGAAGCGGCGCTGAGGCCGGAGACGGGGCTCACTCGATGTAGGCGCCGTTGTCCTTGCGGGTGACGGTGCCGACCCCCAGCGGCAGGACCCTGGTCAGGCCGATGAACAGGGCGCCGAGCCCCGGGATCTTGGCGAAGATCCCCTGCGGCCCGCGGACCATCCGGCCGGTCGCGACGTCGTACTTCGCCTGATGCCACGGGCAGACCAGGCAGCCGTCCTCGAGCGTGCCCTCGTCGAGCTTGGCGCCCAGGTGTCGGCAGGTGCGGGTGACGGCGAAGTCCTTGTTGTCAGCGCGGCCCAGGGCCCACTTGTCGGCACGCGTGACCTTGCCCTCGGTCGGCTTCTCGTACGGTCCGCTGGCCATGGTGCGCTCCTTTGCCGAGGTCGTGCCCGTTGGTGAGGAGCATCGCATGGGATGGCTCGGCGCCGGGGGAGGCGTGTACGGGGGGCCCGCGGGGCTGCGGTATGGTGCGTCGCGCCCGGAAAGCGACCGGGCTTCGGGCTGTGGCGCAGCTTGGTAGCGCACTTGACTGGGGGT
>CAVSYA010000002.1:0-255177 GCA_963731985.1 uncultured Actinomycetota bacterium | reverse complement strand
CGAGGAGCGGCAGGGCTTCAAGATCGGCTCGCCCGAGGAGGTCGCCTGGCGGCTCGGTTTCCTGGACGACGAGCAGCTGCGTCAGCGGGCGGAACCGCTGGTCAAGAGCGGGTACGGCGCCTACCTGCTGGACCTGCTCGACCCGTAGCCGGGCGCCGATCACCGCCGCAGCGAGACGCCGCTGTCGATCCCGGAGAGCCAGGGGTGCGCGGCGACCTGCTCGTCCAGGATCGACGCCACGTCGTCGGGCACCGCGACCGCGCGGCGCGCCCGGATGTCGACGTGGACGTAGATGATGTCCATCTGGCAGGCGACGCGCTCATGGGTGCGGTCCACGACGTAGGCGACCCCCTGCAGCGCCTTGCCGGCGCGGCCGACCAGCCCGGCGTGCACGGCGTACCGCTCGCCCAGACGCATCTCGGCGGGATAGCGCAGGTGGTGCTCGACGGTGAAGAAGGACATCCCGCGCTCGCTGATGTAGTCCTCGCCCATGGGGCCGTCCTTCATGGCCAGCCAGAGTCCCCAGGAGCCGACCGCGAAGTACTCCGTGATGTTCATGTGCCCGTTCTCGTCGATCGAGGACGCGGGGACCTCGCGGTCGATCGTGGCCGGGAGGGAGAGGATCTGCTCGAGGGACGGGGTCATGCGCCGATCCTGTCAGTCGCGCCGCGGCCGTCCGCGGCCGCTCAGGAGAGGCTGCCGCGGTCGGCCGGGAAGAGGTGCTCCAGCATGTCCGCGAGCGTGACCACCGAGGTCTCCTCGGCCCCCCGGACCACCGCGAGCTGGGCGCTGGCCAGCCGCATCTGCGAGAGCGCGTCGAGCACCGTGGTGTCGGGCGCGAGCTCGTAGCAGGAGCGGAGGAGGCCCTCGAGGTCGTCGTCCGGGGCGGCCGTGAGGGTGTCGCGCACGTGCACGAGGCCCTCGGGGTCGCGCGGGTCGCCGACGAGGATGCGCAGGTGGCCCGAGCTGCGGCTGGCCTCCCGTACCTCGCGCACCGACGCGCCCGCGGGCACGGCGACCGGTTCACCGCCCTGCCGGAGATCCGCCACCGTCAGCCGGGTCAGCTCCAGCGCTCCCTCGAGCTGCTGGCCCGAGCGCGCGTCGAGCTCCCCGACCTCGGCCGAGTGGCGCACGAGCTGCCGGAGCTCGTCGGGGTCCTGCTCGATGGCGATCTCGTCCACCGGCTCGGTGCCGGTGCGCTCGACGAGCTTGTTGGACGCGTCGTTGAGCACGATGAGGGCGGGACGCGTGATCCACATGAACCCGCGCATGGGGAGCGCGAAGAGGGTGGCGGATCGCTCCGGGTGCGAGATCGCCCAGGACTTCGGCGCCATCTCACCGACCACGAGGTGCAGGAAGGTCACCAGCATCAGCGCGAGGGCGAAGGAGACCACACCCGACACGAACCCGGGCAGCGGTGTCGCCTCGAGCAGGGGGTGCAGGGCGTGCTCCACGGCGGGCTCGGTCACCGCCCCCAGCGCCAGGGTGCAGCCGGTGATGCCGAGCTGGCAGCCGGCCAGCAGCACCGAGATCTCCGAGGCGCTGCGCAGGGCGGCCCGGGCCGAGCGGCTCTCGGTGGCCATCTCCTCCAGGCGCGGGCGGCGCAAGGAGATGGTGGCGAACTCGATCGACACGAAGATCCCGCTGGCCACGATGATCAGGAGCGTGGCGGGGATGGCCACGACGGGGTCGCCCATCAGCCCTCCTCGTCCGGGTCGGCCCGGCCGGCGGCCGCTGCCTCGGCGGGGCTCTCGACCAGCTCGACGCGGAGCGCGGCCGGGACGTGGTGCTCGACGGCGTCCACGTGCAGCCGGACGAGCCGGCGGGGCGGCTCGTCGAGGCGGGCCACCTCGGCCGTGTCGGGGTCCAGCTCGATCTCGATCACGTCGTGCACGGCCAGGAGCTCGCCCCGTCGGGAGATGGCCAGCCCGGCCACCGTCTCGAAGTCGCCGCTGGGCAGGGCGTGGCCCAGCTCGCGGGAGACCTCGTCGAGCGGCGCGTCGCCGCGCACGCTCCACATCTGCTCGGAGTGCCGCGTCAGGTGGGGCTCCTCGTCGACGTCGTGCTCGTCGGTGATCTCGCCGACCACCTCCTCGACCAGGTCCTCGACGGTCACGATGCCCGCGAACCCGCCGAACTCGTCGACGACGCACGCCATCAGGGTCTCGGCCCGGACCATCGACATCAGCGCGTCCGGGAGCCGCATCAGGGTCGGGATGACGGTCGCCGGCCGCAGCACCGAGGAGACCGGCCGGTCGTCGTGGTCGTGCTCGCGGGCCATCACCTCGAGCACGTCGAGGATGTGCACCACGCCCAGGACCTCGCCCTGGTGGTCCAGCACGGGGTAGCGCGAGTGGCCCTCGTCCATGCGGCGGCGTACGTCGCCGAGCGTGGCGTCCTCCGCGACCACGTCGACGCGGCCGCGGGGAACCAGCGCGTGGTGCACGTCCCGCTGCGGGAAGTCCAGCAGCCGGTCGAGCAGCGCGGAGAGCTCGGGGGGCAGCTCGCCCGCCTCGCGGGACGAGTCGACGATCCGCTGCAGGTCCCGTGGGTTGGCCGAGTGCTCCACGTCGTCGACCGGCTCGATGCCGAACAGGCGCACCAGCCCCGCGGAGGACTTGTCGAAGAAGGCGATCAGCCAGCCGAAGACCCGCATGTAGATCAGCGTCGAGCGCGACAGGCGCGTGGCCACGGCGTAGGGCTTCGCGATCGAGAGGTTCTTGGGGAAGAGCTCCCCGAAGAGCATCTGCACGAAGGTGGAGACGACCAGCACGGTGATGGTCCCCACCGCGATGCCCACGCCGGCGGGCACGCCGACCCCGCCGAGGATCTCGCCCAGCGCGCTGCCGACCAGCGGCTCGGCCACGTAGCCCACGAGCAGTCCGGTCATGGTGATGCCGAGCTGGGCTCCGCTGAGCATGAACGACGTGCGGTCGGTGACCGCGAGGATGCGCTTCGAGGCGCCCTCCCCGTCGTCGGCGCGCGCCTTGATCTGCGCGCGGTCCACGGCCATGAAGGAGAACTCCTGGGCCACGAAGTAGCCGTTGGCCGCGATGATCACGCCGATCAGCAGCAGGCCGACGACCAGCGACAGCGCGATGTCCACAGAGCCTCCCTCCTCGGTACCTTGCTCATTCTGTCCGGGCCGCTGGGCGGGCCTGACCCGGGGTTGTGGACGAGCGCCCGCGCCGGCGTTCGGGTTGCGGCAGCCTCCCGACGGTGGATCCGGTCGTGGCGCTGGCGCAGCTCGGCGGGACGGCCCGTGTCGAGGAGCTGCTCCGCTGGACCAGTCGGCGGCGCCTGCGGACCGCCGTGGCGAACGGCGACGTCCTGAGGGTACGCCGCGGCTACTACGCCGTCTCCGGCCTCCGGGCCGAGGTGGCGCTGAGGGTGGGGGGCGTGCTCGCGGGCCCGAGCGCGGCCCAGCACCACGGCTTTTCGCTGAAGCGCCCGCCGACGCGCCCGGTTGTCCTCCTGCCCCGGGGGACGCGTCGTCCCCGTGGCGACCTCGAGGTGCGCTGGGGCGAGCTGCCCGCGCATCGCGAGGGAGTGACCAGCCCCGTCCGCACGGTGATCGACTGCGCCCGCTGGCTCCCCTTCGACGAGGCGCTGGTCGTGGTCGACTCGGCGCTGCGGCGGGGCGTGCGTCCGCAGGAGCTGAGGGCCGGCGCCGCCCAGGCACCCCGCAACGGCCGGGCGCGCGCCGAGCGAGTGGTGGCGGCCGGCGACCCCGGGGCCGCGAGTGCCCTGGAGTCGCTCGTGCGGGCCCACGCCAGCCGGGTGGCGGGGCTGGCGTTGGAGACCCAGGTGCAGATCGGAGTGAACCGGGTCGACCTGGCCGACCGCCGGCTCCGCATCGTCGCGGAATGCGACTCCTTCGGCTTCCACGGCGGGCGCGGGGAGTTCGCGCGCGACGTGCGCCGTTACACCGAGCTCGTGCGCGACGGGTGGACCGTCGTGCGGTTCTCCTGGGAGGAGGCCATGTGGGAGCCCACCTGGATCTCCGGGGTTCTGGCCGACCTGGTGGAGGCCCGCCGGGCTACACCTGGTCGCCTACGCCGCCGCGGGACGGCGTAGCAGGCCCAGCTGTCGCCCGGGCGGCCGCATCAGACGTTGCGGCGGTACTGACCCCCGACCTCGAAGAAGGCGTCGGTGATCTGACCCAGGGAGCAGACGCGGGCGGCGTGCATCAGCACGGCGAAGACGTTCTCGCCCGCCATCGCGGCCTCCTTCAGCTGGGCCAGGGCCTCCGCGCCGTCGGCCTCGTGGGTCTTCTGGAAGTCCCCGACGCGACGCAGCTGGGACTCCTTCTCCTCCTCGGTCGCCCGGGCGAGCTCGACGTGGGCGGGCGTCGCGGCCGCGTCGGGCTTGCGGAAGGTGTTCACCCCGACGATCGGTAGGGAGCCGTCGTGCTTGCGGTGCTCGTAGAGCATCGACTCGTCCTGGATGCGCCCCCGCTGGTAGCCGAACTCCATCGCGCCGAGGACGCCGCCGCGCTCGTCGATGGCCTCGAACTCGCGCAGCACCGCCTCCTCCACCAGGTCGGTCAGCTCGTCGATCACGAACGAGCCCTGGTGGGGGTTCTCGTTCATCGCGAGGCCCCACTCCTTGTTGATGATCATCTGGATCGCCAGCGCGCGGCGCACCGACTCCTCGCCCGGGGTCGTCACCGCCTCGTCGTAGGCGTTGGTGTGCAGCGAGTTCGCGTTGTCGTAGATCGCGATGAGCGCCTGCAGCGTGGTGCGGATGTCGTTGAAGTCCATCTCCTGCGCGTGCAGCGACCGGCCGGAGGTCTGCACGTGGTACTTCAGCTTCTGGCTGCGCTCGCCCACGCCGTACAGGTCCCTCATGGCGACCGCCCAGATGCGGCGGGCGACGCGGCCGAGCACGGAGTACTCCGGGTCCATGCCGTTGGAGAAGAAGAAGGAGAGGTTCGGGGCGAAGGCGTCGATGTCCATGCCGCGCGCCCGGTAGGCCTCGACGTAGGTGAAGCCGTTCGCGAGGGTGAACGCCAGCTGGCTGATGGGGTTGGCCCCGGCCTCGGCGATGTGGTAGCCGGAGATCGAGACCGAGTAGAAGTTGCGCACCTCGTTCTCGATGAACCACTCCTGGATGTCGGCCATCATCCGCAGGGAGAACTCCGTGGAGAACAGGCACGTGTTCTGGCCCTGGTCCTCCTTGAGGATGTCGGCCTGCACCGTGCCGCGCACCGTGGCCACGGCGTGCGCGGCGAGCATCGCGCGCTCCTCGTCGCCCGGCTCGCGACCCTGCTTCTCGCGGAAGGCGTCGACCTGCTGGTCGATGACCGTGTTCAGGAAGAACGCGAGCACGGTCGGCGCCGGGCCGTTGATGGTCATCGAGACGCTGGTCTGCGGCGAGCACAGGTCGAAGCCGTCATAGAGGGTCTTCATGTCCTCCAGCGTCGCGACGGAGACACCCGAGGTGCCGACCTTGCCGTAGATGTCCGGCCGCTCGGCGGGGTCGTGGCCGTAGAGGGTGACGCTGTCGAAGGCGGTCGAGAGCCGCTTCGCGTCGCCGTCGGCGGAGAGGACCTTGAAGCGGCGGTTGGTGCGCGCCGGGTCGCCCTCGCCGGCGAACATCCGGGCCGGGTCCTCGCCGTCGCGCTTGAAGGTGAACACCCCGGCGGCGAAGGGGAAGTGGCCGGGCAGGTTCTCCCGGCGCCAGAAGCGCACGAGCTCGCCGTGGTCGTCGTACTTGGGCAGGGCGACGCGGTTGATCCTGCTGCCGGAGAGCGACTCGCGGGTCAGCGGGTAGCGCACCTCCCGGTCGCGCACGGTCGCCACCATCTCGTCGCCGGCGTAGTCCTCGACCACCCGCGGCCAGGCCGCGATCTGGTCGGCGGTGCCCTGCGGCAGCGCCTGGCGGGCGTCGTCGAGCAGCCCGGGGACGCCACCGGCGTCCGCGCCCGCCGCCTCGAGCTCGTCCGCCACCTGCTCGAGCCGCTGCACCCGACGGGCCGCGGCGACCAGCTCCTCGGTGTCGGCGTGGTAGCCGCGCACCGTGTCGGCGATCTCGGCGAGGTAGCGGACCCGGTTGCCCGGCACGACCTGGCGGAGCTGGCTGGAGTGCCGCACGTCGACCGTGGGCAGCACCCCCTCGTCGAGCGGCAGCCCCTCCTCGACGAGCAGGTCGCGCAGCGCCTGGTAGAGCGCGGTCACGCCGTCGTCGTTGAAGGTGGCGGCCGAGGTGCCGTAGACCGGCATCGACTCCGGCTGCTGGCCGAAGGCCTCGCGGTTGCGCACGAGCTGGCGCCCGACGTCGCGCATCGCGTCCTTGGCGCCGCGGCGCTCGAACTTGTTGATCGCGACGACGTCGGCGAAGTCGAGCATGTCGATCTTCTCGAGCTGGCTGGCGGCGCCGAACTCCGGCGTCATCACGTAGACCGAGCGGTCCACGAACGGCACGACGGCCGCGTCCCCCTGCCCGATGCCGGGTGTCTCGAGGACGACGAGGTCGAAGCCGGCGGCCTTGAAGATGTCGATGACGTCGCTGATCTGCTCCGGCAGCTCGTGGGCACCCCGGGTGGCGAGGCTACGGAAGAAGACGCGGCTGCGGTCCATCTCGGGCAGGTCCAGGGAGTTCATCCGGATCCGGTCGCCGAGCAGCGCGCCGCCGCCCTTGCGACGGGTGGGGTCGACGGCGAGCACCGCGACGCGGAGCTTGTCCTGCTGATCGACGCGGGCGCGGCGGACCAGCTCGTCGGTCAGGCTCGACTTGCCGGAGCCGCCCGTGCCGGTCAGGCCGAGCACGGGCACGGTGCGGCTGCGGGCCGCGTCCCGGATCCGGGTGAGCAGCTCTGCCGGGAGCCGGCCCTGCTCCGCCCCGGTGATGGCGCGGGCGATGGCGGCCCGCTCGCCGGCGATCACCGCATCGGCCTCGGCGTGGCGGGCCTCCCACAGGTCGACGTCGCAGTCGGCGACGACGGTGTTGATCATGCCGGGCAGGCCGAGCCGCTGGCCGTCCTCGGGGGAGAAGATGGTCACGCCCGACTCGCGAAGCCGGCTGATCTCGTCGTGGACGATCACGCCGCCCCCGCCGCCGACGACCTGAACGTGGCCGGCGCCCTGCGCGCGCAGGGACTCCACGAGGTACTCGAAGTACTCCACGTGCCCGCCCTGGTAGGACGAGACGGCGACGCCCTGCACGTCCTCCTCGACGGCGGCGTC
This sequence comes from uncultured Actinomycetota bacterium, assembly GCA_963731985.1. GTDB lineage: Bacteria > Actinomycetota > Actinomycetes > Propionibacteriales > Nocardioidaceae > Nocardioides. Next base: position 247,990 of record CAVSYA010000002.1, on the reverse strand, counting down.
CACGACCTCCTGGACCGAGCGGTTGTGACCGAGGTGCACCACCTCGCAGCCCTGGCTCTGGAAGATCCGCCGCATGATGTTGATCGATGCGTCGTGGCCGTCGAAGAGGCTGGAGGCGGTGACCAGGCGGACCGGGTGCTGGGGCGTGTGCAGGTCGGGCATCGAGTTCCTTGCCAAGTAGTTGGACGTCCTAGTTTTCTAGGATACGCCGGGTCGGCGCGACCCGCCAGTCACTCATCAGCCTCCGGCGGTCCGTCGACGACGTCGCCGGAGCGCGCGCGGAGCCGGGCGAGGAGGGCGGTGACGCGGCGGACGTCCTCGCCGTCCAGGCCCGGGTCGCGGAAGACCTCGTTGAGCCCCTCGGTGGCGCGGCCGACCACGCCTCGCCCCGCGTCGGTGAGCACGGCGAGCTTGATCCGGCGGTCCTCCGGGCCGGGCTCGCGCCGCACGAAGCCCTGCCGCTCGAGCCGGTCCACGGCGCTGGTGACCGAGGTCGGGTGCACCTGGAGCAGCGACCCGAGCCGCGTCATCGGCATCCGGCCGGCGGAGGAGAAGGCGAGCAGCTGCAGCACCTCGTAGCGGGCGAAGGTCAGCTCCTGGGGGCGCAGCGCCGCCTCGATCCGCTCCATCAGCAGCTGCTGGGCGCGCACCAGCGAGGTCACCATGGCCATCCCGTCCGCGGCGTCGGCCCACCCGTGGCGCGTCCACTGGCGGTGCGCCTCCCGGATGGGGTCGCGGGCATCGCGGTCGCCGGGGCTCATGGACGCCAACCTACGGCGGGGTCACGCTCAGGCGTGCCGGATGGTGCCGGCGTCCCCGGCGTCGAGGTGGCGGCCGATGACCATGCGCTGGATCTGGTTGGTGCCCTCGAAGATCTGCATCACCTTGGCCTCGCGCATGTACCGCTCGAGGGGGAAGTCGCGGGTGTAGCCGTAGCCCCCGAGCACCTGCACCGCGTCGGTGGTCACCCGCATCGCCTGGTCGGTGGCGACCAGCTTGGCGACCGAGGCCTCCCGTCCGTGGGGCTGGCCCCGGTCCTTGAGCCGCGCCGCGTGCAGGTACGTCGCCCGGGCGCTGGTCACGGCGGCCTCCATGTCGGCCAGCAGGAACGTCAGGCCCTGGTGATCGATGATCCGCTTCCCGAAGGTCTCGCGCTCCCGGGCGTAGGCCACCGCGTGGTCGAGCGCGGCCTGGGCGAGCCCGACCGCCACCGCGGCGATCCCCATCCGGCCGGCGTCGAGGCCCGCGAGCGCGATCTTCAGCCCGTCGCCCTCCTCGCCCAGGCGCCGCTCGACGGGGACCCGCGCGTCGGTGAGCAGCATCGTGGCGGTCGTGGAGCCGGTCAGCCCCATCTTCTTCTCGGGGGTGTCCGCGCTCACGCCGGGCGTGTCGGCGGGCACCAGGAAGCAGGAGATGTCGCCCCCCCGGGAACCGGTGGCGCCTTCGCCGGTGCGCGCGAGCACCTTGTAGAAGTCGGCCTCCCCGCCGTGGGTGGTCCACGCCTTGCTGCCGTTGAGCACGTACTCGTCGCCCTCGCGCCGCGCGGTGGCCCGCATCGCCGCCGGGTCGGATCCGGCATGCGGCTCCGAGAGGCAGTACGCCCCCAGCAGCTCGCCGCCGAGCATGTCGGGCAGCCACGCGCGCTGCTGCTGCTCGGTGCCGCGGGTGACGAGGCCGAAGCAGGACAGCGCGTGCACCGACACGCCCACCCCGACGCTGGCCCAGGCGCTCGCGACCTCCTCCAGCACCTGGAGGTAGACCTCGTAGGGCTGGCCGCCACCCCCGTGCTCCTCCGGGTAGGGCAGCCCGAGCAGTCCCGCCCTGCCCAGGGTCCGGAAGACCTCGCGCGGGAACGCGCCGTCCGCCTCGGCCTGCGCGACGGCCGGCAACAGCTCCTTGGTGGCCAGCTCGCGCACCAGGCGCAGCAGGTCGGCGGCCTCCTCGGTGGGCAGGACGCGGGTCGCGGGCACGGGGCACCTCCGGGGCAGTGGCGGACTCCTTGGGCCCAGTCCACCACGGCCCAGTCCACCACGGCCCAGTCCACCACGGCCCCGATGGCCGGCTCAGCGCAGGACGGGCACCGCCCGGACCACGGCCGTCTGCTTCCACCAGTGCCCGAGGCCCCAGGTGTCACCGGCCTGCGTGAGGCCGAGAACGACGACGGACAGCGCGCCGAGCAGGTGGTCGTCGAGCACGGGGTGGTTCTCCGGAGGCAGCGCCACGGTCCACATCAGGACGTAGAGCACCGCGCCCGAGGCGGTGGCGAGGCCCATGGCCACGCCGAGCGTGAGCGCGACGCCGATGCCGAGCAGGCCGATCATGAAGAGCCAGTCGGCCCAGGCGGCGCCCGCGATCGAGTTGTAGAAGCCTTCGAACGGACCCGAGGCCCCGAAGGCGAGGAAGCCCTCGGTGGGACTGCCGCCGTTGATCCAGGCGGCGTCGCCGAAGCGGTCCACGGAGCCGTCCTCGGCGGTCCCGGTGGCGAAGCCCAGGGCCAGCAGCTTGTCGAAGAAGGCCCACAGGAAGGTGAGCCCGACGGCGATCCGCAGCGCTGCCAGCGCGCGGCGCGCGATCGGCCGGGTCACCACCTCGGTCGTGGCGGGCGGGGCGTGGTCAGCGCGTGCCTGACGGGTGGAGGAACTGCTTTCGGCGCTGGTCATCGGCGCTCCTGGGGGCTCGCGGACACCGGTCGCCGGTGCCCTGGTGCGTCGAGTCTCGTGGCGCGGCGGGTCGCTCGGTCAGGGGCCGTGGTCACTCCGGCGGATGACCGAGGTCACCGACGCCGTGCTCGGCCGTGCGCGGGTTGGGCCGGGTGCGCGGCCCGGCCAGGTCCTCCACGCGGTCGACCAGCTCCAGCCCGGCGTCGCCGTGGGTGATCCACAGGATGCTCTGCTCGCGCGGCCCGGTGAGGAGCTCGCGCGCCAGCGCCGTCCCGGTCGCGTGGTCCAGGTGCGCGGCGGGCTCGTCGAGCACCAGCACCTCCTGCTCGGCGAGCAGGGACCGCGCCACGGCGATCCGGGCGCGCTCGCCGCCCGAGACCTGCGCGTGCCCATCACCCAGCCAGGTGTGCAGCCCCCCGGGCAGCGTGTCGAGCCAGCGACCCAGGCGCGCGCGCCTCAGCGCGCGCTCCACGGCCGCATCGTCGGCGTCGGGCCGCGCCAGCCGGACGTTCTCGACCAGCGTCGTCGCGAAGACGTGGGGGTCGTCGTCGACGAGGCCGACCCGGGCGCGGACGTCGTCGAGGCGGAGCAGGCGCATCGGAGTGCCGCCCAGGGCGACCTCGCCGCTGACCGGGTCGAGGAAGCGCACGAGCATCGCCGCCAGCGTGCTCTTGCCGCAGCCGCTCGGGCCGACGACGGCCACCCGATCCCCCGTGGCCAGGCGGAGCGAGACCGGCTCCGTCGCAGGCGCGGCGTCCTCCCAGCGCGCGCGTGCGTTCGAGACGTCCGTGGCGGAGGATGCCGGAGCCGGCCGGGGGTCGTCGGGGTCGTGGACGGCGGGCGCGGCCCGTTCGAGGGCCGCCAGGCGCGCCGCCGCGGCCCGGGTGCGCACGGAGAGAGCGCCGGCGTCGGCCGCCGCGGTCGCCACGTCGGCCAGGGCGAGCGGGAGCAGCAGGAGCAGGGCCGCCGTCGGTCCCGACAGCTCTCCCGCGGAGACCGCCGGCGACGCGACCAGCGCCACCAGCCCCATCGCGCAGCCGGTGAGCGTGAACACCCAGGCGCGGGCGGCCCCCAGCCATAGGGAGCCCCGCTGCGTGGAGGCGCCCATGGCCCGGCTGATGGCGACCACGCGCGCGATCGTCGAGGGCGCGGCCTGCCACATCCGCAGCGCGTCCGCGAGCTGCACCGCGTCCACGACGCCGGCGGAGAGCTCCGCGCGGAGCGCCACCATCCGTCGCTCCGCCCGTTGTGCGCCTCGGCGCGCGAGCAGGTGTCCCCCCACACCGGAGCCGGCGACGGCCAGGCCCACGACGAGGCCGGCCAGCGGGAGGACGGCGGTCGCCAGCACCGTGGCCAGGACCGCCACGGCGAGGAAGGACCGCAGGGGCAGGCGCACGCGCAGCTCCCGGTCGACGACGCTGTCGGTGTCGTCGACGACGGCCGCGAGGACCTCGCCCCGGCGTCGCCCGAGGCGGGCCGGCACCAGCGGCACGACCGCGTCGTAGACCTCCACGCGCCGCCGGGCCAGCAGGCGCAGCGCCCGGTCGTGGGACAGCACGCGCCCGGCGTAGCGCAGCGCCGGCCGGGCGATGCCGAAGGCGCGCACGCAGACGATGGCCACCAGCAGCGTGAGCACCGGCGGCTGCGTCGATGCCTGCACGATCAGCCACCCGGCCGTGGCCGTCAGCGCCACTCCCGAGGCGGAAGCCAGCGCGTCGAGCACCGTGGGCAGCGCCATGCCGCGCCGGCCGGCCGGTGGCTCGTCCTCGGACGCGACCGGTGCCGGGGCCGCGGACGACGCGCGGACCGGTTCTGGCTGCGGAAGGGCCGCAACGGGTTCGGACACGGGTTGCGGAGCAGGGCCCGGGACCTCACCGGCCGGATCGGGCAGCGCCAGCACGCGATCGGCGATGCCCAGGAGCGCGGGGCGGTGCGCGACCACGACGACGGCGGCCACGCGGCCCAGCTCGGCCACGGTGTCGACGATCACGGCCTCGGTCACGTCGTCGAGATGGGCGGTCGGCTCGTCGAGGAGGACCCAGGTGCGTCCCGCGTCCACCGCGAGGACGACGCGGGCGAGGGCGAGGCGCGCTCGCTCGCCGGCAGACAGCGAGGCGCCGTCCTCGCCGAGCGGGGTGTCGAGGGCCCAGGGGAGCGCGCGGACCCGCTCCTCCAGGGCCACGCGCCGCAGCGCCGACCAGAGGGCCTCGTCGGCCGGGGGGCCGCCGAGCGCGAGGTTGTCGGCGATGGTGCCGGCCACGAACGGCGGACGCTGGGGCGACCAGGCGACCTGCTCCTGCCACCGCCGTCCGGCGGTGGGCGCCCCCCCGGCCGTGATCGTCCCCGCCGCCGGCGGCGTCAGCCCGGCCAGCGCGGAGAGCAGCGTCGACTTCCCGCAGCCCGAGGGGCCCGTGACGACGGTGACCCCGGCCGCCGGCAGCACGGCGGAGAGGCCCGCCACGGCAGGCACGGTGCGCCCCGGGTGGACCAACGAGACGTCGTCGAGGACGAGCGGCGACCCGGGGGCCGGGGCCGGGCCGGCCACGGGCTCGCCGCTCGCGCCCAGCAGCTCGTGGGCCGCCTCGAAGGTGGCCACGCCCTCGGCGGCGGCGTGGAACTCGGCGCCGACGCGGCGCAGCGGCCAGTACGCCTCGGGCGCCAGGAGCAGCACGACCAGTGCGGTGGACAGGTCCAGCCCGCCGTCCGCGAGCCGCACGCCCACGGTCACGGCGACCAGCGCGACCGACAGGGTCGCCACCAGCTCGAGCACCGCGGAGGACGCGAAGGCCAGGCGCAGCGTCTCCAGCGACGCGCGGCGGTAGCGATCGCTCACGGCGGCGATGCGGGCCGACTGGTGCCGGGCGCGCCGGTGCGCGACCAGGGTCGGCAGGCCCCGCATCACGTCGAGGAAGTGCCCCGAGAGCGAGGCCAGGGCCCGCCACTGGGCCCGCGCGCGATCCCGCGCCGCCAGGCCGACGAGCGCCCCGAAGACGGGCACGAGCGGCAGCGTGAGGAGGACGATCGCGGCGCTGAGCAGGTCCTGGCTGGCGATCGCGATCACGGTCAGCGGCGGCAGGACGGTCGCGAGCACCACGGCCGGCAGGTAGCGCGTGAGGTAGGGCTCCGCCGACGCCACGCCCCGGGTGATGAGCGTGGCCAGCTCTCCGCTGGCGGCGGGGGCGCGGGCGGCGTCCCCGTCCAGCGCCGCCCCGAGCAGCCGTTGGCGCAGGGAGGTGCCCACCACGGCCGCCGCCCGCGCCGCCAGCAGGTCACCCACCCCACCCACCGCGCCGCGCAGCGCCAGCACACCGGCGACCGCCGCCACCGGCAGCGCCAGGGGCTGGCCCCGCACGACCGCCACCACCAGCGCCGCCACGGCGACGGCCTGGGCGATGACGAGAACGGCCCCCGCCACGCCGGTCGTGAGCACCCCGAGGAGCTCCCGCCGGGCCGGAGCCAGCTGCGCCCGCAGCCGCGGGTCGCCGAGCCTCACCGGGCGGGTCTCATCGGCTCTCGGCGGGCACCGCCGGACCCGGGATGTGGTGCACCGCGATCCGGCGCCGGAACACCCAGTAGGTCCAGGCCTGGTAGGCGAGCACCACCGGCGTGAACACCAGGGCCGTCACGGTCATGATTCCCAGCGTGTAGTCGGTGGCGGAGGCGTTGGTGGTCGTGAGGCTGACCCCGTCGGCCAGGGTCGTCGGCATCACGTCGGGGAACAGCGCGAGGAAGAGCCCGGCCACGCCCAGGGCGATGGCGACGAAGGTGCCGACGAACCCCCAGCCCTCGCGTCCGGCGGCCAGCGCCGCCAGGCCCGCGAGGAGCGCCAGCGCCGCCGTCACGAAGGCGACGGCCGAGCTGAGGTTGCCCGTGTCGAGCTGCGTGAGCGTGAGGAAGACGACCGTGACCGCGGCGGCGCCGAGCCCCAGCCGGATGGCGAGGGCCCGCGCGGCGTGCCGGATCCGCCCGTCGGTCTTCAGGCTCACGAAGGTCGCGCCGTGGGTCAGGAACAGCAGCAGGGTCATGGCCCCGCCGAGCAGGGCGTAGGGGTTCAGCAGATCCAGCAGGCCGCCGGTGTACTCCATGTCGGCGTCGATCGCGACGCCGCGCACGATGTTGGCGAAGGCGACGCCCCACAGCACGGCCGGCAGGAGGGACCCGACCACGATCGCGGCGTCCCAGCGGCGGCGCCACACGGGGTCGTCGCGCTTGGCCCGGTACTCGAAGGCGACGCCGCGGACGATCAGCGCGAGCAGGATCAGCAGCAGCGGCAGGTAGAACCCGCTGAACAGCGTGGCGTACCACTCCGGGAAGGCGGCAAACGTGGCGCCACCCGCGACCAGCACCCACACCTCGTTGCCGTCCCACACCGGTCCGATGGTGTTGATCAGGACGCGCCGCTCCGTGTCGTCCCGAGCGAGGACGGGCAGCAGCATGCCGACCCCGAAGTCGAAGCCCTCGAGCGTGAAGTAGCCGATCCACAGGATGGCGATGAGGACGAACCAGACGGTGGTGAGCTCCACGGGGACTCCTGGTGGGGGTCGCGGGTGTCAGTAGGCGAAGGCCAGGGGGCGGGACTCGTCGTCGGGCGGGGTCCCCTCCGGCTCCCGGGGCAGGGGCTCGGCGCCGCGCCGGATGTAGGTCAGCAGCAGGCCGACCTCGACCACGGCCAGCACGCCGTAGAGCAGGGTGAGCGTGACCAGCGAGGTGAGCATCTCCGCGCCCCCGACGCTGGGCGAGACGGCGTTCTCGGTGGTCATCAGGCCGAAGACCACCCAGGGCTGCCGGCCCATCTCGGTGAAGATCCAGCCGAAGGAGTTGGCCGCGAGCGGCAGGAGCGGCAGCGCCACGACGGTGGGCAGGACGAGGCGGCCGGTCGGGACCCGGTCCCGGCGCGTCGCCCACAGCGCCCACGCGGCGATGGCCGCCGCGAGCAGGCCGGTCCCGATCATGAGGCGGAACGTCCAGTAGGTCAGCGGGATGATCGGCGTGTAGCCCCCGGCGGTGTAGTAGGCCGCCCCGGGGTCGGTCCCGTAGGTCTCCTGATACTGCTCGCGCAGCTGGTTGATCCCCTCGATCTCGCCCGTCGTCGTCCCCGTGCCGAGGTAGGAGAGCAGCCCGGGAACCGTGAGGGCGAACACCTCCTCGCTGCCGTCCAGGGTGCCGACCGTGAACAGGGAGAAGTCCGCCGGCGCCGTGGTCTCGTACAGCGCCTCGGCCGCCGCCATCTTCATGGGCTGCACCTCGGTCATCACCTTGCCCTGCACGTCGCCGGTGATCGCGACCCCGATGCCGGCGACCAGCACCAGCCACGCGGCCGTCCGGACGCCACGGCGATAGGCGGAGCGCTCCTCGCCGTCGGTCTCGGCCCCCGTCGAGGCGAGCGCGGCGACGCGGCGCAGGTTCCACAGGCACACGCCGATCACGAAGGCGCCCGCGGTCATGTAGGCGGCCAGCACCACGTGGGGGAAGGTGACCAGCTGCACCTTGTTCAGGAGCACCGCCGCGAAGTCGTTCATCTCGGCGCGTCCGGTCTCGGGGTTGAAGCGGTAGCCGACGGGGTTCTGCATCCAGGAGTTCGCGGCCAGGATGAAGTACGCCGAGAACAGGGTGCCGAGGTGCACCAGCCAGATGCAGGCGGTGTGCACGCCGGGACTCAGCCGGTCCCGGCCGAAGATCCACAGGCCCAGGAACGTCGACTCGAGGAAGAACGCCAGCAGCCCCTCGATCGCGAGGGGCGCGCCGAACACGTCGCCCACGAAGCGCGAGTAGTCGCTCCAGTTCATCCCGAACTGGAACTCCTGCACGATCCCGGTGACCACCCCGAGGGCGAAGTTGATCAGGAAGAGCTTGCCCAGGAAGCGCGAGAGCCGGAGCCACTCGCGGTTGCCGGTGCGCAGCCATGCGGTCTGGTAGCCGGCGACCAACGCGGACAGACCGATGGTGATCGGCACGAAGAGGAAGTGGTAGACGGTCGTGATGCCGAACTGCCACCGTGCGATGTCGACAAGTTCCACGGTGCCTCTGTCTCCTGCCGACGGGCGGTGCCTGGACTCCGCGCCACGCTAGGCATCAGAGGGCGCCACCCCCATGGGCCGAGTTCCCTTGCGGACCGGACCTTAGTCCCTCGACCGGCCCGGGACTACGGTGGTGCGATGGAACGTGAGACGGGCTCGCCCTCGACCTCGACCCCCCTCCGGGTCTACCTCCTGGACGACCACGAGGTGGTGCGGCGCGGGATCCGGGAGCTGCTCGAGGACGAGGACGACATCGAGGTCGTGGGGGAGTCCGCCCTGGCGGCCGAGGCGATCCGTCGCATCCCGGCGCTGCGACCGCACGTGGCGGTGCTGGACAACCGTCTCCCCGACGGCTCCGGCATCGACGTGTGCCGGGAGATCCGCTCGCAGGACCCGGGGATCCGCGGCCTGATCCTGACCTCCTACGACGACGACGACGCCGTCTTCGCCGCGATCATGGCGGGGGCCGCGGGCTACCTGCTCAAGCACGTGCGCGGCACCGACCTGGTCGACACCATCCGCCGCGTCGCCGCGGGGCAGTCGACCCTCGACCCCGCCGTCACCGCTCGCGTCATGGAGCGGGTGCGCAGCGGTCCCCCGGTCGACGGCGAGCTGGCGGGACTGACCAAGCAGGAGCGGCGCATGCTCGCCCTGATCGGCAAGGGGCTGACGAACCGGGAGATCGCCGCCGAGCTGTTCCTGGCCGAGAAGACGGTGAAGAACTACACCTCGGCCATGTTCGCGAAGCTCGGCCTGACCAGCAGGACCCAGGCGGCGATCTTCGCGACCAAGCACCCGCCGACGTAGCGGGCCGGAAGGGCCAGCGGGCCGGAAGGGCTAGACGGTATGACGTGACCCGGTCGTCGTGACGGGGTTGCGGGCCGGGGCCTCACTCACAAGATTCGTGGGTTACCGAGCAGGGGCCGCCTGCTCGGCCTATCCGACATTGTGGGAGGCCCCGGTGTTTACCGAGCGTACGAGTGTTGGGCTCGACGTGCACGCACGATCAGTCGCGGCGGCGGCGATCGATGGCGACACGGGCGAGTTGTTCCAAGCGAAGCTGACCCCGTCCTATGACCACATCACCTCCTGGCTGGGCGGCATGCCGGGTCCGGTGGCGGTGGCCTATGAGGCTGGTCCGACCGGGTTCGGTCTGTATCGGCACTTGAGCGCGGCGGGGATCCGGTGTGAGGTGGTCGCACCGTCGAAGCTGCATAGGCCGGCCGGTGACCGGGTCAAGACTGACGCCAAGGACGCGATCCACCTGGCCCGGCTGCTGCGGCTGCAGGAGACCAGCCCGGTCGCGGTGCCCTCGGTCGAGCAAGAGTCGGCCCGGGATCTGGTCCGTGCCCGCGAGGACTGCCGCGGGGACCTGATGCGGGCCCGGCACCGGCTGTCCAAGCTGCTGCTGCGCAACGGGATCGTCTACTGCGACGGGGCCGCTTGGACGGGCAAGCACGAGGTCTGGCTACGCCACGACGCATTGCCGCAGCTGACCGCGAGGACGGGGCGGGCGACCGCGCTGACCTTCGACAACGACTACGAAGCCGTCATGGCCATCCTGGCCCGACGCAGAGGGCTCGACGCCGCGATCGAACAGATGGCCGCCGACTCCGAGTTCACCACACTGGTTCGCAGGCTCGGTTGCCTGCGCGGGATCGGCACCCTGACCGGGTTCGCGCTCGCTGTCGAGATCGGCGACTGGCACCGGTTCACCGGCAACTCCATCGGCTCCTTCGTCGGCCTGGTCCCCACCGAGCATTCCTCGGGTGAGTCCCGACGCCAAGGCTCGATCACCAAGACCGGCAACACCCACGTCCGCAGGCTCCTGGTCGAGGCAGCTTGGCACCACAAGCCCCGCTACGTCATCGGCAAGACCATGCGCGAGCGGTGGGACCTGGCACCCGCGGCCGCCCGGATCCGTGGCGATGAGGGCAACCGGCGACTGCACGACCGCTGGGTGCGGTTCATCGCCCGCAACAAGAGGAACACGATCGCCGACGTCGCCATCGCTCGCGAGCTCGCCGGCTGGTGCTGGTCCCTGGCCGTCCTCGAGTAAAGGAGGACCACGATCTGCTTCGTCGAGAAGGGGCCGAGGTGGCAGCGCGTGGAGTGACCCGCGACCGGACTATGAGCAACCCGCAAAGGCGACGCTCGACGCTAGACACGCGGACCGCACTCCAGCCGAAAACCCGTCCTGCGGTAACCAACCCGCGCATATCAGTCTGACCGCGCGTCGACAACGACACGCTCGCCCACGACCCCACCGACGAAGCACGAGGCGCCCGCCGCGGACACCAACCCGCGACGGGCGCCTCACCATGCCCCTTGACAGGAAGTCACTCCATATCAGTCCGGACGCCCGAGCCGCCGCCCCGAGAGCCGGTCGACCTCGATCCGCAGCGAGACGGGACGGATGCCCTCCGCCCAGACGTCCACGCGCGTGCCCGGGTGCACCGCCGGCATGAGGTCGATCCGGGCCCGTCCACGGGCGAGCACGCTCCACCCGTGCCGCAGGCTCGGGTCGGCCTGGTCGGCCTGGAAGGCGACCGCCGACCGGTCGCACTCGCGGGCCGCGAGGGACCAGGGGGCCAGCCGGAGGAGGATGTCCTCGCCGTCGAGGGCGAAGTTGACCGTCACGACGCTGAGCCCCTCCTCGCCGCTCCAGACCAGCCGCCCGATGGTGGCCTCGGCCAACAGGGCCCGGCAGGCGTTCTCGTCGAGTGCGGCGAGCGGTGCCTGGGCCCCGCGCTCCGTCTGGGGCTGGGTGCCCTCGTCCATGGCGGGTCCCCTCTTCTTCGTCGTCTGGCCTCGCCGTCCACGCTGCTCCGGCCGGCAGTCGCTAGCCTAGGGCGGGACGTCATCAGCGCCGGGACCCAGGACCCGGACGCGACGGACGTTGGTCCTGGCGGCCGGCTTCCGAGGAGTGACATGACGGACGACGGGCAGGCCCCGGCGCTGGAGCGTGCCGAGCTGGACGACCTGCTGCGCGAGCTGCTGGGGCGCGTGCAGGGTGCGGTCGACGAGCGCGAGCGACTGCGCCTGCTGCTCGACGCCGTGATGGCGATGCAGGGCGACCTCTCGCTGGACGGCGTCCTGGCGCGGATCGTCCGGATCACGGCACGGATCGTCGGAGTCCGGTACGTCGCCCTCGGGGTGCTCGCCCAGGGGCCCGGCAAGCGGCTGCACACCTTCGTGCACCACGGACTCAGCGAGGAGCAGGCGGCGGCCATCGGGAGGCTGCCGGAGGGGCACGGGCTGTTGGGCCAGATCATCGACCACGCCGAGCCGCTGCGGCTGCGGGACATCGCGGGCCATCCGGCCTCCGCCGGCTTTCCCCCCCACCATCCGTCGATGCGGTCCCTCCTGGGCGTGCCCGTGCGGGCGCGCGGCCGGGTCTTCGGCAACCTCTACCTCTCCGAGAAGAGGGACGGGCTCGACTTCACCGCGCGCGACGAGGAGATCGCCCTCGCCCTGGCCGCGGGGGCCGGGGTGGCGGTGGAGAACGCCCGGCTCTACGAGGGGGCGCGGCGCCGGGAGTCCTGGGCGACGGCCACCACCGAGGTCGTCCAGCTCATCGGCCGCCTCGGCCTCGACGCCGAGGCGCGCGAGGTGGTCGCGCGGCGCGCCCGGGAGATGGCCCGGGCCGACGAGGCCGTGCTCGTGATGAGGGATCGGGCGTGCGCGGGATCGCCGGAGGCGCGCGCCCTGGCGACCGGCGAGACCGTCCGGGACGCCGCGGCGGGCGTGGTCGCCGCACCGCTGCGCTCCTCGACCGGGACGGTCGGGGCCCTCGTGCTGCGCTGGCGGCACGACCGCGCCGAGCACCTGCACGCGCTGGACCTCAGCCTGCCGGCCGGCTTCGCGGAACAGGTCGCGCTGGCCCTCGAGGCCGCCGAGGGCCGTCGCGACCGGGAGCGCCTCGCCGTCCTGGAGGATCGCGACCGCATCGGCCGCGACTTGCACGACCTCGTGATCCAACGCCTCTTCGCGGTCTCGCTGAGCCTGGACAACGCGGCTCGGCGCAGCGAGGACGAGCGCGTCGCCGCACGGGTCTCGCGCGCGGTCGACGACCTCGACCAGACCATCAAGGACGTCCGTCGCACCATCTTCGCGCTGGCCGCTCCCGAGGGGGCGGCCGACATCCAGTCCCAGGTCACGCAGACGGTGGAGCGCGCCGGGGCGACGTTGAAGTTCCGACCCACCCTGAGGTTCGCCGGCCCCGTGCGCACGCTGGTCGACGACGAGCTGGCCCCCGACCTCATCGCGGTGCTGGGCGAGGCGCTCTCCAACGCCAGCCGGCACGCCGGCGCCGGGGCGGTGCAGGTCGAGCTCTCGGCCGGGGAGCCGGCCGGGGGAGGGGTGCGCCTCGTCGTCACGGACGACGGCCGGGGCCTGCCGGAGCAGGTGGCCGAGAGCGGCCTCGCCAACATGCGCGACCGCGCGCAGCGACGCGGTGGCACGTTCCTGATCGACTCCGCCCCCGGGCGCGGGACGCGCGTGGTCTGGGCGGTGCCGGCGCCCGGCGGGGCGGGGTGACCGCACCGCCGCGCCGGAGGCGGGGCTCAGGAGGTGGGGCTCAGGAGATGGGGCTCAGGAGGTGGGGACGACGGCGACGGCGGTGGCCGCGTGCTCGAGCACCGCGGTCGCGGCGCCCATGTGGATCGAGGCCAGCAGTCCGCCGTCCCGGCGCCCGACGACGATGAGCGAGGCCTCGGCGTCGGCCGTGAGGAGCGCCCGGTCGACCGCCTCGCCGCGCAGCGTCCGGGTGACCTCCACCTCGGGGAACTTCTCGGTGAAGCCGGCCACGGCCTCGGCGAGCGTGCGGGCCGCCTCCTCCGCCTCGGCGGTGTCCGGGATCGTGGGCAACCCGTAGGCCACCCCGATCTGGTCGACGTGCGTGTGCAGGACCGTGAGCGGCTTGCCGCTCAGGGATGCCTGCCGGAAGGCGAAGTCGAGCACCGGCCCGGACGACGCCCGTCCGTCGACGCCGACGACGACACCGCCGGTGTGCTCCTCGGCCCCGGGGCGCAGGATGACCACGGGACAGGCCGCGTGCCGACCGATGGCGGTGCTCACGGAGCCCATCAGGAGCGCACCGACCAGGCCGCGACCCCGCGAGCCGAGCACGAGGAGCGCGGCGACCTCGCCCGCCTCTAGCAGCGCGTGGCGCGCGTCGCTGAGCGTGACGAGCGGCCGCACCTCGATGCCGGGGGCGAGGTCGCGGGCTCGCGCGGCGTGGTCGTCGGCCAGGCGACGTCCCTCCGTCTCGACGTCGCGCATCATCTGGACGTGGTCGATGGCGACGCCGTCGGTCCACACGCGGGAGTAGGCCAGGGCGCTGTCGGCGGCGTACAGCGTGACGAGCGCCCGGTTCTCCAGCCGCGCCTGACGGGCCGCCCAGGCCAGGGCGGTGTCGGAGTGCGGGGAGCCGTCGATGCCGACGACGATGCTGCCCGTCGCAGCCTTGCGGATCTGGTCGTTGGTGGGCGTCTGGGGGGCCATGACGCTCACGGTGCCCCCGCCGCGCGACCCGCGGCAGGGACCCGGGTCCCACCCCGCGAGGACATTGGCCCTCGCGGGGTTTCGGGGGCCGTGGGTCAGGGGGTCGGGACGACCGCGACCGCCGTGCCGGCGTGCTCGAGGACGGCGGTCGCGATGCCGGAGTGCACCGAGGCGTGCAGGGTCCCGAGATGGCGGCGCCCCACGACCAGCATCGAGGCGTCTTCGTCGGCGGTCAGGAGGGCGCGATCGACCTCCTGGCCCCGGACCGTGCGGGTGACCTCCACGTCGGGGAACTCCTCGGCGAAGCCGGCCACGGCCTCGGCGAGCGTGCGGAACGCCTCGTCCACCTCGGCGACGTCGGCGTTCACGTGCAGCCCGTAGGCCATCGAGATCTGATCCACGTGCGTGTGCAGGACGGTGAGGGGCTTGCCCCGGTGGGTCGCCTCCTGGAAGGCGAACTCCAGCACCGGCCGGGACGACGGCCGTCCGTCGACGCCGACCACGATGCCCCCCGTGTGCTCCTGTGCGCCGGGCCGCAGGACGACGACGGGGCAGGCGGCGTGTCTGCTGACGGCGGCGCTGACCGAGCCGAGGAGCAGCGAGGCGATCCGACCTCGGCCGCGGGAACCGACGGCCATGACCGAGGCGTGCTCAGCCGCCTCGAGCAAGGCGTGACGCGCGTCCATGAGCACGACGTCGGGGAGCACCTCGAGGTCGGGGTGATCCTTGTGCACCCGGGCCGCCACCCCCTCGAGCATGCGACGCGTCTCCCGCTCCACGTCTTGCATCACCCGGTAGTGGTCGACTGCGACGCCGCCGGCCCAGAACTCGGAGTACCGGTCGGACACGTCCGCCGCGTGCAGGAGCACCAGGCGGCGGCCCGTCAGCTCCGCCTCGTCGGCTGCCCAGGCAACCGCGGCCTCGGAGTAGGTGGAGTCGTCGAAGCCCACGACGACCGCACCGGTCGCGAGGGCTGCATGGTCCGTGTTGCTCTCCTGTGTCTCCATGGCCGACACGCTACTGGCTCGCGGGACGCTCCGGGAGGGCCCCGGAGGCTCGTCGCCGGCGGGGCCCGACCACGCCTGGCCCGTGCCCGGGATGTTGCGGGGCCCGGCGGGTCGCGGCAGGCTCGGGTCATGAGCGACGACACCCCGGTCAGCCCGCCCCGGCTCCTCGTCCTCGACGTCAACGAGACCCTCTCGGACACCTCGCCCCTGCGCGAGGTCTTCGTCGAGATCGGGCTGCAGGCGCACGAGGCGGAACCGTGGTTCGCCGGCGTGCTCCGGGACGGGTTCGCGCTCTCGGTCGCCGGCGAGAAGCCGGACTTCGCCGCGCTGGCCCGGGAGGGCGTGCGGGTGCGGCTCGGGCGGGACGACACGGACGCGGTCGACCGCGTGCTGGGCGTCTTCCGCGACCTGCCGGTGCACCCGGACGTCGTGCCGGGCCTCTCCGCGATCGCCGACGCGGGCGTTCGGCTGGTCACCCTGAGCAACGGGGCCGCCGCCGTCGCCGAGGCGCTGCTCGGCCGGGCCGGGATCGCCGACCGGTTCGAGCGCCTCCTCAGCGTCGCCGACGCGCCGGCCTGGAAGCCCGATCCTCGCGCCTACGCCCACGCGCTGGACGTCACCGGGGTGGCTGCCGAGGACGCGATGCTGGTCGCCGTGCACCCCTGGGACGTGGACGGCGCCGCGCGCGCCGGCCTCCGCACGGCCTGGGTGAACCGCTCGAGCGGCGCCTATCCGTCGTACGCACGGGTGCCCGAGGTGGTGGCCAGCGAGCTGACCGACCTGGCCCGGCAGATCGGTGCCGCCTGACGCGAGCGGCGCCACCGCTCGGTGCCGCTGGCTAGGGTCGGCGGTGTGACGTGGTTCGCCGAGCACACCTTTCGTTGGCAGGACTGGTCGCTCGAGGAGCTGCTCGCGGCGAAGGTGCGCGCCGGGCGCGTGTCGCTGGTGGTGCCCGCCCGCAACGAGGCCGCGACCGTGGGCGACGTGGTCGCCCGGGTGCAGGAGGCCCTGGTGGACACGGTCGCCCTGCTCGACGAGGTCGTCGTCATCGACTCGGACTCCAGCGACGACACCTACGCCGTCGCGCGCGACGCCGGCGCCGTCGTGCACCGCGCCGCCGACATCCGTCCCGACCTCGGGGTCGCCACCGGCAAGGGCGAGGCGATGTGGAAGTCGCTCTTCGTCACCAGCGGTGACCTGCTGGTCTTCATGGACGCGGACCTCCTCGACTGGGACACGCACTTCGTGCCCGGTCTGCTCGGGCCGCTGCTCACCGATCCCCGGGTCGATCTCGTCAAGGGCTTCTACGAGCGGCCGTGGCTGGGCCCGGTCGGCGACCACCACCCCGGCGCCTCCGAGGGCGGCCGGGTGACCGAGCTGGTCGCGCGGCCGCTGCTCGCGCTGCGCCACCCCGAGCTCGCGGGCCTCGTGCAGCCGCTGGCCGGCGAGTGGGCCGTGCGACGTCCGGTCTTCGAGAGCCTCTGGGTGCCGACCGGGTACGCCGTCGAGCTGGCGGCGCTGATCGACGTCGCCGCGGAGCGCGGCGCCCAGGCGATCGCCCAGGTCGACCTCGGGCGTCGGGCCCACCGCCACCAGTCGCTGCGCGACCTGGGGGCGATGGCCACGCAGATCCTCGCCGCCGCCGACGCGCGCCACCCGTCGCGCCCCCCACCAGCGGCGCGGGCGGGGGCGCAGCGCCCGCGGGTGGCCCTGCGGCAGTACCACCCCACGGACGGCGGGATGCTCCCGCTGGACCGGGTCGTCGTCCTGGGGGAGCGGCCCCCCGCGGTGGACGTGGCCGCGGCGTCGACCCGCGCCACGCCGGCGTGAGCCTGGTCCTGGGCCGGCACCGGTTCGCCGACGACGCGGCCCTGGTGATGGCCATCGTGAACCGCACCCCCGACTCCTTCTATGACCGGGGCGCCACCTGGGTCGAGGAGCGCGCGGCCGAGCGGGTCGACCGCGTCGTGGCGGAGGGCGCCGAGATCGTGGACATCGGCGGGATCAAGGCCGCCCCGGGGGCGGAGGTCGACGCCGGCGAGGAGCGCGGGCGGGTGGTCGACTTCCTCGCGCGGGTCCGCGAGTCCCATCCCGGCCTCGTCCTCTCCGTCGACACTTGGCGCGCGGAGGTCGCCGACGCGGCCTGCGCGGCGGGGGCCGATGTCCTCAACGACGCGTGGGGAGGCGCCGACCCGGAGCTGGTGGACGTCGCGGCCGCCCACGGCGCGGCGCTGGTGTGCACGCACACCGGTGGGATCACCCCGCGTACGCGACCCTTCAGGATCGCCTACGCCGACGTCGTCGCGGCCGCGATCGCCGACACGACGGCGTATGCCGAGCGGGCTGTCGCCGCCGGGATCGACCCGGCGAGCATCCTGATCGACCCCGCCCACGACTTCGGCAAGCACACCTTCCACTCCCTCGAGCTGACCCGCCGGCTGGGGGAGCTGGTGGCCACCGGGTGGCCGGTGCTGGTCTCGGTGTCGAACAAGGACTTCATCGGCGAGACGCTCGACCGGCCGGTGGGCGAGCGGCTCGTCGGCACGCTGGCGGCCACCGCGCTGTGTGCGCGGGCCGGGGCGCGCGTGCACCGCGTGCACGAGGTCGCCGAGACCCGACAGGTCCTCGACCTCGTCGCCTCCGTCGAGGGGCGCCGACCGCCGGCGCGGGCGATCCGGGGTCTGGCGTGAGCGGGGCGCCCGGAATCCGCGCCGCCGTGCTGCCCCCGGTCCCCGCGCTGCTGCCGGAGCACGCGGGGCTGGTCGACCCCGTGCCCGGGCTGCGGGCCGGGTGTCGCGCCGCCCTGGCCGACCTGCTGGCCGGCGCGCGCACCGTGGTCGTGCTGCACGACCCCCTGTCCCCGACCGACGCCGCGCGTGGTGCCTGCGCCCCGATGGGCGTCCGCGTGCCGCGCGCGCTGCTCGCCGAGGCGGGCTGGGCCGGGGACACGGCCTGGCGCACGCCGGACGCCGACCTCGACGCCGACCTCGAGCCCGGGGCCGGCGCCGTCCTGCTGGTGATGGCCAACGGCTCGGCGCGCCGCGGCGAGAAGGCGCCCGGTCACCTCGACGAGCGCTGCTTCGCCTTCGACGACGCGCTGGAGCGGGCGCTGGTCTCCGCCGACCCGGGTCGGCTCCGGTCGCTGGACGCCGACCTCGGCGATGACCTGATGGCCGCGGGAACCCGGTGCCTGCACCGCCTGGGCGAGGCGCTGGAGGGTCGTTCGCCGGGTGCCGACCGACCCCCCGAGGTCACCGTCCACTGGGCAGGGGATCCTTACGGGGTGCAGTACTGGGTCGCCGTCCTGGGGGTCCGGCCCCCGAGCCGATGACGAACCCGACCCACGAATCCGCCGCGAGGAGACGCCCGTGCAGGTCCTGCTCGACACCACCGGCCGCGCCGAGGAGGTGGTCGACCGCCGCGAGCTGACCGACGCCGACCTCGAGGCGCTCTACGCACCGCCCTCGCCGGACTGGCTGCGGGTCAACATGGTCAGCACGATCGACGGGTCCGCGACCGGCGACTCCGGCGGCAGCGGGTCGATCAACAACCCCGCCGACCATCGCGTCTTCACCATCCTGCGGCGCCTCTCCGACGCGATCCTCGTCGGCGCAGGGACGGCACGGGCGGAGTCCTACCGCCCGACCGACACCCCGATCGTGCTCGTCAGTCGCAAGGCCGTGGTTCCCCAGACGCTTCGGGGCGCCCCGGCCGGGTCCGTGTGGATGGCGACGTGCACCTCCTCCGACGGCATCGACGAGGCCCGCGCGCTGCTGGGCGAGGAGCACGTGCTCACCCTCGGCTCGCACCGGGTGGACCTGCCGCTGCTCCGTGTCACGCTCGCGGACCGGGGGTGGCGGCACCTTCTGTGCGAGGGCGGCCCGCACCTGCTGCGCGACCTGGTCTTTCAGGGGGCCGCCGACGAGCTCACCGCGACCAGCGTGCCGCGGCTCGTCGCCGGGTCCTACCCGCGGATCACCGACGGTGCGCCCCTGGACGCGCGCTTGCGGCTGGCGGTGCTGCTCGAGGATCGCGGCACCCTCCTCGCGCGCTGGGTGGTCTGAACCGGTCCAGGCCGGATGCTGCCCGAGGCGGTCCCGACCGGCCCGCTCGGCGACGCCTGCGACCACCGGTGGCGACCGGCGATCCCGCTCAACCACGGGCCGGAGAAGATCGGTGAGGCGCTAGCAGATCCGTTCTTTCCACGCCATATTCGCAGCCGACATCGGTGAACATTGCCCTATTGCAAGAGTCTTGAGACATGCCCCCCCGTTCGCAGTCATAGTTGAAACTACTCGGGCTGGAGGGCGGCCCGTCAAGGAGGGAAGACTCATGAAGATCATGCACATTCGCCGGGCACTCATCACCGGGGCCGCCGCGGTCCTGCTGGTGGTGGGTGGCGCCTCTGCGGCATCCGCGGAGAAGCCGGCCAAGGACGGCTCGTCCCAGGTCGAGCCGGACGGCGGTTCCGCCGACGGCGGCGGCGCTCAGCTCCGCCGCGGCGACTGGTGGTGAACCACCGACACTGAGTGCGGCCCCATCGGAGTGGGCGCACACGAACGCAGGGGCCGGGCAACGCGGGAAATCCGCGTGACCCGGCCCTTGTCGTGTTCGCTCGGCTGACGCCGCGGGCCCGCTGGCCGGGCACACCTGCCCCGCCCGCCTCGTGCCGCTCGGCGGGAACAAGGATCGGCCTTCCGGCGTTGAGGGATGCTTGATGGCCAGCATCGACGACGCGTCTCCGCGAGCGGGCGCCACCCCCGACGGCCCCCCGGACGCTGCCGGCGACGCGGGGCCCGACGGGCCGTCCGACTCCCGGCGCGTCGCCACGCTGCTGGGGGCGCTGTTCGGGATCACCGCGATGGGGTCGGCCTCGGCCGCGGTCGCGCTCCCCGAGATCGGGCGCCACTTCGGCATCGACATCGGCGACGCCACCTGGACCATCAGCCTCTACGCGCTGATGCTGGCCGTGACGACCGCCGTCTACGGCCGCGTGTCCGACCTGGTCGGGGTGCGCTGGCCGCTGACGACCGGCATCGGCCTGATGGTCGGCGGGGCCCTGGTGGCCGCCCTGGCGCCGAACTACACCGTCCTGCTGGCCGCGCGCCTGGTGCAGGGCGCGGGTGCCGCCGCCGTGCCCACGCTGGGGGTGGCGATCCTGAGCGCGCGGTACGGCGGCCGGGTGCGCGGGATCGCGCTCGGCCGCCTCGCGGGGACCGCGGCCGCCATCGCCAGCCTCGGGCCGCTCCTCGGCGGTGTCGCCGAGCACCTGTTCGGCTGGCGCGTCGTGCTGGCCCTGCCGATGCTCGGCGGCCTCGTGCTGCCCTTCATCTGGCGCGCCCTCACGGGCGAGGGCACGGGCGCGACGCTGGACATCCTCGGCGCGGTGCTGGTCGCCGTGACCGCCGCGGGGGTGGTGCTGCTCGTGCAGTCGCCCTCGGCCGGCATGGTCGTCGCCTTCGCCGGCGTGGTGCTGATGGTCGCCGGCGCGCCGCTCGCCGCCCTGCGGGTGCGCCAGCGCCCCGACGGCTTCCTGCCCGTGGCCGTGATCCGCAACCTGACCGTCGTCCGCAGCGCGCTGGCCGCGTCGGCGGTTCCCGCGGCCTGGTTCGGCTTCCTGATCGCGACGCCCGCGGTGCTGGTCGCCCGCGGCTGGGAGCCCTGGCAGGTCGGCCTGCTGCTGCTGCCCAGCTCGGGCGTCGCGATGCTGATGCCGCGCGCGGCGGGCGCCGTGCTCGGCCGGCTCGGGCCGACCGCCTCGCTGGCGGCGAGCGCCGCCACGGCC
The DNA here is from genome assembly GCA_963731985.1 of uncultured Actinomycetota bacterium. Lineage (GTDB taxonomy): Bacteria > Actinomycetota > Actinomycetes > Propionibacteriales > Nocardioidaceae > Nocardioides. Next base: position 227,016 of record CAVSYA010000002.1, on the reverse strand, counting down.
TCCATGGCCCTCTGCCTCGCCGCCGTGGGTGCGGGCCTCGGCTCGGGTGCCATCCTGGGCGCCGCCGCCGTGCTGGTCACCCTGGCCTTCGGGCTCGGCCAGCCGGCGCTCTCGGCCGCCGTCGGCTCGGCGGTGGAGCCGCAGGTGCGGGGCGTGGCCCTCGGGCTCGCGACGCTGCTCTTCCTCGTCGGGGGCAGCATCGGTTCCGCCGTGGTCGGTGGCGTCAGCGACGCGATCGGCATGTGGCAGAGCCTCGTCGTGCTCGCCCTGCTGCCCGTCCTGGGGCTCGCCGTGCTGGCGCCGGAGCTCCGGCGCGGTCCGGGCGCCCGAGCCGCCACAATGGCGGAGTGACCGACCCGACCGAGCGCGCCTTCCTCGACGAGCTGCCGACCGCGTGGGCACGGGCCGGCAGCGGGCTCGCCGACGCCACGCGCGAGCTGGTCGAGGCCGTGGGCCTGACGGCGGTGGACGCCGAGACCCTCGAGGCGGCACGCGCCGACGTCCAACGGCTGACCGCGGCGCTCTCCGCGCGCACGCGGCCGCACCCCCCGCGGGCGCGTCCCCCGGCGCGGTCGTCGGGCGGCCCCCTCGCCGTGCGCGCGTTCGTCTCCCGGCCGACCAGCGCCTTCCACCCGCGGCTGCCGATGAGCTACGACGGGGAGAGGCTGCGCGCGACCTGGACGGCGTCCGCGGCCCACGAGGGCCCGCCGGGGAGGCTGCACGGCGGCGTCAGCGCCTGGCACCTCGACGCGCTGCTGGGGACGATGGCCAACCTCGTCGCCACCCCGGCGGTGACGGCGACGCTGGAGGTGCGCTACCGGCGACCCGTCCCCGTGGGCGTCCCGTTGGAGCTCGCGGCGACTCCGGGGCGCATCACCGAGCGACGGGTCGTCGTCGAGGGCACCATCTCGGCCGATGGCGAGACCTGCGTGGAGGGCCGCGGCGTCTTCGTGCGCCTGGACCGCCCCCCGGGGCACCGGTGACGACCGCAGGTCCAGCGCACCCGGGGTCCTCGCGTCGCCTCGGCAACGCCGTGCTCACCGGTGGCGCGGTGGTGAGCGGTCTGCTGGCCTACGCCTTCTTCGCGACGGTCACGCGGCGCATCGGCGCGGGGCCGGCGGCGCCCTTCGCGATGCTCTGGGCCTTCTGGGCCTACGCGAGCGCGGCGCTGACCTTCCCGGTGCAGCACTGGGCCGCGCGGTCCGTGGCGGTCGACGGCGGCGAGCGGTCGGTGCGCGAGTCCCGGTGGCCGCTGGCGGCCGCCACCGCCGGCGTCGCGGCGGTCGCCGGTGCGGCGGCCTTCGCCTTCCGCGGCACGCTGTTCCCGGGCGGAGGGGGTGTCTTCTGGGCGCTGGTGGTGGCGACCTGTCTCGGCGCCGCTGCGACCGGCCTGGTCCGCGGCGTCCTCAGCGCCCGCGGGCGCCTCGGTGCCGTCGCGGCCACGCTGGTCGCCGAGAACGGGATCCGCTTCGCGCTGGCGCTCGGGTTGGCGTTCGCGGGGGTCGGGGAGGCATGGGCCTATGGCCTGTGCCTCGTCGCGGGGTACGTCGGCTGCCTCGCCTGGCCCTCGGCCTGGCGGCTGGACGACGCGGGGGCGCCGCGCCGGGGCTCGCCGCTGGCCTTCCTCGGCTCGGCCTCGTCGGGACAGCTGCTGGGTCACGCGGTCCTGACCAGCGGTCCGGTCGCGCTGGCCGTCCTGGGGGGAGCGCCGGTGGCGGTGACCGCGCTCTTCGCCGGTCTCGCCCTCTTCCGGGCGCCCTACACGCTGCTGGTGGGGGCCGTGGCAGGCCTGTCGACCACCCTCGCCGGGCACGCAGCGGCCGGCAGACGGGCGCTGCTGCGGACGTTCGGCCGACGGATGCTCCTGCTGCTGGGGCTCGGCCTGCCCGGCGCCGCCGGGGTCGGGGCGCTCGTCGGCCCGCCGCTGCTGCCCCTCGTCTTCGGCGGCGACGTGCGGCTCGGCGCCGGGACCTGCGCCCTGCTCGCCGTCGCCTGCACGGTGGCGATGGGCAACCTCGTGGCGGGCGTCCTGCTGGTCTCCCTGGGGCGGCCGGCGGCCCTGACGAGGGGGTGGGCCGCGGCGCTGCTCCCGGGCGCTGGGGTGCTCTGGGTCGGCAGCCTCGCGGGCGCCTCGGGGGCGGCGACCGTGCTGGTCGCCTGGGCGCTGCTGGCCGTGGAGGCGGCGGCGCTCGCGCTGCTCGTCGCCGCCGGGGTCCGCGCGGTGGCCACCGTCGGCGAGCCCGTCAGCGACCCGTCGGGGCGGGCGACCGAGTGAGGACCTCCACCAGGGCCTCGACGACCCGCTCGGTGTCGCCGGTGGTCAGCCCGTTGTGGAAGGGCAGCCGCAGCAGCCGCGCGCTGACGTCATCGGTGACCGGGCAGGCCGTCTCGCGGGCCGCGAACCGCCGCCCGCCCACGGAGCTGTGCAGGGGCACGTAGTGGAACGCCGTGGCGATGTCCCGCTCCGCCAGCTGCCGTATCACCCAGGACCGGTCCGCATGGCCCGGCAGGATCACGTGGAACAGGTGCCAGGCAGGCTCGCAGTGGGGCGGGACGACGGGTAGCCGCACGCCCAGGTCGTCCGCGTGCGGCGCGAGGCCGTCGAGGTAGCGCCGCCACACGCGCTCGCGCGCCCCCTGGACGGCCTCGCGCTCCTCGAGCTGGGCCAGCAGGTAGGCCGCGAGCGCGTCGGCGAGCGCGAAGGACCCGCCGGTGTCGCGCCAGGAGTACTTGTCGACCTGACCGTGGAGGAAGGCGCGCCGGTCGGTGCCCTTCTCGTGCAGCACCCAGGCCCGGGCGACGTCCCCCGGGTCGTTCAGCGCGAGCGCGCCGCCCTCGCCGCAGACGATGTTCTTCGTCGCGTGGAAGCTCTGCGTCGCGAACCGCCCGAGGCTGCCCAGCGGCTGCCCCCGGAAGCGGCCGAAGAGGCCGTGCGCGTTGTCCTCCACGATCGTCACGTCGGGGCGGTCGGCGAGGACCGAGCGGACCCCGTCGACGTCACAGGGGACCCCGGCGTAGTGCACCAGGACGACCGCGCGGACCGAGTCGTCCAACAGCTCGGCGAGGTGCCGCGGGTCGAGCCCGAGCGTGGCCGGCTCGATGTCGCAGAAGAGGATCCGCGCGCCCTCGCGCGCGAAGGCCAGCGCCGAGCTCGTGAAGCTGAAGGACGGCACGACGACGGTGTCGCCGGGCTGCAGGTCCAGCAGGAGGGCGGACATCTCCAGCGCCGCGGTGCAGGAGGTCGTCAGCAGCACGTCCTGCGCGCCGAGCAGTCCCTCGAGCAGGCTCGCCGCGCGCCGGGAGAACGGCCCGTCGGAGGAGGTGTGGCCGCTGGTCAGCGACGCGGCGAGGTACTCCAGCTCGCGTCCGACGGGGGCGGCGTGGTTGAAGGCGATCGGCGGCGGCTGGCTCATGCGGCTCCGGTCGGGGTGGGGGTGGGGGTGTGCCACGGCAGCGGCCGGCCCAGCCGCTCGGCCAGCTCGGCGTCGGAGCGGGCGTAGTGCTCGCGCAGGGCGTCCACGAGGTCGGCCGGCAGCGGGTCGCGCCGGTCCTGCGAGGCGTGCACCGGCCGGCCGAGCGCGTCGGGGCGGACGCCCGGGTCGACGCCCAGGGCGGCGTACACGCCGGCGATCCGGCTCGGGTCGGCGGCGAGGTCCTCGAGCAGGACGACGTGCACGTCGCTGCCGAACCTCTCCCACCACGGCGCGAGGTGGCGCACGTAGTGGCCGCGCTCGAGGTAGGCGAAGGGGGAGACCGACGACCGCTCCGGTGCCCACGGGCGGCGCCGCTGGCTCGGTGCCCGCTCGAGCGCGTCTCTCAGTGCGGCCACCAGAGGCCGGTCCTCGAAGCCGTTGCGGGTGCTGAAGGACCAGTTCGACGCGGCCCGGTCCACCGGGTCGCGCAGCTGGACGAGGACGAGCGGGTCGCCGAGCACGGCGGCGGCGCGACCCGGCGCGGCCGGGTCCTCGAGATAGCTGGTGCTCTTGTCCCCAAGGAGGGCGGCCCCGCCGGCGTGGTGGAACCAGGTCTCGCGGTACCACGCGGCGCCGCGGGCGCTGAGCTCCGCGGAGCAGAAGACCTTCGGCTCCGGCCGCGCGGGCCGCGCCATCGCGATGGCCGGATGGGCCTCGAGCAGCGCGTGCAGGTAGGTCGTGCCGCAGCGCTGCGCGCCGGCGACGAGGAGGTGCCGGCTCATCCGCCCACCCGCGTGATCACGTGGAAGTCCTCGGCGACGCTGACCGTCGTCAGCGTGCGGACGACGTACTCCCCGAGCATCGAGAGCAGCGCGATGGTGAAGCCGTTGAACACCGAGAGGAGCACCACGACCGTGGTCCACCCGGGCACGTCGGTCTGCCCGGTCACTCCGAGCACCAGGTAGAAGCCGCCGAGCAGCATCGAGCCGGCGGCGACCCCGAAGCCGACCAGCGCCAGGAAGCGCAGCGGGAACGAGGAATAGCTGAAGAGGATCGTCAGCACCAGTCGCAGCATCCGCGCCAGGTTGTAGGTGCTCGTACCGACGGGGCGGGCATCGTGGCGCACGAGCACGTTGGCGCGGTGCCGGCTGTAGAGCAGCGCCTGGCCGGTGATGTAGGGGTATGCCGACCGGGCGGCGCAGATACGGTCGACCACGTCGCGCCGGAGCACCCGGAAGTTGGAGACCACCAGGTCGTCCGGCTGGCCGAAGATCCGCCGGTTCAGCACCGCGACGAGCGCGCTGCCCAGCCGGCGGTGCCCCGGGGCCTGCTTGCGCTCGAACTGGCCGAAGACCAGGTCGTGCCCGCCCGCGACGGCGGCCTCGAGGAGCTTCAGCGCCTCCTCGGGCGGGTTCTGCAGGTCGTCGTCCATGGTGATCACGTAGTCACCGGTGGCCTCGCGCAGCCCGGCCATGTTGGCGTGGTGCTGGCCGTAGTTGCGCAGCAGGTCGAGCGCGATGACCGGCTCGTGCTCCCGGGCCTTGGCCGAGATCACCTCCCAGCTGTCGTCGCGGCTCCCGTCGTTGACGAGGATCAGCTCGAGCTCGAGCCCTGCGCCGGCGAAGACCTCGACCACGCGGTCGACGGTGCTGCCGACGACCTCCTCGCTGTCGAAGACCGGGATGACCACGGACCAGCGGTACTTGGCCGCGACGGCGGCGCCGATGCTCGGGGGGGTGGTCACGGGGTGGGCTCCACGAGGTACCTGTCCGCTTGAAGCTTGTCGCCGTGCTCGGCGAGGGCGGCGCGCACCGCCTGCCGGCGCTCCGCGGGCAGGGCCCGGGCGGCGAGCCAGAAGTAGTCGCTGCTGCGCCCCACGTGCTGGTAGTCCTTGAACAGCTTCTTCTGCCACGGGCGGACGCTGGTGCCCTTGGTGACGATCAGGTCCGGGCCGATCCGGCGAATCCGGTCCCTGTAGCCAGCCAGGCCGCCGGGGAGGTTCTCCCGGTAGTACGGCTTGAGCCCTCCCCCGAAGCTCTGGAACCGGGTCGGGTTGCGCTTGCCCAGCAGGACGAGGACGTCGGGGGCCGCCACCGAGAGCACCGTGGCGTCGGGACCGGCCGCCTCGTTGAGGGCGGCGGCGAACTCCTGCTGCCCGCGCAGACTGTCGTTGGCGCGCAGGGCCAGCGCGTTCTGGAGGCTCAGGGCCGCCGCGGTCAGCGCGAGCACGGACGCCACCGTCACGCGGGCCCCCGGGAGGGGGACTCGGCCCGCGAGGGGCACGAGGCCGGCCGTCCCGAGGGCGCCCAGCGGGAGCATGATGAACAGGTCCGGCCAGGTCTGGAAGGCCCGCAACGACCACCCCAGCACCCCCAGCGTGGCGAAGCCGAGGCCGACCAGGGTCGCCTCGGCCGGCTCGAGCTGCCAGCTCCCGCGGGCCCGCACCAGCGCCGCGCCGGCCAGCAGCACCAGCACCAGCAGGCCCGCGGCGACGAACAGGGACGGCCAGCTCTCGCTGATCCAGATGTTGGTGACCGAGCGCGGCCAGCGGTCGAGGAGGGCGGGCTGCCTGGTGTAGTTGAGGTTGATGAACAAGAAGGCGTCGAGGGCGACGCGGAGCTGGCCCACGACCGCGTAGGCCGCGACGGCGAGTGCCGTGGGCGCCAGGCCGCCGAGGAGGATCCGCAGCGTCGCCGCGAGGCGACCGGCGTCGCCCGGCCCGCGCCGCCGCAGCAGGGCTATTGCGACCACCGCCGGGAAGGTGGCGACGAAGATCGGCTGCCAGGTGAGCGTCGCGGCTGCCACCCCGAGGCCAGCGAGCAGCCATCGTCCGCGCGCCCCGGCGGCCAGCGTCGCCACGAGGAAGAACACCAGCAGGGTCTTCTCGCGCGGGCCGAAGGAGGCATAGGCCGCGAAGCCGTGGAAGGACAGCATCACGGCGCCGGCGACGAGGCCGGCCCAGCGGGAGCGCATCGACCAGACGCCCAGCAGGTAGACCAGCCCGACCGTCGCGACGGCCAGGGCGAGGTAGAACAGCCGCATCGCGGCCAGGTCGTCGGCACCGAGCCAGCGCCCCACGAGCACGGCCGCGCCGGGGACGAGGTGGCCCAGCGGCCCGGAGCGGTTCAGGACACTGACGTAGGGCGGGATGCCCTCGGCCGCCTGCTGTCCGCCGTAGGCGTAGATGCCGGCGTCGGGGTCGAGCCGGCCGTCGATGCCCGGTATCAGGTAGCGCATCGCCGCCAGGGCCAGCAGGCCGAGCAGCACCAGCTCGGTGGCGCGGCGGCGCAGCGAGGCCTCCGCGCCGCCGACCCACGCGCCACCCTGCCTGCTGCTCGCGCCGGCGCGCCCCGGGGGCACACCCGGGGCCGCACCGGGGGTCGTGGCCGAGGTGCCACCCGGGGCGGAGCCCGTCGGGCTCATCGTCGACGACGACGGCATGGTCTCGGGCACGGGCAGAGTCTAGGGGCGGGAATACCCGGGAGCGGACCGACGTGCGGGCGGCCTCCCCGCCGGATCGCCCGACCAGCGGAAGCGAGCACGCGCACCGGTCAGGTCGGCGACGCCGACCCAGCGGGCCACCTGCTGCCCAGCGAGAGGTACACCTCGGGGTCCCGCAGGAGCCTGCCGTCCAGGCCCGGGACGAGGTACAGCGCGGCGGCGGGTCGCCAGCGGCAGCGTCAGGGCGCCCTCGGCGTGCCCGGCGACCGCGACCCCCCGACCCCGCCCCCTGCTCAGGCGCGCGCCAGCTTGCGCGCGGCCTTGCTGCGCCCGGTCTGGTCGAGCACGAGCTTGCGGATGCGCACCGTCGCCGGCGTCACCTCGACGCATTCGTCGGTGCGGCAGAACTCCAGGCACTGCTCGAGGGAGAGCTTGCGCGGCGGCACGAGCTTCTCGAAGTTGTCGGCCGTGGAGGAGCGGACGTTGGTCTGCTGCTTCTCCTTGGTGATGTTGACGTCCATGTCGTCGGCGCGGGAGTTCTCGCCGACGATCATCCCCTCGTAGACCTCGGTGGTGGGGTCGACGAAGAGCACGCCGCGCTCCTGCAGGTTGGTCATCGCGTACGCCGTGGCCGCGCCCTTGCGGTCGGCGACCAGCGACCCGGAGTTGCGCGAACGGATGTCCCCGGCCCACGGCTCGTAGCCCTCGAAGACGTGGTGGGCGATGCCGGTGCCGCGCGTGTCGGTGAGGAACTCGGTGCGGAAGCCGATCAGCCCCCGGGCGGGGACCAGGAACTCCAGGCGCACCCACCCCGTGCCGTGGTTGGTCATCTGCTCCATCCGGCCGCGGCGGTGGGCGAGCAGTTCGGTGATCGCGCCCAGGTAGTCCTCCGGGGCGTCGATGGTGAGCCGCTCGACCGGCTCGTGCACCTTGCCGTCGACCTCGCGGGTGACCACCTGCGGCTTGCCGACGGTCAGCTCGTAGCCCTCGCGGCGCATCTGCTCGACGAGGATCGCGAGCGCCAGCTCGCCGCGGCCCTGCACCTCCCAGGCGTCCGGGCGGGCGGTGGCCAGCACCCGCAGCGAGACGTTGCCGACCAGCTCGGCGTCGAGCCGGTCCTTGACGAGTCGCGCCGTGACCTTGCCGCCCTTGGTGCGGCCGGCCAGCGGGGAGGTGTTCGTGCCGATCGTCATCGAGATGGCGGGCTCGTCGACGGTGATCAGCGGGAGCGGCCGGGGGTCCTCGGGATCCGCCAGAGTCTCGCCGATGGTGATGTCGGGGATGCCCGCGATCGCGGCGATGTCGCCGGGGCCTACCTCGGCGGCGGGCTCCCGTTCCAGGCCGCGGGTCATCAGCAGCTCGGTGATCTTCACGCGGTGGGTCGAGCCGTCCCGGCGCAGCCACGCCACCTGCTGGCCCTTCTTCAGCACCCCCTGGTGCACCCGCACGAGGGCCAGGCGGCCGAGGAAGGGCGAGGCGTCGAGGTTGGTCACGTGCGCCTGCAGCGGCGCGCCCTCCTCGTACGTCGGTGCGGGGATCGTCTCGAGGATCGTGCGGAACAGCGGCTCGAGGTCGGGGGAGTCGGGCTGGTCGCCGTCGCCGGGCTGCTGCAGCGACGCGCGCCCGGACTTGGCCGAGGCGTAGACCACGGGGAAGTCCAGGGCGTTCTGGTCGTGGTGCTCGTCGAGCAGGTCGAGGAACAGCTCGTAGGTCTCGTCGACCACCTCGGAGATCCGGGCGTCCGGACGGTCGACCTTGTTGACCACGAGCACGACCGGCATGTCGGCGTTGAGGGCCTTGCGGAGCACGAAGCGGGTCTGGGGCAGGGGGCCCTCGGAGGCGTCGACCAGCAGCACGATGCCGTCGACCATGGACAGGCCGCGCTCCACCTCCCCGCCGAAGTCCGCGTGGCCGGGGGTGTCGATGATGTTGATGGTCATCGGCTCGCCGCCCGCCGCCGGGCCGGCGTAGCGCACCGCCGTGTTCTTGGCGAGGATCGTGATGCCCTTCTCGCGCTCGAGGTCGCCGGAGTCCATCATCCGGTCGCCGACTCCCTCGGCCTCGTGGGCCGTGAACGTGCCGGCCTGGTGCAGCATCGCGTCGACGAGCGTGGTCTTGCCGTGGTCGACGTGCGCGACGATGGCGACGTTGCGTCGGTCGGTGCGGGTGGTGGGGGGCATGCGCGGACGACGTCGCTTTCGCTGGGGAACAAGAGGGGCTGGGGAACAAGAGGGGGGAGCAGATGAGGGGTGCGGGGCGCGGCGACGGCGCCGCGGCGGGCCCGAGCGGGCCGCATCCAGTCTACGGGCGCACCGTCCCCCCGCCGAGTCCGCGAGGCTCTCCCTCGCCGCTGGCGCCGCCTCGGCCTCAGCCGGCGAGCGAGCCGCCGAAGATCTGCCAGGCCAAAGCGGACTTCGCGGCCAGGCTGAGCACGAGGTAGACCTTCTCGCCGAAGGCGTAGCTGCGCCACGGGCCGACGCCGCGGTACTGCAGCCACTGGTTCACCGCGAAGCTGGAGAAGAAGACGGCCAGGGAGCCGACGATCCCGAACACGAACGTCGGCACCGCGTTGACGCTGGAACCGGTCGCGCCCACCAGGTTCACCACGATCGCCAGCCACGGCGCCAGGCCCGCGACGGTGCCGAACCAGAAGGGAAGCATCGTGGTGCGCGTGCGCCCCGGCGGGTTCATGAGCTCCTGGAGCCAACCGAACAGGATCATCGCCACGTTGGCCCCGATGACCGCGAGCACGGTCGCGATGTCGGTCATGCCGTTGTAGAACCCGATCAGGATGATCATGATCGTGGCGCTCACCGAGTACTCCGCCCAGCGGAACCGGTTGATCCCGCGACGGAGGTCGCGCTCGTAGCGCTCGCGCATCACCGTGCCGGTGAGGCCGTGGTCGAGGGCCGCGAGCAGCAGGAACGCCGCGATCGCCCAGCCGATGCGCACATCGAAGAGCGCGTCCGGAGCCGGCGGCGTCGTGCCGGGAGGCCCCTGGGGGAAGGTGGAGGTGACCGTGATCGCGAAGTCGGTCGCGAGCAGCAGCACCACCACCGCCTGCGCGGCGTGGAGCACGGTCAGGGCGACGTTCCACCGGCGCAGGTTGCGCAGCCGGGCGTCGTCCATGCCGCTCGCCGCGGGTCCGGCGGCGGGGACGTCGGCGCGGTGCTCGCCGCCGGGTGCGGACATCGAGTGCTCCTCGTGGTCGGGGTCCAGGGAGGACGGGCGGTGGGTCCGGGATCCGTGTCCATCGTGACAAGTGACCACAAGCCCCTCAACGGTGCCCAAGTTAAGGCATAGACTAAAATCCATGGCGGTCCTGGTGACGATGATCGGCGACGTGGTCGGGTCCCGCCGACTGCCCGACCGGGCCGCGGCCCAGACCCGGGTCGACGGGGTGCTGGCAGACCTCAGCACCTGGCTGCGCCCGGCCCAGCGGTTGGAGCCCACCGTCGGCGACGAGTTCCAGGGCGCCTTCGCCGATGTCCGGGGGGCCGTGCTCGCCTCGCTGCTCGTGCGCCTGCGACTGCTACCCGGGATCGACGTCCGCTGCGGGCTGGGGAGCGGGCAGGTGACCATGCACGACGCCGGGCGGCGCCCGCTGCTCCAGGACGGTCCCGGCTGGTGGGCCGCCCGCGACGCCCTCGACGCGTTGGAGCGGCCGCGCAGCGCCGGCGGGAGCACGTGGTACGTCGGTCCCGACGCCACCACGGTCAACGCCCTGCTGGTGACCCGCGACGCCCTCGTCGACCGGCTGGGCGAGCGCGGCCGGCGGATGCTGCTCCACGCGCTGGAGGGAGCGACGCAGGCGGAGATCGCCGAGCGGGAGAAGGTCTCGCGGTCCGCGGTCTCCCAACAGTTCGCGCGCGGTGTCGGCGCCCTGCGCGATGCTCACCTCGGGTTCGGTGAGGTGGTCACGGACCCGTAGCCCGTGTCGATCCCCCGCTGATCAAGCCCGGCTGAGAGGAGCGCCCGATGCCCTTCGTCGTGGTCGGCGTCTTCCTCGCCGCCGTGGGCGCCTGCGACCTGCTGCGCGCCGCCCGCGATCTGACCTCGGTGCGTCGGCGGCTGGCGATCCTGGCGATCGGCTGGGCCCTGCTCGGGATCGGCGTCGCTGCCCTGGGCACGGGTGGGGCGGGGATCCCGCTCTGGCTCGGCCTCGCGGCGGGCCACGCGCTGTGGGTCCTCGGCTCGTCGGCGGCGCTGGGCGGGTCGGGCGCGTGGCCACAGCCGGCCAGGCTGCGGGCGGCGCGGGTCACCGCGTTCGCCGGCCTCGGGCTGGGTCTGACCGTGGGCCTGGTCGGGGCGGAGGTCGCCGAGGCGCCGGGCTGGCCGGCCCTCCTCGACGAGTCCGCCTTCGCCTCGTGGCCCGTCGCGGACGTCGTGGTCGCGAGCGGCGCGCTGCTCGTGCAGCTCGCGACGGCCAACCTCCTGGTGCGCCTGCTGCTCGACGCGGTCGGCGTGCCCGCCACGCGCAACGAGAAGCAGCTCAAGGGCGGGCGGGTGCTGGGCCCGATGGAGCGCGTGTTCATCGTCGCGCTGGGTGCGATCGGCGAGGTGACCGCGGCCGCGATCGTGGTCGCGGCCAAGGGCCTGCTGCGCTTCCCCGAGCTGCAGCGCGCGATGCGCGCCGGCGACGGCGAGGTCCTCGTGGTGCACGCGGACCCGGGCCACGACCCGGCGCCGGGCGATCCGCGCGACCTGCCCGGGCCCACGGACGTCACGGAGTACTTCCTGATCGGCAGCTTCGCCAGCTGGCTGGTCGCCCTCGCCGGCGTCGCCCTGATCTACCTGGCCTGACCCGCGGGCACCACTGAACTCTGCTGAAGTGAAGTCTCCGCCTTCACTCCAGCGCGCGGTCGAGCGCGGCGGCGACGTGCAGCGCGGTGCAGCCGAGCACCGGGATGTCGCAGTCGGCCTGCTTGACGAGGAGTTCGAGCTCGGTGCAGCCCAGGATCACCCCGCCGGCGCCGGCGTCCCAGAGCTCCTCGACCATGCCCACGATGCGGCGGCGGCTGGTGTCGAGCAGCTTGCCGTGCACCAGCTCCTGGTAGATCACCCGATCGATCTCCTCGTGGTGCCGGGGGTCCGGGACCACCACCTCGAGGCCGTGCGAGGCGATCCGGTCGCGGAAGAACCCCCGCTGCATCGCGAACGAGGTCCCGACGAACCCGACGACGGGCAGGTTCTGGGCGCGCGCCGCCTCGGCGATGACGTCGGCGAGGTGCAGCAGCGGGATCGAGATGGCCGCCTGCACCTGCTCGGCCACGCGGTGGAAGCTCGTCGTGCACAGCAGCAGGAAGTCGGCGCCCGCGCGCTCGACGCCCTGGGCGGCGTCGACGAGGAGTCCGGCGACCGCCTCCCAGTCCTCGGCCCGCTGGTGGCGGGTCAGCTCCTCGAAGTCCACGGAGGCCATCACGGTCCGCGCCGAGCTGAGACCGCCGAGTCGGTCCTCCACGCCCTGGTTGAGGTCCGCGTAGTAGGCCGCGCTGGACTCCCAGCTCATTCCGCCGACCAGTCCGATGCACTGCATACGGAGCAGTCTGGCGGGCGCGGGGACTGCGTGCCACCCGCCGTCCCCTCCCCGAGACACCGCGCCGGCGTGCCCGTCCGCGGAGACCCGCCCGGGACGGCGCTGACTCGGTGGGTCTCAGGTGATCCGGTGCACCTTGTGCTGGGCGGCCTGGGCGCGAGGCCGGATCACCATCTCGTCGATGTTGACGTGGGACGGGCGGGTGGCCACCCAGGCGATCGCGTCGGCGACGTCCTCGGCGACCAGCGGGTCGGGGACGCCGCCGTAGACGGCGTCGGCGGCGTCCCGGTCGCCGCCGTGCCGCTTCAGCGAGAACTCCTCGGTGCGCACCATCCCCGGCGCGATCTCCGTCACGCGCAGCGGCTCGCCGCAGAGCTCCAGGCGCAGCGTCTCGGTGACCACCTGCGTGCCGTGCTTCGCCGCGGTGTAGCCCGCGCCGCCCTCGTAGGCGACCCGTCCGGCGGTCGATCCGACGTTGAGCAGGAGCCCGTCGCCGCTGGCGCGCAGCGCCGGCAGCAGCGCCTGGGTGACGTGGAGCAGGCCGAGCACGTTGGTCTCATACATCGTGCGCCACTGCTCCGGGTCGGCGGAGGCGACCGCGTCGGTGCCGAGCGCGCCGCCGGCGTTGTTCACGAGCACGTGCAGCACCTCGCCGACCTCCGAGGCGAGCCCCGAGACGGAGTCGGGGTCCGTGACGTCGCAGGGCACCGCGAGGCCCCCGATCTCGGCGGCCAGCTGCTGGATCCGGTCCGCGCGCCGGGCGGCGCAGACCACGCGGAAGCCGGCCGCCGCGAGCGCCCGGGCCGTGGCTGCCCCGATGCCGCTCGAGGCGCCGGTGACCACGGCGGTGCGCCCGTCGGTGCGGCCGGCGTACCCGGCGGCGTCGGAGATGGCGGTGGCGCGCGTCATGCCCTCATCCAAGCACCCGGCCCACGCCGGCCTCGAGGTGCGACGATCTCCGCGTGAGCATCACCGCCGCCGCCGACGGCTCCGCCCTTGGCAACCCCGGACCCGCCGGCTGGGGCTGGTATGTCGATGAGACCTGCTGGGCGTGCGGGGGCTGGCCGCACGGGACCAACAACCAGGGCGAGCTGATGGCCCTGCTCGACCTGCTGCGCCAGACCGCGCACCTCCACGACGACCTGCACGTCCTGCTCGACTCGACGTATGTGATCAAGGCGGTCACGGCGTGGATGCCCGGGTGGAAGGCCCGCGGCTGGCGCAAGCGCGACGGCAAGCCGGTGCTCAACGCCGCGCTGATGCGCGAGCTGGACGCCGAGATGACCGCTCGGCGCGCCGCGGGCCGCGTGGTCGAGCTCACCTGGGTCAAGGGCCACGCCGGTCACGCGCTGAACGAGGCCGCCGACCGGCTTGCGAACGGCGCGGCGACGGCGTGGCGTGACGGCTCGGCACCCGACCCCGGGCCTGGCTTCCCGGGCGCCGAGCGCCACGGGGACGCCCACCGGTTGGTGGCACGACCGGTCGAGGTCGAGCCGCCGGACCTGCTCGGCCTGCTCTAGTGCGTTGACGACCATGGCTAATGAGTAGTAGCCTCTTAGCTATGACAATGAGCCTTGCTGGTGAGACACGGTACCTCGATCGCCCGGGCGGCCGGATCGCCTTCGACCTCGACGGACCAGCCGCCGGCCCCCTGGTGGTGTGCATCCCCGGCATGGGCGACCTGCGCAGCAGCTACCGCCATCTGCGTCCGGCCCTGGTCGACGCCGGCTGGCGGGTCGCGGTCATGGACCTGCGCGGCCACGGCGACAGCGACGCCACCTTCGATGCCTACGACGGCACGGCCGCCGCGTCCGACGCGCTCGCGCTGGTCGAGGAGCTCGGCGGCCCTGCCGTGCTGGTCGGCAGCTCGCTGGGCGCCGGCGCCTCCGTCATCGCGGCGGCGACCCGCCCCGGGCTCGTCACCGCCCTGGTGCTGATCGGTCCCTTCGTCCGCAACATCGCCCTGCCCGCGGCGGTCCGCTGGGCATTCCGGCTGGCCATGGGGGGGCCGTGGTCCACCCGCGTCTGGCTGTCCTACCTGCCCACGCTCTACCCCGGCCAGCGCGGTGAGGACTTCGACCAGCACCGCCGGGAGATCGCCGCGGCGCTGCGCCGTCCCGGCCGGGCCGCGGCGTTTCGCCGGACCACCCGCACCGACCACGCCCCCGCCTGGGACGCAGCCGGGAAGGTCGGCCTGCCGACGCTGGTCGTGATGGGAAGCGACGACCCGGACTTCCCGGACCCGTCCGCCGAGGCCGACCTCGTCGCCCGGACGCTGGGGGGCACGGCGCTCATGGTCCCCGGCGGCGGGCACTATCCGCACGCGGAGTTCCCTCAGGTGGCGGGGCCCGCCGTGGTCGAGTTCGTGAACGGGGTGGCGCGTCGTGCCTAGAGCGGGCCTGACCCCCGACCTGGTGACCCGAACCGCCGCGGACCTGGCCGACGCACGCGGCTGGCAGGCATGGACGCTGGCCGACGTGGCCGCCGACCTGGGCGTGCGGCAGCCGAGCCTGTACAAGCACGTCGCATCGTTGGCCGCGTTGCGTCGGGCGGTGGGCCTGCTGGCCGTGACGGAGCTGGGGGAGCGGCTGAGCGCCGCGGTGGCCGGCCGCGCCGGACCCGACGCGCTGGCGCATCTGGCCGACGCCTACCGCGACTACGCGCACGCCCACCCCGGTCGGTATGCGGCCAGCGTGGTCGCCCCGGACGAGGGCGACAGCGAACACGTCCGGGTCAGCCAGGACGTCCTCGCGCAGCTGGCCGCGGTGCTTCGCGGCTATGGCTTCACCGGGGACCCCGCCGACAACGATGCGCTGCACGCGATCCGGGGGCTGCGGGCGCTGCTGCACGGGTTCGTCGCCCTGGAGTCGGCCGGAGGGTTCGCCCTGGCGCTGGACCTGGACGAGAGCTTCGCCCGGCTGGTGGCGGGCTTCGACGCGGTGCTGCGGGGCGGGGCCCCCACCACCCGTGTGACGGAGATGGGTGTGACGTAGGTAAGGCTTACCTCATATGATGGGCGCGTGACCCTTCGGCCCGACCCGCGCCCTGCCCCGCCGGCGGCGACGGCGGGCGCCGCCGGGTCGTACGCCGGGCCGTGCGCCGGGTCGTGCGCCGGGCTGGACGGGCTGGTTGCCCACCTGGCCTCCTTCGAGAGCCGGCCGGCCCTCGTCGGGCCGGGGGTGCCGGGCGGGGCGATGGACTACGCGGCCCTCGCCGACCGGGTCGCCGGGGCGGCAGCGGCATACGGATCCCGACGACGCCTCATCCTGCTGGAGGCGGGTCGCGACGTCGACTCCCTCGTGGCCTACCTCGGCGCGCTCGCCGCCGGACAGGCGGTGCTGCTCGCCGGCCCGGACGCCGCGGCGGCCCTGGCCGCCGCGTGGGACCCCGACCTGCGGCTCGACCCGTCCCGGGCCGGCGACCTCGGCGCCGCGATCGCGCGGGCCGACGCCGCCCGGCCGGTCAGCGCGCACGGCCTGCACCCCGACCTGCGGCTCCTGCTCTCGACCTCGGGCAGCACCGGCTCGCCGCGGCTGGTCCGGCTGAGCGCCGAGAACCTCGTCAGCAACGCCCACGCCATCGCCGCCTCGCTGGGCATCCGGCCCACCGATGTCGCGCCCACCGTGCTGCCGCTGGGCTACTGCTACGGCCTCTCGGTGCTGCACAGCCATCTGGCCGTCGGCGCCGCGCTGCTGCTCACCGACGCGTCGGTGAGCGACGAATGCTTCTGGGAGGAAGCCGCGCGGCACCAGATCACCAGCCTGGCGGGCGTACCGCACACCTTCGACCTGCTGGAGCGCGTCGGCCTCCCCGACCGCCTGGGCGCCCTGCCTCGGCTGCGCATGCTCACCCAGGCGGGCGGCCGGATGCCGCCGGAGACCGTGCGTCGCTGGGCCGAGCTCGGGCAGGTGCGCGGCTTCGACCTCGTCGTGATGTACGGCCAGACCGAGGCCACCGCCCGGATGGCCTTCCTGCCGCCCGACCTCGCCCCCGCGGCGCCCGAGGCGGTCGGTCGTGCGATCCCGGGGTCGCGGCTGACCGTCGAGCCGGTGCCGGACCCGCCGCCCGGCCTGCCGCACGGCACGGGCGAGCTCGTCCTGCGCGGCCCGGGCGTGATGCTCGGCTACGCCGAGACGCCGGCCGACCTGGCGCGCGGCCGCGACCTCACCGCGCTGCGCACCGGTGACCTCGGCCGGGTGCGCCCCGACGGTCTGCTCGAGGTCGTCGGGCGGCGCAGCAGGTTCGCGAAGGTCCTCGGCCTGCGTCTCGACCTCGACCGCGTCGAGCGGCTGCTCGCCGCCGAGGGCACGGTGGTCACCGCCGCGGACGGCGGCGACCGCCTCGTCCTGGGCGTGGCTGCCGAGGCGTCCGCGGTGGATCCCGCCCGCGTGCGCGGATCCGCCACCCGGCTGCTCGGTCTGCCCGCCGGTGCCGTGGCCGTGGTCGTCCGCCCCGAGCTGCCGCGGCTCGCGCACGGCAAGCCCGACCACCGCGCCCTGGCTGCCCTGGCTGCCGTGGCCGCCGAGTCCGATACGGCGAGAGCGCCGGGTCCTCCCGGCCCGCCCGGGACGACCCGGGTGTCCCGGAGCCTCGCCGCGGCGACCGCGGCCGACGTCGCGGCGGTCTACGCCGCCGTGCTCGGTCGACCGGACGCCGGCCCCGACGACGCGTTCACCTCGCTGGGCGGCGACTCGCTGAGCTACGTCGAGGCGTCCCTGCGCCTGGAGGACCTGCTCGGTGGTCTGCCCGCCGGCTGGCCCGCGCGCACTGCCGCCGACCTGGCCGCCGCCGCGGGCGGCGCGGGATCCGGCGGGGCCTCCGCCCGGCCGGGTCTGCGGGGCCGCCTCGCGGCCCTGGTGCGCCCCCGCGGGATCGAGGTCTCGGTGCTGCTGCGCGCCTTCGCGATCGTCAGCATCGTCGGCACCCACGCCAACCTCTTCACGCTGCTCGGCGGCGCGCACCTGCTGCTCGCGGTCGCGGGGTTCAACCTCGCCCGCTTCCCGCTCGCCGCGGACACCGCGCGCGAGCGCAGCCGCCGCATGCTGCGTGCGGCCGCGCGGATCGCGATCCCGGCGGTGCTCGTCATCGCCGTCGTGTCCCTGTGGACCGAGGGCCTCGGCTGGCGCCAGGCGCTGCTGGTCAACGGCCTCGGCCAGCAGGCGTGGAGCGAGCCGGCGTGGTACTACTGGTTCATCGAGGTGCTGGTCACGATCCTCGTGATGGTCGCGGCGCTGTTCGCCGTGCCCGGCGTGGACCGGCTCGAGCGTCGGCTTCCCTTCGCGCTGCCGGTGGCGTTGGCGCTGCTCGCGCTGGTCACCCGCTACGGCGTCGTCCCCACCGCGGGCGACCAGATCCACCGCGCCCATGTGGTGTTCTGGCTCTTCGCGCTCGGCTGGGCGGCGGCGCGGGCCCGGACCCCGGCCCACCGAGTCCTGCTCACCGCCATCGCGCTGGGCTCGGTGCCCGGCTTCTTCGACGAGGGTGCCCGCAACGCCTACGTCGCCGCGGGCCTCGCCGCGCTCGTGTGGCTGCCGACGCTGCGCGTGCCCGACGCTCTGGCCCGGTCCGCGGGCACGCTGGCCGGGGCGTCGCTGTGGATCTACCTGCTGCACTGGCAGGTCTACCCGCACCTGGAGTACCGCATCCCGTGGCTGGCCACGGTGCTCTCCCTGCTCGCGGGGGTGCTGGCCTGGCGGGCCGCCGAGCAGGTCACCGCTCGCGTGCGCCTGCTCTCGCGCGGCCCGGCCCCCGCGTCGCCTGGCACCGCCCCTCCGGTCACCGGGAATGACGAAGGATGGTTGACGGTTCACCCTCGAAGCAGCGTTGTCGACGAAGGGATGGACCGTGCATCGAGTGGCGATGGTCAGCCTGCACACGTCGCCGCTCGACCAGCCCGGCACCGGTGATGCCGGAGGCATGAACGTCTACGTCCTCGAGCTGGCCCGCCAGCTCGCCGGGCGGGGCATCGCCGTGGACATCTTCACGCGCGCCACCTCCTCCGCGCTGCCGCCCGTGGTCGAGGTGGCGGACGGCGTCCTGGTGCGGCACGTGGCCGCCGGCCCGTTCGAGGGGCTCACCAAGGGTGAGCTCCCGGGCCAGCTGTGCACCTTCGCGCGGGAGGTGCTGCGCACGGAGGCGGCTCAGCCGCCGGGACACTACGACGCCGTGCACTCCCACTACTGGCTCTCCGGCCAGGTCGGCGCGCTCGCCCGCGACCGCTGGGGCGTCCCGCTGGTGCACTCGATGCACACCATGGCGAAGGTGAAGAACGAGGCGCTCGCCGAGGGGGACACCCCGGAGCCGGCCGCCCGCTTGATCGGTGAGGAACAGGTGGTGGCCGACGCCGACATGCTCGTCGCCAGCACCGACCTCGAGGCCAAGCAGCTGATCAACCTCTACGACGCCGACGCCGGCCGCGTCGAGGTGGTGCACCCCGGCGTCGACCTGGAGGTGTTCCGGCCGCGCGACCGGGCCGCCGTACGCCGCGAGCTCGGGCTGCCCGAGGCCGCCCACGTGCTCCTCTTCGCCGGTCGCATCCAGCCGCTCAAGGCCCCCGACGTGCTGCTGCGGGCCGTGGCCGTGCTCCTCGCCGACGACCCCGCGCTGCGCGGTCGCCTCGTCGTCCCCGTCGTGGGCGGCCCCTCGGGCTCGGGCCTGGAGCACCCGGAATCGCTGGCTGCGCTGGCCGACGAGCTGGGTCTCTCGGATGTCGTCCGGTTCGTGCCGCCCGTCGAGCAGGGCGAGCTCGCCCGCTGGTGCGCCGCCGCCACGGCCGTCGCCGTGCCTTCCTACAACGAGTCCTTCGGGCTGGTCGCCGCCGAGGCCCAGGCCAGCGGCACCCCCGTGGTCGCCGCCGCGGTGGGCGGGCTGACGACCGTGGTCGACCACGGACGCAGCGGCCTGCTCGTCGAGGGCCACGAGCCGCGGGCGTGGGCCGCGGCGTTGCGGCGGCTGCTCGGTGACACCGACCTGCACGCCCGGTTGTCCCGGGGCGCCCGGCACCAGGCGAGCCACTTCGCCTGGGAGCGGACCGCCGAGGAGACCCTCGAGGTCTACCGGCGGGCGGCCCACCTGATGCGCACGGTGGTGCCGGCGTGAGCGAGGAGCTCGCGGCCTCCCGCGGCGGGGGCGACCCTGAGGTCGTCGACGTCGTGCGCGAGCATCTGGCAGAGGCCGGGATCGAGTTCACCGAGACCTCGCCCGGCGTCTTCTCGGCCTCCCTGCCGGGCGAGAAGAAGCTCCAGACGCCGGTGCGCATCGACGTCGGCCCGCATGCGCTGGGCCTGCACGCCTTCGTCTGTCGGCGGCCCGACGAGAACGCCGGGGGCGTGCACCGGTGGCTGCTGCAGCGGAACCTCCGGATGTTCGGGGTCGCGTTTGCCATCGACCGGCTGGGTGACATCTACCTCGATGCGCGGCTGCCGCTGAGCGCGGTCACGTCCGGGGAGCTCGACCGCCTGCTCGGCTCGGTCCTGACCTACGCGGACGACTCCTTCAACACCATCCTCGAGCTGGGCTTCGCCTCCTCGATCCGCAAGGAGTGGGAGTGGCGCCGGCTGCGGGGGGAGTCCACCCGCAACCTCGAGGCCTTCCGCGGCTGGCTCGAGGCGGGCGAGGACCCGCACCCAGAGCCGGGCCCAGACCCGGAGCCAGACCCGGACTGACCGGGTCCGAGCGGGCCCCGTCACGCCGCCCCTCGCGGGTCTCGGCCGGTCACCGGCCGAGGGGGAAGAACTCGGGGTTCGGCTGCAGCGCGGTCAGGTGGGCCATCCGGTTGGAGAGCGCGAACAGCGCGGTGATCATGCCGACGTCCCAGATCTCCTCGTCGGTGAGGCCGCCGGCGCGTGCTGCCGCCAGGTGCTCCCCGGTCAGGCTCGCCGAGTCGCGCGCCACGCGCAGCGCGAGGTCGACGATGGTGCGCCCGCGCTCGTCCAGCTCGACGGTGCGCGGGTTGGCCGCGACGCGGTCGGCGATCTCCGGGTCCTTCGCGCGGATCCGCAGGATCGCGCCGTGGGCGACGATGCAGTAGGTGCAGTCGTTCGCGGCTGACGTGGCCACGACGACGAGCTCGCGCTCGGCCTTGGAGAGTCCGTCGTCGGAGTCCATCAGCGCGTCGTGGTAGTCGAGGAAGGCGCGCAGCTCCGCCGGCCGGCGGG
The DNA here is from genome assembly GCA_963731985.1 of uncultured Actinomycetota bacterium. Taxonomy (GTDB): domain Bacteria; phylum Actinomycetota; class Actinomycetes; order Propionibacteriales; family Nocardioidaceae; genus Nocardioides. The sequence goes on along the minus strand of CAVSYA010000002.1, from coordinate 206,470 downwards.
CCAGGGCGCGGAAGACGTTGGGCACGAAGCCCGACTTCTCCGCGATCGGCGCGACCCGTTCGCGCAGGTCGTCGGGGAAGTCCTCGAGCTCGACGTGGCCGAACCGGCTGACGCGGGTGTCCATGCTGTTCTCCTACCGTTGCGGGTTCACAGGTCGAGCTTGTAGCCGAGGCCCCGGACCGTGACGAGCAGCCGCGGTTCGCCGGGGTCGGGCTCGAGCTTGGCGCGCAGCCGCTTCACGTGCACGTCGAGCGTCTTGGTGTCGCCGACGTAGTCGGTGCCCCACACGCGGTCGATCAGCTGACCGCGGGTGAGCACGCGCCCGGGGTTGCGCAGGAACATCTCCAGCAGCTCGAACTCCTTCAGCGGCAGCCTCTGCTCCGCGCCGTGCATCGTCACGACGTGGCGCTCGACGTCCATCCGCACGGGGCCGGCCTCGAGCGCGGCGGGCTCCAGGTCGGCCTCGGCGCCGCGGCGGAGCACGGCGCGGATCCGGGCGGTGAGCTCCCGGGGCGAGTACGGCTTCGTCACGTAGTCGTCGGCGCCCAACTCGAGGCCGACCACCTTGTCGACCTCGTCGTCCTTCGCGCTGACCATGATCACCGGCACGTGGGAGGTGAGCCGGATCCGCCGGCAGACCTCGGTGCCTGGGATGCCGGGCAGCATCAGGTCGAGCAGCACGATGTCCGCGCCGTTGCGGTGGAAGTCCGCGAGGGCCTCGTTCCCGTCGGCGGCCACGGCGACCTCGTACCCCTCCTTGCGGAGCATGTAGGCGAGCGCGTCGCTGTAGCTCTCCTCGTCCTCGACGACGAGCACCCGGGTCACTGATGGACCTCCCGATCGTGGCGGTGGTGGACCCCGGCTTCCTCGCGTCGGGCCGCTGCCTCGGCCGCCGCGCCCTCGGGCGAACCGGGCTCGATCATGGCCTTCATCCCGTCCGCCGGGTCTTGGGTCGCCGCCTCGGCGCGCCGGTCCGGCTCGGGGAGCTCGGCCGGGTCCGTGGCGCGGGGCAGGCTGAGCGTGAAGGTCGACCCGCGGCCCTCCTCCGACCACACCCGCACGTCGCCCCCGTGCGTGGCGGCCACGTGCTTGACGATGGAGAGACCGAGGCCCGTCCCGCCGGTGGAGCGGTGCCGGGCGGGGTCGACGCGGTAGAAGCGCTCGAAGATGCGCTCGAGCTCGCCCTCCGGGATGCCGATGCCCTGGTCGGTCACGGAGATCTCGCAGGCGGGCCCCGCCGACCGGGCGGTCACGACGACGCGCGAGTCGGTCGTCGAGTAGCCCACCGCGTTCGCGATCAGGTTGCCCACCGCCACCGTGACCTGCTCGACGTTGCCCCGCACGTGCAGGCCGGGCTCTCCGGTGGCCACCACGGCGATCCGCGAGGCCTCGGCGTCGATGGCGTTCGCGTCCAGGGCCGCGGCGACGATGTCGTCCACGGACACCGGCACGGGCTCCTCGAGGGGGTCGTCGCCCTGCAGCCGGGAGAGATCGATGATCTGCTTGACCAGCGCGGAGAGCCGGTCGGACTCCGTCAGCATCCGCTGCCCGAACCTGCGCACCGCCTCGGGGTCCTCGGCCGCGTCCGTCACGGCCTCGGCCAGCAGCCGGATCGCCCCCACGGGGGTCTTCACCTCGTGGCTGACGTTGGCCACGAAGTCGCGCCGCACCTCCTCGATGCGGCGCTCGCGGGTGCGGTCCTCGACCAGCGCCAGCACCAGGCGGGTGCCCAGCGGCGCGACCCGGGCGGTCACCGTGCGCGGCGGGCTGCCGCGCACGCGGTGCATCGTGAGCTCGGCCTCCCGGATCTGGCCGTCGCGGCGCACCTGGCGCACCAGCTGGGCGAGCTCCTCGGCCGCCAGCTCGTGGCCGCGCACCAGCCCGAGGGCGTACGCCGGCGCGCTGGCCTTGAGCACCACGTCGTCGCTGCCCACGACCACCGCGCTGCTGCGCAGCACGGACAGCACGCTGGCCACGCCCGGCGGGACCGCCGGGGGCGCCATCTCGGGGACGCGTTGCTGCAGCCGGTCGCTGATGTGCCACGCCAGCACCGCGCCGGCGCCCACCGCGGCGCCGATGAGCGCGGCCAGGAAGGCCTGCGTGGTCGGGTCCACGGTGGCGATGGTACGCAGGCCCACCGGCCCCACGTGCGCTCCACGGAGTGAACGCCGGGTATTCACCGTGCGTTAATGCCTCGGCTGTGTCCCGTCAGCGTCGTTCCGTAGTCTCGGAGACATGCGGGAGGCCTTCAACGACCAGCTCGAGTCGATCATCAACGATCTCGTGGCCATCACCCGGCGCGTCGAGACGGCCACGCGCCAGAGCACCGTGGCCCTGATGACCGGCGACGCCGAGGTGGCGGAACGGGTCATCTCGGCCGACGCCTCGATCGACCTGGCTCGCGAGCGCGTCGAGGACAACGCCTTCGCGCTGCTCTCGCTGCAGCAACCGGTCGCCGGTGACCTGCGGGTCATCGTGGCGGCGCTACGGATGGTCAGCGAGCTCGAGCGGATGGGCGACCTGGCGGTGCACGTGGCCAAGATCGCGCGGCTTCGCGTCCCGGGCCGGGCCGTGCCCGAGGACGCCGTCCCGTCGGTGGAGCAGATGGCCGCCGTGGCGCTGGAGATGGTCACCCGGGTCAAGGTGATCATCGAGGAGCGCGACGTGGAGAGCGCCCTCGACCTGGCCGCCGCCGACGAGGAGATGGACAAGCTGCGCCGCGCCAACTTCGCGGAGATGTTCAGCGCCGACTGGTCGCACGGCGTCGAGGCGGCCGTCGACATCGCTCTCCTGGGCCGCTACTACGAGCGGATCGCCGACCACGCCGTCTCGCTCGCCAACCGCGTCGTCTTCGTGGTCACCGGCGAGTACCCGGCCAGCGCGACCTGAGCCCCCGCCTCACCGTCGGGCCTCACCGTCGGGCCTCACCGCCCGGCCCTCGGGTGTCACCGCCCGGCCCGCGCGTCCCGCCCGAGCACACTGGGGGAGCGGGCCCGATCAGCGTCCCTGGCTCGCCACCGCGGCGGCTGCCTCGGCGGCCGCCTCGGGGTCGAGGTACTCGCCACCCTCCACGGTGGGCCGCAGCTCGTCGTCCAGGCGATAGAGCAGCGGCATCCCGGTGGGGATGTTCAGGCCGGCGATCTCGTCGTCACCGATGCCGTCCAGGTGCTTGACCAGGGCCCGCAGGCTGTTGCCGTGGGCGGCGACCAGCACGGTGTGCCCGGCGCGCAGGTCCTCGGTGATGTGCTCCTCCCAGTGCGGCAGCATCCGTCGCACGACGTCCTTGAGGCACTCCGTGCGCGGCATCTCCTCGCCGAGCTCGGCGTAGCGCGGGTCGCCCGCCTGGGAGTACTCCGCGCCGTCCTCGAGCGGGGGCGGCGGGGTGTCGAAGCTGCGGCGCCACAGCATGAACTGCTCCTCGCCGAACTCCTCGAGCGTCTGCTTCTTGTCCTTGCCCTGCAGGGCGCCGTAGTGGCGCTCGTTGAGCCGCCAGCTGCGCCGCACCGGGATCCAGTGCCGGTCGCAGGCGTCGAGGGACAGCGCGGCGGTCGTGATCGCCCGGCGCTGCACGGAGGTGTGGACGACGTCGGGGAGGACCCCGGCGTCCGCGATCAGGCGACCGCCCCGCACCGCCTCCTCGCGACCCTGGTCCGTGAGGTCGACGTCGACCCACCCGGTGAACAGGTTCTTGGCGTTCCACTCGCTCTGGCCGTGCCGGAGCAGGACCAGCGTGGCGCCCGCAGGCTCCTGGCTCATTCGGCTTGCTCGCTGTCGAGGCCGGACTCGGGGATGACCGCGGGCTCGCTGCTGAGCTCGGTCCCGCCCTCGCCACCGCCCTCCCCCTCCAGCAGGAAGGTGCCCTCGGGCACCGGCCGCTCGAGGTCGGTCTCGATGGGCCCGCTGATGCCGGCGTACTCGTCGGCGTTGGGCAGCACCGGCACCGCGAGCTGCGTGGAGGTGCCGTCGCGGAAGGTCAGCGAGACCTCGACGAAGTCGCCGAGGTCGAAGCTTCCCGCCACCGGGATGCCGACGCCACCGGCGCTCTCGGTGGTCGCCAGGTTGACGTACCCGCCGCCGAGCAGCTCGACCGGCTCGAAGTCGGCGACCACGAGGCTGGCCGCGTCACCCGCGCCCGTCATCGAGTCCAGGGCGCCCGGCAGGATCGGGTCGTCGTTGGACAGCGTCGCGATGAAGCGGCCCGTGCCCCCGTCGGTGGACACGATCGCCGCGTTGAGCACGTCGATGTCGCCCGCGCGGTCGTTCACGCCGGCCGCCGGGGTGTAGATCATGTCGGTCGCGTAGCTCATGCACGAGGACAACGCGGGCACCACCGCGGCGGCCCCGATCAGCAGTGCGAGACGGCGCTTCTTCTGCATTCTCAGCCTTCGCGGGTCGTCGGCGCCCGGGGGCGACCGGTTACGGCGGGGGTGTGGGCGACAGCCTAGCGGTCGACGCCGGGGGGTGACCGTCTGGCCGGTCCCGGTCACCCGGACCCGCCGCGGCGGCGCACGCGCGGACCACACGGCGACCGGCTTGTCAAGCCCGGATCACGGCTCTGACCTGCGCAAACGCGTCGCCGGCACCCCCCGAGTCATGATATGATCAGCGTCGCGAAAGGGGAATTTCACATATGACCTTCACTGTCGGGGAAACGGTCGTCTACCCCAACCACGGGGCCGCGATCATCGAGGACATCGAGACGCGGAAGATCAAGGGGGAGGACCGGGAGTACCTGGTTCTCCGCATCGTGGCACAACAGGATCTGGTCGTCCGGGTGCCGGCGTGCAACCTCGACCTCGTCGGCGTGCGGGACGTGGTCGACAAGGCGGGACTGGATCGTGTGTTCGACGTCCTGCGCCGGACGCAGGTCGAGGAGCCGACCAACTGGTCTCGTCGCTACAAGGCGAACCTCGAGAAGCTGCACAGCGGTGACGTGATGAAGGTGTCGGAGGTCGTTCGCGACCTCTGGCGCCGCGAGCGGGACCGCGGCCTGTCCGCCGGCGAGAAGCGGATGCTGGCCAAGGCGCGCCAGATTCTCGTCTCCGAGCTGGCCCTGGCCGAGGCCACCAACGAGGACAAGGCCGAGGCACTGCTCGACGAGGTGCTCGCCTCCTGATCCTGCGCCGGACACCAGGCGCGCGACACGACGGCCTCCGGGGTTCTCCCGGGGGCCGTCGTCGTTCGGTTCGCGCTACCAGCCCCCGGAGGGGGAGGAGTCGCGCGTGCGTGGCTACCGTGACGTGATGGACCCGCTTCCCTACGCCGTCCCGCAGGAGCCCGAGGAGGGTGGGCCGGGCGACCCGCGTGCCCCGCGCGAGGACCCGAGGCAACCCCCGTCGCTGGGCATGGTGCTCGAGCAGGACCGAGGGTCGCTGCCCTTCCTGCTCTTGCACGGGGAGTCGCTCGTCGTCTGCGCGGCCTGGGCTCTGGGTGAGGCCGGCGTGACGCCGTTGGACGTGACCACCGGGTGGGCCTCGGTGCGCGAGAGCAGCGAGCCGCTGCTCCTGCACGACGCCCTGTGCCCCGCGACCCCGGCGTGGTTCCTCGCCGCCTGCGTCGAGGAGGCCGTCGCGCGCGACGCGATCGTGGTCGGCGTCCGGCCGGTGACGGACACCGTGAAGGAGCGAGAGCCGGGGCCGGAGGACGGCCTGCTCGGCGCCACCGTCGACCGCGAGGAGCTGGTCAGCGTCGCGTCCCCCGTGGTGCTGCCCGCCCGGGTGGTCGAGGGGCTCGACGGGCCGCCCGCGTCGGACCTCGCCGTGGTCGTCGAGGCGTTGCGGGGCGAGCACGCCGTGCGTCTGCTGCAGGCGCCGCCGGAGGGCCGCCGGGTCGCGGACGAGGGGGAGCTGGAGGTCCTCTCCGCCCTCACGTCGCGGTAGGGCGCCTGGCTGCCCTGGCCGAGAGCTCCGTGGCGACGCGGAGGTCCCCCGGGAAGGTGATCTTCAGGTTCCCGGGGTCCGAGCGCACGGCCACGAGGCGCACCACCTCGCCCAGCCGGTCGGCGTACCGCTCGAGGCAGGAGGCCGTGTCGGTGCCCGCGAACCCGTCGCGGTCGGCGAGCCGGTACGCCGCCAGCAGGGGCGCCGCGCGAAACGCCTGTGGCGTCTGCACGGCGGCGAGGTCCATCCGCACGGCCGAGCCGTCGCGACGCAGCAGCCCGCGCAGCGGCGCCGCCGGCAGCGCGCCTCCGTGGGCGCGCGCGGCGGCGAGGACATCGCCCAGCAGGCGGGCGCCCGCCCGTGGCCGGGCGCCGTCGTGGACGGCGACCACGGCGATCCGGCCCGCGTCCACGTCGCCGGCCAGGGCCCGCAGCGCCGCCCACTCCGAGGCGTGACGCGTGGCCCCGCCGACGACGACCTCGACCTGGTCCTGGGTCCCGAGGTGGGGCACGACCGCCGCGGCCACGGCCTCCTGCTCGCTCTCGCGGACGACGAGCACGATCCGCCGCACACCGGGCACGGCCAGCGCGTCCCGCACCGACCAGACCAGCACCGGCGCGTCGCCCAGGGGGAGCAGCACCTTGTTGATCTCCGCCCCCACGCGGGTGCCGGCGCCGGCGGCGACGATGACCACCGCCGCGTCGTCCGACGCCGGCTGCTCGCCCCGGTCCGTCATGGGCACCCCGTCCTTCCCGGCCGTCCTCCCGCCCGCCGCCGCCCGCTCCGGCGCCGGAACGGGCGGGGGCGTCACTGTAGCCGCGACCGCGACGCGACCCCGGGACGGGTTTTCACAGTTGTTACACGCCGACATCGTGCGACAACAGTCGCTGCCTAGGTTCGATGAGAGGAGACGAAGGGGGCGCGGTGACGGATGGGGACGGCTTTCGGGGACCACGGCCGTGATCCCGACTGGCGAGCGGTCTGCCGGCTCGGTGACCTGGAGGCCGAGCGCGGTGCCACGGCGCTCGTGCACGGCCAGTCGATCGCCCTGTTCCGGATGCCGGGCGACGCCGTCTATGCCCTGGGCAACCACGACCCCTTCGACCGGATGACGCCGCTGGCCCGCGGCATCGCCGGCGTCCGCGACGGTGTTCCGTTCGTGGCCTCGCCCGCGCACCGGCACGGGTTCGACCTGCGCACGGGGCAGTGCCTGGACGACGCCCACGCGGCGGTCTCGGCGTACGCGACCCGCGTCGTCGACGGCGTCGTCGAGGTGGGCCCCCGCCGGCTCGGCGAGTGAGGGCTCAGCCGAGGAGCGCCGTGGCGACGGCGGCGACACCCTCGCCGCGTCCGGTGAGCCCGAGCCCGTCGGTGGTCGTGGCCGAGAGCGACACGGGGGCGCCGACGGCCCTCGCCATGGCGTCCTCGGCCTCGGCGCGGCGGGCGCCCAGGCGCGGGCGACTCCCGATCACCTGCACGGCGACGTTTCCGATCCGGAAGCCCGCGGCGCGGACCCGGGTCGCCGTCTCGGCGAGCAGCGCGGCGCCCGACGCGCCCGCCCAGCGGGGCTCGCCCGTGCCGAAGTGCTGCCCCAGGTCACCCAGGCCGGCGGCCGACAACAGCGCGTCGCAGGCGGCGTGCGCGGCGACGTCGCCATCGGAGTGCCCCTCCAGCCCGGCCGGCTCGTCGGCCCAGGCCAGGCAGCCGAGGTGCATGGGCCGCCCCTCGACCAGCCGGTGCACGTCGGTCCCGACGCCGACCCGGGGCAGTCCGGGGTGGGGAGCCCCCGGGGCCGCGGGGCGTGCCTCGGCGGGGGCCGGATCGCCGGATGCGCATCTCGCGGCGGGCTCGTCGCTCACGCCGCGATCATGCCTGAGTCAGACTGGTGGGGTGAACAGTCACCGCATCCCGCGGGGCGCATGGATCCTGGCCGGGGTGGCCAGCGGCGTGGCCGGGCTGGCCACGAGCTATGCCACGGCGTCCGCCCTCGGCGTGCGCGAGTCCCCCGTCGTGGCCGTGGCCGAGCGGGTGATCTCGCTGGCGCCCGGCCCCGTGGTGGAGCAGGCGATCGGCCTGCTGGGCGCCGCCGACAAGCCGGTGCTGATCGGGGTCATCGCGCTGCTGCTCGCGCTCCTCTTCGCCCTCGCCGGCCGCCTGGCCCGGCGGGGCCGGTGGCATCCGGCGCTGGTCTGGGTGCCCCTCGCGGCGGTCGGCGTGGTGGCCGTGCTCGCGGGTGCGAGCCCCGCCGCGTCGGTCCTGCCCGTCGGCGTCGCGCTGGTCACCTGGCTGGTCGTGCACAACGCCCTCACCGAGCCGCTCCGGAAGCTCGCGGCCGCGTCCGACCCCGGGCAGGATGCCGCGGCCCCCGACGGGGAGGCCACGCGGCGCACCTTTCTGGTGGGGTCCGGAGCGGTGGCGGTGGGGGCGGTCGTGGTGGGGCTGGTCGGGCGGCTCGTCGGCCGCGGTCGGCGACAGGTCGAGCTCACCCGTTCGCTGCTGAAGCTGCCGATCTCGCGCCCGGGCACGCCCGAGGGGGCCAGCGTCGGTCTCAAGGGGATCGCGCCGTGGCGGACGCCCGAGGACTCCTTCTACCTGATCCACACCGCGATCCTGCTGCCGACGATCGATCCGGACGACTGGTCCCTGCGCATCCACGGCATGGTCGAGCGCGAGATCACCCTCACCTACGAGGACCTCGTCGCGCGCCCGATGACGCAGCGCTGGGTCACCCTCAACTGCGTCTCCAACGAGGTGGGCGGTTCGTTGATCGGCAACGCCTGGTGGAGCGGGGTGCGGATCGCGGACGTGCTCGCCGAGGCGGGCGTCTCGCCGGACGCCGACGCCGTGCGGCAGACCTCCGAGGACGGCTGGACCTGCGGGACGCCGCTCGCCGCCCTGACCGACGACCGCGCCGCGATGCTGGTCGTCGGGATGAACGGCCGGCCCCTGCCGATCGAACACGGCTTCCCGGTGCGGATGATCGTGCCCGGGCTCTACGGCTTCGTCTCGGCGACCAAGTGGCTGGTCGACCTCGAGGTCACCCGGTTCGCGGACTTCGAGGCCTACTGGACCGGCAAGGGCTGGGCGGAGCAGGCGCCCGTGCGGATCTCCTCGCGGATCGACGTGCCCGGCTCGGGAGACGAGGTGCCCGCCGGCGACGTGCGCCTCGGCGGGGTCGCCTGGGCGCAGCACACGGGGATCGCCCGCGTCGAGGTCGCCGTGGACGGTGGCGCGTGGCAGTCGGCCCGGCTGGGTGCCGTGCCCAACGACGACACCTGGGTGCAGTGGGTCGCCACGGTGGCCGTGGAGCGGGGCGACCACCTGGTGCGGGTGCGCGCGACGGACCGGGACGGCGAGGTGCAGACGGGCGCGCGGGCACAGCCGATCCCCGACGGCGCCACCGGTTGGCACACGGTCGACTTCACCGCCACCGCCTGAGGCGGCGCGGGGGTCCCGCGCTCGCCCGCCGATACGGGTGCGGTCCCGCCCCACCCCTAGACTCCCCGGGTGACTCTCCGGCTCCACGACACCTCGACGCGCGAGACGCGCGACTTCTCTCCGTTGGTCGAGGGCAGGGTCGGCGTCTACGTCTGCGGTCTCACGGTGCAGTCCGAGCCGCACGTCGGGCACGTGCGCTCGGCGGTCAACTTCGACGTGCTGCGCCGGTGGCTGGAGCACCACGGGTACGTCGTCACCTTCATCCGCAACGTCACCGACATCGACGACAAGATCCTTGCCAAGGCGGCCGAGGCGGGGCGCCCCTGGTTCGAGCACGCCGCGATGATGCACCGCGAGCTGGACCGCGCCTACGCCGCGCTCAACGTGGCTCCGCCGACCTACGAGCCCGCCGCGACGGGGCACGTGCCCGAGATGCTGGCGCTGATCGAGCAGCTGATCGAGCGGGGACATGCCTACCCCGCCCAGGACGGCTCCGGCGACGTCTACTTCGACGTGCGCTCCTGGCCGGCGTACGGCGAGCTGACCCGGCAGGGCGTCGACGACATGGAGGCCGCCCAGGACGCCGACCCCCGCGGCAAGCGGGATCCCCGGGACTTCGCGCTGTGGAAGGGATGGAAGGCCGAGACCGAGCCGGAGACGGCCTCCTGGCCCGCTCCCTGGGGCCGGGGGCGTCCGGGTTGGCACATCGAGTGCTCCGCGATGGCGGGCAAGTACCTCGGTCCCGCCTTCGACATCCACGCCGGCGGCGTGGACCTGCGCTTCCCGCACCACGAGAACGAGCAGGCGCAGTCGCGCGCCGCCGGGCGCGGGTTCGCGTCGCGGTGGATGCACAACGCGTGGATCACCACCGCCGGCGAGAAGATGAGCAAGTCCCTCGGAAACAGCCTGGCCATCCCGGCGGTGCTCGAGCGGTACCGCGGCATCGAGCTGCGCTTCTACATGCTCTCGGCGCACTACCGCAGCCACGTCGAGTTCAGCGTCGAGGCGCTCGACGAGGCGGCGGCCGGCTTCCGGCGGATCGAGGGCTTCCTCGACCGCGCCCGCGCGGCGCTGGGCGAGGCGCCCGGCGGCGGCACGCTGTGCGCGGAGTTCGTCGAGGCCATGGACGACGACCTCGGCACCCCCGCGGCCGTCGCCGCGCTGCACGGGGTGGTGCGCGAGGGCAACAAGCTGCTCGGCGGCGGCGGCCCCGGCGAGCGGGCCGGCCTGCGCGGAGCGGCCGCCAGCGTCCGCGCGATGCTCGGCGTGCTCGGCCTCGACCCCGAGGACCCCGCGTGGCCCGAGGCGGGCGGCGGCGCCGACGCGACGCTGACCGCCGCCCTCGACGCGCTCGTGTCCGGCCTGCTGCGGCAGCGAGCCGGGGCCCGGCAGAGCGCCGACTTCGCCACCGCCGACGCGATCCGCGACCAGCTCACGTCCGCCGGCATCGAGGTCGAGGACACCCCCGACGGTCCCACCTGGCACGCGATGAGGAGCAGCTGATGGCCGGCAACAGCCAGCGCAAGGGCTCGGTCCGGCGCAGCGGCAAGGGCAACCCGACCGCCGGGTCCGGCGGCCGAGTGCGCCGCGGGCTCGAGGGCAAGGGCCCGACGCCGAAGGCCAAGGACCGGCCGGGCCACAAGGCCTACGCCGGTGGCACGCCCGGTGGCAAGCCCGGCGGCAAGGGCCAGGGCGGCAAGGGCCAGGGCGGCCGGTCGCGCGGGTCGGCCGACGAGTGGGTCGCCGGGCGCAACGCCTGCGTCGAGCTGCTGCGCGCGGGCGCCCCCGTGACCGGCCTGTACGTCGCCGAGGGGACCGAGCGGGACGACCGCGTCCGCGAGGCGTTCGCGCTCGCCGCGGACCAGGGGGTCTCCCTGCTGGAGGTCGCGCGCGCCGAGCTCGACCGGCTCACCGGTGGCGCGGTGCACCAGGGGCTCGCCGCACGGGTCCCCGCCTACGCCTACGCCCATCCCGAGGACCTCCTGGCGCGCGCGGAGCAGCGCGGCGAGCCGCCGCTGATCGTCGCGCTGGACTCGGTCACCGACCCTCGCAACCTCGGGGCCGTGGTCCGCTCGGCCGCCGCGTTCGGCGCCCACGGCGTCCTGGTGCCGGAGCGCCGCGCGGCCGGGATGACGGCGGCGGCCTGGAAGGCCAGCGCGGGCGCGGCGGCCCGCGTCCCGGTCGCCCAGACGGTCAACCTCGTGCGGCAGCTGAAGGCCTACCAGGCCGCGGGGTGCATGGTCGTCGGCCTCGCGGCCGACGGCGACGTCTCGCTGCCCGGTCTCGCACTCGCCGACGGCCCGCTCGTCGTCGTCGTCGGCTCGGAGGGCAGCGGCCTCGGCCGCCTCGTGGGGGAGACCTGCGACCAGCGCGTCAGCGTGCCGATGAGCGCGGACGTCGAGTCGCTCAACGCGGGAGTGGCCGCGTCGGTGGTGCTCTACGCCGTGGCCCAGGCACGCCGCTGACGCGGGCAGGGGCCGCCCTGACCCGGCCCGTGTGACCCGGCCCGTGTGACCCGGCCCACGTGACCCGGGCCACAGCGGAACCCCGGGTTTCTCCAACCGCGTCCGGGCGCCTGTTTCGGTCAGGCAGGCTGGAGCGGTGGAGACCCCTGTAGCCACGTCGTCCGGCCCTGCGTCGCCCCGGACGCTGCCCGCGGTCCGGCGCGGGCTGACCGCGCTCGCGGTCGTGCTGGTGGTCGCCCTCGCCGTGGCGGCTCCGCTGTTCATCACGAGCAGCCGGGCGGTCACGCTGGCCAGCCACGACGCGGTGATCCGGCCGACCTTCGACGGGGAGGTGGTGCTGCGCACGGGCCCGCTGCTGCCCGACGTACGCTTCGCCGACCGCGCGGACCTGGGAGTGCCGGTCGGCGTCCGGATCGAGCTCGGCAAGACCGAGGCCGCCTCGACGAGCGCGCTGGCGACCCGCTACGCCTTCATCGCGAGCCAGCCCGACGCGCAGCGGCACGTCGTGCAGGACGCGGTGACCGACATGGCGGTGGCCGCCCTGCTGCGGGGCCTGGCCGCCGGGGTCGTCGTCGTCGGAGTGTGGGTGCTGCTCGGACCGCGTCGCCGGGCCGAGGTGTGGGCCGGGGTGCGCTCGCGGCGGGGCGTCGCCGGCCTGGGGGTGGCGGTGCTCGTCCTCGTCGCCGCCTGGCAGCCCTGGGACCGCGACCCCCGCCGGCTGGAGCGGGACGACCAGTGGCAGACCCTGGGGACCTTTCTGGGCTCCGAGGTGCCGCTGCCCGCCGAGGCGGCCCGCCTCGAGGTCAGCGTGGACTCCGGGGTCTCCTCGCAGACCCGGAGCCTCGTCGCCAACGCCGTCGACACCTGGGAGCGCAGCCGGGCGTTCTACACCCGCGCCCGGCAGGACGCGGCCGAGCTGGACCTGCGGCAGCCCCGGGAGGCAGAGACCGTCGCGCTCGTGGTCTCCGACCGGCACGACAACATCGGCATGGACCCGGTCGCCCGTGCCGTCGGCGACGCCGGCGGGGCGACCGCCGTGATCGACGGCGGCGACGACACCTCCAACGGCAAGTCCTGGGAGGCCTTCAGCCTCGCCTCGCTGCAGGAGGCCTTCGGGGACCTCGAGCGGTACGGCGTCGCCGGCAACCACGACAGCGGCACCTTCGTGCAGGACTACCTCGACGCGCGCGGCTGGATCATGATGGACGGCGAGGTCGTGGACGGCCCGGGTGCCTCGCGGATGCTCGGCGTCCCCGACCCGCGCAGCAGCGGCTTCGGCTCGCTGCGCCGGGAGCGGGAGCTGAGCTTCGGCGAGCAGTCCGACCTGCTCGCCGACGCGGCGTGCGAGGCCGACGCGCGGGGCGAGCGGGTGAGCACTCTGCTCGTGCACGACACCAACCAGGGTCGCCCCGCGCTGGAGCGCGGCTGCGTCGACCTGGTCCTGGGCGGGCACCTGCACGTCACGGTCGGGCCCGTGCCCACGCGCGGCGAGGGCGGGCGCGTCGGCTGGACCTTCATCAACGGGACGACGGGCGGCGCGGCGTACGCGATCGCCGTGGGCAGCAAGATCCGCCGCACGGCCGCGATGTCCCTGGTCACCTACCGCGACGGGCGGCCGGTCGGCGTGCAGGACGTCGCGCTGCGCACGGACGGCGTCTTCGAGGTCGGCGACTTCACGGAGCTGACGTACGGCGCCGCGGCCCCCGACGTGCCCGGCGACCCGGGTCCCCGGCCCGGTGAGCCGAACCTCGACCCGGACCTCGGCAGGGGGGAGGCGCCCGGCCAGCAGTTCGGCCCCGGCACGACGCTCAGCCCGAGCCCGTGAGCCCAGCCGGGCCCGCTCAGCCGGGTCCGTCCGATCCGGCCGACTCGCCGGGCGTCCCCGCGAGCAGCTCGTCCGGGCGGCGCTCGAGCACCTCGGTGATGTAGTCCCGCGCCGCGTCGAAGAGCTCCACCTCGCGCCCCGCCCGCTCGGAGAGGTACCAGCGGTGCTCGAGCACCTCGTGGAACAGCTCGGCGGGCTCGAGCTTGCCGCGGGCCCCGGCGGGCACCATCGCGGCGAGCGGCTCATAGACCCGGTCCAGCCAGCGCGCGGCGACGACGGGCCGGTCCTCGCGACCCAGGTCGTGTGCGGCGGTGAAGGAGGCCAGGTCGTTGAGCAGGCGTCGGGCCTGGTTGTCCTGCACGTCCATCCCGGTCAGGGAGCGCAGCTCGCGGCTGTGGTGACCCAGCTCGACCACCCGGGGCACGATCCGCAGCGTGTCCCCGCCGACATCGGTGACGATGTCCAGCTCCTCGACGTCGAAGCCCAGCGCGTTGAGCCGCTCGACCCGCTGCTCCACCCGCCACAGGTCGTCGGCGGGGGCCTCCTCGGCGGCGGTGAGCTCGCTCCACAGCGTCTCGTAGCGCTCCTGCAGCATCTGGACCACGTCGTGCGCCGTCGGGGCCGCACCCTCGTGGGTGCCGCCGTCGGGCGGCCGCACGTCACCGGCCGCCTCGAGGTCCAGGAGCTCGGCGAAGACGTTCTCGCAGCCGACGGTGACGTCGTGGTCGCGCATCTGGTCGGCCAGCGAGTTCTGCAGCTCGCCGGTCTCCGCGTCCACCAGGTAGGCCTCGAAGGCGCCCGCGTCGCGGCGGAAGAGCACGTTCGACAGCGACACGTCGCCCCAGTAGAAGCCCGAGAGGTGCAGCCGGACCAGCAGGACCACCAGCGCGTCGACCAGGGAGGGGAGGTCCCGCGCGGTCAGTCCGTGCTTGAACAGGGTGCGGTAGGGCAGCGAGAACGGGAGGTACCGGGTCACCAGGGCCGTGGGCAGCGGCGCGCCGTCGGGCGTCGTGCGCCCCGCGATCACCGCCTGCGGCTCGACGGTCGGCATCCCGAGACGCTGCAGGTCGCGCAACAACCGGTACTCCCGGTCGGCGCGGTCCTCCTGCGTCTCCTTGACGGCCCAGATCGACGGGCCGGTGCGCACGATCCGCACCACGTGGCGCGAGAGCCCGCGCGGCAGGTCGAGCACGTGCTCGGAGTCCCACTCCTCGAGGGGCTCCGACCACGGCAACCGGAGCAGCGCCGGGTCCGGCCGCCGCGAGGTGATCCGGAACGGCATGGGAGAAGGCTAGACCCGCCAGGCGCTGAGCACCGGCCCATCGGCCGGAAGCGTCAGGGTCCCCCCACCCACCGGCAGTCGCTGTGGAAGCCCCGGCTCCGTGGCGAGCAGCAGCGCGAGCCCGTCGCCCTCCGCGAGTCCGAGCGCCTCGGCGGGCAGGTTCAGCTCCGCGCCGGCCGCCCGCCGCGCCACGACCAGCAGCGATCCCTCCGGGTGCTCGCGCAGGTATGCCAGCGTGTCGCCGTCGGCATGCACCCAGCGCAGGCTGCCGCGCCGCAGCGCCACCTCGGCGCGGCGCAGCCGGGCCAGGTCGCCGTACGTCGCCAGAGTGGCCCGGTCCCACCGGCTCTCGTCGTGCCAGGGCATGGGCCGGCGGGCATCCTCGCCGGTGACGCCCTCCAGCCCGAGCTCGTCGCCGGCGAAGACCATCGGGACACCGGGCAGGGTGAACTGCAGCCCCGCGGCGACCCGGTGCGCCGCCGGCGATCCGACCAGCGTGCGGACCCGGGCCGAGTCGTGCGACCCGAGCACGTTCCAGGACCACGCCGATGCCCGCCAGCCCAGCCGGCCGCGCCACTCGCGCAGGGCCCGCAGCACGGTCTCCGCCGGCCGCACCGGCACCGGCACCGGCCTCCCGAAGGGCCGGGCGGGTGAGGCCGGGTCGCGCAGCCACGACCAGATCGGCCAGGAGAAGCCGGAGTAGTTCATGGTCCCCTGCCAGCCGTCGCCGTCGACGTCCCCCGATGCGTCGTGGTTGTGCTCGCCGATCACCAGCGCGTCGGCGCGCTCGGCCTCGGCCGTGCTCCGGACCGCCCGGGCGACCTCGTGGTTGATGTCCAGGGCGCCCAGGCGACCGGTCATGTTGGCGACGTCGATCCGCCAGCCGTCCAACGCGAAGGGCGGGCGCAGCCAGCGGGCGACGACGGAGTCCGGCCCCTCGACCATGGCCGCGCGCAGCACGGGGTCGGTGTGGTTGATCTTCGGCAGCGTGTGGTGCCCGAGCCACGAGGCGTACGACCCGTCGTCGGCGAAGTGGTAGTAGCCCCGCTCCGGGGCGTGGGGGTCGGCGACGGCGCGACGGAACCACTCGTGGGTGTCGCCCGTGTGGTTGGTCGTCAGGTCGCCCATGATCCGCCACCCGCGCGCGTGCACGGCCGCGGAGAGGCGGGCGTACGCGTCGTCGCCGCCGAGCAGTGGGTCGACGGCGTCGAAGGTGGTCGCGTTGTACCGGTGGTTGGACTCCCCCGCGAAGACCGGCGTCGTGTAGACGACGTCGGCGCCGGTCCCGGCGACGTGGTCGAGGTGGTCGATCACGCCGTCGAGATCTCCGCCGAAGAGCTGCAGGGGAGTCCGGGGGTCGTCCGGCTCGAAGGCGACGGGGTCCCCCCACTCCGCCGGCACCGCCCAGTCCGGCATGGGTCGCTGGTCCGCGGCGTCGGAGCGGGCGAACCGGTCGGGGAAGACCTGGTAGACGACCGCGTCGCGGCCCCAGTCGGGCCCGGCTGCGTGGGAGGTGAGGAGGAAGTCGAAGGTGTCGGGCAGGTCGTGGTCGACCACCCCCGCGCCGGTGAGCCACCGCTGCGAGCCGTCGTCCGCGTGCAGCAGGAAGCGGTAGTGGGTGACCGGGTTGTGCACCGGGAGCTCGGCCTCCCACCAGTGGGCGGGGCCCACGGCACCCGGCGGCGCGTCGACCGGGACGCACGCGTGGAAGACCGGCTCCGCGTCCTCGGTGCTGCGCAGCCACACCGCGACCGTGGGGTCCCCGGGCGCCGTGCGGCAGCGAACCCGCACGCGCGCGCCGGCCGGTGGGGCCTCGTCCCCGAGGTACAGCGGCGATCCGTCGTGGTGGGGCTCGTCCAGCAGGTGCATGGGCGCAGTGTTCCGGACCGCGGCCGCGCCGACGGCGGCGGCCCCGACGACCACCGGGTCCGAGCCGCAGGGCGTCCGGGGGCCGGCGCCGCGCACGGACTAGGCTGGCCCGGGCCCGGGCCCGGCGGGGGACCGGGCGCGCCGCGTTAGCTCAGCTGGCAGAGCACCCGCCTTGTAAGCGGACGGTCAGGAGTTCGAATCTCCTACGCGGCTCCGCGGGTCAGTCCACCCGGGTCGCCTCGAAGGCGCGCGGCGGGTCCACGAACACCTCCTGGGCGGCGACGATGCGCAGCTCGCGCTCGCCGGAGGCGTGGGTGGCCGCGAGCAGCGCGTGCACCGAGGCGGCGGTGCGCGCGAGCGCCGTGGCCGGGTCGGACTCCCGCAGGTGCGCGGAGAACAGGGCCGAGGTCACGTCGCCCGACCCGTTGGCCGTCATCGGCACCCGAGGCGTGCGCACGACCCACGCGCCGTGGCCGGTCACGGCGAGCATCCCGATCTCGTCGGGGGCGGAGCCGTGCTCGGCCAGGCTCGTGACGAGCACCGTCTCCGGCCCCAGGGCGCGGGCGTCGTGGGCGGCGCCGAGGACGTCGTCCAGCGAGGCGGGGTCGCGACCCTGGTCGCCCACCAGGTCGCGGTCGACGAGGAACCCGAGCTCGAACTGGTTGGGCGTGATCACGTCGGCCGCCGGGACCACCCGCTCGCGGACCAGCGGCGGCAGCGCCGGGTCGACGAAGCAGCCCGAGGTGGCGTTGCCCATCACGGGATCGCAGGTGTAGGCGGCACCGGGGTTCGCGCCCTTCACGCGCGCCACGGCGTCGAGGACCACGTCGATGATGCCGGGGGAGCCGAGGTAGCCCGAGAGCACGCCGTCCACGGTGCCGAGCACACCGCGCTCCTCGATGCCGGTCACGACGGCGCGGACGTCCTCGGGGTCGAGCAGCGGCCCGCGCCACGCCCCGTACCCCGTGTGGTTGGAGAAGACCACGGTCGGCACGGGCCAGACCTCGTGGCCGAGCCGCTGGAGCGGGAAGACGGCGGCCGCGTTGCCGACGTGCCCGTACGCGACGAGGGACTGCACGGACAGGAAGCGCATCCGCCCATCCTGTCGCACCCGTGCGCACCGGGCGACACCCCGGCGCTCAGGCGGGTAGGCGCCAGTCGACGGGCGAGCCGCCCTGGTCCTCCAGCAGCCGGTTGACCCGGGAGAACGGCCGCGACCCGAAGAACCCGCGGCTCGCGGAGAGCGGCGACGGGTGGGCCGACTCCACCCAGGGCACCGGGGCCAACAGAGGCTTCAGCGACTGGGCGTCCCGCCCCCAGAGGATCGCCGCCAGGGGGCCGCCGCGCGCCGCGAGCGCGCGGATCGCGCACTCGGTGACCTCCTCCCAGCCGCGGCCGCGGTGGGACGCCGGCTCGCCCGGCCGCACCGTCAGGCAGCGGTTGAGCAGCATCACGCCCTGGTCGGTCCAGGCGGAGAGGTCGCCGTGCGCGGGCGTCTCCACGCCCAGGTCGGTGGCCATCTCCTGGTAGATGTTCGCGAGGCTGCGCGGCACGGGCCGCACGTCGGGGGCCACCGCGAAGCAGAGCCCGATCGGGTGTCCGGGCGTCGGGTAGGGGTCCTGACCCACCACCAGCACGCGCACGCCGGCGAGCGGCCGGTGGAAGGCGCGCAGGATGCGGTCCCCCGGGGGCAGGTACGGGCGCCCGGCCGCCAGCTCCGCGCGCAGGAACCGGCCCATGGCCGCGATCCGGTCGTCGACCGGGGCCAGCGCCTCGGCCCAGTCGGCCGCCACGAGGCCCTTCTCCACCAGTCCCGCCAGCGCGCTCATCGGCGCGAGGCTAGCGCCCCTCGGGTCAGCGGGAGAGCGCCCGGGAGCCGGCGGAGGAGTAGCGGCGGGTCCGGTTGGCGCCGATGGCTTCGCGGCGGGCGGAGCGGTCCGCCGCCCGCGCCCCGGCCGCCTCGTCGTCGCCCTCGGGCGTCGACCACTGCTCGATCCACGCGTCGAGCACCTCCCACGTGGTGGTCCGGGCCGCGCGCCCGGTGAGCATGCCGAGGTGGCCTCCGGGCACGATCTCGAAGCGCGCCTCGCGGGATCCGGTGAGCATCGGCATCACCGACTGCACCGACCGGACGGGGGCGATCCCGTCGTTCGCTCCGCCGAAGACCAGCACGGGGGCGCTGAGGCTCGACAGCTCGATCGTCCGGTCGTCCAGCTCGAAGCTGCCCCGCGCGAGCGCGTTGCCCTTCACGAAGCGGTGGTAGAGCTGCCCGAACGTGCGGCCGGGGTAGGCGATCATCCGGTCGGTGAAGCGCCCCACCGCCTCGAGCTGGGCGAGGAACTCGGCGTCGTCGAGGTTCGCCGCGACGGCGGCCGGCTTCGTGATCAGCTTCTGGAAGGAGCTGAGCTGGAAGGCCCACCGCACGGCGGGCTTGGGCAGGCCCCCCATCGCCTGGTAGGCCCAGGTGATCGCGCCCGGTCCCCGCGTGAAGTTCAGGCGGAGCAACGGCCGCAGCGGGGCGACCAGCGGCACGAGCGTCACGTCGACGGGGCTGCCCAGGACGGTGACCGACGCGATCGGGAGGTCCGGCTGGTCGGCCGCGGTGAGGAGGGCGAAGATGCCGCCGAGGCTCCACCCGACGACATGCACCGGCCGCCCCCCCGCGTGCGCGGACGCCTCGCGGATCGCGGTCGGCACGACCTCGTCGACCCAGTGCTCGATGCCGAGGTTGCGGTCGCGGAAGGAGACCTCGCCGTACTCCACGAGGTAGGTACGCCGCCCGCCGGCGACAAGGTGCTCCACCAGCGAGCAGCCGCGCCGCAGGTCGAAGCAGATGCTGGGGGCTGCGAGGGGCGTCACCAGGAGCACCGGGTCGCCCGACTCCTGCGTGGTCGCCGGCCGGTAGTGGTAGACCTCCCGCAGGTTCCCGTCGTCGATCAGGGTGCGCGGCATCGGACGCAGGTCGGCCAGTCCCCCGTAGAGCACCTTGTGGGCGACGTTGCTCGCCGCGGAGACCACCTGCGCGGGCTTGGGGATGACGTCCATGGGCGCAAGGTACCCGACGACCCACCCTGCGCAGGCGCCCAGCGATGGGCTAGACACGGCGCGGGTCGACGATGCGACGCCTGGCACGGCGGCAGGTCGCCCGGGAGGAGTGGACCATGAGGTGGACGCGGGCGCTGGCCGGGGGCGTGGGGGCGCTGGGGGTCGTGGCGGCGCACGACCTGCTGCAGAGGCGGCACACGATCCTCCGCAACTTTCCCGTCGTCGGGCACGGGAGGTACGCCCTGGAGAAGATCGGCCCCGAGCTGCGGCAGTACATCGTGGCCTCGGACGACGAGGAGCGGCCCTTCAGCCGCGACCAGCGCGAGTGGGTCTACGCCTCGGCCAAGCAGCAGAACAGCTATCTCGGCTTCGGCACCGACAACGACATCGAGAACGGGAGCCTCTACCCGGTCGTCAAGCACCGCACCTTCGCCGGAGCGGGCGTCGAGCCGATCGCCGCGGCACAGGACGACCACCTGCCCGGCGCCAAGGTGCTCGGCGGTCCGCGGGGGCGCCGGCGCGCCTTCCGGCCCGACTCGGTGGTCAACATCTCGGCGATGAGCTTCGGCTCGCTCTCGGGCCCCGCGGTGGAGGGGCTCAACCGCGGGGCCCGAGCCGCCGGCTGCCTGCACAACACCGGAGAGGGCGGCGTCTCCCGGCACCATCAGCACGGCGGCGAGCTCATCTTCCAGATCGGTACCGGCTATTTCGGCTGCCGCACCGACGACGGGGGCTTCGACCTCGCCCAGCTCAAGGACCTGGTGGAGCGGAACCCCGTGCGCGCGCTCGAGGTCAAGCTCTCCCAGGGCGCCAAGCCCGGACTGGGCGGGATGCTTCCCGGCGTGAAGGTGACGCGGGAGATCGCCGAGGCCCGCGGGGTCGAGGTGGGCAAGGACTGCTTCTCCCCGAGCCGCCACACCGCCTTCTCCGACGTCGACTCGATGCTCGACTTCGTCGAGATGCTCGCGCAGGAGACCGGCCTCCCCGTCGGGATCAAGTCGGCGGTCGGCAACCTCGCGCCCTGGGACGAGCTCGTGGAGCAGATGGCGGCCGGGACCGCCGAGACCCGCCGGGGCGTGGACTTCGTGACCCTCGACGGCGGTGAGGGCGGCACGGGCGCGGCGCCGCTGCTGTTCAGCGACGCGGTCGCCTACCCCTTCCGGGTCGGCTTCACCGAGGTCTATCGGCGGTTCGCGGCAGCCGGCCTGACCGACGACGTCACCTTCATCGGCTCGGCCAAGCTCGGCATCCCCGAGAACGCCGTGATCGCGATGGCGCTCGGGGCCGACCTGCTGAACGTCGGCCGCGAGGCGATGTTCGCCCTGGGCTGCATCCAGGCCCGCAGGTGCCACACCGACCGCTGCCCCACCGGGGTCGCCACCCAGAAGCCGCGCTTCACCCGCGGCCTCGACCCGGACACGAAGAGCGAGCGGGTCGCGAGCTATGTCCACGCGCTGCGGCGCGACCTCCTGCGGTTGTCCGCGGCCGTGGGCGTCACCCACCCCGGCCTCATCACACCGGGGGACATCGACCTGATGGACGGGCAGCGGGGTGGCACCGGCCTGGCCCGGATGTATGACTACGCGGACGGGTGGGGCGAGCTCGGCGAGGCGGTGCGCGCGGAGCTGGAGGCGGTGCTGACGCTGCCCTGACGGCGCCCCCCGGTCAGGAACGCAGGCCGGTCAGGAACGCAGGGCGGGCTTCATGGTCTTGCCGTGCTCGGGCCGCAGCTCCGCCAGGTCGTCCAGGAACCCGGCCGCCCACTTGCCGATGTCGTTCTCCTGGACCGTCTTGCGCAGCGCCCGCATCCGCCGGGTCCGCTCCTTCTGCGAGGCCCCGCAGGCATCGAGCAGGGCGGCCTTCATCCCGTTGATGTCGTAGGGGTTCACCAGCCATGCCTGCCGCAGCTCCTCGGCGGCGCCGGCGAACTCCGAGAGCACCAGGGCGCCGTCGTTGTCGGGGCGACAGGCGACGTACTCCTTGGCGACGAGGTTCATGCCGTCGCGGAGCGGCGTGACCACCATGACGTCGGCGGCGCGGTAGAGCGCGGCCATCTCCTCGCGCGGGTAGGAGGAGTGCAGGTAGGAGATGAGCGGCCGACCGATCTCACCCAGGTCGCCGTTGATGCGGCCCACCAGGCGGTCGATGTCGTCACGCAGGATGCGGTACTGCTCCACCCGCTCGCGCGAGGGCGTGGCCACCTGGACGAAGACGGCGTTCTCGGTGGCGAGCTGCCCGTCGCGGATCAGCTCACTGAAGGCGCGCAGCCGCGCGTAGATGCCCTTCGTGTAGTCGAGCCGGTCGATGCCGAGGAACACCTTGCGCGGCTCGCCCAGCGCCTGGCGGATCTCGGCCGCCCGCTTGACCACGGACTCCTCCTGCGCCAGCTCGACGAACCCCTGGGTGTCGATGGAGATCGGGAACGCCTGGGCCTTCACCGAGCGGCCATCGGGGAGGTAGACCATGTCGCGGTGCGTCTTGTGGCCGACGCGCTGGCGGACCAGGCGCACGAAGTTCTGCGACGCCCCGGGCAGCTGGAACCCGACGAGGTCCGCACCCAGCAGCCCCTCGAGCAGCTGGCGGCGCCAGGGCAGCTGCTGGAAGAGCTCGGCCGGGGGGAACGGGATGTGCAGGTAGAAGCCGATCCGCAGGTCGGGGCGCAGCTCGCGGAGCATCTGCGGCACGAGCTGCAGCTGGTAGTCCTGCACCCAGACGGTGCCCTTCTCCGCCGCCACGGACGCGGCCCTCTCGGCGAAGCGCCGGTTCACGGTCACGTAGGAGTCGAACCACTCGCGGTGGAACTCGGGCTTGGCCACCACGTCGTGGTAGAGCGGCCACAGCGTGGCGTTGGAGAAGCCCTCGTAGTACTCCTCGATCTCTTGGGCCGAGAGCGAGACCGGCACCAGCGACAGGCCGTCGTCGACGAACGGCTCGAGATCGGCCTCGGTGCCGCCGGGCCAGCCGATCCACGCACCGTCGTTCGCCCGCATGACGGGCTCCAGGGCGCTGACGAGCCCGCCCGGTGAGCGGCGCCAGCCCACGCTGCCGTCGGGGTTCTTCACCCGGTCGACGGGCAGGCGATTGGCGACGATGACGAGGTCGGCGGAGCCAGGCTGGGTCACGGCCCCGACCCTAGTCGGCCCGGGGGCAGCGCCGTCCACCGCCGGATCGGCGCGGGGCGGCGTGTCCGGCGCCCGTGAATCACATGCTTGTGGTTCCCGGTGTAGCGTGCTGAGAGGAGCCCCGGGACCCTCGCGAGGAGACGACGCATGGACGCCGCCAACGCCCTACCTGGCGAGGACGCCGCGGGCGCCGGCAGCCTGTCCGAGCGCGACCGTCAGATCCTGGGTTTCGAGCGAGCGTGGTGGAAGTATGCCGGCGCCAAGGAGCAGGCGGTCCGCGAGAAGTTCGGCATGTCCTCCACGCGGTACTACCAGGTGCTCAACGCGCTGATCGACAGGCCGGAGGCGCTGGCCGCCGACCCGCTGCTGGTGCGCCGCCTGCGCCGGCTCCGGTCGCAGCGGCAGCGGCAGCGCTCGGCCCGCCGCCTCGGGTTCGAGGTCTGAGCGGTGCGGATCCCGCTTCCCCACCCGCGCCTCGCCGCCCGGTCGCCGCGCCGGGGGGATGAGCGGGGACTGGCGCTGCCCTCGCCCGTGATGGCACTGAGCGTCATCGTCGTCGCCACGGCGGGCCTGGCCTTCGGCGTCACGAACGGCGCGGACACGCGGGACGACGTCGTGCCCGTGGCGCGGCCCGCCGACGCGGCCTCCCCGGCCCCCGCGCCCCCGCCCCAGCGCGTCCGGGACGCGAAGCCGGTGAAGAAGAAGCAGCAGGAGCCCGTCGTCCGTGGCGAGACCTACGTGGTGGTCTTCAACAACACCAACATCGCGGGGCTGGCCGGGTCGGTGGCCGCGCAGGCCTCGGGCGCCGGTTGGCAGGTGGTCGGCTCCGACAACTGGGTCGGCACGATCCCGGCGCCGACCGTGTACTACCCGCCCCGGCTGGAGGAGGCGGGCAAGCTCCTGGCCCGCGACCTGGGCATCGCGCGCGTGATGCCCGCCGTGGAGCCCATGCAGTTCGACCGGCTCACGGTGATCCTCACCGGGCCCCTCTGAGGCTCGGTCGGCTGAGGCTCAGTCGGCCCGGCCCGCGGGGGCCGCGGCGGCGCCCGCCAGGTGGCGGAGCAGGTCGAGCACGCCCTCGGGCCCCGGGACGACCACGTCGGCGCGATCGACGAGAGCGGCCCCCTCGTGCGAGGCCGAGCAGACCAGCAGCGTCGGCATTCCCGTCTCGGCGAGCTCGCCGACGGCGTCGAACGCCTCGACGTCGCCGAGGTCGTCGCCGGCGAAGAGGAAGCCGCCCGCGTCGAGCTCCTCGACCAGGGTGTGTACAGCATCCCCCTTGTGCTTGCCGGCGGCGCGCACTTCGACGACGTTGCGACCGGGCTCGGTCACCAGGTCGTGGGCGGTCGCGAGGTCGCGGATCGGGTCGAGGAGCCGCTCCCGGGCGTCCGCGGCGTCCGGGAGCCGCCTCGTGTGCACCGCCACGGCGAGGCCCTTCTCCTCGATCCAGGCGTCCTCGGCGTCGGTGCGCCGCAGCACGGGCGGCAGCGCGTCCAGAAAGGCGGCAAGCCCGGGCGGAGGCGGCGGAGAGAGCACCTCGCGACGCGCCGTGGACCAGCGCTCGTTGCCGTACTGGCCGAAGACGTAGAGATCCGTGCCGTGCTCGACCACGGCGTCCCCGACCTCGTCGAGCCCGCCGAGCGCGAGCACCTGCTTCGCCGGGCGCCCGGTGATCACCGCGATCGCGCGCACCTGCTCGGCCAGCGCGCTCAGCACCTCGGCGGCCTCGGGGTGGATGCCGGCCTCGGTCGGGTCGTCCACGATCGGCGACAGCGTGCCGTCGAAGTCGAGGCCGACCACGGTCCGGGCCGCCGCTCGCACCACCGCCTCGTAGCGACGCTCCGCCTCGGCCGAGGCGAATGCTGCTCCCGCTCCCATGAGGACACCCCACCACACCGGGCGACACCGGGGAGCGGCGCAGGGGCCCGGGACGGTATCCCACATCTCGGGACAGGCGTGCACATGGTGAGACGGATGCGTACGCTCGCGGACAGCTCATCAAGAGGGACTGAGGGAACGGCCCGTCGACGTCCCGGCAACCGCCGCGCACCTCCCGACCCCCCACGGGGTCCGGGCGCGGAAACGGTGCTAATTCCGCTCGGCGCGAGAGTCGCTGCCGGGGAAGATGAGGAGGAGGGTCATGAGCGCCACCGCCACCGTCACCGCCCCGACCAGCACGTCCCTGCGGGAGGGCGCCTTCGGGTACGCGACCGGGCTGGGGTGCCGCGAGTGCGGCGCCGTCATCGAGCTGGGCCCCCACTACGCCTGTCTGGAGTGCTTCGGCCCCCTCGAGGTCGCCTATGACTTCCCCGCGCTCACCCGCGAGCGGATCGAGTCGGGCCCCCGCAACATCTGGCGCTACAAGGACCTGCTGCCGGTGCCCGCCGACATCGAGCAGAGTCCCAACATGGAGCCCGGCTTCACCCGGCTGCTGCGCAGCGACAACCTCGGTCGGGCGCTGGGCATCGAACGGCTGTGGGTCAAGGACGACTCCACGAACCCGACCAACTCCTTCAAGGACCGCGTCGTCGCCTGCGCGCTCTCCGCGGCGACGGAGCTCGGCGCCCGTGTCTTCGCCTGTCCCTCGACGGGCAACCTCGCGAACGCCGTGGCCGCGGCGGGGGCCCGCGCCGGGATCAGGACCGTCGTCCTGATCCCGAGCAACCTCGAGCACCCCAAGCAGGTCAACTCCGCCGTCTACACCGACCAGCTGGTCGCCGTCGACGGAAGCTACGACGACGTGAACAAGCTCGCCTCCGAGATCGCCGGCGAGGAGGAGGGCTGGGCGTTCGTGAACGTGAACGTCCGCCCCTTCTACGCGGAGGGCTCGAAGACGCTGGGCTACGAGATCGCGGAGCAGCTGGGTTGGCGGCTGCCCGACCAGGTCGTGATCCCGGTCGCCTCGGGGTCGCAGCTGACCAAGGTGCACAAGGCGTTCGGCGAGCTGGTCCGCCTCGGCCTGGTCGAGGACAAGCCCTGCCGGATCTTCGGTGCCCAGGCCACCGGGTGCTCACCGGTCTCCGCCTCCTGGAAGGCCGGCGTGGACGCGATCCGCCCGGTCAAGCCCGACACCATCGCCAAGAGCCTGGCCATCGGGAACCCGGCGGACGGCATCTACGTGCTCGACATCTGCAAGGAGACCGGCGGCGCCGTCGAGGACGTCTCCGACGACAAGGTCCGCGAGGGCATCCTCCTCCTGGCCCGCAACGAGGGCATCTTCACCGAGACCGCCGGGGGCACGACCGTCGCGGTCACCAAGAAGCTCGTCGAGACGGGCCAGCTGGACCCGAGCCTGGAGACCGTCGTCATCAACACCGGCATGGGGCTGAAGACGCTGGACGCCGTCGCCGGGTCCGTCGGGCCCGCGGCGACGATCGGCCCGTCGTACGCCGCCTTCGTCGCCACCGGGATCGCCTGACCCACGCCGACATCGAGGAGCTCCGTTGCCCGTCTCCGTCCGCATCCCGACGATCCTGCGCAGCTACACCGGTGGTGAGTCCGAGGTGAGCGCCGAGGGCGAGACCCTCGCGCAGGTGCTCACGGCCCTGGAGGAGTCGTATCCAGGCATCCGCGGGCGGGTCCTCGACGACGCCGGCACGATCCGCCGCTTCGTGAACGTCTACGTCGACGACGAGGACGTGCGCTTCGCCGACGACCTGGCGACCCCGACGAACCCCGGCTCCCGCATCTCGATCATCCCCGCCGTCGCCGGCGGCTGACGCGGCCCGCCGAGGCGCGCGCTCACACCGTGGCGCGGCGCGCGGCCAGATGGGCGCGCTCGGGGCCGTGGCGACACACCCCCAGCGCCTCGTCGTACGCCGCCCGGGCCGCCGTGGCGTCCCCGGCGCGCTCGAGGAGGGCCGCGCGGACGGCCGGCAGGCGGTGCCCGGCCAGGACGACGCCCTCGAGCGCGGCCAGCCCGGCGAGCGGACCGTCGGCCTCGGCCACGGCGACGGCGCGGTGCAGCCGCACGACGGGGGACTCGCCCAGCGCGAGCAGGGCGTCGTAGTGGCGCACGATCCGCGACCAGTCGGTGGCGGCGGCGTCGGGCGCCACCGCGTGCTCGGCGGCGACGAGCGCCTGCAGGAGGTAGGCCGACCCGGGGGCGTGCACGTGCGGCGTGAGCAGGCCCAGCGCCTCGTCGATGGCCGCGTGGTCCCAGCGCGACCGGTCCTGGTCGGGGAGCAGCACCAGCGAGCCGTCGGGCGCGACCCGCGCGCCGCGCCGCGCGTGCTGGAGCAGCACCAGCGCCAGCAGCGCATCCAGCTCGCGCCGCGTGGTCGCGTCGAGCGACCGTGGCGCGACGTCGCGCACCACCCGCACCAGGCGCACCGCCTCGGCGGCGAGGTCGGGGCGCAGCACCTCGGCGCCCGAGCCGGGCGCGTAGCCGGCCGTGAACGCCAGGTAGGCGATGTCCGCGGCCAGGGCCAGGCCCTCGGCGAGGGCGGGCCCGCTGGGAACGGCGAACGAGGCCCCGGCCAGCCGCTTGCGCGCGCGGGTCAGCCGCGCCGCCATCGTCGGCTTCGTCGTCAGGAACAGGCGGGCGATCTCCTCGGTCGGCACGCCCAGCACCAGCCGCAGCGTGAGGGCGGCGGCGTTCTCGGCGGGCAGCAACGGGTGCGCGCAGAGCAGCACGAGCCGCAGCCGCCCGTCGGCGACGTCGCCGCGCTCCGCGGGATCGGCCATGGTCCGCTGCGCCCTCTCGATCAGGTCGGCCTCGACGGCCAGGTGGGGAAGCGACCGCGCCGCCGTGCCCTCCGCGCGCATCCGGTCGACGACCCGGCGGCGCGCGGCCGTGAGCAGCCAGGCGGCGGGGTTGCCGGGGACGCCGTCCCCGGGCCAGGTGCGCGCCGCGGCCTCGAAGGCGTCGCCGAGGCCTTCCTCGGCCAGGTCCAGCCGCCGGTACTGCGCGACGAGCAGGGCCAGCAACCGGCCCCAGTCCTCGCGCAGGGCCGCTGCGGCGGCGCCCCGACCCGACGCCGGACCCGACGCCCGACCCGACGTCGCGGCGTTGCTCATGGGGTCGGCAGGGGCGCTCTCACGCGCCGTTCCCGGACGCGAGGGTGGCACGCACCTCGACGACGTCGCCGGTCTCGCTGAGGACGCGGCACGCCTCGAGCAGGCCATCCCGGTCATCGGTGGTCACGAGGTAGAAGCCGCCGAGCTGCTCGGTGGCCTCCGCGTAGGGCCCGTCGGTCACGATGTGGCCGCCGCCGGGCGCGGGGCGCAGGGTGCGCGCGCCGCTGGAGTGGGCCAGCTCGGCGCCGCCGACGACCTCGTCGCCGCGCTCCGCGAGCCGCTTCGCGAAGTCGTCGTGTCGGGCGAAGACCGCGGCGCGCTCGTCGTCGCTCGCGGCCGCCCAGCGGTCCTCGTCACCCAGCAGCAGGACGGCGTACGTGGTCATGTCGATCCCCTCGGTTGATCGGATTCTGTCACCGGGATGACGATCGGGGGAGCCCGAAATCGACCTACGCGTCCCGCCCGGCCCCGCGCGAGGGGGTCGTCGCACGGACGACGGGCTCGGGCCACCCCTCGGCTGCGGCGCGCTGTCGCACGGCGTCCTCGACCGCCGCGCGGCCGTCGGCCGCGAGCAACGCGAGCGCGGACCCGCCGAAGCCGCCACCGACCATCCGGGCCCCCAGCGCGCCGGCGCCCACCGCGGCCTCCACCGCGCCGTCCAGCTCCGGCGCGCTCACCTCGTGGTCGTCGCGCAGCGAGGCGTGCGAGGCGTTCAGCAGCTCGCCGAGCGCTCTCGGGTCGTCGGCTCGCAGCGCGGCCACGGCCGCGGTGACGCGGCGGTTCTCGGTGAGCACGTGCCGCACCCGGCGACGCTGCACCGGGTCCTCGAGCCGGGCCAGGACGTCCTCGACCGGCGTGCCGTCGTCCACGAGGTCGCGCAGGCCGGTGCCGAGCGCCTCCTCGGCGGCCAGGCAGGTGTCCCGGCGCGCGCCGTACCCCCCGTCGGTGTGCGCGTGGCTCACCCGGGTGTCGATCACGAGCAGCGCCAGTCCGGCGGCGTCCAGGGCGAGCGGCACCTGCTCGGCCGCGAGCGAGCGGGTGTCGAGCAGGACGGCGTGCCCCGCCGTGCCGAGCAGCGAGGCGAGCTGGTCGAGCATGCCGGTGGGTGCGCCCACGAAGTCGTTCTCGGCGCGCTGCACGAGCCGGGCCACCTCGCGGCGGTCGAGGTCCACGTCCAGCTCCCGTCCGGCCAGCCCGGTGAGCGCCAGCGCGACCGCCACCTGCAGCGCGTGGGACGAGGAGAGCCCACCGCCGGCCGGGACGTCGCTGCGCACCCTCAGGTCGGCCCCGGGGACCTCGTGCCCGGCGGCACCCAGCGCCCACGCGACCCCGGCGACGTACGCCGTCCAGTCGTGCACCCAACCCGGCGCCGGCCGTGTCGGCAGCTCGGCGGTCCCGTGGCCCTCGGAGCTCACGACGATCCGGTCGTCGTCGCGCCGCCGGGCCCGCACCGTCGTCCGCTCCCCCAGGGCGAAGGGCAGGGAGAGGCCCCCGGTGTAGTCGGTGTGCTCCCCGATCACGGTGACCCGGCCCGGCGCCGACCAGACACCCCCGTCGGGGCGGGCGCCGGGACTCCCCGGGCTCTTCGTCACCCGCGGGACCCTACCGCCGGGGCCCGGCCCGGTCGTCTTGCACTCCCATGGGGCGAGTGCTAGACATGAGGCTGGCACTCGGCACACGAGAGTGCCACCACACGGACCGGAGACGTTGAGGTCTGCAGCGACGGCGGGAAGGGTCCGCCGGCTCGGCCAGATCGTCCGTCGCGGGCAACGACCGGGACCGTCCATTGCTGTGCACCTGACAAGGAAACCGCAGGAGACCATGTCGAAGCTGATTGCGTTTGACGAGGAGGCCCGACGCGGCCTCGAGCGTGGCATGAACACGCTGGCCGACGCCGTGAAGGTCACTCTCGGCCCCAAGGGCCGCAACGTCGTTCTCGAGAAGAAGTGGGGCGCCCCCACGATCACCAATGATGGCGTGAGCATCGCCAAGGAGATCGAGCTCGAGGACCCCTACGAGAAGATCGGCGCCGAGCTGGTCAAGGAGGTCGCCAAGAAGACCGACGACGTCGCCGGTGACGGCACGACGACGGCAACCGTCCTGGCCCAGGCCATGGTGCGCGAGGGGCTGCGCAACGTCGCGGCCGGCGCCAACCCGATGGCGCTCAAGCGCGGCATCGAGGCCTCGGTCGAGGCCGTATCGGAGCAGCTGCTCTCGATGGCCAAGGACGTCGAGACCAAGGAGCAGATCGCGTCCACCGCGAGCATCTCCGCGGCCGACCCGACCGTCGGCGAGATCATCGCCGAGGCGATGGACAAGGTCGGCAAGGAAGGCGTCATCACGGTCGAGGAGTCGAACACCTTCGGGCTCGACCTCGAGCTGACCGAGGGCATGCGGTTCGACAAGGGCTACATCTCGGCCTACTTCGTGACCGACACCGAGCGCATGGAGACGGTGCTCGAGGAGCCCTACATCCTCATCGCGAACTCCAAGGTCTCCAACGTCAAGGACCTGCTGCCGATCCTGGAGAAGGTCATGCAGTCGGGCAAGCCGCTGCTGATCCTCTCCGAGGACGTCGACGGCGAGGCCCTCTCGACCCTGGTCGTGAACAAGATCCGCGGCACCTTCAAGTCCGCCGCGGTGAAGGCGCCCGGGTTCGGCGACCGCCGCAAGGCCATGCTGCAGGACATCGCGATCCTGACCGGCGGGCAGGTGATCTCCGAGGAGGTCGGCCTCAAGCTCGAGTCCACCGACCTCGGGATGCTGGGCCAGGCCCGCAAGGTCGTCATCACCAAGGACGAGACCACCATCGTCGAGGGCGCAGGCGAGGAGGACCAGATCAGCGGCCGGGTGAACCAGATCCGCGCCGAGATCGAGGCCTCCGACTCCGACTACGACCGCGAGAAGCTGCAGGAGCGGCTGGCCAAGCTGGCCGGCGGCGTCGCCGTCATCAAGGTCGGCGCGGCCACCGAGGTCGAGCTCAAGGAGCGCAAGCACCGCATCGAGGACGCCGTGCGCAACGCGAAGGCGGCCGTCGAGGAGGGCATCGTCGCCGGTGGCGGCGTCGCCCTGGCACAGGCGGCGGCGAGCGCCTTCGACAAGCTCGAGCTCGCCGACGACGAGATGACCGGCGCCAACATCGTGCGCCTGGCCACCGAGGCCCCGCTCAAGCAGATCGCGATCAACGCTGGCCTCGAGGGCGGCGTCGTGGCCGAGAAGGTGCGCCACCTGGAGGCCGGTCACGGGCTCAACGCGGCCACCGGTGAGTACGTCGACATGGTGCTCGAGGGCATCATCGACCCGGCGAAGGTGACCCGCTCGGCGCTGCAGAACGCCGGCTCGATCGCCGCGCTGTTCCTCACCACCGAGGTCGTCGTGGCCGACAAGCCGGAGAAGGCCGCCCCGATGGGCGACCCGTCCGGCGGCATGGGTGGCATGGACTTCTGATCGGGTCCGCATGAGATCCACCTGAGCGCCGCTCCGCCGGCGCGCACACGCAGGCCCCGGGAGCAGGCCAGACCGCTCCCGGGGCCTGCGTGCGTCCGGCGCCGCCGGTGCGCGTGATGTGTGAGGGTGGTCGGGTGCAGGGGGAGCAGCGCAGGGCACGCTTCGAGGAGCTCGCGCCCGCGCTCGTGGAGCCGTTGCGGCGCTACCTCGCGCGGCGCACGGACCCGTCCACCGCCGAGGACGCCCTCGCCGAGACCCTGCTGGTCTGCTGGCGCCGCCTCGACGAGCTGCCCGAGGACCCGCTGCCGTGGGCCTACGGCGTCGCACGCAACTGCCTGGCCAACGCCGAGCGCTCGGCCCGCCGGCAGCGGCGCGTGGCCGGCAAGGTGGCGGCGGTGGACCCGCCGCGCGCCGCCGTCCCGGCTCCCGGCGAGGGCGAGGTGCCCCACGGGGCGCTGGCCGAGGCGCTGAGGGGTCTGTCGCCGGCCGACGCCGAGCTGCTCCGCCTGTGGGCCTGGGAGGACCTCTCGCCCAGCGGCATCGCGGCCGTCCTCGGGATCACCCCGAATGCCGTCTCGGTCCGCCTGCACCGGGCCCGGGGGAAGCTCGCCGAGGCCCTGCGAAAGATCGACGGCGCGGGTGGACATGAACCGTCGGACGGGAGGACGCGATGAGCGGGGACGAGCACGCCGATGAGCGCGCGGGCGACGACCTGCGCGCCCGGCTGCGCGCCGAGGATCCCGCGGCTTCCCTGCCCCCGGTCGAGAGCGACCGGGTCCGGCGACTCCTGGAGGCGACCATGGCACACGACGCCCGCACGGCCCGTTCCGCGGCGGGAGCCGGTGTCCCGGCGGCCACCCGCCGGCCGCGCTGGCCGCTGGCGGTCGCCGCGGCGGCGGTCCTGGTCCTCGGCGGCGTGGCCGGCGGGCTCGCCCTGACGGGCGACGAGCCCGGGTCGGGGGCCGGTGCCCCGGGCAGCGCCGCGTCCGCCGAGCCGTCCACCGCGCCCGGCCGGGACGGCCGCACCGCCCTCGCGCTGACGGTCGCCGACCCGCCGCCGAACGTGCGCTGCCGACGGGTCACGCCCGAGGCGCTCGCGGGGATGGAGACCGCGTTCGCCGGCACCGTCACCGCGGTCGGGGGCGAGGCGATCACCTTCGAGGTCGAGCGCTGGTATGCCGGCGGTGACGTCGACGTGGTGGAGGTCCTCGACCCCGTGGGCCTGGGCGCGGCCCTGGAGGGGTCACCGGACTTCGAGCCGGGCCAACGCTTCCTGGTCACCGCCGCGGAGGGGCAGGTCACGGGCTGCGGGTTCAGCGCGCCCTACTCGGTGCCACGGGAGCGGATGTTCCAGCAGGCCTTCTCGTGACGCACCTGGCGCGGGAGCGCGACACGGGCCACGCCCTCCGGCTGCAGCCGCTGGCGCGCGCGCGGGTCGGTTCGCTGGGTGCCGCCGGCGCGGCCTGGCTCGACGCCCTGCCCGCGGACCTCGAGCACCTGTGCGGCCGCTGGGGCCTCGAGCTCGCGGGCGCGGTGCCCGGCGGGAGCGCGTCGTACGTCGTGCGGGCCCGCACCGCCGACGGCGCTCGCCGCGTGCTCAAGGTGGGCACCCCGGACGTCGACCTCGCCGGCGAGGCGCGTCTCCTCGGGGCGGCGCAGGGTCGCGGCCACGTGCTGCTGCACGGCTACGACGCCGAGCGCAACGCCCTGCTGCTCGAGGAGCTGGGCGCCTCGCTGGAGCAGACGCCGATGCCGGTCGCGGCGAAGGTCGGGCTGCTCGCCGGGACGCTGCGCGAGGCCTGGCTGCCCCCCGAGGGGCCCTGGCGACCTCGGCCGGCCGGGTGCTGCCCCGCCGCCCGGATCGCCTCGGCGCTGCGCCCGCGCTGGGAACGGCTGGGGCACCCCTGCTCGGCCGCGGCGCTGGAGGCGGCGCTGGAGGCGGCGGACCGTCGCGCGGCCGAGCACCGACTCGGCGACTGCGTGGTCGTGCACGGAGACCCCCACCCCGGCAACCTGTTGCGGGTGCGCGAGGAGCGGGCCGGCGCCCCCTCGGGCTGGGTGCTGGTCGACGCGGACGGCTTCGCCGCGGAGCCGGCGTACGACGTCGGGGTGGCCATGCGCGACTGGTGCGGCGCCCTGGCCGCGGCCGTCGATGCGACGCGGGCGCTGCGGGGCTGGTGCGACCTGGCGGCCGCGCTGACCGACACCGACCCCGAAGCCGTGTGGGACTGGGCCCTGCTCGAACGGGTCTCGACGGGGCTCTACGTGGCGGGCTTCGGCGCCGACCGCGTGGGCCGCGCGCTGCTGGCCTCCGCCGACCGACTGGTCGGCGCGGGGCCCACCCCCTGAGCGGAGGGGCAGAACTCCCGCAGAGCTCCCGTCCCCCGGCGAGCGTGCCCGCGCACCGGGCGCCGCCGGCCTGCGCGAGGTCCGGCTCGGTGGTCCCGGCCTCGGGCACGGCGTCCGAGGATGTCGAGGGCGTCGGCCTAGCCTCGTGGCGTGGGCGTGCACGGACTCCTCCTCGCCGCCGGGGCCGGGCGGCGGATGGGCCGACCCAAGGCGCTGATGATCGGGGAGGACGGCGTCGGGTGGTTGGCACGGGCGGTGGGCGTGCTGCGCGCCGGGGGGTGTGCGGACGTGACGGTGGTGCTGGGCGCCGCGGCCGAGCGGGCCGCCGCGCTCGTGCCCGGGGAGCGGGTCGTGGTCGCCGAGGAGTGGGCCGAGGGCATGGGCGCCTCGCTGCGTGTCGGCCTCGACGCCCTCGCGGACGCCGACCCCGCCTGCGACGCCGCGCTCGTCCTGCTCGTCGACCTGCCCGACGTCGGCGCGGCCGTGGTCGATCGTGTGGTCGCGTCGGGCACGGGGACCGCGGCGCTGGCCCGCGCGGCGTACGACGGCGTGCCCGGCCACCCCGTCCTGCTCGGCCGCGACCATTGGGCCGAGGTGGCCCGGACGGCGCGCGGTGACCGCGGGGCCCGCGACCACCTGGCGCGCCACGACGTCCGGCTCGTCGAGTGCGGCGACCTCGCGACCGGCGCCGACGTGGACGCCCCGACCGCGGGGCCCTGAGCCGGTGCGGGGGCCCGAGCCGGTGCGGGGCCTGAGGTTGCGGGATGGGGCGTGCGGGGCGACCCCGCCCGCGCGCCCATGTGCCGCGGCTACCGTGGGGGGCATGCAGCACGGCGAGAGCAGCGCGCGCCCGCGTGGCCTGGACCCCGGCGACGTCGGCGAGGTCGAGGCACGGCTCGGCGAGACCGGATACCTGTGCGACGAGGCCCTGGCGACGGTCGCCTTCCTCGCCCTGCGGATGCAGCGGCCGCTGCTGCTCGAGGGCGAGCCCGGAACCGGCAAGACGGCCCTGGCTGAGGCGCTGGCGACGGGACTGGACCTGCCGCTCGTGCGCCTGCAGTGCTACGAGGGCATCGACGCGTCCCAGGCGCTCTACGACTGGGACTTCCCGCGCCAGATCCTGCACCTGCGCGCGCTGGAGGCCACCCGCGGCGAGGGGCCGACCGACCTCGAGGAGGCGGAGAAGTCCCTGTTCGACCCCCGCTTCCTGCTGGCCCGCCCCGTGCTGGCGGCGCTGCAGCAGGCGCCCGCGGTGCTGTTGGTCGACGAGGTGGACCGCGCCGACGACGAGTTCGAGGCGTTCCTGCTCGAGGTGCTCTCGACCTATCAGGTCTCCATCCCCGAGCTCGGCACCGTGGCGGCCACCACCCCGCCGGTCGTCGTGCTCACCTCCAACCGCACCCGCGAGCTGCACGACGCCCTGAAGCGGCGCTGCCTCTACCACTGGATCGACCACCCGGGCCTCGAGCGCGAGGTCCAGATCGTCCGCTCCCGCGCGCCCGAGGTCTCCGAGCAGCTCGCGCGCCAGGTCGTGACCGCCGTGCAGCGGCTGCGCGGCCGCGACGACCTGCTCAAGCCCCCCGGCGTCGCCGAGACGCTGGACTGGGCCAGGGCCCTGCAGATGCTGGGCACCACCGAGCTCGACCTCGGTTCGGCCGCCGCCACCCTGGGGGCGCTCGTGAAGTACCGCGAGGACGCCCACAAGGTGCGGCACGCGCTCGACCGGATGCTGGCGGGCTGAGGTGACCGGGACCCTGGCCGCGGATCGTCCGGGGGAGGACGGGCAGCGTGCTCGGGAGCCGCACGCGGCCGACGAGCTGCTGCTCGGCTTCACCCGGGCCCTGCGGACGGCCGGCGTGCCGGTGACCCAGGACCGGGCCCACGGGTTCCTCGCCGCGGTCGCGCTCGTGGGCCTGGGGGACGCGGCTGCGACCCGCCGGGCGGGCCGCGCGACGCTGTGCGCGAGCCCGGACGACCTGGAGCGCTTCGACCAGGTCTTCGAGGCGTGGTTCGACCACCGCAGCGGGCTGCCCCGGAGCAGGCCGCCCGACCAGCCGGCGCAGCCGGCTCACACCGACCTGCCGGAGACCGAGGGCGACGGCGAGGGGGAGGGTGAGGCCGACGTGGTCCGCGCCGCCGCCAGCGAGACCGAGGTGCTGCGGCACCGCGATGTCGCCGACCTGACCCCCGCCGAGAAGCGGCGGCTCGAGGCACTGTTCGCCCGTCTCGCGCCGCGGCTGCCGAACCGGCGGACCGCGCGGCACCGACCGTGGCACCGCGGCGACGTCGACGCCGCCCGCACGCTGCGGACCAGCCTGCGGCGGATGGGCGAGCCCGGCGAGCTGGCCTGGCGACGGCGGGCGGCGAAGCCGCGTCGGGTGGTGCTCCTGGTCGACGTCAGCGGCTCGATGAGCTCCTACGCCGACGCCTTGCTCCGGGTGGCGCACCGGTTCGTCACCGCGGCGACGGGGCGCGGCTCCGTGGAGGTCTTCACGGTCGGCACCCGGCTCACGCGCCTGACGCGCCCGCTGGGGCTGCGCGACCCCGACCGCGCGCTGGTCGCCGCGGGCGAGGCGGTGCCCGACTGGTCCGGCGGCACGCGGCTGGGGGAGTCGCTGCAGGTGTTCCTCGACCGGTGGGGCGCGCGCGGGATGGCGCGCGGCTCGGTGGTCGTGGTGCTCTCGGACGGCTGGGAGCGCGGCGACGCGGCGCTGCTCGGGGAGCAGATGGCCCGCCTGCGCCGGTTGGCCCATCGGGTGGTGTGGGTGAACCCGCACCGCGGCAAGCCGGGCTACGAGCCGGTGCAGGCGGGTGTCCGGGCGGCTCTCCCGCACACCGACGAGTTCCTCGCCGGCCACTCGCTGGCGACCTATGCCGAGCTGGTGGAAGCGGTGGCGCGTGCGTGAGGTGATGGACGAGCTGCTGGCCTGGTGGGAGGCGGGCGAGACCGTCGGCGTCGGCACGGTCGTCGCGACCTTCCAGTCCGCCCCGCGCCCGCCGGGCGCGTCGATGCTGGTCGGCCCCGGCGGAGAGGCGGTCGGGTCGGTCTCGGGCGGCTGCGTCGAGGGCGCGGTCTATGAGACGGCGCAGGAGGTGGTCGCCTCCGACGAGCCCCGGCTGGAGCGGTACGGCGTCTCCGACGACGACGCCTTCGCCGTGGGGCTGACCTGCGGGGGCATCCTGGACGTCTATGTCGAGGCGGTCTCGCGGGAGGCCTTCCCCGAGCTGGGGGAGATCGCGGCCGACCTCGCGGCCGGGCGCCCGGTGGCCGTGGCCACGATCGTGGAGCACCCCGACCCGGCATACCGCGGGCATCGCGCCATCGTGCGCCCGGACGACGAGACCCGGCTCGGGCTCGGCAGCGCACGGATGGACGCCGCCGTGCACGACGACGCGCTCGGGCTGCTGGCCGCCGGGCGCAGCGAGACGTTGGGCTACGGGCCCGACGGGGAGCGGCGTGGCGAGGGCATGCGGGTCTTCGTGTGGGCCTTCGCGCCCAAGCCACGGATGCTGGTCTTCGGGGCGATCGACTTCGCGGCGGCGGTCGCGCGGGCGGGGTCGTTCCTCGGCTACCACGTGACCGTCTGCGACGCCCGGCCCGTGTTCGCGACCGCCAGCCGCTTCCCCGAGGCCGACGAGGTCGTCGTGGACTGGCCGCACCGGTATCTCGCCGCCGAGCAGGAAGCCGGCCGCGTGGACGGGCGGACCGTGCTGTGCGTGCTGACGCACGACCCGAAGTTCGACGTGCCGCTGCTCGAGGTGGCGCTGCGGCTGCCCGAGGTGGCCTACGTCGGCGCCATGGGCTCTCGGCGCACCCACGAGGATCGCGAGGAACGGCTGCGCGAGGTGGGGCTGACCGGTGCGGAGATCGCCCGGCTCTCCAGCCCGATCGGCCTCGACCTCGGGGCGCGCACGCCGGAGGAGACCGCGATCAGCATCGCCGCCGAGATCATCGCGCGGA
Organism: uncultured Actinomycetota bacterium; assembly: GCA_963731985.1. GTDB lineage: Bacteria > Actinomycetota > Actinomycetes > Propionibacteriales > Nocardioidaceae > Nocardioides. Next base: position 168,769 of record CAVSYA010000002.1, on the reverse strand, counting down.
GGTGGGGCGGCTCCGGCGAGCGGTTGGCGGGCACCCGGGGCCGGATCCACCGCGACCCGGCGCCGATCCACGGCGCCTGAGCTCCCCAGACCGCATGAGTGTCCGCGCCGCGGCCGGGTCCCGGGGCCGGCGTGCCGCCGGCGCGGTCGTCGCAGCGCTGGCGATGACGGCCGCGTCGCTGTCGGCCTGCAGCGGCGGCGCCGAGCCGGAGGACGAGCGGTCGCCGTCCTCGACCTCGCCGCGCGCCGACCCCACCGCCAGCCCCACCGCCAGCCCCACCGCCAGCCCGCCCCCGTTGCCGCCGGTGAACCACCCGGTCTCGCTCCCGGCGCTGATGCGCGAGGACGTACGCGCCGGGCGGATCCGCCGCAGCCAGCGGCTGGGCGGCACGGATCGCTGGACCAGCTGGGCGGTCACCTACACCGTCAACGGCGCCACGGTCTCCGGCGAGCTGCTGGTGCCGACGGGCGCGGGCCCCTTCCCCGCCGTCGTGCTCAACCACGGCTACATCGACCCGGCGGTCTACACGCTGGGCCGCGGGCTCTCGCGCGAGCAGGAGTGGCTCGCCTCCAACGGGTTCGTCGTCCTGCACACGGACTACCGCGGCCACGCGGCCTCCGACCCCGTCAGCGACCGCGGCCGGGAGACCCGCCTCGTCTACACCCGGGACGCGATCGGCGCGGTCCGGGCGCTGAAGCGGGAGCCGTTCGTCGACCGCGACCGGCTCGCGATGCTCGGCCGCTCGATGGGCGGGGGCGTCACGCAGAACGCGCTCGTCGCCGCGCCGGGCCTGGTCGACGCCGCGGTGATCTTCGCGTCGGTGAGCTCGCACGTCGCGGACAACCTGCGCCAGTTCACCGAGCCCCACCGGCCCGACGGGGCCCGCGCCTTCTACGACCGGTTCGGGCGTCCCCGGGAGTCGCCGGCGTTCTACCGGGGTCTGTCGCCGCGCACCTACTTCGACCGGATCACCGCACCGGTGCTCATCCACCACGGCACCCTCGACGACACCTGCCCGATCCGCTGGTCGAGGGAGACGAACCGGCTGATGCGGCGCGCCGGGGTCGAGACCACCCTGGCGACCTACGACGACGGGCACGCCTTCGGCCCGGCGTTCGGCGCCGCGATGCGCCGCACCGTGGCGTTTCTGCGCCGCGAGCTGCGCTGAGACGCCGCCGGTCGGGCGGGCGCCGCGCATCCGGTGCCCGGGAGCCGCGCCCTCGGCGGTTGCCCGGCGGGCTACCGTGTGAGTCACACGTCACGCATGGAGGGTGCGCATGGGCGTTCGCGTGGACCTACGGTCCCAGCGGCTCGATGCCATGCGCGCCTGGACCGCCTTCATGGAGCACGACGAGGGTGTCGCCCCGCCGGTGCGTCCGGAGATCCTCAACAGCTGGCGGCGCTCCGATGCCGGCCACGGCCTGCACGTGGCCGAGGCGCCGCTGGCCGACGAGCGGGACACGAAGGCCTCCTTCGCCGACTCGCCGCTGCACCTCGCCGTCTCTCGCGTCGAGGACGAGCTGCGCCGCACGGCCGAGGACGGTGACCTGGTGCTCGCGGTCACCGACGCCGATACGCGCATCCTGTGGACCTACGGCGGCCGGGTGATGCGCCGCAAGGCTGAGACGGTCAACTTCGTGCCCGGCGGCCGCTGGGACGAGGCGAGCGTCGGCACCAACGCGCTCTGCCTGGCCGGCCGCAGCGGCTCGCCGTCGATGGTCTTCTCGGCTGAGCACTATGCGCCGATCGTGCACAACTGGGTGTGCTGGGCCGCCCCCGTGCATGACCCGGCGACGGGAAGGCAGCTCGGCGTCATCGACCTGTCGACGACCTGGGAGCGCACCCACCCGATCGGCCTGGCCACCGCGGGGCTGATGGCTCGGCTCATCGAGGCGGCCATGCCGCACTCCCCGCTCGCCGGAGCCGAGCGCGCCCGGGCGGGCGGCGCCGACGAGCCCGGCCTGGTCCTGCGCCTGCTCGGCGGTGCGGAGGCCCTGCTCGACGGGGAGCGGCTCCCGCTCAACCGCCGACAGACCGAGATCCTCGCGCTGCTCGCCCTGCACCCGGGTGGCCTGAGTCTGGAGACCCTGCACGCGCGTCTCTACGGCGATCACGCGGTCACCTTCTCCACCCTCAAGGCCGAGGTCTCGCACCTGCGGCAGGCGCTCGGGGGGCAGCTCGCTTCCCGTCCCTACCGCCTGACGACACCCGTCCGCAGCGATGTCGACGACGTCCTCTCCCTGCTGCGCCGCGGACGGGTGCACGCGGCCGTCGACGCGTACGGCGGGGACCTGCTGCCGGGGACCGACTCACCGACCCTGCGGGAGCACGGCGACTACGTCGCGGTCGCCCTCCGCGAGGCGTTGCTCGCGGACCCGGCGCCCGAGGCCGTGAGCCGCTACTGCGAGCTCGCGCCGCACGACACCGAGGTGGTCGAGGCCTGCCTGGCCCGCCTGACCGGCCGGGTGCATCCGCTCATCCCCCTGCTCAAGGGGCGGCTGGCCGCGGCGCGACCCTGAGCGCGCGAGACGCGAATATTTCCCGGTTTTAGGGGTTGCATTCTGTCCCCCATGATGCATGAGGCGCTATCGAGTCCTAATTGTTGTCTTAGGCTGACGTTTCGCAGCCATGAGGGGCGGGTCGGACCCATAGGCTCGTCTGGCCCGTGGCCCGGGAGTCCCCCTCTCGGGGAAGTGGCACACCCTGCGGCGCGACACACCGTCGTCGCTGCTCGCCCCGGGTGGCACCTCAACGAGACCGGAGGATGAACGGATGAGAACAGGTAAGAAGATCGTCTCTCTCACCGCGGCGCTGGGCCTGAGCCTCGCCGCGGCCGGCTGTGGCGGCGACGATGGCGGCGGGGGAGCGGTCGCCTCGGGCGACGCGCTCGACGGCGTTTCGCTCACCGTCGGATCGAAGGACTTCACCGAGAATATCCTCATGGGCGAGATGTTGGTGCTGGCCACCGAGAACGCGGGAGCCGACGTCACCGACCAGACCAACCTCGGCGGCACCGAGGTCGTCCGCGACTCGCTCGTCGGCGGCGACATCGACGTCTCCCCGGAGTACAACGGCACCGGCTGGACGGTCCACCTCGGCAACGAGAACCCGAGCTCGGACCCCGAGGAGCTCTTCAACGTCACGGCCGAGGCCGACCTGAAGCAGAACGGCATCAAGTGGGTCGGTAGCTCGCCCTTCAACAACACCTACGGCTTCGCGGCCAACGGTGACCTGGCGGAGGCCGAGGGCGGCTTCGACCTCCAGGGTATGGCCGACTACCTCAAGGCCAACCCGGACACCAAGGTGTGCATGGAGACCGAGTTCCCCGACCGCCCCGACGGCCTGGTGCTGTTCGAGGAGGCCACGGGCTACGAGGTGCCGCGGAGCCAGGTCCAGATCCTCGACACCGGCCTGATCTACACCGAGACCGCGGACGGCAAGTGCGACTTCGGCGAGGTCTTCACGACGGACGGCCGGATCCAGGCCCTCAACCTGGAGCTTGTCGAGGACCCGGGGGTCTTCATCGTCTACAACGTCTCCTACACCTTCGTGGAGTCGGTCTACAACGAGCACCCGGACACCTACGACGAGATCGCCGACGCGATCTTCGCCGACCTGGACAACGAAACGATGGCCGAGCTGAACCGCCAGGTGGATGTCGAGGGGCTGCAGGCCAAGCAGGTCGCCCAGACCTACCTCGAAGAGGCGGGCGTCCTCTGACGACCTCCCGCTGAGGGCCCAGCAGAACCAGGGGCCAGCAGAACAACGGGAGAGCACCACACGCAGCGGCGCCGCCGGGTCGCGGACCCGGCGGCGCCGCTCTGTGTCTGTGTCCTGCCCGACCGGGTCGGGCTCTACCGAGCGAGGTCGAGCGTGGCGGGGATCCGCTGTGAGGTCGGGGCGTCCGGATGCGGGCACGGCACCGGTTGTCGACGTTCGCCGTTGCGACACGGCATCGTCTACGACGCGCGTGACCCGAATGCCGACGTCGGGCAGTCGGTCTGCTCGTCGCCGTGCTCGGGGTCTCCCGGCGCCGTGCCTGCCGCCTCGTGGGTCAGCACCGCTCGACCCAACGGCTCCAGGCCCCGGTTCGCTGGAAGCCCAAGCACTCTCATCACCCCCTGGACCACCAACCGGGCCCCGGTCAACGCGCGCACGCGCGGTCGCTCACCGAGACCGGCAACACCCACGCCCACCAGCGGTGGGTGACGTTCGTCGAGCGACGCAGTCAGAGACCCTTGGGCTTCAGGTAGCGCTCCAGGAGCGCGCCGATCCAGTCGAAGGTCAGGGCCGTGAGCGCGACGAGCGCCGCGCCTACGATCAGCACCGGGTTCTCGTTGAGCTTGATCCCGGAGTTGATCGTGATGCCGAGCCCGCCGCCGCCGATGAGGAAGGCCAGGGTCGCCATGCCGATGTTGATGATCACGGCCGTTCGGATGCCGGCGGTGATGATCGGGACGGCGATCGGCAGCTCGATGCGCGTCAGCGCCTGCATCTTGGTCATGCCCATGCCGCGGCCGGCCTCGATGACGTTGCGGTCCACGGCGTCGAGCCCGACCATCGTGTTGCGCAGCACCGGCAGCAGGGCAAAGATCGCGAGCACGTAGACCGTTGTCGCGAGCCCCTGGCCGGCGACGATCAACCCGATCACCAGGAGGCCGTAGGCCGGGATCGCCTGACCCGAGTTGGCGACCGTGATGATGTAGGGGGCGGAGCGGCGCATGATCGGCCGGGTGAGGATGATCCCCAGCGGCACGGCCACGACGGTGACCAGCAGCGTCGAGAGCGCCGCGATCGTGAGGATCTCCTGCAGTTGCGGCACCAGCTTGTTGTCCCAGTTCAGGGCCGAGCGCTGCGAGATGTCCGCGTTCGCGAGGTCGAGGCTCTGGTAGTAGAGGTAGAGCAGGAACGCCAGCAATGCGATGATCACCGGGGCGATGAAGATCCCGGCCTCGTTGATCAGTCGGGCCGCCTTCTTGCCGAAGGGCTCCGGCGGCTCGACGTACAGCTCCCGCTGCTCATCGTCGGTCGCCCCGTCGGGATCGGACCGCTCGACGGAGGTCGTGCTCATGACTGGGCCTCCAGCTCTTCGTAGTGCAGCTTCGCCTCGAGCTGCGCCCTGCGGATCGCCTTGTTGAGGTGGGTCATGTCGATCACTCCGATGAAGACGCCGTCGCGACCGACGACGCAGGTGCTCCCGGAGGCGCTCTGCACCATCAGCTCGAGGGCGTGGAAGAGCGTGTCGTCGTCTTGGAGGACGTCGCCGACGTCCTCACCCTTGTCCTCGTAGGACGAGGCGTCGAGCTCCTCCTCCCGCAGCCAGCGCTTGGGTTGGCCGTGGGAGTCGAGCCACACCAGCCACTCGTGGTGGCTGTCGCGCAGCGTGGCCCGGGCCTGGTCGGGCGACTCGCCCTCGCGCAGCGAGAGGTACTCCGAGGGCTTGAGCGAGGCCACCGTGAGGAAGTTCAGCCCCTTGATGGTCGAGCCCGTGCCGATGAAGTCGTTGACGAAGTCGTCGACCGGGTAGGCGAGGATGCGCTCCGGGCTGTCGACCTGCCGGATCGTGCTGCGCTCGCCCAGGATCGCGATCCGGTCGCCCATCTTGATCGCCTCGTCGATGTCGTGGGTGACGAAGACGATGGTCTTGTGCAGCTCCGCCTGCAGCCGCAGGAACTCGTTCTGCAGGCGGTCGCGGGTGATCGGGTCGATCGCGCCGAAGGGCTCGTCCATCAGCATGATGTCAGGGTCCGCGCCGAGGGCTCGGGCGACGCCGACGCGCTGGGCCTGGCCGCCCGAGAGCTCCTTGGGGTAGCGGCCGCCGTACTGCTCCGGGTCGAGCCCGACGGTGCTGAGCAGCTCCTGGGTGCGCTCGTGGATCCTGCCCTTGTCCCAGCCCGCCATCTTGGGCACCGTCGCGATGTTCTGCGCGATCGTCTGGTGCGGGAAGAGGCCGATCTGCTGGATCACGTAGCCGATCCTTCGCCGCAGCTTGTCGGGGTTGACGTCCGTGACGTCCTCGCCGTCCAGCAGGATGCGTCCGGTGCTCGGCTCGATCATCCGGTTGATCAGGCGCAGGGTCGTGCTCTTGCCGCAGCCGGAGGGCCCGACGAGCACGAGGATCTCGCCCTCGGTGATGTCCAGGGTCAGCTCCTCGACGGCGGGGACTTTGGTGCCGAGGTAGGTCTTGCCCACTCGGTCGAGGTGGATCTTGGGCTCGGAGCTCATGGTTTCCTCTCGTTTCTCAGATGCGCAGGCCGCGGGCGGTGGTGAAGCGCTGGACCAGCGCGAGGACCGTGTCCAGGATCAGACCGAGCAGGATGGTGAAGACGACGCCGGTCCACACCGAATTGTCGGCGTTGGGCAGGCCCAGGCGGGTCAGGCCTCCCTGGATCCAGATGCCGAGGCCGTCGCCGCCGACCAGCACGGCGATGGCCGCGACGCCCACGACGAGCAGCGTGGAGATGCGGACGCCCGCCATGATCACCGGGTACGCGAGCGGCAGCCGGACCCGGACCAGCTGCTGGAAGGCGTTCATGCCCATGCCCTTGGCCGACTCCACGACGGCGGGGCTGACGGCGTCGAGGCCGGTCACCGTGTTGCGCAGGACCGGGAGCAGGGCGTACATGTACAGCGCCATCATCGCCGGCGGGTTGCCGATGCCGACGACGGGGATGAAGAGCGCGAAGAGCGCCAGCGACGGAATCGTCAGGAAGACGCCCGTGATGGCCAGCACCAGGGCCCGGGCCAGGGGTCGGCGCGCGATGGCGACCCCGAGGAGGACCGAGGTGACGCTGGCGAGCACGACCACGATCACGACGATCCGGGCGTGATCCAGCGCGTCCTGCAGGATGAAATCGAAGTTGTCTTGGACGAAGGTGAACCAGTTGCTGATCGCTTCCACGGCTGCCTTTCCGGAGTCCGACTGAGGGCACCATAGCGAATCTGCCCCGGTCTGCGGGGCCGGCGCGGGGAGGGGCCACGCCGGGAAAGCCCTCGGCGGGGGTGCATCCGGGGCCCCGGGTAGGGCCCCACCAACGGTTCACCAACCTAGGGCCCCTACCGTGACGGGCGCCACACACGTCGCTGATTCACGCACAGGAAGAGTCGCCCATGACCAGGATCGATGTCACCGTCGACGGAGCACGCGTCTCCGACGACGTCGAGCCCCGCACGCTGCTGGTGCACTACCTCCGCGAGCAGGTCGGCAAGACGGGCACCGTCGTCGGCTGCGACACCAGCAACTGCGGCGCCTGCACGGTGCTCCTCGACGGCAAGTCCGTGAAGTCGTGCAACGTGCTCGCCGTGCAGGTCGACGGCGCCGAGGTGGCCACGGTCGAGGGCCTGGCCAAGGACGGGGCGCTGCACCCCGTGCAGGAGGGCTTCAACGAGTGCCACGGCCTGCAGTGCGGGTTCTGCACGCCGGGCATGATCATGCAGTCCATCGACCTGCTGAACTCGAACCCGAACCCCTCGGAGGCCGAGATCCGTGAGGGCATCGAGGGCAACCTCTGCCGCTGCACGGGCTACCACAACATCGTCAGGGCCGTGCAGTACGCGGCCGAGCAGGGAGCCAGGGCATGACCGCGACCCAAGACGCAGCAGCGCCGGAGATCGGGCGCGACCGGCGGCGCAAGGAGGACCTGCGCCTGATCACCGGGCGCTCCCGCTGGACCGACAACATCACGCTGCCGGGGATGCTGCACTGCGCGATGGTGCGCAGCCCCTTCGCCCACGCGCGGATCACCGCGATCGACAAGAGCGAGGCCGAGCAGTCCCGCAACGTCGTGGCGGTGCTCACGGGGGCGGACCTCGGCGAGAGCCAGGGGACGCTGATCAACGCCTGGGCGATCACCGAGGACCAGGTCGCCCCGGCACACCCGCCGATGCCCGCCGACCGCGTGACCTTCGCCGGCGAGATCGTCGCCGTGGTCGTGGCCCGCACGGCGGCCGAGGCGCGCGACGCCGCCGAGCTGGTCGACGTCGACTACGACGAGCTCCCCGCCGCTCTGGAGCTCAAGGCGGCCGCCGAGGCGACCCCGGAGAACGGCGGGGCGCTCGCGCACCCCGACCTCGGCACCAACAAGTCGGCCTTCTGGAAGCTCGACTCGGGCGAGGCAGGCACGGGCGGCTCGGTCGACGAGGCCATCGAGAAGGCCCGCGGCGACGGGATCGTGCTCGAGCGCGAGTACCGCCAGCAGCGCCTCATCCCCGCCTTCATGGAGCCGCGCTCCGTGGTGGTCGACCCGACCGGCGAGCAGATCACCATGTGGTCGGCGACGCAGATCCCGCACATCGTGCGGTTCGCGCTCGCGGCGACCACCGGGGTCCCCGAGTCGAAGATCCGCGTGGTCGCCCCGGACGTGGGCGGCGGCTTCGGCGGCAAGCTGCAGACGACGCCGGAGGAGTGGCTCGCCTTTGCGCTCGCCCGGCGCCTCGGCCGGCCGGTCAAGTACACCGAGACGCGGTCGGAGTCCCTGATGGCCGGGCACCACGGCCGCGACCAGTGGCAGAAGCTGACGCTCTCGGCGGAGAAGGACGGCACCGTCACCGGCTTCAAGGTCGAGCTGACGACCGACCTGGGCTCCTACGTGGCGATCATGGGCGGCGGGGTCCCGGTCCTCGGGGCGTTCATGTACAACGGGATCTACAAGTTCCCGAGCTACCAGTTCACCTGTCAGACGGTGCTGACGAACAGGGTCTGGACCGACGCCTACCGCGGTGCCGGACGCCCCGAGGCCACGTTCGCCATCGAGCGGATGATGGACGAGCTCGCGGCCGAGGTGGGCGTCGACCCCCTCGCCATCCGCGAGAAGAACTGGATCACCCACGAGGAGTTCCCGTTCACCACGGTGGCCGGGCTGGAGTACGACTCCGGCAACTACGAGATCGCCACCGCGCGGGCCAAGGAGATGATGGGGTACGACGAGCTCCGCGCCGAGCAGCAGCGGCGCCGCGAGAGCGGCGACCCGGTCCAGCTCGGCATCGGCGTCTCCACCTTCACCGAGATGTGCGGCCTCGCCCCCTCGCGCCTGCTCGGTCAGCTCAACTACGGGGCCGGCGGCTGGGAGCACGCGAGCGTGCGGATGCTGGCCACCGGCAAGGTCGAGGTCGTCACCGGCGTCTCCGCGCACGGCCAGGGCCACGAGACGGCGTTCAGCCAGATCGTCGCCGACCGGCTCGGCGTGCCCTTCGAGGACGTCGAGATCCTGCACGGGGACACCCAGGTCGCGCACAAGGGCATGGACACCTACGGGTCCCGCTCGCTCGTCGTCGGGGGCGAGGCCATCATCAAGGCCGCGGACAAGGTGGTCGAGAAGGCCAAGGCCGTCGCGGCACACCTGCTCGAGGCGAGCGCCGACGACCTCGAGTTCTCCGGCGGTCGGTTCAGCGTCCGCGGCACCGACCAGGGCATCGGCATCGCCGAGGTGTCGACGGCCGTGTTCACGGCGCACGACTACCCCGAGGGCATGGAGCCCCAGCTGGACAGCGACGCGACGTACGACCCGGTCGACTTCAACTACCCGCACGGCACCCACCTGTGTGCCATGGAGGTGGACACCGAGACGGGGCAGGTGACCATGCGGAAGTACGTGTGCTGCGACGACATCGGCAACGTGGTCAACCCGCTCATTGTGGCCGGCCAGGTGCACGGCGGCCTCGCCCAGGGCATCGCCCAGGCGCTCTTCGAGGAGGCGGTGCACGACGACGCCGGGACCCTGGTCTCGGCCTCGTTCGTCGACTACCTGGTGCCGACGGCGGCCGACACGATCAGCTTCGACACCGACCACACCACGACCCCCTCGCTGACCAACACGCTCGGCACCAAGGGCGTCGGTGAGGCGGGCACCATCGCCTCGACGCCGGCCGTGGTGAACGCCGTCGTCGACGCGTTGCGGCCGATGGGCGTGCACGACGTGCGGATGCCCTGCACGCCGGAGCGGGTCTGGCGGGCCGTCAACGAGTCCCGCGGGGAGAAGGCGCCGACCACCGGCGACGCCGAGCCGCACTTCCACCCGGCCGACACGGCCGACCGCACGGACGGAGCAGACCAGTGATTCCCGCCGCATTCGACTACCTGGCCCCCACGTCGCTGGCCGACGCCCTCGCGGCGCTCGCCCAGCACGGCGACGACGCGAAGATCCTCGCCGGCGGGCAGAGCCTGCTCCCGGTGATGCGGATGCGGCTCAACGCCCCCGAGGTGGTGATCGACCTCGGCAGGATCGAGGCCCTCACGGGGGTCCGCGAGGAGGGCGACGCGATCGTGATCGGGGCGATGACGACCCACGAGGAGGTCGGCGAGCACGCGCTCGTGGCCGAGCACGCCGCCCTGGTGAGCCGGGCCGTGGTGCACCTCGCGGACCGGCAGATCCGGCACCGCGGCACCTTCGGCGGCGCGCTCGCGCACGCCGACCCGGCGGGTGACATGGGGGCCCCCGCGCTCGCCCTGGGCGCCGAGTTCGTGATCGCCGGCCCCGGTGGCAACACCCGGACCGTCGGCGCCGACGACTTCTTCACCGACCTCTTCACCACCGCCATCGGCGAGGACGAGATCCTCCAGGAGGTGCGGCTGCCCAAGCACACCGGATGGGGCGCCCACTACGAGAAGTTCGTGCGGGTGGCGCACCAGTGGCCGATCGTGGCGGTCGCCGCGACGGTCAAGATCGACGGGGGAACCATCAGCCAGGCGCGGGTGGGGCTGACCAACATGGGCTCGACCCCGCTCAGGGCCCGGGCCGTCGAGCAGGCGCTCGTGGGTCAGCCCGCCACCGAGGAGGCGGTGCGAGCCGCCGCCGCGTCGGCCGCGGAGGGCACCACGCCGCCGTCCGACCTGAACGGTGACGCCGACTACCGTCGCCACCTCGCGACGGTGCTCACCCGTCGCGCGGTCCTGGCCGCCGCGGGGGCGTGACTGCATGGAGCTGACGCACGAGTTCACGGTCCCGGCGACCCCGGAGGAGACCTGGGCCGCCTTCAACGACATCGCCTCCGTCGCGGAGTGCTTTCCGGGGGCCACGGTGGAGGAGGCCACGGCCGACACGTTCTCCGGGCTGGTGAAGGTCAAGCTCGGCCCGGTCCAGCTCACCTACAAGGGCTCCGGAGACTTCGTGGAGAAGGACGAGTCCTCGGGCACGATGAAGATCTCGGCCAAGGGCAAGGACAAGCGCGGCAACGGCACCGCCGGCGCCGAGGTCGTCGCGAGCTTCGTCGACGCCGGTGGTGGATCCACCACGGTGACCGTCCACACCGATCTCTCCATCACGGGCAAGCCGGCGCAGTTCGGCCGCGGAGTCATCGAGGACGTCAGCAACAAGCTCCTCGACCAGTTCGTCACGTGCCTCTCCCAGCGCGTGGGGCGGCCCGACGAGCCGGCCCCGCCGACACCGTCCGAGGGCTCCCCGCTGGCGCCGGTGAACGGCCGGGACTCCGCAGCCGGCGGCGCCACGGCCAGTGCGGGGGGGGCGGACGCGCGGACGGGCGGCGACGTGCAGGATCAGCTCGCCCAGCGGCGCGGGGCGGCCCCCGCGTCGGGAGCCGGGGCCGGCGGCCACCGCGCGGACCATGACGCACTCGATCTCGGCGCCACGGTGCTGCCCGTGCTGCTGAGGTCCTACGGCAAGCAGGCCGCGGCGGGGCTCGGCCTGCTGGTGCTGCTGATCTGGCTGGTACGCCGGCGCTGAGCCGCCCTCAGACGTGGCTGACGGGCAGCCGCACCGTGAAGACGCTGCCCTGGCCGGTGTCCGACTCCAGTCGGATCGACCCGGTGTGGCGCTGCACGATGCGCCGGACGATGCTCAGCCCGAGTCCGGTGCCGGGCATGGTCAGCGCCTCGGGGTTGTTCGTCCGGTAGAAGTCGGTGAAGAGCTCCTCCTGGTCCGGCTTGCTGATGCCGATCCCGGTGTCGGAGACGATCAGTCTCACGAAGCGGTCGCTGCGCTGGCACTCCACGCGCACGCTGCCTCCCGAGGACGTGTACGTGATCGCGTTGACGATCAGGTTCAGGGCGACGCGCTCGAGCTCGTCGCGGTCCCCACCGATCAACAGCGGACCCGGCGGTGCCGAGAGCGCCAGCGAGAGCCCCTTCCGCTCCGCCCGCAACCGCAGCGAGGCGACGGCGTCGCGGGTCACCTGGGCCAGGTCCACGACCGAGCTGCGGTCGAGCGGGCTGTCGTCGGAGAGCTTGTGCAGCGTCAGCAGGTCGTTGATCAGCCCCTGCATCCGCTCCAGGTTGCGTTCGATCACGTCATAGCTCTCCGCCGGGGCGCCGACGGGGTCGTCCTGGATGATCTCGAGATGGCCCTTGATCGAGGTGAGCGGCGTCCGCAGCTCGTGGGAGACGGTGGTGATCAGCTCTCCGGTGTAGCGGTCCAACGCGTCGAGCTGGTCCACGACCGAGCGCTCGCGCTGCAGCACCCGGGCGTTGAGCACCGCCTGTCCGAGGTGCCGGGCGGCCTGCGAGGCGGCCTCCACCTCGTAGGGCGTCCACTCCTCGGCCTTGCCTCGGACGGCGACGAGGTAGCCGAGACAGTCGGCGCCGGCGCCGATGGGGGAGAGCAGCACGACGTGCTCGCCGGTGGGGTCGACGAAGTCCAGCAGGCGCCTCTCCTCGTCGCCGGAGCTCTGCGGCATCACGGGCTGGGTGGCGCGCACCCACCCCGCCCCGCCACCCGCGACGGGCCGGTGCGGGACGCCCTCCAGCGGCGCCTCGGCCGCGGAGACCCGGGATGCCCCGACGCTGGCTCGACGCTGCGCGGGCGGGGTGCCGCCCTCGGCATGCACGCGCGCGGTCTCCACGCTGCGGTTGCGCCAGGCCGAGCGGGCGTTGCGGGAGACGATCTCGATGACGTCGGGCGGGGTGGGATCGGCCGCGGGCCAGCACACGCCGTGGCCACCGGCGTCGCCGTCGGTCCCGTCCTCGGTGTCGAAGGCGCGCACGAAGAGCGCGTCGGCGGCCAGGGCCATGGCGACGGGTTCCGCGCTGCCCTCGAGAATCGCCGCCACGTCGCTCTCCTTGCTCGCCGCGGTGTGGATCGCCTCGACGGCGGCGGCCAGGCGCAGTCGGTCCTCGAGCTCGTCGGCATAGCGGGCGTTGCTCAGGGCCACGCCGGCGAGGTCGGCGTAGGTCTCCAGCGTCCGGCACGTGCGCTGGTCCGGCCGGAGCGCGTCGACGGGCTGGTCGACCGCGAGCATGCCGAGCAGCTCGCCCTCCGGGGTGCGCAGCGGGGCGCGGAGCGTATCGCGGGGGTGCCACGGGCGTGGGGGAGCGTCCCGGCCCTCCCGGCGGTCTCCGCCGTCCTCGACCCCGACGCCGCTCCCGGAGACGAAGAGCAGCCCGCCCCACTCCTCGGCGACGCCCAGCTCGGCCTCGATCTCGACAAGGGGGATGCGGCGGCCGGCGTGCTCGCGGCGGACGTCGGCCGGCCCGGCGAAGGCGGCCGGCTCGAGCTCGAGGTCGCGGTTGAGGAGGCTCAGGGACACGACATCGAAGCCGACCACGCGCCGCACGCCCTCGACGACCGCGTCGAGGACCGCGTGCACGTGGGCGCCGGCGCTGATGAGCCGGATGATGCCGTGGACCGAGCGCTCGTCGCGCTCGAGCACCGCGCGCTCGTCGCTGCCCGCGGGCATCTGGGGCATGCCCCCTCCCCTCCGGTGGTCAGGCCTCCAGTGTTCCACTCCCGGCCACACCGGGCAGGCAATCCGCCGCGCCCGCTCCGAGGCCTGGCGGCCGGTCCAGGCCACGGGTGTGCCGCGCGGGCCGGGTGCGGGCTCAGAACACCCCGCGCGGTCGGAGCTGCACCGACCACCGAGGGCCGGCGTGCGCCACCTTCGGGACGGCGTGCTCCCAGGTGCGCTGGCAGGAACCGCCCATCACGAGGAGGTCGCCGTGGCCCATCGTGAACGAGACCGAGCTGCCGCCTCCGCGCGGGCGCAGCGCCAGCCGACGGGGGTCGCCGAAGGAGAGGATCGCCACCATCGTGTCCGCCGTGCCGCCGCGCCCGATGGTGTCGCCGTGCCACGCGACCGAGTCCCGGCCGTCGCGGTAGAAACAGCAGCCGGCCGTCACGAAGGGTTCTCCGAGCTCGGGGGCGTAGTGGGCCGACAGCGCCCGACGGGCGGCCTCCAGCGTCGCGTGGGGGAGGGCCTCGCCCTCGCCGTAGGTGTGCAGGAGCCGCGGCACGTCGACCACGCGGTCGTACATCTGCCGCCGCTCCTCCCGCCAGGGCACCCGGTGGACCAGCGCCGCGAGCACGTCGTCGGCGCCGGCGAGCCAGTCGCGCCGCACGTCGACCCACGCGCCGCGGGTCAGGTGGCGTCGGTGCAGGCCGTCGGGAAGGGGCCGCAGCGGTCCCGTCCCACCACCCGGCCTGCCATCCGTCGCGCGGTCCGTCTCCTCGACCGCGGCCGCGCCGTCGAAGAGCGTCGCCTGGAAGTCCACGCCCCCAGCCTAGCGCAGGATCGAACGTCCGTTCGATCACCGGGCCGCGGGGCATGGCCTGCGCGCACTAGGCCGGCCGACCGACCGGGCAAAGAATCCCGCGTTCGCGCGGTCTAGTCCGCGGCTCCTCCCTATCGTCGTGGACGTGACCGAGACTGTGGACCCCCGCGTCGGAGAACCGGAGGGGTCGCCGAACCCCTACCGGACCGAGGGCGTGCTCAAGCACGTCCAGGTGCGCGAGTACGTCCGCTCCCTGTGCCAGGGGTTGCCGCCGGGCAGCGCGTCCCCCTCCGAGCGCGAGCTCGTGCACCGCTTCGGCGTGGCCCGGATGACGGTGCGCCAGGCCATGGACACCCTGGTCAGCGAGGGCCTGCTGGAGCGGATGCCCGGGCGCGGCACGTTCGTGGCCAAGCCGAAGGGTGAGGCCGGTCGCCTGGCCAGCTTCAGCGAGGAGATGACCCGCCGCGGACTCCTCGCCGAGTCCCAGACCCTGCTCGCTCGCCGCGAGCAGGCCGGCCCCGGGGTCGCCCGCGCCCTGGACATCACCGTGGGCGACGCGGTCATCCACTGGAAGCGGCTGCGTCGCGCCGACGCGCGGCCGATGTGCGTCGAGGACGCCTACCTCAACGAGGTGCTGCTGCCCGGCTTCCTGCAGTCGGGGATGCCGACCAGTCTCTACGAGGCGCTCGCCGCTCGCGGCCTGCGCCCGACGTGGGCCGAGGACTCGATCACCGCCGATCTCGCCACCGACGACGAGGCCGTCCTGCTCGAGATCGAGCCCGCCGCCCCGGTGCTGCGCGTCTCCCGCCGGGCCATCGCCGACGACAAGTGCGTCGAGGTGTCCCGCTCGGTCTTCCGGGGCGACCGGTTCACCTCCTACGTGCAGTTCAGCGACCACGACTGAACCGGCGCCTATCCGGGGCCGGCGTCTGTCTCGGGAGGGTGCCCGGACAGCGAACCCAGCGCGGCCACCGGGTCCCCGGTCTCCTCGCAGACCCAGTGCGGGGCGGGGCCGCCCAGCTCGGGCTGGATGTGCAGCGGGTGCACCGGGTCGCACGCCGCGCACAGCGGCCACCGGTGGCCCGCGTCGATGAGGGCATCCTGCACGTCCTGGGCGATCAGCCCGGCGACGTACGGCGCGCCCTCGGGCCACTGCTGCGCCCACCACCGCCGTGAGGCGACGGCGTCCTCGAGCGCCGAGACGGCCTCGGGCCCGGCCATCCCCCCGGCCTCGAGGTCGGCGAGCACCCGGGCTCGCGCGGTGAAGAGCTGGGAGGGGTCCACCCCGCCATCGTGCCCCGCACACCCCAAGGAGCCAGGCGAGCGGGCCGGAGTGGCGGAGCCCGGCGCACGTGGGGGAATGATGGGGGGGTGAGCGTGCTGATCGACCCGCCGTCGGCGCCCGGGCCCGGGGGTGGCCTGTACTCGCACCTCGCCAGCGACGTCTCGCGCGAGGAGCTGCACGCCTTCGCCGCGCGAGCCGGGATCCCGCGGCGCGCCTTCGACGGTGACCACTACGACGTCCCCGCGGTGCTGCACGACCGGATCGTGGCCGCCGGAGCCCGCCAGGTCTCGAGTCGCGAGCTCGTCGCGCGGCTGACGCGCGCCGGCCTACGTCGCCGGCGCACGGGGCGCCCGGGACGCCGCCCCCCGGGGCGGGCGCTGCTCTCGCCGCCGCGGCTCCGCCCGGGGTCCCGGGTCGTCGTCGTCGCACCCGCCGGACCGACGGCCGCCGACCGCGTGGCCGCGGGCGTCGCGGTGCTGCGGACCTGGGGCCTCGAGGTGCTGACCGGCCACGAGGACGGGGCGGGCGGGATGCCGTGGCTCGCCGCGAGCGACGAGGCGCGCGCCGCGGCGCTGCAGCGGGCCTGGACCGACGAGCGGGTCGACGCGGTGTGGTGCACCCGCGGCGGCTTCGGGAGCCACCGGGCGGTGGACCTGCTCGACTGGGCGGCGCTGCTGGACGCGGCCCCCACACTGCTGGTCGGTTTCTCCGACATCACCGCCGTGCACGAGGCCGTCGCGGCGCGGCTGGGGCTGGTCAGCGTGCACGGGCCGGGCGTCGCGGCCCTCGCCGACCTCGACCCCGACGCGCGGGAGGCCACGCGGGCGCTGATCCTGGAGGGCACCGCGCCGGAGCTCGTCGGGCACACGCTGGTGCCGGGCACCGCCCGGGGACCGGTCGCCGGCGGCAACCTGACCGTGCTCGCGGCGGGCGCGGGGACGCCGACGACCCGGCCCGCCCGCGGCGGGCTGGCGTTGCTGGAGGACGTGCACGAGGCGCCGTACCGTCTCGACCGGGCGCTGACCCAGCTCCAGCGCGCGGGGTGGTTCGACGGGGTGGCCGGCATCGCCTGCGGCGGCTTCACCGACTGCGGGGAGCCGGAGCGGGTACGGGCGCTGCTGCGCGACCGGCTCGGCGGTCTCGGCGTGCCGGTGGTCACCGACCTCCCGGTCGGGCACGAGCCGCACCACCGGCCGGTGGCGCTCGGCGCCCCGGGTGTGCTGGAGGCCGACGCCGGGTCGGGCGTCGGGCGCCTGGTCGTGGCCGACCCGCTGGCGCCGCCGCGGTCGTGACGCGCGGGGGCGCTAGGCCGCGTCCGCCCGCGACCGCATCTTCCGCGCGTCCGCCCGACCGGTCCCGAGCGCCCAGCGGATCGCGCGGGTCAGCGCCGTGCCGAGACTCCTCCCGACGGCGCGGTCGACGAGAGGCAGATGGGGAAGTCCCAGCTCTCGTCGCGTCCAGTCCGGCATCAGCGCGACGGCCGACAGCCACAGGCCGAGATAGGGCACCCGCGCCGGCAGCGGCAGCGGGGGGCGCCAGGCGAGGAAGCGGATCGCGTCGCGCGCCGTCCCGGTGCCGGTGAGCTCCGCGCGGTAGGCGGCCAGCGCGTCGGCCAGCTCCGCCTCGGTGGCCGGCGGGTCGAGGACACCCAGCCGGCGCGCCACCTCGCCGGCCTCGCGCACGTAGGCGTCGCGGCCGGCCCGGTCCAGCGGGGCCAGCCCGAACGCCTGGTGCGCGCGCAGGAAGCTGTCCACCTGAGCGACGTGGATCCAGGCGAGCAGGTGCGGATCGGCGGCGGCGTACGGCGTCCCGTCCGGCATCGTGCCGGTGACCCGCTGATGGATGGCGCGCACCTGGGCGATCGCCCGCTCCGCGTCCTCGATCGTGCCGAAGGTCGTCACGGCCAGGTAGGTGCTCGTCCGCGCCAGCCGGCCGAACATGTCGCCGCGGTAGCCCGAGTGGTCGGCCACGGCCTGCATCGCCTTCGGGTGCAGCGTCTGCAGCATCAGGGCGCGGATGCCGCCGACGAACATCGAGGCGTCGCCGTGCACCCGCGCGATCGCCGAGTCGGCCGCGAACCAGCGCGGGCCGACGTTCCCGTGGATCCGTTCGCGGTTGCGGGGACCCTCCTCGCCGGCGACGCGGGCGAAGATCGCCGCCCCGAGCCGGTCCCGCACCCGCGGGGTCGGAAGATCGGGAACCACGCGCAGTGCCGCCATTCCCCCAGGGTGCCGGACGGCTGGTCAGGCGAGTCCGGCGTCCGCGGACTCAGGCCGGCAGCTCGTCGGCGTCCACGATCCGGTAGGCGTAGCCCTGCTCGGAGAGGAAGCGCTGGCGGTTCTGCGCGAAGTCCGCATCGACGGTGTCCCGCGAGACCACGGTGTAGAAACGCGCGGTGCGCCCGTCGCCCTTCGGGCGGAGCAGCCGGCCGAGCCGTTGCGCCTCTTCCTGCCGCGAGCCGAAGGCCCCGGAGACCTGGATCGCGACCTCGGCGCCGGGCAGGTCGATGGAGAAGTTCGCCACCTTGCTCACCACCAGCAGGGAGAGCGCGCCGGTGCGGAAGGCCCCGAAGAGCCGTTGCCGCTCCCGGACCGTCGTCTCGCCCGTGATCACGGGGGCGTCGAGGCGCTCGCCGATCTCGGCGAGCTGCTCGAGGTACTGCCCGATCACCAGGGTCGGCTGCCCCTCGTGCCGCGCGACCAGGTCGGTGACCACGCGCGTCTTCTGCGCCGTGCAGGCCGCCAGGCGGTAGCGCTCGTCGGGCTCGGCGGTCGCGTAGGCGATCCGCTCGCCCTCGGGCAGCGTGACCCGCACCTCGACGCAGTCGGCGGGGGCGATCCAGCCCTGCGACTCGATGTCCTTCCAGGGCGCGTCGTAGCGCTTCGGGCCGATCAGGGAGAAGACGTCGCCCTCGCGGCCGTCCTCGCGCACCAGCGTCGCCGTCAGGCCGATCCGCCGCCGCGCCTGCAGGTCCGCGGTCATCCGGAAGATCGGCGCCGGCAGCAGGTGCACCTCGTCGTAGATGATCAGCCCCCAGTCGCGGGCGTCCAGCAGCTCGAGGTGGGGGTAGGCGCCCTTCCTGCGGGTGGTCAGCACCTGGTAGGTCGCGATGGTGACCGGACGGACCTCCTTGACCGACCCGGAGTACTCGCCGATCTCCTCGGGCGTCAGCGAGGTGCGGCGCACCAGCTCGTCCTTCCACTGGCGGGCCGCCACGGTGTTGGTCACCAGGATCAGCGTGGTCGCTCCGGCGTGCGCCATCGCCGCCGCGCCGACGAGGGTCTTGCCCGCCCCGCAGGGCAGGACGACGACCCCGGAGCCGCCGTGCCAGAAGGAGTCGGCCGCGTCGCGCTGGTAGTCCCGCAGCGACCACTCCGTCTCGTCGAGGTCGATGGAGTGCGCCTCGCCGTCGACGTAGCCGGCGAAGTCCTCGGCGGGCCACCCCAGCTTGAGCAGCGCCTGCTTGAGGTTGCCGCGCTCCGAGGCGTGCACCACCACCGAGCCCTCGCTGTCGGGCGCGGGGTCGATCCGCGCGCCGAGCATGCCCTGGATCCGCTTGGCGCGCAGCACCTCCTCGAGCACCGGCCGGTCGGTGGTGCTCAGCACCAGCCCGTGCGTCGGGTGCTTCTCCAGCCGCAGCCGGCCGTAGCGCGCCATGGTCTCGGCGACGTCGACGAGCAGCGCGTGCGGGACGGCGTACCGGCTGTGGGCAAGCAGCGTGTCCACGACCTGCTCGGCGTCGTGGCCCGCGGCGCGCGCGTTCCACAACCCCAGGGGCGTGAGTCGGTAGGTGTGGATGTGCTCGGGGCTCCGCTCGAGCTCGGCGAACGGCGCGATCGCCTTGCGGCACTCCTGCGCCTGCTCGTGGTCGACCTCCAGCAGCAGGGTCTTGTCCGACTGGACGATCAGAGGTCCGCCGGTCATCCGGTCGACCGCGAGCGGGTGGAGGTGGGCATCCGGCCAGTCTACGAACCGGACCGAGGACGCCCGGGCACCGCCCGCACGTCCGTGATCCGGTGCACGGCGAAGTCGCGCTCGTCCCCCGAGCGTTCGTCGTAGGCCGTCAGGGTGCCGCCCTCCACGCGCCGCGGGCGTACCACCCGCTCGGTCGTGGTGCCGTGGCCGTCGACGTAGCCGATCCACACGGGCGTGTCCGCCTCGACCGCCTCCCGCAGGACCGCCATCGCGGCCGAGGGCGTCGCGGTCGCCCCGGTCCGCCCCGGCCGCGCCGACGCGGCGCGGTCACCCGCGCGCACCGCGGTGACCACGGCGGCGAGCTGGGCCTCGGCCCGCGCGCTGGCCGCGGCGTCCGGGCGCCGGTCCCGGGGAGTGCGCGCGCGCCGCCGGTCGGGCCGCGCGACACGAACGGTGCCGTCCTCGCCCTCGACCACCGGCGCCACGCCCAGCTCCCGCAGCCGTGGCAGCAGCAGGTCGGCAGGCGTGTGCGTGATCAGCACGGTGGGGGCGATGCGACGCAGCCCGAGCGCGGCTGCGCGGCGGTCGTGCAGGAGGGTGGTGAGCGCAGCCTCGTCGTCGGCGCGCAGGAAGGCCGAGGCGTGGCCCACGCGCACCGTGCCGAAGGTGCGCGCGGCGTCGTCGACCAGATAGCGCAACGGCTGCGGCACCGGCGTGGCCGAGACCTCGCCGAGGAAGGTGTGCAGCTCGGCGGCCGTCCAGCCCGCGTCGAGGGCACGCCGCACCGAGCCGGGGCGGAAGCGATAGGTGGTCGCGCCGCCGCGGGACTCGACATCTGCGACGAGCTGGAGCCGACGCGCCAGGGCGGCCTCCAGTGGCCCGGGCGCCACCGCCGTCAGGTCGGCCTGCAGCAGGACGTGGTCGACCGGCTCGGGGAGCAGGGGCTCGAGTGCGGACTCGGCGGCGCCGGCCTCGTCGCTCTCGTCGAGCAGCGGGCGCCCGTGCGTGGCCAGCCCGTCGAGCGCCACGACCCCGAGGGCCGTCGCCTCCGCGATCGCGGCGGTGAGCATGGCGTCGCGCGCCGTCGGCCGGCGGGGACGCAGCCGGCGCACCCGCGCCACGAGCGACGGCAGCCCGGTGCCGGCGGCGAGCACCGCGCCGCGCGGCAGGCCGGCGAGCTGCAGCAGCGCCGCGCGGCGGGACTCCGCCTGGATGCTGCTGGTCAGCTCGGGTGCCAGGGCGTTCCAGCTGCGGCCCGTGCGGTCCTTCGCGCCGACCAGCGCCGGCATCCGCGACATGGAGAGCCACGCACCGGCCAGGTCCGACCAGCGCCGCGCCGCCGGCTGGGCGCTCCACGCGTCGAACCGGTCCGTCGGAGTCCACGCGGGGTCGCCCCGGGCGTCGGCGGCCGCGCTCACCAACCCCGCGGCCGCGGCCACCTCGACGAGGAGCGCCGCGGTGGCGTCGTCGACGTGCAGCAGGGCCGCGGCGGCCCGCAGGTCGCGCACCGCGAGCCCGCCTCCGCGCAGCGTCGCCGGCGGTGACGTGCCCCACTCGTCCAGGAGCAGCTCGACGCGGCGGGCCGCCTCGAAGGCGGTCCCCGCGGCCGCGCGGTCCACGAGGCCGGGGTCCCGCTGGGCGGTCGCGATCTCGGGGACGCCGTCCACGGGCTCGCGCGTGGTCCGGCCGCCACGCAGCGCCAGCGCCACCTCGCCCGGCAGCACGAGCAGACCGTCGTCGCGGGGGCGCAGGAGCTCGCGCGCGAGCACCTCCTCCACCGGCGACCGGGCCTCCTCGGGCGAGGGGGGGCGGCGGGCCGAGCCGCTCGTGCCGGTGCCGCCGTGGTCGTCGACGTGCTCGAGCAGGGCCACGGCGGCGGGCGTGGCCGCGGCGATCCGGTCGCCCAGCGCGGCGAGCGCGTCGGGCCCGGCCGCCTCGGGGGAGGTGCAGGCCTGGGTTCCGGTCGCGCCGGGCCCCCGGGTGCCCAACGCGTCGCTCACGGCGCTGAGGGCGCGCAAGCCGTCGGGCGACTGCCAGGCGAGCGCGAGCGCCAGCAGTCGGTCCGCCGCCGCCGACACCCCGTCGGAGTCGGCGTGCACCACGGCGGCCAGCTGGCGCCGCGAGGCGTGGCCGAGGACCAGGAGCGCATCGGCCACGTGCAGCTCGAGCATCGTGAGGCGGTCCAGCGCCCGGGCGACCGACGATCGGGTGGCCGCGCGCGAGGCCAGGTGAGCCGAGTCCTGCGGGGCGGGCGTCGCGAGGTCCGGCCGGTCGCGCAGCAGCCGCGAGAGCTCGTCGTCCGACCAGAGGCGCAGCTGGTCGGCGAGGCTGCGTGGTCGTGCGGCGCGGGACATCCCCGCAACGCTACTGTGCCGTGCGAGGAGGGCCCATGGTCGACGTCGAGGTCCGCCACGGATCCGCGACCGACGTCGGGCGGGTCCGGGAGGTCAACGAGGACGCCAGGCTCACCGCGCCCCCGGTCTTCGTCGTCGCCGACGGCATGGGGGGCCACCACGGGGGCGAGGACGCGAGCCGCATCGTCGTCGAGCACTTCGCAGCCCTGGCGGCCACCCTTCGGGTGGCCGGGCACGACTCCGGGCACGACTCCGAGAGTGGGCGGCGGGTGCTGCGGCACACCCTGCGTGCGTGCCAGGCGGCCATCGTCGAGTGGAGCCTGGAGCACGGTGAGCGGGGCCAGCGGGGGTACGCCGGGACCACCGCCGTGGTCGCCCTGATGGTCAGCGTCGACGGAGCGCCGCAGTGGCTGGTGGCCAACCTGGGCGACTCGCGGGCCTATCGGTTGCACGGCGGGAGGCTGGAGCAGGTCACCCGGGACCACTCGCTGGTGCAGGACCTGGTGGACGCGGGGCGGGTCGCGCCCGAGGCCGCCGCCGCGCACCCCGAGAGCCACGTGGTCACCCGCGCGCTCGGCGGCCCCGACGAGCAGGAGGCCGACTACTTCCTGGTCCCGATGCCGTCGCTGGACCGGCTTCTGCTGTGCACCGACGGGGTCACCGACATGGTCGACGACCGGGCGCTGCAGGAGATCCTCGCCAGCAGCGACGACCCCCACGACGCGGCCAACCGGGTCGTCTCCGCCGCCCTCGTGGCCGGGGGTGAGGACAACGCCACCGCGGTCGTCGTGGATGTGGTGGGATGTTCCCCGGCGGCGCCGGGCGGCGCCGGGTGACACGGGGCCCGGGCGCCGGGCCGGGGCACCTGAGGAGAAGCAGGGGGCGTAGCCGTGACCACGCTGCAGGACGGGGGGCACGCCGGGGGCGGAGCGGCCGAGCCGCGGGCCTGGTCCTACGGACCGGGTGAGTGGTATGCGGTGCTCAGCCGCGACGCCGCCGTCCTCCTGCCGCCGGGCGAGCGGGACCGGGTCGGGCGCCTGTGGGCGGCCGTGGACGACGGCATCGACTTCGACGCCCTGCTCGACGCCCTGCTCGCCGACGGGCTGCGCGTGCTGGCGGGTTTCGTGCTGCTCTCGGTCGAGGGGGCGGGAGTCCGGGTGCTGGCGCGCGGGGACGCGTCCATCGCCTGTGAGACCGACGACGGGCCGGTGCTCTTCGACGGCCGCTCCGCGGCCACCTGGGCGGAGCGGCGCCTGGTCGGCGTCCGCGCCACCCGGGTCGTGCTGGGCGGCGCCGCGGTCGACGCTGCCGATCGGGATGAGGAGGCGGCCCCGGGCTGCGTCCTGGGCACGGCGCTCGTGCGCGTGGCCTGGGTGGCACACCCCGGGCTGCCCACCGGCGCCGCGCCACCGCTCACGGAGCCGGAGCGGAAGACCCCGGATCCGCTGGAACCCGCCCCGGCACCCCCGGCGGCGCGGGAGACCGACCACGACGGGGGGACCCGCGCCGGCGGCGACCTGGTCGCGCGGCTGATCCTCTCCACCGGCGAGGCGGTCGACGTGGACCGCGTCGTGCTCCTCGGCCGGGACCCCCGGGCACGGGCGCCGGCCGACGCGGGACGGGAGCCCGGGCAGCGCCCCGGTGAACCGCGGTTGGTGCGGGTCCCGAGCCCGCAGCACGAGATCAGCTCCACGCACCTGCAGGTGCGGCCCGGCCGGGCCGCGGACCAGGGAGCGGCGGTCGCGACGGACCTGGGCTCGACCAACGGCACGATCGTGATCCAGCCGGGCCTGCCGCCGGAGGACCTCCAGCCCTTCGTGCCGGTGGCGCTGGCTCCCGGGACGGTGCTCGACCTCGGCGACGGCGTCAGCTTGGAGGTCGCCGCGCCGTGAGGACGCGCCCGCCCGGCCGCGCCGGACTGCCGGCCGCGGGCCTCGCGCGTCGCCTCGAGGCCTTCGCGCTGGACCGGCTGCTCGGCTGGGGTGCCGTGGTCCTGGGGTGGTGGGTCGCGGGCGCGCCCACCCCCGCCACCCCCGCGGGCGTTCTGCTCGGGGTCCTGGTGCTGACCGCGGTGGTGGAGGTCGCCCTGGCCGTGCCGCTGGGCCTGCGCGGGGTCTCGCCGGGTGGCGCCGCCCGCGGGCTGCGGCTCGTACACCCGGCCACCGCCGGCCCGATCGGCCTCGGACCGGCGCTGGCGCGCGCCGCGGTCGCGGCGCTCGCCCTGCTGCCCACCGCGGGCCTCGGGGCCGCCGCGCTCGCGTGGTCGGCGGTCACCGACCCCGGTCGGCGGCGCCGCGGCTGGCACGACCGGTGGACCGGCGCCGTCCTGGTCGACGAGCGGGTGGCGACCCCGCCGGAGAGCGACGACGCGGAGCGGCCTGCGGTGCTGGTGAACCTCACCGCCGCGCGCCTCGCGCCGGGGCCGGAGGTCCGGGCCTGGCGCGTGCGCTTCGACGACGGCGAGGAGCTCCGCATCGAGGGCCCCGCGCTGGTGGGCCGACGGCCGGAGGGCCGCCCGGGCGAGGAGGTGCGACACCTGGTGGCGCTGGCCGACCCGGCACTCTCCAAGACGCACCTCCGGTTCCACCCGCGGCCCGACGGAGTGCTGCTCCTCCTCGACCGGGGCTCGACCAACGGATCGGTCCTGCTCCGGCGGGGGGACGCCCTGGGACTCGAACCCTTCCGGCCGACCAGGCTGGTCACGGGCGACGTGGTCAGGGTCGGCGACCAGCGGCTCGCGGTGCGTCGGGACGCCTGATCGCGCGGGGCCGGCCGCCGTCGCTAGGCTGGGGGCGATGTCGCTGGTCTGGTACGTGAGCTACGGCTCGAACATGTCGGCCGCCCGGCTCGCCTGCTACCTCGAGGGCGGCCGCCCGCCCGGGGGATCGCGGCCCAACCCCGGTGCCCGCGACGGGGCGCCGCCGGCGCGGAGCGTCGCCGTCGACCTGCCGGGCACGACGTACTTCGCCGGCGACTCGCCGCAGTGGGGCGGCGGCACGGCGTTCTACGACCACGGGACGCCGGGTGCGACGGCCGCGCGGGGCTACCTGGTCACGGCCGGGCAGTTCGCCGACATCGCAGCGCAGGAGATGTACCGCGTGCCCGCCGCGGACGACCCGCTCGAGCTGCTGGTCCTCGACGACCTCGAGGGCGGCCGACACCGGGTCGGGCCGGGTCACTACGAGACGCTGGTGGCCGTGGGCGAGATCGACCGGATGCCCCTGCTGACCTTCACGGCGCCGCACGGCACCGACGACGTCGAGCATGTCGCGCCGTCGCGGGCGTACCTGGACACGATGGCGACCGGGCTGCGCGAGTCCCGGGGCTGGGACGCGGGCCGGGTGGCGGCGTACCTGGACCGGATTCGTCCCGCCGCCTGAGGCCGGGGCGGACGCGGACCCGGGCGAGGATGCGGCCCTGGAGCAGGCGTTGTCGTCGAGCTCCCGGGTCGAGCACCCGGGTACGCCCGCCGCCTCGGCGGTCAGGGCCGGACGGCGACCGGTATGCGCACCGCGGTGCCGTCGGCGCCTCGCCACACGACGTACCCGGCGTCGCCGCGGGCCGATCCCCACGCGGTGACGGTGAAGTCGGCGGACTCGCCGGGCGAGAGCCGGATCGCGGCGGGCCGGACGCTGACCGCTGCCCCTTCGAAACCGGTGACACGGGAGGAGAAGTAGAGGGCGCGGCCGCCGACCCGGGTCAGCGTCCGGGTCCGCCGTCCCGGGCCCGGCATGGTGATGGAGGCCGTGTTGGTGCGGGAGGCCCCTCCAGCACCGCGCCAGGCACCCGCGGGCACGTCGAGCACGAGCCCCGGCCGTCGGGCCGCTTCGGGCCGCAGCTGCCCGCTGCCCTGCCGCACCACCGGCTCGCCGCGCAGGGGTGAGGCCGACGTGCCCACCGCCGACCGCACGCGCGCCGCGGACCAGCGGGGGTGCTCCGAGCGCAGGGCGGCGACGACGCCGGCCGTGGTGGCGGTTGCGGCGGACGAGCCGGAGAAGAACTCCCAGCGGCGGTCGCGCGGCCCCGGCGGCACGGCACCCAGCACCCCGGTGCCGGGGGCGACGAGGTCCGGCTTCACCGACCCGGCCGAGGCGTCCCCGCTGGGCGAGGTCGCGGCCAGCCGGCGACGGTCCCGGTCCGCCGGCGAGGGCCGCAGCGAGGCGCGCGCGGCGTCGTGGCCGCGGAGCCAGCGGTCCAGCTCGGCGCTGGGCCGGCGGCCGAGGTGCACGGTCGGGACGCGGTGGAAGTCGGTCGTCAACGACCCGTCCTCCGACTGCGTGAGCACCATGCCGACACCGTCGGCGCGGGCGACCGCCGCCGACTTCTCGACGCGGCCGATCGTCCCCCGCCGACAGACCACCAGGGCACCCGCGGTGCGGGTGGCGTCCAACGACCCCGGACGGCACAGGGCGGCGGCCCCGGACGGGCTGCCCTCCGCCGCGACGTCGGCCGCGCGCACCAGCCGCGCCGGGCCCACGGACCGGCGGGTCAGCATGGCTCCCGCCAGCGTCGGCCCGCCGTCGAGCTCGACACGGCCCGCCCGCAGCGGGCCGAGCGAGGACCCCACGGTCGTGGTCCACGGAGTGGCGTTGGCGGGCGGCGTGCCGGCGCCGCCGTCGCCGGCCGCGGCGACGACGGCCACGTCGGCCTCGGCCGCGCCGAGCATCGCCTCCTCCACCGCGCCCGTGGGGCCGGTGCCGCCGGTGGGGAGGGTGAGCACGTCGACCCGGTCCGCCACGGCGCGGTCGACGGCCGTGACGAGGTCGGCGGTCGCGCACCCGTCGTCGGCGGGGTCGGGAGCCGCCCAGCATGCCTTGTAGACGGCCAACCGCGAGCGGGGCGCGACCCCCCGGTAGCGGCCGGTGTTGCGCCCGCGGACCCGGATGCTGACGTCGGCGTCCCCGCCGACCACGGACGCGACCTGGGTGCCGTGACCGAGGTCGTCGCGCGCCGAGAGCCTCGCGGTGGCGCGCAGGCGGTCGCGGCCGAAGCCGTCGACGAACCAGCGGGCGCCGACGATCTTCGCGGAGCAGGTCGAGGCGGGCCAGCCCGGGCCCTCGACACACGCTCCCCGGAACCCGGGGAGACGCCGGTGGGTCGCCAGGGGCGCGAAGAGGGGGCTCCCGGGGAAGAGACCGGTGTCCACGAGGCCCACGACCACGCCGTCACCGCCCCGGCTGCCCGGGACGGGAGGACCGGGGAGACCGGCACCGCCGGCCGCACCCGCCAGCGGCCGCACGGCGTTGCGCTCCACGCGGGCGACGGACGGCGTCCGCGCCAGCGCGAAGGCCTGCGCGCCGTCCAGCCGGACGGCGTACCCGTTCAGCGCACTCGTCCAGCGGTAGACGGGCTCCGGCGCGTCCACGGCGGCCAGGGTCACGTCCTGCCGGGTGGTCATCCGCGCGCGGGCCGCGGCGCGGCGGTCGGCCGAGGCGTCGCGGAGCGCGGGGCGCCCGGCCGTGCCGCGGCCGTCGAGCGTGACCAGGTAGAGCCCGCGGTCCTCGCCGGGTCCGGCCGCGGCCCCGGCGGGCCCCGGCAGGACCAGCGCCAGCCCCAGCGCGAGGAGGACGGCGAGCGGGCGCACGCATGTCGGCACGAGCACCCTCCCCAACGCGTCTGGCTCTCGGGACACCCGACGGGTCGCCCGATCTCATGATCGCAGGCGGGCCGCAACCGTGTCACGAGGGCGGCGGGCGCCGCCCTAGGCTGGTCGCGTGTCTGACCCCACCGCAGCCTCCGGGCCCGACCTGACCCGGGCTCCCGTGGTCGGCTTCGACCTGGACCTCACGCTGGTGGACACCGTGCCCGGGTTCGTGGCGACGCTGGACGCGCTCGCGGCGGAGATGGGGGTGTCCCTGCCCTCCACCGACCTCTCGACGCGTCTCGGCCCTCCCCTGGAGCGGCTGCTCGAGGGGCACCTGCCCGCGGCCGACGTCCCTGCGGCGGGAGACCGGTTCCGCGAGCTGTACGCCGAGCTGGCGATCGAGCTGATCCCCGTCCTGGCCGGCGCGCATGAGGCCCTGGCCGCCGTGCGCCGACATCGCGGCCGGACCGTTCTGGTCACCGGCAAGCACGCGCCGAACGCGCAGCGGCACGTCGACCACCTGGGTCTCGACGTCGACCATGTCGAGGGCTGGGCGTGGGGCGCGGGCAAGGCCCACGCGCTGGTCCGGGAGGGCGCGGCGGTCTACGTCGGCGACCACGTGCACGACGTGGAGGGGGCACACGCGGCCGGCGCGATCAGCGTCAGCGTGCTCACGGGCGGCTGCACCCGGGCGGAGCTCGAGGCGGCGGGCACCGACGTCGTGCTCGAGGACCTGACCGCCTTCCCGGCATGGCTCGAGGAGCACCTGCTCGCGGGCCGCCTCGACGCGCTGGAGGCCGACCTGCGGAGCCGGGGGTCGGTGCTCGTCGCCTTCTCCGGCGGGGCCGACAGCGCCCTGGTCCTGGCAGCGGCGGTCCGCGCGCTCGGCCCCGGCCGGGTCGTCGCCGCGACCGGGCGGTCGGCCGCCCTGCCGGTCGCGGAGATCGGACCGGCCGAGAGGCTCGCCCGCGACCTCGGCGTCCGGGTGCTCGACCCCGAGACGCACGAGATGCGACGGGAGGGGTACCGCGCCAACGACGGCGATCGGTGCCGCTTCTGCAAGACCGAGCTGCTGGAGACGCTCGTCCCGTTGGCCGCCGAGCACGGCCTGGCCCACGTCGCCACCGGCACCAACGCCGACGACGTCGTGGCCGGGTTCCGGCCCGGGATCGGGGCCGCCGCCGAGCGCGGCGCCGTCACCCCGCTGGCCGACGCGGGCCTGAGCAAGGCCCAGGTGCGCGAGGCGTCGCGGCGGTGGGGCCTGCCGACCTGGGACAAGCCCGCCGCCGCGTGTCTGTCCTCCCGGGTGGCCTTCGGCGTCCGCATCACGCCGCACCGCCTGGCCCGCGTCGAGCGGGCGGAGGTCGCCGTCCGCGAGGCGCTGACGGCGGCCGGTCTGGTCACCCGTGACCTGCGGGTCCGCGACCTGGGGGAGGCCGCGTCGATCGAGGTGGACGCCGCCCTCCTGGTCGACGGGCTGGCGGCCGGGGCGGCCGGCCGCGGCGCCGTCCTGGACGCCGTCCGCGCCGCGGGCTTCGGGCGGGCCGCGCTGAAGGAGGGCGGCTTCCGCAGCGGCGCGATGAACATGCGGCTCGCCGACCCCGAACGCTGGAGATGACGGGGCGCTGGCGGTCACGGGCGCCGGAGATGACGGGGCGCTGGCGGTGACGGGGCGCTGGCGGCCGGAGATATGGGTGTGGTCCGGCCATCGGGCTCCGCCTAGGCTGGGGCGCGCGGCAGCGTGCCGCAGCCGCCTCCCCGGCCCGGGGGCGTCGTGCTGTGAGGAGGCCGCCGCGTGCCGACGGGCAAGGTGAAGTGGTTCGACGCCACGAAGGGGTTCGGGTTCCTGTCCCAGGAGAACGGGCCCGACGTCTACGTGCACGCCGACGCGCTGCCCGCGGGCGCGGGCGACCTGAAGGCGGGCACCCGGGTCGAGTTCGGCGTGGCCCAGGGGCGGCGCGGCGACCAGGCGCTGCAGGTGCGCGTGCTCGAGGCGCCGACCTCGGTGGCGCGCAACCGCACGCGCGCCCAGCGCAAGAAGCCCGAGGAGATGGCCACGATCGTCGAGGACCTGATCCGCCTGCTGGACCGGATCGACGAGGGCTACCAGCACGGGCGGCACCCCGACAAGGAGGCGGCCCAGCCGACCGCGAAGCTCCTGCGGGCGCTGGCCGACGAGCTCGACCGCAACTGAGAGCCGGCCCCTCGCGAGAGGGTCGCACGGGTCATACGAGGGGACGGCGCGGCGCGGGTCGCGCCGACGTCGGGTGGCTCGCGACCACGAGCGCCAGCCACCCCGCCAGCACCACGCAGCCGACCCCGAGGCCCAGCTGGGGGATCAGGGGCATCGCGATGCCGACGAACCCGCCGAGCACCCACGCGAGCTGGAGGAGGGCGTCGGAGCGGGCGAACGCGCTCGTGCGGACCCGGTCGGGCACGTCGCGCTGGATGGTCGAGTCGAGCGACAGCTTGGCGAGCGACTGCGACACCCCCGCGGTCACGGCGAGCAGGACGACGGTCGGCAGGCCGTAGAACAGCGCGGCGAGCAACGCCATGACGACGTCGGCGAGGAGGACCACGACCACGGTGAGCAGCGGGTTCACCGAGCGCAGCAGGGTGGCGAGGGCGACGCCGAGCGTGTTCCCCACGAGCGCCGCACCGGCCACGACCCCGAGCAGCAGCTCGGGGCTCCAGCCGCCGAGCGGCTGGTCGCGCAGCACGAACGCCATGAACATGATCAGGAAGCCCGAGAGGAAGCGCGGCCCGCAGTTCGCCCGCAGGGCGAACGCGACCGTCCCCGGGATGCCGGTGCCGCGGCCGAGCATGCGCGCCGCCAGACCGTCGTCGTCGCGCGGGGCCCGGCGGTGCGCGGCGTCGGGACCGGGCCGGTCCCGCGCTGCTGGCATCAGGGCGGCGGGCTCCTCGCCCTGCGTGGAGTCCACGCGACCGGGCAGCATGACGGCCAGCACGGTGGCGACCGCGAAGAGCACGAACGCATAGCGCAGGGACCACTCGGCCCCCACCGTGGCCGCCAGGCCCGCGACCGGCGCGGAGGCCAGCGCCCCGATCACGCCGGCGAGCGACGTGCGGCCGTTGGCCTGCACGAGCGTGAGGGAGGAGGGCAGCAGGCGCGGCACGGCCGCGGCCTTGGTCACGCCGTAGGCCTTGGAGGCCACCAGCACCCCGAGCGCGGCGGCAAACAGCCAGCGCGACTGCGTGACCACCGCGCCCGCGAGCACCCAGCACAGGAACGCCCGCGCGGCCATCGTCGCCCCGATCGCCCAGCGGCGGCCATGGCTGAACCGGTCGAGGAACGGGCCGATCAGCGGCGCGACGATCGCGAACGGCAGCATCGTCAGGAGCAGGAAGAGCCCGACCTGGCCGCGCGCCTCGCCCGTGGGCACCTGGAAGAACAGCGTGCCGGCCAGCGAGATGGCCACCGCCGCGTCGCCGGCCGCGCCGAAGGCGTGCATCTCCAGCAGCCGGGACAGGCCGGACTCGCCGGCCCCCTCGGCGTGCGACGCGCGGCGGGCCGCGCGCACGGTGTACCGGCTCGCGCGGCTCGTGGCCCGGGCCGTAGCGGCCGCTCCCCGGCCCGCGGCGTGGCCGACGCGGCGGCCGGTCTGCCGCCGGGCCGGCCGGGCGTCGGTCTCCGGCGCACGGGGCCCCCGCTGGGCGCGTCCCGAGTGCGACCTCATGGGTCCATCCTGCCCGTTGGCCACGACGGCGACCGGCCGTGGGCGCGGCGTGTGTCGCGGTGCGGGTGCCGTGCGGGCCGGGCGACGGGTCCTTCCCACGGGGAGGGTTGGCCTGCCCCGCGCGGCGCGCCTAGCCTCGGGTCATGGAGTCGACAGCCACCGGAGAGCTCGAGCCGCCGTTGCTCGAGGAGACCATCGGCCGGAGCCTTGCCCGCACGGTCTCGGCACATCCCGACGGCGAGGCGCTGGTCGAGGTGGCGACGGCTCGCCGCTGGACCTGGGCGCAGCTCGACACCGACGTCGACCGGGTGGCTCGGGGACTGCTCGGCCTCGGGGTCGCGGCGGGGGACACGGTCGGTATCTGGGCGCCCAACTGCGCCGAGTGGACGCTGGTGCAGTTCGCCACGGCACGCGTCGGTGCCGTGCTGGTCAACGTCAACCCCGCCTACCGGACCCACGAGCTGGCCTATGCGATCCAGCACAGCGGCCTGCGCGTGCTGGTCGCGGCCGAGGCGTTCAAGACCAGCGACTACCGCGCGATGATCGGCGAGGTGGCGGGAGACTGCCCGGACCTCGAGCGCACCGTCTTCCTCGGCACCGGCGACTGGGACGACCTGCTTGCCGCCGGGGACGGCGTCGGCCCGGAGGCCGTGGCGGAGCGCGAGGCGACCCTGATGCCCGACGATGCCATCAACATCCAGTTCACCTCCGGCACCACCGGGCGCCCGAAGGGCGCGACGCTGAGCCACCGCAACATCCTGAACAACGGCTACCTGACCACCGAGCTGATCCACCTCGGCCCCGAGGACCGGCTGTGCATCCCGGTGCCGTTCTACCACTGTTTCGGGATGGTGATGGGCAACCTCGGGTGCAGTACGCACGGCACGACGATGGTGATCCCCGGGCCGGCCTTCGACCCCGAGACCACCCTGCGCACCATCGCCGACGAACGCTGCACCGGGGTCTACGGCGTCCCCACGATGTTCATCGCGATGCAGCACCACCCGGACTTCGCGTCCTACGACCTGTCCTCGCTGCGCACCGGGATCATGGCCGGCTCGGTGTGCCCGGTCGAGGTGATGAAGCGCTGCGTCGACGACATGGGCATGGCCGAGGTGTCCATCGCCTACGGGATGACCGAGACCAGCCCCGTGTCCTGCCAGACCCGCTCCGACGATGACCTCGACCGGCGCACCGCCACCATCGGCCGCGTGCACCCGCACGTCGAGATCAAGGTGGTCGACCCCGAGTCCGGCGCTCCCGTCCCGCGCGGCGAGACCGGCGAGTTCTGCACCCGGGGCTACTCGGTGATGCTCGGCTACTGGGAGGAGCCGGACAAGACGGCGGAGGCGGTGGACTCGGACGGCTGGATGCACACGGGGGACCTCGCCGTCATGCGGGAGGACGGCTACTGCGAGATCGTCGGCCGCATCAAGGACATGGTGATCCGCGGGGGCGAGAACGTCTACCCGCGCGAGGTCGAGGACTTCCTGCACACCCATCCGGACATCGAGGACGTGCAGGTGGTCGGCGTCCCCGACGAGCGGTTCGGCGAGGAGCTGTGCGCCTGGGTCACGCTGCGCGAGGGCGCCGACCGGCTCGACGCCGAGGCCGTGCGCGAGTTCAGCGCGGGCCGGCTCTCGCACTTCAAGATCCCGCGCTACGTGCTGGTCGTCGGCGAGTTCCCGATGACCGTGACCGGAAAGGTCCGCAAGGTCGACATGCGCGAGGAGACCGCGCGGCGGCTCGGACTCGACTGAGGCGGGCGCGACCCACCGGGACGGCGCCGGGCCCGGTGGGCGATGATGGTGACCGTGAGCGCCGCCCTGCGTACCCGTCCCGACCCGGCGACCGTCAAGGCCGTCGAGGAGGCCCGCGCCGCACTGTTCCAGAGCGTCCCGGAGGCCGACGTGGGGGAGCACCTCGCCCACCAGGTCGAGGGTGAGCGGGTGGTGACCCACCACTTCGCCTGTCCACGCCCGGGATACCGCGGCTGGCGGTGGGCCGTGACGGTGACCCGGGCCTACCGGCAGCGCGGTGTCACGGTCGACGAGGTGGTCCTCGTCCCCGGCGACGAGGCGATCGTCGCGCCGCCGTGGGTGCCGTACAAGGACCGGATCCAGCCCGGCGACCTCTCCGCGGGCGACGTCCTGCCCGTCGACGACGAGGACCCGCGCCTGGTCCCGACCTACACCTTCGGG
Source organism: uncultured Actinomycetota bacterium (assembly GCA_963731985.1). Taxonomy (GTDB): domain Bacteria; phylum Actinomycetota; class Actinomycetes; order Propionibacteriales; family Nocardioidaceae; genus Nocardioides. The sequence goes on along the minus strand of CAVSYA010000002.1, from coordinate 135,295 downwards.
GACGATCCCCTCGACCCCGACGACCAGGCGCAGGTCCGCGAGGTCGCGGCCGAGCTCTATCTCGGCCGCCCGCGCACCCTGAGCCGCGAGGGGCGCGACCTGGCGGCCGAGCGCTGGTACGCCGGCGAGCAGGGGCCCGCCGGCGCGCTCGTCGCCGCCGCGCCGGCGCCGTGCAGCACCTGCGGCTTCCTGATGCGGATGGCCGGCCCGCTCGCGGAGATGTTCGGGGTCTGCGCCAACGCGCAGGCCAACGACGACGGACGCGTCGTCTCCCTCGACCACGGCTGCGGCGCCCACTCCGAGGCGCGGTTGGCCAAGAAGCACCTGCCGCCCCCGCCGCCGGACCCGTTCTGGGACACGCTCAGCGACGAGGAGCTCGAGGAGTTCTGAGCGCCAGCACCACGACGGCGTACCCCTCGCCGGGGGGATGCAGCTCATAGCTGCCGAAGTGGTGCTGCACGAGCAGTCCGGCGGCCTCCGCGTCGGCGGCCAGGGTCTCGACCGGATAGGCCCGCGCTCCCTCCGGCCGGCCGGTGACGTGGTGTCCCGACAGCACCCTGCCCGTCGGAGCCAGCAGGTCGGCGATCCGCGCCAGCACGGCGCGCTCGGTGCCGTCGGCGGTGTAGGCGAGCGTGTTGCCCACACACACGGCGAGGTCGAACGACGTCGGCAGGCCTTCGGCGCCCAGCCGGTCGGCATCGACCTCCAGCACGTCCGCCTCGAGCACCCTCAGGTCGGGATAGGTGCCCCGCGCCTGCGCCACCATCCCGGGGTCGGGATCGACCGCGACGACCTCGTGGCCCCGCGCGGCGAGGGCGGCTGCGACGCGGCCCATGCCGGAGCCGACGTCGAGCACCCGCCCGGCGCGCGGCAGCAGGGCGTCGGCCAGCCGGGCCTCGCCGTCCACGTCCGCACCCTCGGCGACCAGCCGCGCGAACGTCGCGGCGTACCCCCCGGCGGTGCCTCCCCAGCCGGCCGCCAGGCGCGCCCACCGGGTGCGCGGCGGCGAGGCGGCGTCGGACGCGCCGCTCATGTGCCCGGGTCCTCGGCGTCCTCGGCAGCCTCGGCGGCCTCGGCGTTCCGGGCCCGGCGCTCCCGCCGTCGGCGGCGGCAGTACTCGAGCCCGAGCAGGCCGAGGCCGGCGCCGCTGAGGCAGGTCCACAGCCACCACAGCCGGTCGGCGTCCTCGAGGCGACCGTAGAAGGGGAGCAGGGCGAGGAAGGCGAGGAAGAAGACGGCGGTCCCGACCTCGACAGTGCGCACGCCATCGACGTCGAGGGGCTCGACGTCGGCCACGACGTAGGTGCGGTTGCCGATCTCGTGGCGGTCCGGCTGCTCATCGCGCAGGTCCACACCGGCACGGTAGCCCGGCGGTCACACGCCCGTCATCGCGCCGCATTCCCGCTCTGCCAGACTCCGGCCCCGTGAGTGCTCCCTCGACGACGTCCGCCCCCTCTCGCACCCGCCCCGGGCTCGACCGCTTCTTCCGCATCTCCGAGCGCGGCTCGACGGTGGGCCGGGAGGTGCGCGGCGGTCTGGTCACGTTCCTGACGATGGCCTACATCATCGTGCTGAACCCGCTGATCCTCGGCTTCGTGCCCGACTCCGAGGGCGCCTTTCTGGGGGGCGGGAGCGGCGACGGGTCGAACCTGCCGGCGATCGCCGCCGGCACCGCCCTCGTGGCCGGCGTGCTCACGATCCTGATGGGCGCCGTGGCCAACTTTCCGCTGGCGCTGGCCACCGGGCTGGGCCTGAACGCCTTCGTCGCCGTCGCGATCGCCAGCCAGTCCACCTGGGCCGACGCCATGGGGCTGGTCGTGCTCGAGGGCGTGGCGATCCTCGTGCTCGTGCTGACCGGCTTCCGCACGGCGGTGTTCCACGCCGTGCCCACCCAGCTCAAGGTGGCCATCTCGGTGGGCATCGGGCTGTTCATCGCGCTGATCGGTTTCGTCGATGCCGGCTTCGTGGCCCGGGTCCCCGATGCGGCGCAGACCACCGTGCCGGTCCAGCTGGGCGACGACGGCACGCTGACCGGCTGGCCCGTGCTGGTCTTCGCGATCGGGCTCGCCCTCGTCGTGGGGCTGTGGGTCCGTCGGGTGCGCGGGGCGATCCTGATCGCGATCGTCGTCACCACCGTGCTGGCCGTCGCCCTCGAGGCGGCGCTCGGGCTCGGATCCGCGGCCGAGAACCCCGGCGGCTGGGCGCTCGCCGTCCCGCGGGTGGACGGGGACGTCGTCGGCCTGCCGGACCTCTCGACGCTGGGCACCTTCTCGCTCTTCGGCGCCTTCTCGTCCATCGGGATCGTGGCCGCGCTGCTGCTGGTCTTCTCCCTGATGCTTGCCGACTTCTTCGACACCATGGGCACGATGACCGCCATCGGCGCCGAGGCGGGGCTCAACGATGCGTGGGGCACGCCGCCCGCCACCCAGCGGATCCTGGTCGTGGACTCGCTGGCCGCCATCGCGGGCGGCGCCGGCGGCGTCTCGTCGAACACCTCCTACATCGAGTCGGCCTCCGGCGTCGGCGAGGGCGCGCGCACCGGGCTGTCGTCGGTGGTGACCGGGCTGCTGTTCCTCGGCGCGACGTTCTTCACGCCCCTGGTGCGCGCGATCCCCTCGGAGGCGGCGGTGCCGGCCCTGGTGCTGGTCGGCTTCCTGATGATGCAACAGGTGGCGCGCATCACCTGGGACGACGTCGAGGTCGCCATCCCGGCCTTCCTCACGATCGTGCTGATGCCCTTCACCTACTCGATCACGGTCGGCATCGGCGCCGGGTTCCTCGCCTACGTCCTGATCAAGCTGGTCCTGGGCAAGGCGGGCGCCGTGCATCCGCTGCTGTGGGTGGTCTCGGCCCTGTTCGCCGTCTACTTCGCCATCGAGCCCCTGACCGCCTGGCTCACCTGAGGCGGGGACGCATCCGGTCGCCCTCCCGCACCCACGGTCTCGCCCGTTCGGACGGGCCCCTGGGGAGGGTGGGCGGCGGAGAACGCGGGTAGTAGACAGGGGGCATGAGCCAGGGAGACTCGACGGGCGCCGGTCGGGCGGCGCCGCTGCAGGAGCACACGGTCGACGAGCTGCGTGGGCTGGCCAAGGAGCGCGACGTCAGCGGCCGCTCGGCGATGGCGAAGGCCGAGCTGGTCGAGGCGCTGCGCGCCGGGAACGGTGGCGAGGGCGCCCCCGAGGACTCCCGGGGCTCGACCCCCTCGCGACTGGACGGGTTCCGCAAGCTGGCCGAGGCGCGGGCGGCGGGTGAGATGGTCTTCCTGCCGCGGCACCTGGAGGGCTATGAGCGCCGCCAGCACGTCCGGCAGACCATCCGGGAGGACCACGAGACCCGGATCGCCCGGGCCAGCGAGGACGCGTTCGCGAAGTTCGACAAGCTGCACGGCTCGCCGTACCAGTTCTTCCGGGGCACCTGCCTGCTCTTCTACCGCGACCTCGCGGGGGAGGACGCCTGGCTGCCGACGGTGCTCACCCTCGGCGACGTGCACCCCGGCAACTTCGGCGTCATGCCGAGCGCGGACGACGTCCCGATCTTCGGGGTCAACGACTTCGACGAGGCCTACTACGCGCCGTTCACCTGGGACCTCAAGCGCGGGGCCACCGGGTTCATGGTCGCCGCCGGCACCGAGGGCGGTCACGGTCCCAAGAAGCAGCGCGCGATCGCCCGCGCCTTCGTCGAGGGGTACGTCGCGGCGACCCGGCGGTACGCCGCCGAGGCCACCGAGCCTGAGGAGCAGCTGCGCCAGGACAACGCTCCCAAGCTGATCCGCACGCTCATCGAGGCCGGTCTGGAGGACCGGGACGCGTGGCTGAAGCGGAAGTACCACGACGAGTACCGGCGCGGTTTCCGCGCGGACGACGAGCACGTGCCGGTGAGCTCGCGGGTCAAGGAGTTCCAGGACGTCGTCGACCGGTTCGTGCGCGAGAACCTGGTCGAGGTGCCCGAGCGCGCCGACCGCATGAAGGTCAAGGACGTCTGCGAGCGGCTCGGCCAGGGCACCGCGTCGCTGGGGCTGCCGCGCTACTACCTGATGATCGAGGGGCCGCGGGCCGACGGGTCCGACGACCTGATCCTCGAGCTCAAGCAGTCGCGACGCTCGGCGCTGACCGGGCTGGTGCCGCCGAGCGAGTTCGTCGTGGGCGGACAGGCCGAGCGGATCGCGCACGCCCAGGGCGTGCACCTGGTGCGCGGCGACCGGTTCTACGGGGCGATCGAGCACGAGGGCCGCAGCTACATGGTGCGGGAGCGGTCGCCCTACCGCGAGGACATCGACCTCGACGATCTCTCCGAGAAGGAGTGGAAGAAGTACGCGCGCATCTGTGGCGGCTCGCTGGCCCAGGCGCATGCGCTCTCCGACGAGTCCGGCCTGCTCGACCACGACGTCGAGCCGGAGATCCTCGCGGCGATCGAGCCCGAGGCGCTCTTCGTCAGCGACATCGTCGCCTTCGCCACCGAGGCGGCCGCGCGGGTCCGCGCCGACCACGAGCACTTCCGGGCCGACCACGCCCTCGGCGCCTTCGGCCGGCGCGACCACGTCTTCCGCTGAGCCGCGTTTTGACCCCCACGGGGGCCACCGGTACGCTGAATGGTCGTGTCTGGGATGACCAGGCCGTTGCGCGTGCCCGCACGCCGCCCCCGGACAGGTCGGGGGTGGATCGGGCGCGAGATCCCCACCCGGTGCCTCGCCCCGGAGGAGGATCGCGAGCGTAGGGGACACGCCCGATCGCGTGGGCCGACCGCTCCTCGCAGCGCCGGTCAGCGCACCTCACCCGACACCGCACGTCATGCCGCTCCTGGTAGATCGCCGGGCGCTGAGAGAAGGACAGAGAGGGAACCGCCAGGTGCCCACGATTCAGCAGTTGGTCCGCAACGGCCGCCACGACAAGGTGGCCAAGAACAAGACGCCGGCGCTCAAGGGTTCGCCCCAGCGCCGGGGCGTCTGCACCCGCGTCTACACCACCACCCCGAAGAAGCCGAACTCCGCCCTCCGGAAGGTCGCCCGCGTGCGGCTCTCCAGCGGCGTCGAGGTCACGGCGTACATCCCGGGCGTGGGCCACAACCTCCAGGAGCACTCGATCGTGCTCGTCCGCGGCGGCCGCGTGAAGGACCTCCCGGGTGTGCGTTACAAGATCGTGCGCGGCTCGCTCGACACGCAGGGCGTGAAGAACCGCAAGCAGGCTCGCAGCCGCTACGGAGCGAAGAAGGAGAAGCGCTGATGCCACGCAAGGGTCCCGCACCGAAGCGCCCCGTTGACGTCGACCCCGTCTACGGGTCCCCGCTCGTCTCCCAGCTGGTCAGCAAGGTCCTGGTCGACGGCAAGAAGCAGGTCGCCCAGCGCATCGTCTACAGCGCCCTCGAGGGTGCTCGCGAGAAGACCGGCACCGACCCGGTCGTCACGCTCAAGCGCGCGCTCGACAACGTGAAGCCCTCCATCGAGGTCAAGTCGCGCCGCGTCGGCGGTGCGACCTACCAGGTGCCGATCGAGGTCAAGCCCGGGCGCAGCACCACGCTGGCGCTGCGCTGGCTGGTCAGCTACTCGGCGGACCGGCGCGAGAAGTCGATGGCCGAGCGACTGATGAACGAGATCCTCGACGCTTCCAACGGCCTCGGTGCCGCGGTGAAGAAGCGCGAGGACACCCACAAGATGGCCGAGTCCAACAAGGCCTTCGCCCACTACCGCTGGTGACGTCGCGGGGCGCCCGCCGGCTTCACCGAGCGGGCCCGGACGCCCCGCACCCACCGACACACGACACGTGAGGAACTGAGCTTTCAGTGGCTGTCGACATCACCACCGACCTGAAGGTCGTCCGCAACATCGGCATCATGGCGCACATCGACGCCGGCAAGACGACGACCACCGAGCGGATCCTTTACTACACCGGCATCTCCTACAAGATCGGTGAGGTCCACGACGGCGCGGCCGTCATGGACTGGATGGAGCAGGAGCAGGAGCGCGGCATCACGATCACCTCCGCCGCGACCACCTGCTGGTGGAAGGACCACCAGATCAACATCATCGACACCCCCGGGCACGTCGACTTCACCGCCGAGGTGGAGCGCTCGCTGCGCGTGCTGGACGGGTCGGTGGCCGTCTTCGACGGCGTGGCCGGCGTGGAGCCCCAGACCATGACCGTGTGGCGGCAGGCGAACAAGTACTCCGTCCCGCGGATGTGCTTCGTCAACAAGCTGGACCGCACGGGCGCGGACTTCTTCCGCTGCGTGGACATGATGGTCGAGCGCCTGAACTCCACGGCCCTGGTCCTGCAGCTCCCGATCGGCGCCGAGTCGGACTTCCTGGGCGTCGTGGACCTGGTCCGGATGCGGGCGCTGACCTGGCGTGGCGAGACCAGCATCGGCGACGACTACGACGTGGAGGAGATCCCCGCCGGCATGGTCGACCAGGCCGCGGAGTACCGCGAGAAGCTGCTCGAGACCCTCGCGGAGAACGACGAGGAGTTCATGGAGGCCTACCTCGAGGGTCACGACGCGACCCCCGAGCAGATCGAGGCCGCCATCCGGCGCGCCACGCTGGCCGACAACGTCAACCCGGTGCTGTGCGGCACCGCGTTCAAGAACAAGGGCGTGCAGCCCCTGCTCGACGCGGTGATCAAGTACCTCCCCTCGCCCATCGACGTCGAGGGCATCGTCGGCCACGACGTCAAGGACGACTCCCAGGAGATCGTCCGCAGGCCGAGCGACGAGGAGCCCTTCTCGGGGCTGGCCTACAAGATCGCGTCCGACCCGCACCTGGGTCTGCTGACCTACGTCCGGGTCTACTCCGGCGTGCTCGAGGCGGGCGGCAACGTGCTGAACCCGATCACGGGCCGCAAGGAGCGGATCGGCAAGGTCTACCAGATGCACGCCAACAAGCGTCAGGAGATCGCGTCGGTCGGGGCCGGCCAGATCGTCGCCGTGATGGGCCTGAAGGCCACCAAGACCGGGCACACGCTGTGCGCGCAGAACGCGCCGGTGATCCTCGAGTCGATGACCTTCCCGGCGCCGGTGATCGAAGTCGCCATCGAGCCGAAGACGAAGAGCGACCAGCAGAAGCTCTCGACCGCGATCCAGCGGCTCTCGGATGAGGACCCGACCTTCACGGTGAAGACCGACGAGGAGACCGGGCAGACGATCATCGCCGGCATGGGCGAGCTGCACCTGGACATCCTCGTGGACCGGATGAAGCGCGAGTTCCGCGTCGAGGCCACCGTCGGCAAGCCGCAGGTGGCCTACCGCGAGACGATCCGCCGCCGGGTCGAGAAGCACAGCTACACCCACAAGAAGCAGACGGGCGGCTCCGGGCAGTTCGCGAAGGTCGTCATCTCGCTGGAGCCCCTCGAGGCCGACCCCGGCTCCGAGGTGCACTACGAGTTCTCCAACAACGTCACCGGCGGTCGGGTGCCCAAGGACTTCATCCCGTCGGTGGACCAGGGCGGACAGGACGCCATGGAGTTCGGCGTGCTGGCCGGTTACCCGATGGTCGATGTCAAGTACTCGCTCGAGGACGGGCAGTACCACGACGTCGACTCCTCGGAGCTGGCCTTCAAGATCGCCGGCCACCAGGCCTTCAAGGAGGCCGCACGCATGGCGAAGCCCGTGCTGCTGGAGCCGATGTTCGCGGTCGAGGTGACCACCCCGGACGACTACCTGGGCGATGTCATCGGCGACATCAACAGCCGCCGCGGGCAGGTCCAGAGCATGCTGGAGCGTCACGGCGACCGGGTGGTCCACGCCCTCGTGCCGCTCTCGGAGATGTTCGGGTACGTTGGCGACCTGAGGTCGAAGACCTCTGGGCAGGCCTCGTACTCGATGGAGTTCGACTCGTACGCCGAGGTTCCGCAGACCATCGCCGACGAGATCATCAAGAAGGTGCGCGGCGAGTAGTTCGCCGGCCCCTCGGCCCATCAGCACCCCCACACGAGTCCAGTACCACACCCACACCAGGAGGAGCCCACCGTGGCTAAGGCGAAGTTCGAGCGGAACAAGCCGCACGTCAACATCGGCACGATCGGTCACATCGACCACGGCAAGACGACGCTGACGGCTGCGATCTCGAAGACGCTGCACGAGAAGGACCCGGCAGCCAACCCGAACACCGAGGCCTTCGACATGATCGACAAGGCCCCGGAGGAGCGGCAGCGCGGTATCACGATCTCGATCGCGCACATCGAGTACCAGACCGACCAGCGGCACTACGCCCACGTCGACTGCCCGGGCCACGCCGACTACGTCAAGAACATGATCACCGGTGCCGCCCAGATGGACGGCGCGGTCCTCGTGGTCGCCGCGACCGACGGTCCGATGCCGCAGACCCGCGAGCACGTGCTGCTCGCGCGCCAGGTCGGCGTCCCCGCGATCGTCGTCGCGCTCAACAAGTGCGACATGGTCGACGACCCGGAGCTGATCGAGCTCGTCGAGATGGAGGTCCGCGAGCTGCTGACCGACTACGAGTTCGACGGCGACAACATCCCGGTCGTGCAGGTGGCCGCCTTCCCCGCGCTCAACGGCGACGAGAAGTGGTCCGAGAGCATCATGGAGCTCATGGGCGCCATCGACGACTGGATTCCCACCCCGGACCGCGACACCGAGAAGCCGTTCCTGATGCCCGTCGAGGACGTCTTCACGATCACCGGCCGCGGCACCGTGATCACCGGCCGCATCGAGCGCGGCGTGATCAAGGTGAACGAGGAGGTCGAGCTGGTCGGCATCCGGGAGAAGTCGCAGAAGTCGACCGTCACGGGCGTCGAGATGTTCCGCAAGCTGCTCGACGAGGGCCAGGCCGGCGAGAATGTCGGCCTGCTGCTCCGCGGCACCAAGCGCGAGGACGTCGAGCGCGGCATGGTCGTGGTGAAGCCGGGGACCACGACCCCGCACACCAGCTTCGAGGCCTCCGTCTACATCCTGTCCAAGGACGAGGGCGGGCGGCACACGCCGTTCTTCCAGAACTACCGTCCGCAGTTCTACTTCCGGACCACGGACGTCACGGGCGTCGTCGAGCTGCCCGAGGGCACCGAGATGGTCATGCCCGGCGACAACACGGAGATGTCGGTCGAGCTGATCCAGCCCGTCGCCATGGACGAGGGACTGCGCTTCGCCATCCGCGAGGGCGGCCGCACGGTCGGTGCCGGTCGGGTCACCAAGATCCTCAAGTGAGTTGAGGCCCCACCGGGGCCGGGCTCCCGAGGCCGTCCGCGAGGCCCCGTCCCCCTCGGGGGGCGGGGCCTCGCGTGCGTCCGCCCGCCGAACCGGGAAGGAGGAGGCGTGACCGACGTCGTGCCCGAGGGGGAGGCGGGGCCGCTGCGCCCCGTGCGCCCCCACCAGCGCGCCCTGCCGGACGGTCGGCGCGCCCGCGAGGTGCTGACCTACGCCCGCCGCGGCGGGCGACTCACGCCCCGCCAGCAGCGGGCCTGGGACGCGTGGGCCGGGGAGCGCGTGATCGGCTCCCACGTCCTCGACGACCCGGGCCTCGACCTCGCTGGGGTGTTCGGTCGCCGGGCCCCGCTCGTGGTCGAGATCGGCTGCGGTGTGGGCGAGGCGACCGGCGTGCTGGCCGCCGCGAGGCCCGAGGCGAACGTGCTCGGCCTGGAGGTCTGGAAGCCGGGCCTCGCCTCGGCGCTGGCCGAGGTGGCCGACGCGGACGCCACGAACGTGCGGTTCGCGGGCGTGGACGCCGTCTGGTTCCTCGAGCAGCGCCTGGCTCCCGCCTCCGTGAGCGAGGTGTGGACGTTCTTTCCCGATCCCTGGCCCAAGACGAAGCACCACAAGCGCCGCCTCGTGGGCCCGGCCTTCGCGGCGTTGGTGGCCGACCGGCTGGTCCCCGGAGGTGCCTGGCGACTCGCGACCGACTGGCCGGCGTACGCTGAGCGGATGCGTCGGGTCCTCGATGCCGAGCCCGCGCTGCTCGGCGGCGAGGTGGAGCGGTGGGGCGAGCGTCCGGTGACGAAGTTCGAGCGCAAGGGCCGCGCCGCCGGGCGGCCCGTCACGGACCTCGCCTACGTGCGGAACGGAGCGGACGGCACTCGATTTGGCGCGTTTCGCCCCGATCTGCCAAGATAGGCAAGTTGCTCCGGCGGGTCGCCGGGCCGCGGCACACCTTGACACCCCCCATCGCGTCTCCTGAGGGATCGGCGGTCAGGCGTGCGCCGTGCCGGTCCGCGAGACCCGATGAGCCCGACCGGAAGGTCCGGGCACACACCCAGGACGACCCCCACGAGGATCAAACGGTCGTGGCGCGTGCGACGTGCGCGACACGCCCGACCTCGGGGGTCGGTGGTTCGGGTGGAGGGACAGCGGCGCGGTACCGACCCGGACGCGCCGGGACCAGCACGCGGGACGAGACGAAGAGGACGAGAGAGACCTATGGCGGGACAGAAGATCCGCATCAGGCTCAAGGCCTACGACCACGAGGTGATCGACACCTCTGCGCGGAAGATCGTGGACACGGTGACCCGGACGGGCGCTCGCGTCGCGGGGCCGGTGCCGTTGCCGACGGAGAAGAACGTCTACTGCGTCATCCGCTCGCCGCACAAGTACAAGGACTCCCGCGAGCACTTCGAGATGCGCACCCACAAGCGGCTCATCGACATCATCGACCCCACGCCGAAGACGGTGGACTCGCTCATGCGGCTCGACCTGCCTGCTGGCGTCGACATCGAGATCAAGCTCTGAGGTCGGACGAACCATGACTCATACGCTGGAACACCCCCTCAAGGGGTTGCTGGGCACCAAGGTCGGCATGACGCAGACCTGGGACGAGAACAACCGCATCGTCCCGCTGACCGTCGTGTCCGCCGCGACCAACATCGTCACCCAGGTCCGCTCGCCCGAGCGCGACGGCTACAACGCCGTCCAGATCGGCTTCGGCGAGATCGACGGCCGCAAGGTCACCAAGCCCCGGTCGGGCCACTTCGAGCGCGCGGGCGTCACGCCTCGCCGCCACCTCGTCGAGATCCGCACCAGTGAGGCCTCGTCCTACGACGTGGGCCAGGAGCTCGGGCCCGATCTCTTCGCGAGCGGGGACGTCGTCGACGTGACCGCGACGAGCAAGGGCAAGGGCTTCGCCGGTGTGATGAAGCGCCACGGGTTCTCGGGCGTCGGCGCCTCGCACGGTGCCCACCGCAACCACCGCAAGCCGGGCGCGATCGGCGCCTGCGCGACGCCGTCCCGGGTCTTCAAGGGCCTGCGGATGGCCGGCCGCATGGGTGGCGAGGTCGTCACCACGCAGAACGTGACGGTGTACGCCGTCGACGTCGAGAAGGGCCTGGTCCTGCTCCGGGGCGCCGTCCCCGGCCCGCGGGGCGGCGTGGTCATGCTCCGCTCGGCCGTGAAGAAGATGGAGGTCGCCAGGTGAGCGCCCAGTCCGAAAGCCCGGTCGGCGTCCAGGTCGACCTGCCGGCCGACGTCTTCGACGTCGACGTGAGCGTCGCCGTCATCCACCAGGTCGTCGTGGCCCAGCAGGCCGCCGCCCGTCAGGGCACGCACGCGACCAAGACCCGCGCCGAGGTCCGCGGTGGCGGAGCGAAGCCGTACCGCCAGAAGGGCACCGGCCGCGCCCGCCAGGGCTCGATCCGGGCGCCGCAGTTCACCGGCGGCGGCACGGTCCACGGCCCGCAGCCCCGCTCCTATGAGCAGCGGACGCCGAAGAAGATGAAGGCCGCCGCGCTTCGCGGCGCCCTCACCGACCGCGCCCGCAACGGACGGGTCCACGTCGTGGAGTCGCTCGTGGCCGGCGAGGCCCCGTCCACCGGCGACGCGCTGAGGTCGCTGCGCGGACTCGCCGACGCGCGGCACTTCCTCGTGGTGGCCGAGCGGGCCGACCGCCTCACCTGGCTCTCCCTGCGCAACGCCCCCGAGGTGCACCTGATCGCGCCCGACCAGCTCAACACCTACGACGTGCTGGTCTCCGACGACGTGGTGTTCACCCACGCCGCCTACGAGGCGTTCGTCGCCCAGGCAAGCCGCGGGGCCCAGACGCCAGCCCAGACGAAGGAAGGGGCCACCCCGTGAGCAGCCTGCACAAGGACGCGCGCGACGTCCTGATCGCCCCGGTGGTCTCCGAGAAGAGCTACGGCCTGATCGATGAGAACACCTACACGTTCCTCGTCCGCAAGGACGCCAACAAGACCGAGATCAAGATCGCCGTCGAGAAGATCTTCGGCGTCAAGGTCACCTCCGTGAACACCCTGAACCGGCCGGGCAAGACCCGCCGCACGCGGTACGGGACCGGCCGCCGCGCCGCGACCAAGCGCGCGATGGTCGCGCTCCGCGAGGGCGACACGATCGACATCTTCTCCGGCTCGGTCGGCTGACCCGGACGAATGGAGGACTGAGAACCCATGGCTATCCGCAAGTACAAGCCGACCACGTCGGGCCGTCGCGGCTCGTCGGTCGCTGACTTCGTCGAGGTCACCCGAACCACGCCCGAGAAGTCGCTCACGAAGCCGCTGGCCAAGAAGGGCGGCCGCAACAACCAGGGCCGCATCACGACCCGACACCAGGGCGGCGGCCACAAGCGCGCCTACCGCGTGATCGACTTCAAGCGCTACGACAAGGACGGCGTCCCGGCCACCGTGGCGCACATCGAGTACGACCCGAACCGCACCGCGCGCATCGCGCTCCTGCACTACGCGGACGGCGAGAAGCGCTACATCGTCGCGCCCGTCGGCGTCCGCCAGGGCACCCGGGTCGAGGCCGGTCCCAACGCCGACATCAAGCCCGGCAACAACCTGCCGCTGCGCAACATCCCGGTGGGCACGACCATCCACTGCGTGGAGATGCGGCCCGGGGGCGGCGCGAAGATCGCCCGCTCGGCCGGGAACTCCGCCCAGCTGGTCGCCCGTGAGGGCCCCCGCGCCACGCTGCGGATGCCCTCCGGGGAGATGCGCTACGTCGACGTGCGCTGCCGCGCCACGATCGGCGGGGTCGGCAACGCCGAGCAGTCGAACATCAGCTGGGGCAAGGCCGGCCGCATGCGCTGGAAGGGCAAGCGCCCGACCGTGCGCGGTGTGGTGATGAACCCCGTGGACCACCCGCACGGTGGTGGCGAGGGGCGGACCTCGGGTGGTCGCCACCCGGTGACGCCCTGGGGCCAGCCCGAGGGCCGCACGCGGACCCGCAAGCAGAGCGACTCCCAGATCATCCGCCGCCGCAAGTCCGGCAAGAAGCGCTGAGTTAAGGACGAGATCGCATGCCTCGCAGCCTGAAGAAGGGCCCCTTCGTCGACGACCACCTCATGAAGAAGGTGGACGTCGAGAACGACAAGGGCTCGCACAACGTGATCAAGACCTGGTCTCGTCGCTCGATGATCGTGCCGGCCATGATCGGCCACACGATCGCCGTCCACGACGGCCGCAAGCACGTCCCGGTCTTCGTGACCGACTCGATGGTCGGCCACAAGCTGGGCGAGTTCGCCCCGACCCGCACCTTCCGCGGGCACGTGAAGGACGACCGCAAGGGTCGCCGTCGCTGACGCGGCGGTGCAGACGGAACGGGAGAGAACGAGCATGAGCGTTACCGAGCGCAGGCGCACCAGCGCCCGCCGCGAGTCGCTGCTCGGCGACCAGCCGGGGGCCTTCGCGAGCGCACGCTTCACGCGGATCACGCCGATGAAGGCGCGGCGGGTCGTCGACATGGTGCGGGGCCTTCCCGTCCAGGACGCGCTGCCGCTGCTGGAGTTCGCTCCGCAGTCGGCCGCCGAGACGGTGCGGAAGGTGCTGGAGAGCGCCGTCGCCAATGCCCGCGCGACCGAGGGCCTGGACACCTCCGACCTGGTGGTCTCCGTGGCCATGGTCGACGAGGGCCCGACGATGAAGCGCTGGCGTCCGCGGGCGCAGGGACGCGCCACGCGGATCAACAAGCGCACCAGCCACATCACCCTGGCCGTCCAGCCGGCCGACGTGATTCCTGCGAAGAAGGGACGGACCGCCTGATGGGCCAGAAAATCAACCCGAACGGCTTCCGCCTCGGTGTCTCGATCGACCACAAGAGCCGGTGGTACGCGGACAAGCTCTACAAGAGCTACGTCGGCGAGGACGTCGCCATCCGCAAGCTGCTCAGCAAGGGCATGGAGCGGGCCGGTATCGCCAAGGTCGAGATCGAGCGCACGCGGGACCGCGTGCGGGTCGACATCCACACGGCACGGCCGGGCATCGTCATCGGCCGCCGTGGCGCCGAGGCCGATCGCCTGCGTGGCGAGCTGGAGAAGCTCACCAAGAAGCAGGTGCAGCTGAACATCCTCGAGGTGAAGAACCCCGAGGTGGACGCGCAGCTGGTGGCCCAGGGGGTCGCCGAGCAGCTCGCCGGCCGCGTGCAGTTCCGCCGCGCGATGCGCAAGGCGATCCAGACGACCATGCGCTCGGGCGCCAAGGGCATTCGCGTGCAGGTCTCGGGCCGCCTCAACGGCGCCGAGATGTCGCGCACGGAGTTCTACCGCGAGGGCCGCGTCCCGCTGCACACGCTGCGCGCCGACATCGACTACGGCTTCTACGAGGCCAAGACGACCTTCGGCCGCATCGGCGTGAAGGTCTGGATCTACAAGGGCGAGGTCGCGGGCACCCGTGCCGAGCGCCAGGCCCAGGCGGCCGCCCGGGCCGGCGCGCCGAGCCGCGGCCGCGGCGGCGCTCGCCCCGGCGCCGGCGGCGAGCGCCCGGGCCGCGGCGCCCGCGGCGACCGGCCGACCCGCTCGGGTCGCGAGGCCACCGACACGCCGGCCGGTGCGACGTCCGCTCCGGCCTCGTCCGAGGGTCTCGGCGCCGACGCCACGACGTCCGGACAGGAGGGCTGAGCGCCATGTTGATGCCACGGCGCGTCAAGCACCGCAAGCAGCACAGCCCGAAGCGCAGCGGTGCCGCGAAGGGCGGGACCCAGCTGACCTTCGGCGAGTACGGGATCCAAGCGCTGCAGGCGCACTACGTGACCAACCGGCAGATCGAGTCGGCCCGCATCGCGATGACCCGGCACATCAAGCGCGGCGGCAAGGTGTGGATCAACATCTACCCCGACCGCCCGCTGACGAAGAAGCCGGCCGAGACCCGGATGGGGTCCGGCAAGGGCTCCACCGAGTGGTGGGTCGCCAACGTCAAGCCCGGCCGGATCATGTTCGAGCTGGCCGGGGTCCCGGACGACGTGGCCCGCGAGGCCCTGCGCCGCGCGGTGCACAAGTTGCCCATGAAGTGCCGGATCGTTTCCCGCGAGGAGGGTGAGTTCTGATGGCGACGGAGAAGCTGCGTGCCCACGAGCTGGACGAGCTTGATTCCGGTGACCTCGAGTCCCGCCTGCGCGAGGCCAAGGAGGAGCTGTTCAACCTCCGCTTCCAGGCGGCGACCGGACAGCTGAACAACAACGGACGTCTCCGGACGGTCAAGAAGGACATCGCCCGGATCTACACGGTGGTGCGCGAGCGGGAGCTCGGCATTCGCGCCACCAGCAACGACGAGTGAGGACCCCGACAGATGAGGACGGCGCCCGCATGAGCGAGCAGACCACCCCCCAGCGCTCCGCGCGCAAGGTCCGCGTGGGCCTGGTCGTCAGCGACAAGATGGACAAGACGATCGTCGTGTCCGTCGAGGACCGTGTGAAGCACGCGCTGTACGGCAAGGTCCTGCGCCACACCTCGCGCCTGAAGGCGCACGACGAGGAGAACCAGTGCGGCGTGGGCGACCGGGTCCAGATCATGGAGACCCGACCGCTCTCGGCGACCAAGCGCTGGCGTCTCGTCAAGGTCGTCGAGAAGGCCAAGTGATTCCCCCAGGCTCCCCCGCGCGGCGGAGGAGAACCAGGGCGACAAGGAGAGAACTGTGATCCAGCAGGAGTCGCGACTCAAGATCGCCGACAACACCGGTGCGAAGGAGATCCTTTGCATCCGTGTGCTCGGCGGGTCGGGTCGTCGCTACGCCGGCATCGGAGACGTCGTGGTCGCCACGGTCAAGGACGCGATCCCCGGTGCAGGTGTCAAGAAGGGTGACGTGGTCAAGGCCGTGATCGTGCGCACCGTGAAGGAGCGCCGCCGGTCCGACGGGTCCTACATCCGCTTCGACGAGAATGCGGCCGTCATCCTCCGGGCCGACGGCGAGCCCCGCGGCACGCGCATCTTCGGCCCCGTGGGCCGCGAGCTGCGCGAGAAGAAGTTCATGAGGATCATCTCGCTCGCACCGGAGGTGCTCTAAGCCATGGCGAAGCACGGCATGAAGATCAAGAAGGGCGACACCGTCAAGGTGATCGCCGGCAAGGACAAGGGCGCCGAGGGCAAGGTCATCCAGGTGCTGCGCGAGAAGGACCGCGTGATCGTGGAGGGCGTCAACCGCGTCAAGAAGCACACGCGCTCCGCCGAGCAGGGTGGTGCGGCCGGCAGCACGGGCGGCATCATCACCGCGGAGGCCCCGATCCACGTGTCCAACGTGATGCTGGTCGAGGGCGACGGCGTCACCCGCGTGGGGTTCCGCCGCGACCAGGTGGCCAAGAAGCGGCCCGACGGGTCGGAGTACGCCGCCTACCGCAGCGTCCGCATCTCGCGCTCGACCGGTGAGGAGATCTGATCATGGCTGACGAGACCACCACCATCTCCGCCCCGACCGCGCCGAGGATGAAGACGCGCTACCGCGCGGAGATCCTCCCGGCGTTGCAGTCCGAGTTCGCCATCCCGAACGTGATGCAGGTCCCGGGCCTGGTCAAGATCGTGGTCAACATGGGTGTGGGCGAGGCCGCCCGCGACTCCAAGCTGATCGAGGGCGCGGTCCGCGACCTCACCGCGATCACCGGCCAGAAGCCTCAGGTGACCCGGGCGAAGAAGTCGGTCGCGCAGTTCAAGCTGCGCGAGGGCATGCCGATCGGCGCGCACGTCACGCTGCGCGGCGACCGGATGTGGGAGTTCCTCGACCGGCTGCTGTCGCTGGCGCTGCCGCGCATCCGTGACTTCCGCGGGCTCAACGGCAAGCAGTTCGACGGCCGCGGGAACTACACGTTCGGGCTCAACGAGCAGGTCATGTTCCACGAGATCGACCAGGACCGCATCGACCGCTTCCGCGGCATGGACATCACCGTGGTGACCACCGCGGCCAACGACGATCAGGGCCGGTCGCTGCTCAAGCAGCTCGGCTTCCCCTTCCGCGAGAGCGGAAACTGATGCAGGGCAAGGAGAACTGACATGGCGAAGACCGGACTGAGGGTCAAGGCCGCGCGCAAGCCGAAGTTCGCGGTGCGCGGCTACACCCGCTGCCAGCGCTGCGGCCGTTCGAAGGCCGTCTACCGCAAGTTCGGCCTGTGCCGCATCTGCCTGCGGGAGATGGCGCACCGGGGCGAGCTGCCCGGCGTCACCAAGTCCAGCTGGTAGTCCGACCTCCCCACACCACGAATCGCCACAGGTCGTGCCCGACGCGCGGGTGCGAAACCATGGTGGAGAAAGGGCCTCCCGGCCATGACGATGACTGACCCGATCGCAGACATGCTGACCCGTCTGCGCAACGCCAACCAGGCGTTCCACGACGACGTGAGCATGCCCTACAGCAAGCTGAAGGTGGGCGTGGCCGAGATCCTCCGCCAGGAGGGCTACATCACCTCCTTCGCCGTCGCGGACCCTGCCGAGGGCGAGGTCGGCAAGACGCTGACCATCACGCTGAAGTACGGCCGCAACCGGGAGCGCTCCATCGCGGGCGTACGCCGGATCAGCAAGCCAGGCTTGCGGGTGTACGCGAAGAAGACCGGAATGCCGAAGGTGCTCGGCGGCCTGGGCGTGGCGATCATCTCCACGAGCCAGGGCCTGCTGACCGACCGACAGGCGACCGTCAAGGGCGTGGGCGGGGAAGTCCTCGCCTACGTCTGGTGACCCGAGCCGGATACCAGAGACCAGGACAGGAGCACAAGACATGTCGCGCATTGGCAAGCTGCCCATCGCGGTCCCGTCCGGAGTCGACGTCGCCATCGAGGACGCGCTCGTGACGGTCAAGGGGCCCAAGGGCACGCTCTCGCACAGCGTGGTGGACCCCATCACGGTCAAGCGGGGCGAGGACGGCGTCCTCGCCGTCGAGCGGCCCGATGACGAGCGGGAGAGCCGCTCGCTGCACGGGCTGACCCGCACGCTGATCAACAACATGGTCGTGGGCGTCACCGAGGGCTATGAGAAGAGGCTCGAGATCGTGGGCGTGGGCTACCGCGTCCTCTCCAAGGGCCCGACCCAGCTGGAGTTCCAGCTCGGCTACTCGCACGCGATCACCGTCGACGCGCCCGAGGGCATCACCTTCGCGGTGGACGGCACGACCAGGTGCGCGGTGCACGGCATCGACAAGCAGCTGGTCGGCGAGACCGCCGCCAACATCCGCAAGCTCCGCAAGCCCGAGCCCTACAAGGGCAAGGGCGTGCGCTACGCCGACGAGCACGTCCGGCGCAAGGTCGGAAAGGCTGGCAAGTGATCATGGCGATCTCCCTGAAGCAGAACAAGCACGCTGCGCCGAAGACGCGGTCGCGGGCCCGTCGCCAGATCCGCGGCCGCAAGAAGCTGCTGGGCACGGCCGGCCGGCCGCGCCTCGTGGTGAGCCGCTCGAGCAAGCACATCACCGCCCAGGTCGTCGACGACCTCGTCGGCCACACCCTGGTGCACGCCTCCAGCATGGAGGAGGACGTCCGCTCGGCCGAGGGCGACAAGACCTCCAAGGCGGTCAAGGTGGGCGAGCTCGTGGCCGTCCGTGCCCGCGAGGCGGGCATCGAGGGCGTGGTCTTCGACCGCGCCGGCAACCGCTACCACGGCCGCGTGGCGGCCCTCGCGGACGCTGCCCGCGAGGGTGGCCTGGCGTTCTGACCCGAACCGACGTCGCACCCCACGCACGAGCAAGCACAGAGAAGAGGACAGTCTCATGAGCGGACCCCAGCGCGGACGCGCCGGTGGTGAGCGCCGCAACCGCGACGACCGTCGGGGCGGTGGCGCCGACAAGACCTCCTACGTCGAGCGAGTCGTCGCGATCAACCGCGTCGCCAAGGTCGTCAAGGGCGGTCGGCGCTTCAGCTTCACCGCCCTGGTCGTCGTCGGCGACGGCGACGGGTTGGTCGGTGTCGGCTACGGCAAGGCCAAGGAGGTGCCGGCCGCCATCGCCAAGGGCGTGGAGGAGGCCAAGAAGCACTTCTTCAAGGTTCCCCGCATCCAGGGCACCATCCCGCACCCGGTGCAGGGCGAGAAGGCCGCCGGCGTGGTCATGCTGCGCCCGGCCGCGCCCGGTACCGGTGTGATCGCCGGTGGCCCGGTGCGAGCGGTGCTCGAGTGCGCCGGCATCCACGACATCCTGAGCAAGTCGCTCGGCTCGTCCAACCAGATCAACATCGTGCACGCGACCGTCGAGGCGCTGCGCATGCTGGAGGACCCGGAGGCCGTCGCCGCTCGGCGCGGGCTGCCCGTCGAGGATGTGGCGCCCTCGGCGCTGCTGCGGGCGCGCAACGAGGTGCCCGAGGGCACCTCGGCCGAGGTGAGCGCGTCGTGACCCGGCTGCGGGTGCGCCAGCACCGGTCGGCGATCGGCGCGAAGGCCAACCAGCGCGATACCCTGCGCTCGTTGGGCCTGAAGCGGGTCGGCGACACCGTCGTCAAGCAGGACCGTCCCGAGATCCGCGGGATGGTCGACACGGTCCGTCACCTGGTGACGGTCAGCTCCATCGACGAGGCCGTCGAGGAAGAGGTCGAGTGACATGACGCTCAAGGTCCACCACCTGCGCCCCGCCCCGGGCTCCCGCTCCGCGAAGCAGCGTGTCGGTCGCGGCGAGGCCTCGAAGGGCAAGACCGCCGGTCGCGGCACGAAGGGCACCAAGGCGCGCAATCAGGTGCCCGCCGCCTTCGAGGGCGGCCAGATGCCGATCCACATGCGGCTGCCGAAGCTGCGCGGGTTCAAGAACCCGTTCAAGGTGGAGTACCAGGTCGTGAACCTGGACCGCATCGGGGTGCTGTTCCCCGACGGCGGCGAGGTCACGCCCGAGGTCCTCGCCCAGCGCGGCGCGATCCGCCCCAAGAGGCCCGTGAAGGTGCTCGGGCAGGGCAACCTCTCGGTCGCCGTCCAGGTCAGCGCGAACGCTGTCTCGGCCTCCGCACGGCAGAAGATCGAGGCCGCCGGTGGCTCGGTGACCCTCTCCTGAGACGCCCCTCCGGGCCCCCGGATGCGCGGTCCGGCGCCGGGTCTGCCTGTTAGGCTTCCCGGGTTCTCGCGGTGACGCGGGCGCCCTGAGAGTGACTCCCCGGAAAGAGGAATTGTGCTAAGCGCGTTCGCCAACGCCTTCCGGACGCCGGACCTGCGCAAGAAGCTGCTCTTCGTCCTGGGGATGATCGTGCTCTTCCGCCTGGGCTCCCAGACCCCGGCGCCCGGCGTGGACGTCCCGAACGTCCAGCAGTGCCTCGAGGGGGTCGAGGACAGCGGCGTCTACAACCTGATCAACCTGTTCTCCGGCGGTGCGCTGCTCCAGCTGACCGTGTTCGCGCTCGGGATCATGCCCTACATCACCGCGAGCATCATCCTCCAGCTGCTCGTCGTGGTGATCCCGCGTCTCGAAGCCCTCAAGAAGGAGGGCCAGTCCGGCCAGGCCAAGATCACGCAGTACACGCGCTACCTGACCTTGGGGCTCGCGCTGCTGCAGGCCACGGGCATCGTCGCGCTGGCCCGCTCCGGCCAGCTGCTCCAGGGATGCAACCAGCCGCTGCTCCGCGACGACGGCACCACGACGTTCCTGGTCATGGTGATCACGATGACCGCCGGCACCGCCGTGATCATGTGGTTCGGCGAGCTCATCACCGACCGGGGCATCGGCAACGGCATGTCGATCCTGATCTTCACGCAGGTCATCGCGACCTTCCCGGCCTCGCTGTGGGCGGTCAAGCAGGAGCAGGGCTACTGGATCTTCGGGATCGTGCTGGTCGTCGGCCTGCTCGTCGTGGCGGCCGTGATCTTCGTCGAGCAGTCCCAGCGCCGCATCCCCGTGCAGTACGCCCGCCGGATGGTGGGCAGCAAGATGTTCGGCGGCAACTCGACCTACATCCCGCTGAAGGTCAACCAGGCCGGCATCATCCCGGTCATCTTCGCCTCCTCGCTGCTCTACCTGCCGGCGATGGCGGTGCAGTTCAACCAGGCCAGCAGCTCCCCCTGGGTGCGCTTCCTGAACGACTACCTCGTCAGCGGCACCAGCCCGCTGTACATGGCCGTCTATGTCGCGCTGATCATCTTCTTCACCTACTTCTACGTCTCCATCACCTTCAACCCCGAAGAGGTGGCGGACAACATGAAGAAGTACGGCGGCTTCGTCCCCGGGATCCGGGCGGGGAAGCCGACCGAGCAATACCTTGCCTACGTGCTGTCCCGGATCACCGCGCCGGGTTCGCTCTACCTCGCCCTGGTCGCGCTGCTACCACTGATCGCCTTCGGCGCGATCGGCGCCGGCCAGAACTTCCCCTTCGGCGGGACGTCGATCCTCATCATGGTCGGCGTCGCGCTCGACACGGTCAAGCAGGTCGAGAGCCAGCTCCAGCAGCGGAACTACGAAGGATTCCTGCGCTGATGCGACTGATCATCATGGGCCCGCCCGGAGCGGGCAAGGGCACCCAGGCCGCCAGGATCGCCGGCCACTACGAGATTCCGGCGATCTCCACGGGCGACATCTTCCGCGCGAACGTCTCGGAGGGCACGCCGCTCGGCCTCGAGGCGAAGCGCTACATGGACGCCGGCGACTACGTGCCCGACGAGGTCACCAACGCCATGGTGCGCGACCGGCTCGACGAGCCGGACTGCGAGGCCGGGTTCCTGCTCGACGGCTACCCGCGCACCACGGCCCAGGTGGAGGAGCTCGACGGGATGCTCGAGGGCCGACCCGGGCTGGACGCGGTCCTCGTGCTCACCGTCGACCAGGAGGAGCTCGTCCAGCGGCTGCTGCAGCGCGCCGAGATCGAGGGTCGCACGGACGACACCGAGGATGTCGTGCGGCGCCGGCAGGAGGTCTACGCCGAGCAGACGGCGCCCCTCATCGAGATCTACGAGCGGCGCGGGCTGCTCGTCCGGGTCGACGGCGTGGGCGAGGTCGACGAGGTCGGCGAGCGGATCGCCGCAGCCCTCGACGGCGTCGCTGTCGACTGAGCGATCCGAGGCTGAGCCGGCGTGGGGTTGTTCCACCGCGGCGTCCAGATCAAGACGCCCGAGCAGGTCCGCAGCATGCGGCGGCCGGGGCTCGTGGTCGGCCGGACGCTGGAGCTCCTCCGCCGTGCGGTGCGGCCCGGGCTGAGCACCGCGGAGCTGGACGCGGTCGCCGAGGACCACATCCGCTCGAGCGGCGCCCGGCCGTCGTTCCTGGGCTACCAGGGCTTCCCCGGCTCGATCTGCGTCTCGGTGAACGACGAGGTCGTGCACGGCATCCCCGGGGACCGGGTCCTCGCCGAGGGGGACGTCGTCAGCATCGACTGCGGCGCGATCGTGGACGGTTGGCACGGGGACGCCGCCCTCACGGTCCCGGTCGGGGAGGTCCCCGATGCCGTCGCCGACCTGGTCGCGGTGACCGAGGAGGCGATGTGGCGCGGCATCGCCGCCGCGCGCGCCGGCGGCCGGGTCTCGGACATCTCGCACGCCGTGGAGACGCATGTGCGGGGCAGC
The DNA here is from genome assembly GCA_963731985.1 of uncultured Actinomycetota bacterium. Classification (GTDB taxonomy): domain Bacteria; phylum Actinomycetota; class Actinomycetes; order Propionibacteriales; family Nocardioidaceae; genus Nocardioides. The sequence goes on along the minus strand of CAVSYA010000002.1, from coordinate 112,698 downwards.
AGCGACTTCGGCGTCGTCGAGGAGTATGTCGGCCACGGCATCGGCACGGCCATGCACATGCCGCCCGACGTGCCCAACGTGGGCCGCCCGGGGCGCGGCCGCACGGCTGGTCGAGGGCATCGCCCTGGCCGTCGAGCCCATGGTGACCCTCGGTGCACCCCGGAACCGCACGCTGGACGACGACTGGACCGTGGTCACCCTCGACGGCCGCCCCGCCGCCCACTCGGAGCACACGTTCGCCCTCACCTCCGGCGGGGCCTGGGTGCTGACCGCGCTGGACGGCGGCGAGGAGGCGCTGGGGCGCCTGGGCGTCCGCTTCGGGCCGCTGGCCGAGTGAGGTGGTCGGGCCACGACCATCGGGGCGACGCCGTAGGGTGGATCTGCTCGTGACCCCCCGTTCGTAGACCCTGCTCCTGGACGCCCTGCTCCTAGAGCCGGGGCCCCGACGAGAGACGTGACCCTTCCGTGGACGTGCCCGTCTGGCTGTGGTTGAGCACGGTCCTGCTCACTACGGGGCTGCTGCTCGTCGACGTCTTCGTCATCGGCCGGCGGCCGCACGAGCCGTCCACGCGGGAGTCGGCCACCCACCTCGCGGGCTTCGTCGCGCTCGCCCTGGCCTTCGGGCTGGGCGTGTGGGTCGTCGCTGGCGCCGGCTACGCGGGGGAGTTCTTCGCGGGCTGGCTCACGGAGTACTCGCTGAGCGTCGACAACCTGTTCATCTTCATCCTGATCATGACCAAGCTGAACGTGCCCCGGGCCTACCAGCCCACCGCGCTGCTGATCGGGATCGTGATCGCCCTGGTGCTGCGCGGCATCTTCATCGGCGTCGGCGCGGCGGCCATCGCGCGCTTCAGCTGGGTCTTCTACCTCTTCGGGGCCTTCCTCATCTACACCGCGGTGAAGCTCCTCACCGGGCGCGGGGAGGAGGAGGAGTACGACGAGCCGCGGGCGGTCACCTTCGCCCGGGAGCACATGCCCCTCTCCCCGGAATGGAACGGCGTGCGGCTCACCGTGGTGCGGGCCGGGAAGCGGATGGCGACCCCGATGGCCGTCGTCGTGCTCTCCCTGGGCATGACGGACCTGCTCTTCGCCCTCGACTCGATCCCGGCGATCTTCGGGCTGACCCAGGAGCCCTACCTCGTCTTCGCGGCCAACGTCTTCGCGCTGATGGGCCTGCGGCAGCTCTACTTCCTGATCGGCGACCTGCTGCGCCGGCTGGTCTACCTCTCCGTGGGCCTGTCGGTACTGCTGGCCTTCATCGGGGTGAAGCTGGTGCTGCACGCGCTGCACGAGAACGACCTGCCCTTCGTCAACGGCGGGGAGGGCGTCGGGTGGGCTCCCGAGGTGCCGATCTGGCTCTCCCTGGTCGCCATCGTCGGGATCCTGGGCGTGACCACCGTCGCCAGCCTGGCCAAGGACGCCCACGACCGGCGTCGGGCGGCCGCCGAGAACCGCCCGTGAGGCCGAGGCCGGGAATGTCGCGGCGGCGCGGCCGGTTGTGGCGGGGATGACGGCCACCACTTCTGCGCCAGAGGCGCCGCTGCTCTCGGTCCTCGACCTCGTGCCCGTTCGCAGCGACCAGACCTCGGGCGACGCGCTCGCTGCGACCCGTGCCCTCGCCGGCGCCGCCGAGAGGGTCGGCATCCACCGGTACTGGCTGGCGGAGCACCACAACATGCCGGCCGTGGCCGCCACCAACCCCGCCCTGCTGGTGGCCATGGTGGCCGCGGCCACCCGGCGGATCCGCGTGGGGTCCGGCGGTGTGATGCTGCCCAACCACGCCCCGCTCGTCGTGGCCGAGCAGTTCGCACTGCTCGAGGCCGCCCACCCCGGGCGGATCGACCTGGGCATCGGGCGCGCTGCGGGCACGGACCCGGTGACCTCGTTCGCGCTGCGGCACGGCGCCGGCGGCGTGGGCGAGGACGCCGTCGAGCGCTTCGCCGAGTACCTCGACAACGTCCGCGCGATGATGGGTCCCGACGGCGTCGGTCTTCAGGTCGCCGGGCGGACCCATGCGCTGCGGGCGACGCCGCGGGCGGTCTCGGTGCCGCCGCTGTGGCTGCTCGGCTCCTCGGACTACAGCGCCCGCCTCGCCGCCGAGCGGGGCCTGCCCTACGTCTTCGCCCACCACTTCTCGGGCCGGGGCACCGCGGAGGCGATCCACCTCTACCGGTCGACGTACCGGCCCTCGCCGGAGCATCCCGAGCCGCGCACGCTGCTGACCGCGAACGTCGCGGTCGCCCCCACCGCCGCCCAAGCGCGGCGGCTGGCGCTGCCGCAGGTGCAGGCCATGGTCGCCCTGCGCACGGGCGGTGCCCTGACGCCGCTGCGGCTCGCGGAGGAGGCGGAGGAGGCGCCCGTGCCGGAGGCCCACGGTGCGCTGGTCGCGACGATGCTGGAGCGCTGGATCGTCGACGAGCCCGCGGCCGCGGCGCGTCGCGTGCGCGACCTGGCCGCCTCCTTCGACGTCGACGAGGTGATGGTCCACCCGGTCGCCAGTGCCCTCGCCGGCACGGACCCACAGCGCGCCCCCGCCCGGGAGGCGACGCTCGAGCTGCTCGCCGGTGCGCTCGCTGCCCCCGGGGCGCGCGGTGGCCCGGAGCACCACGCCTGGCGGGCGTGCGATTAGGGGTTTCGGCGCCGACCCGCGTAGACTGACGTGTCGGCCCAACGTGGGCCTGTCTTGTGGTGCCTCGCGGCTGCCCGGACCCTCCGCTCGACGCCCTTGAAGGGTGTCCTGCGGTGTGCCCGGGGAAGAGGTGCCCGGGCGGCTGCACGAGGTCCATCCGGCCCCCGCCACGCGCGGGCGCCGGAGAGGTTCCCGGGCCACGGTAGACACCGGCACGACAGACGGCGGCACAACAGATTGCGGAGGACATGCCGAAGAAAGAAGGCGTGATCGAGATCGAGGGCACCGTGAGCGAGGCCCTCCCGAACGCGATGTTCCGAGTGGAGCTTTCGAACGGCCACAAGGTGCTCGCACACATCAGCGGCAAGATGCGTCAGCACTACATCCGGATCCTCCCCGAGGACCGGGTCGTGGTCGAGCTCTCGCCGTACGACCTCAGCCGGGGTCGCATCGTCTACCGGTACAAGTGATCCGCTCCCCGCGCGGTTCGCAGCACCCCAGCCAGCCGAAAGAGATGAGGACCTCGTCGTGAAGGTTCACCCGAGCGTCAAGCCGATCTGTGACCGGTGCCAGGTGATTCGTCGCCACGGCCGCGTCATGGTCATCTGCAGCAACCCGCGCCACAAGCAGCGTCAGGGCTAGCTCGCGCACCAGCGGCGCGACGGCACCACAACTGAATACCTCTCACGTGCTCGCTCGCCGGTCGTCACGACCGGCCAGCCACCTCCGGACCAGGGGCCGGGGCCCGTCGCCCGAGGGGCGGGGGGACGCGACACGGACCGACACCCCTGATACGACACAGAAAGGTTGGCCACCTGATGGCACGCCTCGTCGGTGTCGACCTCCCGCGTGACAAGCGCGTCGAGGTCGCACTCACCTATATCTACGGCATCGGCCGTAGCTCCGCGAGCAAGATCCTGGCCGAGTCCGGCGTGGACCCGCACACGCGCGTCCACCAGCTCGGCGACGACGATCTGCTCCGTCTCCGCGACGCGATCGATGCGGACTTCCAGATCGAGGGCGACCTCCGCCGCGAGGTCCAGGCCGACATCCGGCGCAAGATCGAGATCGGCAGCTACCAGGGTCGCCGCCACCGCACGGGTCTTCCCGTCCGTGGCCAGCGCACCAAGACCAATGCGCGCACCCGCAAGGGCCCGAAGCGCACCGTCGCCGGCAAGAAGAAGGCGGGCAAGTGATCGCTCGGCCCACCAGCCGTCCGAGCCACTGAGCCCCCGCCGCCACTCGATCAGCTAGCCAGGAGATCAACCACATGCCTCCCAAGTCCCGTGCCGCGGCCGGCGCCAAGAAGCCGCGCCGCAAGGAGAAGAAGAACGTCGCTCAGGGCGAAGCCCACATCAAGAGCACGTTCAACAACACCATCGTCACGATCACCGACCCCACCGGTGCGGTGATCTCGTGGGCCTCCGCCGGCACCGTCGGCTTCAAGGGGTCGCGCAAGTCCACTCCCTACGCCGCGCAGATGTGTGCCGAGGCCGCGGGTCGTCGGGCGCAGGAGCACGGCATGAAGAAGATCGACGTCTTCGTCAAGGGCCCGGGCTCGGGCCGCGAGACGGCGATCCGGTCCCTGGGTGCCATCGGCCTCGAGGTCGGCACCATCCAGGACGTCACGCCCTCGCCCCACAACGGATGTCGGCCGCCCAAGCGCCGCCGCGTCTGAGACCCGCCCGCCCTCGCACTCGCACAAGGAGCCCCTGAGACATGGCCCGCTACACCGGCCCCATGACCAAGAAGTCGCGCCGCCTCGGCGTCGACCTGATCGGCGGCGACCAGGCGTTCGAGCGTCGCCCCTACCCGCCCGGCCAGCACGGCCGCGGCCGCATCAAGGAGACCGAGTACCTCCTGCAGCTTCGCGAGAAGCAGAAGGCGCGCATCTCCTACGGCGTGATGGAGCGTCAGTTCCACCGCTACTACGTCGAGGCGTCGAGGCGCGCCGGCAAGACCGGTGACAACCTCCTGCAGATGCTGGAGTGCCGGCTGGACAACGTCGTCTACCGCGCGGGCTTCGCCCGGACCCGGCGGCACGCGCGCCAGCTCGTCAACCACGGCCACTTCCTGGTCAACGGTCAGAAGGTCGACATCCCCTCCTACCAGGTGTCGGCCCACGACATCATCGACGTGAAGGAGAAGTCCCGGGAGATGACCCCCTTCATCGTCGCGCGCGAGACGCACGACGACCGGGTCGTCCCCGCGTGGCTGGAGGCGCTGCCGAGCCGGATGCGGATCCTGGTGCACCAGGAGCCGATCCGCGCCCAGATCGACGTCCCGGTCCAGGAGCAGCTGATCGTGGAGTTCTACTCCAAGAAGTAGACGCACGGGGGCTCCGCCCCCGTGTGCCCCCGAAAACCGAAAACACGCAACCGGGGATCCCCCCGTGTGCCCCGAAAACCGAAACACCGCAACCGGGGATCCCCCCGTGTGCCCCCGAAAACCGAAACACCGCAACCGGGGCTCCGCCCCCGTGTGCCCCACCCACACCTCGCTTCGCCGCCACGTTCGGGCCCGTCATATGGCGGATGGGCCCGGAAAGGACAGAACCAGTGCTTATCGCTCAGCGTCCCACCCTGTCAGAGGAATCCGTCGACGATTTCCGCTCGCGGTTCGTCATCGAGCCCCTGGAGCCCGGCTTCGGGTACACCCTCGGCAACTCGCTGCGCCGGACCCTCCTCTCCTCCATCCCGGGAGCGGCGGTCACGAGCATCAAGATCGACACGGTGCTCCACGAGTTCTCGACGGTCGAGGGTGTCAAGGAAGACGTCACCGAGGTGATCTTGAACCTCAAGGGCCTGGTCGTCTCCTCCGAGCACGACGAGCCCGTGACCATGTACCTGCGCAAGTCGGGTGCCGGTGATGTGACCGCGGCCGACATCGCGCCGCCGGCCGGCGTCGAGGTGCACAACCCCGAGCTCAAGATCGCCACGCTCTCGGACAACGGCAAGCTGGAGATGGAGCTCGTCGTCGAGCGGGGCCGTGGCTACGTCTCGGCGGTGCTGAACAAGGGCGCCGACAACGAGATCGGCCGGATGCCGGTCGACTCGATCTACTCACCCGTGCTGCGCGTCAGCTACAAGGTCGAGGCCACCCGCGTCGAGCAGCGCACGGACTTCGACAAGCTGGTCGTCGACGTCGAGACCAAGCCGTCGATCCAGCCGCGTGACGCGATCGCCTCGGCCGGCAAGACGCTGGTCGAGCTCTTCGGCCTGGCCCGCGAGCTGAACATCGAGGCCGAGGGCGTCGACATCGGCCCGTCCCCGGTCGACGAGCAGCTGGCCGCGGACCTGGCCCTCCCGGTCGAGGACCTGCAGCTGACCGTGCGCTCCTACAACTGCCTCAAGCGCGAGGGCATCCACACCGTGGGCGAGCTCATCTCGCGCTCGGAGCAGGACCTGCTCGACATCCGCAACTTCGGCGCCAAGTCGATCGACGAGGTCAAGGCGAAGCTGGTCGAGATGGGCCTCTCGCTCAAGGACAGCGCGCCCGGCTTCGACCCGGCCACCGCCCTGGCGGCGTACGGCGACGAGGACGACGACGCGTTCGTGGAGGACGAGCAGTACTAGCCCGCCCGGGGGGCCGCCGCCCCCGCGGGCCCGCAGGCCATTCACCGACAGGCAGCCGACTACCCGGGTACCTCGCACGGCCCGGGAGGATCGAGACCGACACCATGCCGCAACCGAAGAAGGGCCGTCGCCTCGGCGGCGACCCCGCCCACCAGCGCCAGATGCTGGCCAACCTTGCCACCGCGCTCTTCGAGCACGGCCGGGTCACCACCACGGAGACCCGCGCCCGCTCGCTGCGCCCGGTCGCCGAGAAGCTGATCACCAAGGCCCGCAAGGCGCACGCCGGCGAGAACCCGCTGCACCAGCGGCGCGAGGTCCTCAAGACGATTCGCGACAAGTCCGTCGTGCACGAGCTCTTCACCGAGATCGGGCCGGGCTTCGCCGAACGCCCCGGCGGCTACACCCGGATCACCAAGCTGGGTCCCCGCAAGGGTGACAACGCGCCGATGGCCGTCATCGAGCTGCTCACCGAGCCCTACGAGAAGCCCGCCGTCGCGGAGCCGACCGACGAGACCTGAGCGGCCACGGGGGCCCGGTGTCCCCGGTCAGGTGCGCCAGACCCTCTCCACCAGCCGCTGGGCCTCGGGCAGGTCGATGCCCAGCGGGCGCAGCGCGGCCACGTAGGCTGCCGCCGCGTCCGCTGCCACCGGGGAGCTGCCGCCCGTCGACTCCGCGACCGAGGTGCCGCGGCGGCCCTCGGTGACGACCACGCCGTCCGCCTCGAGCTCGCGGTAGCTGCGGGCGACGGTGTTCACGGCCAGCCCCACCTGGCCGGCGAGGGTGCGCACCGGGGGCAGGCGGGTCCCCGGCGGCAGCGTCCCGTCCGCGACCAGCGCCGCGATCCCGCTGCGCAGCTGCTCGAACGGCCGCTCGGCGCCGTCCGGGTCCACGCGAGGCAGCAGCGCGCCCAGGTCGACCGCATCCATGCCCGAAAGCGTAGTGCGCCTCGCGCGAGCGGCCCCGGATGCGGTAGAAGGCGGTGGTGACCACCCCCATCGCCGAACACCTCCCGCACCGCGCCGGTGACCCCGCTCCCGAGCCCCACCCGGAGGGCGGTCCCGCGCTCGTCGTCGGTGAGGCCCTGATCGACGTCGTGCGGCGCCCCGGCTGCGAGGACCAGGAGCATGCCGGCGGCAGCGCGGCCAACGTCGCGATCGCGCTGGCGCGGCTCGGCCGTCCGGTGCGCCTGGCGACGTCCTGGGGCCCCGACGACCGGGGCGCGGTGCTCGCCCAGCACCTGGCGCGCGACGGGGTGACCCTCGCGGGCGACCCGGAGATCCTTCCGCGCACGTCGACGGCCGTGGCCACGCTCGCGCCGTCGGGTGCGGCGTCCTACGACTTCGACCTGGACTGGCGCCTCCCGCCGATCGCGGCGGGCGGTCCCCGCGTCGTGCACGCCTGCTCGATCGCCGCCGTCCTGCCGCCCGGGTGCGACGACGTGCACGCCCTGGCCGAGCGGCTGCGCCTGCTCGCGACCCTCACCTACGACCTCAACGCGCGCCCGGGGATCACGGGGACCGGTGCGGACGTCGTCGCGCGGGTCGAGGCGCTGGCGGCGCTCGCCGATGTGGTCAAGGCCTCCGACGAGGACCTGGAGATGCTGTGGCCGGACCGTCCGGAGCCGGAGACGGTCGCCGCGCTCCTCGAGGCGGGACCCGCGGCGGTCGTGGTCACCCGCGGCGGCACCGGGGTGGCGGTGACGACCCGCGAGGGAACGGCGGCGGTGCGGGCGCCGGGCGTCGAGGTGGCCGACACGATCGGGGCGGGTGACACCCTGGGCGCCGCGCTCATCGACGCGCTCTGGGGGGCGAACCTGCTCGGCGGGGAGCGGCGCGAGGCCCTGCGCACCCAGCCCCTGGACGGGTGGCGCCCGCTGCTCGAGCACGCCTGCCGCGCGGCCGCCGTGACGGTCTCGCGCCCGGGCGCCGACCCGCCGTACCGCGCGGAGCTCGCCTGAGGCGGACACGCCCTGCCGTGGCCCGATGGGACCAGCGGAACATCACCCGGGTGGGTCCGGGGGGAGACCGGGCGGGTGCAGGTTCGGCGATCCGGGCCGGTCCGGTCGGGCAGGTTCCTACGCTCGAGATGTGTTGGAAGCCCAGGACGTCCGGATGGACGTCGAGAACAGGCGTGTGTGGCGCGGCGAGGACGAGGTGTTCCTCTCCCGCAAGGAGTTCGACCTGCTCCACGCGCTGCTGCGTCGCGCCGGCCAGCTCGTCTCGCGTGACGAGCTGATGCGCGAGGTCTGGCACACGACGTTCTGGACGTCGTCCAAGACGATCGATGTGCACCTGGGTTGGGTACGCCGCAAGATCGGCGACGACGGCAAGCGTCCGCACAAGATCACCACGGTCCGGGGCCGCGGTCTCCGCTTTGAGCTGGCGCCACCGGCGGACGCGCCGCTCTACCCCCACGAGGCCTACGACGGGCCCCGCCGCACGGCCCCGTAGCGCCCGGCACCACGGGTCCGGCCCGGCTCGCGCTGGCCGACTACTCTGGCCGGGTGACTGACGCTCCCACCCTGGCCGTCATCGGCGGAGGACAGCTCGCGCGGATGATGGCCGAGCCGGCCGCCGCTCTGGGCGTGCCCCTGCGGCTGCTCGCCGAGGCGGAGGGCGTCTCCGCCGCCCAGGTCATCCCCGACCACGTCGTCGGCGACTACCGCGACCTCGCGACCCTGCGCGGGGTCGTGGCCGGCTGTCCGGTGGTCACCTTCGATCACGAGCACGTCCCGTCCGAGCACCTGCGCGCGCTCGCCGCCGACGGGGTCGCCGTCCGCCCCGGGGCCGATGCGCTCCTGCACGCTCAGGACAAGGCCGCCATGCGCGCGGCCCTCGACCGGCTCGGCGTCCCCGCGCCGCGGCACGCGCTGGTGGCCTCCCCGGAAGACGTCACGGCGTTCGGCTACCCGTGCGTCCTGAAGACCACCCGGGGGGGCTACGACGGCAAGGGCGTCTGGGTGGTCCACGACGAGCCCGGGTGCGCCGCGGCCTTCTCGGCGGCGTCCGAGGCCGGCGTCGAGGTGCTGGCCGAGGAGCTGGTCGACTTCCGCCGCGAGCTCTCCGTGCTGGTCGCGCGTTCGCCGAGCGGTCAGGCCGCGGTGTACCCCGTGGTCGCCTCCACCCAGCGCGGCGGCATCTGCCGCGAGGTGGTCGCCCCCGCGCCCGACCTCGACGACGACCTGGCGGTGGCCGCCCAGGCCATCGGCCTCCGGCTCGCCGGCGACCTCGGGGTCACCGGGATACTCGCCGTCGAGCTGTTCGAGACCACCGACGGCCGCGTGCTGGTCAACGAGCTGGCGATGCGCCCGCACAACACCGGCCACTGGACGCAGGACGGCGCCGCGACCTCGCAGTTCGAGAACCACCTGCGGGCCGTCCTGGACCTGCCGCTCGGCTCGCCCGCCGCGCGGACGCGCTGGACGGTGATGGTCAACATCCTCGGCGGAGACGACCCGGGCGTGGGCCGCCTGTGGGACGGCTACCCACACGTCCTGGCGCGCGACCCGCGGCTGCGGGTGCACCTCTACGGCAAGTCGATGCGTTCGGGCCGCAAGGTGGGTCACGTCAACGCCTACGGAGACGACCTCGAGGACTGCCTGGAGCGCGCGCGGCATGCCGCGGCGTGGTTCCGCGGCGACCTCGGCGACGAGAGCGAGTGAGCATGAGCACCCGTCAGCAGCCCCCGCCCCGCGTGGGCGTCGTGATGGGCTCGGACTCCGACTGGCCGGTGATGCGCGAGGCCGCGGACGCGCTGCAGGAGTTCGACGTGCCCGTCGAGGCGGATGTCGTGTCCGCGCACCGGATGCCCGACGCGATGCTGCGCTGGGGGCACGAGGCCGCCGACCGAGGGCTGCAGGTCGTCATCGCCGGCGCCGGCGGCGCGGCGCACCTGCCCGGCATGCTCGCCGCCGTCACGCCGCTGCCGGTCATCGGCGTCCCCGTCGCCCTGCAGCACCTCGACGGCCTCGACTCGCTGCTCTCGATCGTCCAGATGCCGGCGGGCGTGCCGGTCGCGACGGTCTCCGTCGGCGGGGCGCGGAACGCCGGGCTGCTCGCCGTCCGGATCCTCGCCGCCACCGACCCCGGGCTGCGGGAGCGGATCACCGCCTTCCAGGCCGAGCTGCGCACCGGCGCGGAGGCCAAGGGCGAGGCCGTGCGCCGCGAGTCGTCCGCCCCGACCGGGCGCGTCGGCTTCGGGCGTTGAGGCGGGACCGGGGCCGACGGCGGCGATGAGCAGCACCGGCACCGCAGCACCCGCGACGCGCCCCGCGGCGGACAGCGGGGGCCGGCTCGTCGGGATCGACGTCGCTCGCGCGGTCGCCCTGCTGGGCATGGTGGCGACGCATCTCCTCGACGAGCGGACCCCCGAGGGGGGCCTGAGCACCGCGCACGCGCTGGCGGCCGGTCGCGCCTCGGCGCTGTTCGCCGTGCTTGCCGGCGTGAGCATCGCGCTCACGACGGGCCGTCAGATGCCGGTCCGGGGTCGCGAGCGGCTCGCCCGGAGCGCGGGGCTGGTGGTGCGCGCCCTGCTGATCGCGCTGCTGGGCCTGCTGCTCGGCGATGTCGGCTCCGGCCTGGCCGTCATCCTCACCTACTACGGTGTCCTGTTCCTGCTGGCGCTGCCGTTCCTCGGCCTCGGTGTCCGAGCGCTGGCCGCGTGGGCGGTGGCCGCGGGCCTGCTGATGCCCGTGCTCTCCCACCTGCTGCGTCCCGCGCTCCCGCCCCGGGGGCTGACGTCCCCGGACCTGGCGCAGCTCGCCGACCCCGGGCAACTGCTCTCCGAGCTGCTCCTGACGGGCTACTACCCGGCGCTTCCCTGGGTGGCGTACCTCCTCGCCGGGATGGCGATCGGGCGCGCCGACCTGCGCTCGCTGCGCACCGTTTCCGTCCTCGTGCTCACCGGCGCCGGCCTCGCGCTGCTGGCCCGGACCGCGAGCGACGCGCTCCTCGGGCGCCCCGGGGTGTGGGCCCGGCTGGCCTCCGACCCGGCCGCCCTGGGGGCCCCCGGCGCCTCGGCCGGCGACGCGGCCGGGCTCCGCTCCGACCTCGCCGGGGGCCTGTTCGGCACCACCCCCACGGGTGGCTCCTGGGAGTGGTTGCTGGTCGCGGCGCCGCACAGCGGGACGCCCTTCGACCTCGCCGCCACGACCGGCAGCGCCCTGCTGGTGATCGGCCTGGCGCTGCTCCTGGACCGGCTGCCGGAGACCGGACGCGAGACGGTGCGGATCCTCGCGGGCGCGGGCGCGGCGACGCTCTCGCTCTACACGCTGCACGTCCTCATGCAGTCCACCCTGCTGCCCCCGGCCCGCGACCCGGACGGCTTTCCGGCACAGGTCGTCGTGCTGGTCCTGGTCGGGTTCGTGCTCGCGGCGGCCGAACGCCGGGGCCCGCTCGAGGCCGTGGTGAGCCGGCTGTCCCGGGCGGCCACCAGCGCCGTGCGGAGAACGGCCCGCCCGGACGATCAGTCCTCCGGGTAGATCCGCGGCAGGCGCGAGGCCCGCCCGGTGAAGCGCGGCGCCCGCTTCTCCCGGAAGGCCGCCACGCCCTCCCGGCCGTCCCCGACCGAGGTGTGCCACATCGCCAGGGACTCGGCGAGATGCGCGTGCAGCGGGTGCGGCGCCGCGCTGTGGCGGTAGAGCATCCGCCGGGTCAGTCCCAGCGCGACCGGGGAGCGGTCCACCACGAACGAGCGCGCCAGCTCCAGCGCCGCCGGGAGCAGCTCGTCGGGCTCGTGCAGCGACCGCAGCAACCCGCCGGCGTACGCCGCCCGGGCGTCGAGCACCTCGGCCGAGTACAGCCACTCCAGCGCCTGCTGCATGCCCACGATCCGGGGCAGGAACCACGTCGAGCACGCCTCGGGGACGATCCCGAGCCGTCCGAAGACGAACCCGATGCGGGCCTTCGTCGAGGCGAGCCGCAGGTCCATCGCGAGCGTCATCGTGGCGCCGATCCCCACCGCGGCGCCGTTCACGGCGGCGAGCACGGGCTTGGGGCACTCGTGGATCGCCAGCACCACCTTGCCGCCGCTGTCGCGCACCCCGTCCTGGTAGGGCGCCTGCTCGAGGTGGTCGCGGATGCCCTCCGGCGTCGGGTCGGCGTCCCCGTCCAGCCCGAACACGTTGCCCTCGCTCCCGAGGTCCATCCCGGCGCAGAACGCCGTGCCGGACCCCGTCACCACCACGGCGCGCACCTCGTCGTCGGCGGCGGCCGCGCGGAAGACCTCCTCGAGCTCGGCCGCCATCGTCACGGTGAAGGCGTTCAGGGCGTCGGGCCGGGCCAGGGTCAGCAGCGCGACGCCGTCGTCGTCGACCTCCCAGGTCAGCGTCTCGAGGCTCATCCCCCCACCCCCGGCGGCAGGCCGGACGGGGTGCAGAGCTCCTCCGGGATCTGGTCGGTCTCGTCCGCGATGACCAGGTCGAACATCTGCCGCGAGCGCTCCTCGTCCCAGTTCACGCCCAGGTCGGCGATCGGGACGGTGCAGGTGAGGCCGCTGTCGCCGGAGACCCGGGCCATCGCCGTGGCGAACCGGGCCATCGAGAAGGCGCTGGTCCCCTCCGAGACCCGCAGCGAGCCGGCCGCGCCGAAGGAGAGCGACCAGTAGCGGAACGGGTTGATCAGCGTCCACGGCGAGAGCACCTTGTCGCCGATCGCGGAGATCACCTCGCGCTGCGCCTGGCCGCGCTGGATGTCGCCGGTGGCGTAGGTCTTGCGCGAGCGCGCGTAGCCGAGCGCGGTGGGCCCGTCGGCCTCCTGGCAACCCTTCGCGACGTCGAGCTTGGCCAGGTCGTCCTGGATCGCCTGCTCCGGGCAGATCTCGACGCCGCCGACGGCGTCGACCACGTTCACGAACCCGCCCAACCCGATCTCGATGTAGTGGTCGACCCGGATCCCCGTGTTCTCCTCGACCGTGCGCACCACGAGCTGGGGGCCGCCGGAGTACGACGAGTTGATCTTCGCCTGGCCGCGGCCCGGAACCTCGACCAACGAGTCGCGCGGGATCGACATCAGCAGGTTCGGCCCGGAGCCGGTGTGCAGCAGCAGGATGGTGTCGGCCAGGCGGCTGGTGGCGTTGCCCGTCCCGAGGCGGCGGCGCTCCTCGGGGCTCAGCCCCTCGCGCGAGTCGCTGCCGACCAGCAGGTACGTCGTCCCCGGCTGCTCCTCGGGGCGCGCGGCGTCGGGCTCGGCGTCGACCTCGGTGACGGTGTTCCACGCGATGACCGGCACGACGATCAGGTAGGCCAACCAGAGCAGCAGCGCGTAGAGGATCCAGCGCGGGCGGGGCCGGCCGACCCGGCGGCGCCCGGGGGCCTTCGTGGGCGGGGCCTGGGTGGGCGGGGGCTGCCGGGGGGTGGCGGGGCCGCCGGAGCGACCCCGGCCGGCCTCCTGCGAGCGGGGCACCACCGGCATCATCCGGGTGCGGTCGGGCCCGCCGGGCACGGCCTGGGTGGCGTCGTCGGCGGGGGGTCGACGGCCTGCGGGCCGCGAGCCGCGCTTGCCGTAGAGCCAGTCGTACTCGGGGGAGCCCTCGTCGGGGCCGTTCCCGCTCGGACGATCTGCCATGGCGAGGAAACTACCGTCTGGCCCCCGGGGCGCGGGCGGGTAGCGGCGCGTCGCGCCCGGATGTGACCCCTGTGACTGGTGATACTGGCGGGTACCCGCGCCACCCCGGCCCCTGTTCCTTCCCCGACAGAGAGGGCAGCCGATGTCGTCCGACCCCCCTGGCCGCCCGCGTCCAGCGGGGCCCGCGGACGGGCGGCCGCGGCTCGGTCCAGCCGAGCGCGCGGCCCGGGTCCGGTTCCGGCGGGCGCTGGCGCTGATGCTGATGACGCTCGTCGCGCCCGGCTCAGCCCAGCTGGTCGCCGGCAACAAGCGCGTGGGTCGCCTCGCGCTGCGCGTGTGGCTCGCCCTGGTCGCGCTCGTCGTCGGCGCGATCGCCCTGGGCCTGGTGTGGACCGGCTTCGTCTACTGGCTGGTCTCGGACCCGGGAGCCCTGGGCCTGCTGCGCCTGGCGCTCGTCGTCGTCGCGGTGGGCTGGGCCGCACTCTTCCTGGACGCCTGGCGGTTGGCCGACCCGCTCGCGCTCGGTCAGCACCACCGCCTGGCGGTGGCCGGCGTCAACGGCGTGCTCTGCCTCGGCGTGGCCGGGAGTCTCCTCTTCGGCGCACACCTGGTGACGGTGCAGCGCGACCTGATGACCTCGTTGTTCGGGGACGGCACCGCCAGCGCGGCGGCGGACGGCCGCTTCAACGTGCTGCTCCTCGGCGGCGACTCCGGCGCCGGCCGGGTCGGCCTGCGCCCGGACTCCCTGACGGTGGCCAGCATCGACGCAGAGACCGGGAAGACGGTGCTGGTCGGGCTGCCCCGCAACATGGCGCGCTTTCCCTTCGCCGAGGGCAGCGTCATGCGCGAGCAGTTCCCCGACGGCTTCGACTGCGAGGAGTGCTACCTCAACGCGGTCAGCACCTGGGCGGAGGACCACACCGACCTGTTCCCGCACCCCGGCCGGGCCGGCGTCGATGCCACCGCGATGGCGGTGGAGGGGATCACCGGCCTCGACATCAGCTACTCCGCGATGGTCAACCTCGAGGGCTTCAAGGAGCTGGTCGATGCGGTGGGGGGCGTGGAGCTGACCGTGCGCCAGCCGATCCCGATCGGGCTGCCGACCGACGACTTCTACGACCACATCGACACGGGCACCCAGAAGCTCACCGGCTACGAGACCCTGTGGTTTGCCCGGGCCCGGCACGACTCGGACGACTACTCGCGGATGGCGCGGCAGAAGTGCGTGATGAACGCGCTGATCCAGCAGGTCAGCCCGCAGCGGGCGGTGCGCAACTTCCAGTCGATCGCCGAGGCCGGCAGCGCCATGGTCTCCACCGACCTGCCCGCCGGAGAGGTGGGTCGGTTCATCGACCTCGCCCTGAAGGCGCGCTCGCAGCCGATGAGCACCGTCTCGCTCGTGCCGCCGATGATCAACACGGGCGACCCCGACATCGACCGGGTGCAGGAGGCCGTCGAGACGGCGATCGCCCGGTCGGAGGGGCGGGGGGACGACGGCGAGGCCAAGGCCCCGAAGAAGCGTTCCCCTCCCGGCGCGGTCACCGGCGGCTCGATCGGTTCCCGCGACTCCGGGTACGCCGCCAACGAGGCGGACGACCTGTCCTCGGCCTGCTAGCCCTAGGGTGGCGGCCGTGCCCGACGTCCCCGACCGCGCCACCGAGCCCCGGGTGGTCGCGGTGGTGGTGACCTTCCAGCGCCGGGACCTGCTGGCGCGCCTGCTGAGCGTCCTGGAGGAGACCCCCGGTCTGCTCGAGGTCCTCGTCGTGGACAACGCCTCCGCCGACGGCACGGGGGAGTGGCTGGCGTCCCGGCCGGCCGGTTCGGTGCCGGTGCGGCACCGGACCCTGGCCGAGAACCGCGGCGGCGCCGGCGGTTTCCACGAGGGTGTCCGCTGGGCGATCGAGGGCACCGCCGCCGACCTCGTGTGGCTGATGGACGACGACGGCCTCCCGGAACCGGATTGCCTGGCGCGGCTCCTGGGGGCGAAGGGCCTGGACTTCTGGGGGCCCCTGGTCGTCGACGAGGAGGACCCGGGCCGGCTCGTCTTCCCGATCCGGCTGCACGGGGGCACCCGCGTCGTGCACGCGCTCGCCGACGTCGAGGCGGCCGGCGGCCCCGCCGGCCGCCTCGAGGGGATCGTGATCCCCTTCAACGGCGTGCTGGTGACCCGCGCGCTCGTGGAGCGCATCGGCTACCCCCGCTCGGAGTTCTTCATCTGGGGCGACGACCACGAGTACCGCCTGCGCGCGGAGGCCGCGGGTGCCCGGATCGCGACCGTGGTCGGGGCCCGCGTGCACCACCCCTCCGTCGGCGACCTGGGCACGCCCATGATGTTCGGCCGCACGACCTACAACCACAGCCCGAGCGACCTCAAGGCCTACTGCATGGCCCGCAACAACACGGTGAACCTGCGCGAGCACCGCGGCTGGCCGCACGTGCTGATGTTCTGGGTGAAGACGCTGTGGTTCTACCTGTTCACGCGCCCGGACCCGGGGCGCATCGCGACCAGCGCCCGGGCCGCGCGCGCGGGGCTGCGCGGGGACTTCACGGGCCACCAGAGGTACCTGCGGTGAGGCCCTCCGCCTCCGGGGGGCCCGACCCGGACGGACGCGGCGGCACGGTCGCCGTCGTGGTCGTGACGTTCAACCGCGCGGACCTCCTCGCGAAGATGCTGCGGGGCCTCGCCGCGCAGCAGCGGCGGCCGGACGCCGTCTACGTCGTCGACAACGCCAGCAGCGACCACACCCGCGCGGTGCTCGAGGCGGCGCTCGCCCGGGGTGGCCTCCGGCTGCACCCGCTGTACGAGCGGGAGAACCTCGGCGGCGCCGGCGGCTTCCACCGCGGGGTCCGCGAGGCCCACCGCGGCGGCTGGGACCGGATCTGGCTGATGGACGACGACGTGCTGCCCGCCCCGGACTGCCTGGCGGTGCTGATGGCCACGCCGGGTGACTGCCTGATGGCCGTGCGCGAGGACCGCGAGGGGCGACTGTGCGAGAAGGCCGCGACCCGCTTCGACCTGCGCAACCCGCTGGCGCTCAAGCCCAAGACCGCGATGGTCGAGACCGACTTCGCCTCGCGGGCCGCGATGCCGCCCCAGGTGGCCCTGGAGAACGTCGCCTTCGAGGGGTTCCTGGTCTCCCGCCGGGCCGTGGGTGCGGTCGGCCTGCCCGACCCTTCCTTCTTCATCTTCTACGACGACGTGGACTTCGCCCTGCGCTGCCGACGGGCGGGTTTCGGGCTCCGGGCCGTGCGGGACGCCGTGCTCGTCCGGCAGCTGGCCTTCGACCAGCAGCACGACCTGGCGGGGTGGAAGGGCTACTACATGTACCGCAACCTCTTCGTGGTCCACCTGCGCTACGGGGAGAACGCCCTGGTCCGACTCAAGCCCTGGCTGCTGGCCCTCGGCGTGCTCGTGCTCGCGCCCGTCCGCGGGGGGCGCGCGGAAGCCCGCAACGTGGTCCGCGCCACGCTCGCGGCGTACGGGATGCGGCGACCGCCGCCGACCTCCGTAGAATGACCCACCCGCTCCCTACCGAGGAGACCCCCTGTGAGCACTGAGTCAGATCCGGGCCCCGACGTGGTCGTCGTCGGTGCCGGCTTCTTCGGCCTCACCATCGCCGAGCGCTGCGCCGCCGAGCTGGGGCTCCGCGTGCTGGTGCTCGACCGGCGCCCCCACATCGGCGGGAACGCCTACAGCGAGTTCGACGAGGAGACGGGCATCGAGGTGCACGTCTACGGCACCCACCTGTTCCACACCTCGAACAAGAAGGTCTGGGACTATGTCACCCGCTTCACGGACTTCACGAACTACCAGCACCGGGTCTTCGCGAAGTACCAGGGACAGGTCTACTCGTTCCCGATGAACCTGGGCCTGATCAACCAGTTCTTCGGCAAGTCCCACTCGCCGACCGAGGCCCGCGAGCTGATCGCCGAGCAGGCCAGCGAGATCGACACCGGCGCGGCCACCAACCTCGAGGAGAAGGCGATCAGCCTGATCGGCCGCCCCCTCTACGAAGCCTTCGTCAAGGGCTACACCGCCAAGCAGTGGCAGACCGATCCGAAGGAGCTCAGCGCGGACATCATCACCCGGCTGCCGGTGCGCTACACCTTCGACAACCGGTACTTCAACGACACCTACGAGGGCCTGCCCGTCGACGGGTACACGGCCTGGCTCGAGCGGATGGCGGACCACAGCAACATCGAGGTCCGCCTAGACACGGACTTCTTCGACGTCATCGACGACTACAAGGGCACGGTCCCGATCGTCTACACCGGGCCGGTGGACGAGTACTTCGGGAACTCCGAGGGGCGGTTGTCCTGGCGCACGATCGACCTCGAGCGGGAGGTCGTCGACGTGGAGGACTACCAGGGCACCGGCGTGGTCAACGCGAACGATCAGGAGGTGCCCTTCACCCGGGTGCTGGAGTTCAAGCACCTCCACCCGGAGCGGAAGTACACCCCCGGCAAGAGCGTGGTCGTGCACGAGTACTCGCGCTTCGCGGAGGAGGGTGATGAGCCCTACTACCCCGTGAACACCGCGGCCGACCGCGAGAAGCTCCTGAAGTACCGCGAGCTGGCCAAGAAGGAGCCGATGGTGCTCTTCGGTGGGCGCCTGGGCACCTACAAGTACCTCGACATGCACATGGCGATCGGCTCGGCGCTCGCCATGTACGAGAACAAGCTCAAGCCGCACTTCTCCCAGGGTGCGGCTCTCACCTCCGGAGGGGTCGACGAATGACGGCGCAGGCGACGCAGGCGACCAGCAGCACCACCGACGAGCCGGCCACCGTGACCCGCCTGCTCCAGCGGCAGATCCTGCCCAGCGACGGGGACACGGACGTGTTGCCGCTCTATGCCGACCCCGATCCGGTCTCGCTCGATGCCGACGGCCTCGACCTCGGTGGCGACCGGACGGGCCAGCTCCTGGGCAGCGTGCTCGCCCGCCAGTCGGTGGCCGGGTCCGCAGCGATCCATCCCGATCAGGTGCTCTCGCGCACGTCCCTGCGCCTGCTCGCGCAGGACAGGATCTCCTTCGGGACCTACTTCAACGCGTTCGCCGCCAGCTACTGGCGGCGGTACACGGTCGTCTCCGAGGTGACGCTGGCCGTGACGCTGCGCGGCGAGGGGGCCGGGCTGACAGTCTACAAGTCCACCGTGAACGGCCGTTCCCAACGGGTCGACAGCGTGACCACGGAGTCCTCCGAGGAGGTGACCTTCACCTTCGACCTGACGCTGAAGCCGTTCGTGGACGGTGGCTGGTACTGGTACGACGTCGTGGCCAGCGATCACGACGTGGTCGTCGTGGGCGCCGAGTGGAGCGCTGCCGTCCCGGCCGAGCTGGCCGAGCACGGCACGGTGGACATCGCGATCACCACCATGAACCGCCCCGACTTCTGCGCCCGGCTGCTGCGACAGATCGGCGAGGACGACGTTCTCCGGCCCTACCTCGACACGGTCATGGTGATGGAGCAGGGCACCGACCCCGTCGCGGACTCCCCGGAGTTCCCGGCGGCCCGCGACGCCCTCGGCGGGCTGCTCCGGGTCATCGAGCAGGGGAACCTGGGCGGGTCGGGTGGCTACGCGCGCGGCCAGCTCGAGTCGGTGCGCAAGGGCACGGCGACCTACGCCCTGATGATGGACGACGACGTGGTCTGCGAGCCCGAGGGCATCCTGCGCTCCGTGATCTTCGGCGACCTCGCGAAGGTGCCGACGATCGTGGGCGGCCACATGTTCAGCCTGTACGCCCGCACGCGCCTGCACAGCTTCGGCGAGGTCGTCCAGCCCTGGCGGTTCTGGTGGGGCCCCGCGCCCGGGGTCTTCACCGACTGGGACTTCGCCGCGCGCAACCTGCGCTCGGCCCGCTGGATGCACAAGCGCGTCGACGTGGACTACAACGGCTGGTTCATGTGCCTGATCCCGCGCGTCGCGATCGAGGAGATCGGGCTCTCGCTGCCCCTGTTCCTGAAGTGGGACGACTCCGAGTACGGCCTGCGCGCGCAGCAGGCCGGCTACCCCACGGTGACCCTGCCGGGCTCGGCCGTGTGGCACGTGCCGTGGACCGACAAGAACGACGCCGTGGACTGGCAGTCCTACTTCCACCAGAGAAACCGGTTCGTCGCGGCCCTGCTGCACTCCTCCTACCCCCGGGGTGGGCGGATGGTGCGAGAGAGCCTCAACCACCAGATCGGTTTCCTGGTGTCGATGCGCTACTCGACCGTGGAGATCCGGCACCGGGCGCTCCTCGACGTGCTCGAGGGCCCGGAGAAGCTGCACGAGGACCTGCCCACCCGGCTCGGGGAGATCCGGGCGCTGGCCAAGCAGTTCACCGACGCCCGGCTGGCGACCGAGCGGGAGGCGTTCCCGCCCGTGCGACGCACCAAGCCGCCGCGCAAGGGCCGCGACGACTCGGGTCCGAGCGGCCGCTGGAGCGCGCTGCTCGCCGCCGGCCTCGCCCCGCTGCGGCAGCTCAAGCCGGCGCGTCCGCTGAGCCGGCACTACCCCGAGGCCGAGGTCAAGGCCATGGACGCGCAGTGGTGGCGGCTGGCCCGCTACGACTCGGCGGTGGTCTCGATGAACGACGGCACGTCGGCCGCCCTGCACCAGCGCGACCCCGCGAAGTACCGTGAGCTCCTGACCAAGACCATCGAGGTGCACGCCCGGCTGGCGGCCGGGTGGCCCGCGCTGGCGGAGCGGTACCGGGCGGCGCTTCCTCACGTCACCTCGGCTGAGGCCTGGGACGAGACCTTCCGCCCGTGGACGTCGGGGGGCGCAAGCACGGGTGGGGACGGGACCGACGGAGAGACCTGATGACCGACACCGTGACCCCCGAGGCGGCGGCGGGCGACGACCCCGCGCCGCCCCGCCAGGTGGACGCGCCGCTCGCCTCGCCCACGTCCAGGACGGGGCTGCTCGAGGTCTTCCGCCGGCGCTATCTGCTGAGGCTGCTGGTGCGCCGCGAGATCTCCGCCCGCTACCAGCAGTCCTACCTGGGACTCGCCTGGAGCTACATCAACCCGGGGATCCGGTTCCTGATGTTCTACGTCGTGATCGGGCTGATCATCGGTCTCGACCGCGGCGTCGAAAACTTCGGTCTGCACATGTTCGCGGGCATGGTGCTCGTGCACTTCTTCACCGAGACGTTCAACGCCGGCACCCGGTCGCTGGTGTCCAACAAGTCGCTGGTGCGCAAGATGTCCCTGCCGCGGGAGATGTTCCCGGTCGCCTCCATGATGGTCTCGCTCTACCACACCGTCCCGGGGTTGTTCATCCTGCTCGGCGCCTGCGGCGTGCTCGGCTGGTCGCCCGACTGGGAGGGCTTCGCGGCGATGCTGCTGGCGTTCGCGATCGTGATCCTCCTCGGCACGGCCATGGCCGTGCTCTTCAGCGTGCTGAACGTGTTCTTCCAGGACTTCGGCAAGCTCGTCATGACGCTGACGCAGTTCGTCAACTTCAGCGTGCCGATGCTCTACCCCTACACCTTCATCCCGCGCCGCTTCGGTGACGGGATCTTCGCCGAGATCTACATGTGGAACCCGATGGTCGAGCCGGTCCTGCTGATGCAGCGCTTCTTCTGGGCCCCGACCACCGAGAACCCCGCGCAGACCTACCAGACCGAGTTCCCCGACGACCTGTGGAGCAGGGGCTTCATCGTGCTCGGCTTCTGCGTCGTCTTCCTCGCCTTCAGCCAGTGGTTGTTCCTGCGGCTGGAGGACAGGATCCCGGAGCGGATCTGAGACGATGACCGAGTCGATCGTGGTGGACGGCGCCACCAAGAGGTTTACGATGCGCTATCACCGCACGCTGAAGCAGATGGCGGTGGCAGCCGCCAAGCGGAAACCGATCAGCGAGCAGTTCCAGGCCCTGACGGACGTCTCCTTCACCGTGCAGCAGGGCGAGTCGATCGGCCTGATGGGCCTCAACGGATCCGGCAAGTCGACCCTGCTGAAGCTGGTCAACGGGATCATGCGCCCCGACGCGGGCAGGGTGCTGACGCGGGGCCGGATCGCCGGGCTGATCGCGACGGGCGCGGGCTTCCACCCGCAGCTGACGGGTCGGGACAACATCTTCCTCAACGCGGCCGTGCTCGGCATGAGCGAGGCCGAGACGAAGCGGAAGTTCGACTCCATCGTCGCCTTCGCCGACATCGGCAAGTTCCTCGAGACGCCCGTCGGCCACTACAGCTCCGGCATGTTCGCGCGCCTCGGTTTCGCGGTGGCCATCCACGTGGACTCCGACATCTTCCTCGCCGACGAGGTCCTCGCGGTGGGCGACCGCCCCTTCAAGGAGAAGTGCCTGGAGGAGATGAACCACATCCGCGACGGCGGCCGCACCATGTTCTACGTCAGCCACGCGGCGGGATCGGTGCGACTCATGTGCGACCGGGTGATCGTGCTCGAGCAGGGCCGCGTCGCCTACGACGGCGAGGTGGAGGCCGGCCTGCGCTACCTGGGCTACGCCCCGGCGCCGAAGCGGAAGGGCAGCGGGGACGGCGACGACCCCTCCGACGACGAGCTCGGCGCCGACATCTGAGGGCTCGACCGGACTAGACCGCTCCCTCTCAGCCGGGAGCGGAAGCCGCGCGCTGCTCAGCACGTCGCCGCAGCCGCCGATGCGCACGGTGCGGGGATCGAGCCGATGGCCCGACCCCCCTCCACCCCCCTCGATGGAGGCGCATCGATGCGTTCCGGCCAGGTCCGACTCATGACGGCGTGTCAGCAGGGGCTGGTGCTGGCGGTCACCGCCGCCGTGCTCGCCCCCGCCGCGACCGTCTTTCCCCTCGACATCGCCGGCCCGGATGACGGCCCCGGCGGCGCCGACTCCTCGGGAGCGGCGTCGAGCGGCGGGGCGACCGCGGCCGCGGCCCGGGTGGAGACGGTGCCCGTCACGCCCGAGGTCACCGAGCAGCCCCTGACCGCAGCGCCCGGCGTGGGCGCGCCTGCGGGGGCCACGCAGGCGCTGCCGGAGATCCGCACGACGCCTCAGGGCGACGAGCGCGTGCTGAGCGATCCCGAGCCCGCCGACGGCTTCCGGACCGTCGGCGTCACCTGGGACCACGGCGAGCGCGTCGCGGAGGGGGAGCTCACGCTCGAGGTGCGCACCCGGGACGACCGGGGCGCGTGGTCGCGCTGGCGCGAGCTGGACTACGACGCCGACCACGGACCCGACCCGGGCAGCCGCGAGGCGCGCCGGGCGCGGCCGGGCACCGAGCCGCTGGTCGTCGGCGACGTGGCGGGGGTGCAGGTCCGCGCCACCGGCGAGGCGCCGGCCGACCTGACCCTGGCCGTGATCGACCCCGGCGAGTCCGGGGGCACCGAGGTCGCCGGGCCGGCGATCGACCCGGGCGCGCTCGAGGGCGAGGCCAGCCCCGGGGCCGGGGGCGCGGACGCCGTCCTGAGCGCCAGCGGCTTCACCCCGAAGCCGAAGATCTTCTCCCGCGCCCAGTGGGGGGCGGACGAGCGCCTGCGCGACCCACGCTCGCTGAGATACCACGAGGTGCACGCGGCGTTCGTGCACCACACGGTGAACGGCAACTCCTACACCCGCGCGGAGGTCCCCGGGATCCTCCGGAGCATCTACGCCTACCACACGCGCTCGCTCGGCTGGAGCGACGTGGGCTACAACTTCCTGGTCGACAAGTTCGGCCGGGTCTGGGAGGGCCGGTACGGCGGCGTCGACCGGCCCGTCGTCGGCGCGCACACCCTGGGCTACAACCACGAGGCGTTCGCCATGTCGGCGATCGGCAACTTCGAGACGGCGCGTCCGACGCAGGCGATGCTCGAGGCCTATGGGCGCGTCCTCGGCTGGAAGCTCTCGCTGCACGGCGTCGACGCCGAGGACCCCAGCGTCCTCGTCGCCGGTCGGCGCTTCCGCGCCGTCAACGGCCACCGCGACGCCGGGTCCACGGCCTGCCCGGGCCGCTACCTCTACGCCCGCCTGAACACCATCCGCTCGCTGGCCGCCGGGCTCCAGCGGAGCTTCTCCGGCCGCGAGCGCGAGACGGACCTGACCGGGACCCCCGACCCCGATGTCGTCCTGCGGCGCGCCTCGGACCAGCAGGTCTTCCTGCTGCCGACCGGCGGCCTCACCCGGTTCGCCAGGCGCCAGGCGGGTGCCTCGGGGTGGTCCGGGCTGACGCCGGTGGCCGGTCCGGACCTGGACGGCGACGGCCGCGGCGACGTGGTCGCGAGCGGCGACGGCCACGGGGTGCTGTGGAGCGGGGACGGGCGAGGCGGCTTCAGCCGCACCCGGAACCTCGCCGTGCTGGCGAACAAGGACCTGGTCGCCGCCGTGGGCGACCTCGACGGTGACGGCGCGAACGACCTCGTCGGGCGCGCGAGCGACGGGACGGCGACGGCGTTCCTGGGCAACGGGTCCGGTCGCTTCCGTTCCCGGACGCTGGGGACCTCCTGGAGGGCCCTGCGGCTGACCGCCGGAGTCGGCGACCTGACGGGCGACCAGCGGGTGGATCTGATCGCCCGGGACGCCGACGGCCGGGTGCGGATCCTGCTCGGCAACGGGTCCGGCGGGTTCTCCGGCGCCACGACGCTCGCCCGGCGGTGGGCCCGCTTGAGCGCCATCACCGGCCTGGGCGACTACAACCGCGACGGGCGCAACGACCTCTTCGCGCTCGACCCGCGAGGCGTCGGCTGGGTCTACCCGGGTCGCGGCGACGGCACCTTCACGCGGCGCTTCGGGCCCGTTCCGGGTCTCCGGGGCCTTGCCGGCCTCTCGAGCGGCGCCGTCGCCGGCGACGACGCCCCCGACCTGGTCGGCGTCTCCGGCGACACCCTCATGGTCGCCCGCAACACCGGACGTTTCGACGCCACCGACCCCTCACCCACCGGGCTCTTCCTCCCCGGCGCCGACACCCTGCTCAACGTGGGGGACTGGGACCGGGACGGCGACGGGGACCTGGTCAGCCGACACCGCGCGACCGGGCGGCTGCTGCTGCACCCGGGCAACGGCCGCGGCGGATTCGGTGCCGCGCGGGTCGTCGGGAGCGGCTTCTCCGGCGTGCGACTGCTCGCGTCGGTCGGCGACGTCACCGGCGACGGCTACCCCGACCTGATGGGCCAGCGGCGCGGGGACGCCATGCGCATCTATCCCGGTCGCGGCCTGGCCGGCCTGGGGGCCAGCTACGAGGCCCACAGCCGCATCGAGGGCTGGCGGCACATCGGCGTCGGGCGCTGGGACTCCGATGGGACGCCCGACTCCCTGGTGCGCACCCAGCAGCGCCTGGTGCTCTACCCGGGCAACGGCCCGGGCGGGCTGGAGTCTCCGCAGTCGCTCGGGCTGGACCCCACCCCCTACGACTGGTTCATCTCGATGGGCGTCGTGCTGCGCGGGAAGCGTCCCGCCATCGCGGTGCGAGCCCGTGCCACCGGCGTCCTGTGGTTGCTGCGCACCCACGGCGACGGGTCCACCACGCGACGCTTCCTCGCCGAGCGGATGGACCGCTACGACCTCTACGGCGGCTGAACCGGCGTCCGGCGACCCTAGGCGCGGGCGGTCGCACGCTCCTGGGCATCCAGCGCGTCGGCCCGCGCCGGGTCGCACCGGGCGAGGAGCACGAGGGAGCCCGCCCGGCACAGGGGCTCGGTGAAGGTGGCGAGCCCGGCCGACGAGGCGGGATTGGTCTGCGAGAGCAGGCGACCGCCGTCCTCGACGAGCGACCCCGAGGCGGCGTCCGCCCAGAGCGCGGCCTGGCTGGTGCCGGGCGTCGCGTCGTCGTCGGCCTGCGGTGGATCCAGCGCCACGAACGCGTCCGGCTGCGACCACACCTCGACCCCCAGGTCGAGCACGCCGGGTCCCGGCGGCGACGGGAAGCGCACCGCCATCGGGAGCAGCGCGCTGGCCAGGACCGTCACCTCGTCGGCCCGCGGCGCCCAGGTCGCGAGCGCGTCCGGGCCACAGGCGACCACGTCCGGAGCGGAGCGGACGCCGTCCAGATCCACCGCGGCCCCGATCGACCAGGCGGCGCCCAGCAGCACCGGGCCCAGCCAGTGGGTCGGGAGGTCCAGGCGCAGGGACCCACCGCGCTCGAGGTCGCACTCCTCCGCGAGCAGCGAGGCGGTCTTCGACACCCAGTTGGCATACGTCGTCACCGACAGCTCCGTGCGCTCCCCGGTGGCGCCGTCGTAGAAGGTGATCAGGGGACGCGCGCCGTCGGCGGCGAGGAGGCGCTCCAGCAGGTCCGGGAAGGTGTGCGGCGACGCGGCGGCAGGCATGACGCCCACCCTAGGCAGCGCGCGGCTCCGGTCCGCCGGAGCGGGTGCCCCGCTCCCGGGCCCGACGCCGCGGCCCGGGCCCCGGCGCGGCCGCCTCAGAGCAGGTCGTCGCGTCCGTCGTCCCGCAGGTCGGCGACGACCTGCTTCACGTCCTGGGCGCGCTCCCGGGTCGTGACCAGCAGCGCGTCGCCGGTGTCGACGACGACCACGTCGTCCAGCCCGATCACGGCCACGGTCCGACCGCCGGCGGGCACGACGAGCCCGCCGCTGTCCACCGACCGGACCAGCCCGGGGTCGCCGAGCACGAGGGGAGCACCGGGTCCGTCGCCGGCGGGGAGCAGCCCGGCCAGCGCATCGAAGTCGCCGACGTCGTCCCACGCGAAGTCGCCGGGCACCACGGCCACGCGCCCGGCCTCGGCGGCCGGCTCCGCCACCGCGTGGTCCAGCGCGATGCGCGGCAGCCCGGGCCACAGCTCGGCCATCCGCTCCGGCTCGGCCGCGATCGCGCGCAGGTCCCGGGCGAAGCCAGCGTCGGACTCGGCGAGCAGGTCCAGCAGGACCCGCGGGCGCACGACGAACATCCCGGCGTTCCAGCGGTGCCGCCCCCTGTCGACGTAGCGCCGCGCGGTCGCGGCGTCGGGCTTCTCGACGAAGGCGGGGGCCACGTGTGCCGGGGGGTCCTGCGCCGGGCCGCCGGCCAGCGGAGGACCGACCTCGACATAGCCGAACCCGGTGGCGGGGTGCGTCGGCTCGATGCCCACGGTGACCAGCCAGTCCTCCGCGGCGACGGCCACGGCGCGCTCGACGCAGCGGCGGAAGGCGGCGCCGTCCCCGACGACGTGATCGGCCGCAAAGCTGCCCAGCACAGCGTCGGGGTCCGCGCGCTCCAGCAGCGCGGCGGCCAGCCCGATCGCCGCCATCGAGTCCCGCGCCGACGGCTCCGCCACGACGGCGTCGTCGGCCAGGTGCGGCAGCTGCGCCCGCACCGCTTCGCGGTGCGCCAGGCCGGTGACCACGACGACGTCGTCGCCGCACAGGGGCTCCAGCCGGGCAACGGTCTCCTGGAGCAGGCTCCGCCCGCTCCCGGTGAGGTCGAGCAGGAACTTGGGCGCGGCCCTCCTGGACAGCGGCCACAGCCGGGTGCCCGCGCCGCCGGCCGGCACCACCGCCTGCAAGCGCATCACTGCGCCAACGGCTCGGGGGAGTCGGTGTAGGGGTAGTCCCGCATGAACTGCTCGAGGGCCTCCCCGCTCGGAGCGTCGCAGTACTGCCAGACCCCTACCTGCGCGCCGGCCCCGGCGCCCGCCTGGGCGCCCGCCTGGTCGCCCGCCTGGTCGCCCTCCCCGGAGACGGACCAGTGGGTCAGGGCGACGTGCTTCCCGTCCGGGAACGCCTTCCCGTCCTCCTCGGTCCACGGCACCGCCTTGAACTTCAGGCGCAGGTTGTCGGACCCCTGGTACTTCTCGGCGATGCCACGCAGCTCATCCATCGCCGCGTCGTCGTCGGCGACGGTCTCGTCGTACCAGAGGATCGTGTAGCCGTGCTCCAGGTTGTGCACGAGCGTGCCGAGATCCGGCCGGTCGCCCGCGCGGTAGAGCTTCCGCTCGATCGTGTCCGGGACGTCGTAGTGCTGACCGAAGGCGGGCGGGGCGTCGGGGTAGTCGATGGGTGTCCCGATCGCCACGTGGTCCTGGTTGCCCGTCGCCGACTCGCTTCGGATCGTGCCGCAGGCGGAGGCGGGCGCCCCGATCTCCGTCAGATCGATGGAGTTGTACTGACGCAGGTCCCACCAGTCCTTGACGGGCCGGAACGCGGCGGCCGCGATGATCACGACGGCGACCAACGCGCAGGCGCCGACGATCGCGGCGTTGCGACGCCGGTCGGCGCGCTTCTGCCGCGAGCGCAACTGGTCGACGACCTCGCGCCGGCGGACCCGTGGGGTCGTCGGCTTGGCGGGGTTCTTGGCCACCAGCTCATCCTCCGGGTCGGCCGCCTCGGTGCCGAGGGCGGTGCGGTCGATCGGTCACCAGTCTACGGGGAGGAAGCCCGGCGGATGCGCAGTCGCACGGGTCCGACGCGGCTCCCGCTGGGGTGCGCGACGGTGCGGTCGTCGAGATCCAGCAGCACCCAGCCGTGGGCGAAGCAGAGCGCCGCGAGCCCCTGGGTCTGGGCGCCGGCGCCCCCCGGGACCTCGAGGACGACGATGCCGTCCCCGTCCTCGTCGGGCACCGCGGTCAGGCCGGCGCCCGCAGGCGCCGGACCCTCGCCCGCGAGGCCGAGCAGCACGGCGTGCAGCTCACCGACCGGCGCCGGCGCGCCGAACGGCGGCTGGTCCCCGGGGTCCCCGACCAGCGCCGCGAGCACGGCCTCGCGGGAGCCCCAGCCGAACATGTCGCCGGCGTCGGTGCGGACCAGCGCGCGGGCCCCGGGGCCGTCGTCGTCCGGGTCCAGCACGAGGTCGGGCCGCCCGCGCACGACGGCGAACGGGCGGGCGGCGAGCTTTCCCTGGGCGAGCTCGGCCGCGCCGGCCAGCTCGTCGGCGACGGCTGGCTCGGTGACGGCGAGCTCGTTGTCGTGCCCGTCGCGGCGGCCCGCGAAGGTCTCCGCCACGCGGACTCCGGCGGCCCCGACGGCCAGGTCGGTCTGCCCGATGCGCCACGCGCGCCCCGCCGTGTCGGTGACCAGCACGCCGAGCCGCCGGCCGGTGCGCCCGCGCAGGTCGGCGCGGAGCCGCCGGGCGCTCGCGTCCGGGTCCGCGGGGAGCAGCACGACATGGCCGGGCGCCACGTTCGAGGCGTCCACGCCGGCCGCGGCCAGCGTCAGGCCGTGCCGGGTGCGCACGATCCCGGTAGAGGCGCGGCGGGCGAGGACCCGCACGGTCTCCGAGGCAACGGCGATGTCCCGGTTGCCCGCCAGCACGCGCCCCTCGGCCTTGCTCACCACCTTGCTGGTCACGAGCACGACATCCCCGTCCAGAAGCTCCTCGCCCTCGCCGTCCAGGGCGGCGACGAGGAGGGAGGCCAGGTCGTCCCCGACGTGCACCTCTCCCACGCCATCCGGGGCCAGGATGCTCAGGCGCCCGCTCATCGCCGCGGCCCGCCCGCGCCGACCAGCCGGAGGGCGGCGCGCGCCATCGCGGCCGTCGCGTCGTCGTCGGTCATCATCAGCGGGGCGGCATCGCAGGCGATACCCGCCTCGCGCACACCCGCCACCTCGCCCGCGTCGCGCTCGTCGACCAGCCAGCCGTCGAGGAACCCGCCGGCGTCGCGCGAGCCATAGTGCCGGGCGACGGCACCCGCCGAGACCTCCACGCCGATCGCGGCGAGCATCTGGGCGGCCATCCCGTGCACGGGGGCGCCGCCCACGATGGGCGAGAGACCGACCACACGGGCGGGGCTGGTGCGCACGGCGTCGCCCAGGCCGGGCACGCCGAGCACGGTCCCGATCGAGACCACGGGGTTCGAGGGGGGGAGCACGACGACGTCGGCCTCGGCGACGGCCTCGAGCACGCCCGGGGCCGGCGTGGAGGCATCCAGGCCCACGGGGACCACCGCCTGCGCGGGCACGGCGGCGCGCAGCCGCACCCAGTACTCCTGGAAGTGCACGACCCGCTGCCCGCTGACGGCCTCGTCGTCGGGCACGGCCACGTGGGTCTCGACGCGGTCATCGGTCATCGGCAACAACCGCACGCCCGGCTGCCAACGCCGGCACAGGGCCTCGGTGACGGCAGAGAGGCGGTATCCCGCCTCGAGCATCTGGGTCCGCACCAGGTGGGTGGCGAGGTCCCGGTCACCCAGCCCGAACCAGGTCGGCTCCGCGCCGTACGCCGCCAGCTCCTCGCCGGCGTGCCAGGTCTCCTCGCGCCGGCCCCAGCCGCGGTCGGGGTCGATGCCGTCGCCGAGGGTGTACATCACCGTGTCGAGGTCGGGGCACACCTTGAGCCCGTGCACCCACCAGTCGTCGGCGGTGTTGGCGACCACGGTGATCTCGCCGGCCTTCTCCCCGGCCGGCCAGGGGGAGGCCTGGCCGGGAGCATCGGCGAGCAGGGTGCCCGTGAGCAGCCCGTGCCGGAGGCCGCGGATGAACCGCGCGCCACCAACACCCCCGGACAGGACGGTGATCCGCATGCGGATACCTTCTCGCACGCAGCCGAGTCGCCGGAGGGGAACCCGGGAACCACCCGCGCCGGCACCGTGCAGGACCGGACCGGCCGGGCCGGGTCGTGCGCCCCGGACCGGCCGTGCGAGGGGGCCTATATCAGATCGCGGCTTGACTTTCGGTGTACGACAGGCTTGTAATTCCTGTGATGTCCTTTATGGACGGAAGGCGACCGGATCGCTCGACATGCGGTCGCCTCCCGCCTGGGGAGGACATCGTTCTGGGGAGATGGGCTCCCGAGGGAGCCGGGTCGAAAGGGCGATGCCGTGAGAGAACTGTTTCTCGTCGACGAGGAGGCCGAGGAGATCGGGTGGCAGGAGCGAGCGCTCTGTGCCCAGACCGATCCCGAGGCCTTCTTTCCGGAGAAGGGTGGTTCCACCCGCGAAGCGAAGAAGGTCTGCCTCACCTGCGAGGTGCGCGACGACTGCCTCGACTACGCGCTGCTGAACGACGAGCGGTTCGGAATCTGGGGCGGGCTGTCCGAGCGTGAGCGCCGCAAGCTCAAGAAGCGCGCGGTCTGACGGGGCCGCCCGTCCCCCTTCGGCGGGGCGGGCGCCTCACCGCTCGTAGCGCGGGTCCACGTCCTCCGGGTCGAGGGCCAGCAGGTGGGCGACCTGCTCGACCACCAGGGAGTGGAGGAACGCCTCGAGCTCCGCGCGGCCCGAGCAGCGGTGCTCGATCGGGCGCCGGAACAGCACGAGCCGGCTGGGCCGGCTGCCGGACCCCCGCACCAGCGAGGACAGCGGCACGCTCTCGCCGTGCCAGTCGTCCGGGATCACCGGTGTGTCCTCGACCGAGTACTCCACGAGGCCCAGGTGGTCCTGCCACCGCCCGTCCACCTCGGCGATGACGCCCAGGGCGAGCGCGTCGAACCGCTCGCGGCGCGTGTCGCCGCGCGTGGGTCGTCGGGGCCCCTCGCCCGGCGCCCCGAGTCCGGGACCGCGCAGGCCGCGGCCGCGCCGGTCCCGGCGGCGAGCGGAGGGATGGCTCGGGGTGGGATCGGGCACGCCGCGAGCCTAGTCGTCGAGAGGCGCGCCGCCGGGTAGCGTCGCGGACGTGAACCCCGCCCGTCGCTGCTCGCGCACCGCGTGCGGACGCTCGGCGACCTCCACGCTGACCTACGTGTACGCCGACCAGACCGCGGTGCTGGGCCCGTTGGCCACCTTCGCGGAGCCGCACGCCTACGACCTCTGCGACCACCATGCCCAGGGCCTGTCGGCGCCTCGAGGCTGGGAGGTGCTCCGGCTGGCGCGGGACCCGGCCGCCTCGGGTCCCACCGAGGACGATCTGCTCGCCCTGGCGGATGCCGTCCGCGAGGCCGCGCGTCCCCAGCCGGAGGCCCCCGGCCCCGTCGGTGCGGTGGAGGACCGGGCCGAGCCGCCGCCGGCCCGCCAGCACCCCTCCCAGCAGTCCCGCCGGACCGGTGGGCGGCCCAGCCACCTCCGCGTGCTCACCTCGGACTGAGCCGACCACCCGGCGACCGCCGCCGGCCGGGAGATCGGGGGCTAGGCTCCCGGCCATGGAGCACTCCGCGACGCTCACCCCCGGCAATCTCGCGGCCGTGTTCAAGGCCTACGACGTCCGGGGCACCGTCCCGGACCAGCTCGACGAGGAGCTGGCGCGCCGCGTGGGGGCGGCCTTCGTGGCGGTCACCGAGGCGGGGACCGTGGTGGTGGGCCACGACATGCGACCCAGCTCGCCGGGCATGGCGGGCGCCTTCGCCGACGGCGCCGCCGCAGTCGGGGCCGACGTGGTGCTGATCGGCCTGGCCTCGACCGACCAGCTGTACTTCGCCTCCGGACACCTGGGCCACCCCGGCGCGATGTTCACGGCGTCGCACAACCCCGCGCAGTACAACGGGATCAAGCTGTGCCGTGAGCGCGCGCGGCCGGTCGGATCCGAGACGGGCCTGGCCCGGATCCGCGACCTCGTCGGCGCGGGTGACCTGCCCACCGCCGCGACGCCCGGGACGATCCGTCAGCACGACGTGCTCGCCGCCTACGCCGCCCACCTCCTGTCGCTCGCCCCCGTCGCCGGGCGCCGCCTGAAGGTCGTGGTGGACGCCGGGAACGGCATGGCCGGCCTGACGGCCCCGGCGGTGTTCGAGCGCCTCGAGGAGTCGGTCGACCTCGTCGGGATGTACTTCGAGCTCGACGGGAGCTTCCCGAACCACGAGGCGAACCCGATCGAGGCCGAGAACCTCGTCGACCTGCAGCAGCGGGTGCTGGACGAGGGCGCCGACGTCGGGCTCGCGTTCGACGGCGACGCCGACCGTTGCTTCCTCGTCGACGAGCGCGGCCGGGCCGTGTCGCCCTCGACCCTCACGGCCCTCATCGCCGACCGCGAGCTCGACCGCCACCCCGGCGCAGCGGTGATCCACAACCTGATCACCAGCCGCTCGGTGCCCGAGCTCGTCGCCGAGCGCGGCGGCCGGCCGGTGCGCAGCCGGGTGGGGCACAGCTACATCAAGGCCGTCATGGCCGAGACCGACGCCATCTTCGGCGGCGAGCACAGCGGGCACTTCTACTTCCGCGACTTCTGGTGCGCTGACTCCGGGATGCTGGCCGCCCTCCACGCGCTGGCGGCCCTGGCCGGCACCGACGAGCCGCTCTCCGGCCTGCTCGCGCGCTACGAGCGGTATGCGCCCAGCGGCGAGATCAACAGCACCGTCGAGGATCAGCGGGGGGTGCTGGTGCGGATCCGGTCGACCTACGACGGCCGCGAGGGCGTGGACGTCGACGAGCTGGACGGCCTGACGGTCACCCACGACGAATGGTGGTTCAACGTGCGCGCCTCGAACACCGAGCCGCTGCTGCGCCTGAACGCGGAGGGCCGGGACACCGAGACGATGGAGCGTGTCCGGGACGAGGCGCTGGGCCTCATCCGGGGCTGAGCGGGCAACCGAACGAAGGAGTCGACGATGGCGAACACCGGCCCTCTGGGCCTGGACGCGGACCTGCTGGCGATCGTGGTCTGCCCGGCCTGCCGCGCCGACCTCGCGCCGCACGAGGCGGCGGCCGAGCTGGCGTGCACGGGCTGCGGGCTGGCCTACCCGGTGCGGGACGGCATCCCGGTGCTGCTGGTCGACGAGGCGCGGTCCCCGTCCTGAGGGGACGCTGAGGGGCGAGACGATGACGACCTGGTTCGACGAGTCGCGGCTGGACGACGAGCGCGCGCTGCGCGGCATCGACCCGGCGCTGCGCCGGCTGGCGGAGTCCGGCTCGCGCGTGCGTCGCGAGGTCGCGGACGCCCGGGCCGCCGGTTCGGGCACCGACCCCCGGGACGACGAGGGGCGGCCGCGCGCGGTGATCGCCGCGGGTCCGGACAGCCGCCTGCTGCGCGCCGTGCTGGAGCCGGCATGCCCGGTGCCGTTCGTGGCCTGGCCGGGCCCCGGGTTGCCCGGCTGGGCGGGCGGCCTGGATCTGGTCGTGATGCTCGCGCCCGAGGGCTCCGACGTCGGGTCCGCGTCCGCGGTGGCCGAGGCGGTCCGCAGGGGCTGCCGGATCGTCGTCGCCTGTCCGGAACCCTCGCTCGTCTCCGAGCACGCCCGCGGTCGCTGGACCACGCTGCTGCCGACCGCCACCGGCGACCAGCTCGCGACGGCGGTGGTGATGCTCGGCCACCTCGAGGGCCTGTCGCTGGGTCCGCACACGGACGGCGACGAGGTCGCGGACTCGCTCGACCAGGTGGCCGTGGTCTGCTCGCCGCATCGCGACCTCTCGGTGAACCCGGCGAAGGCGCTGGCCATCGCGCTGGCCGACAGCACGCCCCTGGTCTGGGGCGGCTCCGTGCTCGCGGCGCGCGCGGCGCGCCGCGTCGCCGAGGCGCTGCGCCGCGCCACCGGCCGCAACGCCCTCGCGGGCGACGCCGAGCGACTCCTGCCCCTGCTGGAGGCGGCGCGGCCGCGCGACGTCTTCGCGGATCCCTACGCCGACCCCGGCGAGGGGGGCGAAGCCGGCCGCCCGCTGCTGCTGGTGCTCGACGACGGCACGTCGGACCCGGCCGTGGACGAGGACCGCGGCCGCCTCGAGGAGGTCGCGCACGCGCGCGGCGTACGCGTCGAGACGCTCGACACCCAGGCGCGCCACGAGCTGGCGCGGTACGCCTCCCTCGTGCTCACGGGCTCCTACCTGGCCCGGTACCTGGCCCTGGGCACCGTCACCGACTGAGGCGGGAGAGCTGGGCTAGCCTCACGCCCATGGCAGCCGACGGCGGGAGCAAGGCCATCGTCGCGGCGCTGTCGGCGAACCTCGGCATCGCCGTCACGAAGTTCGCGGCCTTCCTGCTCACCGGCATCTCCTCGATGCTGGCGGAGGCCATCCACTCGGTCGCCGACTCCGGCAACCAGGGGCTGCTGCTGCTGGGCAAGCGGCGGGCCCAGCGGGAGGCGACCGAGGAGCACCCGTTCGGCTACGGACGGGAGCGCTACGTCTACGCCTTCCTCGTCTCCGTCGTGCTCTTCAGCGTGGGGGGCCTGTTCGCCCTCTACGAGGCGTACCACAAGTATCACCAGCTCGCGGAGGGCGAGTCGACGATCCCGGACGACTGGCGGCGCTGGGTGCCGCTGGTCGTGCTGAGCGTCGCGATCGCGCTGGAGGGGTTCTCCTTCCGCACGGCCATCGTCGAGACCGACAAGGTGCGCGGCGACGCCGGCTACTGGCGGTTCATCCGCCGCGCCAAGCAGCCCGAGCTGCCCGTGATCCTCCTGGAGGACCTGGCCGCACTGCTGGGCCTGACCTTCGCGTTCGTCGCGGTCTCGCTCACGCTGCTGACCGGCAACGAGTACTTCGACGTGGCGGGCACCACGCTGATCGGCCTGCTGCTCGTCGCGGTGGCGACCGTCCTCGCCGTCGAGACCAAGAGCCTGCTCCTCGGGGAGGCGGCGAGCCCGCAGGCGCGGCTGCGGATCCGGGAGGCCCTGGAGTCGGCCGAGGGGATCGAGCGCG
The DNA here is from genome assembly GCA_963731985.1 of uncultured Actinomycetota bacterium. Taxonomy (GTDB): domain Bacteria; phylum Actinomycetota; class Actinomycetes; order Propionibacteriales; family Nocardioidaceae; genus Nocardioides. Next base: position 77,601 of record CAVSYA010000002.1, on the reverse strand, counting down.
TGATCCACGCCCGCACGCTGCACCTCGGTCCGGAGGAGCTGCTCGTCGCCGCCAAGGTCGGCGTCCACCCGGAGGCCACGGCCGTGCAGGTGGCGGAGGCGATCGACGCCGCCGAGGCCGCCGTCCGCGCGGTCGAGCCCACGGCGCGCGCGATCTATCTCGAGCCGGACATCGTCCGGTCCGGGGCGGGCGTTGCGGGGAGCGAGGACTCCGAGGATTCGGGACTCGGCCCGGGGTCGCACTACCGTTGACCCCTAGGCCTACCCGAGCACCACACCACAGGAGCGATCCCGCATGGACTTCAAGGTTGCCGATCTCTCGCTGGCCGAGTACGGCCGCGCCGAGATCACGCTCGCCGAGCACGAGATGCCCGGCCTGATGAAGATGCGGGAGCGCTACGGCGACCAGAAGCCGCTCGCCGGCGCCCGCGTCACCGGTTCGCTGCACATGACGATCCAGACGGCGGTCCTCATCGAGACCCTGGTGGCGCTGGGCGCCGAGGTCCGCTGGGCCTCCTGCAACATCTTCTCCACCCAGGACCACGCCGCCGCCGCCGTCGTGGTCGGCCCGAACGGCACGCCGGAGGACCCCGCGGGCGCCCCGGTCTTCGCCTGGAAGGGCGAGACGCTGGAGGAGTACTGGTGGTGCACCCAGCAGGCGGTCGACTGGCCCGCCGGTGAGTTCGCCAACATGATCCTCGACGACGGCGGGGACGCCACGCTGCTCGTGCATCTCGGCGTCGAGGCCGAGAAGAAGGGCGAGGCCCCGGACCCGGCCGACGCCGGGACCGCCGAGGAGAAGGTCCTCTTCGCCGCGCTGACCCGGTCGCTGCAGGAGACCCCGGAGCGCTTCACCAGGATCGCGAACGAGATCAAGGGCGTCACCGAGGAGACCACCACGGGCGTGCACCGGCTCTACGAGATGATGCGCGCGGGCTCGCTGCTCTTCCCGGCGATCAACGTCAACGACGCGGTCACGAAGTCGAAGTTCGACAACAAGTACGGCTGCCGCCACTCGCTGGTGGACGGCATCAACCGCGCCACCGACGTGCTCATCGGCGGCAAGGTCGCCGTGATCTGCGGATACGGCGACGTCGGCAAGGGCTCCGCGGACTCCCTGCGCGGCCAGGGCGCTCGCGTGATCGTCACCGAGATCGACCCGATCTGCGCGTTGCAGGCCGCCATGGACGGCTACCAGGTCGACACCCTGGAGAACGCGCTGCCCGTCGCGGACCTCGTGATCACCGCGACCGGCAACCGCGACGTCGTCACCGCCGAGCAGATGAGCCGGATGAAGAACCAGGTCATCGTGGCCAACATCGGCCATTTCGACAACGAGATCGACATGGCCGGCCTCGAGACCTGGTCGGGCATGGAGCGCACGACCGTGAAGCCGCAGGTCGACGTCTTCCAGTTCCCCGACGGTCCCAAGGTGATCATCCTCTCCGAGGGCCGGCTGATGAACCTCGGCAACGCGACCGGACACCCGTCGTTCGTGATGTCGAACTCCTTCACCAACCAGGTCCTCGCACAGATCGAGATCTTCACGAAGACCGAGGAGTACCCGACCGGCGTCTATGTGCTGCCCAAGCACCTCGACGAGGAGGTCGCCCGCCTGCACCTGCCGGCGCTGGGCGTGAACCTCACCGAGCTGACCGAGAAGCAGGCCTCCTACCTGGGCCTGCCGGTGGGCGGTCCCTACAAGTCGGACGAGTACCGCTACTGAGGTCGAGCCCGGCGGGTTTGGACACGTCCTGCCGCGGGCCCTGCGACACTGGGGACGGGGTCGTGATCGCGCTGCGGCGTGCATCGGGCCCCGTTCCGGTTCGAACGGCCAGAGGGACGGAGCATGAGCGACCTGATCCAGCGGGGACGCGTCCTGGTCATCGACGACGATGCGTCGTTGGCCGAGATGCTCGCGATCGTCCTGCGCCAGGAGGGGTTCGAGCCCAAGGTCTGCGCGCGCGGCGACCGCGCGATGGAACAGTTCCGTGAGCACCGGCCCGACCTGGTCCTGCTCGACCTGATGCTGCCCGGCCGGGACGGGATCGACGTCTGCAAGGAGATCCGCGCCGAGTCCGGCGTCCCGATCGTGATGCTCACCGCGAAGGGCGACACCATCGACGTGGTGGTGGGGCTGGAGTCCGGCGCTGACGACTACATCGTCAAGCCCTTCAAGCCCAAGGAGCTCGTCGCCCGGATCCGCGCGCGGGTGCGTCGCCACGAGACCCGCGCGCCCGAGGTGCTCGCGATCGGCGACGTGGCCATCGACGTGGCCGGCCACCACGTGGCCCGTGAGGGCCGCCCGATCGGCCTCACCCCGCTGGAGTTCGACCTGCTCGTCTGCCTGGCCCGCAAGCCCTGGCAGGTCTTCTCGCGCGAGGTGCTGCTCGAGCAGGTCTGGGGCTACCGACACGCGGCGGACACGCGACTGGTCAACGTGCACGTGCAGCGGCTGCGTTCCAAGGTGGAGCACGACCCCGAGAACCCCGAGATCGTGGTGACCGTGCGCGGCGTGGGCTACAAGGCCGGCCACGCCTGAGCCGCGGCACGTCGCGGGGCCCGCCTACGCTGGGGCTGTGGCGGACGGCTCCGCGCCCCTGCGCCGGGCGCTGACCTTCTGGCGGCGGTCCATCCAGATGCGGGTCGTGGCCAGCACGCTCCTGCTCTCCGCCGCCGTGGTCGGGATCGTGGGCTGGTTCCTGCTTCAGCAGACCCGCGATGGCCTGCTCGAGAACCGTGTGGACGCGGTGGTCGCCGAAGCGGAGAACGAGACGGCCGAGGCGGAGCAGCGGCTGGGTGCCGTCCCCGGCACCGACGTGAACGCGGTGGCCCAGCGCACCCAGCTGGTCGAGCCGATCATCCTGCGCGGCGCGACGCGAGGCTTCGCGGTCGTGCTCGCGGGCAGCGGAGGCGAGGGTGCCCGGCTTCCGACCGGTGGCGCGCTCTTCACCGACGGGTTGGACCCGACCAGCGTCCCCGAAGACCTGCAGGACCATTTCGCCACCTCGGGGGCGACCTCCTGGACGTACTCCCGGATCGCCGCCATGGATCCCGGTGCCGACCTGCGCACCGGACCGGGCGTGGTGGTCGGCTCTCAGGTTCGGCTGCCGGCGGACGGGCAGACCTACACGCTCTACTACCTCTTCCCGCTGGACGAGGAGCGGCAGACGCTCGCCCTGGTCACCCGCGCGCTGCTGACCGCCGGGGTGCTGCTCCTCGTGCTTGTCGCGGGGGTCACCTGGCTGGTCGCCCGGCAGGTGGTCACTCCGATCCGGATGGCCCGACAGGTGGCCGAGCGCCTCGCCGCCGGGCAGCTGCAGGAGCGGCTGCGGGTGCGCGGTGAGGACGACCTGGCCCGGCTGGCGACGTCGTTCAACCAGATGGCCTCGAACCTGCAGCGCCAGATCCGCCAGCTCGAGGAGCTCAGCCGTGTGCAGCGGCGCTTCGTCTCGGACGTCTCGCACGAGCTGCGGACCCCGCTGACCACGGTGCGGATGGCGGGTGACGTGCTGCACGACTCCCGCGAGGAGTTCGACCCCGTCACGGCGCGGGCCGCGGAGCTCCTGCAGACCGAGCTGGACCGCTTCGAGACCCTGCTCGCCGACCTGCTCGAGATCAGCCGCTTCGACGCCGGCGCCGCCGTCCTCGACGTCGACGATGTCAACCTGGTCGACGTGGCGCACCGGGTCGCGCGGACCACGCGCGCGCTCGCGGAGCAGCGCGGCACCTCGGTCGTGGTGCGGGCGCCGTCCGGCCCCTGCCTGGCGGAGGCCGACGTGCGCCGCGTCGAACGGATCGTGCGGAACCTGGTCACGAATGCGATCGACCACGCGGAGAGGCGCCAGATCGTCATCCGCGTCGCCGCCGACGAGCAGGCCGCGGCGGTCGCCGTGCGCGACTACGGCGTCGGCCTCGCCGCCGGCGAGTCCGCGATGGTCTTCAACCGCTTCTGGCGCTCCGACCCCGCGCGGGACCGGGCGAGCGGCGGCACCGGGCTCGGGCTGTCGATCTCGCTGGAGGACACGCACCTGCACGGCGGGTGGCTCCAGGCCTGGGGTCGACCCGGCGAGGGGTCCCAGTTCCGGTTGACCCTGCCGCGCCGCGCGGGGTCGCCGTTGCGTGCCTCCCCGCTGCCCCTGGTGCCGCACGACGTGGGCCAGCGCCGGTCCGCCCCCCCGGAGGTCCGGGCGTGATGCCCCGACCTCCGGGAGGGCGGAGGGCATGGATGCGTCTGTTGCTCGCGGCCACCCTGGCGCTGACGGCGGGCTGTGTGGGGCTGCCCGAGGACGGCCCGGTCGTGGTCTCCGAGGAGCCGGGACTCGAGGACGCCGGCCCCGGGGTCTCCTATGTTCCCAGGCCACCCCAGCCGGGCGAGTCGCCGCGCGGCATCGTCCGGTCGTTCCTGGACGCCCTCACGGCGGTGCCCCTGCAACCGAGCCTCGCGCGGGCCTTCCTGACCCGGGAGGAGCAGGACGCGTGGGACCCCGACCGCGGGATCCTGACCTACGACGAGAGCGGCGCGCCCACGGGCACCACGGAGGTCTCGGTCGGGCTCTCCGGGGCCAAGCGTCTCGACGGGCGCGGCCGGTGGAGGGGCGCCGCGGGCTCGGGCGACGCGGAGCTGCGCTTCCCGCTGGTGCGGGAGGACGGCGAGTGGCGCATCGCCGACGCCCCCGACGCCCTGGTCGTGCCCGAGACGTGGTTCGCCGAGCAGTTCCGTCGCGTCAACCGGTACTTCTTCGACCCCACGGCCCAGGTGCTGGTCCCCGAGCCGGCGTGGCTGCCGCGCGGCGAGCAGCTCGCGACGGACCTCGTGCGTGGCCTGGTCGCCGGCCCGGGCCGCGCGCTGCGCGGCGTCGCGCGCACCTTCCTCCCGCCGGGCAGCGTGGTCGAGCTCTCGGTCGTCGTGTCGGACGACGGGGTCGCCGGGGTCTCGCTACAGGGCGACTCCGCCGACCTCTCCCCGGCCGCCCGGGGGCTGGCGCTCGCCCAGCTGGCCTGGACGCTGCGTCAGGACCCCGGCGTGCGGGCGCTGCGGTTGAGCATCGGCGGGGAGCCGGTCAGCGCCCCCAACGGGCCGTCCGAGATCTCGGTCGACGCCTACGCCGATGCCGACCCCACGCTGCTGGCCGCGAGCCACCAGCTCTTCGGCCTGCGCGACGAACGGGTCGTGGTGGCCTCGCCGGAGGCGGTCGAGCAGGTGGGTGGGCCGCTGGGCACGGGGGAGTACGCGCTGCGCGACCTGGCGGTGAACCTCACCGCCACCCGGGTCGCCGGGGTCTCGCGGGACCGCAGCGCCGTCTGGGTGGGGCCCATGGCGGCCGCCGACGACGCGCGGGTCCTGACCCATGGCGGCCGGGACCTGCTGCGCCCGGCGTGGGACCACGCCGGGCGGCTGTGGCTGGTCGACCGCACGCGCAGCGGCGCCCGGGTCTCGGTCGTGCAGGGTGGCGGGCGGCGCTCGCTCCGCGCGCGCGGCGTGACGGGCGGCGACGTCCGGCAGATGCTCATCTCCCGCGACGGATCCCGCCTCGTGACGGTGCTCCGCCGCCCCGTCGCGCGGGGCGGGGACGTGGTCCGCGTGAGTCGGGTGCGGGTGGACCCCGGCTCGGGGCGCGTCCTGTCGGTCACCGCGCCCCAGGAGCTGGGTCCCGAGGGGGAGCCGATGCAGATCCGCGACATCGGCTGGAGCTCGGCCACCGAGGTGGTCGCGGTGAACCGGCTCGGCGGCGAGCTGACCGAGCTGCGCACCCTGGCCGTCGACGGGTCGCCGGCCAGCCTCGACGAGGACGGCTCCTCCGACCTGCTTCGTGAGCGCGTGTTGGGGATCGCCTCCTCGCCGGTGCCCTCCGAGCGGACCTACGTCCGCACGCCGAACCGCGTCCTGTCGCCGGTGGCCCCGGACCAGGCGGTCGGGCCCTTCCCCGAGGACCTCTCCGCCATCAGCTACGTCGGCTGAGGAGTCCACAGGGCCGCCGTCGCGGGTCGGCCTCCCCAGCGCATCGGGGACGACCCCCCTGGCAGCGGCGGGCGGGGCCTACTGGGTCCGTGCTGCGCGACGCCGTCCTGGACCTGCTGATCGGCTCCTCGTGCGTCGGCTGCGGACTCCCCGGCCGGCTCCTCTGCCCGGAGTGTGTGGCCACCCTCCCCGCCCGGGCGAGCCCGGCGTGGCCCGAGCCCGCGCCCCCGGGGCTCGTGCGGCCGTGGGCGGCCGCGCCGTACGAGGGGCTGGTGCGCGCGCTCGTGATCGGGCACAAGGAGCACGCCCGGCACGCGCACGCCCCGGTCCTGGGTCGGCTGCTGGCGCTGGCCTGCGCCGACCTGATCGCCACCGTGGCGGCGGATGGCGAGGAGGGCGGGGGACGGCCCTGGGACACCGGGGTGCTGCTCGTCCCCGTGCCCTCGCGCCCGGGAAGCGACCGGGCGCGCGGCCATGCCCCGACGCGCACGCTGGCCCGGTCGGCGGCGCGGACCCTGCGGAGCGGAGGCGTGCGGGCCACCCGCGCCGACCTGCTGACCCACCGGGGCGGAGTCGTGGACCAGGCAGGCCTGGACGCCGCCGCACGCGCCGCGAACCTGGCGGGCGCGCTGGCCACCGTTCCCCGCGCGCTGGCGCGCGCCGCCCACGGCCATCCCCCGGCGCTGGTGATCGTGTGTGACGACGTGATCACCACGGGCGCGACGATGGCCGAGGCCCAGCGGGCATTGGCGGCCGGCGGCGTGCCGGTCCTCGGAGGCGCCGCCGTCGCGGCAACCCTGCGCCGAAACCCGCCGCCTGCGGTCCAGGCCGACGGACGCCGACTTTCCTCCCGGCCCGCGACGAACTAACGTCGGTCCATGGAGTCCGCCCGGGTCCGTGGTTGCGTCGCCGAGACGCGCGGGAGAACCCGGGCGTCGAGGTGGCAAGCCGATGCCAGTCGCAGGCGAAACGGCCCACGTAAGGTCGGCCGGCCCAGCAGGACCGGCCACCGATCACGGTGCGGCTTAGAGATAAGTCCTGCCCCGCTGCCGTCGCACCGAGTGGCGGCACCCGGGAGAAGGTCAGTAGTGGCGCCGGGGACGGCGACAGAGCCGCGAGCACCTCAGCAGGCGACTGTGGGGACGAAGACCAGGTCGGTCGGGCGGACTCCATCCCTCTCCCGGGCAGGGAGCTGACCCCTACCCCCCAACCGCACGGAGGTTCCATATGGATGTCGTGGTCACGGGCAGGCACTGCGAGGTGTCCGACCGGTTCCGCAGCCATGTCCAGGAGAAGCTCGAGAAGCTCGAGAAGCTCGACCATCGCATCCAGCGGGTCCAGGTCGAGCTGGAGAAGGAGCGGAACCCCCGCCAGCACGACCGAGCCGTACGCATCGAGTTGACGGCGTTCTCCAAGGGGCCGGTGATCCGGGCCGAGGCCGCCGCCGAGGACAAGATGGGCGCCCTGGACCTGGCCGTCGACAAGATGGCCTCCCAGATGCGCCGGGCCGCCGATCGCCGGCGCGTGCACCGTGGAAAGCGCCGGCCGGTCTCGGTCGGCGAGGCGATGGCCGACGCGGTTCCCGAGGGCCTGGCGGACGCGGACACGGAGGCGGGCGAGGACGACTCCGTGCACGACCGTCGCGTGGGGCCGGTCGCCGTGGATGGCGACGGCCCGCTGGTCGTCCGCGAGAAGACCCACTCGGCCAGCCCGATGACGCTCGACCAGGCGCTCTACGAGATGGAGCTGGTCGGTCACGACTTCTACCTCTTCGTGGACAAGGAGAGCGAGCGGCCGTCGGTGGTCTATCGCCGCCGCGGCTACGACTACGGAGTGCTCTCGCTGGATCTGGCAGAGGAGGACGCCGGCTGACCGGCCCGGTCCGCGGGGCCCGCAGGGCCTGGTGGGCCCCCCCACGCCCGTCCGGTCCGCTGACAGCGGTTGACCCGAACGTCCCCCGCCCTGACCCGGACGTGCCATCCTTGATCCATGACGAGTGCGCCGATGGGGATCGACATGACCACCGGCACCGTGCGCGTGCTCGTGGTCGACGATCAGGAGCTCTTCCGCCGCGGCCTCACGATGCTCCTCGCGGAGGAGCCCGGGATCGAGGTCGTCGGCGACGCCGAGGACGGCGACCAGGGCATCGAACTGGCCGTGTCCACCTCCCCGGACGTCGTGCTGCTCGACGTCCGGATGCCGCGGCGCTCGGGCATCGAGGCCTGCCTCGCGATCAAGGAGCGGGTGCCCGCCGTCAAGATCATCATGCTCACGGTCTCGGACGAGGAGGCCGATCTCTACGAGGCCGTCAAGAGTGGCGCCTCGGGCTACCTGCTCAAGGACTCCTCCATCGACGAGGTCGCGCAGGCGGTGCGGGTGGTCGCGGAGGGACAGTCGTTGATCAGTCCCAGCATGGCCGTGAAGCTGATCGACGAGTTCAAGGCGATGTCCCGCTCCGAGGGCGCCCAGGGGGCCTCGATGCGGCTGACCCCACGGGAGCTGGAGGTGCTCCGTCTGGTGGCGGAGGGCCTGAACAACCGCGAGATCGGGCGCCGGCTCTTCATCAGCGAGAACACCGTGAAGAACCACGTGCGCAACATCCTGGAGGAGCTCCAGATGCACTCGCGCATGGAGGCGGTCATGTACGCCGTGCGCGAGAAGCTCCTCGACATCCACTGACCCGGCCCGGCGCGGGAGCGCGGTCGTGACCCCCCGCCCGGAGAGCCTGTCGCGCGCGCAGGCGCGCCGCGTCGCGCTCGCCGCGCAGGGGTTCAGCGATCCGCCGCACGCCCGGACGACCATGGCCACCCTCGCCCGGGCGGTGCGACGCACCGGCGTGCTGCAGGTCGACTCGGTCAATGTGCTCCAGCGCGCCCACTACATGCCCCTCTACAGCCGCATGGGGCCCTACGATGTCCGCCTGCTCGCCCGCGCGGCAGAGCGCCGGCCGCGCCGGCTGGTCGAGTACTGGGCCCACGCCCAGGCGCTGATGCCCGTGGACCTGTGGCCGGTGATGCGGCACCGGATGCGCGCCTACTCCGAGAGCCGCGGCAAGTGGTTCGCGGGGGTGGGGGACGACGAGCTCGCCCGGGTGCGCGCCGAGGTGAGCGAGCGCGGCACCTGCACCGCGCGCGACCTCGACGACGGCGCACCGCGACGCACGGACCACTGGGGCTGGAACTGGTCGGAGGCACGCAAGGCCCTGGACCTGCTGTACCTGACCGGCGAGCTGGCCATCGCCGGCCGGACGGCGCAGTTCGAGCCGCGCTACGACCTCGCCGAGCGGGTGCTCCCCGCCGAGGTCCTCGCCCGCCCGACGCCGACGCCGGCCGAGGCCGACATCGAGCTCGTTCGCCGGGCCGCGCGTTCGCACGGCGTCGGCACCGTCGCCTGCCTGCGCGACTACTACCGGATACCCTCTCTCGCCGACGCCCGGGCGGCCGTCGGCGCGCTGGTGGAGGAGGGGGAGCTGCTGCCCGTCGCGATCGAGGGCTGGGACCGGCCGGCATACCTGCACGCCGACGCCCGCCTGCCGCGCCGGGTGCGGGCGCGGACCCTGCTCAGCCCGTTCGATCCCGTGTGCTGGGAGCGGGCGCGCACCCGGGCGCTCTTCGGATTCCACTACCGCATCGAGATCTATGTTCCCCCGGCGCAGCGGGAGCACGGCTACTACGTGCTCCCCTTCCTGCTGGGCGACCGGCTCGTCGCGCGCGTGGACCTGAAGGCCGACCGGGCCACCGGGCGGCTGCTGGTACCCGGCGCCTACGCCGAGCGGGGCGCGCCAGGGGGGACCGCGGCGGCCCTGGCCGCCGAGCTGGACCGGTTGGCCGGCTGGCTCGGGCTGGGCGGCGTGGCCGTCGCCCACCGTGGGGACCTCGCGGGGTCCCTTGCCGCCGAGGTGGTTGCCCAGGGCTGATCGTGCCCGGTGGGTAGCATGGCCGCTGGCCCTCATCACCCATCAGGAAGAGGCATGTAGTGCCCGCGATCCTCGACAAGGTCCTCCGCATCGGCGAGGGCAAGATCCTGCGCCGGCTCGAGGCGGTGGCCAAAGCGGTCAACGCCATCGAGGAGGACTTCGTGGCGATGTCGGACGACGAGCTGAGGGCCATGACGGAGGAGTTCCGGGGACGCCTGGAGGCGGGGGAGACCGAGGACGACCTGATGCCCGAGGCCTTCGCGACGGTCCGCGAGGCGGCCAAGCGGGTCATCGGGCAGCGCCACTTCGACGTCCAGGTGATGGGCGGCGCGGCGCTGCACCTCGGCAACATCGCCGAGATGAAGACCGGCGAGGGCAAGACGCTCGTCTCCACGATGCCGGCCTACCTGAACGCCATCTCGGGCAAGGGCGTCCACATCGTCACGGTCAACGACTACCTGGCCCAGTACCAGTCCGAGATGATGGGCCGGATCCACTCCTTCCTCGGCCTGAGCGTCGGCGTCATCCTGCCGCACCAGCGGCCCGACGAGCGCCGCGCGCAGTACGGCTGTGACATCACCTACGCCACCAACAACGAGCTCGGCTTCGACTACCTGCGCGACAACATGGCCTCCTCGCTGGAGGACTGCGTGCAGCGCGGCCACCACTACTCGATCGTCGACGAGGTCGACTCGATCCTCATCGACGAGGCGCGCACCCCACTGATCATCTCGGGCCCGACGCAGGACGAGGTGAAGTGGTACGGCGAGTTCTCGCGCATCGCCCGCAAGATGGAGCGCGACCTCGACTACGAGGTCGACGAGAAGAAGCGGACCATCTCGGCCCTGGAGCCGGGCATCACGAAGGTCGAGGACCACCTCGGCATCGAGAACCTCTACGACTCGGTGAACACCCCGCTGATCTCCTTCATGAACAACTCCATCAAGGCCAAGGAGCTGTTCCGGCGCGAGAAGGAGTACGTCGTCCTGAACGGCGACGTGCTGATCGTCGATGAGCACACGGGGCGCATCCTCTCCGGCCGGCGCTACAACGACGGCCTGCACCAGGCGATCGAGGCGAAGGAGAACGTGCAGATCCGTGAGGAGTACCAGACCCTCGCGACGATCACGCTGCAGAACTTCTTCCGCCTCTACACCAAGCTCTCCGGCATGACCGGCACGGCCATGACCGAGGCGAGCGAGTTCGACAAGATCTACGGACTCGGGGTCACGCAGATCCCCACGAACATGCCCATGATTCGCGCGGACCACGCCGACCTCGTCTACCGCACGGAGGAGGCGAAGTACCTGGCCGTGATCGAGGATGTCGCCGAGCGGCAGCGCCAGGGCCAGCCGGTGCTGCTCGGCACGGTGTCGGTCGCGAAGTCCGAGCTGGTCTCGAAGCTGCTGACGCAGCAGAGCGTGCCGCACGCGGTCCTGAACGCGAAGCAGCACGCGGACGAGGCGAAGGTCGTAGCGATGGCGGGGCACCGCGGCGCGGTCACGGTCGCGACGAACATGGCGGGCCGCGGCACCGACATCATGCTCGGCGGCTCCGTGGAGTTCCTGGCCGACCAGGAGCTGCGCGAGCAGGGCCTGGAACCCACCGGTGACACCGCCGATGCCTACGAGGAGGCGTGGCCCGCGGCGCTCGAACGGATCCAGCACCAGGTCGCCGCGGAGCACGAACAGGTCAAGGCGCTCGGCGGCCTCTACGTGGTCGGCACGGAGCGGCACGAGTCGCGCCGGATCGACAACCAGCTGCGCGGCCGCTCCGGCCGCCAGGGCGACCCCGGCGAGTCGCGGTTCTACCTCTCGCTGCAGGACGAGCTCATGCGCCTGTTCAAGTCCGACTGGGTCGACCGGGTGCTCCAGGTGCTCAAGGTGCCCGACGACGTCCCGATCGAGAACAAGCGGGTCACCAACGCCATCGCGAGCGCGCAGGGGCAGGTGGAGTCGCAGAACTTCGACTCCCGCAAGAACGTCCTGAAGTATGACGACGTGATGGACCGCCAGCGCAAGGTCATCTACGACGAGCGCCGCCAGGTGCTCGAGGGCGCCGACCTGCAGGAGCAGATCCGCACCTTCCTCGAGGACGTCGTCTCCGGCTATGTACGGGGCTCCACCCAGGGGTACGCCGAGGAGTGGGACCTCGACCAGCTCTGGTCGGCGCTGGGCCAGCTCTACCCGGTCTCCCTCTCCCGCGAGACCGTGGAGAAGGAGGCAGGCGGCCGGGCCGACATGAGCCGCGAGGCGCTGGTCGAGGACATCCGCACGGACGCGGTGGCGGCGTACGAGCGCCGCGAGGCCGACGTGGGATCCGAGGTCATGCGCGAGCTGGAGCGTCAGGTCGTGCTCTCGGTGCTCGACCGCAAGTGGCGGGACCACCTCTACGAGATGGACTACCTGCGTGACGGCATCTACCTGCGCGCCTACTCCCAGCGCGACCCGCTGGTGGAGTACCAGCGCGAGGGCTTCGACATGTTCGCCGCGATGATGGACTCCATCAAGGAGGAGGCCGTCGGTTACCTCTTCAACCTCGAGGTGCAGGTCTCCGAGGAGGACGCCGCGGGCGGGGAGGACGAGCTCGCGCTCGAGGACCTCTCGCCGGGCGCCCAGGCGATGGCGACCGCCGTGACGCCGCGGCTCAGCGCGAAGGGCCTCGGCGCCGAGCAGAAGCCGCAACACCTGTCCTACTCGGCACCCAGCGAGACCGGCGACGCCGAGGTGCACGGCGAGAACGCCGGGGCCGAGGCCGACCCCTACGCCAAGACGGGCCGGAACCAGCTGTGTCCCTGTGGGTCCGGCAAGAAGTACAAGAAGTGCCACGGCGCGCCGGGCGGCCCGACCGGGATGACCACCCGCGCCGGCGGCTGACCGATCGGCGGGCGGGACGTCAGGCGAACTCCAGGGCCGTGCAGACCCAGCGGTCGGCGCGGTGCTCGAACCGGGCGGCGACCGCGCGGGACCGGTGCCCGTGCCGGACGTGGGCGCTGACCTCGACCGCAGTGGCGCTGACCACGCAGGCTCGCGTGCCGACGACGCGCGGCCGGCCGCCCGGCGCGGTGGGCCCGGCGCTGGTGCGCCCGGCGCCGCGCGTGGCCGGTCCCGGCGCGCCGTCGTGCAGCCGGGCCCGGGCGACGAGGCGTCCGCGCCGCTCGAGGTCCCGGTAGACCTCGGCGGAGGTCCAGCGCAGCAGCTGCTGTGGCGGTCGGTCGGCGGCCGCCACCTCGACCGCCGCCTGGGTGAACCGCGGTGCCCAGGCGTCGATCTCGCGGCGGAGCCGGCGGTCGATCGGCACGACGTCGGCCGATGCTGGCGCCCAGCGGTTCGGGGCCGCGGGTCCGTCGCCCGGTGGGTCCACGAGTGTCTCGCGGTCGGTGAGCTGCAGGGCGAGCGTGCCCTGGACGGGCGCGAGCGGCGCCGCATGGCGCACGGGCGTGCTGGTGGTCATGGGGTCCTCTCAGGCGGCCGGCAGGCGCAGGCGTTGCGTGGGGTGGATCAGGTCGGGGTCGGGGACCGCGTCGCGGTTGAGGCGGTGGAGCACGCGCACGCGGGCGGCGACCTCCCGATGCGGGGGAGCGAGCGATCCGTCGCCCCGCAACGAGGCGCGCGCGATCGCCCAGAGGGTGTCGCCGCGGCGCACGGTCCAGGTGTCGGCGGGCGCCGGTGCGGGGGGCGCCGCGCTCGGCGTCCGCAGGGAGACCCGCTCGGCCTCCTCGTGCAGACCGGTGGGCACCGCGGCGGCCGGCGCGAGGGCGCCGCCTGCCAGCGCGAGGCCGCAGCCGGCGAGGGCGGCGCGGTGGACGGCGCGTGGCACGCCGGGTGGCCGCCCGGCGGAGTCGCTCCGGACGAGCACCCGCACCAGCGTGGCCAGGGCCCCCGCCCAGAGCCAGCACGTGCACGACGCCAGCACGAGCGCGGCGAGGCCGGCGAGCAGGTCGGCCGGTGGCGTCGAGTCGAGCGCCGCCCAGGTGCCGCTCGTCTCCGCGCCCGCGGCCGGACGCCGCAGCAGGTCCGCCAGGGTCGTCGCCGTCGCGGCCACGACGGCGAGAGCCAGCGCTGACCCGGCGAGAGCCAGTGTCACAGCCCGCATGCGTACCGGAAACCTGTTGTCCGTAGTGAAAGCCATGATGACGTCCTGAATCATGTGTTTGCGATTGTTTGCCTGATTCAACGCCCGCTGACTAGAGCGGTCAAGCCGCTCTCCACAGGTGAGCGGCGGCCGGTGCGGCGCCGGGGCGGATGCGGAAGGATGCCGTCATGCCCACAGGCGATGCCCGGGCGCTGCTGCGCGCGCATGCGGACCGCGAGGAGGTCGGCCTTGTCGTCGACCCGGCCGTCCACGCAGCGGTGGTGGGGGTGGAACGGCTCTCGGTGACCGCCGGGACCACCGATCCCCGGGAGCTCCGGCGGCTGGTGGACGCACCGCCGCCCGAGTGGGCCGGGCTGGTCGCCGAGCTGGTGGGGAGGGTCGGCGCCGGCCTGGGCCGGCGCGATCACGGCCGCCACGCCGACGCGAGCATGGTGAATGCCGAGGCCGGCCACCATGCGGTGTCCGCCGAGGCGGGGGTGCTGCGCGCCGCCGTGCGGGCGGCCCACGCCACGTGGGTGGCCCACCCGTACTACGAGGCCCGGTATGGCGCGCGGGGCGCCCGCTTCGCCGGCTCGGACTCGGCCTGGCTCGTCGAGCTGGCGCCGTTGCGCGTGGAGGAGGCGATCTCGCAGACCGAGTGGCTCGCCCGCCTGCTGGCCGCGCGCGGCATGCCCTCGTGGCTGCTGGAGCAGCACCTCGACGGCCTGTCGCGGGAGCTGCGCGACTCCGTGGGGGAGGCTCGGGCCGGGGCGCTGCCGGCGGCGGCCGCGTCGCTACGCGCCCGGCGCGACGCGGTGGTCGACGACGACCTGCTCGCGCGGGCGGACCGGTGGGTCGCTGCCGAGCTCGGCGAGACCGTCCCGGTGTCCCGGACCGGGGCGCTGCTGGCCGCGGCTCACGCCGACGTGCGCAGCGGCCTCGCGCGCGACGACGCCTCCCTGGTCGACTGGCTGACCGATCCCGGCCGGGTGCCTCCCGGGGTGGGGGCCGGCATCCGGCGCGTCCGTCAGCGGATCGCCGCGTCGGTGCCGGCCGACCCATCGAAGCACCCGCGGTGACCTGGGAGGAGTCGCTCTTCGCGGCGTTCGATGATCTCGAGCAGCAGGCCGAGGGCGTGTTCGCCGCGGAGCGCGAGGCCGAGCTCGCCGAGCGCAGCGTGGCGGAGTACCGCGGGGTCACCCTGGCGAGCCGGCTCATGGCCAGCATCGACCGCGAGGTCGCGCTGGACCTGCCCGGAGCCGGCACCGTGCGGGGGACTCTTGCCCGCGTCGGTCCGGACTGGTGCCTGCTCTCGGGTCCCCGCCAGGACTGGGTCATCCGCCTCGCGGGCGTCAGCGGCGTCCGCGGTGCCTCGGCTCGGTCCCGCCCGGAGGCGGCGTGGTCACCGGTGGACGCGCTGGGGCTGGCGTCGGCCCTGCGTCGGCTCGTGCAGGCGGGGGAGCGGTGCGTCCTGCGCACGACGGACGGCGACGCGCGCGAGGCGCTGCTGCTGCGGGTCGGCGCGGACTTCGTGGAGGCGGTGCCGTGGTCCCGGCCGCGGGACCAGCCCTGGCTGGTGCCCCTGGCCGCCCTGGTGGCGGTCCAGGAGCCCGAGCCCGGGCGCTGATCGGCTCAGGTGGCGTCGACGTCGTAGGGGGGTAGCTCGTTGCTCGTGAGCGGGACGAACCGGTCTTCCTGCTCCTCCTCCTCGTCCTCGAGCGCCTCCATCACGTGCTTGCGCACGATCTCCCGGGGGTCGAGGTCGCGCAGCTCGAGGTCGGCGTAGTCGGGCCCCAGCTCGTTGCGCAGCTCGTCGCGGGCGTTGTGGGCGATCTGGCGCGCCCGGCGGAGCATCTGGCCGCCCTGCCGGGCGAGCTGGGGGAGCTTGTCGGGGCCGAGCACCAGGATGGCGACGAAGGCGATCACCACCATCTCGGTGAGCCCGACCCCGAACACGGTCTCAGCGGCCGTTGCTCGGGGTGAGGCCTAGCTGCATGCCGGCGAGGCCACGACCGCGCCCGGAGATGCCCTCGGCGATGGACCGGAGGGCCTGGGCGGCCGGCGCGGTCGGGTCGGCCTCCACGATGGGCTTGCCGCTGTCGCCTCCCTCGCGCAGCGACAGGTCGAGCGGCACCTGGCCCAGCAGAGGGACGTCATAGCCGAACCGCTCGGAGAGGGTCTTCGCCACGCGCGTGCCGCCGCCGGTGCCGAACACCTCGAGGCGGTGCTCCTTGCCCTCCGGCGTGCAGTGGGGGCAGGGCAGCCAGCTCATGTTCTCGATCACGCCGATCACGCGCTGGTGCAGCATCGAGGCCATCGTGCCGGCGCGCTCGGCCACCTCGGCCGCGGCCTCCTGCGGGGTGGTCACCACGAGCACCTCGGCGTTCGGGAGGTGCTGGCCCAGCGAGATGGCGATGTCGCCCGTGCCCGGCGGCAGGTCGAGGAGGAGGACGTCGAGGTCGCTCCAGTAGACGTCGGAGAGCATCTGCACCAGCGCGCGGTCGAGCATCGGGCCGCGCCAGGCGACGACCTGGTCGCGGCGCGGCTTGAGCATCCCGATCGAGATCACCGAGACGCCGGAGGAGGTCGGCACCGGCATGATCAGGTCCTCGACCTGCGTCGGGCGCGTGTCCGCCACCCCGAGCATCGCCGGCACCGAGTGGCCGTAGACGTCGGCGTCCACGATGCCGACCTTCATCCCCTGGGCGGCCATGGAGAGGGCCAGGTTCACCGTGACCGAGGACTTGCCGACCCCCCCCTTGCCGCTGGCGATCGCGTACACCTTGGTCAGCGAGCCCGGCTGGGCGAAGGGGATCTCGCGCTGCGCCTGACCGTCGCGGAGCTTCTCCTGCAGGCCCGAGCGCTGCTCGGCCGACATCACCCCCATCGTCAGCTCGACGTCCCGGACGCCGTCGAGCGCCGTGACCGCGGCCTTCACGTCGCGGTCGATGGTGTCCTTCAGGGGGCAGCCGGCGACGGTGAGCAGGATGTGGATGCGCACCAGGCCGTCGTCCTCGACCGTCACGTGGTCGACCATGCCGAGGTCGGTGATCGGGCGCTTGATCTCGGGGTCGTTGACGGTCGCGAGGGCCGCGTGGACCTGCTCGGTCGTGGGGGTGCTCATGGGGTCCCAGTCTAGGTGGTGGGCGGGCCCCACCGGTTCTGGCCCGGGCCCGGGTCCGGGCGTGGGCCGCTGGAGAGGCCGCGACGCCGCGAGGTCCTCCGACGCGCCGAGGAGGTCCAGGGGTCGATCACGCGAGAGCCGCGTCCAGGATCGTCCGCGCCGTCGCCCGCATGGTGTCCAGCGCCTGACTCGGTGACTGGCCGGCGATGTCGACGAGCCACACGTAGGGTTCGATCCCGGCGGCCGCCCGGATGGCCACGGCAAGGCGCCGGGCCCTGGGCCCGCCGAGCGGGGCCAGGGCGTCCTCGATCCACAGCAGCCCTCGTCCACCTCGCAGGGGCGGCTGCTCGGCGCCCGGCTCCAGGGACAGGCGCAGCGATGTGCGCAGCTGCGGCTCCCAGTCGAGGAGGATCCGGAAGTGCTCGTCGAGGACCGCCTCCAGACGTTCCCGGACGTCGGTCAGGGAGTCGGCCACCAGGGAGACGCGCTCGATCTCCGGATGGGCCGCGAGCAGCAGGGCGCGCTGGTTCGGAAAGTAGCGATACGTCGTCGTCCGCGAGATGCCGGAGGCCTCGGCGACCTCCGGCACCGTCGGTGTGACACCCCGCGTGATCAGTTCGCGAACCGTGCGGACCAGCTGGTCGCGGGTCCGCGACTTCTGCGCGATGCGTCCGGTCGACTCGTATGGCGCGGCCACGGGAAATGATGGTACTCTAGATCCTTCATGGGATTGGCGTCCCATCAAGGAGGGGTCATGAACGACCCGGTGCAGACGGATCCGGAGCTCTACCACGTCGTCTTCGAGAACGAGCGCGTGCGCGTGCTGGAGTACCTCGACCACCCCGGTGACCGGACCTCGCCCCACGCGCACCCGGACTCCGTGATGGTGACGCTGAGCTCGTTCAAGCGGCGCCTGTGGTCAGGCGACCGGCAGGTCGAGCTCGAGGTCCCCGCCTGTCAGGCCCGATGGCTGGACGCGCAGGAGCACTCGGGCATGAACATCGGGGAAAGCCCGACGCACTCGATCTTCGTCGAGCTCAAGGGCCCGCCCGCGGTCGCCTCGACCCAGCCGCTCGGGCCCCGCTGACCCCCCACGCCGACGAGCGCCTCGCCCACCCCCGACGCCGTGGCTCCGGCGTGAGGGTCACGGCGGGATCCGAGCCCTCGCGTCTCGTCATCGGCTGCTCGCCCGCTGGGCGCTCGACGCCTTCGCCTCTCGCGCCTGGAGCGCCTGCTCGCGGGTGGCGAGCTTCTGCTCGCGTTGGTTCAGCTTCTGCTCGCGTTGGTTCAGCGCCTGCTCGCGTTGGTTCAGCTCCTGCTCGCGGGTGGCCAGCGCCTGGTTTCGGGTGCTCACCGCCTGCTTGTCCTTGGTCAGCTTCTGCTCGCGCGCGCTCAGCTGCTGGTCGCTCTTCTTCAGCTTCTTCGCACGCGCGTCCTGGGCCCGTTCCCGGGCCCGCATCGCCTTCTTGGCGGCAGCGCGGTCTGCCTGCTCAGCCTGGGCGCGCCGCTCCATCGCGGTCAGCTGCCCCTGCAGGTCCGACTGCTCGGCCTTGCCGTCGCTGACCTGTTGGTCCAACCAGTCGACCTGCTCGGTGAGGTTCACCTCCTCCGAGCGGGCATCCCGCACCTTCTGGCCGCT
Organism: uncultured Actinomycetota bacterium; assembly: GCA_963731985.1. Lineage (GTDB taxonomy): Bacteria > Actinomycetota > Actinomycetes > Propionibacteriales > Nocardioidaceae > Nocardioides. The sequence continues at coordinate 58,887 of CAVSYA010000002.1, read as the reverse complement.
CAGGCTCCACAAGCCGCCGAAGAGCACAGCGAGAGCCAACGCCAGGCATGCCGCCAGCAGCATGGCCGCATCACGGCCCCGCATCCGTCCCCGTCGCGCAACCGGCGAGGTCCCGTCTCGGGGTTTCTTCGGCGCCCTGGCCATGTGGGACCCCCTCTTCTGCCTGTCCCCTCCTATTGGACGCCAGAACGCCGTCGTCCGTGACGAGATGGACCAAAAAGTCTCCGGTCTAGCGCACCGGTTCCGCCACGGTGGCCGGCGGCCGCGGCATCGGCCGGCTCGTTGGGTCCCCGAGATGTCGCCTCAGAAGGGCACGGCCACGTCGAGCAGGTCGTGGGCCACGGGGAGGGTGGCGCCGCGCCCGGACAGGAGGCGGCAGAAGTCGATGGCGTCGAGGGTCAGCCCGGGCCCCCCGTCACCCCGGGAGAAGCTGCCACCCGCCGCGCCGGCGAGGTGAAGCCGGTACGGGCGGCCGTGGCGCTCCGTCCACTCCTCGACGACATCGGCAACCAGCAGACCGTCATGGTCGGGCGTGAGCACCGGTGCGCGCCCGGTCGCCCGGCAGATGTCCATGCGGTGCATCCACGGGTCGCGGGTCAGGATCGTGTCGATGAGGTAGCCGTTGGTCCAGCGCTCGATCCTGCCGGCGACGTCTTGAGGGTCGGGCACCTTCATGCGGCGCACCAGGGCGGGCGCGCGCCGGCGTCCGCGTGCGGCGCGGGGACCGACCGCGGCGAATCGATCGAGGAGCTCGCGGGTCGTGAGGTCGGCATGCTCCTCGACCTGCAGGGCGGTGAGGGCGTCCAGGGGCACGCCGCCGCGGCGCTTGGACACCACGGACTGGCGCAGCGTCTCCTTCAGGCCGGTCGCCATGAGCGCCATCCCGGTGGTGTGGCCCGCCATCGCCCGGACGTCCCAGGGGGGACACTCGGTGGCCGTGCTCCAGTCCTCGGGCGACAGGGAGCGCAGCAGGTCGAGGAAGCGCGCGTACTCGGTCTCCGCGAGCTGCATCGCCGTCTCGCGGTCCATGCGGGGCCTCCGCGGCCCCGCCTCGATGGGGGGGTGGTGTGTGGTGTTCATCGGGTGTCCTTCCGTCGTGTCGTGGCGGGTCCGACTTCGCCGAGGAACATGTCGACGGCGCGGGGGAGGAGCCGACGCCAGCGCTCGCCCCCCGGGTCGTTGGCGTTCTGCTGGCTGACCAGTCCCGCGAGGATCGCGGTCCACAGGTCCGCCGCGTCGGGGTCGGCGATGCCGAAGCGGTCCAGGGCCCGGTGCAGCCGCTGGATGGCCTCGAGGGCGGAGGCGTAGGCGGTGGCGCTCGGCGTGAAGCCGGGGATGGGTCGCTGGTTCATCAGCGCGTTCCGCTCCGGGTCCCGTGCCATCGCGTCGAGCCAGGTGGTCGCGACGGTCAGCAGCGCCGCGCGCGGGTCTGCGGGGAGGGTCGGCTCGAGCGCCGCGGCGGTCGCGTCGAACTCCTCCCACGCCTGGCCGAACATGGCATCGACGATGGCGAGCTTGGAGTCGAAGTATCCATACAGCGAGGGCGCGCGCATGCCCACTCGCTCCGCGACACTGCGCTGGGTGAGTCCGGACCAGCCGGACTCACGCACCACCGCCCACGCGGCGTCGAGGATCTGGTTCCGCGTGCCCTGACGACGACGAGCCGTCCTATCGACGTTCGGTTCTCCTAACACAGTTAGGAGCATGAGCCCCCGGCAGCGTTCTCGTCAACACGCACCGGCTCCGGTGGGGCGAGGCAGGCTCGCGGCACTCGTCCGCCACGGGCTAGTCCCGGCGACCGCCCTCGGGCCCGCCGGGGCCCGTCGAGTCCCCCTCCCCGTCTTCACCGGCCCCCAGCGAGTCCTCCAGCTCACCGCGCATCGACCGCAGCTCGGAGCGCAGGAAGTCACGGGTCGCGACCTCGCCGAGCGCCATCCGCAGCGACGCGACCTCGCGCGCCAGGAACTCCATGTCGGCGTGTGCCCGCGCGTTGGCCTGGCGGTCCCGCTCGGAGACGACCTTGTCGCGCACCTCCTGGCGATTCTGGGCGAGCAGGATCAGCGGCGCGGCGTACGAGGCCTGCAGGCTGAGCATCAGCGTGAGGAAGATGAAGGGGTAGGGGTCGAAGTCCCACGATGCCGGGGCCAGCGCGTTCCAGAGGACCCAGACCGTCACGAACGCGGTCATGTAGAGCAGGAAGCGGGCGGTGCCCATGAACCGCGCGAACTGCTCCGCGAACACCCCGAAGGCGTCCGAGTCGTAGGAGGGGCGGCGCACCAACGGGCGGCGGGCGTCGCGCGGCGTGTCCAACCGGTCCCGGGACGGGCGCTCCCGGGCCTGGCGGTCCCACTGCTGCCGATCAGACACGGCTGATCCCCCGCGGCGGCGTCACGGGGTCGACGGCGTCGTCGCGCCACCCCTCGGGAAGCATGTGGTCGAGCAGGTCGTCGACCGAGACCGCTCCCAGCAGCCGACCCTCCTCGTCGGTGACCGGCGCGGCGACGAGGTTGTACGTCGCCAGGTGCTGCGCGACCTCCTCGATCGACATCTCCGGACGCAGCGGATCCAAGGACTCCTCGAGCGCGGCCGCGACGAGCGTGGAGGGTGGCTCGCGCAGCAGCCGCTGGATGTGCGCGACCCCGATGAGCCGGCCCGTCGGCGGCTCGAGCGGCTGGCGGCACACGTGGACGAGGCTCGCCAGGGCCGTGGTCAGGTCGGGGTTGCGCACGTGGGCGAGCGCGTCCGCGATCGTCGCGTCGGGCCCGAGGATCACCGGCTCGGGCGTCATCATCGCGCCGGCCGTCTGCTCCTCATAGGACATCAGCCGCCGCACGTCGGCGGCGTCGTCCGGCTCCATCAGCGCCAACAGCGTGGTCGCCGTCTCGGGGGGCAGCTCGGCGATCAGGTCGGCGGCATCGTCGGCGGACATCTCCTCGAGCACGTCGGCGGCGCGCTCGGAGTCGAGATGCTCCAGGATCTCGACCTGGTCCTCCTCGGGCAGCTCCTCGAGGACGTCGGCCAGGCGCTCGTCGTCCAGCGCGGCCACGACCGCGGAGCGGCGCTCGGCCGGCAGGTCGTGGAGCACGTTGGCGGCATCGGCGGGCCGCAGCTCGTTGAGGGCGGCGAGCAGGTGCGTCGCGCCCTGGGCCTCCCGGTGCGTGAGCCCGCGGACGTCACGCCACGCGACGATGTGGGTCTGTCCGCGCCTGCGGAAGCCCTTGGCCGGCTCCTGCACCGCGACCCGGCTGAGCACCCAATCGCGGTTGCGCAGCTGTTCCATCGCCACGTCGAAGACCGAGCCGTCGACCTGCTGCTCCTGCCCGGGAGGATGCAGCGAGACGCGCCGGTCGAGGAGCTCGCCGATCACGCGGGTCTCCGTCGGGCGCTGCACGAAACGGCGCATGTTCACCAGCCCGGTCGTGAACACGGCGCCGGCGTCGATGTGGGTCACCCGGGTCATCGGCACGAAGATCCGGCGGCGGTTGAACACCTCGGCCACGATGCCGAGGACGCGGGGCGGGCTGTCCTCGCCGCGGATCACGACCACCACGTCGCGCACCTTTCCGACCTGGTCGCCCTGGGGGTCGAACACGGGCAGCCCCACCAGGCGGGCTGCGTACACGCGCGACGGCGAGGAAGGCACATCTGACACGCTACCGGCAGTAGGGTCCGCTCATGACGACGCGCGAGCCGCGGTCGACCGCGGTGGCCCGGTGTGCCAAGACCTCCCTGGCCCTGCTGCTCGCGGGAGCGCTGCTCGCCGGGTGCGGCGACGACTCGACCACGGCCGCGGACGGCGCCGGGGGAGCCTCCCCGTCCCCCGAGCAGGAGTCCTCCTCGGCGCCGGCGCAGACGCTGGAGCCGCAGTGCGGCGAGGTCTGGATCGCGGGCGAGACGCTGCCGAGCGGGTACCGCTCCTGCTATGACGGCGAGACCGAGGTCGAGCCGGAGAGCCGGCCCTGCTCCTTCGGCAAGCCACTGCTGACCCACGAGGGCCGGTTCTGGTCGGTCCGCGGCGGCCGGATCGCGGAGACGGGTGAAGCGGACCTGCTCGACGACCAGCGCTACCGCCGGGTGTTGAGGCTCTGCACGGCATGAGGGACCCCTGGGGCCGCGAGGCCCGCCCGAGCAGCTTCCCGTCGGGGCGTCCGGCGGGCGACCCACCGATTCCTCCCGTCGGTGGCCGCGAGGTGTCGTAGTCTTTCCCCGGGGCGGGAGGTGTGAGCGTCTCCCCGCTCCTCCCGCGGGGTCCGCCCCTTGTCGTGTTGCTTTGGGGGTCCCTCGTGCGTGGTCCGTCGGTTCTGGTTCCCAGACGTCGACCGGGCCTGGTCGTCGCCGTGGTCGTCGCCCTCTGCCTGTCGCTGGCGCTCCCCACCCGCTCGGTGGCCGGGGAGAGCGCCAGCGCCGGCTCCAGCGCGTCAGCGGCCCCGGTCGCGCCCGCGCTCCGGTCGGCGCCGCAGCGCTACAACCCGCCGACCGGGCTGAAGACCAACAACCCGCTGGCCGGGAGGGCCCGGCGCACCGCGATCAACGTGCACCTGCGGAGGCTGATCAACTCGGTGCCCCGGGGCGAGAAGATCCGCATCGCCAGCTGGAACCTGCGCTCGCGCGGGTTCGTCCGGGATCTGATCCGCGCCCATCGGCGGGGCGTGTCCGTGCGCTTCGTCGTCGCCCGGGGCAATGCGAGGCCCGAGAACCCCAACGGCAGCGTGAACCGCCTGCAGCGGGCGCTGGCCGGCTCCGGAAACAGCGGGCGGGCCGAGCCCCAACGCAGCCGGTTGCAGCGCTGCACCGCGGCCTGCCGCGGCCCCCGGGGCATTGCGCACACGAAGTTCTTCCTCTTCAGTCGCGTCGGCGGGGGGGCGCGCCACGTGGTCGTCAACGGCTCGGCCAACGCGACCGACGTCGCCGCCTACGCCCAGTGGAACGACGTGTACACGACCAAGAACCGCAAGGACATCTACGACGTCTTCGAGCGCGTGCACGGCGAGATGATGCAGGACAGGAACCTCCCGCACCCGTTCGTGTCCACCCGCCACGGCGACATCACCACCTACTTCAACCCCTACCGGGGCGCCGGTGACCCGGTGATGCAGCGGCTCAACGCCACCAGCTGCCGCCACGCCACCAACGGCGCCGGGAGCGGGGGGAGGACGAAGATCCGGATCGCCATGACCTCGATGCACGGCGACCGGGGCATCCGGCTCGCCCGGCGCGTCAAGGACCTGTTCAACCGCGGCTGCAACGTGAAGATCATCTACGCCGTGATGGGCAACCAGGTGCTGCAGATCTTCCGCCGCGGCGGGCGCGGGTCCGTGCCGCTCCGGCAGATCGCCCAGGACCCGAACGGCGACGGCATCTACAACCGCTACCTGCACATGAAGGTGTTGACCATCAGCGGGGTCCACCGGGGCCGGCGCGATGCCCGGGTGACCTACAACGGCTCCGAGAACTGGTCGCCCGCGGCCCTCTCGAGCGACGAGGCCGGGATGCGCATCTACAGCGCCCGGCTGCTGGGCAACTACAACCGCTGGATCGAGTACCTCTACAGCCACCCGCCCTACCAGGGCCGCTTGGCCCGGAGCAGCGCGGCCGGGCGCTCCTCGATCTCGCCGAGCGAGGTGGCGCCCGAGGAGCGGCCCCCGTGGATGGTCGAGGCGATCGCGGAGGAGCGGGGCGTGGACCCGTACGCGCTGATCCAGGAGGACTGATCTCCGCGCCGATGGCCTAGGGTGGCGCGCGTCCACCCCGGCGACGACCGGGGTCGCGGGAGCAGGGAGAGAGCGCGTGGCCGACCGGGCGTGGGAGCCGGACTTCCGCGTCGACGATGACGGAGTCCACCTCCCGATCGGATTCGAGGGCGCGCTCGACGTGTTCTTCGACGACCACCACGCCTGGTCCTTCGGGTCCCAACGCGGCGAGGAGCTGACCGACGGGCTCCTCGTGCGCTGGCCGGTGCGGATGCGGTCCTGGCTGGACGGCGCCTCGCGCGTGCGGCTGGTCTCGGGCGGCGAGGAGCTCTGGTCCGGCGAGGTCCTCCTCGGCTCCGGGGAGGGCAGGATCACCTTCCTGGACGCGCAGGGCGTTCCCGTGATGATCGACAAGTGGGGCCTGCTGCAGCGGCCCTTCTCCGGGCGCGACCGCTCGGCCATCGAGCAGATGGTGGACGTGAGCGAGCGCATCATCGAGGTGATGCGCGAGGCGTGCGGGATCGAGGCGTGGATCGCGTTCGGAACCCTGCTCGGCGCGGCCCGCGAGGGCGGGGTGATCGGACACGACTCCGACATCGACCTCGCCTACCTCAGCCACCGCGCGTCGCCGGCGGAGATGGTCAAGGAGCTGCACGACGTGGCGCGCGCCCTGCGGCGCGACGGCCTCGACGTGGTGGACAAGTCCGGGAGCTTCATCACGGTGGTCTTCCCGGGCCCGGACGGCGCGCAGGCATCCATCGACGTCTACACCTGCTTCCACGTCGGCGAGCTGCTCTACGAGACGGCCACCGTCCGCGCGCCCGTGCCCGCCTCGGCCATCGAGCCGGTGACCACGCTCGCGTTCGAGGGCCGCCAGTTGCAGGCGCCGGCGGACCCCGACCAGTTGTTGACCGTCTCCTACGGCCCCTCCTGGCGGGTGCCGGACCCGTCCTTCAAGCACGCGCCCGGGCCGGAGATCACCCAGCGGTTCGACCACTGGTTCGGGTCGCTGATGCGCCACCGGCGCGACTGGGAGTCGTGGGTCACCCAGCGGGTCGACGAGGCCGCCGGGGCGCCCCACGCCGACTTCGTCGACTGGGTGCTGACCAGCTCGGCCCCCACGGACCGCGTCATCGAGGTCGGCTGCGGCACGGCGGGCGACGCCCTCGCCCTGGCGCGCGCGGGCCGCGCGGTGCTCGCCCTCGACTACGCGCGCAGCATCCGCCTGCCGGTCCTGGGCCTCGCAGACGAGGAGGACCTGAACCTGGCCTTCAAGCTGCTGAACCTCTACGACCTCCGCGACACGCTCACGCGCGGGGCGTTCATCGCCCGCGACAAGAGGCTGGGCCACCGCCTGGTGGTCGCCCGCGACCTGCTGGAGACGCTCGACCGGGACGGGCAGAGCAGCTTCTGGCGCCTGTGCTCGATGTCGCTGCGCGGGGGCGGTCGCGTCCTGGTGGAGGGCCTCGCCGGCTCCCCGGAGGACTTCGCGGCGCTGCACCAGGAAGAAGGTGGCGGCCCCCGGCAGCCCGTCGACCTGCGGGAGCTCGAGCGGCAGGTGGTGCGCGCGGGCGGGCGCGTCGAGGGACGGCACGAGCTCGAGGCCGGCGCGGGCGGGGCCCGGGGGGATGTCGACGGGCCGGGGCGCTGGCGGATGATGGTCGAGTGGCCGGCACCGGGATGAGGCGAGGATGACGAAGCGGCTGTACCTGCACGTGGGCGCGCCCAAGTCGGGGACGACCTACCTCCAAGGGGTTCTCGAGGACAACCGGGAAGCGCTGGCCGACGCGGGCGTGCTCGTGGTCGGCGAGCGCCACCTCGACCGGATCCACGCCGCCATGGTGGTGCGCGAGGACCCGCGCCTGCAGGACCTGGACGAGCGGGCCCACTCCGCCTGGGGCCGGCTGGTCGCCAGCGTGCGGGCGTGGAACGGCGACGTCGCCGTGCTCAGCTACGAGCTCTTCGCCGGGGCCTCGGAGGAGCAGGTGCGGCGCGCCCTGGCGGACCTCGAGGGGATCGAGGTGCACGTCGTGGTCACCGCGCGTGACCTGGCCGCATCCGTCCCGTCGGCGTGGCAGGAGCGCCTCAAGTTCGCCCTCACCACGCCGCTGGAGCAGTGGCGGCCGCGGCCCGAGTCGGCCGGCGAGCGCGCCGAGTGGGGCTGGCGGACCATGGATCCCGCCGGCGTCGCCGCCCGTTGGGGGGCCGACCTCCCGGCGCAGCGGATCCACGTGGTCACCGTTCCCCGTGCGGGCGACCGCGCCGAGCTGTGGCGCCGCTTCGCCGATGCCTGTGGGCTGGCGCTGGAGGGGCTGGACCTGGCCGGCGACCGCGCCAACGCGTCCCTGGGGGTCGTCGCCGCCGAGCTGTTGCGCCGCGTCAACGCGGCCGTCGGCGACCGGATCCAGGGCAACCGGCAGCAGGCGATCTGGCTGCGGGACACCCTCGCGCACGGGATCCTCGCCGGTCTCGGCTCGGAGGCCATCGGCGTGACCGCCGAGCAGTACGAGGAGGCGCGGGCGCGCGCGGAGGAGGCGGTCGCGCGCGTCGGCTCCGCCGGGTACGCCGTCCACGGCGACCTCGACGACCTCAGGGCCGAGCGGCCCGCGGGCCGGACCCCCGGCGAGGCCGGGGACGACGAGCTGCTGGAGGCGGCCACCGAGACGATCGCGCAGCTGCTGCTGCTGGTGCGGGCGCGCACCCGCGAGCGGGACGAGGCACGGCGCGGCGCACACGAGGCCCTCCCGCGGTCGGTGCGCGGGATCGGGAAGGGCCTCCTGCGACGCGTGACCGCGTCCCGGGTGGAGACGCGGGCCGGCGAGCTGCGATCCCGGATCGCCGCGCTCGAGGCGCGGGTCGCCGAGGACCGCGCCCTGCACCTGCGCGTGGGTGAGCTCGGTGACATCGTTGCCGAGCTGCTGTTGCCCCTGCACCAGCAGGGCCGGGAGCTGACCAACCGGGCCATGCGCCAGTACCGCGAGGGTCCGCAGTGAGGCCGCCGCCGGGGCCACTGGGCCGGGCGTGGCGCCGGGTCGCCGACGGCCTCGGCCTCACGGAGCTGGAGCAGCTCGCGGACGAGCTGGCGCTGCTGGAGGAGGCCGTCGAGGAGAACGCCCGCCTCGCCGCTCCGCTGGATCGGTACGTCGCCCGCATCGAGGCGGAGCTGGTCCCCCTGCTGGAGCGCAGCGCCGAGCCCGCGGACTGAACGTAGGGGGACGAGGCGGACATGGTGGCGAACGACGATCGGGCCGTCTTCCTGCACGTGGGGCTCCCCAAGAGCGGGACGACCTACCTGCAGGACTGCCTGTGGGAGCACCGCGGGGAGCTCCTCGAGCGAGGCCTGAGCTATCCCGGCCCGCGCCCGATCACGCACTTCCGCGCGGCCGTGGACCTGCGCGGCTCCGGCAGGCGCTGGGGGATGGACCCCGAGAAGCTGACGGGCACCTGGGACTGGCTGGCGGGCCTGGCGCGCGACGCGCCGGGAGCCGTGGTGATCAGCCACGAGGTCCTGGCCTCCTGCCAGCCGGCGCAGGTCCGGCGCGCGGTGGCCTCGTTCGGCGACCGGGAGGTGCACGTCGTGGCCACGGCTCGCGACCTGGGGCGGCAGGTGGTGGCGCACTGGCAGGAGATGGTGAAGAACGGCTCGACCGTGCCGTTCCACGAGTTCGCGGCCAAGGTCGTGCGCACGGCCCAGGCGTCCGAGCGGTCCACGCCCTTCTGGCTGGCCCAGGACCTGGGCGGCGTGCTGGACCGCTGGGCCGCCGCCGTGCCCGTCGAGCGGATCCATGTCCTTCCGGTGGACTCCTCCGGCGCGGACCCGGATGCCCTGTGGCACACCTTCGGCGACGTGGTCGGGGTCGACACGACGACGTTGCCCCCGCCAGCCCGCGGCGCCAACGCGAGTCTGGGGCGGGGGGAGGTCGGGCTGCTGCGCGCGGTGAACGGGGCCCTCGACGGCCGGATCCCGCAGCCGGCCTACCGGTTCGTCGTCAAGCAATGGTTCGCCCAGAAGCTGCTGCCGGGGCACGACCCCGCCCGGCTCGGCCTGACGCCCGAGCTGCACGCGGCGCTGACCGGGGTTGCCCAGGAGCTCCTCGAGCGGGTGCGCTCGGGCGGCTTCGCCGTCCACGGGGACCTCCACCACCTGATGCCGCGAGCGCCCACGGACCTCTCGGCGAGCCAGGATGACCTCGACGCCGAAGACGCCTACCACCTCAGCGTGGGGGTGCTGGCGGAGGTTCTCGAGGAGGTCGCGCGGCTGCGCGAGAGCAACGCGTCCCTGCGGCGGCAGGCGCGCTCCGGGCGCGGGGCGGAGGCCTCCCCGCGCCCGGAGACCGACCCGCCGGCTCCGGGGGCCCGGTGGCTGCCCCGCCTGCGCCGACGGGACAGGTGAGATGGGCCATGTTGAGATGTGCCATGTATCGCCGCTCACCGGGCGTCGGCAACAATGCCGGGGACCCCCAGAGACGCCGGAAAGGGAATCCATGAGCCGCCTGTGCGAGACCGAGGGCCTCACCGACATCCAGGAAGAGATCCTCAAGACCGTCCGCCAGTTCGTCGAGCAGAAGGTGATCCCCGTGGCCACCGAGCTCGAGCACGCCGACGAATACCCGACCGAGATCGTCGAGGGGCTCAAGGAGCTCGGCCTCTTCGGACTGATGATCCCGGAGGAGTACGGCGGCCTGGGCGAGTCGTTGCTGACCTACGCGCTGACGGTCGAGGAGATCGCCCGGGGCTGGATGAGCGTCTCGGGCGTGATCAACACCCACTTCATCGTGGCCTACATGCTGATGCGCCACGGCACCGAGGAGCAGAAGCAGAAGTACCTGCCGAGGATGGCCACCGGCGAGGTGCGCGGCGCCTTCTCCATGTCCGAGCCCTCGCTCGGCTCGGACGTGGCGGCCATCAAGACCAAGGCCGTTGCTGCCGGGGGGGACACGGGTGGCGGAGCCCCCCGGGAGTACGCCATCACCGGCCAGAAGATGTGGCTGACCAACGGCGGCTCGTCCAACCTCGTCGCGGTGCTGGCCAAGACCGACGAGGGCGACGACTCCGTCTACAAGAACATGTCGACGTTCCTGGTGGAGAAGGAGCCCGGCTTCGGCGAGACCGCTCCCGGCGTCACGATCCCGGGCAAGCTCGACAAGATGGGCTACAAGGGCGTCGACACGACCGAGATGATCTTCGAGGGCCACCGGATCTCGGCCGACCAGGTCCTCGGCAACGCCCCGGGCCAGGGCTTCTACCAGATGATGGACGGCGTCGAGGTGGGCCGCGTCAACGTCGCCGCCCGCGCCTGCGGGGTCGGCCTGCGGGCCTTCGAGCTCGGCATCGCCTACGCCCAGCAGCGGGAGACCTTCGGCAAGCCCATCGCCCAGCACCAGGCGATCCTCTTCCGCCTCGCCGAGATGGCGACCAAGGTCGAGACCGCGCACGCGATGATGGTCAAGGCGGCCCGCCTGAAGGACAAGGGCGAGCGCAACGACGTCGAGTCCGGGATGGCGAAGTACCTCGCTGCCGAGTACGCGCACGAGGTCGTCGAGGCCTCGTTCCGGATCCACGGCGGCTACGGCTACTCCAAGGAGTACGAGATCGAGCGGCTCTACCGCGAGGTCGCCTTCCTGCTCATCGGCGAGGGCACGGCCGACATCCAGAAGATGATCATCGGGCGCAGTCTGCTCAAGGAGTACGCCCTCAAGGGCTGAGGATCCCGGCGTTCCCGCGCTGTTAGGGTGACCGCCATGCCCGACCCTGCGCGTGCGGACCCCGCACGCCGCGTCGTCCTCCACGTCGGGACGCCCAAGAGCGGGACGACCTTCGTCCAGCAGCAGATGCACGCCAACCGCAGGGCCCTGCGGCGGGCCGGCTACCTCTACCCCGGGCAGCGCCCGAGCCACTTCCTGCACGCGATGGACCTGCGAGAAAAGGGGTTCCACGGGCACGTCTACGAGGACATGGACGGCGCCTGGGCGCGGCTCTGCGCCGAGATCGCGGAGTTCGACGGCCCGGCGCTGGTCTCCCACGAGATGATGGGCGGCCTGCACGACCGCGGCCTGGAGCGGGCGGCGACGTCGTTCCCCGGGCGCGACGTCCGGGTGGTGGTGACCTGCCGCGACCTCGGCCGCCAGCTGCCGGCCCTGTGGCAGGAGCGGGTCAAGAACGGCGCGCGGATGCCCTACGAGCGCTACCTCGCCCGGGCCGAGAAGGGCTGGACGGGGCTGTCCAGCTCGGGCATGCCGTGGGCGGGCCAGAACCTCGCCGCGATCGGGAGGCGCTGGGGCGAGATCGTCGGCCCCGAGAACGTCGTGTTCGTCACCGTGCCGCACAGCGGCGCCGCCCCCGATGAGCTGTGGCGCCGTTTTGCGGAGGCGACGGGCCTGTCCGACATCGGCGTCACGCTCGTCGAGAGCGGCGCCAACGCGTCGATGGGCACGGCCGAGGTCGAGCTGCTTCGTCGCATCAACAAGCGGCTCCCGCGGGACCTGCCCTGGCCGGACCACTCGCGCCTGATCAAGAAGCGCTTCGCGCAGAAGCGCCTCGCGGGTCAGCGTGCGGCGGGGGCCCTGACCGTGCCGGAGCACCGTCGTGGCGCCGTCGAGAAGATCTCCGAGGAGATGCTCGAGGCGCTCGCGGGGGGCGGCCACCGGGTGGTCGGCGACCTGGCCGAGCTGCGGCCCAGTTTCCGGGACGGCACGACGCCGGCTTCGCTGGGCGAGGCGGCCATCGCCGACGTGGCGACCGACCAGCTCGTCGCCCTGCTGCTCGCCGGACGCCGAGGCGGGGGGCGGGGCCGGCGTGCGCGACACCCGGCCGCCGGGTCCGGGGCGGGGGCCCGCACGCGCCGCACGGCGAACCGGGTGGCCCGCCGGCTGCGCGGCGGCTCGACCGGCTGACGAGCCGCACTCACGAGGATCCAGGCATGGCCGAGCGCGTCGTGGTGCACGTCGGCACCCCCAAGTCCGGGACCACCTACCTCCAGGGCCTGCTCTGGTCGCGCCGCGACCGGCTGCGCGACGGCGGCGTGCTCGTGCCGGGCAAGCGGCGCTTCGATCACACGCAGGCGGCCAACGCGGTCTCCAAGCAGGGCGAGGCGGGCCGCGGGCCCGAGCCGCGCCATCGCACCTGGAACCGACTCCTGGCGGAGGTGGCGGCGTGGGACGGGACGGCGCTGATCAGCGACGAGTGGTTCGTTCGTGCGACGACCGAGCAGGCCGAGCACGCGAGGTCCAGCTTCGGCGAGGCCGAGGTGCACGTCGTCCTGACGGCGCGCGACCTGGTCCGCCTCCTCCCGTCGGCCTGGCAGGAGGAGCTCAAGCTCGGCCGCGGCCAGTCCTTCGACGCATTCCTGGGGGCGCTGGACGACCCGGACGGGAAGTGGTGCTGGGACTCCCTCGAGCCCGCGGCCGTGCTCGGTCGGTGGTCCGCCGGGCTGGACCCCTCCCGGGTGCATCTGGTCACCGCACCCCCGGGCGGTCCCCGCGCCGTGTTGTGGCAGCGCTTCGCGGCCGCGTGCGGCGTCGATCATCGCGTGCTGGACCCGGCGGTCAGCGAGGCCAACGAGTCGCTCTCCGCCGAGGCGGCCCGCCTCCTTCAGGAGATCGGGCCGGGGCTGCGCGAGGCCGTCGGTGCCGACTCGGGCCCGTGGACGCTCCAGTACCGGTGGCTGCGGCGCTACGTGGGCCATCGGCTCCTCATGCCCCTCGGCGGCTCCCGGATCGGGATGCGCGACGCGGACGTCTCCGCCGCGCGGGCACGCGCGGACCAGGGGCTTGGCGAGGTGCGTCGGGCCGGTTGGGAGGTCGTCGGGTCGCTCGACGATCTCGTGGCTCACGGACCCGACCCCTCGTCGCGGCACCCGGACGACGTCAGCACCGAGGAGCTCGTCGACCTCGCCGGGAGCCTCGCGGCATCGCTGCTCGCGGAGGTCGTCCGCGCGGCGGACCAGGGCGGGCCCTAGGACCGCGCCCCTGCCCCGGGGACCGGGGCGCCCGTCGCCCGGGTCACGCGCGCGCCACCTCGGTGACTAGTCTTCTGCCGATCCGTCCAGTCCCGGGAGAAGCGGTGGCACAGCGAGTCGTCCTGCACGTCGGCGCGATGAAGTCCGGCACCAGCTATGTCCAGCGGCTGCTGATGGCGAACCGCGCGCTGTTGGCCCAGCGGGGCGTCCTGTTCCCCGGTGGCTCGTGGCATGCCCAGGTGCGCGCCGTGGCCGAGGTCCTCGAGCGGCAGCGCGTGGTGGCGGCGCCGCCCGAGGGGGCATGGCGCTCGCTCGTCGAGGAGCTCGACGCCTGGCAGGGCACGGGCATCGTCTCCATGGAGTTCCTCGGCCCGGCCGGTCCCGCGAAGATCGAGAAGGTGGTCTCCTCCTTCGGCGCGGGCACCGTGGAGGTGGTGATCACCGCCCGGGACCTGGCGCGCAACGTGCCGGCGATGTGGCAGGAGACGCTGAAGAACGCGCGCACCCTGTCCTTTGACGACTACCTCGTGGCGATCCGGGACGAGGAGGAGATGCTGGGCCTCAACTTCTGGCGTGAGCAGGCGTTGGCCCGGATCTGCCGACGCTGGTCGGAGTCGGTCGGCGCGGACCGGGTGACGCTGGTCACCCTGCCACCGGCGGGTTCCGACGCCACCGAGCTGTGGCGCCGGTTCGCCCGCGCGGCGGGCATCGACGCGGCGGGGATGGACCAGCCCCCGCCGGCGAACGAGTCGCTGGGGGCCGCCTCCACCGAGGTGCTGCGTCGCCTGAACCTGTTGCTGGAGGACCTGGACTTCGGCGACTACGCGCCGATCGTCAAGCACCGCCTGGCGCAGCGGGTGCTCGGCCCGCGCCGCGCCGAGGAGTCGGCCGTGGGCTTCCAGCCACCGGCGTGGCTCCGCGAGCGGGCCACCGACATGGTCACGAGGATCCGCCGCATCGGTGTGCGCGTCGAGGGTGACCTCGCCGACCTCACCCCCGTGCCGGTGGCAGGCGTGGATCCGACCGCCGTCGCCGCCGAGGAGCGGCTGGACGCCGCCATCGGGGCCCTCGCCGGCCTGGTCCGCCAGCAGCGGAAGCAGTACTCCGAGGACGCTCCGCGATCCGCCGCGGAGGGCGATGACTAGAGTGCGGGCCATGACGTCGGAGGGTCGGGACGGGCGCGCGGGCCTGCCCGAGGTGGCCGTCATGACGATGGTGCGCGACGAGGCGGTCATGCTCCCGCGGTGGGTGGCCCACTACGCCCACCAGGTGGGCATGCGCAACCTCCTGGTCCTCGATGACAACAGCGCCGACGGCTCGACCACGGGTCTCCCGTGCACGGTGCTCCAGATCCCCGAGCTTCCGGGCGACGGCTACGAGCGCACCCGGATGAGGCTGGTCAGCGGGCTGGCGCGTGGCCTCCTCGCGGCCTACGACTACGTGGTCTTCGTCGATGCGGACGAGTTCCTGGTCGCTGATCCGAGACGCCACGCCGACCTGCCGTCGTTCCTCGCCACCCGCTCCGAGGACGTGCTCGCGCCCGTGGCGCTCAACGTGATGCATGCGGCGGGTGTGGAGGGGCCGCTGCAGCCCGATCGCCCGGTGCTCGGGCAGCGCTCGTTCGTCAAGTTCACCCAGATCATGTGCAAACCCGCGGTCAAGCGCGTGCCGGCCCCGTGGCAGCGCGCCTCGCACGGCATCGACGTCCCCTTCCGGGTGGACCCCGAGCTGTTCATGGTGCACCTGAAGTTCGCCGACCGCGAGCTCCTCGCCCGCTCCGCGGCCCACCGTGCGGCCCTGGTGGCCGCCGACGGCCGCGGCGAGGGGTCGAACTGGTCGCGCGGCGGGGAGCTGGTCGAGGCGCTGGACCGCGCCTCCGCCGGCGTCGGACGGGAGCCGGTGCCGGAGTTCGATCTCGCGGAGGTCGACCTCGGGGCCGTGGTGCAGCGCCGGGACGGCTGCCACCGCGCCGTGGGCCCCGGACAGGTCCAGGCGCTGGAGATGATGCCGCCGCGACGGGTGCCGAGCAGCCTGCTCGGCGTCCTCTGAGGGGGCGAGGTGTCGCGCCTGCGTGTCGCCGTTCGGCGGATCGCCCCGGGACCCCTGGTCCGGTGGGTGCGCCGTCGTCGGGCTGGCCGTCCGGTCGACCGGCCGGAGCGGCCGCCCCGGCAGCCCCGCCACGTCTTCGTCGTGACCTACGGCCGGTCCGGCTCCACCCTGGTCCAGGGTCTGCTCAACGCGCTCCCGCGGACGCTGGTCCGCGGCGAGAACGGCCTGTATGTCGTCCCGCTCTTCCGTGCCTATGCCGACCTCAACGCCTTCCGCCACCTCCATCTGCGGCACAACCCGCGCGCCGGTCACTCGGCGTTCTTCGGGCTGAACGAGATCCGGCCGGCCTCGCTCGTTCGCAGCACGCGCCAGATGCTGACCAACCACATGCTGGGGTCGGTGCCGGCCGATCAGGTGGACGTGCTGGGTTTCAAGGAGGTGGCGTGGTTCCGGATCGCGGAGGACGAGACCGAGGAGTTCTTCGCGTTCTTCGAGCGCGTCTTCCCCGGCTGCCGCTACATCCTCAACGAACGGGACCTCGACCACGTGGTCGGATCGGGATTCTGGCAGGGAGTCGACCAGGACGAGGTGATGGCCTCGATCCGGCGGGTCGAGGCGATCCAGCGGTTCCTGCGGCAGTCGCGGCCCGATCGCACGCTCGACCTGCGCTACGAGGACGTGACGAGCGACGACCCGGTGGTCGCGGAGGCCCAGCTGCGCGCGATCGCCGAATTCGTCACGGGCAGGGTCGATGCGTCGACCCTGGAGTCGATGCGCACGACCATGACGACCGGGCACGGCCCCCACCCGTTCGGGGCTAGTCGGGGCCGCCGCGAGCGGCGCAACCGGTCGGGCGCCGGTGATGCGAGCGGGTGACGGTGGGGAGGGGGATGGGGACGGTGCCGACCCGGCAGACGACGACGATGGAGGGAACCAGCATGCAGTTCGGTCGCAGCTATGAGGAGTTCGAGGTGGGGGCCTCCTACCGGCACTGGCCCGGCAAGACGGTGACCGAGTTCGACGACCACATGTTCTGCCTGCTCACGATGAACCATCATCCGCTGCATCTGGATGAGCACTACGCCAGCGAGACCACCCAGTTCGGGAAGAACGTGGTCGTGGGCAACTACGTCTACTCGATCCTGCTCGGCATGAGCGTCCCGGACATCTCGGGCAAGGCGATCGCCAACCTCGAGATCGAGTCGCTGCGCCACGTGGCGCCGACCTTCCACGGGGACACGCTCTACGGCGAGACCCGCGTGCTCGAGAAGTGGGAGTCGCGGAGCAGGGACGACCGCGGCGTCGTGCACGTGGAGACCATCGGCTACAAGCAGGACGGCACCGTGGTCTGCATCTTCCGGCGCAAGGTGATGGTGCCCCGGCAGAGCTACCTCGACTCCCGCGGCGGGGAGCAGCCCGGTCGACCCGAGCCGCGCCCCGACAAGAACTGGCCCGGGCCGCAGGACTCGTGAGCACAGCGGCGGTGCGGTGCTTGACCGGGACCCGGCGGCCCGTGACGGTGGAGCCGTGAGGCTCGCGGCCGGCTGTCCCCGATGCTCGCTCCCCGTGACGGAGTGGGAGGGCACGTTCTCCTGCGCGGAACACGGCCCGACCCCGCCGCTGTGGCGGCCGCGCGAGGTCTCCTACGAGGCGTTCGGCGACCTGCTGCGGGCCGCGCCCTCGTTCCCGACCTATCTGCCCTGGCCGATGAGTCCCGGCTGGGCGGTCTCGGACTTCGCCGTCGTCGCCGAGACGCCGGAGACGGCGCGGGGGAGCATGACCGTGTGCTCCGGGGCCAGCGAGCTCGACGGCCAGGTGGACGTGTTCGTGATCGCCGAGGAGCCGGGGACCGGGCTCGGCAGCCGCTGCGCCGGTGTGTCGACCGCCGATCCCGGGCACCTGCTCGGCGACGGACCTCCCGCCGTGAAGGTGCGGATCGGGTCCGTGTCGGTGCCGCTGTGGTTGATCTCCACCAGCGAGGCGGTCGATGACGTGGAGCGCGCCGTCGTGGTGGGGGAGGCCGGCGGGCGCTGGCTGTGGCTGGTGCTGCGACCGGCGTCCGCGATCCTGCTGCTCCGGGACGACTGGATCCTCACCGACGTCTCGGAGCTGGGGCCGCCGCTCGTCGAGACGTCCTTCGGGGGCACCCGGCCCGTGTGGTAGGCCGCACCTAGGGTGGACGGCATGCAGATCGACCTCCACACCCACTCCCGGGCCAGCGACGGCACGCAGTCGCCCGCGGGGCTGGTGCGCGCCGCGGGCGAGGCGGGGGTGGACGTGCTGGCGCTGACCGATCACGACACCACGGCCGGCTGGGCCGAGGCCTCCCAGGCGGCGACCGAGGTCGGGATCGCCCTGGTGCGGGGCATCGAGATCTCCACCCGGCACTCCAGCGGGCGTGGCGTGCACCTGCTGGCCTACCTGCCCGACGCCGAGCACCCCGGTCTGCTCGCGATGCTGGCCCAGATCCTGGAGGGGCGCGACGCACGCATCCCGGCGATGCTCGAGAAGCTCCGGGGCCTCGGCATCCCGGTCCACACGGAGCACGTCGAGGAGGTCTCCGGCCACGCGGCGGCCACCGGCCGCCCCCACGTGGCGGACGCCCTCGTGGCCCTCGGGACGGTGCGGGACCGCACGGAGGCCTTCGACCGCCTTCTCAAGCCCGGGCGCCCGGCGTACGTCGGCCGGTACGCCGCGCCTGTGGACCAGGCGATCCGCACGGTCGCGGCGGCCGGGGGCGTCACCGTGGTGGCGCACCCGTGGGGCCGCCACGACCCGACGGCGCTCGGGCTGGAGGCCTTCGCCGAGCTCCGCGAGGCGGGCCTCAGCGGCGTCGAGGTGGACCACCAGGACCACGACGAGGGGGCGCGGCGCGGGCTGCGCGGCATCGCCGCCCAGCTGGACCTGGTCGTCACCGGCTCCAGCGACCACCACGGCACGGGCAAGGTGGACCACGAGCTGGGCTGCAACACCACCGACCCCGGCGAGCTGACCCGCCTGCTGGAGCGCGCCGGCGCGGCGGCGGCGGCCGCCGGGCGGGCCGTCCCGGCCGTCGTGGGTGGCCGTCGTGGGTGGCTGAGCGTCGGCGGCTGAACGTGGGTGGCTGGGCGTCGGCGGCGACCCGTCGGCGGTGGGGTCGGCTACCTGCGACCGATGGTCTGCAGCCGCTGGAGGGCCCGGCCGGGCACGACGCGGGTCAGCCCGACGATGGCCTTGTAGCGCTTGCTCGGCACGCTGACGGTGCGGCCGCGGTCGAGGTCCGCCAGGGCCTCGTCGACAAGGGCCTCGGCCTCGAGCCAGAGCGGGGCCGGCACCGAGTCGCGCCCGACGTCGATGCGCTCGTGGAACTCGGTCTTCACGAAGCCCGGGATGAGGGCCATCACGTGGACCCCGCGATCGGCGTACTCGGCGGAGGCCCAACGACTGAAGCTGGTCACCCAGGACTTGGCCGCGGCGTAGCTCCCGCGGGGCAGGAAGCTGGCCACGCTGGAGACGTTGACCACCGCCCCCTCGCCGCGCTCGGTCATGGCGCCGAGCGCCGCGTGGCTGAGCCGCATCACCGCGGTCACCAGGACATCCAGCATCGCCTGCTCGGCCTCGACCGAATGGTCGAGGAAGCGGCCCCGGAGCCCGAAGCCGGCGTTGTTCACCAGCAGGGCCACCGGCCGCTCCCGATCCGCGACGCGGGCCTCCACGCGCGCCAGCTGACCGCGGTCGCCGAGGTCGGCCACCAGCGGCTCCACGGCCACCCCGTGCGCCGTCGCGAGCCGCCGCGCGGTGGCGTCGAGGCGGGCGGCGTCCCGCGCCACGAGCACGAGGTCGTGGCCGCGGGCCGCGAGCCGCTCGGCGAAGACGAGGCCGATCCCGGCGGTGGCGCCGGTGACCATGGCGGTCCCGGGGCGGGCGGCGGATGCGGAGGGGGGCGACATGCCGTCCAGCATCGGGGCGCGTTCGGCGATGGGCAACCCGGTCGGTGCACAATGGTCAGCGATGACCACCATCCTCGCCGTCGCCAACCAGAAGGGCGGCGTCGCCAAGACGACGACCGTGGCCTCGCTCGGGGCGGCCCTCGCCGAGCAGGGGCAGCGGGTGCTGCTCGTCGACCTCGACCCGCAGGCCTGTCTCACGTTCTCGCTGGGCATCGACCCCGAGGACCTCGAGCTCTCCGTGCACCAGGTGTTCACCCAGGGCATCGATCCGGTCGAGGTGCTGGTCACCACCGAGGAGGGCCTGGACCTCATGCCCGCCACGATCGAGCTCGCGCGCGCCGAGGCCGATCTGCTCACCCGCACCGGGCGGGAGCACGTGATGAAGACGGCGCTCGAGGCGCTCGAGGACGCCGAGGAGATCTACGACTGGGTCCTGCTCGACTGTCCGCCGTCGCTGGGGGTGCTGACCGTGGCCGCGCTGACCGCCGCCCAGGGCGTGCTGATCCCCCTGCAGTGCGAGACGCTGAGCCATCGCGGCGTCGGCCAGCTGCTGGACACCGTGCACGACGTCCGGCGCTTCACCAACCGGCGCCTCCAGGTGTGGGGCGTCCTCCCCACGCTCTTCGACGGCCGCACCAACCACAGCCGAGCCGTGCTCGAGACCATCTCGGAGACCTACGACCTCGCGGTGATCGAGCCCCCGATCCCGAAGACGATCAAGTTCGCCGAGGCGCCCGCGGCGGGCCGCTCGATCCTGGCGACCCAGCGCAGCAGCAAGGGCGCGAAGGCCTACCGGGAGGTGGCCGCGAACCTGCTCGCACAGGTGGGCGCCCCGCCGGTCCCGCAGCAGGCGACCGCTCCCTCCGCGGCCGCAGGTGCCTGAGCCGGCCGCCATGGGAGGCCACCGCCCGGCCGTCGCCCCGGGGGGCCGCGTGCGTCCGCACTACGGCCGCATCGCGGCTCTGGCGGGGGCGGTGGCGACCACCACCGTCTCGGTGCTCGGTGGGTTGGGCGTGATCGCCACCGGCCCCTCGGCCGCGGAGACGGGCCGGCCGGCCGCCGTCCCGGCGCCGATGGTGCCGGACGCCGCCCCCGAGCCTGTTCCGCAGGACCTGCGGCCGGGCACCGTCCTGTCGCACCCCTGGCAGCCCGACGACGAGTCGTTGCCCGAGGACTCCGGCGAGGGACGGCGGCTCGTCTTCAGCGAGTCGCGCCAGCAGGTCTGGCTGGTGGGCGGGGACGAGCGGGTGCAGCGCACCTACCTGGTCTCCGGCAGCGTCTATGACAACCTCGACCCCGGCACGTACGAGGTGTACTCGCGCTCGGAGGACGCCGTCGGTGTCGACGACTCCGGGACGATGAAGTACTTCGTCCGCTTCACCACCGGCGACAGCGCCGCGATCGGCTTCCACGACCTCCCGCGCCGGGACGGCGCGACGGTGCAGACCCTCGACCAGCTGGGCACGCCGCTCTCGCACGGGTGCATCCGCCAACGCCGGCCCGACGCCATCGCCCTGTGGGAGTTCGCCCCCCGGGGCACGACGGTCGTCGTCACCGCCTGAGAGCCCCGGGACGCCGGGTCACTCCGAGGCCGCCGCCTGCTGGCCGTCGCCGGTACCCGAGCCGCTGCCGCCCCGACCGCCGCGGCGGCGCCGGCGCTGCGAGGAGGCCCCGGACCCGCCCGGGCCCTGACCGCCCGGGCCCTGGCCGCCCTGGCCCTGGCGGGTCTCGCCGCCCTCGGCGACGACCTCGCCGCCGCGGGAGCGCGTGCGCCGGCGGTTGCGGTTCCCGCCGGAGCCGGAGCCCCCTCCTCCGGAGCGCGAGCCGCCGGAGCCGCCGCCGCTGCGCGACGCGCCACCGGAGCGGCCGCCGTCCTTGGCGCGGGGCTCCCGCGGCTTCTCGGGCGTCAGGCGGCCCTTGGTGCCCGGCGGGATGCCCTGTTCGTGGAAGAGGTGCTCCGAGTTGGAGTACGTCTCGGGCGGGTCCCCGAAGGGCAGGTCCAGGGTCTTGTTGATCGTCTTCCAGCGGGCGATGTCCGCCCAGTCGACCAGGGTGATCGCGATGCCCGACGCGCCGGCGCGACCGGTCCGGCCGATCCGGTGCACGTAGTTGTTGTCGTCCTCGGGGCAGCTGTAGTTGATGACGTGCGAGACGCCGCTCACGTCGATGCCACGGGAGGCGACGTCGGTGGCCACCAGCACCCGCAGCTTGTCGTCGCGGAACCTGGTCAGCGCCTTCTCGCGCGCCACCTGGGCCATGTCGCCGTGCAGCGGGCTTGCGGAGAAGCCCCGGTCGGCGAGGTCGTCGGCCACCCGCTGGGCCTGCCGCTTCGTGCGGGTGAACACGATGATCTTCTCGGCGACGTCGGACTGGAGCACGCGCCCGATGATCTCGGGCTTGTCCAGGTCGTGGGCCTGGTAGATGAACTGGGCCGTCGCCGGCACCGTGGCGTTCTCATAGGAGGACTCCGCGCGGATGTTCATCGGGTGGCGCATGTGGGTGCGCGCCAGCGCGACGATCGCCGCGGGCATCGTCGCCGAGAAGAGCATCGTCTGGCGGGTCTCCGGCGTCTTGGCGAGGATCCGCTCCACGTCGGGCAGGAACCCGAGGTCCAGCATCTCGTCGGCCTCGTCGAGCACCAGGGATTTCACGTGGCCCAGGTCGAGCGCCCGCCGGTCGGCGAGGTCCAGCAGCCGGCCCGGGGTGCCGACCACGATGTCGACGCCCGCGGAGAGGACCTGCAGCTGCGACTCGTAGCCCACGCCGCCGTAGACGGTCATGACGCGGATGCCGCGGTCGGCGGCGGCCAGCTCGAGGTCGCGGGAGACCTGCAGGGCGAGCTCGCGCGTGGGGGCGACGATCAAGGCCTGCGGCTTGCCGGGCTCGAGGTCGGCGTAGTCGGGATCGTGGGGGGCGACGGCCCGCTGGATGATCGGGATGCCGAAGGCAAGGGTCTTGCCCGTGCCGGTGCGGGCCTGACCGATCAGGTCCGTTCCGGTCAGGGCGATGGAGAGGGTCATCTCCTGGATGGCGAAGGGGGTGGTGATGCCCTTGCGCTCGATGGCGTCACAGATCTCGGGCAGAACTCCGAGCTCGCGGAAGGTGGTCACGTGGGTACTCTCATCTGGGGTCCAGGGCATGTGGCGGACCCGCATCGTGGCCTGCCACGCACATCCTCCGGCGGGGGCGGGGCCCGGCATGATGCCGCCGGGAGGGTCGTCTCGCTCGGAGGTCGGCGCCGTGGGACCGGCAGCGGCGCTGCCGGGCAGCGTCCGACCCGGGCGATTCTATCGGTAGTGTCGGCCCATGACCGCATCCTCCCCGTCTGAGGGGGTTCCCGGCGCGCCCGCCCCCGCGCCAGCCGAGGGGGTCCCGGCCGACACGCTGCTCGACTCCGTCGCCTTCGAGGACCCGCACTACCGCGCGGCCGTCGTCGATCTGCTGGGCGCCGTCGGGTACGGCGAGATCTCCGCCTTCGAGCGGCTGGCCGAGGACGCCAGGCTGGCCCCGTCCCTCGAGGACAAGGTCGCGCTCTCCGCGATGGCGGCGGCCCAGGTGGGTCACGTCCGGCGCCTGCGCGACCGGCTCACCGAGCTCGGGGCCGACCCCTACGCGGCGATGGCGCCGTTCCGCGAGCCGATCGAGGCCTTCCACCGTCACACCGCGCCCCGGGACTGGCACGAGGGCCTGGTCAAGGCCTTCGTCGGCGATGGCCTGGCTGCGGACTTCTACCTCGAGATCGCGGCCTTCCTCGACCCCGGCACCCGTGACCTGATCATCGGCTGCCTGGAGGACGCCGGCCACTCGGCCTTCGTCGTCGACCGGGTGCGCGCGGCCATCGCCGCGGACCCGCGGCTGGGCGGCCGGCTGGCGCTGTGGGGCCGACGCCTGATGGGCGAGGCGCTCTCCCAGGCGCAACGGGTGGCGGCGGAGCGCGACGCCCTCTCGGCGCTGCTCGCCGGGGGCGTGGACCGACCGGGCCTGGACCTCGCGGCCCTGGGGCGGATGTTCGCGCGGATGACCGAGCGGCACGCGGAGCGCATGCAGGACCTGGGCCTGGAGTCCTAGCTGCGGAAGCCGACCTGCCCGACGTGGCTGCTGCCGATCTCCACGAAGCTGATCTTCTCGCCGGGCACGACGACGCGCCGGAGCTTGGTGTCGCTGAGGACGAGGAGGCCGCCGGAGCTGACGGCCTCGGCGACCTTCTTCTCCACGTCGTCCTGGCTCTCGTCGGTGTCGAGGCTTAGCTCGCGGGGGGCGTGCTGGACGCCGATCTTGACCTCCACGGGGTTCCTCCTGGTGGCTGACGTGCTCGGATGTGCTCGGGGGTGTGCTGGATCAGTGCTCGTCGGCGCGCGGGTAGCCGCGGATGCCGCGCCACGCCAGCCGTGCCACGAGGTCGGCCGCCTGCTCGCGGTCGATCCCGGATGTCTCCGCCAGCCAGAACCGCGCGCTGACCTGCGCCATTCCCACCAGCGAGACGGCGAGGATCCGGGCCGCCTCGTCGGGCAGCCCCGTGTCCCCGTGGATCACGCGGGTGATCAGGGCGGCGCACTCGGTGGTCACGCGCTCGACGCGCTCGCGCACGGCGGGTTCATTGGTCAGGTCGGACTCGAAGACCAGCCGGAAGGCGCCGGAGTCGTTGGCGACGTACTCATAGAACACCGACATCGTCTTCTCGACGCGCTGCTCGTTCTCCTGCGTGGCGTCGAGCGCGCGCCGGACGTTGTCGATGATGTCCGCGCACGAGGCGTCCAGCAGGGCGAGGTAGAGGTCCAGCTTGCCCGGGAAGTGCTGGTAGAGCACGGGCTTGGAGACGCCGGCGCGGTCGGCGATGTCGTCCATCGCTGCGGCGTGGTAGCCCTGCGCGACGAAGACCTCGAGGGCCGAGCCCAGGAGCTGGGCGCGGCGTTGGCGGCGCGGCATCCTGCTCCCGCGCGTGCGCGCCGGCTCGACGTCGCGCTGCTCTGTGGTCACCCGCTGCTCCTCCTTGACCCGCCCCGTCCGGGCTCCGGAAAGAGTACCGGTCGCTCGACCGCCCGCATCGGTCCCCTCGTGTCCCCCTCGCGTCCGAATGGCGGACGAAGCTCTCGCTGGGTGGCACGGCCTCGGTCGTCGGGGAACATGGAGGGGCGCCCCGGCGTTCCGCCGGGGCCCTCGCAGCCGGCCGGGCTGTCCACCCGCGTCGCCCTGTGTGGCCCGAACCTGTTGATCCGCACCCTGTTGACCCGAAGCCCTGCTGACCCGAAGCCCCGTTGACCCGAGGAGTACGCCGTGACCTACGCACCGATCGTCGAGCCGGCCGATGAGCTGACCACCGACGAGGTCCGCCGCTACAGCCGCCACCTGATCATCCCCGATGTCGGGATGAAGGGACAGAAGCGGCTGAAGAACGCGAAGGTGCTGGTGATCGGTGCCGGCGGCCTTGGCAGCCCGGCGCTGATGTACCTCGCCGCCGCCGGCGTCGGCACGCTCGGCATCGCGGAGTTCGACGAGGTCGACGAGTCCAACCTGCAGCGCCAGGTGATCCACGGCCAGTCCGACATCGGCAAGTCGAAGGCGGTCTCGGCCCAGGAGTCGGTCGCCGAGGTCAACCCGTTCGTCGAGGTGGTCCTGCACGAGGGGCGTCTGGACAACGACACCGTGATGGACGTCTTCCGCGGCTACGACCTCATCGTCGACGGCACCGACAACTTCGCGACCCGCTACATGGTCAACGACGCGGCGTACTTCCTCGGCATCCCCTACGTCTGGGGCTCGATCTTTCGCTTCGACGGCCAGGCGTCGGTGTTCGCGCCCAGCCTCGGGGAGGACGCGCCCTGCTACCGCTGCCTCTACCCGGAGCCGCCGCCGCCGGGCATGGTTCCTTCCTGCGCCGAGGGCGGCGTGCTGGGCGTGCTGTGCGCCAGCATCGGCTCGATCCAGGTCAACGAGGCGATCAAGCTCATCACCGGGGTCGGCGACCCGGCGATCGGCAGCCTGGTGATCTATGACGCCCTCGAGCTGAGCTGGCGCAAGCTGAAGGTGCGCAAGGACCCCAACTGCGCGCTGTGCGGGGACGACCCGTCCGTCACCGACCTGATCGACTACGACGCCTTCTGCGGCGCCGTCTCCGACGAGGCCGCGGACGCCGCCGCCGGCTCGACCATCTCGGTGACCGACCTCGACCACATGCTCAAGGAGCGCGAGGAGGGCAGCCGCGACTTCGTCCTCGTCGACGTCCGCGAGGAGGTCGAGTTCGACATCAACCGCATCCCCGGCTCGGTGCTGATCCCCAAGGGGGAGTTCCTCAACGGCAACGCCCTGGGGCAGCTCTCGCAGGAGAAGCCGGTGGTGCTGCACTGCAAGAGCGGCGTCCGCTCGGCGGAGGCCCTGGCCGTGCTCAAGGGCGCGGGCTACTCCGACGCCGTGCACGTGGGCGGCGGCGTGGCCGCCTGGGTCAACCAGATCGATCCCTCCCAGCCGTCGTACTGAGCGGCCGGACGCACGGCCGGGCGCGGGCTCCCTCGCGTGGACAGCGAGGACTTCGCCGAAGCGGTGCTCCGCGTCGTGGAGTCGGTGCCGCCCGGTCGTGCCACCACCTACGGCGCCATTGCCGATGCCATCGGGCACGGGGGTCCCCGCCGCGTGGGCAGCGTGCTCGCCACCTGGGGCGGTCCGGTGCCCTGGTGGCGCGTGGTCCGGGCCGACGGTTCACTCCCGCCGAGCCATGACCGGCGCGCCGGCGCGGCGTACGCCGAGGAGGGGACGCCGCTGCGTCGCGGCGGCGCCGTCGACCTGGGGCGCGCGTTCTGGGCGCCGATATGGCCGACCGGTGAGTAACCATCAGACTTGCCTCATGGCCGAGAACCCACGCCTCTACCAGGTGGTGCACCCCGTCCTCACGCGCGCGCTCCGGACGATCTGGCGGCCCGAGGTGACGGGTCGCGAGCACGTGCCGCGCACCGGCGGCGTGCTGCTGGCCAGCAACCACCGGAGCTTCGTCGACAGCGTCGTGATCCCCTCGGTCGTGCCGCGGCGCGTGGTCTTCCTCGCCAAGTCGGA
Organism: uncultured Actinomycetota bacterium; assembly: GCA_963731985.1. Classification (GTDB taxonomy): domain Bacteria; phylum Actinomycetota; class Actinomycetes; order Propionibacteriales; family Nocardioidaceae; genus Nocardioides. The sequence goes on along the minus strand of CAVSYA010000002.1, from coordinate 32,218 downwards.
CTACTTCACCGGCACCGGCGCGCGGGGAGCGCTCAAGCGGGCCTGGTTCGAGGGGCTGGGGATGCTCCCGGTCGACCGGGAGGACACCCGGTCGGCGCTGGCCAGCCTCGACACCGCGCAGGACGTGCTCCGCAGCGGGCTCGCCTTCGGGATCTACCCCGAGGGCACCCGCTCCCGCGACGGCAGCCTGGGCCGGGGCCGCACGGGCGTGGCGCAGCTCGCGCTCACGACCGGCGTCCCGGTGGTGCCGGTGGGCCTGCGCGGCACCCAGGACATCCAGCCGGTCGGGTCGAGCCGCCCGCGGTTGGCGAAGGTGTCGGTCGCCTTCGGCCCGCCGATCACGGCGGGCGACCGTTTCGAGGGCATGCCCTCGGGCAAGGCCCGCCGGGAGCTCACCGACGAGGTGATGGCCGCGATCGCCGGGCTGTGCGGCCAGGAGCCCTCCGGGCACTACCACGACCGGGGCTGATCCGGGGCTGATCCCGGTCGGACGGTGTCGGCGCCTGGTGTTGTGATGGTCCGGTGACCGCGACCAGCACCGAGCGCCGGGACCAGACCGGCGGCACCGATCGCACGTCGTACCGGCTGGTGCGCGCGGCCGCGGGCGGCCGGCCGCCCTCGCTCGACCCGCAGCAGCAGCGGGTGGTCGACCACCCGGGTGGCCCGTTGCTCGTGCTGGCCGGGCCCGGCACCGGCAAGACCACGACGCTGGTCGAGGCGATCGCCCGTCGCATCGAGGCGGGTGCCCGCCCCGACGCGGTGCTGGCCCTGACCTTCTCGCGCAAGGCTGCCGAGCAGCTGCGCGACCGGGTCACGGCCCGGCTCGGCCGGACGATGGCGACGAGCCTCTCCTCGACGTTCCACTCCTTCGCCTACGGGCTGGTGCGGCGCTACGCGCCGGCCGAGCTGTACGCCGCCCCGCTGCGGCTGCTCTCCGCGCCCGAGCAGGACGTCGTGCTCGGCGAGCTGCTCTCCGATGCCCCCGAGTCGGTGCGCTGGCCCGATCACCTGCGCGCCGCCGTCGGCACCCGGGGCTTCGCGCGCGAGGTGCACGCCGTCCTGGCGCGCGCCCGGGAGCGGGGGCTCGACCCGGACCAGCTCGCGGCGCTCGGGCGGGCGGAGTCGATCCCGGAGTGGGAGGCCGCGGGCCTCTTCATGGAGCAGTACCTCGACGTCCTCGGCAACCAGTCGGCGATCGACTACGCCGACCTGGTGGTCCGCGGGGTCGCTCAGGCGCGGGAGCACCGGGCCGACCTGCGCTCGGCGGTGCAGCACGTGTTCGTCGATGAGTACCAGGACACCGACCCCAGCCAGGTGGCGCTGTTGCAGGCGCTCGCGGGCGATGGCCGCGACCTGGTGGTCGTGGGCGACCCCGACCAGTCGGTCTACGGCTTCCGCGGCGCCGACGTGCGCGGCATCCTCGACTTCCCCCGGGTCTTCCCCCGACGCGACGGCAGCCGGGCCGACGTGGTGGCGCTGACCACCACACGACGCTTCGGCTCCCGGGTGCTGCGCGCCTCTCGGTCGATCGCCGCCGGCATCGGCGTGAGCGGCTCGATCCCGCGGGAGACCTACGCCGCCTTCCGCGACCCCGCGCCGGTCGCGCACGAGCTGGGCCCCGGGGCCGTCGAGGCGCTCACCTTCGACACGGCCCGCGCCGAGACGGAGCACGTGGCCGACCTGCTGCGCCGCGCGCACCTCGAGGACGGCGTCGCCTGGTCCGACATGGCGGTGCTCGTGCGGTCGGGCCGTTCCTCCATCCCGGGGCTGCGCCGGTCGTTGACCGCCGCCGGCGTGCCGGTGGAGGTGGCGGCGGACGAGACGCCCCTCGTCCGCGAGCCTGCGGTCCTCCCGCTGCTCGGGGCCCTCGGCGCGGTGCTCGACGCCGAGGAGCACCCCGCCCAGGAGACGCCGTCCGAACAGAGGCCGGCCGAACAGAGGCCGGCCGAACAGAGGCCGGCCGAACAGAAGCCGGCCGAGGAGTGGCAGGTCACCGCCGAGGGCGTCGAGGCGCTGCTGACCTCCCCGCTGGGCGGGCTGGACGCTACGGACGTGCGGGCGCTGACCCGCGACCTCCGCCGGCGCGACCCCGAGTCCGCGCCGCGCCTGCTGGTGCGGGCCGCCGTGCTCGAGCCGAGCCGCACCGCCGGCCTTCCCGGGGACGCGGCCCGACGGGCACATCGGCTCGCGCGCCTGCTGGCCCGCGCCCGCGCGCAGCTCGACGCGGGGGCGGTGGTCGAGGAGGTCCTGTGGACGCTCTGGGAGGGCTGCGACTGGGGGGAGCGCCTGCGCCGCGCCACCCACGGCGGCGGCCAGGCGGCCCGCCTCGCACACCGCGATCTCGACGCCATCTGCGCGCTCTTCGAGACCGCCGCGCGCGCCGAGGAGCGCCAGGGGCGCACGAGTGTCGGCGCCTTCCTCGCGACCCTGCGCGCCCAGGAGCTCCCCGCGGACACCCTCGCCGAGCGCGGTGTCCGCGGAGACGCCGTGCGGCTGCTCACCGCGCACCGGTCCAAGGGCCTCGAGTGGCGGTTGGTGGTCGTGGCCCACGTCCAGGAGGGTGCGTGGCCCGACCTGCGCCGCCGCGACTCGCTGCTCGGCGCGGACCGGATCGGAGCCGACGGTCTCGTCCCGCCGCTGACGCGCGCGGCGCTGCTGGCCGAGGAGCGGCGGCTGTTCTACGTCGCGTGCACCCGGCCACGCCAGCGCCTCGTGGTCACCGCGGTCGCCTCGCCCGACGACGACGGCGATCAACCCAGCAGGTTCCTCGGGGAGCTGGGGCCGCCGGCGCAGCACCGTGTCGGTCGCCCCCTCCGCCCGCTGTCGATGACCGGCCTGGTCGCCGAGCTGCGGCGGACGGTGGCGGACGACGAGCAGCCCTCGGCGCTGCGCGACGCCGCCGCCCGGCGCCTGCACCGGCTGGCCACCACCGAGGTGCACGGTCGGGCGGTCGCGCCCGCCGCCGACCCGGCCACCTGGTGGGGGATGCGCGCCCCCAGCCGGTCGCTCACGCCCGTGCGGCCGGCCGACGAGCCGCTGGTCGTCAGCGCCAGCACCCTGGAGGGCCTGCTGACCTGCCCGGCTCAGTGGTTCCTGCAGCGCGAGGCCGGGGGAGCGGAGGTCAGCTCCGCCCAGCAGGGTTTCGGCCAGGTGGTGCATGCGCTGGCGGAGCGGGTGGCGAGCGGCGCGCTCGCGGCCGAGGACGTCGACACCCAGCTGATGCCGCTGGTCGACGAGGTCTGGGGGCGGCTGGAGTTCCGGACCCCGTGGTCGGGCGGACGGGAGCGAGCGGCCGTCCGCGACGCCCTCGCGCGGTTCCTTGCCTGGCACACCCGGCCCGGCGCGCGCACGGTGGTGGCGACCGAGGGTCGGCTCACGGCCGAGGTCACCCTCCCCGGCGGCACCGCCGTCCGACTGCACGGGTACGCCGACCGCCTCGAGCTCGACGAGGATGGCCGGGTCGTCGTCGTCGACCTGAAGACCGGCAAGTACCCGCCGACCGGCCGGCAGATCGACGAGCACCCGCAGCTCGGGCTCTACCAGCTCGCGGTCGACCACGGCGCCGCCGACGCGGCCGCCGGCCGGCCGGTCTCCTCCGGCGGGGCCGAGCTGTGGCAGCTGCGCCACCCGGCACCGCGGCGGGCCCTCGACGGGGCGGCCGGGCGCGAGGGCCCCCGGGTGCAGACCCAGGAGGCGGCCGGGGGACAGCCGCAGCCGGTGCTCCGGCAGCTGGCCGCGGCCGCGGCGGCCCTGCGCGAGGAGGAGTTCGTGGCCCGGCCGGGCCCCCACTGCCAGCGCTGCGCCTTCGTGGCCCTGTGCCCGACCCAGACCTCCGGGAGCGTGCTGTCGTGACCCCCGGCGAGCCCCGGGAGGCCCACCCGCGCGAGATCGGCACGCCCGAGGAGCTCCGCGCCGTCCTGGGGGCGGACTTCACCTTCAGCGCCCAGCAGTTCGAGGCGATCACCGCGCCCCTGGAGCCGTCCGTCGTGATCGCCGGCGCGGGGTCGGGCAAGACCACCGTGATGGCGGCGCGGGTCGTGTGGCTGGTCGCCACCGGCCGGGTCCGGCCGGAGGAGGTGCTCGGCCTGACCTTCACCACGAAGGCGACCGCGGAGCTCGAGCACCGCATCCGGGAGAGCCTGCGCGCCGCGGGCCTGCTGCCGGCGCGCGGCGAGCGGGTCCCGCGCGACCGGCCCGAGGACGAGCGTGGCGAGGTCGGCGACGAGGTCGAGGAGCCGACCGTCGCGACGTACCACTCCTACGCCGCCTCGCTGCTCTCCGACCACGGCCTGCGCATCGGCCACGAGCCCGACACGCGGTTGATCGCGGACGCGAGCCGCTACCAGCTCGCCGCCCGCGCGGTCGCCCGGCACACCGGTCCGGTCGAGCACCTCACGGACTCGCCGCGGCATGTCGTCCAGGCGCTGCTGGCCCTGGACGCGGAGATGGCCGAGCACCTCGTCGAACCGGACGCCGTGCGCGCGTTCGACGCCCAGGAGCGGCCGCGTTTCGTCGCCGGCATGGCGGCCGAGCACCGCTCGACCTATCGCGCGAAGGGCGAGACGGCGATCGCCGCCATCGACAAGCGCGCGGAGCTGCTCGACCTGGTCGAGACCTACCGCGAGCTCAAGGCACACCACGGCGTCATGGACTTCTCCGACCAGATCGCGCTCGCGGCGCGGCTGGCCGGGGAGCGCCCCGAGGTGGGCGAGGCGGAGCGCGCGAGGTACCGGGTCGTCCTTCTGGACGAGTACCAGGACACCTCGGTCGCGCAGGCCCTGCTGCTCGGCGGGATCTTCTCCGGGCCGGACCCGGAGCACGGCCTCGGCCATCCCGTCACCGCCGTCGGCGATCCCAACCAGGCCATCTACGGCTGGCGCGGGGCGTCGGTGAGCAACATCCTCGAGTTCGCCGACTCCTTTCCCTCCGTCGACGGCGCGCGCCGGGTGTATCCGCTGACGGTGAACCGCCGCTCCGACGAGCGGATCCTCGCGACCGCCAACCACCTCGCCGGGGACCTCTACGCCGCGCGTCCCGACCTGCTCCCGCTGGAGCCGAAGCCCGGCGCGGAACCGGGTTCGGTCCGCGCGGTGGTGCACGAGAGCGTCGCCGACGAGCTGGCCTGGCTCGCCGACGACGTGCTGGCGACCCACGCCCGCCTGGCTCTGCGGCGCGACCAGCCCGCCTGCTGGCGCGAGATCGGCGTGCTCACCCGCGACAACGCGACCGCGGCCGCCGTCTTCGACGCGCTGACCTCCCGCGACGTCCCCGTGGAGATCGTCGGCCTCAAGGGGCTGCTGCGGCTGCCGGAGGTCGCCGAGGTGGTCGCGACGCTGGCGCTCATCGACGACGTGACCGCCAACGCCGGCCTGCTCACGCTTCTCACGGGGCCACGCTGGGCGATCGGCCCCCGGGACCTCGCGCTGCTGGGTCGCCGCGCCGCCGGGCTCGCGGCCGTGCGGGGGCCGCGCCGGGCCCCCCGGGCCGGTGGGGACCCCGGGGCCGACCCAGCCGCCGACGTAGGAGCCGAGCTCGCGGCCGCGGTCGAGGGTGCCGACCCGACGGAGATCCCCTCGCTGTGCGACGCACTGGAGGACCCCGGCGCGCTCGACTACTCCGCGGAGGCGCGGGAGCGATTCGGGCTGCTGGCCGACGAGCTCCGCCGGCTGCGCGCGCTGGCGGGCGAGCCGATCCTCGACCTCGTGCGCCGGATCGTGGACGTCACCGGCATCGACCTCGAGCTCGCCTCGTCCGTCAGCCCCGCCGCCGCGGCCCGGCGCGACAACCTGGACCTGTTCGTCCAGGCGGTCGCCGACTTCCAGGCCGTCGACGGGCAGGTCACGCTGCCGGCGCTGCTCGCCTGGCTGGAGGCCGAGGACGAGATGGGCCAGGGTCTCGACGTCGCGGTCCCCAGCGAGTCCGACTCGGTGAAGCTGCTCACGGTGCACCGCGCCAAGGGCCTGGAGTGGGACGCGGTCTTCCTGGTCGGGGTGACCGAGAAGAAGTTCCCCTCGGAGCGGGGCCGCCCGAGCTGGCTGACCGTGCCGCACGTGATGCCGGGGCCGCTGCGGGGTGACGCGCGCGACCGGCCCTCGCTGCGCGGACACGCGCCCGAGGACATCGACCGATTCAAGGAGGATGCCCGGTCCCATGAGGCCCGCGAGGAGCTCCGACTCGGCTACGTGGCGTGGACCCGGGCCCGGCACGAGGTGACGGTCTCCGCCTGGTGCTGGTCGCCGGCGCTGAAGGCGGCCCGCGGCCCCTCGGCCTACCTCCGGCGCACCCGCGAGGCGATGGCCGGGTGGGGCCAGGAGCCGGAGCGCTGGGCGGACGCGCCGGCCCGGGGCACGCCCCACCCGTACGCCGAGACGTCGACCGACCTGACGTGGCCGATCGACCACCACCACACCGAGGAGGTCCTGCGGCGCCGGGAGGCCGCGACGCGCGTGCGCGGCGCGGCGGCCGACCCCGCGGCGGAGGACGGCGTCGAGGACGTGCTGCTGCTGGGGAGGATCGCGCAGTGGGACGAGGAGATCGACCGACTGGTCGAGGAGGTGACGCGCGAGCGCACACCCGAGATCGAGGTGCCGCTGCCGGCCAGCCTCTCCGCCACCGCGATGGCCCGGCTCCGGGACGACCCCGCAGGGTTCGCTCGCGACCTTGCCCGCCCCATGCCGCGCAAGCCCTCGGCGGCCGCACGCTTCGGCACGCGGTTCCACGCCTGGGTGGAGGCGCGGTTCGGCCAGCAGCAGCTCCTCGACCCCGACGACCTGCCCGGTCGCGCCGACACCGGCATCGACGACGCGGCCGACCTCGCCGAGCTGATCGGGCTCTTCGAGCGGGGCCCCTTCGGGGAGCGGGTGCCGCACGTCGTCGAGCCGTCCGTGGCGCTGGTGCTCGGCGGCCAGGTGGTGCGCTGTCGCATCGACGCCGTGTACGCCGAGCCGGACCCGGGCGCGGACTACCTCGTCGTGGACTGGAAGACGAACCGCTCGGCCAGCGCCGACCCGCTGCAGCTCGCCCTCTACCGCCTTGCCTGGGCCGAGCTGCAGGGCATCGCGGTCGGCCGGGTGCGGGCGGCGTTCTACTACGTGCGCAGCGGCGAGGTCGTCGAGCCGCACGACCTGCCCGGGCGGGAGGAGCTCGAGCGGTTGACTAGCCTCGGAGCGTGACCTACCCGCATGAGTGGCTGGCCGCGGACCCGCACGAGCGCCGCGGCCTGCGCCGCGACGACGAGGCCTGGCTGGCGGAGCAGTGGGCCGACCCGGGCAGCCGCGTCCTGGTCGTCTCGGGGACCCGGGTGCGCCCCGAGAACGGCTCGCTGGAGTGGGTGGCGCCGCTGGATGCGCCCGACGGCGTCCGGGTGCTGCTCGGCGAGCGGGAGGGCCGCACGCACTTCGCCGTGCTCGCGGACCCCGGGCACGCCGCCGACGACCCGGCGTGGGTGCCGCTCCGCGGCCTGCTTCCGCACCTCGCCGAGGGGCGCCTCGAACAGGCGCCCCTGGCCTTCCACGCGCTGGGCCTCGCGGAGTGGCACTGGTCCACGCGCCACTGCCCGCGTTGCGGCGCCCGCCTGCGGCCGGCGGCCGCCGGCCACGAGCTCGCCTGCCCGGACTGCGGGCGACGGCAGTTCCCGCGCACCGATCCCGCCGTGATCATGGTCGTCACGGCGGGGGACCCCGGGGCCGACCCTGAGCGGTGCCTGCTCGGGCGACAGCGGGTCTGGCCGGAGGGCCGCTACTCGACCCTGGCCGGCTTCTGCGAGCCGGGCGAGACGCTCGAGGACGCCGTCCGCCGGGAGGTCGCCGAGGAGACCGGCGTGGAGGTGGGCGAGGTGCGCTACTTCGGCAACCAGCCGTGGCCGCTGCCCGCCAGCCTGATGCTGGGCTTCGTGGCCCGCGCGCGGAGCACCGAGATCGTGCGGCACGACGGCGAGCTCGCCGACGCTCGCTGGTTCACCCGCGCCGAGATGCGCGCCGCCGCCGAGGAGGGCAGCCTGCGGCTGCCGGGCGGCATCTCGATCAGTCGATCACTGATCGAGCACTGGTATGGCGGGGCCCTGCCCGGACACTGGTGAACCGGTCGGGTGTCGCGGCGACTCAGACCAGGACGGCGAGCTTCTCCTTGACCTGGGCGAGCGTCGGGTTGGTCATCGCGGAGCCGTCGCTGTAGACCAGGGTCGGCACGGTCTGGTTGCCGCCGTTGGCCTGCTCGACGACCTGGGCGGCTTCCGGCTCCTGGGCGATGTCGACCACGTCGAAGCTGATGCCCTCGCGGCTGAGCTGGCCCTTGAGCCGGTGGCAGTAGCCGCACCACGGGGTGCTGTACATGGTGAAGGGGGCGCTCATGGCGTCGCTGGTCTCCTGTTCCTGCGGGATGGCTCGTCGGTCCCGACGTCTAGCCTGTGGCGGTCAACCGTTCTCGCCCAGGAGTTGTTCCCGCATGGCCGATCCGCACGCCCTGCTGGGCGCGCTCGACCCCGAGCAGCGTCGGGTGGCGGAGGCGCTGCGCGGACCGGTGCGGGTGCTCGCGGGCGCCGGCACCGGCAAGACCCGGGCGATCACCCACCGGATCGCGCACGGGGTGGCCACGGGCACCTACCAGCCCACCGAGGTGCTGGCCGTGACGTTCACCACGCGGGCCGCGGGCGAGATGCGGGGCCGGCTCCGCGCGCTGGGCGCCGGTGGCGTGCAGGCGCGCACCTTCCACTCCGCCGCGCTGCGCCAGCTCCGCTTCTTCTGGCCGCGCCTCTATGGCCAGCAGCTCCCCACGCTGACCGAGTCCAAGCTCTCGCTGGTGGCCGGCGCCGCCCGCCGGCTGGGGCTGGCGGGCGACCAGGCTCTCCTGAGAGACCTCGCCGCGGAGATCGAGTGGGCCAAGGTGAGCAACGTCCAGCCCGACCAGTACGCGCTGATCGCGCCCGGCCGCGATCGGGCCGTGGCCGGCCAGGACCCGGCCGTCGTGGCGCGGGTGCTGTCCACCTACGAGGAGGTCAAGCGCGCCCAGGGCCGGATGGACATGGAGGACGTGCTGCTCTGGTGCGCCGGCATGCTCGCCGAGGACGAACGGGTCGCCGCGCAGGTGCGCAGCCAGTACAAGTTCTTCGTCGTCGACGAGTTCCAGGACGTCTCGCCGCTGCAGTCCGCGCTTCTCGACCTCTGGCTCGGCGGGCGTGACGAGCTGTGCGTGGTGGGCGACCCCTCCCAGACGATCTACTCCTTCGCGGGGGCGGACGCCTCGGCGCTGCGCAACTTCCCGGCCCGCTACCCGGCCACGACCTCGGTCGAGCTCGTGCGCAACTACCGCTCGACCCCCCAGGTCGTCGCGACGGCCAACGCGCTGCTCGCCGGAACCCCGAGCCGCGGCGTCGAGCTCACGGCGGTGCGGGAGCCGGGGCCCGGGGTGACGTGGACGGGCCGGGCCGACGAGGTCGAGGAGGCGGAGCAGGTGGCGGCGCGCGCCCTGGCGCTGCGCGACGCCGGCACGCCGCTGAGCGAGATGGCCGTGCTGTTCCGGATCAACGCGCAGTCCGAGGCCTTCGAGGAGGCGCTCGCCGCCCGTGGCCTGCCCTACGTCGTCCGCGGCGCCGCCCGCTTCTTCGAGCGCGCCGAGGTGCGCCAGGCCGTGACGTTGCTGCGCGGCACCGCCCGCGGCGGCCAGGCGGGCGACGACGTCGTCGCCGAGGTGCGCGCGGTCCTCGCGGGGATGGGCTGGTCGCCCGAGGCGCCGACGGCGCGCGGGCAGACCCGCGACCGCTGGGAGTCGTTGCAGGCGCTGGTGGACCAGGCGACGGCGTGGGTCGCCGCGCCGGGGCAGACCGACCTCGGGTCGTTCGTCGACGACCTGGACCGCCGCGCCGCCGAGCAGCACGCGCCGGTCGCCGCGGGCGTGACGCTGGCGACCCTCCATGCCGCGAAGGGCCTGGAGTGGGACGCCGTCTTCCTGTGCGGCCTGCAGGAGGGGACGCTGCCGATCACCTACGCCGAGAGCCCGGCCGCCCTGGAGGAGGAGCGCCGGCTGCTCTACGTCGGCGCGACCCGCGCCCGGCGCGAGCTGCACGGCTCGTGGGCCGCGTCGCGGCAGCCCGGCGGCCGCGGCAGCCGCAAGCCGAGCCGGTTCCTGGCCGGGATCCGTCCCGAGACTCCCGGCCGCGCCGGGTCCGCCGCGGACGGGTCGCGCCGATCCCGCCGACGCGGCCCGGCCACCTGCCGCGAGTGCGGCCGCCCCCTCACCTCACCGGCGACCCGCAAGACCGGGCGCTGCGCCGACTGCCCGGCGTCCTACGACGAGGCGCTCTTCGAACGGCTGCGCGAGTGGCGCCGGGAGCGGGCCGGGGAGGAGAGCGTCCCGGCGTACGTCGTGTTCACCGACGCCACGCTGCAGCTGATCGCCGAGCACCGACCCCGCACCGAGCAGGACCTGCTGCGGATCAGCGGGATCGGTCGCTCGAAGCTCGACAAGTACGGCGACGAGGTCCTGGAGCTGCTCGGCTGAGCGGTTTCGCGCCCCGCAGAAAGTTTCGAAGAACGGGTCGATAATTCGTTTGCCGCCGGCGGCGCGGGCTCTGTACGGTGCTTTTACCCCTGCGCACCAGGGTCCCTGGCACGGACCCGCGCCCGAGAAGACGAAGGAGGTGTACCGATGAACACCATCATGCTCCCGCAGGCGGCCCGGACGCCGTCCCGCCTCGGCATGCCCGCGCACCGGTACGCCCCCGTCTCGCTGCGCGGCACCGGATCGGACGTGCGCGACCGCGCGACCACGGCCGTGGCCTGCCTTGCCCAGGACATCGCCGGGGAGACCCGTGCCTGGAGTCCACCGACGAGCTGACACAGCACGTCGGCAGCCTCCAGGCCGCGGATCCCCATGACGGGATCCGCGGCCTTTTCGTTTTCGTTGGACGCGTCGCGCATCTGCACCGCCAGCCAGGGATCAGGCCTGAAGAGGAAGTGAGACACATGACCATCAGCGTTCTCGACCGGGGCCGTGAGGCTGCCGAGGCGACCCCGACCGGGTCGCTGGGCCAGCTCCACCACGCGGCGATCGAGGTCGACGAACAGCGGCTGCCGTGCCGCATGGGCAACCCGGAGCTGTGGTTCGCCGAGTCGCCCGCCGACGTCGAGGCCGCGAAGGCGCTGTGCCGGGACTGCCCCGTGCGGTCGCGGTGCCTGGACGGCGCGCTGGAGCGTCGCGAGCCGTGGGGCGTCTGGGGAGGCGAGCTCTTCCTGGCTGGCGTGGTGATCCCGCGCAAGCGTCCCCGCGGGCGTCCGCGCAAGCACGCGGCCGCCTGACCCGACATCGGACCACCGACCACTCGAGCCAGAGGAAGGATGGACATGTACCTGCTGACCGAAGACCTCGCCCGTGCCCATCGACACGAGCGCCTGGGAGAAGCGCGCCGGCAGCGCCAGGGCCGGCAGGTGCTGCTGGCCCGCCGGCCGGGCCGCACGGCCCGGAGGGCGGCGAAGCGGACGCGACCCACGGTCGCGCGCGTCATCTGAGCCGTCTCTCCCGCTGGGCTCCGCCGTGCCCGGCTGGCTCTGTCGTACCCGGCTGGCTCTGTCGGGCGCCAGGTGCGGCTAGCGTGGCGTCGTGACCGTGGGAGACGACACGACGGAGTCCGGGACGGCGAGCACCTGTGGCTGGTGCGGACGGGTCGGCAGAGGCGCGGCGGAGACCCTGACGTGGACCACGTCGGTGGAGGATGGGCGTCCGGTCACCTTCTGCGAGGCGTGCTCTCGCGAGCACCTGCGCGCGATCGAGGGGAAGCTCGACTCCGAGCACTGGTGAGCCGGGGCGTCACGCTGGCTAGCCGGCGTCGGCGCCCAAGGCGTCCCAGGCGCAGCCGCAGCGGGGGTGCCGGCGCAGGTCCGCGCGCTCCTCGGCGCCGGCGTGCGTGAAGGTCCGGGTGGCCGACCACGTCGAGGGCTCGTCGCCGGCGGCCCAGACGACGAGATCGCGCGTCGCCACCGCCAGCGCCAGCGCCAGCAGCGCGGCGTCGCCCGGCATCGTGCGCTCCCGCAGCCGGCGCGCGCGCAGCAGCCGCACCATGCCCTGATCGGGGTCCCGGTCGGCTCTCGTCGCCTCGAGGCAGCCGGTGCACGCGGTGTGCCCGGGCACGACGAACGGCCCCACGGTCACCGCCGAGGCGTCCCGCACGATCGCGAGGTGCGGCGCCCCCCGGCGCAGCAGGTCGGCGAGCGTCCGGGCGTCCGGCATGACGTCTCCGGTGACGATGTGGATCACGGCCCGCCCCCGCCCGCGCGCCACCGGGACGCCCGCTGCCTCCAGGCACCGGATGGTGGGGGCCCGCAGGTCCTCCGGCCCGTGGACGGCCGTGACGGCGGACGCCCGCGCGCGCAGCACCCCGCGGGCCTCCTCCCCGTAGGCCAGCACCGCGGCGTCCGCGGCGGCGATCCCCGGCCCGGTGCCCGCCGACGGCCGTCCGACGGCCTCACGTGAGCGGCGCAGGATCACCTCGGTGACGAGCAGGTCGGCCTCCAGCAGGCGCCGCCAGAGCCGCCACGCCTCGGGCGGGTCGCCGGCGTCGGGCGGCCGGACGCCTCCGGATCCCAGGCGGGAGAGGAGCTGGCGCGTCGCCGCCGTGTCCGGCAGCGCGACGCTGGCGCTGTCATGCCCCACGACGAGCCGGCCGGCGGGATGCGGGACGACCACGACTCCGGGTCGCAGGACGTGGCGCGCACTCGACGGGTGCCGGCTCGGGTTCACGACGAGGAGGCTGCCACCTCATCGGCCCCGACGGGCGGGCCCTCCACAGGACATCCGGACGACACGACCGGTCGTCCTCAGGCACGTCGGCGACGCCGCCACCCGAGCCGGAAGCGCCGCCGTGGCGTGGGGAAGCCTCAGGCCTTGCCGAGGATGCGGTTCAGGTTGGTGCCGCACACCGGGCACACGGCCTTGGCCATGCGGGTGCCCTTGTCGTTGACCTTGACCTCCCCCGAGGCCTCGCGCTTCTCCTTGCACTTCACGCAATAGAACTCGCCGCTCCAGGTCTCTGCCATGACGGCCTCCTCGCTCCAGTCGGATCGGTTCCACGCGACGGGGGTGGGGGACAGCCCGTCGGGTCCGGGCGACAGGGGCGCCCGGCGCTGGCGACCCTACGGCACCCCGGCCCCGTCGCCGCGCACCCGGGGCCCGGGTGCACGGCGCGCGTCGCCCGAGCCGGGCTACGGTGCGGGGCATGGCTGAGAGCTCCCCCGGTCGCGACGCGGCCCCCGACGACCTGCCCCACCTCCGGGTGGACCGCCCCGCCGAGGGCGTCGTCCGGCTGACCCTGAACAACCCCGACCAGCGCAACGCCATGTCCAGCGAGATGACGGCCTCCTGGGCGAGGGCCGTCGAGGCGCTGCGGCAGGATCCGACCTGCCGTGCGGTGCTGGTCACCGGGGAGGGCAAGGCCTTCTGCTCGGGTGGCGACACGAGCTGGATCGCCAGCGAGCCCGATGCCGGCGTCGACGACCTGCGCTCCCGGATGCTGCCGTTCTATCGGGCGTGGCTAAGCATCCGTTCGCTGGAGGTGCCCACACTCGCCGCGTTGAACGGGGCCGCGATCGGCGCCGGCCTCTGCATGGCGCTGGCCTGCGACGTGCGGTACGCCGCCTCGGGGGCCAAGCTCGGCGTGCCGTTCACCCAGCTCGGCATGCATCCCGGCATGGCCGCGACGCACCTGCTGCCCGATGTGGTCGGACCGGCCGCGGCGCGGGACCTGCTGCTCACCGGCCGGATCGTCGAGGCCGACGAGGCGTTGCGCCTCGGCCTGGTCTCCCGCGTGGTGGAGCCCGACGAGCTCGCGGGCGCGGCCGTGGCGGCGGCCGCCGGCATGGCCGGGGCCGCCCCGATCGCGACCCGGCTGACCAAGCTGGCGCTGCTGCGCGGCGGACACCACGACATCGAGGCCGGCCTGCAGTGGGAGGCGATGGCCCAGCCGATCACGCTCGCGACCAGCGACCTCCAGGAAGGCATCCGCGCGGCGAAGGAGAAGCGCCGTCCGGCCTTCCGGGGTGCGTGAACCAGGCCCCCGGAATCCGACTCGTGAGCGAGACGCAGAGGGCCCCGGCACCCGAACCACGTTCGCCTTCCCCGTGCGAACGGCGCTCGGACCGCCGGGGCCCGTCTGGTCGCGACGCTAGGTGCCGCGCGGCTCCTGAGCAACGGCGCGGACCGGATCCGCCGTCCTGCCTGTGGAGAGACCTGTGGGGAACCGTGTGGAGACGGCGGGCTCGCCGTGGAGAAGGGGTCGGATGCGGGGGAGAGCGCTGTGGACAAACCGGCGCCGAACTCGCCCCCGACCCCGCTGACCGGCCACAATGGCAGTCCACAGGCTGTGGACAGGAAGTATGCGAGGGGTGATGACATGCCAGGCCGCCCCAGTGACGACCGACCCGCCTACGACGGCGGCCCGGTGGCGGCGCTGCGCCGGATCGCGTTCCTGCTGGAGCGGGCACGCGAGGACACCTACAGGATCAAGGCCTACCGGGCCGCCGTCGCGACCCTGCTCCCGATGGAGGCCGACGAGGTCGCGCGCCGCGCCGCCGAGGGGACGCTGACCGAGCTGCCCGGCATCGGCGCCAGCACCGCGCGGGTCATCGCCGAGGCGGCGGCCGGCCACCTGCCCGCGCGCCTGGCGAGGCTGGAGGAGGACCACGCGGGCCCGCTCGTCCCCGGGGGGCGCGAGCTCCGGGCGGCGCTGCGAGGCGACTGCCACTCCCACTCGGACTGGTCCGACGGTGGCTCGCCGATCGAGGAGATGGCCTTCACCGCGGCCGAGCTGGGCCACTCCTACCTGGTGCTCACGGACCACTCGCCGCGCCTGCGGGTGGCCAACGGACTGAGCGCCGAGCGCCTGGCCCGCCAGCTCGAGGTGGTGGCGGCGGTCAACGAGCACCTCGGCGGCGGCGCCGGCGCCGCCGCTGGCTTCACCTTGCTGCGCGGCATCGAGGTCGACATCCTCGACGACGGCTCGCTCGACCAGACCGACGCGATGCTCGCTCGGCTCGACGTGCGCGTCGCCAGTGTGCACTCCAAGCTCCAGATGGACGCCGAGCAGATGACCCGCCGCCTGGTGGCGGCGGCCCGCAACCCGCGGGTCAACGTCCTCGGCCACTGCACGGGCCGGCTGGTCACGGGCAACCGCGGCACCCGCAAGCCCTCCCATTTCGATGCCCGGACGGTCTTCGGCGCCTGTGCGGACCACGGCGTCGCGGTGGAGATCAACTCCCGCCCCGAGCGGCGCGACCCGCCGACGACGCTGCTCGAGCTGGCCCGCGACACCGGCTGCCTGTTCTCCATCGACAGCGATGCCCACGCGCCGGGCCAGCTCGACATGCTCGACCATGGCTGCGCGCGCGCCGCGGAGGCCGGGATCGAACCGGATCGCATCGTCAACACCTGGCCGGCCGAGCGCCTGCTGGCCTGGGCGAACCGCTAGCGTTCCGCCATGGGCCGCGACCGGGTCCCGGACCTGCCGCCGCACGTCGAGCTGCGCCGCTCGAAGCGGCGCCGCAAGACCGTCTCCGCCTACCGCGAGGGCGAGCGCGTGGTCGTGTTGGTGCCGGCCACGCTGACGCGGCGGCAGGAGGCGGAGTGGGTCGCCACCATGCTGGAGCGGCTGGCCCGCTCGGAGCGGCGCTCCCGCCCCTCCGACGACGGGCTGCTGCAGCGGGCGCGGCGGCTCAACGACAGCTACCTGGGCGGGCTCGCCGTGCCCGGATCCGTGCGGTGGGTGGACAACCAGCGCTCTCGCTGGGGCTCGTGCACGCCCGGCGACCGGTCGATCCGGCTGAGCACGCCGGCTGCAGGCGATGCCCGCCTGGGTCGTCGACTACGTGCTGGTCCACGAGCTGGCCCACCTGATCGAGCCGCGACACGACGCCCGCTTCTGGTCCTGGGTCGACCGCTATCCGCGGGCCGAGCGCGCCAAGGGCTACCTGCTGGGCTGGTGCGCCGGCGCCGGCGTCGACCCGCCGCCGGGCGAGGAGGCCGACGCGCCCTGACGTGGCGAGCGCGCCGGGCCCAGCCGGGCGCGGGCGAGCCCGACGAGCTCGACCAGGTCCGGCCCCGGGTCGGGCAGGTCGCCGACCGGCCACCAGCGCAGGTCGAGAGACTCGGCGCTGACGACGTACGCCGAGGCCTCGGGCACGACGGCCACGAACCGGACGTCGAGGTGTCGGACCCCGCCGCGCGGATCGCAGAACGGCACCGGGTGGTCGCTGAGCTGGACCGGCTGCGGGTCGAGCGCGAGCCCGGGGAGGCCGGACTCCTCCTCGGCCTCGCGCCGGGCGGCGCCCAGCAGGGTGTCGTCCTCCTCCTCGCAGTGGCCGCCGAGCTGGAACCAGCGGCCGGCCTTGGCGTGCAGGGTCAGCAGCACGCTGCGCGCGTCAGCGGAGACGACCAGCGTGCTGGCCGTCAGGTGGTCGGGGTAGCAGGAGCGCAGGGCCCCGTCGGGGTGGGCACGCAGGTGCGCGGCGTACCGGCGCCGTCGTGCCTCCTGCTCCGGGTCGTCAGTCGGCCAGTTCTCGAGCAACCCCAGCGCCGCGGTGTGCAGGCTCACGCCCGGCCGGCCGGGCCCGGGTCCGAGTCGTCGGCCGGGCCGCTGCCCGGGTCGTCGTTCGGGTCCTTCTCGAGCATCCGGCGGAGCTCGGCGTCGAAGTCGTCCTCCGACATCGCCTGCGGCGCGGACGCGCTCTCGCGGAAGCCGAGGGGGTCGTCGAGGTCGGCGGCGGTCGGCAGCAGGTTGGCGTGCGTCCACACGCCGTCGCGGGCCTCGGCGCCCTGGCGGGTGCGCAGCGAGCCCCACAGCGTCGAGGCGTCGCGGAGGCGGCGCGGCCGCAGCTCCAGGCCCACCAGGGCGCTGAACGTCTGCTCCGCCGGACCTCCCGAGGCGCGGCGGCGCCGGACCGCCTCCTGCAGCTTCTCGGCCGCCGGCATCCGGTGGGCCGTGGCCTGCCCGACGACCTCGTCGACCCAGCCCTCGACCAGCGCGAGCGTGATCTCGAGTCGCTGCAGCGCGGCCTCCTGGGCGGGAGTGCGCTTGAGGTCGAAGAGCCCGCCCTCGAGCGCCTGCTGCAGCGAGGCCGGGTCGCTCATGTCCAGCCCGCGCACCTGCTCCTCGATGCCGCTCAGGTCGAGCTCGATGCCTCCGGCGTAGTCGGTGACCGCCGAGAGCAGGTGCTCGCGCAGCCACGGCACCCCGGCGAAGAGCCGCTGGTGCGCGGCCTCGCGCAGCGCCAGATAGAGCAGGACGTCATCACTGGAGACGTCGAGGCCCTCCGCGAAGGCGGCCACGTTCGCCGGCACGACCGCTGCCCGGCCCGCCGGACCGAGCGGCAGCCCCACGTCGCTCGCGGAGAGCACCTCACCGGCCAGCGTCCCGAGACCCGAGCCGACCTGCGAGGCCACCATCGCCCCGGTGGCGCGGCCGAGCAGGTCCATCAGCGGCCCTGCCATGGCCCGGGCCTCCTCGGGCAGCGCGTCTCCGACGGCCCCGTTCGCGCGGGCGGCGATCGGCTCGACCAGGCCCTTCCAGACCTCCAGCGTGTTCTCGATCCACTCCGCGCGGCTCCAGGCGGCGCTGGTGCTGACGCCGGAGGGCAGCTCGGTGGCCGAGTCGAGCCAGTGGTCTGCCAGCCGGACAGCGTCGGCCACGGCGTCACGCTGTCGCTGCGTCGGGGACGGGTCGGGGCTCTCGGCGGCGGTGCGCCGGGCGGTCTCCAGAGCGAGCTCCCAGTTGACGGGTCCCTCGTGCGGGGCCATCAGGTGCTGCATCTGGCTCATGATCGCGTTCAGGTCGAAGCCCCCCGGGCCGCCCTGACCGCCGGCGCCCCCCGGTCCGCCGACCCCGAAACCGAAACCTTGACCGCCCTGGCCGCCCTGGCCCCCGCCTCGGGTCAGGCCGTCGAAGAACTGCTCGAAGGGCGTGCCCTTGAACGGGTTCTGGCCGTCGTCGGGTCGGTCGGCTGGCTCGTCGCTCATGCACGCCACGGTACCCCTGCCGACTACGCTCTCCGACGTGAGGAATGCCGCACCGCAGCACCCGGCGGGCCTGCCCCGGGAGGTCCGCCTGGTCGACCTGCGCGAGACCCCGCTGGACGTCATCGAGGTCGTCGACGCGCTGGCGGACGACACGTCCGGCGGGCTGACGCTCTTCGTCGGTCGCGTGCGCGACCACGACGGCGGCCGGTCGGTGCTGGGCCTGGACTACACCGCGCACCCCACCGCCCTGGAGCGGATGGCGGACGTGTGCCGCCGCGTCGTCGAGCAGTACGACGTGCACGGGGTCGCGGCCCTCCATCGCGTCGGCACGCTGGCGATCGGCGACGCCGCCGTCGTGGTCGCCACGACCGGTGCTCACCGGGGCGAGGCCTTCGACGCCTCCCGCACCCTGATCGACACGCTCAAGGCCGAGGTGCCGATCTGGAAGCACCAGCGCTTCGGGGACGGCGGAGACGAGTGGGTCGGCTCGCCCTGAGGGTGGGCTCCCGGCGCGGGTCGGCGCGCCCGCCGGGATCGGGCCCGCAGCGCGCCTAGCCTGACGCTCGTGGAGATCCTGCTCTGGCTGGTGCCGTCCGCGGTGGTCACGCTGCTTGCCATGGCCTGGGTCGGCTGGGCCGGCCGCGAGGGCCGGGGCGAGGTCGATCGCGAGGTGGCCGTGGCCCGGCTCGCCGCGGCGCTCGAACGCGACTCGCCCGTCCGACGCGGCAAGGAGCCCCGCCGCCCCCGGGACCGCAGCACGGGCATCGCGGTCAGGCCCTCCCGTCGCACCGCGGACTGAGCCCCGCCGGGCCCGGACGAGGCCGGTCGAGGGTCCCCGATCAGCCCCGTTTCAGCCACGCTTCATGCCCTTCTCATGGGCCTCTCACGGCGCTCTCAGCCGGCGTCCGGGTCTCGGCGCTGCGTTTGCGACGCAGTGAGAGGCTTGCCGGTGTGACCAGCGGACACGGGGACTCGTCGTGAGCCAGCGGACCTTGGCCGGGCTCATCGCGGTCCCGGCCCTGGTCGCCTTGTGGGTGGCCGCGGCGCTGTTGCCGGTGCCGTTCGTGACCTACGAACCGGGCCCGACCGTGGACGTGCTCGGCGAGCGCGACGGCGACGAGATCATCGACGTGCAGGGCCGCCAGACCTACCGGGACGACGGTCAGCTGCGCCTGACCACGGTGCTGGTGACCCAGCCGGAGACGACGGTCAACCTGTTCTCCGCGATCGGCGCCTGGCTGGACGACGAGCAGGCCGTCTATCCCTACGACGCGGTCTACGCCGAGGACGAGACGCGGGACCAGGCGGATCTCCAGTCCTCGTTGCAGATGGTCTCCTCCCAGGACGCAGCCATCGCCGCCGCCCTCAGCGAGCTGGAGGTCGACTACGAGCCGGTGGTCGAGGTGCTCAACGTCGAGGAGGGCCGGCCCGCCGCGGGCAAGCTCGAGCTGCGCGACGTGATCCTCGCCGTGGACGGCCAGCAGATCGCGGACGCCCAGGACGTCGTCCGCATCGTCGGTGAGAGGGAGGCCGGCGCGTCCGTCGAGTTCACGGTGCGGCGGGACGGTGAGCGCAGGACCGTGGCGGTCGAACCGGAGGAGACGCCGGCCGGGCCCAAGGTCGGCATCGTGCCGGGGCGGGGCTTCCAGTTCCCCTTCGACGTTCGCGTGCGGATCCCCGAGCGCATCGGGGGGCCCAGTGCGGGCCTGACGTTTAGCCTCGCCATCTACGACACGCTGACCCCCGGGTCCCTGACCGGGGGCAAGGCGGTGGCCGGCACGGGCACGATCACCGAGGAGGGGGAGGTGGGACCGATCGGCGGGATCCAGCAGAAGATCATCGCCTCCGCGCGCGACGGCGCCGAGCTCTTCCTCGTGCCGCCCGACAACTGCGGCGCCGCCCTGGCGGCGGCGGTGAAGAACATCAGGCTGGTCCGCGCCCCGACCCTGCACGACGCGCGTCTGGCGGTCGAGGCCTGGTCCGATGACCCCGAAGCGGACCTGCCCGCATGCACGGAGGAGGGCTGAGATGGACGAGGCGACCGAAGCGTCCGACGACCTGGGCCTCGACGTCGACCCGGCCCTCGCGGCCGCGGTGCTCGAGATCGAGCAGCACCTGGCCGGCAACGGCTGGGACCAGCCGGGGCGGCTGTACGCGCTGGTCGAGACCGCGCAGATCGTGCAGCACGAGCCGGACCTGGCCGCCTCGATGGGGCTGGCCGACGCGTCTGCCGACGGGTCCCTGACCCCGGTCGAGCAGGACCAGCTCGACGCCTCGCGGCCCCTGGAGCGGGTGCTCGAGCAGATCGTCTGGCCCGATGACGTCAGCGGCTGCGCCGCCGTCGTCGAGCGGCTCGTACTGCCCCCGGGATCCGACGGCGAGCTCCCCGAGGACCCCTCGGAGGCGGAGAGGTTCGCCCGGGAGCACCCCGATCGTCAAGAGGTGCGGATCGTCGCCGGTGCCACGCGTGCCGGGGCGACGTACTGTGCCCTTCGTCTACGCGCCCACGACGACGACCAGTCGGTCGTGGGCGGGAGCAACCTGGTGCCGGCGCTGCTGGAGCTGCTGTGCACGACCCTGGAAGAAGAGGAGTCCTGACGTGAGCGACCTGTTCGGCGACGAGCCTCGCCGTCGACCCGCCGCCCCGGCGCCGCAGGCGTCGTCCGGCAACAACGGGCGCACCCGTGCGCTGGTGATCACCGGTGCCGTCCTCGTGGCGGCGTTCCTGCTGCTGACCGTGCTCTCCTCCTTCTGGACCGAGCGCCTGTGGTTCCAGAACCTGGGCTACCTCGGCGTCTTCAGCAAGGTGTTGTGGAGCCGCGTGGGTCTCTTCCTGGTCTTCGGCGCCGTGATGGCGGTCGTGGTCGGCGCGAACATGTACGTGGCCTACCGCTTCCGGCCGCTCTTCCGCCCGCCCTCGCCGGAGCAGAGCAACCTGCAGCGCTACCGCGAGGCCGTGATGCCGATCCGCACCTGGCTGCTCCTCGGTGCCTCGCTGCTGGTCGGCCTCTTCGCCGGCGGCTCGGCCACGGGGCAGTGGCGCACCTTCCTGCTGTGGCGCAACGGCGTCGACTTCGGCCGCGTGGAGCCCTACTTCGACCGCGACATCGGCTTCTACATGTTCTCCCTGGCGTGGTGGCACTACCTCGTCGACTTCGTGATGGCGATGGCCATCATCGCCCTGATCGCTGCGGCGCTCGTGCACTACCTCTTCGGCGGCATCCGCCTCCAGGGGCGGGACCGGCTCACCGGGGCGGCGCAGGCCCAGCTCTCGGTGCTGCTCGGCGTCTTCGTGCTGGCCAAGGCCGTGGACTACTACCTCGACCGCTTCGACCTGCTCAGCAGCTCCAGCGGTCTGATCACCGGGATCACCTACACCGATGACAACGCGGTGCTGCCGGCGAAGAACATCCTCGCCGGCATCGCGGTGGTCTGCGCGATCCTGTTCTTCCTCAACGTCTGGCGCCGCACCTGGATCCTGCCGGCGATGGGCCTGGCGATGCTGGCGCTCTCGGCGCTCCTGCTCGGCCTGGTGTGGCCGGGCGTCGTGCAGCAGTTCCAGGTCGACCCCACCGAGGCCGACAAGGAGGAGCCCTACATCGCGCGCAACATCGAGGCGACGCGGGCGGCGTACCAGATCGAGGACGCGGAGATGACGCCGTACCGGACCGCCGGCGAGGACGTCTCGGAGGCCGAGGACCAGGACGTCGCGAGCGACGCGATCAACACGCCCGGCGTGCGGCTGATCGACCCCAACATCGTGCCCGCGGCCTTCGAGCAGTCCCAGCAGATCCGTGGCTACTACTCGGTCAACGACGTCCTCGACGTCGACCAGTACGTCGTGCAGGGCACGCCCCGCGACCTCGTGCTCGGCGTGCGCGAGCTCAACCAAGCCGGCATCGCCGACTCCAGCCAGAACTGGGCGAACCTGCACACCGTCTACACCCACGGCGACGGCGTGATCGCCGCGTACGGCAACCAGCGGCCCGCGGACAACTCGCGGCAGACCGCCACGGAGGAGCCGCGCTGGGCGAACCCGCCGCTGGGCGACATGACCGACTTCGTCGGGGAGTACGAGTCGCGGATCTACTACGGCGAGAACAGCCCGACGTACTCCATCGTGGGCAAGCCGAGCGAGGGCGCCAGCGACCTCGAGCTCGACCTGCCGATCACCAAGAGCGGCGAGGAGACCGAGGAGGCCAACACCACCTCGACCTATGAAGGTGAGTTCGGCGTCCCGATCGGCAGCCTCTTCCACAAGGTGCTCTACGCGATCAAGTTCGGCGAGCCGAACATCGTGCTCTCCGACCGCGTGCACGAGAACTCGCGGATCCTCTACGACCGCGACCCCGCGGCGATGGTCGAGAAGGTCGCCCCCTGGCTGACCGTCGACGCGGACCCGTACCCGGCGGTGATCGACGGCAAGGTCCAGTGGATCATCGACGGCTACACGCTCTCCGACCGGTATCCGCTCTCGGAGAAGGAGTCCTTCGACACGATGACCGACGACGCGTTGAACGACGTGAACTCGGCCTTCCAGACGCTGCCGACCGACGAGATCAACTACATCCGCAACTCGGTCAAGGCGACGGTCGACGCCTACGACGGCACCGTCACGCTCTACGCGTGGGACGAGGAGGACCCGATGCTCCAGGCGTGGAGCAAGGCTTTCCCCGGCACGATCCAGCCGAAGGACCAGATCGAGCCCGAGCTGCTCGACCACCTGCGCTACCCCGAGGACCTGTTCAAGGTGCAGCGCTACCAGCTCGCCCGCTACCACGTCACCGACGCGGCCGACTTCTACCAGGCCAACGAGCGCTGGGAGGTGCCGGCGGACCCGAACGAGGGGTCGACGCTGCAGCCGCCCTACCGCCTCTCGGTGACGCAGGGCGGCGACACGCAGTTCTCGCTGACGTCGACCTTCGTGCCCGTGAACCGGCAGAACCTGGCGGCCTACATGACCGTCAGCGCCGAGGCCAACGAGCAGGACTACGGCCAGATCCGGGTCCTCGACCTGGCGGCGGGCAACGGGCCCCAGGTGTCCGGTCCGGGACAGGTGGCGAGCCGCGTCAACGCCGACGAGGACCTGCAGCGCGCGCTGCTGAGCTTCACCTCGGGCTCGGAGTCGCGAGCGGTCTACGGCAACCTGCTGACGCTGCCCGTGGACGACCGGTTGCTCTACGTGCAGCCGATCTACACGATTCGCCAGACCGGCGACGGCACCTTCCCGGTGCTGCAGTTCAACGCGGTGTCCTTCGGGGAGGACGTCGGCTTCGGCGCCACCTTCAGTGAGGCGGTGCGCGACCTGCTCGGCGTGGACGAGACCGACGCGCCGGACGGCGGCACCGGCGGCGGGCAAGGCGGCGGTCAGGGCAACGGCGGCGCCCAGGGACAGGGTCAGGGGGGCGGTGAGGACGACGCCGCCACGCAGGTGCGCGATCTGCTCGACCGGGCCGACCGGCTCTACGAGCGTGCGCAGCAGGCGCTGGCCGACCAGGACCTGGCGACCTACCAGCAGCTGACCGACCAGGCCTCGCAGCTGGTGACCCGGGCCATCGGTCTCGCCGACCAGCTGCCCTCGCCCCCGGCCTCGTCGCCGGACTCGGGCGGCGGCAACTCCGGTGGCGGCAACTCGGGCGGCGGTGACTCGGGCGGCGGCAACGCGGGGGGCGGCAACTGAGACGTCTCCCGGGCGTGACCGCCCTCACGGGTCCCCGGTTTGGGCCCCTCGGCGACGATGTCGTAACGTGGTGCCCACGACGCGGGGTGGAGCAGTTCGGTAGCTCGCTGGGCTCATAACCCAGAGGTCGCGGGTTCAAATCCCGCCCCCGCTACCAATGCACAATCGCAGGCAGAGGCCGTTTCCGGAGTCATCCGGGGGCGGCCTCTGGTGTTGCTCCGACTGCAATGTCAGCAGGATGTCAGCAGCCGCTGCCGCGAAGCCGGGGGTCCAGGCGTGCGTGCCAGCGGTGGTGAGCGGTGCATTGAGGTACCTGTGAGGGACTTGGTGAGCGTGTTGCGAGGGGCGGCGGGGTGAGGTAAGCGTCGTATGCGCTCGGTTCGGGGCGCCGAGAAGGCGGAGCACATCGCCCAGATTGACGCGGTTCAACTCGGCCCGGGAGCCGATGGTGTGACTCGTGGCCCAGCGGCCGGCAGCGACTCGGCCAGCTGAGCCGTCTTCGTTGGGAGACACCGCGCCCGCGCCCACCCTCAGTCAGTCTGCCCCCGCGGGATCTCGGCGTTGTTCCGGATGGGTCACGCACCCCTTGACAACCTATCGATGATAGGTGATTCTTCTATCACCGATAGGGATGGGTGGGGCGACAGTGACCGTGAGTGGAGTCGCGCAGCGTCGAGAGGCCAAGATCGCCTCGATCGTCGAGGCGGCCTGGGCTCTTGCGCGGGAGCACGGGATCCAGCTGTTCTCGCTGCGGGACCTGGCCAAGCAGGTCGGCATGCGGCAGCCGTCGCTGTACGCCTACTTCGACTCCAAGAGTGCCCTGTACGACGCGATGTTCGCCGACGGCAACCGACAGCTCCTCGCTGCCTTGTGCGCGATCGACCTGCCCGCTGACCCACGGGCGGCACTGAAGGTGTACCTCGGCGCCTTCGCCGACTTCGCCGTCGCGGATCCGGCGCGGAACTCCTTGCTCTTCCGTCGGGTGATCCCCGGCTTCGAGCCGAGCCCCGAGTCCTACGCGATCGCTGAGGAGGCGTTGGGTCGCCTGGTCGCGGTGATGAAGGCCGCCGGCGTAGTCGATCGCGGCGACATCGACTGCCTCGTCGCCATGACCGGTGGCTTGATCGAGGCCCAGCTGAGCAACGATCCGGGCGGCGACCGCTGGCTTCGGCACCTGAACCGCATGACTGACGTCCTGGTCGACGCGGCCCTGGAGAGGAACTCTCGATGAGCGTCACGGGAGTCACCGGCATCAGTCGCAAGGAGGCCATGGTCCTCGCCGCGGCTGAGTTCGAGAAGTTCGCTGCCCTGGCGGCCTCGCTGAGCCCGCAGGAGTGGGCGACCGAGACCGACTGCGTCGGCTGGGACGTCCGCAAGATGGTCCTGCACGTGCTCGGGTCCGCCGATGCCCAGGCATCGCCGCTGGTCTTCCTGCATCAGCTGCGCCGCGGTCTCCCGCTGAACAAGGAGATCGGCGTTCACCACTGGGTCGACGGCCTCAACGAGCTGCAGATCAGGGAACGCGCCGACCTGACCGATGCCGAGGTGGTCGCGCAGCTCCAGGCTGTCGGCGCGAAAGCGGTGAAGGGTCGGTTCGGCACTCCGCTGCCGATGCGCTACCTCCCTGTCCCGTTCGGGGAGCCGATCGGGTGGAAGCCGGTGAACTACCTGCTCGAAGTGGGGTTCACCCGCGACGTCTGGGCCCACCGCATCGACATCCACGCCGTCATCGGCCGGCCCATGGAGCTGACCCCGGCCCACGACGGACGCCTGGTCGCCGACATCGTCGGTGAGTGGGCGGAGGTCCACGGAGAGCCGTTCGAGCTGCACCTGACCGGACCGGCTGGCGGCACGTTCAGACAGGGCGTCGGCGGCGAGCAGGTCGAGATGGACGCGCGCGACTTCATTCGCACCCTGTCCGGACGACTCCCAGCCATCGGAGTGATGCGCCACCGCCTACCGCTGTGAAGCAACCCGCTCACCGCAAACTCCAACCCAGAGGAACCACCATGACCAGCACCGCTGTCCAGCACGACCTCCGCGCGCTCGCGCAGCGCTTCATCGACGACGTGATCAACGCCCGAGACCTCGACGGCGCTTTGGTCGAGATGGTCGCCGAGGACTTCGTCGAGCTGAACCCGCTCCCCGGCCAGGGGCCGGGACGTGACGGCCTCGCCGACGTCCTCGCCATGATGTTCGCCGGCTTCCCGGACCTGCACTGGACGCTGCACGACACCCTCGTCGAGGACGACCGGGTGATGGGTTTCTCCACGTGGACGGGCACCCACGACGGTGAGTTCATGGGCATCCCGGCGACCGGACGCACCGCCACCGTCCAAGCTTGGTTCATCGACCGCTACCGCGAGGGCATCTTCGTGGAAAGCCGCATCATCATGGATGTCGCCGGACTGCTCGGCCAGCTCGGCGTCCTCCCCGGCCCACAAGACGCCTGAGCCATTGACCAGCGCAGCCCATGTCCGGCATACCAGGACGCAGCCGCGTTGCCACCATCCCCACCCATCGACGGGCTGAACAGGCGCAGACGCGCCGCAGCTTCAGTCAGCCATCGACAGGGCGAAGGTGTTGCCCTCACTGTCTTTGAACCAGGCGGCCTTCTGCCCATCGGGCGTGGTGATCACACCGTCGACGGTGGCCCCCAGGGCGCCGAAGTCGACGTGCTCGAATTCCACGCCGTGGGATCGCAGGAAGCCGACGACCTCATCGAAGTGCTGCAACCTGAATCCGGCTGCCGTTGCCCGGTTGGTGCCGGCGAGCTCAGTCTGGTCAACGAGGAACTCGACTCCTCCCGCGTCGTACAGCAGGTCGCCGAAGGGGTTGGTCGAGACGGGCTCGAGCCCGAGCTTCTCGGAGTACCAACGTCGAGCTCGCTCGAGGTCGGATGCGGGCAGCACGGGCTGTATCGGAATGCTCGCAATCACAGGGAGACCTCCTCGGTCCTTGACGCTCTTGAGGATCTCGAGGGCCCTCGAGTTCACGGGTGGTGTTCGCTCAGCGGGCGTCGAGCGCACGCCAGTAGCTGTTGAGTGCGCCGTTGGTCTACACGAACCACACGATGGCGCCGACGAGGAAGAACCAGCCGAGGAGCAGGAACCACAGTCCGGTCACGGCACTGACGGGCTTGGCCTGACCCCGCCGCGCATAGAGGTTGCCCACCTCGTTAGAACTGATGAACGGCATCGCGATGCCGACGAAGATTGCCAGCAGCAGTGCTATCCCGCCACCGATGCCCTGACCCGTGTGCTGCTTCATTCCCTCGTGAGTCTTGTAGTACCAGTACCACGTGTAGATGCCAAGGGTCACGATCGTCAGCAGGATGCATGTGCCGGTGCTGCGCACCTGGCCGATTCCTGCCGCTTCCGTCGGGGCGATGTACGCCTCCAGCCAGCGTCTCGCTGTCAGTTGCGGCGCGCGCTGGCTGGACGTCCGGCGCTTGTGTGCCTTGGGAGGTGCGCGATGTGCCGTGGCGTGTTAGACGGGTCTGAGGAGTACGACCAAGAACTCGGAGTCTTCACGCCATGGACGCAGGTCCCAGGTGGACAAGAGCAGCTCGGGCTCCAGCCCGACTTCGCGGGCGTCGGTCAGGAACGCAGAGAACTCGTAGTCACGGTCGGCCCCGAAACCGATGACGACCCGTCCCTCAGCATGAACGTGATCTCTGAGGCGTCGCAGCACCTCGACGCGAGTACTCGGCGCAAGGAACGTCATCACGTTTCCGGCACAGACGATGGCATCGAAGCGCTCGAAGATGCCGCGGGCAGGCAGGTCAAGCTCCGCCAGGTCCTCGACGATCCAGCGTGGGCCCGGATGATCTTGGACCGCGGCCTCGATCAGTACCGGATCGACGTCGACGCCGACCACGTCATGCCCGAGTCGGGCCAGTTCGGCTCCCACGCGCCCAGGGCCGCAGCCCGCGTCGAGGATGCGGGCCCCACGCGGCACCATCGCGTCGACCACACGGGCCTCGCCAGCCAAGTCACGACCGGCCGCTGCCATCGAATGCAAGCGCTCGACGTACCAAGACGAGTGGTTCGGGTCCGCCGCAACCTTCCGCATCCACGCGCTCTGTTCCACCATGTCTGCATTGTGCCGTCCGGGGCTCTGCCGCTGGCTTCGGACCTGCGACGCTCCTATGCTTCGTCAAGCAGCTGCGGCCCCGCTTTCAAGTAGGCGGTAGAGGTCTCGGGCGACGTAGCGGGCAAGGCAGCGTTTGATCTCTCGGCTGGTCTTGCCTTCGGCGGTGCGGCGGGCGACGTAGTCGCGGGTGGCTTGCTGGTACTGGATCCGGGACTGGACGACGGTGTGCAAGGCAGTGTTGAGCTGGCGGTCGCCGTAGCGGTTGAGCCGATAGCGGGTGGTGACCTGGCCGCTGTTCGCCAGTCCTTTCGCCGCGTGTTCCGCTCGCGGCAATCGAGAGGAGGGGTCCGCACCACCAAGACCCGGCTCCTGTGGCCGGTCGATCACTCCTCACGCACCTCGTCGGAGCGGTGCCACGGCCAGCGACCGTGGAGTTCGACCATCAGCGACCAGGAGAGGAAGGTGCGCACGACCACCAGCAGACCGAGCGCCGCGACGTTCTCCAGAGTTGGCTCGAGGGTGACGGTCCGGATGACGTCGGCAGCGATGAGCAGGTCGAGGCCGAGCAGCAGACCGCGGCCCACCGACCGCTTGACCCGCTCGACGGACTCCTGCGCTCCGAGCGGTCGAAGCATTCGGGCGCCGGTGACGAATGCTGCCACCACGGCGACGGTTATGACGGCGATGGCGATGATCTCGATCCACTCCGAGATGGCCTCGGCGACTTGCCAGTCACCGATGGCAAGTCCGTGTCCGTTGTCGTACATGAGTCGGCCTCCCGGCGTCATTCATCTGGTTTCTGAGAGCTTCGGCCGCCGCGAGGCGACGGCCGACGCTCACCATGATCGCCGCTGCCGGCGTCGACGGTGCCGCTGCGGGGAATCCGAGTTGGCGCCACTCACGATGGTCGACCCGCACATGACGACCGGATGGACATACCTGTACCCCTTGGTGAGGATGGAGCTGACCCGTCGCCAGATGGCCAACTCGGGTGTCGGCCAGCAGCCCGGCCGCGGGCTCATGAACCAGTTCGTCCACATTCGCTCCTTCGGGCCGCGGACTTTCCGCGTCGTGGTCCGGCCGAACTGCAGGCAGCTGACCTCCATCCCGGTAGGCCCTCCCCAGGCTTCGACCGCGGACCGATGCTGCTGGAAGCGGTTGAAGCAATAGTCAAACGAGGTGTACCGCGCACTCGGGTCACGAGCACTGAGCCCTGATCCACCGAGGGTGATTCGGGTCTTGGTGGATGTTGGAACGAGCGCTGGTCTGGACGCGGCGGGTCCGCCGACCGGGTGCCGGCTCATCCACTCAGGTCCTCGGTTGTGCCGTTTCGGCTGGTCGGTCAGGTCGTGGCGGCGGGTGGCGGACCGGTCGCGGTCGTCCAGAGCGATTCCCAGCCCGGCGTCCATGTCCAGTGCTGTGGCAGGTGGAGGACGAGACGTCGCCCGGTGGCCGCGATCCGGGCGGGGACGTTGATGACCCGCGTGCGGAGGGTGGCCCACCGGGCGCTGCGCATCGAGGCCGCGACGGCACTCGCGCGGACGAGGTTGAACGCGAGCACCACGTGCGCGACCCCTGCGGCCTTGGCCGTGTACTTCCCGCTGGGCAGGTGCGCGAGCGGGCCGTCCTTCAACTCTGCGATGACCTGCTCGACCAGGGCGTGGTCGCGGTGAGGTTGATCGGCCTCGATGGTCGACAACGTGCTGTTGGTGATGAACGCGTGGTGGCGGTAGGCGGCAAACAGTTCGCCCTGTTCGGTGCCGTCGCTGGTCAACGGCTGCAGCCGCTTGACCCGACGCACGACCAGCTGGTACGGCACGTGCTCGGCCTGACGGCGGCCGGTGAACGCGACGAAGTCGACCTCGGCGACCTCGGCGTCGCTGACCCAGCGTTGCTCGACGTCGTCGAAGACCGCGTTCGGGTACTTGATCGTCTGCCAGGAGCCGGCACCGAGTGCCGGTGATCGCGGCACTCACCGCAGGTGTCATCCGTGCGGTCACGCAGAACCACGTCTTGTGGCGCAGGCGGTGGCGACGAACGCGTGGCCGTAGTAGGCAGAGTCAGCGCGGGCCAGGATCTGGCCGGTGACGCCGGTGACGCCGGTGACGCCGGTGACGCCGGTGACGCCGGCGGCGCGGGCGGTCTTGATCGCCTGGGCCCAACAGCCTCCCGACGCCGGTGGCCGAGGCAGTGTTGCCCTTGCGAAGTCGGGCACGGGCGATCACCGGCGCCGCGGGCGGAGTCGAGACCGTCGCGAGCTGCAGGTTCAGTCCCCGCTGGCCGGTGTAGCCGAACGCGGCGCCTTGCTTGGCGTAGCCGTGGACCTCCCGGACGGTGTCGTCGACATCGAGGAACGCGATCTGGTCCCCGTCTGCGAGCAGATCGGGCACCCGCTGGGCGAGCCCGGCAAGGAGCCCGGTGCCGACCTTGTCGAGTTGCTGGACATGGCCGTGGGTGAAGGCGCGCAGGAACGTGCCCAGCGTCGACGGCGCGCGAACACCGCCGAACAACCGGCCCATCCTTCCGTGCCGCAGCAGGTCGAGGTCATCGATGGAATCAGCGCCGGCCAGCATGCCGCCAGCCACGCTCGCCGTCTTCGCGCTGGCGTTCGGCGACGCCACCGTCAGACCCTCGAGCAGGTCGTAGGAACCCGGCCGACTCGGCCAGCCGCAGCACCGGCACCAGACCAGCCGCCGACACCAGATTCGGATCATCGAAGACAGACCGGACCCTGTGAGAAGGTTTCACTTACGAGCCACAATGCCCCTGGCGGGGCGCCCGTTCCGGGCGGAGAATGTTCGCGTGGCCGCCCGGTCACGCCGCAGCACCTTGGTCCGTTCCGAGGCCGTTTACGAGCCGGGCGGGAGATCGCCTTGTGGGCTCCTTCAATGCTGCCAGCTCTGACCCGCTCGTCAGGTGAGGGTGTGAGCGCGAGGACTAGTTTCGCTGTTTGCCCTGGCGATCTCCCCGGGCGGTCGCCTGTCTTGAAACCGCTCCAGACTGGAGGAAGAGGGTGTTCTCTGAATCGGCTGATGATGAGCAGATCATCGGACGCGTTGCTGCTCTCGACATCGGCAAGGCTGAGGTCGTGTGCTGTATCAGGCTGCCTGCACCGGACGGGAAGAAGCGCCGGGTCCAGGAGGTCGCCACACACTCCATGATGGTTGCCTCGCTGTCTCAGCTGGCCGAGCGGCTGGTCGACTTGGGCATTGATGGAAGCCACCAGCGACTACTGGCGACCCGTCTTCTACCTTCTTGAAGCCCACGGCCTGGCCCCATGGCTGGTCAACGCCAAGGACGTCAAACACCTGCCCGGGCGCCCGAAGAACGACGTACTGGATGCGGTCTGGCTGTGCAAGCTCGCCGAACGGCAGATGCTGCGCCCCAGCTTCGTGCCACCCCATGACATCCGTCGGCTACGGGATCTGACGCGCTACCGCATCGACCTGGTCAACGTGCGCGGAGCGGAGAAGAATCGCGCCGAGAAGCTCCTGGAGGACGCCTGCATCAAGCTCTCCGTCGTGGCCAGCGACATCCACCGGTGTCTCAGGTCGGGCGATGATGAACGCGATCATCGCTGGGGAGCGAGACCCGAGGAAGCTCGCCAACCTGGCCAAGACCAGGATGCGTGCCAAGATCCCGCTACTGGAGGAAGCGTTCGCGGGGCTGAGGATCGGTACCTTCACCGACCACCACAGGTTCCTGCTGGCCCGCATGCTGTCACGCATCGACGCCGTCAACACCGACATCGTCGCACTCGACGAGCAGATCGAGGCCCATCTGGCCCCTTTCGCTGACCAGCTCGAGCGCCTCAAGGAGATCCCGGGTGTCGGCCACGACGTCGCCGCGGTCATCATCGCCGAGATCGGCACCGACATGACCCGGTTTCCCACTCCCGGCCACCTTGCCTCCTGGGCGAAGCTCGCCCCGGGGATCAAGAGCAGTGCCGGGAAGAACAAGGGAAACGGCGCTACCGGTCACGGCAACCGCTACCTTGCCCGTGCTCTGGGCAAGAGCGCCGTCAGTGCAGCCAGGACCCCTACCTTCCTCGGCGCCCGCTACCGACGCATCGCCCGAAGACGTGGCAAGAAGAAGGCCGTGGTCGCAATCGGCCGAAGTCAGCTCGTGATCGTCTGGCACCTCTTGGCAGAGCCGGACGCCCGTTTCCACGACCTTGGGCCCGACCACTACGACCGCCGCGCCAGCACTGGCGCCCAGAAACGTACCCACACCAGAGCCCTCGAAGCACTCGGCTACCGCGTCACCCTCGAACCCACCGCCTGAACACCACGGATGCGATACCCGGCTCCGCCGGGTGCTGCCGCCTGCCTGACTGAGATCATTCTCGGACTAGGTGCCCTTCGTGAGAAGGCGGATGACGACGTCGCAATCGACATCCTCCCTGCTCACAACGGCACTTCGCTTCTACGCCACGCTCACTCCGCCACG
>CAVSYA010000001.1:0-35288 GCA_963731985.1 uncultured Actinomycetota bacterium | reverse complement strand
CACGTTGAAGCGGAACTCGACCACGTCGCCGTCCCGCATGACGTAGTCCTTGCCCTCGATGCGGACCTTGCCGAGCTCCTTGGCCTTCTGCATGGTCCCGGCGGCCATCAGCTCGTCGAAGCTGATGATCTCCGCCTTGATGAAGCCCTTCTGGAAGTCGGTGTGGATCACGCCGGCGGCCTCGGGGGCGGTGGCGCCCTGGCGGACCGTCCAGGCGCGCGACTCCTTAGGCCCGGCGGTCAGGTAGGTCTGCAGGCCGAGCGTGTCGAAGCCGACGCGGGCCAGGACGTCCAGGCCCGGCTCGTCCACGCCCATCTCGGCGAGCATCGCCCGGGCCTCCTGGTCGTCGTCGAGCTCGACGAGATCGGCCTCGAACTTGGCGTCGAGGAAAATCGCCTCGCTCGGCGCGACCAGGTCGCGCATCTTCGCCTTGAGCCCCTCGTCGGCCAGCTCGTCGCCGTCGCAGTTGAAGACGTAGATGAAGGGCTTGGCCGTCAGGAGCGACAGCTCGCGCAGCAGCGCGAGGTCCACGCCGGTATCGATCACGGGCGTCCCGGCCTCGAGGTGGGCGAGCGTCTCCTTCGCCGCGGCCACGACCGGGGCGAGCTCCTTCCTGCCCCGGGCCTCCTTCTCCAACCGGGGCACCGCCTTCTCGACGGTCTGCAGGTCGGCGAGCACGAGCTCGGTCTGGATCGTGGAGATGTCACTCGCGGGATCCACCGTGCCGTCGACGTGGGTGACGTCCTCGTCCCGGAAGACCCGGGTCACCTGGCAGATCGCGGCGGACTCGCGGATGTGGGAGAGGAACTTGTTGCCCAACCCCTCCCCCTGCGAGGCGCCGGAGACGATGCCGGCGATGTCGACGAACTCGACCGTCGCCGGCAGCACCTTCGCGCTGGCGAAGAGCGCGGCGAGGCGCGGCAGGCGGTCGTCGGGCACTCCGACCACGCCGACGTTGGGCTCGATCGTCGCGAACGGGTAGTTCGCCGCGAGGACATCGTTCCTGGTCAGGGCGTTGAAGAGCGTCGACTTGCCCGCGTTGGGGAGTCCGACGATGCCGATCGTGAGTGCCACGGGCGGCCACTCTACGTCCGGGCCGCCGCGCGGCCCCGGGCGCTCCCGGCGGGCGGCTAGCGTCGCCGACGTGAGTCTCGACGCTGGCACCGCCCTGCTCGCGGCCGCCTGTCTGCACGCGGGCTTCCAGACCACGGTGACCGTGGCCGTCTACCCCGCGCTGGCGGCGCTCCCGGCCGTCGACTGGGAGCGCGGCCACCGGGCCCACTCGCGTCGGATGGTCGTGCTGGTGGCCCCGCTCTACGCCCTGCTGCTGGCGGCGTCCGTCTGGTCGCTGGTCGCCGGCCCGGACGCCGCGACCTGGGTGGCGCTGGCGGGCCTCGCCCTGGCCGGGGGTACGACGGCGGCGGTCGCGGCGCCGCTGCACGGCCGGCTCGGCCGCGCGGGTCCGGAGCCGGTGCTGCTGCGCCGCCTGCTGGTCGCCGACTACGTGCGATGCGCTGGCGCCCTGGTCGGACTCGCGGGAGCCGTCGTCGCCGTGGCCCGGTGATGCGGCCGAGTGAGCCTCGACTGGCAGGCTTGGGGTGTGGACCTTCGTGAACCGGCGCACCAGGTCTCCCCGCGCGCGGTCGGCTACTGGCGCCTGACCGCCGCCGGCGGGGCGGCCGTCGGCTGGGTCACGATCGGCGTGCTGTTCGTCGTGCTGCCCGAGCACCCGACCTGGCTGGTCGCGCTGCTGGTGCTCGCTGCCGTGCTGATGCTGGTGCCGACGGTCGTGATGCCGCCGCTGCGCTACCGGGTGCACCGCTGGGAGGTCACGCCGACCGCCGTGGTGACCCGCTCGGGCTGGATCAGCCGCGAGCAGCGGGTGGCTCCCCTTTCCCGCGTGCAGACCGTGGACTCCTCGCAGAGCGGGCTGATGCGGCTGTTCAAGCTGCGCTCCATCACGGTGACCACGGCCTCGGCCGCCGGGCCCCTGCTCATCCAGTGCCTCGACGAGCAGGTCGCCGAGCGCGTGGCCGCCGACCTCACCGTCGTCGCCGGGGAGGCGATCGGTGACGCAACCTGATCCTCCCGGCCCCCCGGACGTCGCCCCCGCAGCGAGAGGCGAGGGCCTCCCGGAGGCGCCGCACGAGCAGCCCTGGCACCGCCTGGCCCCGGCGATGACCGTCGCGGGCCCGCTGCGCACGCTGCGCGGGTTCGCGATCCCGATCCTCATCGCGATGGTGGGCATCGGCTCGAGCAACGCCGGCATGTCCCTCCGCATCCTGCCCGCGCTGCTCGCGGGCGCCCTGCTGCTCGGCCTGGTGCCCTGGCTGACGACCCGCTGGCGCGTGACGGGGACCCACGTGCAGGTGCGCCGCGGCCTGATCAGCCGCACGATGGTCACCGCGCCGCTGGACCGGGTCCGCAGCGTCGACCTCGAGGCCACGCTGCTGCACCGGGTGCTGGGGATGACCGTGGTGAAGGTCGGCACCGGCGTCGACGACAGCCGCATCGAGCTGGACGCGCTGCAGGCGGGGCAGGC
The DNA here is from genome assembly GCA_963731985.1 of uncultured Actinomycetota bacterium. Taxonomy (GTDB): domain Bacteria; phylum Actinomycetota; class Actinomycetes; order Propionibacteriales; family Nocardioidaceae; genus Nocardioides. The sequence goes on along the minus strand of CAVSYA010000001.1, from coordinate 32,746 downwards.
GACCGACCTGCAGCGGTGGCTGCTGGAGTGGCGGCAGGCGTCCGGCGAGGGTGCGGCGGCGGCCACGACGGAGGACGGGCCCCCGGGCGGCGGCGCTGCGCCCGCGCCGGAACCCACCACGACGCCGGTCGTGCCCGGCGAGGTGCGCGAGCCGGAGCCGGCGCCCCCGGCAACCCCCGAGCCCGAGCTGCTCGCCCGGATCGACTGGTCGTGGCTGCGCTTCGCCCCGCTCTCACTCGGCCGGCTGGTCGTCGTCGCCGGCTTCGTCGGCCTCATCACGCAGGTCGTCGGAGACGTTCCCGTGGTGAACCGCGACGACGTACGGACGACGGGCGAGTCCCTGCTCGAGCTGGGGGTCGTCGTGCTCGTCGTCGTCGGGATCGTCGTCGCCGTCGTCGGCTGGCTGGCCATCTCGATCATCGGCTACGTGCTGCAGTGGTGGGACCTGCGCCTGGTCCGGGCGGACGACCGCCTCCGGCTGACCGCCGGCCTCTTGACCACCCGCTCGACCACCGTCGAGGAGGCACGGGTGCGCGGGGTCCGGATCACGGAACCGGTGCTGATGCGGCCCGCGGGAGGCGCGGAGCTGCACGCGCTCGCGACGGGCGTCGGCTCCGGTGGGGTGACCAAGCTGCTGCCGCCCAGCCCTCTCGCCGTGGACCGGGCGGTCGGGGCCCGGGTGCTGGGCGCCGGGCCCGGCGGCGAGCAGCCGGGGGCGGTGCACGGGGAGCAGGCGCTGACGATCCCGCTCACGGGTCACGGGCCGATCGCCCGCCGGCGGTGCCATGTCCGGGCGGCGCGCGCCGTCCTCCTCCCGGTGGGCGCCCTGGTGGCCGCGGCCGTCGGCCTCGAGATCGCCGGGTGGTGGTTGGCGCCGGCGCTGGCCGTCCTCGTGCTCGGCGCGGCGGGCGTCGCCGAGCTGTCCTGGCGTCACCTCGGTCACGCGCTGACCGTGGAGCACCTGGTGGTGGGCAGCCCGTCGGCTGCGCGCACACGCACGGCGCTGGAGCTCGACGGCGTGGTCGGCTGGGTGGTGAACGAGTCCTTCTTCCAGCGCCGCGTGGGCCTGGCCACGCTCGTCGCCACGACGCCGGCCGGCCCGGAGCGCGTCAGCGTCGTCGACATCCCGCGGGAGGAGGCCCTGCGACTGGCTGGACGGGCCACCCCCGGCATGCGCGAGGACCTCCTCGGCCCCGGGGACGCCGTACCAGCCTGAGCCCTCCTCGCCCCCCCGGGGGCGGGTGATGCGGAGACCAGGGGCAAGGCAGGATTGTAGGGAGCACTCGACTGCGGGAAGGACCGGCATGAGCAGCACCACGACCAACGAGGACCGCGCCGAGCCCACGGGCGCCGCCACGACCAACGGACGGGACGCGCAGGCCGACGCACTCACGAGCGACGTGGTCGACGGCAGCAACGACGCGGTCCTGGCCGCACCGCTCGACCTGCTGCTGGCCGACGCCTCGACCAGTCCGCTGCGACGCTTCATCCCCGGGTGGTCCGGAGTGAAGATGAGCGCCTCCCTCGCCCGCCGGCCCGGGAGGGTGGCCGGCAGGGCCGCCGGCCTGACCGCCGAGCTCGCGCGCGTCGGACTCGGCCGGAGCGAGGTCGGCCCGGACCCGAAGGACCGGCGCTTCTCCGACGAGGCCTGGGAGAAGAACCCCTTCTTCCACCGGATGCTGCAGGGCTACCTCGCCGCGGGCTCCGCGGCCCGCGGGCTGGTCGACGACGCGGAGCTCGCCTGGGGTGACGAGCAGCGGATGCGCTTCATCATCGACAACCTCGTCGAGGCCCTCTCCCCCACCAACAACCCGGCGCTGAACCCCAAGGTGCTCAAGCGCGGGGTCGACACCGGCGGCGGCAACCTGCTGGCGGGCGGACGGCGCTTCGTCCGCGACTTCGCCACGGCGCCGCGGGTGCCGTCGATGGTCGAGCCCGACGCGTTCACCGTCGGCGAGGACGTCGCGGTCACCCCGGGCTCTGTCGTGCTCCGCACGGAGGCGTTCGAGCTGATCCAGTACTCCCCGCAGACGCCGCAGGTGAAGTCGGTGCCGCTGCTGATCATCCCGCCGACGATCAACAAGTACTACGTCATCGACCTCGCCGAGCAGCGCAGCCTGGTGGAGTACCTCGTGCAGGCGGGCCAGCAGGTCTACTGCATCTCCTGGCGCAACCCCGACGCCCGGCACGCCGACTGGGGCCTGGACACCTACGGCGCGGCGATCCTCGAGGCCATGGACGCCACCCAGGACATCGCCCGCCAGGAGCAGGTCGCCCTGCTCGGCATCTGCTCGGGCGGGATGATCGCCTCGATGGTGATGTCCCACCTCGCCGCGAAGGGCGAGCTGGGCCGCGTGGCCGCCTTCAGTCTCGCCGTGACGGTGCTCGACCAGGAGCGCGCGGGCCTGCCCAGCGCGCTGCTCTCGCACAAGGCCGCCGCCGCCTCGACGCGGGCGTCGCGCGAGAAGGGCTACCTCGACGGGCGGATCCTCGCGGAGGTCTTCGCCTGGCTGCGCCCCAACGACCTGGTCTGGAACTACTGGGTGAACAACTACCTGATGGGGCACGCCCCGAAGGCCTTCGACATCCTCTACTGGAACGCCGACCCGGTGCGGATGCCCGCGGCGATGCACCGAGACTTCATGGACCTCGCCATCCGCAACGCGCTCGTCAAGCCCGGGGGCATGAGAATGCTGGGGACGCCGGTCGACCTCGGCAAGATCGACGTCGACGCGTATGCCGTCGCGGGCATCGCCGACCACCTCTGCGCGTGGGAGTCCTGCTACCAGACGACCCAGCTGTTCGGCGGGAAGACGAAGTTCGTGCTCTCCACCAGCGGTCACATCGCGGCGATGGTCAACCCGCCGGGCAACCCCAAGGCCAGCTTCCAGACCGCCGAGGAGAACCCCGAGCAGCCGCAGCAGTGGCTCGAGGGAGCCTCGAAGATCAAGGGCAGCTGGTGGGACGACTACGTGGCCTGGCTCGGCGAGCGCACCGGCGAGGAGCGCAACAAGCCGCGCCGCCTCGGCAACGCGACGTACGCGCCGCTCTGCGAAGCCCCGGGCACCTACGTCCATGACCGCTGAGCCGGCCCCGGCCCCAGCGGGGTCGGCCCGCCAGCACACCGGTGACTACGTCCGCACCCTCTCGGTGCACGGGATCAGCGTGCGGGTCTCGACGCGGGCCGGCCGCGGCGCCTATGTGGCCGAACCACCGCTGCTGTTGTGCAACGGCATCGGGGTGAGTCTCGAGGTGCTGCAGCCACTGGTCGACCACCTGCATCCCGACCGGGGCCTGGTCCGCTTCGACGTCCCCGGCGTCGGGGGCAGCCCGCTGCCGCCGACCCCTTATACGGTGGCCGGTCTCGCCTCGTGGGTGGCCGAGATGATGAGCCATCTGGGACACCGCCGCTTCGACGTGTTCGGGCTCTCGTGGGGGGGCGGGCTCGCCCAGCAGCTCGCCGTGCAGTCGCGCCGGCGGGTGCGACGCATCGTCCTGGCGGCCACCGGCACCGGCTGGATGATGGTGCCGGCCTCCCCGAGGGTCCTGAAGATCATGGCCACCCCCCGGCGGCACCGCGACGCGACGTACGCCCTGGAGGTGGCCCCGACGATCTACGGCGGCTCGATGCGCCACGACCCCCTGCGCGCCGCGCGGCTGCTGCACCACACCACCCGCTCCGGCCCGAAGCGCGGCTACTACTACCAGCTCGCGGCCATGGCCGGGTGGACGAGCCTGCCCTTCCTGAAGCTGATCCGGCAGCACGTGCTGGTGCTCGGGGGCGACGACGACCCGATCATCCCGACCGCGAACCCGCGGATGCACGCCCGCCTCCTCCCCCGGGGGCGGCTGCACCTCTACCCGGGTGGCCATCTCGGCGTCGTGACCGAGGCCGACGAGCTGGCGCCCGTGATCGAGCAGTTCCTCAACGAGGGAGCACAGACATGACCGACGACCGGATCGACCCGAGCCTGGACGGTCCCGACGAGGCGCCCCTCTCGGACTTCCTCGGCTTCGAGATGCTGCTGGAGGAGGCGGACCGCGACCTCGTGCGGCGCGTCCGCGCCTGGGGGACGCGCGAGGTGGAGCCGGTCATCAACGACTACTGGACGCGGGCCACCTTCCCCCACGACCTGGTGCCCGGCATGGCAGAGCTCGGCATCGCCGGGCTGGCCTATGACGGGCCGGGCTGCCCCCACCGCGGCGCGCTCGTCGACGGGATGGTCGCGATGGAGCTCGCCCGGGTCGACCCCTCGATGGCGACCTTCATGGGCGTGCACGGAGGGCTGGCCATGGGCTCGATCCATGTCGGCGGCTCCGACGAGCAGCGCGAGCGGTGGCTGCCGGCGATGGCGCGCCTGGAGCTGATCGGCGCCTTCGGGCTCACCGAGCCCGAGGTCGGCTCGGCCATCTCGCAGGGCATGACCACCACGGCTCGCCGCGACGGGGACGCGTGGGTGCTCAACGGCGAGAAGAAGTGGATCGGCAACGCGGACTTCGCCGACCTGATCATCGTGTGGGCCCGCGACGAGGACGACAAGCAGGTCAAGGGGTTCGTCGTCGAGAAGGGCACCCAAGGCGTCGAGTGCCACGTGCAGCGGGACAAGATCGCGCTGCGCGCGGTGCAGAACTCGGAGATCCACCTGCGCGACGTGCGCGTCCCGGAAACGAACCGGCTGCAGCGCGCCGAGAGCTTCGCGACCACCTCCGAGATCCTCCGGAAGACCCGGATGAACGTCGCCTGGATGGCCGTGGGGTGCGCCCGCGGCGCCTACGAGCACGCGCTGCGCTACACCAAGCACCGCCACCAGTTCGGCCGGCCGATCGCGTCGTTCCAGATGGTCCAGGACCTGCTGGTGAAGATGCTCACCGACGTCACCGCGAGCACCTCCATGAACGTGCGGGCCTCCCAGCTGCAGGACGCCGGTCTGCTGCGCGACGAGCACGCGTCGTTGTGCAAGGCCTTCGCCACCACCCGGATGCGCGAGACCGTCGGCTGGGCGCGGGAGGTGCTCGGCGGCAACGGCATCCTGCTCGAGCACCACGTCGGGCGGTTCGTCGCGGACGCCGAGGCGCTCTACTCCTACGAGGGCACGCGCGAGATCAACACCCTGATCGTGGGCCGGGCCATCACGGGCGAGGGCGCGTTCGTCTGACCTCCGGCGGCCCGATCCGGATCGCCGCGGGCTAGCCTCGCGGGATGCGCCTGGCCACCTGGAACGTGAACTCGCTGCGCGCGCGCATCGACCGGGTCGAGGCGTTCCTCGACCGGCACGACGTCGACGTCCTGGCGCTGCAGGAGACCAAGGCCCGTGAGGAGCAACTGCCCCTGATGGGCCTGCACGCGCGCGGCTACGAGGTCGCCGCGGCCGGGCACGACCAGTGGAACGGCGTGGCGATCCTGAGCCGCGTCGGGCTCGACGACGTGACCGCCGGCTTCCCCGGTATGCCGCCCTGGGGCGACCCGCCGGCGGCGGAGGCGCGGGCGCTGGGCGCGCGGTGCGGCGGCGTCCGGGTCTGGTCGCTCTACGTGCCCAACGGGCGCAAGCCCGACGACCCGCACTACCACTACAAGCTGGCGTGGATGGCGCGCCTGCGACAGGCGTCGCGCAAATGGCTCGACGCCGACACCGCGCTGGTCGGCGACTGGAACGTCGCGCCGCAGGACGAGGACGTCTACGACATGGCGGTCTTTGCGCGCTCGACCCACGTGACCCCGCCGGAGCGCGACGCGTTCGCCGGCTTCCTCACCGACGGGTACGCGGACCTCGTGCGCCCACACGCGGCGGGGCCCGGGGTCTACACCTACTGGGACTACTACCGGCAGCGTTTCGAGCGCAACCGGGGGATGCGCATCGACTTCGTGCTCGGCTCCCCGTCGCTGGCCGCCCGGGTGACCGGCGCCCGGATCGACCGGGACGAGCGGGCCGGTACGGGGGCCTCCGACCACGCGCCGGTCCTGGTGGACCTGGCCTGACCGCCCCGTCGGCGTCCGCCGGCGCGGGCTCGGCGGGGTGGCGCGCCGGTGTCGGTGCCCGCCGCGATGCTGGACCCATGGACACCGGAACCGCCGTCGCCCTGTGCGTCGCGCTCGTCGTGGGACTCCTGCTCGGCGCGGCGCTGGCCGCGCTGTGGGGTCGCCGCCACTCGGAGGCCGCCCTGGCGGCGCATGCCGACGCCGCCGTCGTCGGCGACGGCCTCGACCGGCTCGAGCGGGGGCTCGCGGGCCTCGCCGAGGGCCAGCAGGGCTGGGAGGCACGGCTGGCCCAGCACGTCACCGACGTGCGGCACACCACCGACCTGCTGGCGCGCGAGACCCGCTCGCTGTCCACGGCGCTGCGCAAGCCGCAGGTGCGCGGGCGCTGGGGCGAGATGCACCTGCGCCGCGCCGTCGAGCTCGCCGGCCTGGTCGACCGCTGCGACTTCGAGGAGCAGGTGCGCCTCGCCGACGGCGCGCTGCGCCCCGACCTGGTCGTGCGGCTCGCCGGCGGGCGACACGTGGTCGTGGACGCGAAGGTGCCGCTGGAGGCATACCTCGACGCGACCGACGTCTCCTCGGCCGACGCGGCCGACCCGACCGACCCGGGCGGCGCCAGCGACGCGGACCGCGACGAGCGCGAGCACCACCTCCGCCGGCACGCGGCCCAGCTGCGTCAGCACGTCGAGATGCTGGCCTCCAAGCGGTACTGGCGAGCCATGCCGCGGTCGCCCGAGTTCGTGGTGCTCTTCCTGCCGGGCGAGTCCTTCCTGGCCGCGGCGCTCGATGTCGACGGGCGGCTGCTCGAGGACGCCGCCGCCCAGAAGGTGGTCCTGGCCACGCCCACCACGCTCATCGCGCTGCTGCGCACCGTCGCGCTGGGGTGGACCCAGGCGTCGTTGGCCGACCGGGCGGCCGAGATCCACCGGCTCGGCCGCGACCTGCACGAGCGGCTGGGCGTCCTCAGCGCCCATCTCGACGCCGTGGGGCGGTCGCTGGGCTCCGCGGTCGGCCACTTCAACTCCGCGGTGGGCTCCTACGAGAGCCGCGTGCTGGTCTCTGCGCGTCGGTTCTCCGAGCTCGAGCCCGACGGCGAGGGCGAGGCGCCCCGGCGCGTCGATCGGGTGCCACGGGCCGTGGCGGCCCCGTCGGAGGCCGGTGAGCCCGAGAACGGGGAACCCGGCGCGTCGCGGCCATCGCTCCGCGACGCTGGCCTAGCGTGACCGACGTGAGCCAGCCACGCCCGGCAGCGGAGGCAGCGCAGGCGGGTCGCGAGCCCGGGCGCCGGGTCGTCGTCCTCGGGGCCGCGCTGGCCCTCTCGGCGGTCGCGTGCGACCTGGCGTTGTCCGGCGAGCTGACGTTGTTCTTCGACCTCAGCTTCGTCACGCTGTGCCTCGCGCTGGCCGTCGCCGTCAAGCCGCACGACTTCTTCACCGTCGGCGTGCTGCCCCCGCTGCTGATGGCGGCCACCTTCGCGCTGCTGGGCGGCCTCCGCCCGGCCAGTGTCGGGGCGGTCGGGGACGGCGTCCTCCAGGCCACGATCTCGGGGCTGGCGCAGCACAGCGCGGCGCTCGTCGCCGGCTACCTGCTCTGCCTCGGCACGCTCGCGGCGCGCCGCCGCCAGCTGGGCCTGGCGCTGGAGGTCGTCGAGGTGGTCGAGGAGGAGGCGGTCGACCGCGACGAGTCCGCGGGCCCGGAGGTCGCGGCGTACGTCGACCGGGTCGAGCCCGCCGAGCGAGGCGATGCCGGCTACGGCGCTGCCGAGGACGATCGGGCCGACTCGAACCGGCTCGCGTCCCCCGCTCCCTGACGCAGCACCTCGGGAACCCCGTCGGAGAGGTCCACGACCGTCGTCGGCTCGGCCGACGTCTCCCCGGACTCGATGACGATGTCGACGGCGTGGTCGAGGTCCTCCTTGACCGACCAGCCCAGCGTGCGGGGCTCCTGCTCGCCGGGAAGGATCAGCGTGCTGGTGAGCAGCGGCTCCCCCAGCTCCTCGAGCAGGGCCCGGACGACGACGTGGTCCGTGATCCGGACGCCGACGGTGCGCTTCTTCGGGTGCATCAACCGCCGCGGCACCTCGCGGGTCGCGGTGAGGATGAAGGTGTAGGGGCCCGGGGTGACGGCCCGGATGTCCCGGAAGGCGGCGTTGTCGACGATGACGAAACGTCCCAGCTGGGAGAAGTCCCGGCACATCAGCGTGAAGTGGTGCCGCTGGTCGAGCTCCCGGATGCGCAGGATGCGGTCGCGCCCCTCGCGATTGCCCAGGCAGCAGCCCAGCGCGTAGCCGGAGTCGGTCGGGTAGGCGACCAGCGCCCCCTCCCGCAGCCGGTCGACGACCTGGTCCACCAACCGCTGCTGGGGGTTGTCGGGGTGGAGGTCGAGGTAGCGGGCCACCGCGACGTCGCCTCAGCCGCGCGCCGGCTGCTCGGCCGCGCGCATGTCGCGGCGTAGCTCCGGCGGCAGCGCGAAGATCAGCGACTCCTCGGCGCTGTGCACGGCCTGCGCCCCCGGATAGCCGCGCGCGGCGAGCGCGTCGAGCACGCCGTCCACCAACTCGTCCGGCACGGAGGCACCCGAGGTGACCGAGACCTTGTCCACGCCGTCGAGCCACGCCTCCTCGATCTCGCCCGCGTCGTCGACGCGGTGCGCCGCCGCCGCCCCTGCCTCGAGCGCGACCTCCGCGAGGCGTACGGAGTTGGAGGAGTTCGCCGAGCCGACCACGATCACCAGGTCGGCGTCCCGCGCGATCTCCTTCACGGCGAGCTGGCGGTTCTGCGTGGCGTAGCAGATGTCGTCGCTGGGCGGGTCGAGCAGCGCGGGAAACCGCTCCCGGATCGCGTCCACGGTCTGCATCGTCTCGTCGACGGACAACGTCGTCTGCGAGAGCCAGGCCACCTTCTCGGGGTCGCGCACCTGGATGTTCGCGACGTCGTCCGGGCCCTGCACGAGCTGGATGTGCTCGGGCGCCTCGCCGGAGGTTCCCTCGACCTCCTCGTGGCCGGCGTGACCGATGAGGAGGATGTCGTAGTCGTCCTTGGCGAAGCGCTTCGCCTCGTGGTGCACCTTCGTCACCAACGGGCAGGTGGCGTCGATGGTCTTCAACCCGCGCTGGGAGGCCTGCTGGTGCACCTCCGGAGAGACCCCGTGGGCCGAGAACACCACCGTGGCGCCCGCGGGCACCTCGGCGAGCTCCTCGACGAAGACCGCGCCCCGTGCCTCCAGCGTGGAGACGACATGCTTGTTGTGCACGATCTGCTTGCGCACGTAGACGGGAGCGCCGTAGAGGTCCAGCGCCTTCTCCACCGTGATCACCGCCCGGTCCACGCCGGCGCAGTAGCCGCGCGGCGCGGCGAGCAGGACCTCGCGCGCCTCGTCCGGGGACAGGACGGGAGGGGTGCCCAGCTCGGTGCTCATGGCCGCCAGTCTAGGAGCGGGGTCCAGTGATCGCGCAGCCGGCGGGGGCCCCGGAGGGTTTTCGCACCGGGCCGTCGCCGCTCTCGCCTAGGCTCGCCGCCGTGGCCCTCGAGACCTCGCCCGAGTCGCCGGCACCGGTCCGGCAGATCGCGAACGCCATCGCGGGCTGGATCGACCGTCTCGGCGCGGTGTGGGTGGAGGGGCAGGTCGCCCAGGTCAACCGCCGCGCGGGAATGGCGACGGTGTTCCTCACGCTCCGCGATGCCGTCGCCGACCTCTCGGTGACCGTCACCTGCTCGCGCACGCTCTTCGACAGCCTGGACCCGCCGCTGGTCGAGGGGGCCAGCGTCGTGATGCACGCGAAGCCGTCGTACTACGCCAACCGCGGCACCCTGTCGCTGCAGGCCCGCGACATCCGGATGGTGGGGCTCGGCGAGCTGCTCGCGCGGCTCGAGCGCCGGCGCCAGCTGCTGGCCGCGGAGGGCCTCTTCGCCGCGGCACGCAAGCGCGCGCTGCCCTTCCTGCCGGGGTGCATCGGCCTGGTGACCGCCCCCGGCTCCGCCGCCGAGCGCGACGTGCTGGAGAACGCGCGACGCCGCTGGCCGGCGGTCCGCTTCGAGGTCGCGCACAGCGCCATGCAGGGCCCCCGCTGCGGCCCCGAGGTGCTCGAGGCGCTGGAGCGCCTGGAGCGGGACCCCGTGGTCGAGGTCGTGGTCGTGGCGCGGGGCGGGGGCTCGGTCGAGGACCTGCTGTCGTTCTCCGACGAGGCCGTGCTGCGAGCGGTGCACGCCATGCGCACGCCGGTGGTCTCGGCGATCGGCCACGAGCAGGACGCCCCGCTGCTGGACCTGGTCGCCGACCACCGGGCCTCGACGCCTACCGACGCGGCCCGGCTCGTCGTGCCCGACATGGCCGAGGAGCGCCGCAGGCTCGAGGAGGCGCGCGGCCGGCTGCGCGACGTGCTGCTGGGCTGGCTCCGGCGGGAGCACACCGCCCTCGCCGCCCTGCGCTCGCGGCCGGCGATGGCGGACCCGCGCACCCTGCTCGACGATCGCGCGTCCGAGGCGCGCGCCCTGCGCGACCGCGGCAGGCGAAGCATCGGCCACCGGCTGGACCGAGCCGCCGACGATCTCGACCACCAGCGCGCGCGGGCGCGAGCGCTGTCGCCCCTGGCCACGCTGGAGCGGGGGTACGCCGTGCTCCAGGACGGCGCCGGGCACGTGATCTCGTCGGTGTCGGACGCGCACCCCGGAGACGGCGTGAGCCTGCGGCTCGTCGACGGCCGGGTCGCCGCGACGGTCACCGGCACGGAGGGCGAGACAGCGCTGGGGCACGACGCCCCGCGCTCCGACGAGGGGACCGAGGAGAGCCATGGCTGAGGCGCGCACGGACACGGACGCTGACCCAGGAGTCGGGGCCGGGCAGGGCTACGAGGAGGCCCGGGCCGAGCTGGTCGAGGTGGTGCGCCGCCTCGAGGCGGGCGGGACGACGCTGGAGGAGTCGCTCGCGCTGTGGGAGCGGGGCGAGCGACTCGCGCGCGCCTGCCAGGAGTGGCTCGACGGCGCCCGGAGGCGCCTCGACGACGTCCTGGAGGCCGAGGAGCCCTACGAGCCGGGGGCCGGCGACTCGGGCGACGGCGCCGGCTGACGTCCGCCGGCGTCGGCGCCGACGCGGGTGAGCCGCCGGATCGTCTCCTCGAGAGCGTCGGCGCCCGCGGATCCGTAGACCAGCACGACGGTCTCCCCGAGCGGTGCGGCGTAGGCCCGCTCGTCGCCGACCCGCCAGGTGTCCCACGTCTGGGCCACCGCGCTCTCGACCGCGGCGGGTGACCCCGGCTCGGCGTCGTCCTCGGGGTAGGCGTTCTCGATCAGTTCCTCCGCGGAGCGCTCGGCCTGACGGACGCCGACGAACCGCTCCTCCCCCGTGAGCATCCCCATCCGCCAGATCGGCCGGCCGGGCTCGCCGCGGTCGAGGTCGGCGCTGGTCGCCACCCAGTCCTCGGGCAAGGGGTCGGGGGCGACCACCGGGAGCCCGGTCGTGGCGACGCTCCCGGCGACGTCGAGGTAGTCCACCGGCGTCGGGTCGATGGCCGCGTCGGTCCGGAACAGCTCCCGGTAGCCCACGACCGCCAGCACGACGACGACGAGCACGACCATGGCAAAGATCAGACCGCCCGCGGAGCGCTCGTAGCGCCCCGGCTTGCCGCCGCCAGCCTGTGCGTCGCTCATGCGGCCATTGTTCCTTGCCGCCGGGCCGGCGACCCGCCCACGGGGTAACCGAGTCGCATTCGCGGCGCCCGAGGCGACGAGTTGCTGCATCTGCGGCATACTCGAGGGCATGCGCTACCGCATCTCCGAGGCCGCCGAGCTGCTCGGCGTCAGCTCCGACACGCTCCGCCGCTGGACCGAGCAGGGCCGGGTGCCGACCGCGCGCGACGAGGGGCGGCTGACCGTGGAGGGCGTCGACCTGGCCCGCCTCGCGACCGAGCTGGCGGACGACGCCGACCGGACCGAGGCGCGGGCCTCCTCGGTGAGCGCGAGAAACCGGCTCCTGGGCATCGTCACGGACGTCCGCGCCGACGCGGTGATGGCGCAGGTCGAGGTGGTGTGCGGCCCGTACCGGATCGTCTCGCTGCTGAGCACCGACGCGGTGCGCGACCTGGGACTGGAGCCCGGCGTGCGCGCCGTCGCGTCGGTGAAGTCGACCAACGTCGTCCTCGAGCGCCCGTGACGGGCCGCGCGCCACCGCGGGCCGCCCGATCGCGGCCGGCGGCCGCGATCGCGGCGCTCCTGCTGGCGCTCCCGCTGGCGGCCTGCTCCGACGACGACGAGACCCTGACCGTGCTCGCGGCCGCCTCGCTGACCGAGACGTTCACCGACCTCGCCACCGCGTTCGAGTCGGAGCACCCCGGCGTCGAGATCCGGCTGGCCTTCGACTCCTCGGCGACCCTGGCCCGCCAAGCGCTCGACGGGGCACCCGCCGACGTGCTGGCCACGGCCGACGAGGAGACCATGACCGACGCCGCCGACGCGCTCGCCGCGGACCCGCAGGTCTTCGCCACCAACGAGATCGTGCTGGCCACGCCGGCCGGCAACCCGGCGGGGGTCCGGGCGCTCGCGGACCTCGACCGCCCCGGGGTCACCTGGGTCGCCTGCGTCGACACGGCGCCCTGCGGGGCCGTGGCGGGCGCGCTCACCGGCGGCCTCCGGAGGGATCCCGCCAGCCTCGAGGTCGACGTCAAGGCGGTGCTCGCCAAGGTCGCCGCCGACGAGGCGGACGCCGGGCTCGTCTATGCCACCGACGCCGCGGCGGCACCGGAGCGCGTCGAGTCGTTCCGGATCGACGGGGCGTCCCGGGAGCGCACCGCCTACCAGGTGGCCCCGCTCCGGCAGTCGGGCGACGCCGCGCTGGCGCGGGAGCTCGTCGACCTCCTGGTCTCGGAGGCGGGCCGGCGGATCCTCGACGAGGCCGGGTTCGGCCTGCCATGACGACCCCCACGCTCACCGGGCGGGCAGCGCACGCGCGGCGCCCGGGTCCGAACCTGCTCGGCCGTCCCCCGCTCATCCTGCTCGTCCCGGCGGCGCTGGCGGCGGCGCTGCTGATCGTTCCTCCCCTGGCCCTCGTCGTCGCGGCGCCGTGGGACCGGCTCGGCGCGCTCCTCGTGGATCCCGCCGTGATCGATGCGCTGGCTCTCACGCTGCTGACGTCGCTGGCGACGGTCGGGCTCTGCGTGCTCGTGGGCACGCCCTTGGCGTGGTTGCTCGCCCGCGTCGACTTCCCGGGCAGGTCGCTGCTGCGGGCCGCGGTCGCCGTCCCGCTGGTGCTGCCGCCGGTGGTCGCCGGCGTCGCCCTGGTCACGGCGCTGGGCCGCACCGGCCTCGTCGGCGCCCCCTTGCGCGAGGCTTTCGGCATCACGGTCCCCTACACGACCCTCGCCGTGGTCGTGGCCCACGCGTTCGTGGCGATGCCCTTCTACGTGATCAGCGTCGAGGGCGCGCTGCGCGCCGCGGGCGACGGCTACGACGACGTCGCCGCGACGCTCGGCGCCGACCGATGGACGACGTTTCGCCGGGTCACGCTTCCGCTGGCGGTGCCCGGCATCGTCGCGGGCTGCGTGCTGGCGTGGGCCCGGAGTCTGGGTGAGTTCGGCGCCACCATCACGTTCGCCGGCAACTACCCCGGCACCACGCAGACGATGCCGTCGCTGATCTACGCCCAGCTGCAGGGGGACCCCGCCGTCGCACGGGTGCTGAGCCTCGTGCTGCTGGTCGTCTCCGTGGCGATCCTGGCCGCCCTGCGCGGGCGCTGGCTCACGTCTCCCGGGTCGCCGTGACCGCGCCCGCGGCCCCGGAGGCGGGGCTCGCCGTCGACGTGCGGGTCGGCGACCGCCTCGACGCGGCCCTCACCGCCGCCCCCGGTCAGGTCGTCGCGGTCGTCGGCCCCAACGGCGCCGGCAAGACCACGCTGCTGCGTGCCGTGGCCGGGCTGGTCCCGGTCGACGGGGAGCTGCGGCTCGGGGGGGCGTCGTGGGTCCACCCGCCACGACTGGTGCAGCAGCGCCGGGTCGGCTTCGTCCTCCAGGACCGCTCGCTCTTCCCGCACCTCACGGCCCTGGCCAACGTGGCCTTCGGCCTGCGCACCCGCGGCCTGTCGCGTCGCGAGGCGGAGACGCACGCCCTGGCCTGGCTGGAACGCCTGGGCGTCGGCGAGCTGGCGGCGCGGCGTCCGCGCGCCCTCTCGGGCGGGCAGGCCCAGCGCGTCGCGATCGCCCGCGCGCTGGCCTCCGACCCGGAGGTGCTGCTGCTCGACGAGCCGTTCGCCGGCCTCGACGTCGGCGTCGCCACCGCGCTGCGCGTCGAGCTCGCGCGACACCTCGCGGCCTACCGCGGCGTCACCCTGCTGGTCACCCACGACGCGCTCGACGCGCTGACCCTGGCCGACCACGTCGTCGTGCTGGACGCCGGCCGCGTCGCCCAGCAGGGCCCGCCGGGGGAGGTGTCGGCCCGGCCGCGCACCGAGCACGTCGCCCGGCTCGTCGGTCTCAACGTACTGCGGGAACCCGGCGCGGTGGGGTTCACCGCCTTCAGCCCGCGAGACGTCACCGTGAGCCGCGCCGAGCCCGCGGGCTCCGCGCGCCTGCGCTGGTCGGGCCGGCTGGTGCACCTCGCGCCGCACGGGGACGCCGTCCGCCTGCTCACCGCGTGCCACGGCCCCGGGGGTGCGGCCGAGGGTGGCCGGGGAGGTGGCGAGAGCGAGGACCCCGGCGGGCAGACGCTGTTGGCGGACGTCACCCCGGCAGCCACGGCCGAGCTCGGCCTGGAGCCCGGCGTCGAGGTCTGGCTCAGCGTGAAGGCGACGGCGGTCCGTCGCTACTGATCCCGTTCCGCCAGCCGCTAGCATCCGCTGCATGAGCGACCCGACAGCCGCCCAGACCGAGAGGGCCGACCCGCTGCGCGTGGGCTCCGAGTCCCCGGACCGCAACCTCGCCCTCGAGCTGGTGCGCGTCACCGAGGCAGCCGCGATGGCCGCCGGCCGCTGGGTGGGCAAGGGCGACAAGAACGGGGCCGACGACGTCGCCGTGAACGCGATGCGTGTGATGATCTCGAGCATCGGCATGAACGGCGTGGTGGTCATCGGCGAGGGCGAGAAGGACAACGCCCCGATGCTCTACAACGGCGAGCGCGTCGGCGACGGCACCGGCCCCGACTGCGACGTCGCCGTCGACCCGATCGACGGGACCACCCTGACCGCCAAGGGGATGGCCAACGCCATCGCCGTGCTGGCCGTGTCCCCCCGCGGCTCCATGTATGACCCCTCCTCGGTGTTCTACATGGACAAGCTCGCGACCGGGCCCGAGGCAGCGGACGTGGTCGACATCCGCCTGCCGGTCGCCGAGAACATCCGCCTCGTCGCGAAGGCCAAGGGCGCCACGCCGGAGGACGTCACCGTCGTGCTGCTGGACCGGCCCCGCCACGCGGAGCTCGCCGCCCAGATCCGCGACGCGGGCGCCCGGATCAAGTTCATCACCGACGGCGACGTCGCCGGCGCCATCACCGCCGCCCGGTCCGACACGGGCATCGACCTGCTGCTCGGCGTCGGCGGCACGCCCGAGGGGATCATCGCCGCCTGCGCGATGAAGTGCCTCGGCGGCATCATCCAGGGCCGGCTGCGCCCCACCGACGATGCCGAGCGCCAGAGGGCCCTGGAGGCCGGCCTCGACCTCGACCCGGACCACGTCCTGACCACCGACCAGCTCGTGACCGGGGACGACTGCTTCTTCGTCGCGACGGGCATCACCGACGGTGAGCTGATGCGGGGCGTGCGGTACTACGCCGGCGGCGCCGCCACCCACTCGCTGGTGATGCGCTCACGGTCGGGGACGATCCGGTCGATCACCTCCGAGCACCGCCTCTCGAAGCTACGCGCCTACTCCGCTATCGACTTCGACCGCTGAGCCAAGGCCACGAGCGGGGCGCACGGCGCCGCTCACGACGTCGAGGACGCGGGGGTCCACGGCCATCCCCACGTGCGAGGCGGTGACCTCCACGGACCGGGCCAGCGGGTCCAGGCAGGAGCGCCAGTCGACGATGCCGTCGCGCCGGGACCAGATCGACGTGAAGCCCACACCGGCGGGCAGCGGCGACCGGCTCTCCTCGAAGGAGGTGCGGGCGCAGGCGCCGCGCACGCACCCCTCCGCCATCAGCCCGGAGAGACCGGCCCGGCTGAGGCGGTTGAGCAGCTCGACCCCGACCGTCAGCGAGAGGTGGTGGGCACCGGGCGCCAGCATCGGGCTGCCCAGGGTCACGACGTTGGAGATCAGATCCGGCCGCCGGACAGCGAGCCCGCGCGCCAGCAACCCGCCCAGGCTGTGACCGACGATCTGGACCCGGGTCTCCCGGCGCAGCGCGATCCGTTCCAGCCGGCGCTCGAGACCCGCGGCCTGGTCCAGGACGCAGCCCACGTTGCACGAGATGTGGGATCGGTAGGTGCGCAGCCCCTGGCCGCGCAGCTCACGGGCCATCAGCGCCAACGTCGCGTCGCCGGCCAGGAAGCCCGGCACGAGCATCACGGGATCGACGTTGCGCGGGAGCGCCGGCTCCGCCCAGACCGACCCCTTGCGCAGCCGTCGCTCGGCCAGCCGCACGGCGGCGCGGGCGCCCTCTGTTACCACGGAACCCTCCCGGATCGCAGCCGCGACCGCCGGGCGCCGAAATCCCTCGCCCAGGAGGAACGACGCCAGGGTCGGGTTCGCATCGGCGGTCACACCTACGACGGTAACCAACGCGAGTGATTTTGTTCGCAACAGCCGGGAATTCTCGGTCCCAGCGTGTTCACTGGGTCCCGTGACCACCAACTCCCGCTGCCCCACAGCCCGCCCGGGAGAGCCAGAGGCGGCCTCTCCGGACGCGCGCGCCGACGCGCCAGCAGACCCTGGATCCCCCGAGGAGGCCTGGGCCCCGCACGACGTGCTGCCCGTCCCCGCCGAGCTGAGCCGCGCCGCGGCCGACGTGGCGGTCTCGGAGGAGCTGTTCGCGCCGGTCAGCCGGCGGGTCGAGCTGTGCTACCAGACCTTCGGCGACCCGGGCGGCGAGCCGCTGCTGCTGGTCATGGGCCTCGGCGGACCGATGACGTGGTGGGACCCGCAGCTGTGCCGCCTGCTCGCCGCGAGCGGCTTCTACGTGATCCGCTTCGACAACCGCGACACCGGGCGCTCCTCGCGCATCCGCCACCAGGTCACCCGCGGCACGCTGACGCGGGCCTTCCTGGGCCAGCGGGTCCGGGCGCCGTACCGGCTCCCCGACATGGCCGACGACGCGGTCGGGCTGCTCGACCACCTCGGCCTGGCCAGCGCTCATGTCGCGGGGGTCTCGATGGGCGGCATGATCGTCCAGGTCCTCGCCGTCGAGCATCCCGACCGGGTGCGGTCGCTGGTCTCGATCATGTCGACGACCGGGCGGCGCACCGTCGGCTGGCTGCACCCGCGGCTGCTGCCCGGCATGCTGGGTCGCCCGGGCGGCCGCGAGGGGTATGTCGAGGGCTCCACGGCGCTCTGGCACCTGATCGGGTCGCCCGACTACCCCAAGCCGGAGGCGGACGTGCGCGCCCAAGCCGAGGCGACCTGGGACCGCGGCTGGTCCGCGGGAGGCATCAAGCGGCAGATGCTCGCGATCCTGAGCCAGCCCAACCGCGAGCCCGGGCTGCGCGGCGTCCGGGCCCCGACCGCCGTCGTGCACGGGCTGGCCGACCGGATGGTCCACGTCTCGGGAGGCCGGGCCACCGCGCAGGCCATACCCGGCGCCGAGCTGCTGCTCGTCGAGGGCATGGGTCACGACGTGCCCCGGCAGCTGTACGGCACGATCGTGGACGTGGTGCGGCGCACCGCGGACCGGGCGACCGCGACCGGCTGAGGGGGCCGGGCGCGGTCCCCGCAACCGCGTCACCCCACTTGGTGCTGCTGAGCCGCTCCCCCGTGTGGGTGTCGAACACGTGCACCTTCTCGGGCTCGACGGCCACGTGGATGCTCTCGCCCCGGCGGATGCCCTAGCGCCCGGCGGTGCGCACCACCACCGGCTTGCGTGCCTCCTCGAGTCCCCGTGCACGTATCCGTTCGCGCCGAGGTCCTCGACCAGGCTGACCTTGAGGGTGAGCGAGTCCCCGCCGTCGCTGACGACCCGCCAGGCCTCGGGCCGCACCCCCACGGTGGCGTCGCCGTTGATCCTGGCCGAGGCCTCGCGATCGATCGGCACCTGGTAGTCACCCACGAGCACCCGCCCGTCCGCAGGCTGCGCGTCGATGAGGTTCATCTGCGGGCTGCCGATGAAGCCGGCCCCGAAGAGGTTGGCCGGGTTGTCGTAGAGCTCCAGCGGCGAGGCGACCTGTTGGAGGTAACCGTCCTTCAGCACCGCGACCCGGTCGCCCATCGTCATCGCCTCGACCTGGTCGTGGGTGACGCTTCCGGTCGTTCGGGGGGCTCTTCGCCATCTTCAGCGCGAAGCCCATGTTGTCCGCCACGCTCATGTGCGGGTAGAGCGCGCAGTTCTGGAACACCATCGCGATGTCCCGGCCCTTCGGCGGCACGTGGGTGACCTCGCGGTCGCCGATCCAGATCTCCCCGTCCGTGACCTCCTCGAGGCCCGCGAGCATCCGCAACGTGGTGGACTTCCCGCACCCGGACGGACCGACGAGCACCATGAACTCGCCGTCCCACCGGCGGTACGTGCCGGGCGAGCCGTTGCCGAAGTGACTCCGATCACACTAGCGGCGAGCGCGCGCCCAGGCCTTGCCCGACCTGCGGTTTCCACTGCCCGACTCGCGCCCGAGGGGTCTTTACCTCCGGTCGTCCGGAGGGATCTTCGCCATCTTCAGCGCGAAGCCCATGTTGTCCGCACGGTCATGTGCGGGTAGAGCGCGTAGTTCTGGAACACATCGCGATGTCCCGGCCCTTCGGCGGCACATGGGTGACCTCGCGGTCGCCGATCCAGATCTCCCCGTCCGTGACCTCCTCGAGGCCCGCGAGCATCCGCAACGTGGTGGACTTCCCGCACCCGGACGGACCGACGAGCACCATGAACTCGCCGTCCTCGATGTCCATGTCGATGCCCGGGACCGCGGATGTCGGTGCCTGGATACACCGCTGCGCCTTCTTGCAGTGATGGCCATGACTCTGACTTCCTTCCACCGGGGTAGTGCGGGCGATCCGTTGTAGAAGTGACTCCGCTCACATAGCGGCGAGCGCGAGCCCAGGCCCTGCCGACCTGCGGTTTCCACTGCCGATCGGCCCGAGGGTCTTTACAGCGCCATGCCGATGGGAGTAAGCAGTGACCTGCACCACACGGACGGAGGGAAAGGGGCGCCCATGCCTGTCGGAGCTCACGCTCGGCGGCGACGACTCACCGGCGGTCTGGCAGCGGCGGCCATGGCGTGCGGCCTGCTGGCCGCATGTTCGGGCAGCGAGGGCAAGCCGGAGCTGATCTGGTACATCAACCCCGACGCCGGCGGTCAGGACGCCGTGGCGGAGGCCTGCAGCACGGATGAGTACGGGATCAGCACGCAGGTGCTTCCGCAGGACGCCGGCCAGCAGCGCATCCAGCTGGCTCGGCGCCTCGCCGCGGAGGACCCCGCCATCGACCTGATGAGCCTGGACCCACCCTTCACGGCCGAGTTCGCCAACGCCGGCTACCTCGCCGAGATCCCGGAGGACCTGCAGCAGCAGTTCTCCGAGCAGGCCTTCGACAGCGCGGTCGAGGCGGCCACGTGGGAGGACCAGCTGGTCGTGGCCCCGTTCTGGTCGAACACCCAGGTGCTGTGGTATCGCAAGTCGTTCGTGGACAAGGCGGGCATCGACATGGACCAGCCCGTCACCTGGGACCAGATCATCCAGGCCGCCGCCGAGAACGGCGGTCAGATCGGCGTGCAGGCCAACAAGTACGAGGGCTACTCGGTGTGGATCAACGCGCTCATCGCGGGCGCCGGCGGTGACATCGCCTCCAACACCGAGGCCGGCGCCGACGCGGAGATCGACATCGCGTCGCCCGCCGGACAGGATGCCGCCGAGGTGATCACCACGCTGGCGGAGTCGCCGGCGGCGCCCAGCGACCTGTCGGTCTCCAACGAGGGCACGGCCGCCGCGACGTTCGAGGGGGACAGCGGGTCCTTCATGGTCAACTGGACCTTCATCTGGGGCAACTACGGCGACGACCATCTGGGCGGCGACATCGGCTACGCGCGCTATCCGCGGACCGTCGAGGGCGAGGTGTCCCGCCCGCCGTACGGCGGCATCGCGATCGCCGTCAGCGCCTACTCCGGCCGGCAGGAGCTCGCCATCAAGGCCCTCGAGTGCATGACCAGTCCGGACAGCCAGGCCCTCAACGCCGAGCTGACCGGCAACATGCCCTCCAGTCCCGCAGGCTATGACCAGCCGAAGGTCCAGGAGCTCTTCCCGCCGCCGCTTCTCGAGCTGTTCCAGCAGTCGCTGCAGGACGCCGCGCCGCGCACGCTCTCGCCCTACTGGAGCGACATCTCGGGCAGCATCCAGAGCACGTGGCACCCGCCGTCGTCCGTCGACGAGCAGACGCCCGAGCAGTCCGCCACCTTCATCGAGGACGTGCTCCAAGGAAGGAGCCTGCTGTGAGCACCACTGTCGCCCCCGAGAAGAAGGGCCGGACCCGCAAGGAGGAACCGGAGGCACCCGACAGCGACCGCACCCGCGCCGAGAACCGGCTCGGCATGCGGCTGGTCGCGCCGGCCGTGATCTTCATGCTGGTGGTCACGGCCTATCCGATGATCCGGGCGCTCTACCTGTCGATGTTCCAGTATCGGCTGACCGCTCCGGACGACCGGGAGTTCGTGGGCCTGAGCAACTACGCCACGATCCTCACCGACTCGCTCTTCTGGCGGGACACCTGGAACACCGTGCTGATCATGGTGGTCACGGTGGCCGTGGAGCTGGTGATCGGCTTCGCCTTCGCCATGGTGATGCACCGGGTGATCTTCGCGCGGGGGGCGATCCGCACCTCGATCCTGATCCCCTACGGGATCATCACGGTCGTCTCGGCCTTCGCCTGGCAGTTCGCGTTCAGCCTGAACAACGGGTTCGTCAACGGGTGGCTGCCGTTCTTCGGGGACGACTTCAACTGGTTCGGAGCCCACTGGCCAGCCATGACGGCGATCATGGTCTCCGAGATCTGGAAGACGACGCCCTTCATGGCGCTGCTGCTGCTCGCCGGGCTGTCGCAGGTCTCCGAAGACATGCTCGAGGCGGCCAAGGTCGACGGGGCGACCTGGTGGCAACGGCTGTACAAGGTGATCCTCCCGAACATGCGCGCCGCCATCATGGTCGCGGTCCTGTTTCGGGCCCTGGACGCCTATCGCATCTTCGACAACATCTTCGTGATGACGAAGGGCGCGCAGGATACCGAGTCGACGTCGTTCCTGACCTACCGTCAGGTCGTCGAGCAGGTCCAACTCGGACTGGGCTCGGCGCTCTCGGTGCTGCTCTTCGCGAGCGTGCTGCTGATCGCCTGGCTGATCGTGAAGCTGTTCCGGGTCGACCTGGCCCAGGCAAGGGGTGAGGGCTGATGAACGACAAGCGGACCGCCGCCGGCACCTGGATCGGCTTCGTGCTGATCCTCGTGTGGTGCCTCCTCCCGGTCGTCTGGATCATCTCGCTGTCCTTCAAGTCGGTCGACGAGACCGCCTCGGGCAGCGCGCAGTTCCTGCCCAAGGACCCCACCCTGCAGAACTACAGCGACATCCTGACCAACCCGGACTTCCTCGCGGCCCTGCGCAACTCCTTCGGCATCGCGCTCATCTCCACCGGGCTCGCCGTCGTCTTCGCCACCCTGGCGGCGTACGCGATCGCCCGCTTGGAGTTCCGGGGCAAGCGCGTGGTGCTCTCGATGGCCCTGGCCATCGCGATGTTCCCCGTCGTCTCGTTGGTCGGCCCGTTGTTCGACATGTGGCGCACCCTCGGCCTGTTCAACACCTGGCCCGGGCTGATCATCCCCTACATGACGTTCACGCTGCCGCTCGCGATCTGGACGCTGTCAGCCTTCTTCCGGGAGATCCCCTGGGAGATGGAGCAGGCGGCCCAGGTCGACGGCGCGACGTCGTGGCAGGCGTTCCGCAAGGTCATCGTGCCGCTGGCGGCGCCCGGCGTCTTCACGGCCGCGATCCTGACCTTCTTCTTCGCGTGGAACGAGTTCGTGCTCGCGATCTCGCTCACCTCGACCACCCGGGCGCGAACGGTGCCGGCGCAACTGTCCTACTTCGTGGGACCCGACCCGTTCAACCCACCGTTCGGGCAGCTGGCGACCGCCTCGGTGGTCGTCACCATCCCGATCATCATCATCGTCCTGCTGTTCCAGCGCAAGATCGTCTCCGGACTGACGTCCGGCGCAGTGAAGGGTTGATTCCGCCATGGCTGCCATCAGCATGCAGAACATCGTCAAGAAGTACGGCGACGGCTTTCCGGCCGTGAACGACGTCTCGATCGACGTAGCGGACGGCGAGTTCGTGATCCTCGTCGGACCCTCTGGCTGCGGCAAGTCGACGCTGCTGCGCATGATCGTCGGCCTGGAGGACATCACCGAGGGCAACATGATGATCGGCGAGAGGAAGGTCAACGACCTGGCGCCGCGCGATCGCAACCTCGCCATGGTCTTCCAGAACTACGCGCTCTACCCGCACCTGAGCGTCTACGAGAACATCGCGTTCCCGCTCCGGCTGGCCAACGCACCGGACTCGGAGGTCGAGGAGAAGGTCCGCAAGGCGTCCAAGACCCTCGAGCTCGACGAGCACCTCCAGCGCAAGCCCGGCCTCCTCTCCGGTGGCCAGCGTCAGCGCGTCGCCATGGGCCGGGCCATCGTGCGCGACGCCGACGCGTTCCTCTTCGACGAGCCCCTGTCGAACCTCGACGCCAAGCTGCGCGGGCAGATGCGCACGGAGATCGCGCGGCTGCAGAAGCGCCTGGGGATCACCACGGTCTACGTCACGCACGACCAGATCGAGGCGATGACGCTGGGCGACCGGGTGGCGGTCCTGATGCGGGGCGTGCTGCAGCAGCTCGCGTCGCCGCGCGAGCTCTACACCAACCCGGGCAACCTGTTCGTCGCCGGCTTCATCGGCTCACCGCCGATGAACTTCCTGCCTGCCCGTCGCAAGGGCGACACGCTCGAGCTGCCGATCGGCACCATCGAGCTCCCGAGCGGCCGGGCCCAGAAAGCACCCGAGGGCAAGCTGCTCATCGCCGGTATCCGGCCGGAGCACTTCGAGGACGCCGCGGTCATCGACGAGTCCAAGCGGTCGAAGGGCGCCACCTTCCACGCCACCGTCGATGTCGTCGAGTGGCTGGGCAACGAGGCCTACGCCTACATCCCCTTCGATCCCGACGACGAGGTGATCGACCAGCTCGCCCAGCTGGAGCGGGACCTGGACGGCGAGTCGGTGCGCTCCCAGCTGGTCGTCTCCCTGGACGGCGCCAGCACGGTCAGCGAGGGCGACGACGCCGAGATCTGGGTGGACACCCGGATGGTGCACCTCTTCGACCCCGAGACCGGCGAGAACCTCACCGTCGACCCGGCGAAGGGCGGCCACATCCCCGGCCTGGCGAACCCGCAGGGGAAGGCCGACGCCGAGCGGGCCGCCGACCAGCAGAACGAGGTGCACGCCGTTCCCGAGGGCTGACCGACTCACCACTTGGGGCGGGCTGGCGCAGGCTGACGCGCCGGCCGCCCCGGTCGACCGCGTCAGGCCGGGGCGCCCTTGCGGTGCACCTCGACGGCGCCCATGGTCGCCGCGCCGCGCACCCGGACCAGCGGCGAGTCGTCGCGCAGCTCGGCGGCCACCTTCGGCTGCATCTCGTCGAACGCGCCCATGATGCCGACGCCCTCGACCGCCACCCGGACGTCCGGGCCGACGACCACGTCGATGCCGCCCATCACCGCGACGGCGGTGATCACCGTCTCCGGCGCCAGGAAGACGGCCTCCCGCAGGTCGATGTCGGCGCCGCCCATGAACACCGCGGCCGTGTGGGTGGGCTCGATCTCCCACGGTCCGCGGCGGTCGCAGCCGCTCATGATGGCGATGCTGGTGCCGTGGCGGGCCAGGCCGCCGCCGGGTGGGTGCGGGGCCGGCGCGGTCCTCGCCGAGGGCAGCCCCGCGGGCAGGTCGGCCACGAGCGGGACGAGGTCGGCGGCCACCTTGGCGGCGTACGCGCGCTCGAGCCGCTCCTCGAGCTCCTCGAGATCGAGGCGCCCCTCCGCGGCTGCCTCGCGCAGCAGGTCGGCGACCCGCTGTCGGTCGGCATCGGAGACGCGCAGGCGCGCCGCGTCGCCGGGCTCGTTCGACGATTCCCCTGCTGGTGATGGGTCCATGCCGACAGCCTAGGAACCAGCCCGACCGATCGTGAACGCCGATCCTGCCCTCCACTCCTCCGGTCTGCGGTCGCTCCGACGACCAGGGCAGCGACTTCCCCACTTGCGGGGAAGGTCGCGCTAGATTCGACGGCGTGTATCCACCCCGTCGCGACCCCGTCGGACCCGGCCAGCGCTCGGTCTGGGACTTCCCGCGTCCACCGGCCCTGGAGCGCACCCGCGAGACCGTCGAGGTGGTGCTCGGCGGCGCGACGATCGCGCGCACCACCGCGCCGTACGTGGCCCTGGAGACGAGCCACCCGCCCACCTACTACCTGCCGGCAGCGGACTTCGTCGAGGGTGCACTCCGGGTGGCGAGCGGAGCCTCGTTCTGCGAGTGGAAGGGTCGCGCCAGCTACTTCGACCTGGTCGGCGGCGACCCGCCCGGGCGGAAGGTCGCCCGGCAGGCGGCGTGGACCTACCCGCAGCCGACGGGGGCCTTCGCCGCCCTCGTGGACCACATCGCCCTCTACCCGGCCGCGCTGGACCGCTGCCTGGTCGACGGCGTCGAGGTGCGGCCCCAGCCGGGGGGCTTCTACGGCGGCTGGATCGTGCCGTGGGTGGCGGGGCCGTTCAAGGGCTCGCCAGGCACGATGGGCTGGTAGTGCTGTCCCCGATGCGGCCGATACGGTCGGCGGCATGAGCGCCCACAACGAGTCCGACGGGGAGCCCCGCGGCGAGGTCCGGATCGAGCACGACAGCATGGGCGAGGTCGAGGTCCCCGTCGATGCGCTGTGGCAGGCACAGACCCAGCGCGCCGTCGAGAACTTCCCGATCAGCGGCACGCCGATCGAGCCCGCGCTGATCCACGCCATCGGCCACGTGAAGGCGGCGGCGGCCACGGCCAACGGCGCGCTGAGCGTGCTGGGGGGCGAGCAGGCGCGGGCCATCGAGCGGGCTGCCGGCGCGGTTGCCGAGGGCGAGCACGACGACGCGTTCCCGATCGACGTCTTCCAGACCGGCTCGGGCACGAGCTCGAACATGAACGCCAACGAGGTGATCGCCTCCCTGGCGGGGCGGGCCGGCGTCGACGTGCACCCCAACGACCAGGTGAACGCAAGCCAGTCGAGCAACGACACCTTCCCGACGGCCATCCACGTGGCCGCGACGCTGGCCGTGGTCGACGACCTGATGCCGGCCCTCGACGTGCTCGCCACCTCGCTCGAGGGCAAGGCGCGGGAGTTCGCCACGCTCGTGAAGTCCGGCCGCACCCACCTGATGGACGCGACGCCCGTGATGCTCGGCCAGGAGTTCTCCGGGTACGCGGCGACGGTTCGCTACGCGGCCGAGCGGCTGGAAGCCGTGCTCCCCCGCGTGCGCGAGCTGCCGCTGGGCGGTACGGCGGTCGGCACCGGCATCAACACCCCCGACGGCTTCGCAGCGCGCGTGATCGAGGCGCTCGGCGAGCGGACGGGCCAGCCCTTCACCGAGGCGCGCAACCACTTCGAGGCCCAAGGCACCCGCGACTCGCTCGTCGAGCTGTCGGGAACGCTCAAGACGTACGCCGTGGGGCTGACCAAGATCTGCAACGACCTGCGCTGGATGTCGTCGGGTCCGACGACCGGACTCGCCGAGATCCACCTGCCCGACCTCCAGCCGGGTTCGAGCATCATGCCGGGCAAGGTGAACCCGGTGCTGCCCGAGGCGACGCTGATGGTCTGCGCGCAGGTCATCGGCAACGACGGCGCGGTGACCGTCGCCGGGGCGAGCGGCAACTTCGAGCTGAACGTCGCCATGCCGGTGATCGCCCGCAACGTGCTGGAGTCGGTGCGACTGCTGGGCGCGTCGTCCCGGGTGCTGGCGGAGCGCTGCGTGGACGGGATCACCCCCGAGACGGAGAGGATGCGCACCTTCGCCGAGTCCTCGCCGTCGGTCGTGACGCCGCTGAACTCCTACATCGGGTATGAGCAGGCGGCCAAGGTCGCGAAGGGCGCGCTGGCCGCCGGCCGCACCATCCGCGAGCAGGTGCTGGAGATGGGCTACATCGAGCGCGGCGACCTCACCGAGGAGCAGCTGGACGAGGCGCTGGACGTGGCCTCGATGACCGGCCCCCCGGTCGCCTAGCCCCCGGTCGCCTAGCCACCGGTCGGCTCAGTCCCTCGGGTCGGCTCAGTACCAGTTGTTGGCCTGGCTGTGCGACCAGGCGGCGCAGGGGCTGCTGTACCGGTCCTGGATGTAGCCGAGGCCCCAGCGGATCTGCGTGGCGGGGTTGCGCTGCCAGTCCGAGCCGGCGGAGGCCATCTTGGACCCGGGCAGCGCCTGCGGGATGCCGTACGCGGACGACGTCGGGTTGGCGGCGGTCGCGCTCCAGCCGGACTCCTTCTCCCAGAGCGACTCGAGGCAGGAGAACTCGCTGGAGGAGAAGCCGAACTCACCCATCAGCGACCTCGCGACGCTCTTGGGGTCCTGGTCGGCCACGTTCACGCTCTGCGTGACGGCCCGGGCCTTCCGCGGCGCCAGGGCAGCCGCCTTGGCGGGCTCCCGCGCAGAACGGCGGTCGGACCGCGAGGCCGAGGACGAGCGGTCGGTCAGGCGCTCCCGGAGCTGCTCGTCCGAGGCGACCTGGTTCAGCGCCTGGCCGGCGCTCGCGGCCTTCGCGCCGTCGCGGTCGCTGGCCGCGTCGTCCCCGGAGGTGAGGACCGGGCCCAGGCTCACGCCGGCCACGGCGACGGCCGTAGCGGCCACCAGCCCGTGGGTCATCATGCGACGCACGCTGCGCCGGCGGGGGGCCGGGCTGTCTGCGGGGGTGTCTGCCGGGGTGTCTGCTGGGGTGTCGATGCGGTGCTGGGGGCGGTCAGGGAAACGGATCGGCACAAACAACTCACAACGATGGACTGCGGGTGGATGTCTCCACCCTCTCGACTTTGTGAATGAAAGCGCAATCTCTTGTGGCGTGTGCCATGTGTCGACCGGATCACACCGCCGTCAGGGGGTCGCGTGCTCCAGCATCTCGGTCACCAGCGCCGCGATCGGGGACCGCTCCGAGCGGGTCAGGGTGACGTGGGCGAACAGCGGGTGGCCCTTCAGCCTGTCGACCACGGCGACCACGCCGTCGTGCCGCCCGACCCGCAGGTTGTCGCGCTGGGCGACGTCGTGGGTGAGCACCACCTTGGAGTTCGCGCCGATCCGGCTGAGCACGGTCAGCAGCACGTTGCGCTCCAGCGACTGGGCCTCGTCGACGATCACGAACGCGTCGTGCAGCGAGCGACCCCGGATGTGGGTCAGCGGCTGCACCTCGAGCATTCCTCGCTCCAGCACCTCCTCGATCATGCCGCGGCTGGTGATGGCGCCCAGCGTGTCGAAGACCGCCTGGGCCCAGGGCGACATCTTCTCCGACTCCGAGCCGGGCAGGTAGCCGAGCTCCTGTCCCCCCACCGCATACAGCGGCCGGAAGACCACCACGCGGTGGTGGGCGCCGCGCTCGAGCACCGCCTCGAGCCCCGCGCACAGGGCCATGGCCGACTTGCCCGTCCCGGCGCGGCCCCCGAGCGAGACGATGCCGACCTCGGGGTCGAGCAACATCTCCAGGGCGACCCGCTGCTCCGCCGAGCGCCCGTGGATCCCGAACGCCTCCCGGTCGCCGCGCACCAGGTGCACCCGCTTGTCGGGGCCCACGCGGCCCAGCGCGGTGCCCCGCTCCGAGACCAGCACCAGGCCGGTGTGGCACGGCAGGTCGCGGGCCTCGTCGAGGTCGAGAGTGCCGTCGGCGTACAGCTCGTCGACCTGGCCGCCGGGGACGTCGAGCTCGGCCATGCCGGTGTAGACGCTGTCGGACTCCCGCACACCCTCGGCGCGGTACTCCTCGGCCTCGAGCCCGACCGAGGACGCCTTGATCCGCATCGGCAGGTCCTTGGAGACCAGGGTGACGCGGTGACCCTCGTCGGCGAGGTTCCGCGCGACGGCGAGGATCCGGGTGTCGTTGTCGCCGAGGCGGAATCCCGACGGCAGCACCTGGGCGTCGGTGTGGTTCAGCTCGACCCGCAGCGACCCTCCGATCTCGTTGACCGGGACGGCCCGGTCGAGCCGGCCGTGCACGACCCGCAGCTCGTCCAGCATGCGCAGGGCACTACGCGCGAAGTACCCCAGCTCGGGGTGGTGCCGCTTGCCTTCCAGCTCGGTGATGACCACGACCGGCAGCACGACCTCGTGTTCGTCGAAGCGCGACAGCGCGCCCGGGTCGGCGAGCAGCACGCTGGTGTCGAGCACGTAGGTGCGTGTGTCTCCCGGCGGTGCGGTCGGCGCCGGGTGCCTCACGGACGCGCTTGCGGTGGCCGGCTGGTTCACGCTCATCCCCTCCACTCCGGCCGGCGCGCGCACCCTCGCCCCGGCGTCAGTCGGTGGTGCAGGCGGACCGGGAGGCGCCCCCGGGGCCGGCGAGCCGGCGCCGGTGCGGGACGACGGGAGGACTCCCCCGTCGGCTCGCGGTGCGATCGTGAACGTCCACGAAGGATCCTCCTGGTACGGCGGGCTTCCCCGCCCGCCGCTGGCACCGACGCTACGCGCGGCGGGCCGCCGGACCGTGCGACACGCCCGACCTCGCGGTGAAGCCGCGGTGAACGGCGTCAGCCGCCGAAGCGACGGTCACGCTGGGCGTAGGCACGCAGGGCGCGGAGGAAGTCGACCCGCCGGAAGTCGGGCCACAGGGCCTCGCAGAAGTAGTACTCGCTGCGCGCGCTCTGCCACAGCAGGAAGCCACCGAGACGCTGCTCCCCCGACGTGCGGATGACCAGGTCCGGATCGGGCTGCCCGCGGGTGTAGAGGTGCTCCGAGATGTGCTCCACCTCGAGGCTCTGCGCCAGCTGCTCCAGGCTGGTGCCCAGGACCGCGTGCTGGTTGAGCAGCGAGCGAACGGCGTCCGCGATCTCCTGGCGACCGCCGTAGCCCACGGCCACGTTGACCAGCATCCCGTCGACCTCGCGCGTGGCCTCCTGGGCCGCCTTGAGCCGCTCGGTGGTGGCCGCGGGCAGAAGGTCGAGCGCCCCGACGGGATGCAGCCGCCAGCGCTGCATGTCCGCAAGCGAGTCGACCGCCCCCTCGATGATTCCGAGCAGGGGCGCCAGCTCGCGCGCCGGGCGGTGAAGGTTGTCGGTCGAGAGCAGCCACAGCGTCACGACCTCGATCCCCGCGTCCTCGCACCAGCCGAGCAGCGGCTCGATGTTGGCGGCGCCGGCGCGGTGCCCGTGGGCGGTGTCCTTGCCGACCGCGCGGGCCCAGCGACGGTTGCCGTCCAGCATCACGCCGACGTGCTGGGGGAGGCGGTCCCGGGGCAGCCGGCGCAGCATCCGCGCCTCGTACGCCGGGTAGAGCACCCGGCGCACGCCGCTCTTCCAGTCCGCCACCCCCTGATGCTAGCGAGGCACGGCCCTGCGCGCGGGCGGGCTGCCCCGATCCCTTTTCCTGTCCTGGCGGGCGGCCCGATATCGTGGGCGGCGACGGACACACCGGGTCGGGGGCATGGAGGCACGATGGCGGGACCGCCTCGGCACGCTGGGGAGCGCATCGCCGACGCCGGACATCGCGCGGCCCACGGCGTCTCCGAGGCCGGCGAGCGGGTCAGCACCCTCGTCCACGAGGTCGCCCACGACTTCAAGCCGCACCTGCGCGGCTGGCTCCACCTGGGCCTCGTGCCGTTCACCCTGGCGGCCGGGATCGTGCTCGTCGCGCTCTCGCCCACCGGTGTCACCAAGGCCGGGTCGGCGATCTTCATCGCCTCCGCGCTCGTCCTGTTCACCGTCTCCGCGATCTACCACCGTGGCACCTGGTCGCCGCGCACCTGGGCCTTCCTGCGGCGCTTCGACCACGCCAACATCTTCCTGTTGATCGCCGGCTCCTACACGCCCTTCACGCTGATCTATCTCACGGGCACGGCCGAGCGGGTGCTGCTGGTGACCGTGTGGACCGGTGCCCTGCTCGGCGTCGCCTTCCGGCTGCTGTGGACGGACGCCCCCCGCTGGCTCTACGTGCCGATCTACATCGCGCTGGGCTGGGCCGCGGTGCTGTTCCTGCCGCAGTTCGCCTCCGGGGTGCAGTACGTCGGCCTGGGCATCGGCATCGCCAGCCTCGTGCTCGTCGCCACGGGTGGCCTGCTCTACACCCTCGGCGGCGTGGTCTACGGGCTGCAGTGGCCGGACCCGTGGCCGCGGTGGTTCGGCTTCCACGAGCTGTTCCACAGCTTCACGGTGCTCGCCTTCACGGCGCACTACGTCGGCGTGTCGCTGGCCACCTACTCGCTGCGCTGAGGCCGGGACCGGCCCGTCAGCGGGCCAGCAGGTCCTCGAGGTCCGCGAGGTCGGCGACGGGGCGCTCGCAGACCATCCCGCGGCAGACGTACGCCGTCGCGCGGCCGTCCACCGTGTCCCGCGCAGCGAGCAGCGGGATGTCCGAGGCGGCGGCCCGCTCCGGGGTCACCGCCACGACGACGGCGCCGGGCAGGTCGCGGGCCCGCGCCGCCATCGCGGCACCGTCCGGGTCGCCGGCCGGTGCGACGACGACCACCTCGCGGGGTCCGTCGAGCAGCGCCTCCGCCGCCGCCAGCGACCAGCCGGCGAACCGCGGGGCCTGCCCTTGCAGCGGCGCCAGGGCGGCCAGCGCCCGCTCGGCCACCTCGCGGTGCCGGCCCGATCCGGTGAGCGCCGCGTGCCCCAGCAGCGCGTGGATCGTGGCCGAGACGCCCGAGGGCGAGGCGTTGTCGGCGGGGTCGCGCGGGCGGGCCAGCAGGGCCTCGGCGTCGTCGGCCGTGTCGTGGAAGCCACCGTCCTCGGCGGTGAACCGCCGCTGCGCGACGTCCAGCAGCGCCTCGGCGCGCAGGAGCCAGGCCTCCTCGGCGGTCGCCTCGGCCAGGGCGAGGAAGCCGGCGGCGACGCACCCGTAGTCCTCCAGCACCCCGGCGTGCGGGCCCGCGACGCCGTCCCGCGAGACGCGCAGCAGGCGGGTCGAGCCGTCCTCCCGGGGCTCGACGTGGACCCGCCAGAGCAACCGCGCCGCATCCGTCGCGGCGTCGAGCCACGCTGGCTCCCCCAGCCGGACGGCGGCCCGGACGAGCCCGTCGATCGCCAGGCCGTTCCAGGCGGCCACGACCTTGTCGTCGCGCTGCGGGCGTACGCGCTGCTCCCGGGCGGCGAGCAGCCGCGACCGGACGTCGTCGAGGCGGGCGACATCCCGCCCGGGGAGCAGCGGGTCCTCGGGGTCCTGACGCCGCTGGAGCACCGAGGCGCCGTGCTCGAACGTGCCCCGCTCGGTGACGCCGAAGACCTGCGCCGCCCACACGGCGTCGTCCTCGCCGAGCACCTCCGCGAGCTGGGCCGGCGTCCAGGCGTAGAACTTGCCCTCGGCGCCCTCGGAGTCGGCGTCCAGGGCGGAGGCGAAGCCGCCCTCCTCGGTGCGCAGCTCACGCAGCAGGAAGCCGGCCGTCTCGCGCGCGACCCGCTCCCCCAGCGGCGTGGGCCAGGCGGCGTACACGCCGAGCAGCTGGGCGTTGTCGTAGAGCATCTTCTCAAAGTGCGGGACCACCCAGCGGCGGTCGACCGAGTAGCGCGCGAACCCTCCGCCGAGCTGGTCGTAGATCCCGCCCCGGGCCATCGCGTCGCAGGTGGCGTCGTGCATCCGGCGCGCGCGGTCGTCGCCGGTGCGGGACGCGTGTCGGCGCAGGAACTCCAGCACCATCGACGGGGGGAACTTCGGCGCCGTCCCGAAACCGGCGGCGTCGCTGTCGAAGTCGCCGGCGAGGAGCTCGACGGCGCGGGTCAGGTCGTCCTCGCCCACGGGGGCCCCGGCGGGGCCGGCCAGGTCACCCGAGAGCGACCGCAGGTGCTCGCGGACCCGGGCGCCGATCGCGCCGACCTCCTCGCGCCGGTCCGTCCACGCCTCGGTGAGCGCCTCGAGCACCTGCCCGAAGGAGGGCATCCCGTGCCGCGGCCGGTCGGGGAAGTAGGTGCCGGCGAAGAAGGGGTTCCCGTCGTGGTCCAGCGCGCAGGTCATCGGCCAGCCCCCCTGGCCCGTCATCGCCTGGGTAGCCCGCATGTAGACCGCGTCGACGTCCGGCCGTTCCTCCCGGTCGACCTTGACCGGCACGAAGCGCTCGTTCACGGATGCCGCGAGGCCGGGGTCCTCGAAGGACTCGTGCGCCATCACGTGGCACCAGTGGCACGCGGCGTACCCGACGCTGAGCAGGATTGGTGTATCGCGGCGCTTGGCTTCCTCGAAGGCTTGGGGCCCCCACTCCCACCAATCCACCGGATTCTCCGCATGTTGGAGCAAATACGGGCTGGTGGCGTGGGCGAGGCGGTTGGCCATGTCCTGTGACTCCTGACGAGTGGCACGTGCATCATTTTTCCTAGAGTGATGCACGAGAGTGATGCACGAAACGGATCCTCGGGAGCCTGACGCGACTCCCATCGGTCCAGCGTAGGAGGGACGTCGGTGGCCACTCGGACGAAGCCCC